>CAVWTT010000005.1:0-1513669 GCA_963758075.1 uncultured Actinomycetota bacterium | reverse complement strand
GTAGTCATGGCAGCAAAGTGGATTGAGGCCCTCACCGGGTCGCTCGAGCAGAAAAAGCAGTACAAGCAGCACATGGCCCGCATCGCGGCGCTCCCCGAGCCGTACGCCAATGCCGCGACTGCGCTCAACCGGTACTTCATGTACTGCGGCGGGTCCGTCGACGGCCACACCCTGGTCACGATGGTCGGCGATCACGCCGATCTCTGGGAGCGCGCCGCCGTCGACGACACCCCCGTGCGCGCCATCGTGGGCGATGACCCGGTGGAGTTCGCCGAGACCTTCGTTCGGGCCTACTCCGGCAAGGAATGGATCGACAAGGAGCGCACGCGCCTGAGAAGGGCGATCGACGCTGCAGACGACAGTGCGACGGAGACGGACGCGTGAGCACCGACGAGGCCCGCGAGCCCGCAATCCGCGTGCAGGGGATCACGAAGTCCTTCAAGGAGCTGCACGTGCTGCGCGGCGTCGATTTCGACGTGGAGGTGGGCAGCATCTTCGCCCTCCTCGGCTCCAACGGCGCCGGCAAGACCACGCTGGTTCGCATCCTGTCCACGCTGCTGCAGTCCGACGCGGGGACCGCCACGGTCCACGGCTTCGACGTCGCCTCGTCACCGAACGAGGTGCGCGGCTCAATCAGCCTCACAGGCCAGTTCGCCGCGGTCGACGAGGTGCTCACCGGTCGGGAGAACCTGGTGCTCGTGGCGAAGCTGCGTCACCTGAAGGACGCAGGCGCGATCGCCGACACCATGCTCACCCGTTTCTCGCTCGCCGACGCAGGAGGCCGTAGGGCCGCGACGTACTCGGGCGGCATGCGGCGTCGGCTCGACATCGCGATGAGCCTGATCGGCAACCCGCCGGTCATCTTCCTGGACGAGCCGACCGCAGGCCTCGACCCGCAGGCACGGATCGAGGTGTGGCAGACCGTCAAGGATCTGGCCCAAGGCGGCACGACCGTGCTGCTGACCACCCAGTACCTCGACGAGGCCGAGCAGCTCGCCGACCGCATCGCCGTCCTGCATAACGGCATCATCATCCAGAACGGCACCCTCGCCGAGCTGAAGAAGCTCCTCCCGTCCGCCAAGGTCGAGTACGTCGAGAAGCAGCCGTCTCTCGAGGACGTCTTCATCGCCCTGGTCGGCGAGACGAGCGAGACCGACACCAGCGGCGGCGGCACAGCGCCCACAGGGAAGGAACTGCGATGACCACCCATGTCCTGAGTGACACCAGCGCCCTCACCGGCCGATCGCTGCGCCACATCGTGCGCAGCGCCGACACGATCCTGACCACAGCGGTCACGCCGATCGCCCTGCTGCTGCTGTTCGTGTACGTGTTCGGTGGCGCGATCACCACCGGGTCCGACCAGTCCTACGTCAACTTCATGCTCCCCGGCATCCTGCTCATCACCATCGCGTCCGGCATCGCCTACACCGCCTACCGGCTGTTCCTGGACATGCAAGGGGGCATCTTCGAGCGCTTCCAGTCCATGCCGATCGCGCGGGCTAGCGTCCTCTGGGCCCACGTGCTCACTTCGCTCGCCGCCAACCTCGTGTCCCTCGCAATCGTCACCGGCGTCGCGCTGCTCATGGGGTTCCGCACCGAAGCATCCGTGACTGCATGGCTCGCCGTCGCCGGCATCCTGACCCTGTTCACCCTCGCGCTGACCTGGGTCGCCGTGATCGCCGGGCTCTCGGCCACGTCCGTCGACGGCGCGAGCGCGTTCAGCTACCCGCTCATCTTCCTGCCGTTCATCAGCTCGGCGTTCGTGCCTACCAGCACGATGCCTGGCCCGGTCGCCGCGTTCGCCGAGAACCAGCCGATGACCTCCATCGTGAACACCATTCGAGCCCTCTTCACCCAGCAGCCCGTCGGCGCCGACATCTGGATCGCCCTCGCGTGGCTCGCGTGCATCCTCATCGCGGCCTACACGATCGCCATCGCGATATACCGGAAGAAGGTCACCTGAATGTAGGGACCTGCCGCCACCAAGCAGGGCGAGGCGCCTGCGCCGGGTCACGGCGCAGCGCACCTCTGTGGTGGCCTTGCCGGCCCGGGCGGCGAGCGTGTCGTGGCGATGCGCGTTCATGGTCATTACTGCAGCCCAAGAGGCATGGCATGCCGCTCATGGCGTCGCCGTCCGGCATACCGTTGCACGTCATGCCGCGATCCGCTCACACGAGCCTGCCCCAATCCTCCACGAAGAGAACAGCTCTTAGCTTAGCCGCGAGTGCGACGTCACGTATCAGTTCTCTCTTCGCCCGCAGGCCCGGAATCGACTACTCCAGCAACGCTGAGCCGGTGTCGCACCACCCTTCGGCGCAGGGTGGGCGACGCCTCGACCTCGTAGCCGGCGTCGAGGAAGACCTGCAGCAGCCCGACTGACGCCTCGTCCCAGATCACGGTCTTCCCCGGAAGCGGCTCGGTGGGGTAGCCCTCGAGGACGCAAGCGCCGACCTGCCTGCCGTACTCGACGGTCGCGGCGGCGAGCTCGTACATCAGACCCTGTCGACGAAAGCCCTTACGCACGACGAAGCAGGTGACCGACCAGACGTCCTCGAGGTCGGGGTCCATCCGCATCCACGACTTCTGCCGGGCCCAGATCCTCGGGTAGTTCTCCCGCGGCTCGACCGCGACCCAGCCGGCCGGCTCGCCGTCGACGTACCCGACCAGGCCGCACGCCCACGACCAGCTGGTCCGTGACGTCGCCGTGGGCATGGTCGAGCATCAGCTCGAAGTGGACGAGAGCCTCTCGCAGAAGCTCCTGCTCCGAACGGCTCACAGGGCGACAGCCTCCGCCAGCACTCGCTCCCTCAGATCGGGGCGGAGCGCGGCATCCGGGACGAGGTCGACCGGGGCGCCGATGGCATCCACAAGGCGTTGCTCGAGCCGTCCGAGCTCCATCAGGCTCAGGGGCTGGCCCATGGTGAACAACAGGTCCACATCCGAGTCGGGACGATCCTGGCCGGTGGCGACGGAGCCGAACACCCTCACCCGCCCACCACCGGCCTCGGCCACGATCTGGCGCACCCGGCTGGCGTTGCCTCGCAGGCGCCGCGCCAGCGGGGACGTCCCGTGGAACCGCAAAAGCCGGGAGACCTCGGGTTGGCTGCGTCCGACCTGCTGGGCGATCTGCTTCTGGGTCATCCCCTCTGACGCAGCCCGTCGAACTGCCCGCACCAACTCAGCGCGGGCGTGACGCGTGACCTCATCCGTACGACGTGCAACCGCAGCCAAGTCCTCCACCATGACCCGATTATAGCAACTACTATTTGGGTAGGAGGGGTAAGGCTCGAAGGTCGGGCCAGGGAGAGCGGGTCCCAGGCCCAACGCGCGTCCGCCGAGCCTCGGTGGAGATGGCGGGGTCAGCGGCGGACCGAGTACGACCCGCGCGGATACCGATCGTCCGAGTGCCGCATGTGCTCGAGGTCGGTCATGACGCTGCTCCACCGCCTATCGTCGAGGTCGCCGCGGGCGGCTCGGTCGACCAGCTCGCGCAGCACCCGGCGACAGGCGGCCGGGGAGGCGAGCACGGCGTCGACGTGCTCCTCGATCGAGACGGCAGGGTTGATGTAGTGGGGCCAGCGCCAGTGGGTTGAAGACGATGACTACGGGCGCCGGGTCTACCAGGTCTCCTGGCTCTCGGCCGAGGAGTCGGTGGACGTCGCTGAACGGGAACTCGGTGTGCCCCTCGAAGGATCGCGCCTGGGGCGCAGACCGTAGCGCTTGCCCTCCCAAGAGTCCGTCACTCCCCGTCCGCGGGAGCGCACTGTCAGCTAGGCCCCGGCCGAAATCGTCGACGAGGCCCTGGGACCCGGTCCGGATAGCGCGAGCGCGGTCCAGACGTCGGCCGGCGGAAGTGCTCCGGTCGACCCCAGCCAACTTTTCCCGAGTCGTCGCCGCTGCCGAGGGCACCGTGAGGGCAGATGAGGGCAAAACCGCCTCTGACCTGCGGGTTCACACGTTGAACTTGAACTCCACCACGTCGCCGTCGGCCATGACGTAGTCCTTGCCTTCCAACCGGACCTTGCCGTGCGCTCGGGCCTCGGCCAGTGAGCCGGCGGCGACGAGCTCGTCGTAGGAGACGATCTCGGCCTTGATGAAGCCCTTCTGGAAGTCGGTGTGGATCACCCCGGCCGCCTCCGGCGCGGTCGCGCCGGTGCGGATCGTCCAGGCGCGGGACTCCTTCGGACCGGCAGTGAGGAAGGTCTGCAGGCCGAGGGTCTGGAAACCGACCCGGGCCAGGACGTCCAGACCAGGCTCGTCGATGCCCATGTCGGTGAGGAATTCGGCCGCGTCGTCGGGCTCCATCTCGGCCAGTTCGGACTCGATCTTGGCGTCCAGGAAGATCGCCTCGGCCGGCGCCACCAGGGCGCGCAGCCGTTCCCGCCCGGCCTCGTCGGTCTCGTCGGCGCTGGTGTTGAAGACGTAGAGGAACGGCTTGGCGGTGAGCAGGAACAACTCGCGCAGCGGAACCGGATCCAGTCCGGCCTGGAACACGGTCCGACCCGATTCCAGCGCCTGCTGGGCCTCCTTGACCGCCGCCACCACGGCCTGCGTGTCCTTGTTGTGCCGGGCGTCCTTCTCCAGCCGCGGCAACGCCCGCTCGATCGTCTGCAGGTCGGCCAGGATCAGTTCGGTGGAGATGATCTCGATGTCGAAGGCCGGGTCGATGTTGCCCTCGACATGGCTGACGTCGGGATCGTCGAAGACGCGCGTGACCTGGCAGATGGCATCCGCTTCCCGGATGTGGGAGAGGAACGCATTGCCCATGCCCTCCCCCTTGCTGGCACCGCGGACGATGCCGGCGATGTCGACGAAACTCACCGTGGCCGGCACGATCCGCTCCGAGGAGAACAACTCGGCCAGCACCGCCAGCCGCGGATCGGGCACGCCGACCACCCCGATGTTCGGCTCGATGGTCGCGAACGGATAGTTCGCGGCCAGCACATTGTTGCGGGTGAGCGCATTGAACAGGGTCGACTTGCCCGCGTTGGGCAGGCCGACGATTCCGATCGTGAGGGCCATTCAGCAGCTTTCCGGCTCGCAGGTGTACGCCGACCGACCACCCTACCCGCGGCCGCCCCCGCCTGCGGCAGGAGTCGGCCCGCTCGACGCGACCGCCGGCCGACGCATTCGCCGCGACCGAGCGTCGCGGCGCCCTAGATTGGCCGGATGGAGGTCGTCGGCGACTCCTTCGTCGCCTACCGGTCCGGGCACTGGCTGATGCTCGGCCTCACCGCTGTCGGCGCGGTGGCACTGGTATGGATCGGCCGACGGCTGCGCGGCTCGGGAGGGCTGCGGTGGCTGTCTGCGCTGCTCGGCCTGCTGCTGGCGATGATCACGCTCGCCGACCTGGTCGTCGGTCTGCTGCCGGGGCCCTTCGACGTCGGCCAGTCCCTCCCACTGCAACTGTCCGATGTCCTGCGGTTCGTGGCGGCCTACGCCCTGTGGTCGTGGCGACGGTGGCCGTTCGCGCTGACCTACTACTGGGCGCTGACCCTCGACGTGCAGTCGTTGCTCACCCCGAACCTGCACTACCGGCTGGCACCCTGGTACGACTTCGGCGTCTACTGGTCCACCCACGTGTTGGTGATGTGGGCGGCGATCTTCCTGACCTGGGGCGTCGGCCTGCGCCCGGACTGGCGCGCCTACCGCACGGCCGTACTGGCGACGATCGGTTGGGCCGCGACCGCGTTCGCCGCCAACGCGGCGCTCGGCACGAACTACGGCTTCCTCAACCACAAGCCGGCCAGCCGCAGCCTGCTGGATGTGCTGGGAGGCTGGCCGTGGTATCTGCTCGTCGAGTTCGTCGCCATGATCATCGTCTGGATGCTGATCACCTGGCCCTGGATCGCGCGGCCGACGGCGATCAGAGCGCCCCGGCGAGGAAGGCCTGCATCGCCCGGCTGAGCGCCTCGGCATCCTGGACCCCGGCCAGCTCCCGGGCCGAATGCATGGACAGCAAAGGGATCCCGACGTCCACGGTGGTGATGCCGAGCCGGGTCGCGGTGATCGGACCGATCGTCGATCCGCACGGGATCGCATTGTTGGAGACGAACTCCTGGGTCGGCACGCCGGCCCGTCGGCAGGCCCGACGCCAGACCGCCGCACCCACCGCGTCGGTGGCGTAGCGCTGGTTGGCATTGATCTTGAGCAGCGGACCGTTGTTGATCATCGGACGGTTGGCCGGGTCGTGGTGGCCCGGGTAGTTCGGATGGACGGCGTGGCCGGCATCGGCGGACAGGCAGACGGAGGCGGCGCGGGCCCGCTGATGGGCCTGACCGGTCCAGCCGGCCGCTGTGCCGATGCGAAGGAGGATGTCCTCCAGGACCGGACCGGCGGCACCCGAACGGCTGGCGCTGCCGACCTCCTCGTGATCGAATGCGGCCAGCACGGCGACAGCCGGCGAGTCGGCGGTCTGCTGCAGCGCGCACAGGCCGGCGTGCACACTGGCCAGATTGTCCAGCCGGCCGGAGGCGAAGAATTCGCCGTCCAGGCCGAACACGGCCGGCTCCGCGGTGTCATAGGCGAGCACGTCCAGACCGAGCAGCTGTTCGGGCCCGGCACCGGCGAGCCGGGCCAGGTGCGCCAGGATCGAGCGGTCCGGTCGGCCGACGCCCCAGATCGGCTGGGTGTGCTGCTGACGGTCCAGCTTGACCCCGTTCTCGTTGACCGCCCGGTCCAGATGCACCGCCAGTTGGGGGATCCGCATGATCGGACCGGTCCGCACCAGCTCGGTCCGCGTCCCGTCGTCGCCGTCGATCACCAGTCGGCCAGCCAACCCGAGGTCGCGGTCCAGCCAGGAGTTCAGCAGCGGACCGCCGTAGATCTCCACGCCCAGTTGCTGCCAGCCGTCCCGACCGAGATCCGGCCGCGGCTTCAGCTGGAACGACGGGGAGTCGGTGTGGGCGCCGATGATCCGGAATCCGCCCTCCGGCCCGATCCGGTCCCCCAGGCGCCAGGCGATCAGGCTGCCGTCGCGGATCACGAAGTAGCCACCCGGCCCCAGCTCCCAGTCCGCGGTCTCGTCCAGGGCGGTGAAACCGGCGTCGGTCAGCCGGCGGGCACCTTCCGCGGCGGCGTGGAAGGACGTCGGTGCAGCGACGACGAAGTCGGCGAGGTCGTCGATGTGCTTCCGGGAGGCCATGGCCTCATCCAACAGCACCGGTGCCGCCCGGACCGGTGCGGGTTGACGGCCGGTCCTGGTCGACGACCCGGGATGGACGACCCCATCCAGGGTGGGCGGTCGGGCGCCGGTTCCCGGCGCGCCGGTCCCGCTGCGGAGAATTGTCGGTGCCGGGGGTCAGGATCGTGACCGTGATGACCTCGATCGTCCTGGCCCTGCTCGGCGGACTCCTGCTCGGCGCATCGGTGACGGCTGTCGCCGGTCGACTGGTCCTGCGCGCCCGGGCCGAGTCCCACGGCGCCCGCGACGAGGCGCGGGTGGCCCAGACCCGGTCCGACCTGTCCCAGGCCCAGGCACAGGCCGCCGAGGCACGGTCGGAGGCGGCCCAGACCCGCTCCGAACTGGCCCGCGTGCACACCCAGATCGCCGAGTCCCGCGCCGAGGCCGCCGCAGCCCAGGCGGAGGCGGCGCAGGTGGCCGCCGGGCTGGCGAAGACAGCGGCCGAACGCGACGGCGCGGTCCGCCGCGCCGAGGAACTGGCCGCGGACCGGGAGGCGATGCTGAACCAGTTCAAGGTGTTGTCGGCGGAGACGATCGAGCGGCAGAGCCGCCAGGCCGACGCCGCCGCGGAGGCCCGGATGAAGGCCACCGAGCAGCTGATGACGCCGGTGCGGGAATCGCTGGAGCGGTTCAACTCCCGGCTCACCGACGTGGAGAAGGAGCGGGTGGCCATGGCCAGCGACCTTCGGGCCCAGGTGCAGTCCGTGCGACAGACCGGCGAGACGCTGCGGCAGGAGACGAACGCGCTGGTCACCGCCCTGCGCAAGCCGCAGATCCGCGGCGCGTGGGGCGAGGTGCAGTTGAAGCGGGTGGCCGAACTGGCCGGCATGCTCGAGCACTGCGATTTCGATCTGCAGGCCACCACCCGCACCGCCGACGGCACCGTCCGGCCGGACATGCGGGTCAACCTGTCGGAGGGCAAGCACATCTTCGTCGACTCGAAGGTGCCGCTGAGCGCCTTCCTCGACGCCGCGGAGGCGACCGATCCGGACCGGCAGACGGCACACCTGGACCGGTTCGCCAAGCACGTCCGGACCCATGTCGATCAACTCTCGGCCAAGCAGTACTGGAAGGCGGCCGAGACGCCGGAGTTCGTGGTGCTGTTCCTGCCCAGTGAGTCCTTCTACAGCACGGCGCTGGAACGGCAGCCCGAGCTGTTCGACTACGCCGCCCACAAGGATGTGGTGATCGCCACCCCGACGACCCTGCTGGCGATGCTGCGAGCGGTCGCCCACGGCTGGAAGCAGGCCGCGCTGGCCGAGAGTGCCGGCGAGGTGTTCCGGCTCGGCCGGGAGTTGCACGACAAGCTCGGCCTGATGGGCAACCGGTTCGACAAGCTCGGCCGGGCGCTGCGGACGTCGGTGAACGCCTACAACGAGACCATCGCGACCGTGGAAGGCACGGTGCTGGTGCGGGCCCGGAAGTTCCGCGATCTGAAGGTCAGTGAGAAGGAACTCCTCGCACCCACCCCGGTGGACGAGCCGATCCGCCAGATCCAGGCAGAGGAACTGGTGGACGACGCGGTGCAGGTCGAACCCCTGGTCGGCCGGAACCGGCGCCGCAGGGCCGAGACCGGCGACCTGCCCGAGGCGCAGGAACTCGTCCGGGTCGACCCGGACCTGGTCGACCTGGTGGAGCCGGTCGACGGAGCGGGCAACTCACCGCGGAGCGGCTCGGACCGCGCGCACGGCTGACGGTCCACCCGCGATCTGCACGGCAGCGGGACAGGGTCTGAGCGTCCTGGCTACGGGAGCGGAAGCCGGTCCATACTCAATTTCGCTGCCGGTATGCCCCACGAGACCGGCTTCCCACCGGACCGGAAGTACATCACCTTGAACGCCATCTTCATCGCCCACGGGGCGTAGCCCATCTTGAACACGCTGGTCCTGCCGCCGTACCAGACGTCGGAGTGGATGTAGAAGCCCTTGCGCGCACCCATGTCGCCGAAGCAGACGATCTCCGGCCGATACTGAGGCCCCACCATGCCCGCCTGACGACGCCCCACCCGGACCGCGATCTGGCGGGCGACGATCTCGGCCTGCTGATGGCCGAGGGTCCCCAACTTGGGCACGGTGAGCGCGGCAGCATCCCCGACGGCGAAGATCTCCGAGTGCTCCGGATTGGCCATGTCGGTTCCCGTCACGACGAAGCCGCGCTCGTCGGTGATGGGCAGCTCCCTGAGGAACGCGTGCGGCACCCAGTCCGGCAACACGATCTTCAGCTCCGCGTCGGCGCTGCTGCCGTTGGCGAACTCGATCCCGTCCGCGGTGATCCGGCTGACGTCCTGGGTCTCCGGCAGGTACCCGAAGCCCATCCCGCCGGCCATGGCCAGAAACTCCGTCACGATGGCCTCACCGGCGTCCTCGGCGATCACCTGCGCCGGTGTGAACAGCGTGATCTTGTGGGCGTCACCCAGGTTGTGCTGCTGCAGCCAGTGCGCCATCGACAGCCCCAACTCCAGCGGCGGCCCTTCGCAGGCAGCCTCGGCGACCGGCATCCAGTCGGGCTTGTGGTCCAGACCTTGATGGAAGCGGGCGGACCCGATGACGATGGGGCCTCCCCGGTAACCGTCGACCAGCTTGCGGCGCAACTTGTTGCCGTAGTAACCACTGGAGACGGTGTCGCCGTGGACTCCGAAGCCCTCGATCCGGTCATAGGCGAGCTGGCTGCCCAGCGCAATGACCAGGTAGTCGTACCGGATCGACTCCGATGCCGAGCCGGCGCGGTCGGTCGGGACGAAACTCACCCGCTTCGCATCAAGGTCGATGGCCTGAACCGCCGCGTTGAGGAACGTGTTCCCGTCCTGATCGTGGAAGCGGACCGTCTCCATGTGCATCGTCACCAACGGGTTGTGATCGGCGAAGACCTCCATGGGGATGTTCGGGACGAACGTGAGGTAGGGGTTCCGGTCGATGACCGTCAGGTCCACCGCGTCCCCGCACTCGGCACGGATCAACCGGGCGGCGGTCAGACCGGCGAAGCTGCTGCCGAGCACCAGCACGTTCGGGCGGGCCGCGCTCACCGGGCACCCCTGCATCGAATCGCTCGGGTTGGCATGGTGGCGACCTCCTCGTTGCTCCTCTGAGGAGAGTGTGCCTCGCCGGGAACCGGCGCAATGGAGGATTTGGTCACCGCCACGGCGGGGCGAAAGGCGATGTCGCCGGCGTCCGGCGTCACCAGGTGCCGGCCGGGTCGCGGTGCCCCGCGAACGACCGGCAGCAGATCTGAGCCGGGTCAGTCCTGCAGGGCGCCCGGCCGCAACGCCCGCCGCAGCTCCGGCGGCAGGGCGAAGGTCAACGACTCCTGGGTCAACCGCTCCTCCACAGCAGCCGGGAAGCCCCTGCTCTGCAGATGGTCCAGCACACCGGTCACCAGGTCGTCGGGGACCGAGGCGCCGCTGGTGACACCGACGGTGCTGACCCCCGCCAACCAGGCGTCGGCGATCTCGCCGGCGTTGTCGACCCGGTGGGCCGCCTTCGCGCCGGCCTCCAGGGCCACCTCGACCAGCCGTACCGAATTGGACGAGTTGGCCGACCCGACCACGATCACCAGGTCGGAGCGGGCCGCGATCTGCTTCACCGCCAACTGCCGGTTCTGGGTGGCGTAGCAGATGTCGTCGCTGGGCGGGTCCATCAGCATCGGGAACTTCTCCCGAAGCCGGGTCACCGTCTCCATCGTCTCGTCGACGCTGAGCGTCGTCTGGCTCAGCCAGGCGACCTTGGCCGGGTCGCGGACCTCGACCGCGTCGACGTCGTCGGGCGACTGCACCAGGGTGATCCGCGTCGGCGCCTCCCCGGTGGTGCCCTCGACCTCCTCATGGCCGGCGTGCCCGATGAGCAGGATGTCGATGTCGTCGCGGACGAACCGCTTCGCCTCGTGGTGCACCTTCGTCACCAGCGGGCAGGTCGCATCGATGGTCTGCAGGCCGCGTCGGTCGGCGTCCTGGCGGACCGCCGGCGACACCCCGTGCGCGGAGAAGACCAGCGTCGCGCCGGTGGGGACCTCGGCCAGGTCGTCCACGAACACGGCGCCGCGCTGTTCGAGGTCCTCCACGACGTGTCGGTTGTGCACGATCTGCTTGCGGACGTAGATCGGCGCCCCGTAGGTCCGCAGGGCCTGCTCGACGGTGATGACCGCCCGGTCGACGCCGGCGCAGTAGCCCCTCGGCGCGGCCAGCAACACGGTGCGGTCGCCGGTCCCGGCCCGGCCGTCGGCCTGATCGTCGGTCGGGGCGGCCACCGGCGGGGTCTGGGACGTCATGGTCGCCAGTGTAGGAGCGGACGACGGGCCGATCCCAGGTCGGCCGATCCCAGCTCGGCCGATGTGCATCGCGCCACGCCGGCGTGCCCGGGTCTGTGGCAGGGTGCTGGGGTGACCTCGCCCGACAAGTCCCCGGCCGGGATCGGCAGTGTCGCCGGCGCAGCGGCACGGCTGGCGAATCTGCGGCAGGTGGGCGGCAGCGGCCTGCAGGCCGGCCGCCGGCGCACCGTCTATCGCGCCGACACCTGTCCGGTCGACGTGGCCGCCTACCCGCCCGACCTGACCGCCGTCGTCGATCTGCGGCGCGATGACGAGGTCGCCGCCGTCCGGCATCCGCTGCGCGATGCGGCCGGATACCTGCGGGTGCCGCTGTTCGACCCGACGTCACCTGTCGAGGCCGCGGCCGACGCGGTGGAGTTGCACGAGCAGTACATCGACTGGCTGGAACGACACCGGGTGACGATCGCCACCGTGTTCCGGACGCTGGCGGGTATCGACGGCGACGTGCTGGTCTGCTGTTCGGCCGGCAAGGACCGCACCGGCCTGGTCAGCGCCCTGCTGGCCCGGCTCTGGGGCGCCGACCTGGATCGCCTCGGCGACGACTACGGGGCGACCCGGGAGGCGTTGGCCGAACGGTTCGCCGCCGAACTGGCCGCCAGCGCCAACCCGGAGCGCACGCTGGTCAACCAGAACTGCCTCCCGGAGGTGATGATCACCGTGGTCCGCCACGTCGAGGACCGCTACGGCAGCGTCAGCGACTACCTGCAGTCGATCGGCCTGACCACCGCGGAGATCGACGCCCTCTGAGGTCGGACCCGGCGTCTGAGGTCCGAGCCGCCCGTTACCCTCGTCGTCCATGGCCATGGAGTCCTCCCCGGAGCAACCGCAGCCGCTGCGGGTGGTGGCCCATGCCGTCAAGAACTGGATCGAGCGGCTGGGCTGGGTCTGGGTCGAGGGCCAGCTCATCGAGATCAACCGCCGCTCCGGCTCACGGACGGTGTTCCTGACCCTGCGCGACAAGCTGGCGGAGGTGTCGGCCAGCGTGTCGATCTCGCCGGCGAACCTGGATCTGGCCGGGCCGTTGCGGGAGGGGTCGACGGTCGCGGTCCGGCTCCGCCCGACCTACTACACGCCCAACGGCCGATTCTCCTTCTACAGCGACGAGATCCGCCCGGTCGGCGAGGGCCGGCTGATCGCCCAGCTGGAGCAGACCAAGCGGCTGCTGCAGGCCGAGGGCCTGTTCGACCGGGTCCGCAAGAAGCCGCTGCCGTTCCTTCCCCGGCGGATCGGGCTGATCACCGGGGCGGGCAGTGCGGCCGAGCGGGATGTCGTCGAGAACGCCCGCCGTCGCTGGCCCGCCGTCGCCCTGGAAGTCCGCAACACCCTGGTCCAGGGCCCGCAGGCGGCGGAGGAGATCATCCAGGCGCTGCGCCGGCTGGACCGGTTGTCCGGGGTCGACGTCATCGTGATCGCTCGCGGCGGCGGCTCACTGGAGGATCTGCTGCCGTTCTACGACGAGGGACTGGTCCGCGCGGTCGCGGCCTGTACGACGCCGGTGGTCAGTGCCATCGGCCACGAGATCGACCAACCGATCCTGGATCTGGTCGCCGATGTCCGCGCCTCCACCCCGACCGATGCCGCCCGCCGGATCGTGCCGGACGTGACCGAGGAGCTGCAGCGCCTGCAACAGGTCCGCGATCGCGGACTGCGGGCGATCGGCCGGGTGTTGGACGTCCGGCAGCACGAACTCGACGCCGTCCGCAGCCGCCCGGTGCTGGCCGACCCGACCGGCAGCTTCGACCTGCGCTACGAACAGCTGGCGGCCCTGCGGCACCGCGGTGACCGCGCCGTCAATCACCTGCTCGCCGGTGAGGCCACCATGATCGAGCACACCCTGGCGCGGGTGCGCGCGATGTCACCGAAGGCGACGTTGGACCGCGGCTACGCGATCCTGGTCGATGAGCGCGCCACCACCGTGACCAGCACCGGACAGGTCGACGACGGCGCCGAACTGACCGCGCATCTGGCCGACGGCCGGCTCACGGTGACCGTCACCGGCCGCCACGCCGACCAGCACGGTCGACCCGATCACGGCCGGGTCGATGCCCGGCCCGACCCGAGATGAGGACGCTGCCCAGATGACCGACGCTGCCGCCGGAACCGGCGACCCCGCCGCGGACACCGGGTCCGACGATCCGGGCGAGTTGAGCTACGAGCAGGCCCGGGAGGAGCTGATCGCGGTCGTGCAGCGGCTGGAGTCCGGCGGCGCCCCGCTGGCGGAGTCGCTGGCGCTGTGGGAGCGCGGGGAGAAGCTGGCCGCCATCTGCCAGCAATGGCTCGACGGGGCCAGGGCCAAGGTCGAGGCCGCCCGGGCCCGCCAGTCCCCCGACGCCTGACCTTCTGCCGAGGGGTCACTCCCTCCTCATGTCAGGCGGCGTGTCGCGCTGTTCCTGACCCCTCAGCTCCGACCCACCCGGGGACCGTGCCGCCGCGCTCAGGCCGGCTGCAGCCGGCCGAACCGGCGCCGGTAGTCCACCGGCGCGAGCCCGACCTGACGGCGGAAGTGCTCGCGCAGCACGACTGCGGAGTTGAAGCCGACCCGATCGGCGATCTGTTCGATGCCCAGGTCGGTCTCCTCCAGCAGCCGTCGGGCCTGCAGGATCCGCTGCTGGTTGATCCACTTGTGCGGCGTACTGCCGGTCTCGGCCAGGAACCGACGGGCGAAGGTGCGCTCGCTCAGGTTCGCCCGCCTGGCCAGTGAGGCAGCGGTGTGCGGCTCGGCCAGATGGTCGCTGAGCCAGGCCAGCAGGCCACCCAGGGCGACGGAATCGTCGACCGGAACCGGGATGTCGACGAACTGCTGCTGACCGCCGTCGCGATGCGGTGGCACCACCATCCGGCGGGCGATCCGGACAGCGACCTCCTGCCCGAGCTCCCGGCGGATCAGGTGCAGGCAGGCGTCGATGCCGGCCGCCGTCCCTGCACTGGTGATGATGTCGCCGTCGTCGACGTAGAGCACACCGGGATCGACCTCGGTGCCGGGGAACTCGGCCTGCAGGTCGTCGCTGTACATCCAGTGCGTCGTCGAACGGCGTCCGTCCAGCAGACCGGCCGCACCGAGCAGGAAGGCGCCCGAGCACAGGCTCAGCAGGATGGCACCATCCCGATGCGCCTGACGGATCGCCTCCAGCAGCTGGGGCGCATAGCCGTGCTCGCCGCGCGGCGGCGTCGCCGAGACGATCACCAGGTCGCTGCCCTGGACACCGTCCAACCCGTGGGTCGCGGAGATGGTGAACGGGGCGACGGTCTTGGTGACCAGCGGCCGGTCCGGCTGCAGTGCGCAAACCCGGAACTCGAACGGCTCATAGCCCTCGTCGCGCCGGTCGATGCCGAAGACCTCGACCGCCGAGGCGAACTCGAACACCGACACCGGTTCGACCAGGATGACGCTGACCCGTTTCAGCGGACGTACCGGCTTCAGCCGGTCCGCACTCGATCTCACATCGGGTCTCCTATCCGCCCGCCACGGATGTGGCCAGAATCCTTTGAGTAACGGCAACTCTGCCACTGGCTGCCTGCGCCGTCCAGGGCCAGGATCGAGGGCATGGCCGAATCGTTGATCTTGGCAGCCGTCGCCGTGCTGACCGCGGGAATCTTCGTCGATCATGGTCTGCTCGACCGCGCAGCCGTTCGTATCCGGCTGTGGTCGCGGTGGATCCGTGCCACGGTGGCGGACATCAACTACGCAGCCGTCCGACAGCGGGAGCTCACCCTGGGCATCGCTTCGCCGCGGCAGCAGACAGTGGACGAGTCCGTCGATCTGGGTTGACCCCGACGGCGGCCGGTGGCAGGGATCCTTGCGGCGACACTGCTGCTGCCAAGGAACGTTCGCCGGACGCTCAGGACACCGGCTGCAGCAGGCCGACGAACGTCGCCAACTGCCCGTAGTCGGTGTCCCCGCTCACCACCGTGGTGACCGTCGCGGTGGACCGCACCAGCGCGCGGGTCCGGTTGTCGTCGGTGACCATCCGGGTCCAGGCCCGGCCGTCGATCCGGCTGCTGCCGTCGGGCGACGCCTGCCGGGTGATCCCGTCGACGAACTCCCGGGGTCGCTTGTCCCCCTGGTCCAGCTCGATGTAGATGTTCTGATCGGTGAGCACACCGAGTCGCCACCAGTTGCGGACCGACAGGTCGCCGGTCGGCCCGGGTTGGTCGATCTTGGTCCAGGAGACGCGGGTCGCCCGCCAGCCGGCCGGCAGTTCCACCGGCGCGACAATCTGGTACGGCGCCTGCCGAGCCGCCTGGGCGGCGACCGGCTTCCAGTCCACCGTCTGTACCGGGGTCTGGGCGGGGCCACGGGTGAGCAGCAGGGTGATCACCGCGAGCGGGACCATGATCACCAGCAGCGAAAGGATCATGTCCCGGTTCGTCGGTGCCCTGCGCGCTCGTGCCACGCCGCCCATCCTCACACGAGCCGTGGGACCGGTCAGCATCCGGGACAGTGGCCCCGGCCCGCCTGAACCCGTCCGGTAAGAATGACCGCATGAACGCAGACGACTACCGGATCGAACACGACACCATGGGCGAGGTGCGCGTACCCGCTGCGAGCACTGTGGAAGGCACAGACCCAGCGCGCGGTCGAGAACTTCCCGATCTCGCATCGTCCGATCGATCCGGCCCTGATCGCTGCGCTGGCACGGATCAAGGGCGCCGCCGCGACGACCAACGCCCGGCTCGGGGTGATCGAGGAACCGATGGCCGAGGCGATCCGGCAGGCCGCTGCCGAGGTGGCCGACGGCCGGCACGACGACCAGTTCCCGATCGACGTCTTCCAGACGGGGTCGGGAACCTCCAGCAACATGAACGCCAACGAGGTCATCTCCTCACTGGCCTCGAAGATCCTCGGCAGCCCGGTGCATCCCAACGACCACGTCAATGCCTCGCAGTCCAGCAACGACGTGTTCCCCAGTGCCATCCACATCGCCGCCACCGACGGCCTGACCAACGCGCTGATCCCGGCCCTGGAACATCTGCGCGACAGTCTGGCCGCGAAGGCCGAAGAGTTCGCCGAGGTGGTCAAGAACGGCCGCACCCACCTGATGGACGCCACCCCGGTCACCCTCGGCCAGGAGTTCGACGGCTACGCCGCCCAGATCAACGCCGGCATCGAACGCATCCGGGCGACGCTGCCGCGGGTGGCCGAACTACCGCTGGGCGGGACGGCCGTGGGCACCGGCATCAACACACCCGCCGGTTTCGCCGGATCGGTGATCGCCACCGTGGCCGAGCAGACCGAGCTCCCGCTCACCGAGGCACGTGACCACTTCGAGGCCCAGGGCAGCCAGGACAGCATCGTCGAGGCCTCCGGCGCCTGCAAGACCGTGGCGGTCAGCCTGACCAAGATCGCCAACGACATCCGTTGGATGGGATCGGGTCCACGGTCCGGGCTGGGCGAGATCACCCTGCCGGACCTGCAGCCGGGGTCCTCGATCATGCCGGGCAAGGTCAATCCGGTGCTCGGCGAGGCGACGGTCATGGTCGCCGCGCAGGTGATCGGCAACGACACCACCACCACCATCGCCGGCGCCGCCGGGAACTTCGAGTTGAACGTGATGCTGCCGGTGATCGCCCGCAACATCCTGGAGTCCATCCGGCTGCTGGCCAACGTGTCCCGGCTGCTGGCCGACCGCTGCATCGACGGCATCACCGCCAACGTCGAACACGATCGGCAGCTGGCCGAGTCCTCGCCGTCGATCGTCACCCCGCTGAACCGCTACATCGGCTACGAGAACGCCGCCGCGGTCGCCAAACAGGCTCTCAAGGAGGGCCGGACCATCCGCGAGATCGTCATCGCCAAGGGCTTCGTCGCCGACGGCCGCCTCACCGAGGAACAACTGGATGCCGCCCTCGACGTCCTGGCGATGACCCGCCGCCCGCAGTAACCGCCACCGGATCCGGTGCTGCGGGCCCACACCGAGCCGGCCGAGGGGTCACTGCCACCACGACACACCGCAGGATGTGGGGTGGGAGTGACCCCTCGGCAGCTTTCCGGGATGTCAGCGGGGGAGGTCCTCCAACAGGTCGGTGACCAGGGCGGCGATCGGCGAGCGCTCCGAGCGGTGCAGGGTGACGTGACCGAACAGCGGATGTCCCTTCAGCTTCTCCACCACCGCCACCACGCCGTCGTGGCGGCCCACGCGCAGGTTGTCGCGCTGGGCGATGTCGTGGGTGAGGACCACCCGGGAGTTCTGGCCGATCCGGGACAGCACCGTCAGCAGCACGTTGCGTTCCAGGGACTGCGCCTCATCGACGATCACGAACGCGTCATGCAGTGACCGGCCGCGGATGTGGGTCAGCGGCAGGACCTCGAGCAGATCCCGTTCGAGCACTTCCTCGATGACCACCTTGGAGGTCAGCGCGCCGAGGGTGTCGAAGACGGCCTGCGCCCAGGGGGCCATCTTCTCCCCCTCGTTGCCCGGCAGGTAGCCGAGTTCCTGCCCGCCGACGGCGTACAACGGCCGGAAGACCACGACCTTGGCGTGCTGGCGGCGTTCCAGCACCGCCTCCAGTCCGGCGCACAACGCCAGCGCCGACTTCCCGGTGCCGGCGCGGCCGCCGAGGGAGACGATGCCGACGTCGGGGTCGAGCAGCAGGTCCAGGGCCACCCGCTGCTCGGCGGAGCGGCCGCGGATGCCGAAGGCGTCCCGGTCGGTGTTGATCAGCTTCAGGTCCTTGTCGGGGGTGACCCGGGCCAGCGCGGTCGCCGATCCGGCGGAGACCACCACGCCGGTGTGACACGGCAACTCGCGGGCGGCATCGACGTCGACGCGGCCGTTCTCGTACAGCCGCTGGACGTCGTCGGCGGTGGCGACGACCTCGGCCATCCCGGTCCAGCCCGAATCGGCCGGCAGTTCGGCCCGGTACTCCTCGGCGGCCAGTCCGACCGCTGCGGCCTTGACCCGCATCGGCAGGTCCTTGCTGACCAGGACGACGTCGCGGCCCTCGCGGGCGAAGTTCAGCGCCACCGCGAGGATCCGGGAGTCGTTGTCGCCTAGCCGGAATCCGGCCGGCAGCACCGCCGGGTCGGTGTGGTTGAGCTCGACGTGGATGGTGCCGCCCTCGTCGTTGATCGGGACCGGAGCATCGAGCCCGCCGTGCCGGATGCGCAGATCATCCAGGCCGCGCAGGGCCTCCCGGGCGAAGTAGCCGAGTTCGGCGTGGTGGCGTTTGGCTTCCAACTCGCTGATCACGACGATCGGGAGCACGACGTCGTGCTCGGCGAAGCGGCGCAGGGCGCGCGGATCGCTCAACAGCACCGACGTGTCGATGACGTAGGTGCGCTGCTGGGCGGCGGTGGCGTTGGGCACTGTCGGTCCCTCCTGGGGGCCGCGCGCAACCTCGTCGCCCGGCCCCACGGATTCACGTGGTCGGCCGGGGCGGCCAGTGGTCCGGCATCGGAACCGCTGTCCGGTGACGCTTGCGCACCAGGCGCATGGGCTGCCTCCCCGTACGAGGCACTTCCCCATGCCTCGTAGGAACAACGCTAGGCCCGCGCCGTCGCCGGGCCCCGCGACTCGCCGGACCGGACCACGTCGGTTTGCCGCTGCCGACGCGAGGTCAGTCCGCGTGCTGCGGAACAGGCGGGCGCCGGGCCTGTCGGGGCACATGCTCGGGCCGCGGCCCGACGGCCAGCAACCGTGCCGGGATCGCGGTCAGACCGGGCAACCGGCGCAGCATCTGTTCCACCCACCGGGGCGGATCGAACCCGGCCCTGCCGTCGATCACCGGTCTCAGCATCCGGTGCATCAGCCGTTGCAGGGTCTGGGTGGCGGCTGTCGGCAGCCGGCGCCGGCGCTGCACCGAGCGGAGGTCGGCCACCTGCACGGCCCGGTTCCGCAGCGGCCGGGCCAGCAGGCGCGCTGCCGCCACCCCGTCGGCGACGGCGAGGTTGACGCCGACGCCGCCGATGGGTGACATCGCGTGGGCCGCATCACCGATGCAGAGCAGGCCGGGCTCGTACCAGCGGCGCAGATGGTCGATGCGGACGTCGAGCAGGGCGACCTCGTTCAGGTCGAGCGTGCCGGCCGCCTCGCCGAGGGCCGGCATGGCGGCGGCGATCTCGTCGCGCAGCACCCCGACGCCGCGCCGGCGCAGCCGCTGGTCGGCACCCTTGGGGATGGCGCGGGCCATCTGGACGTAGCCGCGCCGCGGGATGGCGATGAAGAGGTTGCCTCTGGTGGCGTGCGGCAGGATCGAGGCCGGCAGGTCGGCGTCGTCGGCCGGCACCCGGAACCACCACAGGTCGAAACCGACCGGGTGGTCGGCGACCGGGAGTCCGGCCGCCCGGCGGGCCAGCGACCAGCGGCCGTCGGCGGCGATGGTGAGGTCGGCGGACACTTTCCGGTCCCCGCCCTCGGCGCGGTAGCGGACGCCCGTGGTGCGGCCGTCCTCGCGCAGCAGTCCGACCACATCGGCATTCATGATCAGGCGGAAGGACGGCTCGTCGCGGCCCGCCTCGGCCAACAGGTTGAGGAAGTCCCACTGCGGCGCCAGCGCGATGAACGGATACTTCAGGTGCAACCGGCGCAGGTCGGCGATGGTGAGGGACCGGCCGTTCTCGCCCTCGATCGTCACCTCGGCGATCTCGGTGTGCGGGATCTGCTGGAACCGGTCGTACAAGCCGAGTTCGTCCAGGACCTCCAGCGTGGTCGGGTGGATGGTGTCGCCACGGAAGTCACGCCGGAAGTCGCCGTGTTTCTCCAGCACCGTGACCGACAGGCCGCAGCGGGCCAGGATGAGTCCGGCGACCATCCCGGCGGGGCCGCCGCCGATGATCACGCAGGTGGTCGGCTCGTCGGTCATCGATTCCTTGCGTCGGCGCGGGTCTCGGCGCCCGGATGCGCCGGTCGCCGGGGCCGGTCCGCGTCCGGGCCGACGACGGCGACCGGGCGGTCAGCGTCGTGCAGGATGCGCCGGCTCACCGACCCCAGCAGCAGCGTGCCGGTGAGTCCGCGGCCGTGGGAGCCCACCACGATCAGGACCGCGTCGGCGCCGGCCTCCAGGACGGCCTCCGGCGGACTCGACTCGACCAGCACCTGCTCCACCTCGACGCCGGGATCGGCGCCGTCGGAGGCCTCCCGGAGGATCTCCCGGTTGATCCGCCGGGCCTCGGCGCGTTCGGAGTCGGCCAACTTCTCCACCAGGTCCGGTTCCACCGGCACCGCCCAGGCCGGGAGCCGGAACGCCGTCACCGCACGCAACCGGGTGCCGCGCAGCCGTGCCTCGGCCAGCGCGGCCCGGGCCGCCGCGACGGCGGTGTCGGAGTCGTCGATCCCCACCACGACGGGCCCGGTAGCGGGGACGGGCGACGCGGGCACGACGAACACCGGGCAGCCGGCTCCGGCGGCGAGCCGGCCGGTCACCGAGCCGAGCACCAGGCCGGCCACGGCACCGAGTCCGCGGCTGCCGACGACCAGGGCGGCAGCACGTTCAGACGCGCGCCGAAGCACGTCGGTCGGCCGGCCGATCTCGTAGCGGGTGTGGCAGACCAGATGGGGATGGTGCAGGAGCACCCGGTGGCGGGCCGCGGTCAACAGGTCGGCGGCAACCCGGTGCGAACCGTCGTCGGTCCGTTCGTCGTCGCGGACGCCGGGGAACGTGATCGGCTCGGCCGACTCGATGACATGCACGATCTCGAGTTCCCGACCGCCGAGATCGGCCTCGGCGGCGGCCCAGTCGAGTACCGGGATGCTGATCGGGGATCCGTCGATACCGACGACCACCCGCCCGGTCACGGCGTCTCCGGTCCGGTCGCGGCCGAGGGACCGGACATCATGGCCCGGGCGGTGTCGGCCGTCGTGCGGGCGACCAGTGCGGCGAGCAGGTCACCGCGGCGGACCAGACCGAGGACACGGCCCTGCTCGTCGACCACCGGCAACTGGTGGATGCGGGCCCGGGCCAGCTGTTCGGCCGCTTCGCTGACCTCGGCGTCGGGTCGGGTGGTGAGCACCCCGACGGTCATCATCTCCTGGGCCGAGGGCAGCCGGCGGTCGGCGGGACCGGGCAGGTGGCGCCGCTCGGGAGGCAGGGAACGGTCCGCAGACGGGTTTCGGGTGGCGACAGCCGCGAGCAGGTCCGAGGCGGACAGGATGCCGACCAGCCGGCCGCGGGGGCCGGTGACCGGCAGCGCGGTGGCGTCCTCGCCGGTCAGCGCGGCGACCACGTCGGCGAAGGACGTGCCGGCGCGGACGGTCGGGGTCGGCCGCATCACGTCTCCGACCACCGGCGGCGGCGCGGCCGGTCCGCCGGGCCGGCCCTGGTGGGCGGACAGCGGCACTGGATACGGGGTGCGCTGGCGCAGGCGCACCTCCCCGGCAGCGACCAGTTGCAGGTAGCGCCGCACACCTTCCAGGGCGGTCATCGACGGCATCCGCGCCGACCTGGGCCGGGGCGGTCCGTCCGTGGGCAGCGACATCAGGATGCTCCTCCCCCGTGGTCGTGACCGGGCCGACCCGTCACTGGTGCGGGCCGGCCCGGCGTGACATCAGCGGCGACATCCGTGTCTGCGTCACCCGCGACCCCCAGAGTCGTCGGTACCGACGCGTCGCACGTCGTTGTCGTCACGCAGCCAGCCTGCAGGGCCGCCGGCCGGCCGGCCACGGCCCTCGGTCCCTGCTGTCCGGGACCTTTGCCCGCCGTGCGTCGCCGGACCGAGCTGCCCGACAGGGGCGCGCCGGGCCGGGCCGGGGACGAAGCCGGTACGGACGTACCGGCGAGGATCGAGAACGCCGCTCGGCCGGGCCGGGGACGAAGCCGGTACGGACGTACCGGCGAGGATCGAGAACGCCGCTCGGCCAGGCCGAGGACGAAGCCGGTACGGACGTACCGGCGAGGATCGAGAACGCCGCTCGGCCAGGCCGAGGACGAAGCCGGTACGGACGTACCGGCGAGGATCGAGAACGCCGCCCAGTGCGTGGGTGAGGACCTAACGACCGAAGCGGCGTTCGCGTTGGGCGTAGGTCCGCAGCGCGCGGACGAAGTCCACCTTGCGGAAGTCCGGCCACAGCGCCTCGCAGAAGTAGAACTCGCTGTGCGCGGACTGCCACATCAGGAAACCGGAGAGGCGCTGCTCACCGGAGGTCCGGATGATGAGGTCGGGGTCGGGCTGGCCGGCGGTGTAGAGGTGGTCGGCGATGTGGTCGATCTCCAGGGTCTCGGCCAGCTCGGAGATGGTCATGCCCTGCTTGGCCTTCTCCGCGAGCAGGGACCGGAACGCGTCCCGCAGTTCGTGCCGGCCCCCGTAGGAGACGGCAATGTTGATCATCATGCCGTCGACGTCGCGGGTCTCGTCCTCCGCGCGGCGCAGCACCTCGGCGGATGCGGCCGGCACCAGGTCCAGCGCGCCGAGCGGGTGCACCCGCCACCGACGGGTTGCGGCCAGCTCGGTCACGAGGTCCTCGATCACCGCGAGCAGGGGCAGGATCTCCTCGCCGTCCCTGGCGAAGTTCTCCGTCGACAGCACCCAGAGGGTGACGACCGGGATACGGACCTCGTCGCACCACTCGACGAACTCCTTCAGCCGGTCGGCGCCGGCCCGGTAGCCGACCGCGAGCGGCTGGCCGGGAGCGTTGGCCCGGGCCCAGCGCCGGTTCCCGTCGGCGAGGACGGCGATGTGCTGCGGCAGTTGATCGTGGTCGAGTTCGGCGATCAGCCGGTGCTCATAGGTCGAGTACAGCCAGCTCGACGGGTGGAGTCGCCCGACCACCTCCCGCAGCCGCTCCACTCGTGACACGGGTTGCAGACTACGCCGCGTCGAGCGCACTGTCAGTGACCCACCGCGGCATCCGGCCCCGTCGACACCCGCGATCCTGACCGGTCCCGGTGCGGACCCCTCAGCAAGGATTCATCGGTGCGTCCCGGCGCGGCGGGTACCGTTCTCCCCGCGGGCAGACCGTCCTCCGGATCGCCGGTGGCCATCGGTGCAGCGACGCCCGAGCACGAACGAAGGGAACCGATGTCAGCCGATCTGACCCGCCGAGCGACGGACTCGTCGAAGCACTCGGTGACACACGAGGCAGCCACGGAGGTCGCCGAGGCCGGCCGCCGCCGACCTGGTCAAGCCGCGACTCCGCGGCTGGCTGCACGCCGGGATCAGTCCGCTGGCCTGCGCGGCCGGGATCGTGCTGGTCTGGCTGGCGCCGACTCCGGCGGGCAAGGTGGGTGGCGCGGTGTTCCTCACCGCAGCGCTGCTGCTCTTCGGCACCAGCGCGCTCTACCACCGGCTGAACTGGAGCGTGACCGGAGCCGGCATCCTGCGCCGGCTGGACCACTCCAACATCTACCTGTTCATCGCCGCGTCCTACACACCGTTCGCACTGATCCTGCTCGGCCACACCTCGAAGATCTGGCTGCTGTCGGTGATCTGGACTGCGGCCGTGCTCGGCCTGCTGTTCCGGACGTTCTGGCTGACCGCGCCGCGCCGTCTCTACACCACGCTGTATGTCGTGGTGGGGTTCGCACCGGTCGGCTGGATGCCGCAGTTCTTCAGCCACGGCGGCACCACCGTGTTCGTGCTGATCCTGACCGGCGGCGCCCTGTACGTCGCCGGTGCGGTCGTCTACGGGACCCGACGACCCGACCCGTGGCCGCGCTGGTTCGGCTTCCATGAGGTCTTCCACGCCTGCACGATCGGGGCGTTCATCGCCCACTACATCGCGATCTCACTGATCACCTACACCGCCGGCTGACGGCACGGCCGGAGGACTCAGCGCGGTCCGCCGGTCAGCTCGGCGGCCAGATCGCCGGCCTCGGTCAGCGGCATCCGGCAGACGAACCGTCGACAGACGTAGGCCGTGGGCCGGCCGTCGACCAGGATCCGGTCGGCCAGCAACGGCACGCCCGGCTGGTCGGGCGCACCGATGACCAGCACCGAGCCTGCCGGCGCCGTCCGTCGCGCGACCCCGGCCAGTTCCTGGGTACGCCGGTCCTCGGCCGGACCGACGATGGCCACCTCCACCGCGGCGCCGGTCACCCGGGTGACCCAGTCCGCCAACAGCCAGCCGGCGAACCGGGGCGCAGCGGTGACCAGCCGGGCCGCGGATCGGGCGGCCCTCTCGGCCCGCT
The DNA here is from genome assembly GCA_963758075.1 of uncultured Actinomycetota bacterium. Lineage (GTDB taxonomy): Bacteria > Actinomycetota > Actinomycetes > Propionibacteriales > Propionibacteriaceae > Microlunatus. The sequence continues at coordinate 1,489,104 of CAVWTT010000005.1, read as the reverse complement.
GCAGCAGACCCGGATCACCGGTGTAGGCGGCCAGCCGGCCGAAGGCGTGCACCGCACAGCTGAGCCCGGAGGGTGTCGCATTGTCGGTGGGGTCCTTGGGCCGTGAGATCAGGGCCTCGGCGTCGTCGGCGGCATCGAAGAAGCCGCCGTCGGGGGCGCTGAAGCGTTGATCGAGCGCCGTCAGCAGGGTCCGCGCGCGGTCGGCCCAGCCCGGGTCCGCGGTGACCTCGGCCAACCGCACCGCGGCCAACCCCAGCGCGGCGTAGTCCTCGGCGCTGCCGTCGGCCGATCCGACACGTCCGGCTCGGGAGGTCCGCCGCAGCCGACCGCCGATCCAGTGCCGGTCCCAGACGAACGAGGCGGCCCGGACCGCCGCCTGCACCCAGTCCGGGCGGTCCAGCAGCGCACCTGCCTCGGCCAGCGCGTCGATCGCCCAACCGTTCCAGGCGGCGACGATCTTGTCGTCACATCCCGGTCGGGGCCGGCCGGCGCGGACCTCGGCCAGCCGCGGCCGGGCCCGACGCCACTGCGGTGACGCGACGTCGGCCAGGTCGTGCAGTTGGAGGGTCGATCGGCCGTGGTCGGCCGTGCCGTGGTCGGTCACCCGGCAGTGCTCCAGCACCCAGTCCGCGGTCGCGGGATCCACTGCGGCGCGGATCTGATCGGGGGTCCAGAGGTAGAAGGCGCCCTCCTCGGGACGGCCGTCGGGGCCCGGCGAGTCGGCGTCCAGACTGGCAGCGAACCCGCCCTCGGGCGTCTGCATCTCGGTCAGCAGCCAGTCGGCGACGCCGGTGATCACCGGCAGCAACCGGTCGTCGCCGGTGCTGCGCCAACCGTGCAGATAGGCGCCCAGCAGCAGCCCGTTGTCGTACAGCATCTTCTCGAAGTGCGGCACCACCCAGCCGGCATCGACGCTGTAGCGGGAGAACCCACCGCCGAGCTGGTCGTGGATGCCACCCTCGGCCATCGCGACCAGCGTGTGCAGCGCCATCGGGACAGCGTCCGCGCCGGCGGTCGTGTCCGGCCGGCTGTCGGCGAACCGCAGCAGCGCCTCGACGACCATCGCCGGTGGAAACTTCGGCGCGCCGCCGAATCCCCCGTGTCGATCGTCGTAGTCCTCAGCGAGGGCGTCGACCGCGGCGGCCACCTCCGCAAGGTCCAACCGGCCGGCCAGGTCGGCGGTGCCGCCGTCGGCCAGCCGGCGGCTGATGTCGGCTGCGCCGCTGCACAGTTCGTCCCGGCGGTCCTGCCAGGCCTCGGCGACCGCGTCCAAGACCTGCCCGAAGGAGGGCAGGCCGTGCATCGGGGCCTGCGGGAAGTAGGTGCCGGCGTAGATCGGGTGGCCGTCGGGGGTGAGGAAGACCGTCATCGGCCAGCCGCCCTGACCGGTCATCGCCTGGGTGGCCTGCATGTAGACGGCGTCGACGTCCGGCCGCTCCTCCCGATCGACTTTGACCGGCACGAAGGCGGCATTGATGGCCTCCGCGGTCGCCGGGTCCTCGAACGATTCGTGCGCCATCACATGGCACCAGTGGCAGGCGGCGTACCCGACCGAGAGCAGGACCGGGACGTCGCGTGCACGGGCGTCGGCGAAGGCCTCGGGCGACCACTCCCACCAATCCACCGGATTCTTGGCGTGTTGGAGCAGGTACGGGCTGGTCGCATTGGCGAGACGGTTGGCCATTCGGCTGACTCCTGACGAGTGGCACGGGCATCAGATTCTCTTGGTGATGCACGAAAGTGACGCACGATGGATCTGCAGCGGGTCTCTGCGACCCAGTGGCACCAGCCTAGGACGGCGGTCTCTCGTGGCCACACGCTCCCAACCGAAGCTGCTCGCCCAGGGGAAGCCGCGCATGCTTGGTGGCAGCGCGCGCCCGTGGCGGGTCCGGCTCTACGCCCCGGGATCGGGCAACAACAAGTACCAGATCTACTTCCGCGCACCAGCGGGCGAAGGCGAGCCGTGGAAACGGGTGCTGCGCCGCGCTGCCTCCGAAGAGGAGGCCCGCAAGATCTTCGCCCAGGCCGAGGCCGCGCTCGACACCGAGCAGGCGCTGCCCGTCGGCGCTGATGTGCGCGCGTCGCAGACGATCCGGATGCTCGGCGAGGAGTACCTCAGGGATTCGATCGAGCGCGGCAAGCAACCGTGGGGTGATCCACGAGCCGATGACATGGACGTAGCCACGGTCGAAGACAGGTGTCGACGAAGAGCCACTGCTCGTCCTCGGGTGGCATGGGGTAGTTCCACCACGCGAGGTTCTTGTCCTTCTCGCGCGCGGCCAGAGACGCCCGGCGCTGACGCTCGGCTTCCTGCGCGAGCCCTGGGAGGTCGTCGCCCAGTACCTCGGCGACAAGCTCACCACCGTCCTGAACCACTACGTCAGGGCCGGTGAGGACGCACTCCGGGACTCTGTCAGCAAACTGGCGACCCTGTGAAGCGATGCACAGGCGGCCGATGTGAAGCACCTCCGCTTGATGAGGAGCAGAGCCGCTTGGCAGGCGGCGAGAATAGTGATATCCATGTGATATCACTATTCAGAGAGGCTCTCATGCGCAACACCGAGCAGCCGTTCCCCGGACCCGACGCGCCCGCAGAGCCCGTCGGCCACCACGGGGCCCGGGTCGACATCACGCAGCGACCTGCCCTCGCGATCACCGGCTGGGCCGGCATCGTCGTGCTCATCGCGATGGGTTGGTGGTTCTACTCCGCGGTGAACGCCGCGTCCGGCTGGACCTGGCTGCCGATCCTGCTGTTCGTGTTGGTCGCCACCTCGCTCGTGGTGGTGCCGCCAGGACAGAGCTACGTGATCCAGTTCTTCGGCACCTACGTCGGCACCGTCCGCAAGCCCGGCTTCTGGTGGGTGCTGCCGCTGGCCATTCGACGCCGGGTCAGCATCCGGGTCCGCAACTTCGAGACCAACAGGCTGAAGGTCAACGACTCCGACGGAAACCCCGTCGACATCGCCGCGATCGTGGTCTGGCAGGTCGCCGACACCGCGCGGTCGACCTACGCCGTCGACAGCTACGAGAACTTCGTCTCGGTGCAGTCGGAGTCCGCACTGCGCCACGTCGCCAACACCCATCCCTACGACAACGCGGAGGAAGACGGGACCTCCCTGCGCGGCGCGACCGACATGGTCGCCGCGGAGCTCGCCCACGAGGTTGCCGAGCGGGTCTCGATCGCGGGAGTGGAGATCGTCGAGGTCCGGATCTCCCATCTCGCCTATGCCCAGGAGATCGCCCAGGCGATGCTGCGACGCCAGCAGGCCAACGCCGTGGTCGCCGCCCGCAGCCGGATCGTCGAGGGTGCTGTCGGCATGGTCGAGATGGCCCTCAACCGGCTCAGCGAGGGCCACGTCGTCGAGCTCGACGAGGAACGCAAGGCGAGCATGGTCAGCAACCTGATGGTCGTGCTGTGCGGCGACCAGCCGCCATCACCGGTGGTCAACACCGGCTCGCTCTACTGACAGGGCGAGCCTTGACCGAACGACGCCAGGTGCTGCTACGGGTCGATCCGGCGGTCCACGACGCCCTCACCCGCTGGGCCGACGACGAGTTCCGCAGCCTCAACGCCCACGTCGAGATGTTGCTCCGACGCGCCCTCACCGACGCCGGCCGGATGCCGAGCAAGGCCGGCCCCGTCCGAAAGCGTGGCCGCCCACGCACCCGCGACACCTGATCGGCCACCGCCGGAGACAGACATGGGCTCTCCCAGAGCTGTCCCGCGTCCCGCGACCGGCGACCGGCGACCGGCGAATGGCGAATGGCGAATGGCGAATGGCGAATGGTCGCCGAGGCCGTGCGACCAGCCAGATCCGCACCTACCGCCCGCACGACCAAGCCCGCTGTCGCGGCGAAAGAATGCGTTTCCGCAGGCGTGTGCGGCCTGGCGGATCCGGCAAGATCGCGCTGAATGCGCGCGGACGGACGTCGACGCATCACTCCGGTGACCGGGGCCGGTCACGCGGGCAGGCTCTTGCCCGTTGGCGCATTCACGGCGGGCAGGGTCGCCTATCAGGGATTCCGGCTGGGACACCGGTCTGGCGCGGCACCCCATCTTGATGGCTAACCCTCTTCTCCTCACATGCCCCAGAGGGCTTTGGTGGGTGACATCCGGGCGGCGCGGATGGCTGGCAGGACCCCGGCGATGGCGCCGATCGTGAGGGCGGAGGCCAGTCCGCCGGTCCAGGCGAGCGGCGGATCCAGGTCGGGCCGATTCGTGGCTAGGTTGCCGAAGACCTCGTCGAGGATCTGGTCGGTCCACTTCGCCTGGACCAGTCCCGCTTGAGCGACGCGGATCAGCCCGATGAGCGGTCCGGCACCCGACTCGCGGGCCGGGTGCAGCGGAAAGTCGCCCCGCTGGTCGACAATTTCCCTGGTCCACCACGGTGACCCCGCGGTCGGGGACGGGAACCGACCGAGGATGATGTCAGGCAATCTCGGGGCAGTGCGGCCGTCCGGTCGCGCGGCGACGATGCGGGTTCGGCCGCGAACCGGACCGCGCGAGCACTCAGGAGGAGCGCAGATGGCAAGTGAGACCGCACCGGTGGTGCAGGAGAACAAGCTCCGCCGGGACGTCGGCCGGGTCGGACTGCTGTTTGCCGCGATCGGCTCGATCATCGGCTCGGGCTGGCTCTTCGGCGCCTTCAACACCTCCGCGGTGGCCGGACCGGCCGGCATCTTCTCCTGGCTGATCGCCGCCGTGATGGTCATGCTGATCGGTCTGACCTACGCCGAGCTGGGACCGATGTTCCCCATCTCCGGCGGCGTGGTCCGCTACCCGCACCTGGTGTGGGGATCGTTCACCAGCTACTCGCTGGGCTTCATCACCTGGATCTCCAGCGCCGCCGTGCCGGCGATCGAGGTCGAGGGCGCGCTGCAGTACGCCACCAAGTACGCCCCGTTCACCGAGGCGCACACCGTCAACGGCTCCACCGCCCACACCCTGACGGGTCTGGGACTGATCGTCGCGGTGCTGCTTACCGCGGTGTTCGTGGTGATCAACTACCTCGGGGTGCGACTGTTCGCCCAGGTCAACAACGTGCTGGTGTGGTGGAAGCTGTTCATCATCATGCTGGTGATCGTGGCCTTCCTCATCGTCGCCTTCACCGGCAGCCGGATGGGCGGCCCGCACAACTTCACCTCTCACCAGTTCGCCCCGCATCCGTCGGCCATCTTCACCGCCATCGCGACCGCCGGCATCACCTTCTCCTTCCTCGGTTTCCGGCAGGGCATCGAACTGGCCGGTGAGACCAAGAACCCGAAGCGGAACATCCCGTTCGCGCTGATCGGCTCGGTGGTGATCTGCGGCGTGATCTACGCGCTGCTGCAGATCGCGTTCACCATGGGCGTTCCGGTCGGATCCCTCAGCAACGGCTGGGACAACCTGCAGTTCAAGAACGACTTCGGGCCGCTGGCCGCGATCGCCCTGCTGTCCGGGATGGGCTGGCTGGCCCTGCTGCTCTACATCGACGCGGTGATCTCCCCGGCCGACACCGGCCTGGTCTACACGACCGTGGCCTCGCGGGTGTCGTACGCGATGGGCCGCAACCGCAACGCCCCGACCTGGTTGTCCAAGACCAACAACCGTGGTGTGCCGGCGCTGAGCCTGCTGGTGACCTTCGTGGTGGCGTTGATCCTGTTCCTGCCGTTCCCCAGCTGGCAGCAGTTGGTCGGCTTCATCACCAGTGCGACGGTGATCTCCTTCGGGTCCGGGCCGCTGGTGCTGGCGACCCTGCGCCGGCAGATGCCGGAGCGGGAGCGGCCCTTCCGGCTGCCGGGTGGAGACCTCATCCCGTTCCTGGCGTTCTACTGCTCCAACATGATCGTCTTCTGGGGCGGCTGGGACACCAACAAGAAGCTGTTCATCACCGTGCTGATCGGCTACGTGCTGCTGCTGATCTTCCAGTTGGTGGCGCGGAACAAGTCCCGGCTGGACTTCCGGGCCGGCGCCATCTGGGTCCTGCCGTGGTTCGCCTGCATGGTGCTGATCAGCTACTTCTTCGACCCGTCCACGCATCCGGGCGCGTTCGGCTGGGTGTTCCTGATCAACCTGGTGGTCGCGGCAGGCATCTACTGGCTGGCCATCCGCAGCCACCTGACCGTGGCTGAGGTGCAGGAGCACATCGAGTCGGCCGAGCACGAGTCGCAGGAGGAGGCCGAGGAGCTCGGCGGCTCCCCGATCTGACCGTCGGGCCGGTGGCTGCGTGCCCTCGTAGGGCACGGACAACGCGAAGCAGGGCCGCGCTCCATGGATTGGGAGCGCGGCCCTGCTTGCGTCACGATCGGTACGGCGGTCGCCTCTCGGCGAGTGGCGCGACGCGGCTCCGAGCGAACGGTATTCCGCGACGGCGATTGGTGAGGCCCGGGGACACTGTTCCGCACCGATCGTTGAGTACAACCGGGCGCAGGTCGCGGCTATTCCCGATCGGGGTCGGGTCGGCGCGAAACGTCAGTGGGAGCGCGTAGCGTCGCGGGTATGGCCATCGCTCGCTATCCCAGCATCGTCCTCGACTGCCCCGACCCGGAGGTCCTGGCACGCTTCTACGGCGCGCTGCTGGACTGGAAGGTCGACGTCTCCGCCGATTGGGCCGACGTCCGCGCCGACTACGGGCAGTGCATCTCCGTGCAGAAGGTCGACTCCTACCGGCCGCCGCAGTGGCCGGGCCAGGACGTGCCGCAGCAGATGCATCTCGACGTCATGGTCGACGACCTCGACACCGCTGAGGCCGAGGTGCTCAAGTTGGGCGCGACCAAGCACGACCACCAGCCGGGCACGACGTTCCGGGTCTTCCTCGACCCGGCCGGGCACCCCTTCTGCCTCTGTGTCGAGTGAGACCGGCGTCTCCCCGCCGGGGCGGCCGGCGGCCGGGCGATCGGCGGCGCGGTGGGGCGGTCAGGCCGGCAGCAATGCCGGCGGCACCGCGTCGATCGCCGCCCAGGCCTCGGCACTGAGGTCGTCTGCGACCAGCTCGGCGTTGCGAACAGCCTCCGCCGGCGCCTGCATGCCGGCCAGCACGGTCGCCACGGCCGGGTGCCGGAGCGGGAACCGCATCGCCGCCTGGGGCAGGTCGACGCCGTGGTCGCGGCAGGCCGCGGCGAAACCGCGGGCGCGGTCCAGCACCTCGGCGGTCACCGGCTCGTAGTTGAAGTAGCCGTCGACCGGCGGCTCCGAGCGCGCCAGCAGACCGGTGTTGAACGGTGCTGCGGAGATCACCGAGACGCCCCGGTCGGCGCAGGCGTCCAGCAACGGCTGACCGGTGCGGTCCAGCAGGGTCCAGCGGCCGGCCACCAGCACCACGTCCGGGCCGACGCCGGCCGGATAGTCGCGGGTGACGAACCACAGCAGCGGGTCGACGTAGTTCATGCCGAGCCCGACGCAGCCGATCAGGCCCTGGTCGCGCAGCTCACACAGCGCCGGAATCGCCTCTTCGGCGGCCTGCTCCAGATGGTCGTCGGGGTCGTGGACCAGGGCGATGTCGATCCGGTCCAGCCCCAGCCGGTCGAGGCTCTGCTCCAGACTGCGTCGCACCCCGTCGGCGCTGTAGTCCAGCACCCGGGTCAGGTCGTCGGGGCAGGCGAAACCGGCCGCCTCGTCACTGCCGCTGGGTCGGTCGTTGCGGACCAGCAGCCGGCCCACCTTGGTCGACAGCACGTACTCCTCGCGCGGGTAGCGGCGCAGCGCCGTGCCGAGCCGGCGTTCCGACAGCCCGACCCCGTAGTGCGGGGCGGTGTCGAAGTAGCGGATCCCGCCGTCCCAGGCAGCCTCGACGGTGGCGGTCGCCTGCGCGTCGCTGATGCCCCGGTAGAGGTTGCCGATCGGCGCAGCCCCGAAGCCGAGCTCGGTGACCTCGATACCGGTGTTCCCGATGGCCCGACGACGCATCAGTCCTCCTTCAACTTGTACCAACGGGCCGCGGTACGCCCCATGATCATCTCCCGCTGGTCCTGGGGCAGGTCCGAGATCAGCTCGTCGACCAGGCCGATCACCCGCAGGTAGTCCCCGGCCAGCGTGCACACCGGCCAGTCCGATCCGTACATCACCCGGTCGGGCCCGAACTCACCGATCACGGCGCGGCCGTAGGGCGCGATGTCCTCGGCGGTCCAGTCCGCGTGATCGGCCTCGGTGATCAGTCCGGACAGTTTGACCGCGACGTTGGGCAGCAAAGCCAGTTCGGCCAGCTGGTCGTACCAGCGGTCGTAGCCGTGCGCGGCGATGGCCGGCTTGCCGGCATGATCGAGGACGAAGTCCAGCTCGGGCAGCTCGGCGACAACGTCGATCGCCGCGGGGAACTGGTCGGGCACGATCAGCAGGTCGTAGACGAGATGGTGGGCCGCGACCGTACGGAGCCCTGCCAACACCTCCGGCCGGGTCAGCCAGCGCGGATCGGCCTCCTCCTGGACCTGGTGGCGGATCCCGACCAGCTTGCCGCCGCCGGGCATCGCCTGCAGCGTCTCCAGCCGCTGCCCGACGTCCGGCGCGGTGAGATCGACCCAGCCGACCACACCGGCGATCACCGGCTCACGGTCGGCCAGCGCCAGCAGTTCCGGGGTCTCCTCCGCCACGGTGATCGTCTGTACGACGACCGTACGGTCGATGTTCGCCGCCGCCAGCTGGGGCCGCAGGTCGTCGAGGCTGAAACTGCGGCGCAGCGGCGCGAGACCGGCCGTCCACGGCTGGTCCCGGACGGCCAGGTCCCACAGATGATGGTGGGCGTCGACGCGGATCATTTCCGCAGCCGCAGGCCCGACATGCCGCCGTCGACCGCCAGCCAGGTGCCGGTGGTCGAGCCCGCGGCCGGGGAGGCGAGATAGCAGACCGCCTGCGCCACCTCGTCGGCCGAGACCAGCCGTCCGTGCGGCTGCCGCGCCTCCAGGGCGGTCCGTTCGGCGGCCGGATCGGGCGCCTGGTCCAGCAGCCGACTGACCCACGGGGTGTCGGCGGTGCCGGGGTTGACCGCGTTCACCCGGATGCCGTCGGCGATCAGGTCGGCGGCCATCGCCAGCGTCAGCGACAGCACCGCGCCCTTGCTCGCCGAGTACAGGGCCCGCTGGGGCAGTCCGGCCGTCGCGGCGATGGAACTGGTGTTGACGATGGCCCCGGCGTCGGATCGGCGCAAGGCCGGCAGCGCGGCCCGGCTGACCCGGACCATACCGACCACGTTGACGTCGAGCACCCGGTGCCATTCCTCGTCGTCGTTGTCGTCCACGCCGCCCTGCGCGCCGATGCCCGCGTTGTTGACCAGGATGTCGAGCCCGCCGAGCCGCTGCACCGCACTGTCGACGGCGGCCCGGACGGCGGCGTCGTCGCTGATGTCGGCCTGGACGCCGACGGTGTCGTCGGGCAGGTCGTTCACCGTCCGGTCCAGGACGGCGACCCGGGCGCCGCCGGCCGTCAGCCGGCGGGCGATCGCCGCGCCGATGCCGGAGGCGCCGCCGGTGACCAGGGCCCGGCGTCCCTCGAACTCGCTCATCACGCCGCCTCGAAGGTCTGCCGCTGGCGGCCGAGACCGTCGATCTCGAGCTCGACCACGTCGCCCGCGCGCAGGTACGGCTGTCCCGGCGAGCCCATCGCCACCCCGGCCGGGGTGCCGGTGTTGATCACGTCACCCGGACGCAGCACCATGAACTGGGACAGGTACCAGACCAGGTGCTGGACGCCGAAGATCATGTCGGCGGTGGTGCCGTTCTGGCGCTGTTCGCCGTTCACCCAGAGGCGCAGGCCGAGCTGCTGCGGGTCGGGTACCTCGTCGGCGGTGAGGATCCACGGGCCGAGCGGGTTGAAGGTTTCGCAGTTCTTGCCCTTGTCCCACTGGCCGCCGCGCTCGATCTGGAAGGCCCGTTCGGAGACGTCGTTGCTGATCGCATATCCCGCGATGACGCCCGCCGCGTCCTCGGGCGAGGACAGGTACCGGGCCTGGGCACCGATCACGACTGCCAGTTCGACCTCCCAGTCGGTCTTGACCGAGGTCCGCGGGATCAGCACGCGGTCGGCCGGGCCGACCACGGTGTCGGGGGTCTTGAGGAAGAGGATCGGCTCAGCGGGGATGTCGGCGCCGGTCTCGGCCGCATGATCGCGGTAGTTCAACCCGATGCAGATGATCTTGCCGATCCGGGTCAGCGGCGGACCGAACCGGTCGTCCACCGTCACGGTCGGCAGTTCTCCCGCCGCGACGGCCTGCCGGGCGGTGTCGAGGCCGCCGGCGAGGAATCCGCCGTCGATGTCGGAGGTGATCGGGCTCAGGTCCCACCAGGCGCCGGAACTGTCACCGATCACCGGGGACTCGTTGCCGGGCTGACCATGCCGTGCGAGTCGCATCTCGTCCTTTCGTCGCGCCGCCGCAGTGCCGGGTGCCCCGCAGCGGGTGTCCGAGGGCAGACCACACCATAGATCCGAGCTATCGACGGTCGCGCCCCGGGTCTTTGCGTGATAGGCACGGAAAGACCCGATGTCTCGGTACCCTAGTCGGTGATCGATCGGCTCCACCAGGAGTGCGATGTTCGAGGGTATCGGAGGTGTCGGGTGGCGGTGACCGACGAGGCGATCGAACGCCTCAAGGGAATGATCACCTCCGGGCAGCTCCGCCCCGGGGACCGGCTGCCGCGGGAGGCGGATCTGGCCAGCACGCTCGGTCTCTCCCGGAACTCGTTGCGGGAGGCCGTGCGGGCGCTGTCGCTGATGCGGATCCTGGATGTACGCCAGGGTGACGGCACCTACGTCTCCAGCCTGGCCGCGGACTCGCTGCTGGAGGCCTTGACGTTCATCGTCGAGTTCCACCACGACGACTCGGTGCTCGAACTGCTGGAGGTGCGCCGGATCCTGGAGCCCGCTGCCACCGCCAAGGCGGCGGCCCGGATGTCGGATGCGGATTTCGACGCTCTCGCCGAACTGCTCTCCCATGCCGACGACAACTCCCCGGTGCAGGAACTGGTCGACGTCGACACCGAGTTCCACCGCCGGGTGGCCCTGGGCTCGGGCAACCAGATCCTGGCCTCCATGATCGAGAGCGTCTCGGGACCGACGCACCGGGCCCGGGTCTGGCGCGGCATCACCCAGCACCGCGCCCTGACCCGGACGCTGGACGAGCACCAGGCCATCCTGCAGGCGCTGCGCAACCGGGACCCGGAACTGGCCGGCATCCAGGCGACCGTGCACGTGGCCGGTGTCGAGGAGTGGCTGCGCGCCACCTTGGAGGACGAACGCTCCGCCGCCGCGAACTGATCGAGTCCGGGTGCCTGAGCGGACCCAGGTTCGACCACCGGAGCTGCCAGAACCGCGAACTGTCGGCTTACGCGTCGACCCCGAGGCGCCGAATCCCCGGTGGACACCAACGCACAGCGATCGCGGACCGTCGGCATCCCGAGCTGGTCGAAGCGCGCCGACCGGCAGCTGTCGCGACGCGGTCAGGTGGGATGGTTGGCGGTGTGGCGGTCTTCGCCGGGGGTGGGCGGTGACGACGCTTCGCCGGGGCCGTGGGTCGCGGTGTCGGAGCGGTCCGCGGACGACGAGTCGCCGAGTTCGTCGCGGTAGGGCACCTGGATCCGCTTCATGTGGCGGCGCATGCTGATCATCAGCAGCGCGATGACGGCTGCCAGCAGGATGGTGATGATCAACGGGGTCCACCCCGGCTTGACCACACTCGGGTCGACGTCGAGGAGAATCATGCTTCCGACGATACCCGCGTCGGTCATCGGTTCCCGCCGGCCGCCGGGCCCGGACGGGTCGGGATCCCGGCGAACAGATCGTTCTCGGGCACGTCGGTGCGCACCAGCGACCGGGCCAGCTCGTAGTCCTCGGTCGGCCACGCCTGCTGATGGACCTCCAACGGGACGGCGAACCAGTGGCCCTGCGGGTCGATCTGGGTGGCATGGGCGATCAGGGCCCGGTCCCGGACCGCGAAGTAGTCCGAGCACGGGACGCGGGTGGTGACCCGGTCGTCGCTGTCGCGTTTCCAGTTCTTCAGTCGCTCGGCGTACGGCGGCTGCTGGCCGCGCGCGACCATCGCCGCGTCCAACTCCTCATACCGTTGTCGCGATCCCATGTGGTAGTAGAGCTTCTGCGGCTGCCACAGCGGCCCGGCGTCGGGGTAGGCACCGTCCTTGCCGGCCGCTTCGAAGGCGGCGACGCTGATCTGGTGGCAGCGGACGTGGTCGGGGTGCGGGTAGCCGCCGTTCTCGTCGTAGGTGGTCAGCACGTGCGGACGGAACGATCGGATCACCTGCACCAGCCGTTCCACCGCCACGTCGAGGTCGACCAGGGCGAAGCACCCGTCCGGCAGCGGGGGCAGCGGATCACCCTCGGGCAGACCGGAATCGACGAAGCCCAGCCACACCTGGTGGATGCCGAGGATCTCGCGGGCGGCGTCCATCTCCTGCTGGCGGATCCGGGGCATGTTCTCCAACACGTCCGGCCGGTCCATCGCCGGGTTGAGGATGGAGCCCCGCTCGCCGCCGGTGCAGGTGGCCACCCAGACCTCGACACCTTCGGCGACGTACTTGGCCGTCGTCGCGGCTCCCTTGCTGGACTCGTCGTCTGGATGGGCGTGCACGTGCAGCAGCCGCAGCCGCTCCCCCGCCTCGTCGACCCGTAACGCCGGACTGTTCACGGCGTCCATCCTTCCATCCCCGCGGCGCGACCGGCGCACGCCCCGGCCCCGCACCGGCGCCGTGGCTGCCGCCGGCCAGGCGCGCTGACGATCGGCCCGATCGACGTCACGACTGCCCCGGTCGCCGTCACGACTGCCCCGGTCGCCGGCACGATTGCCTGGTCGGCCGGGTCGTCGGGGACAATGGCGGCTGTGACTGCACTCCAGCCGCCGACCGGGTCGGACCGGGCCGGGCGGTATCCCGTCCGCCGGCGGCGGTCACGCGTGCTGGCGATCGTCATCGCCGGCGTGGTCGCCGTGGTCGGTCTCAGCTGGTTGGTCTGGGCCGCGCTGGCCCACTCGCGGCCGGCCGTCAGCGGCGAGGTGCACCTGTGGCAGATCGCCTCCGACAGCCGGGTCACCTTCACCCTCACCGTGGATCGGCCGGATCCCTCGGTCCCGGTCAACTGCCGGGTGATCGCCCAGGCCGAGGACTTCCAGACCGTAGGAGAGAAGACCATCAGCCTGGGCCGCACCAGTGCGACGCTGGTGGACGTCCGCGACTCGATGCGGACGCTGCGTCGGGCCACCTCGGTCTCACTGAGCCGGTGCTGGCCACAGACCGGGTAGCACCCCGACGCCGTTCGCGCGGAGCCGCCGGGGCGGTGCCATTCGCGTCTCTCGGCAAGCTCGCCGGGTGTGCGTGCGGTCGGCCGTCCCCCGGCACGGCCCACCTGAGGGGGACCTGGTCGGGCCGCGACGGTCGGGCCGGGGCGCGCGGAGTTCGGTGTGCCAGCAACCATCTTGGTATTCTTCTCGAATGTCTGAAAACACCTCGACCGAGACGATCTGGCTGACCCAGGACGCCTACGACAAGCTGGCGGCCGAGCTCGATCATCTGACCGCCGCCGGGCGTACCGAGGTGGCCGCCAAGATCGCAGCCGCCCGCGAAGAGGGCGATCTGCGCGAGAACGGCGGCTACCACGCCGCCCGCGAGGAGCAGGGCCAGCAGGAGGCCCGGATCCGACAACTCACCGACATGCTGCGCCGCGCGCAGGTGGGTGAAGCGCCCGCCGACAGCGATGAGGTCGCGCCCGGGATGCGGGTGACCATCGCCTTCTTCGGTGATGAGTCCGACACCGAGTCGTTCCTGCTCGGCTCCCGCGAGGTCCTCGGCCTCGACGAGAGCCAGGACAGTGTGTACAGCCCGCAGTCACCGCTGGGGTCGGCGATCCTCGGCAAACACCCGGGCGACGAGGTCACCTATGCCGCGCCGAACGGCAAGCCGATCAGCGTGACGATCATGACCGTGGAGCCGTACCAGGGCTGACCGAAGTCACAGCAGGCGCCGGAGGCGGCTCAGGCCAACAGCCTGGCCGCCTCTTGTGCTGTCAACGTCCCTGCCGCGACCCGGGCCAACACCTCGGCCCGATCGACGATCCGGGCATCGCCGGAGTCGGCGCCCGAGCCGCCCGCGTCGGACGTCGCGCCGGCCGCACCCACCGAGTCCGGCTCGGCGAGTCCCAGTCTGGTCAACAGGTCGGTGAACCGCAGCCGTGCCGTCGGGTAGGAGACGCCGAGGTGCTTCTCCAACTCCCGGAGGTTGCCGCGCGCCGCCAGGAACACCCGCAGGGTCTCCAGGTCGGAGGCCGACAGCGCACAGAACTCGCACGGAGCGAAGATCCCCGCCAGCTCCGTCCCGCAGGAACCGCAGCCGAGTCGGGTGACGACGAGCCGGTCACCGCAGACCGGACAGTCGCTCGGCGCCCGGTGATCCGGTCGGTGCGGCACCGTCCGGCCGAGGTCGGCGGCGCTCATGCTGCCCCGGCCGTGGCGGCGAATCCGCTCCGGACCGACGCGTGGCCCATCACGACCTCGAGGTCGAGTCGGGCGGCACCATGGCCGATGACGACCTCGTTGCCGGTGAATCCGGCGTGCTCACCGCCCCAGCTGACCCGCCCCAACTGAGCGTCGGTGGCCACCGTGACATCGGAGCCCTCCACCAACTGCAGGGTCAGCGAGCCGGATTCGACCCGGATCCTGGAGCGACCCTGCCGGAAGACGCCGTTGACGGTGGCCTGCCCGGCCTGTATGAGCACGTCGGCGATCTCGGCCACGCCGAGCAACCTGGCGCCGCCGGCGGTGACCCGCACGCTGCCGAGCCGGGTCACGCCATCGGTGGTCAGGCTGCCGGCGGTCACCTCGACGTCGACGAGCAGGTCCGGGTTCACCCGCAGCAGCAGTTCCTTGCCCAGACCGAGGGAACGGAAGTCGTCCAGGCTCCGGGTGGCGCGCAGCAACTGGAACCCGTCGATCGAGGCGCCGAACTCTCCGTCGCTGGACACCTCCAGCACCGGGCCGTTGCGGCGCAGCATGTGGGGGCCGTCGGCCGACACCGTGCTCACCGACGGTTCGGCGATGATCCTCACCCGGCGTCCGACAGCGCGGACCGACAACTTCTCCACCCCGCCGGTCGGTGCCGGACGCCTGGTCGGACGAACGCTTTCGCGGGCATGACTGGCCTGCTGCGGCCGGTCGGTGCTGGCCGCCCACGCGTCAGCAGCCGGGGTCTGGGCGCCGCCGGCAGGCTCGGCGCTCGGATCCGCGCCCTGGTCCACCGGCTGGCCGGGCGTCGCGGCCGCTGCTGTCGGGTCGGCCGGCGACAGCGCGTCGATGCGACGACCCGCCTCCGCGGTGTCGATCCGGCCGGCGGCGAGGTCGTCAAGAATGCGCGTCATGGCGTCAGAGTCGGTCATACCTCGAATGTAAAGCCGGCTTTCCATTACTTGAAGGGTGCAGCGTCCTCCTCAGGGTGCAGCCAGGGGCGCGTCCGCCGCGACCGGCGATAGCAGCACGTCACGCAACGCCCCCGGGACCGCGCCGGGCGACCACGGCGGCGCCGAGGATCGCCGCAGCGCCGGCACCGGCCAAGACTGCGCCCGGGTGCGCCGCTCGGGCTCGGTCGGTTTGGAACCGACGGGTCCGGCGGACAACAATGGAGTCACATTCGTCGCAACCTGGCCGCATCGACGCGCCGAACGACACCGTGGGGTGGCACATTGGGCCGCCGACCCGGTTCCGCTGCGACGGCGACCACCGCAGCCGGATGAAAAGTGAGGATGCATGACGCGGTTCGGTAAGCCCGCCGGCCTCCGTGGGCTCGTTGTTGCGACGGCCCTGGTGACCGGCGTGACCCTCGCCGGCTGCGGTCAGATCGCTCCCGGCCAGGCTCCCGCCGGTACGGGACGGTCCCCCAGCTCGCAGGCCGGCCCCGGCGGCAGCAGCAGCGCACCGACACCCGAAGCGTCAGCCAGCACGCCCGCCGACCCGTTCCAGTTGACCGCCAACGTCACCGATGGCGCCGACGGGATCAAGGTCGACAAGGTGCTGAAGGTCTCTGCGTCACACGGCAGCCTGTCCTCGGTCTCGGTGACGGGCACCGTTGTGGACCACGGGAAGACGACGAAGGTCAGCGTCGAGGGACACCTCGACTCTCAGCACGGCACGTGGGTGGCCTCGCAACTGCTGGAGCCCAACGGCGACTACGACGTGACCATGACCGGGACCAGCAGCCAGGGCGGCGAGCACACCTTCACCTCCAGCTTCAGCACCCAGAAGCTCGCGCTGGACCAGCAGATCTACCCCAGCTTCGCCGGCACCCTCGGCGGCACCGTCGGAGTCGGCACCCCGGTGGTGCTGCGATTCGATCTGCCGGTCAAGGACAAGGCCACCTTCCAGAAGCATCTGCATGTCACCAGCACCTCCCACCAGACCGGCAGCTGGCACTGGTACAACGACCAGGAGGTGCACTGGCGACCGAAGAACTACTGGAAGCCGGGCACCCGGGTCACCGCGACCGCCGACCTCAACAGCATCCCCGCCGGCGGCGGCCGGTACGGCCAGATGACCACCTCGACCAGCTTCACCGTCGGTCAGTCCGTGGTCACCAAGGTGAACCTGAAGACCGACGTCGCCAAGGTGTACGTCAACGGTCAGAAGGCCCGGACGATCTACGTCAGCGGCGGCAAGTCCGGCTGGGAGACCCGCAGCGGAACCTCCCTGATCACCCAGAAGGCCACCAACTACCGGATGACCTCGCAGATGATCGGGCTGCCGAAGGACGGGCCGAAGTCCTACGACCTGCGGGTGAAGTACGCCTTGCGGATCACCAACTCCGGGGAGTTCCTGCATTCGGCACCGTGGAACACCGCCTACTTCGGCAAGGCCAACGCCAGCCACGGCTGTGTCGGCATGAGCAACCAGGACGCCGGCTGGCTCTACCATGAGGCGCCGTCAGGCAGTCCGGTCACGGTGACGGGAACGTCGCGGCACCTCGACGCCCTCAATGGGCTGACCGACTGGAACGTCGATTTCGCCACCTACCGGCAGGGTTCGGCGCTCTGATCCGGGGGCAACCGGTCTGAGACCGACCGGTCTGAGCCGGCGCCCTGCGGTGCGGCCGGTGAGCCCGGCTCGGACTCCGGTTCCCGTCGCCTACGGGGACGGCAACCGACCGGTGCTCAGCAACTTCTCCGCCACTGCCCCGATCCTGGTCCGGCTGCTGCGGGCCGCGGCCCGCAGCCGGTTGAACGCGGTCACCGCGTCGATTCCCTCGCGGGCCATCAGGTACCCCACGCCTCGCTCGATGCTGACCCGGTAGTCGAGCGCGTACTGCAGTTGGTCGGCGAGTTCCCCGGCCCGGTGGGCCGCCAGGGCCGCGCTCAACGCGACACCGACCACCTCGGCGTACCGCTCCAGGGCGGCTCGCTCGGTGTCGTTCCACTGGTGTGGCTGATTCAGGTAGGCGTCCAGGGTGCCGACCGGGGCACCGCCCAGCCGCACCGGGATGCCCGCCACGGCCCGGACATCCTCTGCGGCGACAGCGGCAGCCAGCCGTGGCCAGCGGGGATCTGCGCGCAGGTCGGTGGTGTCCACCAGGGAGTTGGTGACCAGTGCCTCCGTGCAGGGACCTTCGCTGAACTGGGACTCGGCGGTCTCCAGCAGCCTGCCGGCGCCGTCGGAGGAGGCGACGTAGCGGGTGACGTTCTGCTCGTCGACGAGCATGATGCCACTGCCGGTCACGTTGAAGAGGTCGACGCACGCGTCGGCGACGTTCTGCAGCGTCGGCAGCAGATCCTGGGCCTGCTGCCCCTTGGTCGCCAACCGACGGAGGCTCTCTGTCAGGGCATCGTTATCGAAGTCGGCCATCACCGCCCCTTCGCCGTAAATGGTCCCGTCGCGGGCCGGTCGGACCGGGCTTGTGCACCGGCCAGCGAAACGTATCAGGGATGGATTGGCGGCGCAGCCCGGACCGCACCGGTGGTCAGGAACGGGTCCGGTGGCCGGACCGGCATGCGGCGAATCACGGCAGCCGGTGCTCGGGCGGGAGTTGGGCCGCCACCGAGGCGGCGGTGGCCGCGTCGTCGGGCTGGATGCGCCCGCTGTGCGCGTCGGCGAGGACGCGGGACAGGTCCCGCACCTTGACGTTGGTGGTCTGGGACAGCCGGACCAGCACCTGCCACGCCTTCTCCGGGGAGCAGTCGAAGCGGTGGGCGAGCAATCCGATCGCGACGCCGATCTGCCGCTGGCTGGCCAGGGCCCGCTCCAGGTTGTCGATCTTCTCCTCGGCGGAGTTCAACTTCTGGCGCAGCGCCGGCCCGTCCGGGGCCGCCGGGGCGAAACCATCGACCTGAGGTGGCTTGACCACCGGATCAGCCGCCGATTCCCCGTCGATCGCGTGAGCCGTCCGTGCCCGGGCGTCCGATGACATGCGCCACCTTTCATGACGTCATGTCCGCGGACACAGGGCGGAGCTTCCAACATGCGCGGGACCACTCTACCGGACATCGACCGGATCGCTCACCCCTGAGCAGGTGCCACTACTTCGCCGCCGCCCGGCCGGCTCAGGTGCTGGCCGGGTGCGGTCCCGCGGCGAACTCCTCCACGATCTTGGCGCAGAAGGCGGGCAGGTCATCGGGATTGCGGCTGGTCACCAGTCCGTCGTCGATGACGACCTCCTCGTCCACGACCGTGGCACCGGCATTCGTCAGGTCGGTGCGGATGCTCGGGTACGACGTGAGTGTCCGCCCCCGCACCACGTCGGCCTCGACCAGGGTCCAGGGACCGTGACAGATGGCTCCCACCGGCTTGCCGGACCGGACCATGGACCGGACGAAGTCCACCGCGGCCGGGTCGCTGCGCAATTTGTCGGGATTGATGGTCCCACCGGGCAGCACCAGCGCATCGAAGTCGTCCGGCGATACCGCCGCCACCACCGCGTCGATCGCGAACAGATCGCCCTTGTCGATGTCGCCGTTCATGGCCTGGATCTCACCGTCGTGCAGGGACAGCAGGGTGACCTCGGCGCCGGCCTGACGGACCGCGTCCCGGGGCTGTTCCAACTCGACCTGCTCCACGCCGTCAGCAGCCAGGATCGCCACCCGGCGTCCGGACAGTTCGTCAGCCACGGATGCCCTCCTTCGCTCGTTGTGTTCCTTCCGGCGCGCCGGTACCCAGCGCCGCGACCGGAGAACCGGCCGTCCGACGGCTCGGCCGTCAGGGTCGCTCGACCGACTCGTCGGCTGCCGGTTCGAAACCGGCCCGGTCGACGCGGCGGTGATAACGCATGCCGGTGAGGCCACCGAGCAGCGCACCGATCAGGCTGACCACGGCCAGCGCGATCGCGGTGATGATTCCGGCGGTGGTGACGGTGCCCTCGTTCAACGGAATCCTGGGGAACCCGTTGATCCGGGCCAGGACGTCGAAGCGGGCGCCGGCTATCAGGCCGATCACGGCCACCACGACGGCGACGATGATGGCCCACAGCCACACCCCGAAGCCCTGCAGCAGCCCGTTGAACCGGGCCATCCGCCCGGCCACGTAGCCGCCGGCGAAGTAGGCGATGAACGCCACCACCAACAGGGCGATCCCGCCGCCGATCCCCACCGAGGCCGCATCCTGCACGGTCGGCAGCCCGGTGCCCTTGCTGAGGCCGACCGCAGCACCGAAGCCGGCCACCAGGGCGACCAGCAGCACCGCCGTCCCACTGGCGGTCAGCCAGCCGAAGAAGTCGCTGCCGAACTTCATGCCGCCGAAGGCGGCCTTCTGCCGGCCCACCACGGTGCGCCGATGCTCGGGGTTGAGAGTGGGGTCCCGGTCAGTTCGCTCGTCCACCGGCCGACGGGTCGGCGGGGTCCGTCAGTGCGGTTCTCGGGCAGCCGGCGCGTCGGCTCCGCTCCACCATCCGTCGTCGTCATCCCAACTCCTCGTTCCTGGTCGTCGACGGCGAGTCCGCCACTGATGTCCCAGTACCCAGCCGTCGGCGCTCCCACCGGCGATGTCGCTGCCGGGTCAGTCGGTCGACGTCACCACCGGTTCGGCCGCCGGCACCGGCCGGCGGCGACCGGTCAGGTACTGCACGAAGGTCTTGGCGAAGGCCAGGATCGGGATGGACATCAACGCACCGACGATGCCGCCGACGATCACGCCGATGGCGATCCCGATCAGCACGGCCAGCGGATGCAGCTTGACCGCCCGGCCGAGCAGGAACGGCTGCAGGATGTGGCCCTCCAACTGCATCACCACGATGATCCCCGCGAGCATGATCAGCGCCTGCACCCAACCCAGCATCACCAGCGCCACGAAGACAGCGACGAAACCGGACACGAACGCCCCGACCAAGGGGACGAAGGCGCCGAGGAACACCAGCGCCGCCAGCGCCGCGGCACCGGGGATACGGAGGATCAGCGCGACGATCAGTACGCCGATAGCGTCGGAGAAGGCCACCAGGATGGTCGCCCGGACGTAGTGGACCAGTGAGCTCCAACCGGTGCGGGTGGCGCGGTCGATCTGATCACGACTGTGCCCGGGAGCCAGCCTGACCAGGAACGACCAGATGCCGCCGCCGTCGTAGAGGAAGTAGAACGTGGCGAAGAGGGTGATCGCCAGTCCGGCGAAGAAGTGCCCGAGCTGACTCCCGAAGGCCGCCGCGTAGCCGGCGATCTGGGTGCTGCTGCTGCTGACGAACTGGCGCACCTGACTGGTGAGCTGATCGATCTGCAGGAACTGCTGCGGTACGTGCAACGGACCGTTGGACAACCAGTCGGTGAGCTGGGTGAACCCGTCGGCCACGCGGTTGCCCATGCCCTCGGCCTGACTGGCGATCTGGGTGGCGATCAGGGTCAGTGTGCCCGACACCAGGACCACGCCGATGATCATGGCGAGCGCCGCCGAGAGGGCCCGGGGGAACCGTCGGCGGTTGAAGAAGTTCGCGACCGGCGAGATCAGCGCCGCCAGCAGGATCGCGATCGCGAGCGGGATGGTGACCTCGGACAGGTAATGGATCAGCCAGCCGACCCCGGCGATCATGATCGCGATGATGATCAACCGCCAGGCCCAGCTGGCGGCGATCCGGAACCCGATCGGAACCGACTGATCGATGCGATCCTGCTCGGTCGGCTCCGCGATGACCGACACCGTCGTCGGCTCACTCCCGGAGGCCGTCGGTGTCAGCCCGGCCCCTGCCTCGAGGTCGACGGCACCCGAGCCGACGGCGAGGCCACGACGATCATCGACGCGTCCCGGCGGCCGGCCGATGCCGAGACGGCTGAGGATTCCCACGCTGGCCTCCTGGGCTGGCAATGATCGTCGGGTCCCCAAAGCTACTGGACCGGCCGACGGCGTGACATCATCCGAGGACGACTCGCCCGGACCCCCGGGCCGACCGGACGGGAGGACGGGTGAATCCGAAGCCGTTGCGGGAGCTGATCAGCGCCGACTGGGTCGACGCCCTCGATCCGGTCGCCGCCACCGTGACGGAGCTGGGCGCGTTCCTGCGTGCCGAGGTTGCCGCCGGACGGCGGTATCTGCCGGCCGGTGACGTGGTGCTCCGGGCGTTCAGCCGGCCGCTGGCCGACGTCCGGGTGCTGATCGTCGGCCAGGACCCCTATCCGACCCCGGGCCATCCGGTGGGCCTGTCCTTCTCGGTCGCCCCCGGGGTCCGACCGCTCCCCCGCAGCCTGGCCAACATCTACACCGAGCTGGAAGCCGATCTGGCCATCCCGCCGGCCGCCGGCGGGGACCTGTCACCGTGGTTCGAGCAGGGGGTACTGCTGCTGAACCGGGTGCTGACCGTCCAGCCGGGCCGGCCGGGGTCGCATCGCGGCCGCGGCTGGGAGCAGGTCACCCAACGCGCCATCGAAGCGCTGGTCCAACGCGGCGGCCCGCTGGTGGCGATCCTGTGGGGTCGAGACGCCCAGTCGCTGATCCCGATGTTGGGTGAGGTGCCCTACGTCGCCAGCGCTCACCCGTCGCCGATGTCGGCCGCGCGGGGGTTCTTCGGATCGCGCCCGTTCAGCCGGGTCAACGCGCACCTGGCCGAGATGGGCGCCGACCCGATCGACTGGCGGGTCGAGCACTGAGCGGGTGGCTGCTGAGCCCATCCTCCGCCTGCCCGGCGTCGGACTGCCGTGGGCGGCGACCGGGGTGCCCCCGTCGAGGCACGCCCGAGGCGGGCTTCAGCCGAGGGCGTGGTCCAGGTCGCTGATCAGATCGTCGACGTCCTCGATGCCGACGCTGAGGCGGACCAGGTCCGGGGGGACCTCGAGGGCGGTGCCGGAGACCGACAGGTGGGTCATCCGGCCGGGATGCTCGATCAGCGACTCCACCCCGCCCAGGGACTCGCCCAGCGTGAACAGCCGGGTCCGGGCACAGACGTCCAGCGCGGCCGCCTCTCCGGCGGCCAGCCGGAAGCTGACCATGCCGCCGAAGCCGCGCATCTGGGACCGGGCGATCTCGTGGCCGGGATGCGACGGCAGCCCCGGATAGTTCACCGCCGAGACCGCCGGGTGTTCGCTCAGGAATGCCGCGATCCGTTCGGCGTTGATGCAGTGCCGGTCCATCCGGACCGCCAGCGTCTTCAAACCGCGCAGCACCAGCCAGGCATCGAACGGTCCCGCGATGGAGCCGATGGCGTTCTGGTGCCAGGCCAGTTGCTCACCGAGGTCGGGGTCGGCGGTGACCAGGGCGCCGCCGACGACATCGGAGTGCCCGCCGCAGTACTTGGTGGTCGAATGCACGACCACATCGGCGCCCAGGGCCAGCGGCTGCTGCAGGTAGGGCGTGGCGAAGGTGTTGTCGACGACGACCCGGGCGCCGGCCCGATGCGCCGCCCCGGTGATCGCGGCGATGTCGGCGATGGTCAGCAGCGGGTTCGTCGGTGTCTCCAGCCACACCACCGTGGTCCGGCCCGGGGTGATCGCTGCAGCGACCGTGGCCGGGTCGGCGATCGGCACCGGGGTTGCGGTGATCCCCCACCGGCTGTGCAGTTGGGCCAGCTGTCGATAGGTGCCGCCGTACACGTCGTCGGGCATCAGCACCTCGTCGCCGGGTGCGGCGATGGCACGGATCACCGCGTCCTCGGCGGCCAACCCACTGGCGAAGGCGAGGCCGCGGACACCGCCCTCCAGGGCCGCCAGACATTCCTCCAGCGCCGTGCGGGTGGGGTTGGCCGAGCGCGAGTACTCATAGCCCGAGCGCAGGCCGCCGACGCCGTCCTGGGCGTAGGTGGAGGTTGCATAGATCGGCGGGACGACCGCGCCGGTGGTCGGGTCGGGTTCCTGGCCGGCATGGATGGCGCGGGTCCGGAAGCCGTACTGCTGGGCTCGGTCGGGAACATCGGTCATGATCGGCGAGCGTACCGCCGAGCGGGCCGGCCGGGCACAACCCTGCCGGCTGGGAATATCCGCCGCTGCGGCACCCTTGAACCGGATGGATCCGGCTCGAGGAGGCTGACGAAGCGTGGCACTGTTCCCAGGTCTGCGGCACAAGGTGACGATGATCGATTCCGGCCGGGCATTGCCGGGCCGGGAGACGCCGGTGCTGGCCGAACCGACGTTCCATGAGGTCTTCGGCACCGAACTGCACACCGTGCCCCGCGGATCGCAGCTGGCCTACTTCGCGCTGGGCTGCTTCTGGGGGGCGGAGAAGCTGTACTGGCAGACGCCGGGAGTCACCCTGACGGCGGCCGGATACGCCGGCGGTTTCACCCCGAACCCCACCTACGAAGAGGTCTGCAGCGCCCGGACCGGGCACGCCGAGGCGGTGAAGGTCGCCTACGATCCGGCGACGATCAGCTACGCCGGGCTGCTGAAGATCTTCTTCGAGAACCACGACCCGACCCAGGGCATGCGTCAGGGCAACGACATCGGCACCCAGTACCGCTCCGCGCTGTACGTCACCGACGACCAGCAGGCCGCGATCGCGCAGCGGGTGCGGGATGAGTTCCAGGCCGAGTTCAGCAAGAAGGGCTTCGGCGAGATCACCACCGAGATCGTGCCGGCCGGCCCGTTCTACTTCGCCGAGGACTACCACCAGCAGTACCTGGTGAAGGTGCCCAACGGCTACTGTCCGGTGCATGCCACCGGCGTGACCTGCCAGGTCGGCCCGCACGAGGAGCCCGATGCCTGACCTGCAGAAACTGATGCCGCATCTGATGTTCCAGAAGCGGGACGCCGAGGAAGCGATGAGCTTCTACGTCAGCCTCTTCGACGACGGGGAGGTCGTCGCCGTGGAGCGTTACGCAGCCGACGAGGCCGGCCCGGAAGGAACGATCAAACTGGCTGTCTTCCGCATGGCCGGTCAGCAGCTGCAGTGCTCCGACAGCCCGCCCGTGCACGAGTTCGACTTCACCCCGTCGACGTCACTGTTCGTCCGGTGCGACTCCCGCGAGGAGCTGGACACCCTGTGGGGCGCGCTGTCGGAGGGCGGTGTCGCGTTCATGCCGCTCGACGACTACGGGTTCGGCCCGTTCGGCTTCACCAGCGACAGGTTCGGCGTCTGCTGGCAGCTGAGCCTGTCCTGACGAGGCCCGGGCCCGACGGGCCGCCCGGGAAAACCGCGGCGGGCCGGTCCTCGGCGGCGACCCGGGCCCCTTAGATGTGGCGGCCCAGGAACTCCAGGGTCAGCCGCCATGCGTCGGCCGCCGCGTCCGGGTCGTAGCGCGAGCCGGTGTCGTTGAAGAAGGCATGGCCGGCCCCCTCGTACACCTTGACGGTGGCGTCGATGCCGGCTTCCTGCATCCGCCGGCGCACCTCGGGGAGCCCCTGCATCAGCCGTTCGTCGTCACCGCCGTAGATGGCCAACACCGGACAGGAGATGTCGGCGATCCGGTCCGGATCCGGCGGCGCCCCGTAGAACGGGACGGCGGCCTTGATCCGCCGATCGGCGGCCGCCAGCGCGAAGCTGTAGGAACCGCCGAAGCAGAAGCCGAGCACCGCAACTCGGCCAAAGACACCCGACTGGTCGACGAGGTCGTCGACGACCTGCTGCAACGCCGAGACCGCCCAGGCGCCGTACTGCGGATCGTGCGCCGGAGCCATCCGCTCCCGCATCAGCGGCTGCGCCGCGACCCGGACCGACTCGTCCGGGTTCTGGGTCAGTTCCATCAGTTCCCGGCCGGCCTGCGGCGTGATGCCGGCCTTGCTGAGGATGTCCGGGGCATAGGTGAGGTAGCCCTGGGCGGCGAATCGGTCGGCGACCTGCTTGATGTGGTCGGCGAGCCCCCAGATCTCGTGGATGACGATCAGTCCTCCGCGCACCTCGCCGTCCGGCGCGGCGCGGTAGACGTCGATCCCGCCGATCGTTGCGGTGGTTGCCGTTGTCATCGGTGTCCTCTCTCAGCAGTTCTCGCCTGACCCGGCGAGGACGGGGCGGTCAATTCCTCGGCCAGTGACTCCAGGGCCGGCAGCACCGCCACGATCGCGTCGCGATCGGTCTGGGGCAGCCGGTCCAGACACGCCAGCAGCACCCGGCCACGCTCGGCCCGGACCCGGTCGTTCGCCGCCCGGCCGTCATCGGTGGCCTCGACCAGCGCCGATCGCAGGTCGCGCGGATTGGGCGTCCGCCGGATCAGCCCGAGCTCGTCCAGGCGGCCGACGATCCGCGACACCATGGTCGGATTCAGACCCTCCAGCGCGGCCAGATCGGACAGGCTGAGCGGGCCACGGAAGGTGATCAGTCCCAGTGCCGAGGCCTGGGAGGGGCTCAGTCCCTCGTGGGTCGCGGAGACGTTGAGTTGGCGTGACAGCCGCATCACGACCCGGCGCAGCCGCGCCGATACGTCCAGATCCACGAACTCACCCCCTCCCCGCCGTCGGACTCCGGCCGCCGAACCCGTCCGCCCGGCGGATCCCAGGTATTTGCTTGCCGACAAGCAATATATAGTAGGTGGATCTGCTGAATCGACACCGGACCTTGTGAGGGACCAGCCCGCGATGCCACGCGTCAACGCGACCCCGGCCGCCACCGGACAGGAACCGGTATCGGTCGAGGCGGACCGTGACGAACACCTCGACGAGGTGCCCGGGCCGCCGCCGGAGCGCGGCGACGAACCGTCGGGACGGCATCGGCTGATCTTCGGGATCGTCGCGATGGCACTTTTCATGGCCGCGGTCGACAACACCGTCGTGGCCACCGCCCTGGCCGCGATCCAGTCCGATCTGCGGGCCGGCATCCAGTGGAGCGGCTGGACGATCACGATCTACTCGCTCGGTCAGGTCCTGGTGCTGCCGCTGGCCGGCAAGTTCGCCGACCTCTACGGCCGCAAGAGGGTCTTCGTCATCGCCGCTGCGGTGTTCACGCTGGCGTCCCTGTGCTGCGGACTGGTCGACAACATCGCCCTGCTGGTGGTGCTGCGGGCCGTGCAGTCCATCGGCGGCGGCGCCTTCCTGCCCGCAGCCAGTGGGATCGTCGCCGACCATTTCGGCCGGAACCGGGACCGTGCGCTGGGCATGTTCACCTCGATCTTCCCGATCGGCGGCATCGTCGGCCCCATCCTCGGTGGCGTCTTCGTCAGCTACTGGTCCTGGCGTGGGATCTTCCTGGTCAACGTCCCGATCGGTGCACTGCTGATCGTGCTCACCCTGATCTTCGTCCCGGAGAGCCGCCGGGTGCAGGGCCGCTCGATCGACGTGTACGGACTGGTGTTGCTCGGAGTGCTGATCCTGGGCGCCATGCTCGGTGTCACCCATCTGGGCAGCGGCAACGGCTCCGTCCTCAGTGTCAGGTTCCTGCTCCCCGAACTGGTTGCCGTGATCTCGCTGGTGCTGTTCGTCCGGCATGCCAGCGTGGGCCGGCAGCCGTTCATCCCGATCGAGCTGTTGCGGGGCCGTGGCTTCGGGGTGATGAATGTGATCAACTTCCTGCAGGGCTGCGCGGCCATCGGCTTCGGCGCCCTGATGCCGCTGTATGCCGAGCGCCGCTACGGCATACCGACGCTGCAGGCCGGAACGTTGCTGACGGCCCGCGCGGTCGGCATGATCTGCGTCGCCGGCGTGGCCACGATGGCCCTGCGACGAACCGGTTACCGGGCGCCGATGGTGATCGGCTTCTCGATCCTGACCGTCGGGATGTTCGCCACCGCCTGGGGTTCGCCGCCGGGGATCACGCCGTACCTCTGGCTGGCAGTGGCCACCGCTGTGTCGGGGATCGGCATGGGCCTGGCCCTGCCGGCGGCCAACAACGCCATCCTGCAGCTCGCCCCGGACCAGGTGGCCGGTATCTCCGGTATGCGGGGCATGTTCCGCCAGGGCGGCGCGATCATGTCGGTCTCGGTGGCAACGGCGATCCTGGCCGGCAGCGCAAACCCGGGCCTGACCCTCGGCCACGTCTTCGTCGGCTTCAGCTGCCTGCTGCTCGTCGTCATCCCGCTGATCAGATGGGTCCCCGAGCACCGCGGCGACTGGTGATCATCGAGTTCCGGCGAGCCGGTCCACAACGATCGGTCGCACCTGCCTGCCGAGAAAGTTGATCAGTCCGACACAGTCCGCCTCGTCCGCGGTCGGCTGGCCACCCCAGCTGGTGACGCCGAAACCGGCGTAGCGGACCACGGACTCCGCGATCGCCTCCGCGTCACCGGCCGCGCCGATGCCGTGCCCCGGTGAGGCACCCCAGCGCGGCAGCTCGGCGTCGACCCGCTGCTGGGCGGCCGGCCCGGTGGCCACCACCTCGCAGGCGATGACCTCGTGCGGGCCGCTGCGCCCGGCCCGGGCCCGGGCGTCGGTGATCCGGGCGGTGATCGCCTGCACCTCGTCGTCGGTGAGGGCGTTGGTGAGCAGGTTGCCGTCACCCAGCTCGGCGGCCAGCGCGACCGACCGGGGTCCGGAGCCGCCGATCATCAACGGCGGTGCCAGCTGCGGAGGCCAGTCCAGCCGGACATCGTCCAGATGGACGTAGCGGCCGTCGACGCTGACGGTCTCGCCGTCCAACAGCCGGCGGATGGCGACGGCGTTCTCCCGGAGCAGGGTCAGTGGCGACTCCGCGCGGACGCCGGCCTGGGCCATCCACTCCTGCACACCGTGGCCGATGCCGGCGACGAACCGGCCCGGGAACATCCGCGCCACCGTGGCGAACTCCATCGCCGCCAGCGCGGCGTTGCGGAACGGCACCGGCAGCAGCGTGATCCCGACGCGGATGCGGGAGGTCCAGGCCAGTGCCGCGGTCGCCGACGGGACCGCACTCTGTTTGAACGAGTCCTCCCAGACCCACAGTTCGTCCAGGCCGCTGTCCTCGGCGGCCCGGGCCAGGTCCTTCAGCCGCTCCGGCGGGATGGTCGGCGGGACGTGGATTCCGATGCGCATGGTCACACTCTGCCCGGTGGCACTGATCCTGCGCAGTGGGTGGGCCTCCGGCCACGGTCCGCGACGGTCATGGTGTGGTCGAGAGCGGCCCGACGGCGAGGTCGACCTGCACCGGCGGATCGCCGTACGGCGACCGCGAGGTGATCCGGTCTCCGGGCCCCACCCGGCGGTCCTGGACGACCCGGGTGAGCAGCTGCCGTTCGGCGTCCCGGTCGCCGGCGTCGGCGGCCACGATCAGCGCTGCGACCCCGTCGGTGACCGCCACCTCCTCGGTGGTCGGCCCGTCCGGAGCGCTCATCGCCGTCCAGCCGTCCCACAGCAGCACCTCGATGCCGGCGCGGAAGGCGGCGTCGAGCATCACCGCGCCCTGCAGGAACCAGGGTCCGCGCAACGGCAACGACGAGTCCACGCCGTACCCGTCGGGGTCCAAGCGGCCTCCCCGGTAGCCCTGCCACGCCTCGGCCGCGGTGACGAACGGCGCTCCGGGGCCGGCGGGGATGTCCTGAGGGGTGGGCAACAGCGGCAGCGGGTCGGCCAGTTCCGGGTCGAAGCGCAGCCAGCGCCGCCGGTCCGGCTGCCAGGTCTCCACGATCACGTGGTCGTGGGCGAAGGCGGGGTCGAAGTAGCGGGAGAAGCCGTACCGGATCCGGGCCGGCCGGCCGTGCTCGCGCAGCACTCCGGCGGCTAACAGGCAGTGATCACGACAACAGCCCTGCACCCGGGTCAGCGGATCCCGGTCCGCCTGCAGCGGAGCGGGATGA
Source organism: uncultured Actinomycetota bacterium (assembly GCA_963758075.1). Taxonomy (GTDB): domain Bacteria; phylum Actinomycetota; class Actinomycetes; order Propionibacteriales; family Propionibacteriaceae; genus Microlunatus. The sequence goes on along the minus strand of CAVWTT010000005.1, from coordinate 1,460,124 downwards.
CGTTGTTGGTCGAGGTCGAGGATCACCCTGAGCCAGCGGGCGTTGATGTCCTGCCGGCTCTCCTCCGACAGGTCCAACCCCGAGGCCCGGTAGTGGATGATCAGGTTGGTCGCCGCCCGGGTCAGCGCCATCAGTTCCGGCGGAACCGCGGCCAGCAGATCCCGGTGACGGCCTGGATCGGTGTAGCTGGTGTGCCGGGCCCAGCGCGCCGGATCCGCCGCGTCGCCTTCGGCGACCGGTCTCGCATCGTCGGTCATGACGCCTCCTTCCAGGTCCGGACGTCGCCGCCTGCGGGCTTCTGCGTGCCGATCGACTACCGGATCCGGCCAGGATCGCAGACATTTTCTGCCGCCGGGTGTCGATTCGTCGGGTCGTCGTCCGACGCCCGGGTGACAGTGACCATCGACCGGGCCAGGCTGGGCGCAGACGGGATACCGGACGTCGATGCCGGGCCGGCACGGGCGAGCAGAGGAGTTCAGATGCGTGTCGTGGCGTTCATGATGGGCGACGAGGTGACCGAACGGGGCGAACTGCCGCCGGCCGAGGCGTTCGAGGCGATGACCCGGTTCAACCAGCAACTCGTCGAAGCGGGGGTGCTGCTGGCCGCCGACGGGCTGCGGCCGACCAAGGACGGGGCCCGGCTGCGCTGGTCCGGCGACGGGCCGACGGTGTTGGACGGTCCGTTCACCGAGGCCAAGGAGGTGGTGGCCGGGTTCTGGATCGTCGAGGTCGGCTCTCTGGCGGAGGCCAAGGAGTGGTTCCAGCGCTGCCCGAGCGCACCCGGCATGGAGATCCAGCTGCGGCCGATCTACGAGCTGGCCGACTTCGGCGAGGCCCTGACCCCGGAACTGCGGGCCGTCAACGAGCAGTTGCTGACGTCGGAGCCGACGAACGGCTGACATCCGCGGTTGAATGGGCCGGGTGGAGGCTCCAGCCGTCGAGGACGTCGGCACCCGGATCGAAGCCGTCTGGCGGATCGAGTCGGCCCGGCTGATCGCCGGGCTGGCCCGCGTGGTCGGCGATCTCGGCACAGCCGAGGATCTGGCCCAGGACGCCCTGGTCGCCGCGATGGAACAGTGGCCGGTCGACGGCATACCCGGCAATCCCGGCGCCTGGCTGATGACCGTCGGTCGACGCCGGGCTGTCGACCGGATCCGCCGTGACGTCACCGGCCGGGAGAAGCTGGCCGTGCTCGGCCGCGATCTCGACGACCGCGTCGACCCGTACGCGGCCGTCGAGGAGCGCGTGGACGACCCGGTCGGTGACGATCTGCTGCGATTGGTCTTCACCGCCTGCCATCCGGTGCTCGGGCCGCAGGCCCGGATCGCCTTGACCTGCAAGGTCGTCGGCGGACTGAGCACGCCCGAGATAGCGCGGGCCTTCCTCACCTCCGAGGCGACCATCGCCCAGCGGATCGTCCGGGCCAAGCGGACGCTGGCACGCCGGCAGGTCGGCTTCATCGCCCCGTCCGCCGAGGAGTTGCCGGCCCGGCTGCCGGATGTGCTGTCGGTGATCTACCTGATCTTCAACGAGGGGTACGCCGCCAGCAGCGGTCGGGACTGGTTGCGCCCGGATCTGTGCGGGCAGGCGCTGCGAATGGGCCGGATGCTGTCGGCGTTGATGCCGGAGCAGCCGGAGGTGTTCGCGTTGACCGCCCTGATGGAGTTGCAGGCATCGCGGATCCGGGCACGGACCGACCGGGACGGCCGGCCGGTGCTGTTGCTGGACCAGCAGCGGTCCCGCTGGGACCGGTTGCTGATCGTCCGCGGGCTGGCGGCGTTGCAGCGGTGCCACCGGCTCGGCGGCGGGCGCAGCAGCTACGCGGTCCAGGCCGCGATCGCGGCCTGTCATGCCCGCGCCCGGACGGCCACCGAAACGGACTGGGACACCATCGCGGCGCTGTACGACACACTGGCGGCGATCGCGCCGTCACCGGTCGTCGAACTCAACCGCGCGGTCGCGCTGGGGATGGCCTACGGCCCCGAGGTCGGCCTGGGTCTGGTCGACCAGCTGCGAGCCGTACCGGCGCTGCAGCAGTATCACCTGCTGCCCAGCGTCCGCGGCGACCTGCTGCAGCGGCTCGGACGTGACGCGGAGGCTGCGGCCGAGTTCCGCCGGGCCGCCGATCTGGCCGGCAACGAGTCCGAGCGCGAACTGTCGCTCCGCCGGGCGGCGTCACTGGGCGGTTGACGCGGTCGTCCGGGTGCGCCACAACCAGCCCAGCCCCAGGAACGGCAGCACCAGCGGCACGAAGCCGTAGCCGATGCCGTACGTCGACCAGACCGTGGCCCGCGGGAAGGCGGCCGGGTCCAGCACGCTGAGGGTGCCGACGACCAGAACGCCGACCAGTTCGCAGCTGATCGCGATCCAGGCCGGGATCCGCCAGCCCCGTCGGCCCAGCGCGAGCGAGATGGTGGCCAGGATGTAGATGGCCCCGGCCAGCGCGGACAACAGGTAGGCCAGTGGGGCCTGCTGGTACTGGGTCGCCAGCTGCACCGCGGCCCGCGAGGTGGCGGCGACCGCGAACACCCCGTACACCGCGACCAGCACCCGGCCCGGACCCTGCCGCGTCGACCCCGGGACCGCTGACTGCCGATCCTGCGGGGACAAGGAGTCCCTGCCGTCCCGCCCGCTGCGCCGGTCAGGCACCGATGATCCCCCACAGTTGGAGCAGCCGCAGGCTCATCGCCGCGACTGCGACGGCGGCCACCGTCATCACCAGCCCGGAGAACCGACTGCGGTCGGTCAGCGCCCACCAGATGGCGGCCGGCAGGAACAGCACCATCGACAGCAGGTAGGCGATCCCGGTCGCGGTCTCGGCGGGGCCGTGACCGCGGCCGATGGCGACCAACCCGACGACGGTCTGGGCCAGGACGGCCAGTTCGGCCAGGAAACTCCAGTAGAACTGCAGGTTCCCCGGTGGTCGGCCGGCGATCGCCGACACCACGCCGCCGAGCGCGCCGAGCAGGGTGATCACGATCACCACAACGGTCAGCCAGCTGATCATCGCTCGGTCCTCACAACGACACACCGTAGTGGTGGCCGCCGCCGCGGGCGGTGGCTGGTCGGCGCCCGGTGCTGTACCCCACCACGACACCACGGCACGATGGGGAGATGCTGATCAGAGCCCAGGACCGCCGCGGCCGCGTTCTGACCGAGTTCGAGCTGGGCCAAGGCGAGGATCCGGCGGCGGTGCTGGCCGGCCGCGGCTTCCGACTGCTGCGGCCGGTGGAGGCTGTCGGCGCCGACGCGGATGTGGTGGTGCGGGTGCTCGCCGAACCCGGCGCCGGCCGGGCCCACGGTCGCGGCCGCCGACCCGCCCGGTCCGGGCGCACCGAACTGCCGCCGGGGGTCGAGCCGGTCGTCCGGCAGCGGCTGGCGGCGTACGCGTGGGTGGAATCCGAACGCGGCATCCTGGCTTCGGAGTTCTACCGGCCGGGTCCCGCCGGCAGCTGGGGCCTGCCCGGCGGCGGGGTGGACCCGGGCGAGGAGCCGGTCGCCGCGGTGCATCGTGAGGTGCTGGAGGAGACCGGGCAGCGCATCGAGCTCGGTGAACTGGTCGCGGTCCGCACCAGGCACCACATCGGACCGGACTTCTCCGGACGGTACGCCGACTTCCATGCCGTGCAGTTGATCTACCGGGCCCGGTGCCCGGAGCCGACCGAGCCGGTGGTGCTCGACGTCGGCGGAACCACCACGGCGGCCACCTGGTTCCCGCCGGACGGTTGGCGCGGCGCGCCGTGGATGCCGTCCTGGCGCCGACTCCTGATCGACCTGTTCGCCGACCACTGACCCTCCGACCTCCGAGCCCACCGGTGAACGCCCCACCAGGCTCCCCGCTGGGATCACCCGCGTGACTCAGTTGATGTCGGTGAGCAGGTCCTGACGGGTGACGATTCCGACCGGCCGGCCGTTGTCCAGCACCAGCAGGGCGTCGTGGTCGACCAGCGCGGCAACCGCCCGGGCCACCGGTTCACTCGCCCCCAACATCGGCAGCGGCGGTTCCATCACCGACTCCACCGCTGCGGCCGGACGGGCCGCGTGGGTGAACAACGCCCCCAGCAGGCCGCGGTCGCTGACCGCGCCCACGACCTCGGCCGCCATCACCGGTGGTTCGGCCCGGACCACCGGCATCTGCGAGACGCCGTACTCGCTGAGGATCTGCACCGCCTCGGCGACCGTCTCGTTCGGGTGGGTGTGCACCAGGCTGGGCAGTGAGCCGGACTTCTCCCGCAGGACGTCACCGATGGTTCGGACCTGGGCATCCGGCCGCGGCGCGAAACCGTAACGGGCCAGCCACTCGTCATTGAAGATCTTGGTCAGGTAGCCGCGTCCGGAGTCCGGGCAGCAGGACGACGATGACGGCCTCCGGATCGTCGATCTCCTGGGCCAGCCGGACAGCTGCCGCGGCGGCCATGCCGGAGGATCCGCCGACCAGCAATGCCTCCTCCCGCGCCAGCCGCCGGGTCATGGCGAACGAGTCCGCATCCGAGACCTCGATCACCCGGTCGCAGACGTCCCGGTCGTAGTTGGCCGGCCAGAAGTCCTCCCCGACCCCCTCGACCAGGTAGGGCCGGCCGCTGCCGCCCGAGTAGACCGACCCGCTGGGATCGGCACCGACGATCTGGACCGACCCGCCCGACTTCTCCTTCAGGTACCGGCCGGTGCCGGAGATCGTTCCGCCGGTGCCGATGCCGGCGACGAAGTGGGTGATGCGGCCGTCGGTCTGTCGCCAGATCTCCGGCCCGGTGGACTCGTAGTGGCTGATCGGGTTGTTGGGATTGCTGTACTGGTCCGGCTTCCAGGCGCCCTCGGTCTCGCGGACCAGGCGGTCGGACACCGAGTAGTAGGAGTCCGGGTGGTCGGGTGCGACCGCGGTCGGACACACCACCACCTCGGCGCCGTAGGCGCGCAGGACGTTGCGCTTGTCCTCGCTGACCTTGTCGGGGCAGACGAAGATGCACCGGTAGCCCTTGGTCTGGGCCACCATCGCCAGTCCTACCCCGGTGTTCCCGCTGGTCGGCTCGACGATCACGCCACCCGGCTTGAGCAGGCCGTCGCGTTCGGCGGCCTCGATCATCCGCACCGCGATCCGGTCCTTCACCGACCCGCCGGGGTTGAGGTACTCGACCTTGGCCAGGACCAGCGGTCTGGCCTCACCGGTGACCCGACCGAGTCGCAGCAGCGGCGTGTTGCCGACCAGATCGATCAGCGAGTTCACATACTCCACGGCCTGAGCCTATCCGCGCCCGCGGATCCGGTTCGCGGCCGTGCCGATCCGCCCGTTCGACTGCGGCAAGGCCCCGCGACGGGCCGGAACGGCAGCCGGAGGGGCGGCCTGGGCCAGGACTGTGTGACCGGAGGCCGGCGGCGGTGCGCGCCGGCCGGATCGGCCCGGTCCGTGGCCGCCGGATGCGAACGGGCCGTACCCCGGTCGGGGGTACGGCCCGCGATCACGATCCGTCGATGCGTTATCGGCGCAGGTAGGACAGGATCCGCAGCAGTTCCACGTACAGCCAGACCATCGTCACAGTCAGGCCGAACGCGCCCCGCCAGGACTCGCTGGCCGGCGCGCCCATCTCCACGCCGCGCTCGATGTAGTCGAAGTCGAGCACCAGGTTCAGCACGGCCAGGGTGACCCCGACCGCGGACACCAGCAGCGACAGACCACTGAAGGAGCCGATCCCGCGCATACCCAGGTTGACGCCGCCGACAGCGAACAGCAGGTTGACCAGCATGGTCAGCGCGAAGCCGATGGTGGCCAGGGTGACGACCTTGCGGAACTTCGAGGTGACCCGGATGTGGAACAGCTTGTACGCCGCCAGCGTCACCCCGGCGGCGACGAAGGTGCCGACGACGGCCTGCATGACGATGCCCTGGTACAGGTTCTCGAAGAGCAGGCTGAGCATGCCGATGAAGACGCCTTCGACCGCGGCATAGGTCAGCACCATCGCCGGGCTGACCCGGCGGCGGAAGGACACCACCATCACGGTGACGAAGCCGACCAGCGCCGACAGCAGCAACGCCGGCATCATCAGCCGGGCCGGGATCACCCCGGTGGACAGTCCCCACCAGCTGACGACGGCGCCGGCGACCAGCACGGCCATGGTGATGACCGTCTTGGTCACCACGTCGTCGAACGTCATCCGGCCTTCGCCGGGCGCAGTCGGCGCGCCGTACGGGGCATACGGAGTGGGGCCACCCGGCTGCTGCGAGCCGTACTGCGGGCCGAAGCCCTGGGTGTAGCCGGTCTGGCCGTAGGGGTTCTGCTGGTACTGGCCCTGGCCGTACTGAGGAGACGCAGGGGTGAACGCGTCCCTCTTGGAGAGGATCGGGTTCGAACTACGCAACATGGATGTCCTCACAGGTCGTGGTGCGGCGACCGTCACGGTCGCCTGCATCCAGTTTAGGCAGGTGGCGGGCCGGGTCGGGCGCACCGAGGTCAGGAATCGGCTGTGAATGGGCTCTGCCCGGGGGTTGCGTCCGGTCCGAACGGATGCCAGAAGGAGGCCTCCGGGTCGACGCGGAGGGTGACCGGCCGTCCGGTGTCGGGGTGGTTGAAGGTGAGTTGCCAGGCGTGCAGGTGGGTCCGCGGCCCGGCGGGCCGGACGAACAGCGGATCGCCGTCGATCGGATGCCCGATCCAGGCCAGATGCACCCGCAGCTGGTGTCGTCGTCCGGTGTGGGGGCGCAGCACCAGGACGGCCCGGTCGCCGTTCTCGGCGACCGTCCGGAACCGGGTCAACGCGGGGTACACCCGGACGTGGTGGAACACCTCGTCGTCGGCGACCGTCCAGTGGCCCGGCTCGGACTGGTGGATGGCGGCCCGTTCGGCGGCGACCCGGACCCGGGACTTGCGGCCGACGCTGAGCGGCAGGTCGATGGTGCCGCCGGCGGCCGGAGCGCCGCCGCCGACCACGGCCAGGTACTCCTTGGTGACCGCCCGGTCGTTGAACTGGCGGGTCAGGATCTTGTGCGCGGCGAGATCGCGGGCCAGCAGCACCAGACCGCTGGTGACCTTGTCGATCCGATGCGCCGGCATCACCCAGTCCCCTGCCTCCCGGGCCTGCTGCATGAGATCGGTGCCGGCGCGCTCCCCGACCAGGGAGACCCCCGGCGGCTTGTCGACCACGATGACCCGGTCGTCGGCGTACACGGTGCGCTCGGCCCGCACAACGGCCCAGTCGGGTTCGTCGGCGGTCAACACGGCTCGGTCGTCGCGGTCACGCGACGTCAGTGGTGGAAGTAACGCCGCGGGGTCCGCACGAAGGCGATGCCGAGTTCGCGGCAGCGGTCGATGACGGCATCGTCGCGGACCGACCCGGTCGGGGCGGCGATCGAGCTGACGCCGTACTTGGACGCCTCCTCGACGTTGTCGGAGAACGGCAGGAAGCCGTCGGAGGTGAACGCCACCCCCGCCGTCTCGGCGAGGATGCCGGCGCGTTCCTGCTCGGTCAGTGCCTCGCCGATCATCGGCCCGGCGGCCGCGGCGTCGCCGAGAGCCAGCGCGTAGAGCAGGTTCAGCCGGTCCTGACCCTTCCGGGATGCGACGAGCTCACCGATCCGCGGATGCTGGATCCACAGCCAGGTGGCGAGTTTCTGACCGGCCAGCGTCGTACAGGCGATCCGGGACTGCTGCCCGGCGCCGACGGCGATCACCTGTCCGCCGCGGGAGTAGGCGACCGAGTTGGACTGGGTGTACTTCAGGGCGATCAGGCCGAGGATCAGATCGAGCTGCTGGTCGTCGTCGACGGCGCCGGTGACCACGTCCTGCAGCTCGCCGGCGATGGTCAGGTCCACGACGTCGGCGTCCTGGACCAGCCGTACGCCGAACAGTTCCCGGCTTTCGGTCGCCGGCGGTCGGAAGTCGGGATCGGCGCGCAACACCAGGTACGAGCCGTTGCGCTTGGCCGACAGGATCGCCTCCGCCTCCGGGGCGTAGCCGGCAGCGATGATGCCGTCGGAGACGACCTTCTTGATCACCTCCGCGCAGGCCTCGTCCACCACGCCGCTGATGGCGATGAAGTCGCCGTAGGAGGCCCGCGGATCGGAGCTGCGGGCGCGCAGGTACGCCGACGCGGACGGGGAGAGCTGTTCCGCGCCGACCCGCAGAACGTCGGTCATGAAGGCCGGTACCGGTCCGTCGACGGCGACCCCGGCGGGTGAGACGTGCTTGAACGAGGCCGCGGCGACGCGCCCGGTCGCCGCGGCGGCCTCCCGCACCAACTGCCAGGCGTTCAACGCGTCCAGCAGGTTGATGAAGCCAGGCGACCCCGACACCACCTCGAACGGCAGCCGATCACCGACCGGCTCGATCCGGGCATGCCGCTGGTTCGGGTTCATCCCGTAGCGCAGATCCACGGGGCCAGTCTTCCAGCCGCGCCCCGGCGACGGCCAGCCGACGTGCTCCCGATGGGATTCGAACCCATACTCGGGCGGGTTTAAGCCGCCTGCCTCTGCCGTTGGGCTACGGGAGCGCAGCAGGATCCTAGTCAGCGCGCTTCCCCACCCCTGCCGTCCCGAGCCCGTCGAAGGGCGCCCGGCCGACCCATGGAGCGCACGTCGAGCGGCCCGGTGACGGATGCCGAGCTCAGGTCGGGCCGGCGACCGAGGACCGGGCCCCCGGCATGGCGCCGGCCTGGCCGTCCGGTGCGGGGAGGGGCGCTGCGGTGGCCGATGCCCCCTGCGACGACCCGGCCGGTGCGGCGGCGCCCGCTGCGGCCGGGGTGACGCCGAGTCGGCGGCGGGTGGCCGGCGGCAGCGTCGCCAGGTCGCCGGTGGCGATCCGATGATCGATGATCACCGAGGCGTCGGGGAGGCAGTGCACGGGCTGCACCCCGGTGATCAGCCCGGTGGCCCTGTCACGGAAGAAGAAGTATCCGTCCGCCGACTTCCGCGGCGGGCTGAACGGCGTGCTGAACGAGGTGATCGTGGGAGCGGCGACACCGCCGGCGGTGCCCAGCTGGATGGCCACGGTCCAGGAACCGTCGTCGTGCATGATCACGTGGGGGCCGTCCTGGACGTGCATGTGGCCCCACACCACCAGCTTCGCGGGCGGGTTCGCGACCGAGGTGATCATCCGGGCCGCGTCGGGCTGGTGGACCAGGATCACGTCCACCTCGCGTCCGGCGGCGGTGGTCACCATCCGCCGGCCCAGCTGCTCCTCGGTCTCGGATCGCTCGGCGATCCGGTCGGTGCTGAACGGCGGGTTGTAGAGGGGATCGTCGTCACCGAGATAGTTGATGTCCTCGACCTCGGTGACCCGGCCGTTCAGCTCGGTGACGCCGGCCGACGCCATCTGCTGCTCGGTGATCTGCGAGTCGTGGTTGCCGCCGACGTCGATGAACGGCCGGCCGGCGGCGATCTCCCGCTCCTTGGTGACACAGGGACGTTCGGACGCGGTGCCGTTCATGGTGTCGTCGCCGCTGCTGATCACGGCGGCCGGCTGGCTGATGCCGACCAGCCGGGTCCAGAACCGGGTCATGGCCAGATTGCAGTGCAGGTCGCTGATACCGAACAGCATGTCCTCCCCGGGGCGCGGCGCGGGCACCTTGGCCAGTTGGTCGTCGAGATTCGCCGTGGCGCCGGCCGCGTAGTGGTCGATGGCCGCGTTCTGCCGGGCGGCCATCCGCCGCACGCCCTCGATCCCGCGGTCGATGAGGTCGGCCAGCAGGACCGAATCGGTGGTCATCCCGGCGAACCGGGTGCCGTCGGCCACCTGAATCGGATAACGCTGGGTCGGCGGTCGGGCCGGCGGCGCGACCACCGCGGTGATGACGATGATCAGCAGCACCAGGTAACCCAGGAGTCCCTGCTGGAACCGTGTCATCCGCACCAGCCGGTCGCTGAGGAACTGTCGCCGCTGGGACCAGCCGATCAGGATCAGCACCAGCACGACCTCGGCCGCGACCCCGTGCCGGATGGCGTCGGCGACCAATCGGTCCCGGATGCCGACCAGGGTCTCCTGGGGATTGTTGTACAGGTTCAGGTAGGACTGCAGCGTGGTGGAGGAGAGGACCGAGCCGCCGGCCTCCTCGTGCAGACCACCGACGGTGATCGTCAAGCCCACCGGCCCGTACGACATCGGCAGGTACGCATTGCCCAGCGGGCCGAGATCCAGCCGGGTCTCGTTGGTGTAGTCCACTGCGACGGTGACCTGGTTGGCGCCGAGGTAATCGTTGATCCGGGCCCGGCCGACACCCCAGGCAGCGGCCAGCGGTGCGGCCATCAGGGCGCTGACCACCACCGCGAGAACGGTGCGCAGCACCGCCGCGACGACTGTCCTGGGTTCGAAACCGACCATGGCGCCCTCAGCGTAGGCGCAGCCGGTCAGGACCGGTCGGGCCCCTGCGGATCCAGATAGATCTTGCGCTGGTGCAGGGCGTGTGCACCGGCCACCCGGTCCAGGAACAGCAGGCCGTTGCAGTGGTCGATCTCGTGCTGCAGCGCGCGCGCCTCGAACGCGTCGGTGACGATCTCGACCGGCTCACCGGTGCCGGGGAGGAGACCGCCGACCGTGACGCGGGTGGCCCGCTTGACGTCGCCGGTCAGGTCCGGTACCGACATGCAGCCCTCCCGGCCCTTCTCGTTGCGGCTGGAGGCCACCAGTCGGGCGTTCACCAGCACGATCAGGCCGTGACAGCAGCGGGTCTTCGGGTGGCCGGTCACGTCGACGCAGAACGCCTGGGCGGTGACGCCGATCTGCGGTGCGGCCAGCCCGACGCACCCCGGCGCCACCCGCATGGTCGCGACCAGGTCGGCGCAGAGCCGGACGGTGTCGGGATCGCCGGGATCGAGTTCCGGGCCGCCGGCCGAGAGCACCGGATCGGGGGCGCGGACGACCTCCCGGACGGTCCCCTCGGGCAGCACATCGGGCCAGTGCGGCAGCGCGGCGGTCACAGGTCGTCCGGCTCCACCGGGTGCAGACCGGCGTCGACGCCGAGTTCGGCGGCGACCCGGTCGATGCCCGCCTGCAGAGCGGTCGCGTCGGTGGCCGACGGCAGTTCGACCTCGGCGGTCAGGGCGTACAGCCGGCCGGCCAGGTGGGTGCTGAGATCGGTGATGTTCCCGCCCGCCTCGGCGATCACCCCGGTGAGCCGGGCGACGATGCCGAGCCGGTCCGCGCCGTGCACGGTGAGCAGGTAGAGGCGACCACCGGCAGGCTGCCCCGGCTCGTCCGGCACCGGATGGACCTCGATCACCAGGTCCTCGCCGGCGGTGCCGGTCATCACCGCCCGGACCCGGTCGGGGTCGGCCGGTCCGGCGCAGATCAGTGTCATCGCCAGTTCGCCGCGCAGTACGGTCATCGAGGAGTCGGTCAGGTTCATCTCCAGGCCGGCCAGGGCATCGGTCACGCGAGCGATGATGCCGGGCCGGTCCTGGGCGATCACCGTGATCGCCAGTGTGGTCACGCTGGTTCCTCCTTGGTCGGTCAGGTCGGTCAGGTCGGTCGTCGTCGGGCCGGGCGGTCGCGTCGGTCAGTCGCCTCGGTCGGTGGCGCCGGGCGCCGAGAGGCCGGCCCGGGTCCGGGCCGGGCGTCGAGGAGGGCGAGGGCGGCACCGTCGAGGATGTCGGACTCGCTGACGACCAACTCGGTCACGGTCAGCCGGCGGGCGATCCGGGCGGCGATCAACGCGCCGGCCGTGATCACGTCGGCTCGCTGCGGGTGGACGGCCCCCAGTTCGCGGATGCCGGCGACGGTGGACCCCGCCAGCCGCGCACTGATGGCGACCAGGTCGGGCACCGGGATCCGATGTCCGTCGATCCGTGACCGGTCGTAGCTCTCCAGCCCCAGATGGACGGCGGCCAGGGTGGTCACGGTGCCGGCCACTCCGATCCAGGTCCGTACCGCCGACAGGTCCGGCGCCTGCTCCTGCAGCAGCCGGTCGATGTGTGCGGATGCGCGTTCCAGGTCCTCGGGGCTGGGCGGATCGGCGGTCCAGAACCGTTCGGTGACCCGGACCGATCCGATGTCCAGGGAGGTGGCGCTGTGCACATCGCCGTCGGCGGCGCCGATGATCAGTTCGGTGGATCCGCCGCCGATGTCGACCACCAGCACGGGATCCGCCGCGGCCGACCCTGCACCCGCCAGGGCCCCGGTGAAGGACAACCGGGCCTCCTCGTCCCCACTGATCACCTGGGGTTCGACTCCGAGCACGCCGCGGACCCGGAGGAAGAACTCGTCGCGGTTGCTGACGTCGCGACTGGCCGAGGTGGCAACGAACCGGGTCCGGTCGGTGGGCACCTCCAGGTCACCGATCACGGCCGCATACCGTTCGGTGGCGTCGAGGGTGCGCTGCAGCGCGTCGGGGTGGAACTCGCCGGTGGCATCGACTCCCTGGCCCAGCCGGACGATCTCCATCCGCCGGTCCAGTTCGACCAACCCCCCGTCGGGACCCGGTTCGGCGACCAGGAGTCGGATGGTGTTGGTGCCGCAGTCGATGACCGCCACCCGGTCAGCCCGCATCAGGGTCCTCCTCGGCGTCCGCGCGATCGTTCCGGTCGGCCAGGCAGGGTGACTGCCAGAAGTCGCCGATCTCGGTGACTGCCTCGTCCCCGAGCGGATTGGTGCCCGGCCCGGCCGCGAGCGCGTGCGCCGCCAGGGCGTGCAGGCACTTGACCCGGTCGGGCATCCCGCCGGCGCTGATGCCGTCGATCTCGGCGACGTCGGCGCTCGCGCCCCGGCCGAAGGACCGGCGGTCGGCGAGATAGGCCCGATGCGCGGCCCGGTGGCCGGCGGCCAGGTCCGGGTCGCGCTGCAACCGGTCGTTCATCTGCGCCATCCGGCCGTCGGACTCCAGCCGGGACACTGCGGCGGTGGCGCGCGGACAGGTCAGGTAATAGGCGGTCGGGAAGGGTGTGCCATCGGGCAGCCGCGGTTCGGTGGCCAACACCGCCGGTTCACCGCACGGACAGCGGTACGCCACCCCGGCGACCGCTCGCGGAATCCGGCCGAGCTGGGCCCGGACCGCACGTTCGTCGGACTCGGTGAACGGTTCCAGCATCCGACCAGTCTCCCAGCCTGCGCGGCCGGTGTCGGTCACCGGGTCGGTGAGGCCGACGGCGACGGCGTCCGGCTGCCGGGTTTGGTGTTGACGGTGATCGGTTTCCGGTCCGCGGCCTGCGAACCGGCCGGAACGGGGTGGTCCGCGGTCTCCACCGAGCCCCACAGGCTGGCGTACCAGATTTTCCGGGGTGTGGCGGCCGACGGGCCGGCAGCGAGTTCGGTGCCGCCGGTGACCGGTTTCCCGTCCGGCCCGACGACCCGGTAGCCGGTCTCCCCCGGCAGCACCCAGCCGAGCCGGTCACGGGCCTGGGTCTTGACGTAGTTGGGATCGTTCCAGCGGGAGATCTCGGAGCTGAGCCGCTCGATGCGTTGCTGGGAGGCGATGATCTGCTGCTCGGTCCGGGCGATGTCCTGGCGCTGGTGGATGTAGACCCGCAGGCTGGAGGCGTAGGAGATGGTCAGGACCAGCAGGACCACCGCAAGCGCGATGGCCCGGGTGGTGAAGGCGCCGCGGCGGCGGCCGGCGGTCCGGTCCGCGGTGCGGCCACCCATCGGGTCGGCGGCCGCCGGCGTGGTCGACGACGTGGTCGATACCGGACCCGGCGTGCCACGGCCGGCCGCCGCCCGGTGGTTGCGGCGGCCGGCGGCACCGGTGCGACCCGCACCCGGCCGGGCCGCGCCGGACCGGCCCGTCCCGGGCCGTGGGCGCCCCGGTCCGGACCGGTTCGGTCCTCGTGAGCTCGGCATCGTCGCAGGGACTCAGTCGGCCTGCTGGTACCGCGGGAAGGCCGACGCCCCGGCGTAGCGGGCGGCGTCGTCCAGGTCCTCCTCGATCCGCAGCAGCTGGTTGTACTTGGCCACCCGGTCGGTCCGCGCCGGCGCACCGGACTTGATCTGGCCGACATTGGTCGCCACCGCCAGGTCGGCGATGGTGGTGTCCTCCGTCTCGCCGGACCGGTGGCTCATCATGCAGTGGAACTGGGCCCGGTGAGCCAGATCGACGGCGTCCAGGGTCTCGGTCAGGGTGCCGATCTGGTTGACCTTGACCAGCAGGGCATTGGCGGCCGACTCGTCGATGCCGCGCTGCAGCCGCTCGACGTTGGTGACGAAGAGGTCGTCGCCGACGATCTGCACCCGGTCGCCGATCCGGGCCACCATCGAGCTCCAGCCGGACCAGTCGTCCTCGGCCAGCGGGTCCTCGATGGAGACGATCGGGAAGTCCCGCATCCACTGCTCGTAGATGGCTGTCATCTCGTCGGCGGACCGCTTGGAACCCTCGAAGGTGTAGGCGCCGTCGGCGAAGAACTCCGTGCTGGCCACGTCGAACGCGAGCGCGATGTCGGTGCCGAGCTTCAAGCCGGCCTGGTCGACCGCGGTCGAGATCAGCTCCAGGGCGGCGACGTTCCGCGGCAGGTTCGGGGCGAACCCGCCCTCGTCGCCGAGCCCGGTGGAGAACCCCTGCTTCTTCAGCACCGACTTCAGCGCGTGGTAGACCGCGACCCCGCTCTCCAGCGCCTCGGCGAAGGTGGGGGCGCCGATCGGGGCGATCATGAACTCCTGCACGTCGACGTCGGAGTCGGCGTGCGCACCGCCGTTCATGATGTTCATCATCGGCACCGGCAGGGTGTGCGCGTTCGGTCCGCCGAGGTAGCGGTAGAACGGCAGTTCGGCCGACTGCGCAGCAGCATGGGCGACGGCCAACGACACCCCGAGGATGGCGTTGGCGCCCAGCGCCGACTTGTTCGGGGTGCCGTCGATCTCCAGCATCCGCTGGTCGATCAGCCGCTGCTCGCTCGGGTCGAAGCCGACGATCTCCGGGCCCAGCCGGTCGATCACGCCGGCAACCGCCTTGGTGACACCCTTGCCGCCGTACCGCTTGCCGCCGTCGCGCAACTCGACCGCCTCGAACGCGCCGGTGGACGCACCGGACGGGACGGCCGCACGGCCCTCCGACCCGTCGTCGAGGAGGACCTCGACCTCGACGGTCGGATTGCCGCGGGAGTCGAGGATCTCGCGAGCGCCGACGAACTCAATACTGGCCACAGATCATGCCTTCCTGATGGACGAACCCAGCGGCGCCGGCGTTGACCCCCGGCACCGCGACCCAGCCTAACGGCGCGGTAACGGTCCCCCGGGCTCCGCCACGGCCCGTCCCGGCTTTTGCAGACCACTGCCGGGCGGGTCGCATCGGCTGAGCGGCCCCGCGATCAGGTCCGGCTCAGCGACGGCGGTTGCGGTGCTGGCTGATGGCGAAGACCGCGTTGACGCCGACGATGCCGGCCCAGGACACGACCACGGCGACCAGTCCCCCTTCGCCGGCCGCGATGGCGGTCACCGGGATGCCGGTGGCCAGCGAGATGATGGTCAGGGCGAACCGCTGACTGCCTTCCCGGCGGTCGTGCTGCATGCCGGCCAGTTGCAGTTGCAGCTGCCGATCGCCGGCGGCATGTTGGTGCCGTAACGCCTGCTCGACCCGTTCGGCCAGCCCGGCGGCGATGTCCGCCTCGTACTCGGCCCCGAGCTCCCGTCGCGCGGCCATGGCCGCCTCGGCCTCCCGGCGCGATTCGAAGGTGGGTCCCGACATGGCTTCGAATCTAGTCCTCGGGCGGGTCGGCGGCAGTCCGGACGAACCCTGAACTGTCAGCATCCGACTCCGCATCGGTGACCTCCGTCTCCAGCCGGCGGACGGCCTCCCGGGCGGCCTGCTCGGCGTCCAGACCGGCGGCCTGCGCGCGCGCCACCAGCGCGATCAGCTGGTCGCCGAGGTCGGCGGCCTCGATCGGCTCGGTCGCCAACTCCAGCGGCACGGCACGGGACCGGGCCCGGCTGATGATCTTGTTCGCCCGGGCCAGCGCGGACAGCTGGTGCGGGATGCCCTGCAGCACCGAGGTCCGGCCCTTCTCCCGCGCCTTGCGCTCCTCCCAGCTGGCGTGCAGGTCCTCCGGTACGTCCTCGGCGGCGAAGATGTACGGGTGCCGCGCGATCAGCTTGTCCGCGACGCCGCGGGCGACCGCGCCGACGGTGAACCCGGGCTCGGTCTCGCCGGCGATGGTGGCGTGGAAGTAGACCTGCAGCAGCAGGTCACCGAGCTCCTCCCGGAGATGGTCGGGGTCGGCGACCGTCGGGGCGGCGTCGGTCGGGGCGGCGTCGGACCCCGGCTGCGGCGCCTCGATGGCCTCGACGACCTCGCAGGTCTCCTCGATCAGGTACTGGACCAGCGACCGGTGGGTCTGCCGGGCGTCCCACGGGCACTGCCGCCGCAGGGTCCGCATGACCTCGGCCAGCCGGGCGAGTTCTGCTCCGTCGGTCCGCGCAGCCGCGTCCGCTGCCGGCTGGTCGTCGCCGGCCGACCCGGTCACCGGGTCTGCTGCGACGACGCCTGGGACAGCGATCCGGTCCCCGGCAACACGGCCAGCGAACGCTTCGGGTCCCAGCTGCCGAACCGCGGGTTCACCGTGACGTCGGCGTCGACCAGTTCCTTGCTGAACTGTGCCTGACCGATGGCGGTGCTGACGATCTGCACGTCGGCCAGGTCGTAGGCCAGGTCGTGGGCGGCCGGCACCTGCAGCACGGCCGGGTTCAGCTGCTTGTCCCGCTCGGCGTTGGTGATCTGCATGCCGCGTCGCTGCGCGATGTGGGCGGCGACCTCACCCTGGATCAGGGCCGACAGCACCTGGTCGTCGGACAGCCGGCTGACCTGCCGGGCGCCCTCCAGGTCGCGACTGAACCGGTCCCTGCTGATCGCGGTGCCGTCGACCACGGCGACGTTGCGGGCTGACTGCGCGCAGCCGCCCAGCGCCAGCGCCGCGGCCAACGCGCCCGCCACCGCGGCCGTCCGTACGCTCCTACCAGCTGTCCTCATCTGCCACCTTCCACGATCAGCCTCGCCAGGTCCGGCGGGTCACATCCGCCCGGTCGCGGTCCACCCGGGCCGCAACCACCGGCGATCCTATGTCAGCGGCTACGCCGGCAGGATGACGCCGGTTCAGCCCGCAGGCTGAGGAAAACCGGAGGGCTGCACCGAAGACTTGGGGAGTGCTGGCGTCCCGACCTGCCCCGTCGACCGACCGCGCCCACGGCCAGGCTGCCGCCCGGCCGGGCGCGACGTCGGTCCGCGGGCTGCGTCGCATCGCTCGCAGCTACGGACTGTCCCTGCTGGCCGCGGCGCTGGGACTGCCGGTGCTGGCCGCGGGACTGATCACCACGAACAACTGCGCGCTGCGCGGCGGTGACTGCACCGGCCGGCTGATGTATGCGGTGATCGGCGCCGTGGTCCTGGCCGGCATCGTCCAGTTCGTGCTGCTGCTGCACTCCAGGCTGGGTTGGCTGTGCTGGGCCGGCGCCGGCGTCGTGACCGCGACGGCCGTCCTGCATCCGGGCCAACCGCTGCTGATGCTGGCCACCGCGGCGGCCGCGCCGGGAATCGGCGCCTGGGTCAGCGAACCGGCGCGACCGGACCGGTGGCGGCCCGTGCACCGCCTGCTCCGGATGCTGGCGGTGGTCGTCGTGCTGGCCGCCTCGGCCCTGTGGGGGATCGCCGACGGTAGGTGAGATCACGGGTCCGCGGGCTTGCACCCAGCCCGCGACCAGCACCGCATCGGGCGGCGGCCGCGGTCAGGACAGCAGCACGCTGCTGACCACCTCGGTGCACCAGGACAGCAGTTCGCCGTCCTTGGTCGGCGGCGCGCCGATCTGCCGGGGTCGCGGTCGCGGCACCAACATCAGGCGCGCCTTCTCCTTGATCACACTGCCCGGATGCAGCCGCTTCAGCCGGAGCTGCTTGGACTCCGGCAGGTCGACCGGGGAGAACCGGATGGAGCTGCCCTGGACCACCACGTCGGTCAGACCCGCCCTGCGGGCCAGCAGCCGGAACGCCGCGACCGCCAGCAGGTTCTCCACCTCCGGCCCCGGGGTGCCGTAGCGGTCGGTCAGCTCGTCGCGGACGGCCTGGATCTCCGCTGCGTCGTGAACCTCGGCGATCCGCTTGTACATCTCCAGCCGCAGCCGTTCGGACTCGACGTAGTCGGTCGGCAGATGCGCTTCGATCGGCAGCTCGATCCGTACCTCCGGCTCGGGTTCGGCGCCGTCGCCGCGGAACTCCGCGACCGCCTCGCCGACCAGCCGGACGTACAGGTCGAAGCCGACGTCGGCGATGTGGCCGGACTGTTCGCCGCCGAGCAGGTTGCCGGCGCCGCGGATCTCCAGGTCCTTCATCGCCACGGCCATCCCGGCGCCCAGGTCGGTGTGGGCGGCGATGGTGCTGAGCCGGTCGTGGGCGGTCTCGCTCAGCGGCTTCTCCGGCGGGTAGAGGAAGTAGGCGTAGCCGCGTTCCCGGCTCCGGCCGACCCGGCCGCGCAACTGGTGCAGCTGGGACAGGCCGAGGGTGTCGGATCGTTCGACCAGCAGGGTGTTGGCGGTGGAGATGTCCAGGCCGGCCTCCACGATGGTGGTGCACACCAGCACGTCGGCGCGACGTTCCCAGAAATCGACCATCACCTGTTCGAGCCGCTGCTCCCCCATCTGGCCGTGGGCGGTGACCACCCTGGCCTCGGGCACCAGCTCGGCGATACGACGGGCCACCTTCTCGATCGACTGGACCCGGTTGTGGACGTAGAAGACCTGGCCCTCGCGGAGCAGTTCCCGGCGGATCGCCGCCGTCACCTGGGCCTCGTCGTACGGTCCGGCGAAGGTGAGCACCGGATGGCGCTCCTCCGGCGGTGTGGTGATCGTCGACATCTCCCGGATACCGGTGACGGCCATCTCCAGCGTCCGCGGGATCGGGGTGGCCGACATCGCCAGCACGTCGACGTCCATGCGCAGCTTCTTCAGCTGTTCCTTGTGCTCGACGCCGAACCGCTGTTCCTCGTCGACGACCACCAGCCCCAGGTCCTTGAACTTGATCTGGTCGCTGAGCAGCCGGTGGGTGCCCACCACCACATCGACCGACCCGTCGCCGATGCCGGCCAGGGTGGTCCGGGCCTCGGCGTCGGAGGAGAACCGGCTGAGCGCGCCGACCTTGACCGGGAAGCCGGCATACCGGTCGGCGAAGGTGTTGTAGTGCTGCTGCACCAGCAGCGTCGTGGGCACCAGCACCGCAACCTGCTTGCCGTCCTGGACGGCCTTGAAGGCGGCTCGGACCGCGATCTCGGTCTTGCCGTAGCCGACGTCACCGCAGATCAGCCGGTCCATCGGCACGATCTGTTCCATGTCGTGCTTGACCTCTTCGATGCAGGCCAGCTGATCGGGGGTCTCCACGTAGTTGAACGCGTCCTCCAGTTCCCGCTGCCAGGTGGTGTCGGGAGAGAAGGCGTGGCCGCGACTCGCCTGCCGGGCGGCGTACAGCTTGATCAACTCGGCGGCGATCTCCCGGACGGCCTTGCGGGCCCGGCCCTTGCGTCTGGACCAGTCCGCACCGCCCATCCGGTCCAGCGTCGGCGACTCCCCGCCGACGTAGCGGGTGATCAGGTCGAGTTGGTCCATCGGCACGTACAGCCGGTCGCCGGGCTGACCGCGTTTGCTGGCGGCGTACTCGACCACCAGGTATTCGCGGGTGGCTCCTCCGACGGTCCGCTGCACCATCTCCAGGTAGCGGCCCACCCCGTGCTGTTCGTGCACGATGGGGTCGCCGGGCTCCAGTTCGAGCGGGTTGATCTGCCGCTTGCGCCGGGCCGGCATCCGCCGGGTGGACCGGTCCACCGTGTGCTGGCCGGACAGGTCGCCGGTGGTGTAGACGGCCAGCCGGATCCGCTCGACCAGGAGCCCGGTCCGCAGTTCGCCGGTGCTGACCGTGACCACCTGCGGGTCCGGCGCAGCACTGAGGTTCTCCACCAGCCTGGCCGGGATGTCGGCCTCGCCGAGCATCTGCACCATCCGTTGGGCGGTGCCCCTGCCCTCGGCCAGCAGCACCACCCGCCAGCCCTCCCGGGCGTGCTCGGCGATCTCGGTGATCGACTTCTCGGCATCGCCGCGGTGGGTCTCGGGTACCTGGGCGAGCACGGTCCTGGACTCCACCCCGCGGGTGTCCACCACGGAGGAGAAGTCGATGACCTCCCCTTCGTCGGTGCGGATCGGCGCCGCCGGACCCGCCTCCGGACCGGCGCTGAAGACCGACAGCGACCACCACGCCAGCCCGCGTTCCAGCGCGTGGGCGCGGACGTCGGCCAGCGGCCGGTACGCCGACGAGCCGAGGTCGATCGGGGCCTTGCCACCCCCGGCCGCGGCCGCCCAGGAAGCGCCGAGGAACTCCTCACTGGTCTTGACCAGGTCGGCCGACCGGGTTCGCACCAGCTCCGGGTCCGCGACCAGGACGTGGGTGCCCTGCGGCAGCAGGTCCACCAGCAGTTCCATGCCGTCCACCAGCGCCGGCGACAGCGACTCCATGCCCTCGACCGCGTGGCCGGCCGCGATCCGCTCCAGCATCTCGGCCAGTTCGGGATGATCCTGCACCAGGGCGGCGGCCCGGTCCCGGACCGCGTCGGTGAGCAGCAGTTCCCGGCACGGGGAGGCGGTCATCTCGTCCACGACGAGGTCGGAGGATCGCTGGTCGGCGACCGAGAAGTAGCGGATCTCCTCCACCGTGTCACCGAAGAAGTCGATCCGCACCGGGTGTTCCTCGGTCGGCGGGAACAGGTCGACGATGCCGCCGCGGACGGCGAACTCGCCCCGGCGTTCGACCATGTCGACCCGGACGTAGGCGGCGCCGACCAGCGCCTGCGCCAGGTCGGCGATGTCGAAGTCCTCGCCGCGGCGCAGCTGCACCGGCTTCAGCTCGGCCAGACCCTTGACCTGGGGCTGCAGCACGCTGCGGATCGGTGCGACGACCACCTTCAGTGCGGTGCCGTGTTCCTCGGGGTGCACCAGCCTGCGCAGCACCGACAGCCGCCGGCCGACGGTGTCGGACCGCGGGCTGAGCCGCTCGTGCGGCAGCGTCTCCCAGGCCGGGAAGTAGGCGACCTGCTCGGGATCCAGCAGGCACTGCAGGACGTCGGTGACCTCCTCTGCCTCGCGGTAGGTCGAGGTGACCAGCAGCACCGGGCTGTCGGCGCCGCCGCGCGCGGCCGGCGTCGCCATCGCGGCAGCGAAGAACGGCCTCATCGGGGCCGGCATGGTCAGGTCCAGCGCAGCGACGGTACGCGACCGTGCGTCACCAAGGGTGGTGGCGAGGGTGGGTTCGGTGGCGAGAAGATCAACGAGTCCCGAGAGGGTCACCGGACAACCCTACTCGGCAGCGCGAATCCGGCATCCGCCGAGCATCGGCGCGTTGCGGGGCGACCCGCCGGGCCCCACCGACCCGCCGTCGTACCCGTTCGCCCCGACGGGCGCCGGGTCGCCCGCTTCGCGCTGACCGCCCGTCAGCCGGCCGATGGCCAGCGGCACCACTGCGGCGCCCGGCCCACGTTGCTGACGTAGCGGGCCGACACCCAGCCGTGGCCCTTGGTCCAGTACCAGCGGTCGTTGCCGGCGATGTGCTGTGCGGGCTGCTTGCAGATGATGTTCAGGGTCGTGTGCCTGGCCAGGGTCCGGATCCGGGCGTCGGCGGCGTTCGGCCCCGTGCGAACGTTCAGGGCAGCGATGGTCCGGCCGGTCGCCGTGTCGCCAGTGCAGTGCGGTGGCTTGGCACCGAGCAGCTTCACATACCGGCCCGCGAACCACTGGACGCCCGGGGAGTCGGTCGGCAACGAGTACCAGGTCCGGTTGCCGTCGACCGGCGTGCCCAGCAGCCAGCAACCCAGAGGCACGACGTCGCCGTGCGGCAGGACGTAGACCCGGGCCGCGTGCACGCTCGGCGCCTGCCGTACCGAGAGGCCCGACCGGGCGGTGATCCTGCCCCCGTTGCCGACGGCGGACGCGGCCGTGGTGTTCACAACCAGTACCGCCGTCACCGCGGTAAGGACGGCGACGCCCGTCCCGGCGATCTTCCCGAACATGATCTCCCCCGAGCTGCTCCTGGTCGGTGCCTTCGGTGGCAGCCCCGGCGCCTTCCTCGACACTAGAACCGGATCAACGGGGTACGCGAGGGCCGGAGGTCCGCTATCGCCGTCGCGGCCTGCTCAGGAGTTGAACAGGCTCTGGGTCCGGTCCAGCCCGACGCTGATCAACGATTCGACGGCGTCGGCGGCCCGGCCGGTCTGGACCGCGGCCTGATCGCTTTCGCGGACGGAGAAGTCGCCGAGCAGGAAGTCGGCGGCATCCTGGCGACCAGGCGGCCGACCGACACCGACGCGCACTCGGTAGAAGTCGCCGGTGGACAACGACTTGCGGATCGACTTCAGGCCGTTGTGTCCGTTGTCGCCGCCGCCGAACTTGACCCGCAACCGGCCCAGGTCCAGATCGAGTTCGTCGTGCACCACGACCAGACGGTCCGGGGCGATCTTGTAGTAGCCGCTGACCTTGGCCATGGCCGCGCCGGTGTCGTTCATGAAGGTGCGCGATTTCACCAACACCACTCGCCTGCTGTCCGGCCCCGGTGGGCCGAGCCTGCCATCGGCCACCTCGGCGCGCATCCGGGCCGGCGCGGTGAAGCGCGCCCCGACCCGGTCGGCCAACTCCTCGACGACACCGAAGCCGATGTTGTGGCGGTTGCGGGCGTAGCCGGGCCCGGGGTTGCCGAGCCCGGCGATCATCCACATGTCCATCGGCGCAGGATGACGAGCCGGTGATCAGGCCTCGGCGCCCTCGGCGGCACCCTCGTCCACGCCCTCGACCTCGGCGACTTCCTCGGTCTCCGTGTCGGTCTCCGGCTGGACGTAGGCCGCGCTGACGCTGACGATCACGGTCTCGGGAGCGACGGCCAACGACACACCGGTGGGCAGCGGCAGGTCGGCGGCGTGGATCGTGCTGCCGGCCTCCAGGCCCTCCACCGAGACGGTGATGTTCTCGGGGATGTGGGTGGCCTCGGCCTCGACCGCCACGTCGGCATGGTCGTGCACAACGACGGTGTCGGGCGCGGACTCACCCTCGGTGTGCACCGCAACGTCGACGGTGACCTTCTCACCGCGACGGACGATGACGAGGTCGACGTGCTCGATGAACCCCTTCAGCGGGTCGCGCTGCACCTGCTTGGGCAGCGCCAGCCGGGAGGTGCCCTCGACGTCGATGGAGAGCAGTGCGTTGTGCTCGCGCAGCGCGAGCAGCGTCTCGTGCCCGGGCAGGCTGATGTGAATGGGGTCCGTGCCGTGCCCATAGAGGACGGCGGGAACCCGATCGGCGCGACGGATCCGGCGGGCAGCGCCCTTGCCGAACTCCGTACGCAATTCGGCGGTGAGCTTGACCTCGGCCACGAAAGAACTCCTCGAACTCAGATCTGGACTGTGCGGACGTGCCCGGCGAGAGGTGAACCGGCGCCGACGGGTGCGGCGCGGCGGCGCGGCGAGGAGATTCCTGACCGGTTGCGCCGATCAGCAGCCTCCTCGTCGATCACGGTCGGTCGACCCTCGCCGAGGCAACCGGGGAAGCTTACCCAATGCCGCCCGGGCCAGGCAATCCGAGCAACGGTTGCCGGCGAGTTCAGGAACGGCCGTCGAACAGGCTCGTCACCGACCCGTCCTCGAAGACCTCCTGGATGGCGCGGGCGATCAGCGGGGCGATCGACAGCACCGTGAGCTTGTCGGGTCGACGTTCGTCCGGGATGGGCAGCGTGTTGGTGACGATCACCTCCTCGAAGGGCGAGCCGGCCAATCGTTCGACGGCCGGACCCGACAGCACCGGATGGGTGGCGGCAGCGATCACCGACCGGGCGCCGCGGGCCACCAGCGCCTCGGCTCCCTGGGTGATCGTGCCGGCGGTGTCGATCATGTCGTCGACCAGCAGGCACACCTTGCCCTCGACGTCACCGACCACTTCGTGCACGACCACGGTGTTGGCGACGTTGGGGTCCCGGCGCTTGTGGATGATCGCCAACGGGCAACCGAGGCGGTCACTCCACATGTCGGCCAGCCGCACCCGGCCGGCGTCGGGCGACACGATGGTCATCTCCGAGGTGTCGTACTGGGCGTCGACGTAGTCGGCGAGCACCGGCAACGCCCACAGGTGGTCGACCGGGCCGTCGAAGAAGCCCTGGATCTGCGCTGCGTGCAGGTCCACCGACATCAGCCGGTCGGCACCGGCGGTGCGGTACAGGTCGGCGATCAACCGGGCCGAGATCGGCTCCCGACCGGCATGCTTCTTGTCCTGCCGGGCATAGGGATAGAAGGGAGCGACCACGGTGATCCGCTTGGCGGAGGCGCGTTTCAGCGCGTCGACCATGATCAGCTGTTCCATCACCCACTCGTTAACCGGCGCGGTATGGGATTGGATCACGAAGGCGTCGCAGCCGCGAACCGACTCCTCGAAGCGGACGTAGATCTCGGAGTTGGCGTAGGCCAGCGATCGGGTCGGCACCAGCTCGACCTTCATCAGATCGGCCACCTCGTTGGCCAACTGCGGATAGGCCCGACCACTGAACAGCATCAGATGTTTGTTGTTGGGCTTCAGAACGCCGGTCATGGCTGGTCCCCCTCATGGTGCTGTCCGGTGATGTCGCAGCAGGGCGCTATCACTGCGGTCGGCGCTGTTCCTCGGCGGCACCGGCCGCCTCGGCCGTCCTCGTGCCGGCCCGCTGCCGCTGGACCCAGCCGGACGAGTTGTGCTGCCGACCGCGCGCGATGCCCAGCTCGCCGGCGGCGACGTCATCGGTGATGGCCGAGCCGGCCGCGACGTAGGCGCCGTCATCGACGTGCACCGGGGCCACCAGCACCGAGTCGCTGCCGATGAAGCTGTACCGGCCGACCGAGGACCGGTGCTTGTCCACTCCGTCGTAGTTGGCGAAGATCGTGCCGGCGCCGATGTTGGCGCCCTCACCGATCTCCGCGTCGCCGACGTAGCTGAGGTGCGGCACCTTGGCGCCGGCGCCGATGACGGCGTTCTTGGTCTCCACGAAGGTACCGATCTTGCCGCCGTCGGCGACGACCGTGCCGGGCCGCAAGTAGGCGTACGGGCCGACGTCGGTGCGCGGACCGATGACGGCCAGCGAACCGTGGCTGCGGCAGACCACCGCACCCTCCCCGACCTCGACGTCGCACAGCGTGGTGTCCGGTCCGATCACCGCACCGGATGCGACCACGGTGGTGCCTTCCAGGCTGGTCCCGGGCAGCAGCGTGACATCAGCGGCGATATCCACGTCGGCGTGGATCCAGGTGGTCGCCGGATCCACGATGGTGACGCCCTCGAGCATCCAGTGCTCACAGATCCGTCGGTTCAGTTCGCGGCCCAGCGCGGCGAGTTGGATGCGGTTGTTGACGCCCTCGGTCTGCCAGGAGTCGTCGATCCGGTGCGCGGCGACCGAACGCCCGTCGGCGGCGGCCAGACCGAGGATGTCGGTGAGGTACAACTCCCCCGACGAACCGGACGGCGTCAGCCGGGGCAGCAGTTCGGCCAGGACGGCGGCATCGAAGAGGCCGACCCCGGAGTTGATCTCGGTGATCATTCGCTGCTCCGGCGTGGCTTCCTTGTGTTCGACGATCCCCGTCACCTGCCCGGACGCGTCCCGGACGATGCGGCCGTAGCCGGTGGGGTCGACGACGTCGGCGGACAGGAAGGTGACCGCGGAGCCCGCGGACCGGTGGGCCTGCACCAGCCCGGCCAGCGTCTCGTCGGTGAGCAGCGGCATGTCGGTGATCGTCACGAGCACGTCGCCCCGGATGTCGCCGAGCGCTTCGAGGCCGACGCGGGCGGCGTCGCCCGTCCCGCCGCGCCGGGCCTGATGGGCGATCTCCACAGCCGGGGCGATCTGCTTGAGATGATCGGTGACCTGGTCGGCCTGGTGGCCGACGACGGCCACGATCCGTTCCGGTCTGGCACCCTCGACGGCATTGATGACATAGCTGATCAGTGAGCGGCCGGCGATCTCGTGCAGCATCTTGATCGTCGCAGACTTCATCCGGGTACCGCCGCCCGCGGCCAGCAGGATCGCGGCGGCGATGCCCGGGCGGCTGTCGTCCGGGTCGGTCGGATCAGTCGGTTGCGAGGCTGTGCTCACGCGAACTCCCGGTATATCGACGACAGTCATCGCACACCCGCGGCGCGCGGGACAAGGTTACGCACAGCCCGACCGTCCACGCACCCGGTCACCCTGGCCCCGGGCGGCCCCAGGAACTCCCTCCCACTGTGACTCCACAACGACATCACGATAGCGTCAGTGGTACTTGCTATGACGTCACACTGATGTCACAGTGGCACCATGATGCCTGACGACAGCGCCTGTCGGACCGGACCGACTCCGATCGGTGCCCGAGTGCGCGCGCTCCTGCCGGTGGCGCGCACCTACCTGACCCACGCTGAGCTGCTCCGGCGGTCCGCCCCGGTGGCAACGCTGACCGCACTCGTCCTGACACTCGCCGGCGCGACCGCCACGACCGCGGGCATCCTGCTGCTCGGACGGGTCGTCGGTGCCGGTGTTGCGGCGGTCGGCCATCCGGGCGGTGCGGCGGCCGATCGCGCTCTGGCCGGGCTGGGTTGGCTGGCCGTCAGCTTCCTCGTCCCGCCACTGGCCGCCGGCGCACTCAACGTGCTCAGCCAGCACATCACCGCCGCGGCCATCGCCCGGGTGACCGCCCTGACCAGCGAGTACGCCTCCGCACCGGACGGCATCGGCCGACTCGAGGAGGCCCAGGAGGCCGGGCGTCTGCAGCGGATGGCGCAGGCCGTGCACGAGTGGACCTATCTGGAGGGCATCGCCGGCACCTGGACGGTGCTGCAGACCAGGCTGAGTGGCCTGGGAGCTTTCGCAGTGATCGCAGGCTGGCACTGGTGGGCCGCGGTGATCCTGGCGTTCGGGCACCTGGTGACCGGCCGGGCGCTGACCGCCTGGCTGCTGTCGATCTTCGCCGACATGGCGCTGGATCCCCCGATCGGCCGCCGCCGCGCCACCTACCTCTACGACCTGCTGATGCGGCCCGACGCCGCCAAGGAGATCCGGCTCTTCGGGTTGCCGACGTGGCTGATCCAGCGCCACGGCACCCTGTGGCACGACGCCATGAGGGGGGTATGGCGCCGGCGCAACGCCAGCATCCGGCCGGTGGTGGCCAGTACCGGGGTCATGCTGGTCTGCGCGGCGGTCTTCTACGGCGTATTGGGTCGGGAGGCCTGGAGCGGCTCGATACCGGTTGCGACGGTGACGGCACTGGTCGGTGCCTCCATCGGCCTCCAGGCATTGGGCATGCTGGGTGACGAGCAGGTCCTGTTCAGTCAGGCGACAGCCACGACCCACCGGCTGCGGCAGGCCCGTCGCGAGATCGATCTGCCCGGCCTGCAACCGCGGCCCTCCGCCTCGTCGACCATGCCCAGCCCGACACCCCCCGCGACGCGGTCCCCCGCACCACGGCCGGTGTCGGGCGAACCGGGCGGCGCGGCCTCGATCCGTATCCGGGATCTGCACTTCGGCTACCCCGGCCGCGACACCTCCGTCTTCGCCGGACTCGACCTGAACGTGCCGGCCGGGCAGTCCATCGCCGTCGTCGGCGTCAACGGCGCCGGGAAGTCGACCCTGATCAAACTGCTCTGCGGCCTGTACCGGCCGGATCGGGGGGAGGTGCTCGTCGACGGCTCCGACCCGGGCCTCGGTGGTGCGGCCCAGCAGCGGGTGGCGGTGATCTTCCAGGAGTTCGTCCGCTACCCGCTGTCGCTGATGGAGAACATCGCCCTCGGTGCCCGTGGCGCCGCCGACACCGACCTGGTGGTTCGGCGGGCGGCCGAGGACGCAGGCGCGATCGATGTGCTGGAACGGCTCGGTGGCGACTGGGACGTCGTGCTGTCCGGCGAGTACGCCGGTGGCACCGACCTCTCCGGCGGGCAGTGGCAGCGGGTGGCGCTGGCTAGGGCACTGGCGGCCGTGGCCGGCGGCTCCGGCGTGCTGGTGCTGGACGAGCCGACGGCGGCACTGGACGTCCGCGCCGAGGCCGAACTGTTCGACCGGTTCCTGCGGGTCACCCGTGGGATGACCACGGTGCTGGTCAGTCACCGGCTGAGTTCTGTCCGCCACGTCGACCGCATCGTGGTGATCGACGGCGGCCGCATCGTCGAGGACGGCAGTCACGAGGAGTTGATGCGCCGCGGCGGCCGGTACGCGGACATGTTCAGCCTGCAGGCGAGCCGGTTCGCCGCGGCGGCCGGCAGCACCCGCACTGAGGAATCGACAGAAGAGGTAACGGTTCGATGATCGACGTGATCAAATCCGTACTCTTGGTGATCAAGGCGTCCGTACGGGTGAGTCCCCGGCAGAGTGCCCTCTGCCTGTTGGAGACCCTGGGCAACTTCGTCGGAATGTTGCAGCCGCTGTTCATCGCCTGGTTGATCACCGGCGCCGTACGCCACGACGAACCGCTGGTGATCAGGGCGGTGTGCTGCTTCGTGCTCTCGATGACGGTGGTGGCGTTGTTGATGATCATCGGCAACAATGCGCGTGTCACCCAGTACGAACGGGTGGGTTTCTGGTTCGACTCCGAGATCTCCCGACTGACGTCCTCGATCACCACGCTAGATCATCTGCAGGACGCCGAGTACCAGGACAAGGTCCAGACCCTGCGTGATCATCAAGGCCTGCTGGGTTTCGCGTTCAACATGGTGCTGAACGCGTTGCGGATGGCCGTCACCGGCATCGGCACGCTCGTCCTGGCCCTGACAGCCGATCCGCGGATGCTGCTGGTCGTCCTCGCCGGTGTTCCGGCGCTGCTCACCACCCGGTGGACGAGCCGGTGGCAGACCGCGGCCGACGATGCGGCGGCCAGTCGCAGCCGGCACGCCAAGAACCTGCTGGAGCTGGCGACCCGTGCGGCGTCCGGAGCCGAGGTACGCGTCTTCGGGCTGCAGGACCGGCTCCGCGACCTCACCGGCGCGGCGACCCGGCGCTGGCTCCAGTTGCGGGTCGAACTGGCCCGCCGGCAAGCGGTGCTGGAGACCGGGGCGACGCTGTTCTTCTTCGTGGTGGCGGTGATCGTGCTCGGACTGATCCTGACCGACACCATCGCCGGCCGGGTGTCCGTCGCCGCCTTCGTCCTGGCCGCGACCCTGGTCACCCGGCTGCAGATGATCACCGACGTACTGCTGTGGTCGGCGCGGATGCTGATCCGGGTCGGCGCCGACGGCAGCCGGTTCCTCTGGCTGCGGGAGTACGCCTCCGAGCAGGCCGATCGCCACCGTGGCACGGTGCCGCCGCCACATCGACTGCGCGCCGGTCTCAGCACCGTCGGTCTGGGCTACCGCTATCCGGGCGCCGACGCCCCGGCCCTCGCCGACGTCAACCTGGACCTTCCGGCCGGTGCCGTGGTCGCCGTGGTCGGTGAGAACGGAGCCGGCAAATCGACCTTGATCGGGTTGCTGACCGGCATGCTGACGCCGACCGAGGGCCGGGTGCTGGTGGACGGCACCGACCTGGCCGACCTGGACCAGACCTGCTGGCGGGATCGGATGTCGGGGGCGTTCCAGGACTATGCCCGGCTGGAACTGCTGGCCAGGGAATCGATCGGTGTCGGTGACCTCGGCGGCGTGGACAGTGACGGGGCTGTGCAGTCCGCCCTGGACAGGGCTGCCGCCACCGACGTCCTGCAGGCCCTCCCGACCGGGCTGGAGACCCAGCTCGGCACCCGGTGGCCGGGCGGCGTCGAGTTGTCCGGCGGCCAGTGGCAACGGCTGGCGATCGCCCGCGGCATGATGCGGGAGTCGCCGCTGCTGCTGGTTCTGGACGAGCCCACCGCCGCCCTGGATGCGGGCACCGAGCACGCCCTGTTCGAGCGATACGCCGCGGCGGCACGTCGAACCGGAGGACACGGGGGCGTGACACTCCTGGTCACCCACCGCTTCTCCACCGTCGCCTCCGCCGATCTGGTGGTGGTGCTCCGTGACGGCCGGGTCGCCGAGGTCGGCACGCACGCCGAGCTGTACGGCCGCGGCGGTCACTACGCCGAGTTGTACGACCTGCAGGCGCGCGGTTACCGCTGAGCCGGTGGGCCGGCATTGACCGCCGGTCAGCGGCTCGTCATCCGCATGGATGCGCCGCAGCCAACATGAGTTCGATGGCCAGAGTCAATCGGCAGATCAAACGATTGGCACCCGTTCTCAACACCCAGTCGTACAAGTACGACTTCGGCAAGGACGTGGACACGATGCTCAAGTGGTACAAGGGATCCGCCTATCTCTTCGCCATGCCGAGCGGAGCGACCGGCTCCCAACCCGGCATGCGGACGTTTCAGCTTCCTCGCGCGCTGGCCGGCGTCCACCGGGTCAAGGTCCTCAATGCTCACCGCAGCGTCCCCGTGCGCAACGGCCGGTTCACCGATCGTTTCAACGCCGAGTACCGCTATCACATTGACAAGATCACGCCTGGGCGCTGACCAGCGCGGCTCGGCGGCGCCTCTCCGGGCGACTACGGCTGAGCCGATGGCCGATTGAAGTCTGAACGCAATGCATCGGCCCGGCGCATCTGTCGCCACGTCGCAGCGGGGATCGAGGATCCCGGGCGACGATGCCGATGAGCGATCGCGGTGGCCGCGCCCTGGGAGTTCACCTCGAGCTTGGCCAAGAGGTTGCGGATGTGGGCCCGGACCGTCCGGATCGAGGTGTAGGTCTCCTCGGCGATCTGGGTGGCGGACGCACCAGTCGTCAGCCGGTCCAGCACCTCGCGTTCCTTGACGGTCAGCGCGGCCAGTCGCTGGGCCGACTGCCCGGCGCTGCGCTGGGCCGCTCGGTGCCTCTCCAGCATGGCGCGCCGCTCGGGGTCGCCGAGCAGGCAGCGCCCCTCGGCCAGCGTGACGGTCGCCTGCATCAGCTCGTCCAGCTGAGCGCCCTTCACGATCCAACCGTCTGCCCCGGCGGTCACCGCCGCGGCGACGCGGTCGAGTTCGGTGGTGCCGGTGACGATGAGGATCGTCCAGCCCTGGACACGTAGCGGTGTCACCAGCTCCACCCCGTCCAGAACGCGGCCGTCCGCAGCAAGCCCGAGGTCGAGGTCCAGCAGCACGACGCCGGGCTGATGGCTCTGGGCCTGCCGACACACGGCGCCCAGATCGGTCACCGCGACCGGATGGGCGTCGAAGCCGTGCTGACGCAGGCCGCAGACCAAGCCGGCCGCGATCAGCTCGTGGTCGTCGACGACCAGCACGGTCCCCCGCCCAGTCACGATGCGATGACTTCGCTGCGCGGCACCGCACCCAGATGCCGCTGACGGTCGCTCGCCACGGTCGGGAGACGGAGCAGCGCCGTGGTCCCGGTGCGGAACCGGGTGCATCTGCGCAGCTCCAGCGTGCCACCGGCCGAATCGACCATGCGGGTGGACAGGGCCAGTCCCAGGCCGTCCCCCACGGTGGAGGACGTCGGCTTCAGCCCCGGGCCGGCGTCGCTGACCTCGATGACGCAGGCGTCCCGCGCGCGGCGGGCGCGGACGTGGATCTGGGCTCCAGCCGCGTGCCGCGCGCAATTGGCCAGCAGGTTGGTGACGACCTGGGCCAGGGTTGCCGGGGAGAGCGCGACCTCCAGACCCGGCGCCGACTCCAGCGTGATGCGAGCCCCGCCGAGACGTCGCAGCGTCACCAGCCTGACGAGTACGGCGTCGACGTCGGCCGTGTCACCGTCCCGGGTCGGCGCGGTGTCGTCCAGCAGGCGCCTCAACCGGGCCAGTTCCTCGTCGATGAGCACACCGATCGGCCGGCCGCCGGCGACCGCATCCAGACCGGGACGAGGCGCCATCAGGGTGGTCACCGAGGACAGCGCGACCAGGGTGTTGCGGATCTCGTGTCTGCGTTCGGCGGCGACGCGCTCTTCGGCGGCGGCCCGTTCGGCAGCGACCGCTTCTGCAGCCCGGCGTTGGAGGACGAGGTGTCGGGTGTGCAGGGACACCGCCGTCGTCAGGGCGAGGAACCCGATCAGCCGAAGCACCGTGAACGGCAAGGAGGCGCCGATCAGCAGCAGGGCACGGGCGGCGGTGATGAGGACCAGGCCGAAACCCATCCGCCACCACGGCGCGGAGTGTCGCCGCCAGCCGCGCACGACACAGGCGCAGGCGAGCAGGCCCCAGCCGATCAACAGCAGCACCCTGGTGGCCGGCGAATGGATGGCACCGGCGAGTGTCCCGGGCGCGATCATCGCGCTGATGAGAACCGGCAGAGTCAGCGCGGCACCGGCGACCAGCACTCGCGGACCCGACCACCATGCAGGAACCTTGCCGACCAGTCCGAGCGTGAACAGCAGCCAGAAGATCGCCGCCGAAGCGATGCCCGCCCCCTGGAGCAGGCCCTCACCCGGGACAGCGTTCAGGACGCTGACCGGCATCACCACCAGCGCGTAGAACCCCCACGCGTAGCTGATGAGATGCAGGCGGCGGTCAGAACCGAGACGTGCGTTGACGGCCGTCAACAGAGCGACCACAGCCGCCGCGCCTGCGGTTGCCGCCCCCAACAACGGGGCGGCCTGACCCTGCAGTGGATGCATCCGGTTCCTGACCACGGTCTGGAGGATCAGACCACCGACGACGACGGCGCAGAGCACGACAGCCGCGTCGGCGGCCATCCGCACAGGCGTCCGCGACGTCTCCGAACGCGGCCGTACACGATGCAGCCGCACCTGACGAAGTGCCATCCGTGTTCATCCCCCGACTCTCACGGCATGTCGATCTTGTCGGAGGCGAGACCCCGAACGCTGCCCCCGTGTGTGACGTCCGGTCGCGGGACGTCGCGGCCCGAACATCGATGCGGTCCACCCGCCGACGGCGGCTTACCCACATCGGCGACCTTAGCGAAGGTGACTGACAGTTTTGGCCCATAACTGATCAGGCAGACATCCGGGTTTCTCCGGGGTTGCCGGGACGGAGGCTGGATCGGCCGCACGTGAAGGCAGCCACGGGGCGTTGGAAATCCGAGCAACCCCGAGCGGGAGCTGTTCCGCCTATAGGGGCCGAGGTCCAAAGGAACCCAGGAGAGAACCGTTTGCGCCGGAACGCGAACCTGCCCGCGTGAGGCGGTTCCTGACGGAACGCTCACGCGGGCAGGCCGCCCCCCGGGCGACGCGACGGCGGTCGGGCGCGACGGCCCGCACCGGCAGCCGCTACTGGACGCTCTTCAGGGTGGCCTTGACGGCGGCACTTGCCTGGGCGCCCTGAAGGTCGTTCTGAGCCACACCGCTGTCCGGCAGCGTCACGGTCACGGTGAACGTCTTCGAGCTCCCCGGATCGATCTCACCGAAGGAGTACCCGTTGGCCGTGGTCGCCTCAGCGACTCCCAACGGGGCGCAACCCATCGAATCCAGACAGATCGACAGGTTCTTCAGCATCACCGGATCGCTGCCCTGATCCAGCAGCGCCATCGACAGGTAACCCGGCACGGTCCCGACGTTCTTGATGGTGAACGACGTCGTCGCGCTGGCACCGGGGATCGCGTTGGAGACGCTGATCGCCTGCTGGTAGCTGCCGCCGATCTTCAAGGTGCCCGTCGAGAAGGTCTGCGGTGAACTGGTGGCGGTGTCGCTGAAGTAGGAGAAGGTCCCGGCGGTCAGGCTCACCGCGGCTCCGACAACGGCCACGCCGCCGATCGCGGTGGCGAGCTTCTTCTTCATCTTGGATTCCATGCTGGTCCCCCCGAGGACAAATGCCGCCGCGGTAGTGCGCAGCGATTCCGGCGGCTCAATCACTGCTTGGGACAGCACTCTGTCCGACCGGCGCCCGGTGGTGCATCGGCAAAGTTGACTATCCGGAAATAGGCGAAATTGCCGATGCGCCGACGGCATCGCCCGTCGGAGACTGGGCCGGTCGGCGGGCTGTCTTCGGGCCCGGGTCGGGGCAGGACGAGGGGACGGGGACGTCGCAATGGGCACTGCAGCCACCGAGTGGTCGGAGACGGTTGAGGACAGCGAGGACGCTGCCTGCGACGAAGATGCCGGCGCGGCAGCGGTCGAGACGAGTCCCGCGGTGGGCCGACGCCCGGGCCTGGCGGGCCGCATCCTCGGTCGCCTGCTGGGCACGCTGTCGACCCTCGCCGTGGCTGCCATCGTCGCCCTGGCGGTCGGTCTCACCGTGCTGCCGGCCGCCGTGCACGGGCACACCCTGACGGTGCTGTCCGGCAGCATGCTGCCGCGGCTCCCGGTCGGCTCGGTGGTCGTCGACAGGCCGGTCGATCCCGGGGCGCTGCGAGTCGGCGACATCGTCACCTACGCCAGCGGCAGGAACCTGATCACCCACCGCGTCGCTGCGATCAAACAGAGTCCGACCGGACCCGTGTTCACCACCAAGGGCGACGCCAACCGGACGGCCGACTCCGAGCCCGTCCAGGCATCCCAGATCCGCGGCAGGCTCTGGTACGACGTGCCCTACATCGGCATCGTCCGCAGCTTCCTGCTGAGCCGGGCCGGCCTGCTGGCCGTCGGCGGCGGCGGGCTGCTGATCGCAGCGATCTGGTTCCTGATCCGGCTGAACCGGCCGAGCGCTGCCGACGACGGCGGTCGGGGGTGAAACATCGCCGCGGTGTCACCCTGCTGGCGGCTGCTGCCGCGATGGGTGTCCTCGGCACCGGTGCCGGCTGCCTGGTCTACCAAGGCGGGACCTACGCCCACTTCACCGACTCGACCTCGGTGAGTGTGCAGGTCCACACGGCCAGGCACTTCCCGTCCTCGCCGCCCACCGGCCCGTCGACCGGAAGCGACCACTCGGGCTCGAACGGGCACGCGCACTCCGACTCGGCCGGCGCCGTTCGCTCCGGCGACTCGCACTCCGGCGGCCCGCACCCGACCGCCGGCCCGTCGACCGGAAGCGACCACTCGGGGTCCAACGGGCACGCGCACCCCGACTCGGCCGGCGCCGTTCACTCCGGCGACTCGCACTCCGGCGGCCCGCACCCGACCGCCGGCCCGTCGACTGGAAGCGACCACTCGGGGTCCAACGGGCACGCGCACTCCGACTCGGCCGGCGCCGTTCACTCCGGCGACTCGCACTCCGGCGGCCCGCACCCGACCACCGACCCGGCCGCCGAGTCAACGGCGGCCACGCCGAAATCCGCGCAGCGCCCCACCCGACAGGCGACTCCCGACCTCCAGCGGACCGTGCGGTCCGGGTCGGACGAGACCGGCCGGGACCGGTGCCCTTCCGGCGCGGACAGCCCGGTGGCCGACGAACCACGGCCCGAACCGACCGCCGACACCGGCGCGACTGCCGACCCTGCCGAGGCCGGTGGGCCCCTCAGTTGCGCCAGCGTCGACGTCACCCCGGCGGACCGCCCGATTTCCCAGCTCCGGTCCTCTGCCGGGCCCACGGCCGACGTCGGCCGGCCAGGACAGTAGCCGGCACCCGCGACCGCGGGTGGCCCAGAGCATGTCCGGATCCGCGGTCACGGCCGGCGATGTATCACGATCGGATCAATCCGTGCGCCGCCAGGTGCCGCGGACCCTCTGCGCTGTCACCATGGTCCTACTGCGACTGCCGCCCGCCTGCGCAGCCTGACTCGGTGCCCGCGGCAAACATAGGACCTCTGACCGGCTTCTACGGCTGCGGCTCCTGTACCTGTCACTGACTCGACAAGTGCCGCAAAGGGCCGGCAGGCCCCCTAGAACGCCGCGCTGACCAGGGATTACACCGACCCGCTGCGGTAGGCCAGGAAGCACACGCGGGTGTCGGCCAGCCAAACAAAGTGTCCGAATCTCTTGCGGAACCGCCAGATTCATCGGATCATCTCCCTGGGGCTGTCGCCCCTCACGCTCAATGAAGAGGATGGGGAACCATGACCGGAGCATCACCTCGGATCTCCCGCCGCGCGCTGCTGGGTGCTGGCGCAGCGGGTGCCGGAGCGCTCGGAGGCCTGCCGCTGCTGAGCGGCTGCAGTTCGTCCGGCGGCGGAAAGTCGGGCGGCAGCGGCGGCTCCAAGCCGACCGGCGCTCCGCTGCAACTCGGACCCGAGGTGCCGAACGGGCCCACCTACAAGCAGGGATACGTCGGTCCGCATGCCACCGTCAAGAAACCGTTCGGTGACGGCAAGACGACCTTCAAGATCGTGGTCCCTCAGGACACCCAGGTCGTCGGCGACTGGAGCAAGAACAAGACCACCGCCTGGTTCGAGAAGCTCACCGGCGTCAAGGTCGAGTTCCAGGAGGTCTTGATCACCAATCCGAACGGCGGCAGCGATCTGACCAAGATCAACGCCATGCTGTCCGGCGGTGACCTGCCCGACGCCTTCATGGGTATCCCGTTCACGCCGGCCCAGGTCTCGCTGTACGGCCAGCAGGGCACCTTCGTCGCTCTCGACGACTACATCAAGACCTACGCCCCGGAGACCCGCAAGGCGATGCAGGAGTACCCGGACCTCCGGTCTCTGAAGGCCAGCACCGACGGCAAGCTCTACCAGATGCTCGGCGTCAACGACTGCTTCCACTGCCGCAGCAGCCCGGGTCGGGCCTGGATCAACAGCAAGTACCTCGACAAGATCGGCATGAAGATGCCGGAGAGCACCGACGACCTGCGTCAGGTGCTGATCGAGATGAAGAACAAGAACCCCTCCGGCAAGAGCGGGTTCATTCCGTTCGCATCCGGGGTGAACAACGCGCTCGACACCTTCTTCATGCAGCCGTTCCTGTACTCGCCGGTCGGCGACCAGAACGGTGGCTGGATGCGGTTGAACAACGGTAAGGTCCAGTTCACCCCCAACCAGCCGGAGTGGCGGGAGGCGTTGCGTTATCTGCGCCAGCTGAACAAGGACGGAGTCCTGACCGCGCAGAACTTCTCGATGTCCGACACCGAGCTTCAGACCGCCGGCAACAAGAGCCTGATCGGGTTCGCCCGGGTCTACTGGTGGGGCTCGATGTTCAACCCGGTGACGCTGGACAAGAACGCCCCATGGCGCGACTATGTCGCGTGCCGCCACTGAAGGGGCCCAACGGCACCCGCACCGCCCTGTGGGACTACTACGGGTTCGCGACCAACTGCCTGCAGATCACCAACGCGTGCAAGGATCCCGGCACCCTGGTCCGCTGGTCGGACTACCAGATGGGCCTGCACGTCAGATCATGTGGGAGTACGACGGCATCCAGGGCAAGAACTGGTTCTGGGCCGACAAGGGCGCCAAGGGCATCGACGGCGAGCAGGCCCTGTTCCGCGATGTCCAGTGGCCGGCCCCGCAGGGCCAGTCCTGGAACCAGTACGCGACTATGTATCGGTCGCTGGATTTCCGTAATGGCCAGCGGGTCGACCCCAAGGCGCCCACCTTGAAGCCGGGCTTTACGCGGCGGGCAAGAAGTACGAACCTTACGCAGAGCCGAAGGAAATGCAGTTGCCGCCGGTGATCATCCCCGACGCGTCGGCCTCCCAGGTGGCCGACACCGCCACCTCGATCCAGCAGCAGGTCAAGCAGGGCATGGCCAACTTCGCCACCGGCAAGAAGAACATCGACAGCGACAGGGACTGGCAGGCCTACGTCGATGCCTTCAAGCGGATGAACCTCCAGACCTACCTGGACACCTACCAGAAGGCGTACGACTCGAGGCCGAAGTGACCCGGATCCGGGAACCGCGCGGGGACCGCGCGTACTACGTCGTCAACTACTGCGTCCTCACCGTCTTCGCGCTGATGGTGCTGTACCCGCTGGTGTATGTGATCAGCGCGTCCTTCTCCAGCGCCAAGGCGATCGCGGACAACGAGGTCTACCTGTGGCCCGTCGGGGCGACGATCGATGCCTACAAGACGATCGTGGCGTCACCGAATCTGTTGATCGGGTTTGCCAACTCGGTCGTCTACACGGTGGGCGGTGCCCTGCTGGGCACCGCCCTGACCGTGCTGGCCGGTTATGCGGCGTCGCGGGACGACCTACCGTTCCGGCGGATCATCATGTTCTTCTTCCTGATCCCGACGTTGGTGTCGGCCGGCATCGTGCCGACCTATATCGTGGTCCGCGAACTCCATCTGCTGAACACCCGGTGGGCGGTGATCCTGCCCGGCGCGATGAGCGTCTTCAACGTCATCATCACCCGCACCTTCTACCAGATGAATGTGCCCCACGAGATGCTCGAGGCCGCCCGTGTCGACGGCGCGGACGACTTCGGCTTCTTCTTCCGGATCGCCATCCCGTTGAGCAAGCCGATCATCGCGGTGAACCTGCTGTTCTACGGCATCACCCAGTGGAACGGCTGGTTCAACGCCTTCCTCTATACCAGCGACCCGGGTCTGCAGCCGCTGCAGCTGGTGCTACGGGAGCTGTTGTCCCAGAGTGCGGTCAACCCGGCCATGATCGGTGGCAGTGATGTCGCCGAACTTCTGAAACGTCGAGAGCTTTTCGACAAGCTCAAATACGCGATGATCGTGGTCGCGATGATCCCACCGCTGATCGCCTACCCGTTCGTCCAGAAACACTTCGTCAAAGGCGCACTGATCGGCTCACTGAAATGACCACTACCACCACTGTGCAGATCGACCAGCCGGGTGAGGCCACCCCGGCTCCGGGCAGGCCGAAGGCGAGTCGGCGGCTCGGCCTGCGGATGCGGCGGTCGTGGCAACTCTACGTGCTGCTCATCCCACCCCTGGCGTTCTCGTTCCTGTTCCTGTACTGGCCGATGTACGGCCTGGTGCTGGCGTTCAAGAACTACAACATCACCCTGGGTATCACCGGCAGCCCGTGGGCCGGCATGAAGTACGTCACCCAGTTCTTCCATTCCTACCTGTTCTGGCCGGTCATCAAGAACACGCTCGTCCTGAACATCTACGCCTTGCTCGCCCTGTTCCCACTGCCGATCATCCTGGCGCTGCTGCTGAACTCCCTGCGCAACCAGCGCTTCAAGAAGACGGTGCAGCTGATCACCTACGCGCCGTACTTCATCTCCACCGTGGTGCTCGTCGGCATCATCCTGATGCTCTTCTCCCCCACCACCGGTGTGGTGAACCGGCCGATCACCGCACTCCTCGGTAGTCCCGTCGACTTCCTCAGTGCGGGCGCCTTCCGGCACACCTACGTCTGGTCGGGTGCGTGGCAGACCCTCGGCTACTCGGCGATCATCTTCCTCGCCGCACTCGCCGGCGTGGACCCGGAACTGCACGAGGCCGCCCGGGTCGACGGTGCCAGCATTCTGCGCCGGATCTGGCACATCGACCTGCCGGGCATCCTGCCGGTGACGATCACCCTGTTGATCCTCAACATGGGACAGCTGCTGACCAGTGGGTTCGAGAAGGTGCTGCTGATGCAGAACCCCAACAACCTGTCGGTCTCCCAGGTGCTGGACACGTACTCGTTCCAGATCGCCTTCCAGTCACAGATTCCGCAGTACTCCTATGCCACCGCGATCGGACTGTTCAAGTCCGTCATCTCGCTGATCTTGATCCTGTTGGCCAACTGGCTCGCGCGGCGGGTGGCCAAACAGAGCCTGTTCTGATCCGGCACCGATCGTCGGCGTCGTCGGTCCCCAAGGCCACGACGCCGACGATCCGACCGGCACGCTGTCCGGAGGTGGCACAACCAACTGGCCGGCCCGACGGCCAGGTCGACGCCCTTCGTGGTGCACGGACGTTCGGTAGACGTGAACGTCTGGGCCGACCCCGTACGGTTTCCGACAGCAGGAGTGACGATGGAACGTCGGCAGGCAGCACGGCGGCCAGGCGAAGGATGGACTCAGGCAGCGTTACGCGGATTGGACGCGTCGGTCACCGGCAACGCACAGGCGTTCGGATTCTCTATCACGGTAACCGTCACCTTCGGGGTCATCTCCTCTGCTCAGGGCCATCCGTCATTGCCCGAACTCATCGGCTTCGCGTTGTCGGCGGTTGCCGCGTTCTCCGCGCTGAATCTGCTCGTCGCACAACTCTTCCTCCGGGAGCCCTCCGACTCGACCCCGGCCCGCGCTCTGTTGGTCGGCACAGCCACCGACTTCCTCGCCGTCGGGGCGGGCGTCGGTGCGGCCATCGGCATCCGCTACACGGTCGGCGGCTGGGGCGCCTGGGTAGTGGCGCCGTTCTGTTCAGGTGTGGTCTATGTACTGATCCAGTCGATTGAGCTGGCAGTGGGGCGCAGCAAGATCCACGAGCAGGACCAGGCGGACACCTGAGGGCGCGATGTCGGCGGCGCCAGAGGCGCTGACCGGGACTCCCGACCGGGTGCATCGCCTGGAGCCGGCTCGGGCCTCGCTGACGAATCCACCTACGATCGGCTCCCCGGGTCGTGTTGCGCGCGACGCCCTGACCGGGCACTATCAGCGGGCGGGTCTTACGGCACTCGATGCCGACGTCGGAACTGCGTCCATACCCGAAAGGGTCCCTGTGCCGGTCATCGAACGGTCTGCGGGCAGTGCTTTGACCGGTCGGAGGCGCCCGGGACTCGCTGATGATCGGGATTCTGCATGCAGCCGCCCGGTAATCTTGATCATTTGGCCACGGCTACCACCATTCAGCGTCAGGATGTAGGCCGTGCCTGACAGGGACGCTGACGACGTGGAGAGCCAGGGATGGGTGGAGGCCGACAGTGTGCTGCAGCGACGGCCAACCCCGGACGCCGCGCGACGTCGGCGGCGATCCGCAGGCGCTCGGATCGGCCTCATGGTCGGCGTTCCGGCGATCGCGGTGGGACTTGCGGCGCTGCTGGGAGCATTCGGACATTGGCCGCCCTCAACCACGGGGCTGGAGCAGCAGCTGGCCGTGCAGATTGTCGGTTGGGTGCTGGCTGCGGCTGGCATACTTGCCGCGGTCTCGGGCCTGGTGTGGATGATCCGCGCCGGCCAGTTCAAGCTCGCTTGGAAGTCTCCGTTGGTCAATCTGAGCCGACGAGATAGGAAGCAGCTCATCTCGCTCATTCGCCGTGGGGAGGTCGCGCCGCCGGGTCGCGAAGACCTTGCCCGCTACCTGGCAACCCAGATGCATCATCAGTACCCGTGGCTACTCCTGTTCGCCGGCGTCGTGATGATCGATTCCGGCAATGCCCTCATCAACGGCGATGCATTCCTACTGTGGTCCCTGCCCATTCTGCTGGCGCTCTTCGTGGTGGCAGTAGCCGCGATCATTCGAGACGTGCACCGGGCCGGGCGCTGGCTCGCGCGGCAAGAGCAGTTGGAATGAACACCGATTGTCGTGCACGAATGACCTCAGCCTCGTTGGAAGTCACGCACATCTGCCGAACTGCCTGACTGAGGCGAGTGGCGACCGATGGGGAAATCCGTTGCAGGCGGGTCGTGATCGCATCAGTTGAAGCGCCAGATCCTTGGCACTGGTCACTCTGCCGGTTACGGCTTGTCGGCTGAACATCGACACACAGCTCGTGGTCGTGGGCGGATTTCCTGGCACAGGCAAGAGCGCGGTCGCGAGCCTGCTCGCTGACGATCTACGAGCTCCGTTGTTGGCATCGGACCAGATCGGCAACACGATCAAGGAGTACGGGCCGACAAAGATAGATGACAACCTCGCGAGTTTCACTTGGTGCAAGCGTGTCGAGATGTCGCCAGAAGGTGCCACGAGCGCCGGCATCGACACGAATGATCACGAGGTAGGGCAGCCTGCTGGCATCCCTCACCCGGACAGATAACTTGATCCACTCCTCTCCTTGGGTCACGCTGTGAGTCCACGCCGCAATCTTCGTTGCTTGGTCGCGCCGCTCAGCAGGGAGCTGTCGACCGACCAGGACTAGAGAAGCGATGCGTGCCAGCCGTTGCGATGCTCCCAATCGCTCCGACCAGCGGGGTACCAGGCATTCACGATCGTTACCTCCGCTGGCAGCGACGTGACATCACGACGAGCCTACGAGTCGTTGGATCTTTTCGATGAGCGTGCACTGGTGCCCGATGGAGGGTCGGTGGGTGAACCTGCCCGTGGGTTGCCCGAAGGTGCGTGCGTCCTGCGACGGCGGCTTCCCCACGGATGCCAGCTGTGTCCGGTGGCGAACCGTCCGCCGAGGTGCATGCCGACCCGCCGTGCGAGTTCTGGTTGGGCAGGAAATCGATCGTCATGTGTGGTTGAGATGGCTACGTTGATGTTCTTGATCGACCGCCTGAGGAGCCACCGCCATCACCCGATCAACATCGTTCGTCGAGCCGGCTACCGATCCGGTGCTGCTGAGGACGCTGGCGGCCGCTCGTCTGCCAACAACCGGGCGCTTCCTTTCCAAGGCCGGCTGGGTTAGCCGTGTGTGGGTGGGCGACGAATACGTCGTACGACTGATCAACGACCAAAGGCACCGCGACGCGTATCGCCACGAGGCGACGGTGGTCAACCTGCTCGCCGGCAGTGATGTCCCGCACGCCAGGATGCTCGCCCACGGCGACGGGTCGGACGGGCCGTGGTATGTCTCCGAACGCTTGCCTGGCCGAACCCTGTACGAAGCGTGGCCGGCGGCGAACTCGGCGACGCGCCAGGCAATCATCGAGAGCCTCGGCTTTGCGCTGCGGGCCTTGCACGGGGTTCCTGGCCCGACCGATCTGCTGCCGCCCTGGCTGGCGAGCGCGCTAGCCGGGACGAAGCCGTGGGCTGCGTTCCACCCACCCGTAGTAAGTGCGGCGCTTCAGCAGGTCGAGGCTGCCCGGCGCGTGCCCGGTCATGACGCGAGCCTGCTCGCCGATGTAGCCGAGTGGGTCCAGGAGCGGTTGGCATTGTTCGCCAGGGACGAACATGTCCTCGTCCACGGTGATTTACACGGATCCAACCTGATCGTCGACCAAGGACGCGTCACCGGTCTGATCGACTTCGCCGAGGCGTTGGCTCAGCCAGCCGATGTCGAGCTCGACACCATCCTGCGCTGGTGTGCGAAGGCGCGAGAGTTCCCACCCACGCCCGAGGAACAAGGGCTGGATGAGACCACACTCACCGAGGTTCCAGGCTGGCTGCGCGGGGCGTATCCGGAGCTGTTCGAGCGGGAGCATCTGCGTGAGCGGTTGAACTTCTACGACATGTACGGGGAGCTCACGCTGTACGCGCACCACCCCCAGCCTCACGAACGCGAAGCGGCGCAAGACCGCATAGCTCGGCTCCTTTCCGGCCATAACCATCTCGACGGACTCGTCTGGTAGGTCGCCTTCACGCCAACACCGGACCTCGTGAGCTCCACCCGAATCGGGGCGCGGAGGGGCATATCGGCGATGTCCGGTGGTCGATCCGCTTACGGGACGCCGGCCGGGAGTCCGTCACTGGGCGTCTAGGCTCTGGGTGGAGGCGGAGGGGCTTACGGACGCCGCGGGCGCTTTACCTCTCACTTGCGGCGCACTGTCCCGGTCGGCTGGCCGACGCGGGCTGGGCCGCAGCCTGGCTTACTCAATGGCCTGCGGGCGTGCTGGAAGATCTGGTTGTGATTGCGCCGCTGACTCCCATGAATGTCGGCGATCAGTTCGATCCGGGGGTTGGGGCGGTACCGCTGCACTTGACCGTGCTGCCGAAGGTCCGTGTGCCCCATGACCGGTCGCCGGCTGTGGTGGCGGCCGCGTACAGCGACCCGAGTTACGCCGATCGACTGGCTGGCGCAAGAGCGAGAGCTCCGACACTGACGTGCCGGCTGAGCAGCTCGTTGGCGACTGGCCGGCCCGGTGACGTATCGGGTCGTCTTCAGCGGTGGCGCCGCTGCGCAGTACCACGACCTTCCCCCGATCGCCCAGGACCTCGTTGTTGCCCGCGCGGTCGAGCTGGCGGAGGAGCCATGGGATGCGACAGTCCTCCCGCCGGGTGACGACTCGAATCTGCGTGAGGCGATCTTCGGCAATGGCGGCTCGGGCACCGGGACGCGGCGATGACCCTGCGGGTGTACGCCCACGTCCTGAGCGACCAGGCGGCCAGTACGGCGGCCGTCTTCGGGCGTCTGATGGACGGTTTCGGGGCACCGTGAGCGCGAGCCTGTTGGCAAATGTGTTAGCAAGAGCCCTGTCGGTGGCCTGGCGATAGATCGTCAAGTTGCTCTGACCAGGGGTGATGGCTCCCCGGGCAGGAGTCGAACCTGCGTCGCTAGTCCTGATTCAAAGTCAGGCGGGCCCTGCCGACAGACCAACCGGGGAACGGCCCGGTCAGCGACCGGCCGAGCCCAAGGGTACGCATTGGCTCGGGGTGGCGCATCCTGGGTGATCCGCTGCCGGTGACCGGGTCAGATCTGCGGGATCCGGCGCACCACCCCGACCGGCCGTGGCCGGGCTGTGAGCGCAGCCAGCGCGGCCGGTTCGGCGGCGGTGATGATCGCGGCCAGCCCGGTCATCTCGGCGTCCAACTGGTCGGCCAGGTCGTGTTCGTCGTCAGAGCTGAACGGATAGCTCGGCGGGCCGGTCACCGGGTCGACATCCAGGCCGGCGCGGCCTCGGCCGTAGGACGACACCCACGGCGGCACCACCGACAACAGCGCCCGGTAACGGACCCAGCGGTGAT
This sequence comes from uncultured Actinomycetota bacterium, assembly GCA_963758075.1. Taxonomy (GTDB): domain Bacteria; phylum Actinomycetota; class Actinomycetes; order Propionibacteriales; family Propionibacteriaceae; genus Microlunatus. The sequence goes on along the minus strand of CAVWTT010000005.1, from coordinate 1,415,815 downwards.
TGTCCCAGCCGGTACTCGTCGGCTGCCCGTCGACGACCGGGGGGTAGTGGGGCAGCTCGAACTGGTCCATCAGCGCGGTCATCGCGTACTCGCCCCGCTCGGCCAGTCGTTCGATCGTCGCGTCGTCCATCGACAGATTGGTCCCGCCCTCCTGCGGTGTCTGCAGCACCCGGACGATGCGGTCGCGGAAGCCGGGGAAGGAGAGTTGGGTGTTGTCCTGCCAGGTCCGGGCGGTGTGGAACATCGCCGCCAGGAAGCCGCCGACGGCCGAGAAGCCGCGCTCCGGCCAGCGGGCGATCGTCGGCGCCAGCCCGTCGTGATTGTTCCGGGCCCATTCGACTCCGGCGGTGGGGTCGTTCGGGTCGGGTTCGACCCCCGGTGGGAAGGGCTGCAGGTTGATCGCGTACGTCGGCCGGCTGGGTAGCGCGGCGTCGAAGAGCTGCACCGGGAAGTTCGTGGCCAGACCACCGTCGGAGAACCAGACCTTGACGAACTCCGACGGTCCGGTCGGATCCAGCCCGCCGTCGGGGTCCAGCCGGGTCCGCGCGATCATCCACAACGGCACCGCCGAGATGACCAACGGCAGGCTCAACGACATCCGCGCGGCAACGATCACCGGCAGGTGTTCGGCATCGGGCAGCCGGCGCAGTTGCGGACTGTGCCGACCGGCCTGCACCCGCTCGGCCTGCCACAGCAGCGGATCGGTGCCGCCGAGCGGCGGCGGCTCGGGCGCGTTGAGCAGGGCCGCCATCACCTCGGGCGGGAAGAGTCGGGCCCACTCCTGCGGGTCGTAGAAGAACTGGGAGGAGGAGAACGGCAGCTCATAGGGGCGGCCCTCGCTCAGGCAGGTCGTGATCACCCGCAGGTCGATACGCCGGTCTCCTGCACTGGCCGACGGTGCCGCCTGATCGAGCTTCTCGGCGATGTCCGGCGCCTGCACGGTCCACAACTGCCCGAAGGTCAGCGGGCTGCCGTCGGGTTCCAGTCCGGCCGCGACGTTGATCTTGGCCGACAGCCAGTCGGTCAGCGCCGGCGGGCCGTCGCCGGTCGTCCGGCCGCTGCAGATGCCGAACGCGTTCTGCGGTACGTCGCGGGTCAGCCCACCGGCGAACGCGACCGCCAGCACGACGGCCTCGACGACGACGAGCAGCACGATCCCCAGCACGATCGCCCAGATGTCGTCGACGAGCACCCCATGGATGCCGATCACCAGACCGGGCAGCAGGGCCAGCGTGGCAGCCAGCGGGTAGCCGCGCACCAAGGCGGCGACCGCCCCGGTCACCCGGCTGCTGCCGCTGCGGCCGTTGGGCCGGTCGCCGCCGGTCACGGCCAGCATCAGATCGAGCAGCGGACGGGTTCTGCGGGTGGGTTGGAACAGCTGCCGGAGCCGACCGTCACCGAGCTCACCGGGCACGGCGCTGATGGTGTCGAAGCCGCCCCGACCGGTCGTCCGGCCGTGTTCGGCCGCCGCCGCGACGGCCGCGGCGATCGCCCCGGCGGAAGTGCCACCGACCCCGCGCAGCCGGTACCGCTGCGCCAGCCGGGCCAGCGCCCGGGGGTAGATGACGCCGGAGGCGGTGCCGCCCTGCAGCACGATGTCGCATTCGGCCTTCGGCAGCTCGGGTTGCGAGGGCCGGGGCGCCGCGGCGCCGGCGTCGGCGTCGGCGGAGGAGCTCGTTGGACTGGCCATGTTCCATACTGGCCCCGCGCAGGCCGCACCTGCGCGGGAACGACCCACCGGACCGGCGGACATCTCGACATCAAGAGGTTCACTACACTTCGGACATGCCGCAACCGCCCGCCGACGTCCTCAGCGACGAGGTCGACGAGCTCGTCCGGGCCTGGCACCGGGAGCGGCCCGACCTCGATACGTCTCCGATGGAGGTGCTGTCCCGGGTCACCCGACTGGCGCATTACTTGGATCGGCAGCGCCGTACGGCCTTCGCCCGGCACCGGTTGGAGAGTTGGGAGTTCGACGTGCTGGCCGCACTTCGTCGCTCGGGTGCGCCGTACCAGCTCAGCCCGGGCCGGCTGCTGCGGGAGACGATGGTGACCTCAGGCACGATGACCAACCGGGTCGACCGGCTGGTCGGCCGCGGGCTGGTGGTGCGGACCAGCCATCCCGAGGATCGGCGCGGAGTGCTGGTGCGGCTGACCGCCGAGGGCAAGGAGGCGGTCGACTCGGCGATCAACGATCTGATGGCCGCCGAGCAGGACATCCTCGCCGCACTTCCCTCGGCGCAGCGCGACCAGCTCGCCGAGTCGCTGCGCCAGCTGATCGCCCCCTACGACCGTGGTCGCTGACCGATAGGCTCCCGGGGTGGATGCAGCCCCGATCGACTTCGCCGTCGACAACGACCGATTCCTGCGCAACGGCCGCCCGCACCAGATCATCTCCGGCGCCCTGCACTACTTCCGGATCCCCCCGGCGCTGTGGCAGGACCGGCTGCGGCGGCTCCGTGCGCTGGGCTGCAACACGGTGGAGACCTATGTCGCCTGGAACTTCCACCAGCCGTACGCCGGCCGGCCGGCGGACTTCGGCGCTGATCGTGACCTAGGTCGGTTCCTCGACCTGGCGGCCGGCCTGGATCTGGACATCCTGGTCCGTCCGGGCCCTTACATCTGCGCCGAATGGGACAACGGCGGCCTGCCGGCCTGGCTGCTGGATGATCAGCGTGCCGCGGCGGCGCTGCGGACCAGCGATCCTGCCTTCGTCGATCATGTCGACCGTTGGTTCGACCAGCTGCTTCCGCTCATCGTCCGCCGGCAGGCCGACCGTGGCGGCCGGGTGATCGCGGTCCAGGTCGAGAACGAGTACGGCAGCTTCGGCAATGATCATGACTATCTCGACCAGTTGCGCGACGGCCTGATCGACCGTGGCGTCACCGCGATGCTGTTCACCTCCGACGGTCCGACCCGGCTGATGCTGGCCGGTGGTCGGGTCGACGACACACTGGCGACGGTCAACTTCGGTTCCGGCCAGCAGCAGGCGTTCACGCTGCTGGCCGAGGTGCAGCCGGACCGCCCGCAGCTGTGCATGGAGTTCTGGAACGGCTGGTTCGACCACTGGGGCCGGCCGCACCACACCCGCCCGGCCGACGAGGCCGCGGCCGAGTTGGACGCTCTGCTGGCCGCCGGGCGATCGGTCAACCTGTACATGGCCCACGGCGGCACCAACTTCGGGCCCTGGGCGGGAGCCAATCTGGGCGCCGACGGTGATCTGGAGCCGACCGTCACCAGCTACGACTACGACGCCCCGCTGGCCGAGGACGGCCGCCCCACGGCCAAGTTCCGTGCGTTCGCCGAGGTGATCGCCCGGCACACCGGTCGGCCGGCACCGGCCCTGCCCGCGGATCCGGCCGTGCAACCCGAACGGACCGTGTCGGTCAGCGAAACCGCGGGCCTGCACCGCTTCCTGGACACGCTGGTGGCGGTGCCGAGTCCGACGCCGGAGTCGTTCGAGCGGTTGGGGCTGCACCACGGCGTGGTGCGCTACCGGACCCACGTGGACGGGCCGGTCGACGGCGCCCTGCGGCTGACCGGGCTGGCCGATCTGGCCGAGCTCCGGCTCGACGGGACCCTGCTGGGCCGGCTGGCCGGCCTGGACGCCGACCCGGCCTACCTCCATGCCGGCCGGCACCCGGTCGCGCTGCAGGCCGACCGGGACGGACAGCAGCTGGACATCACCGTGCACTCGTTGGGCCGGGTGAACTACGGCCCGCGGATGGGCGACCGCAAGGGTGTGTCCCAGGTCCTGCTGGATCATCAGCTGCAGTTCGGTTTCGACCAGGCGGCGCTGGACCTGACCGAGCTGCCCGACCTGTCCGCGGCCGACTGGCGGCCGGCGTCGGGCAGTGACCGGCCGGGATTCCACCGGGTGAGCGTCGATGTCACCGATCCGGCCGACGCCTATCTGGAACTGCCGGGCTGGCAGACCGGGTACCTCTACCTCAACGGCTTCAACCTGGGCCGCTACTGGAATCCCGCGGGTCCACAGCGGACCCTGTACGCCCCGGCCCCGCTGTGGCGAGCGGGCGCCAACGAGCTGGTCGTCTGCGAGTTCGCCCGGCCCGGACGCGAGATCTGCTGGCGCAGCGCACCGGTCCTGGGCTGACGTCCGGGACCGACCGACCACCGGCATCACCGCGGGGCCGACCCGCTCAGACGATCCGTCGGGCGCCGGGAACCGGGCCGATGGCGTACCGGGCGGAGCGACACAGTCCGGACGCGGCCAGCTCGACCGTCAACCGCTGGGCCGCCGTCTCGTCGGCGGCCAGGAAGGCACACGTCGGCCCGGACCCGGAGATGATCGAGCCCACCGCGCCCAGGTCCTGGCCGGTCTCGAGCAGTCGTGCCAGCGCCGGTCGCAGGTCCAGTGCCGGCCGCTCCAGGTCGTTGACCAGCTGCCGGCCGAGCATTCGCGGATCACCGCTGCGGAGCGCATTCATCAGCTCCGTCGACACCTCGAACGGGTCGGGCGGGGTCGGGCCCAGTTCGTCGTAGCGGCGGTAGACCGCGGGCGTCGACAACCCACCGTCGGCGAACGCCAACGCCCAGTGGCAGCTCCCCTGGGTCAGGGCGGGGGTGACCGTCTCACCGTGACCGCCACCCAGGGCGGTGCCGCCGACCAGCGCGAACGGGACGTCGGAGCCGAGTCGGGCGGCCACAGCGGTGAGTTCGTGCGGACCCAGGTCCAGTCGCCACAGCAGCGAACAGGCCAGCAGCGTCGCGGCCGCGTCGGCGGACCCGCCGGCAAGTCCGGCCGCCACCGGAATCGACTTGTCGATCATCAGCGCGACACCGACGTCGGCGTCGATACCCGCGTCGCGAGCCAGCATCTGCGCCGCACGTATCGCCAGGTTGTCCGCACCCTGTGGCACCGCTGCGCTTTCCGCACCGCGGACCTCGACGGTGAACTCCCCCGGCTCGGCGCTGGTGGCGGTCACCTCGTCGTACAGGGAGAGGGCCTGGTAGACGGTGGCCAGCGGATGGAAGCCGTCGGCTCCGACCGGTCCGACGCGCAACGTCAGGTTGATCTTGGCCGGCGCCCGAACACGGACCACCGGCGGACCAGGCTGGATCGGTACGGCCACGGGGCCGAGCGTAGCCGCGCGGGCCCGAAAGCCGGGGACCACCGGGCGGCCGTAGGCTGCTCGGGTCGGATCTCACCGCCAGGGGGCACCATGCGACTCCGCGCCGCCAGCGTTCAGTTCGAGCATCGACCCGGCGACAAGGAGGCGAACTTCGCCGCCATCACCGGACTCGCCGGCCGGGCCGCCGCCGACGGCGCACAGCTCATCATCTGCCCGGAGATGTGTACGGTCGGCTACTGGCATCTGACCAAGCGGACGCCGGAGGAGTTGTGCGCGTTGGCCGAGACAGCCGACGGCCACACCGTGGGACGGCTGTCCGCGCTGGCCGGCGAGTTCGACGCCTACCTGGGCGCAGGGTTCCTGGAGATCGACGGCGACCGACTCTACAACGCCTACGCCGTCTGCTCACCTTCCGGTGACGTCTTCCTCCATCGCAAGCTGCACGCCTTCGAGCACGAGGCGATCAGCAGCGGTGACCGGTACACCGTGTTTCCCACGCCGTGGGGCGTTCGGGCCGGCATCCTGATCTGCTACGACAACAACCTGATCGAGAACGTCAGGGCCACCGCCCTGCTCGGCGCCTCGGTCCTGATCGCACCGCACCAGACCGGCGGCACCGCCTCACGCAGCCCGTATGCCACCAAGATCATTCCGCGCAGCCAATGGGAACGTCGGCGCATCGATCCTGCGGCAGTCGAGGCGGAGTTCCGCGGACCGAACGGCCGGGAGTGGCTGTTGCGCTGGCTACCGTCCCGGGCCCACGACAACGGGCTGTTCCTGATCTTCAGCAACGGGGTCGGCGTGGACGACGACGAGATCCGGCCCGGCGGCGCAATGATCATCGACCCGTACGGCCGGATCCTCAAGGAGGTCTGGGAACCTCGGGATGCGGTGATCACCGCTGATCTTGATCTCGATCTGGTCCCGCTGTCGCAGGGCCGGCGCTGGATGGCCGGTCGCCGGCCGGAGCTCTACGGCGTACTGGCCGAACGCACCGGCCTCGAACGTGATCCCCGCAGCACCCGGTTCTCCCCCGAACCCGTCGCCTCAGTGAGGCCCGTGCTCGACGGCGTGGCCACCGCCGCGGACGCGGCCGATCAGCCACCGACTCACCGGCGTGGTGATCAGGAAGGCCGGCAGCAGCGACCGGGCCGGTGAGGCGCAGCACGACCAGCGGGCCGGGGGACGCGCCCACGGCGCCCCAATCACCGGCACCGTGTGTTGTCGACAGGAATTGGCCGGCTGGATCTCCGGTCAGGCGAGCTCGTCGTGCGGTCCCCGGTGGATGGCCCGGTAGACCGCGTTGCGGAGATCGTTGGCCTCCCGGTCGGTCAGGGTCCGGTGGAGCGGCCGGACGACGAGTCGCACCACCGCATTGACCTGGTCGGGGTTCAGACCGAGCCGGTCGCGGGCCGGAGCCGGAAGTGCGGCGTACCGCGTCCGGGTGAGCACGTGGACGGTCTCCAGGTCGTCGGCGCGGGGACCCAAATGCGGTCCGTATCTGGTCCCCCAGGCTCTCCTCGTCGATGTCGAGCCCGCGGGCTGGGAGACCTCTCGGTCCCCTGATCAGCTCGCGGCGACCGTCACCGCCATCCGTGCCTGATCGGCAGAATTGTTGATCATCACGTTGATGACGTCAGGATTGGTGTTCTTGTCCAGGTACCAGTTGTTGTCGCTCTCCCGGAAATCGGCCTCGCCGATGATGGCGCTGTTCGCGTCGTCGGTGACCTTGAGGTGGAAGGTGGAGTCCTGGAAGAAGCACCCCCCGCTTGCCTTGACCTCGATGTACTGGGACCCGGTCGCCGGCAGCGACCCCTGGGACCCGACGACGGCGTTGTTGAAGAGCGAGACGTTGGATCCCTCGTCTCCGTTGTCGTACATGCAGTTCACATCGGTGACGAACAGCCGCAGTGCCTGTTCGCGGTTGTTGTGGACGTTGAGAAATGCTCCGTATCCCATGGTGACCCTTCCTGGAGGTGGTGTGTCCGGATCCGATCAGGCGGGCTCGATGACGACGAGGATTCCGTAGAAGTACGCACCGTCGGTCTCTCCGGAGAGCTTGTTGATCGACACTGTGGTCTGGTACGCCCCGGCCGCCGCACTGACGCTGAGCTGTCCGTCCGGCATCTGCCCGTGCTGCATCCACAGATCGTCGTCGGAACCAGTCGCTGCACCGGTCCAGATGGTGTTGTCGCCGGCCCACGGAATGTCGGCGACGACGGCGAGCTTGGGATTGCCGTCGGCAGGCTGCAGACCCAGGACCCAGCCGATGTCGCCGTAGTCGCTGCTGTTGATGAACTGCATCCTCGCCTCGTAGGACACCTTCACCGTGGTCCTGTCGCCCCAGGAGTCGACGTTGTAGGCCTTCTTCGGGATGGTGTTGTTCTCCTTCGGATCCGGTTTGACGCTTGCCTGTCCGTGTTCCTGCGTCAGGGACCAGGTGAAGTCGGTGTCGGTCAGGTTGTTGATCATGACACTGTTGACCATCTTGTGACCGAGGAATCCGACGATCAACGGGATCGCGGTGAGCACACCGATGCCGGCCGCCTCACCGACCACCGAGCCCCACTCGATCGCCAGGTACTCGGCGCCCTGCTCGCCGAGCTCGCCGCCGATCTCCCCGATCTCCCCTTCCGCCTCTCCCAGCGGCTCCTCCGCTTCGGCTTCCGGATCGATAGCAGGATCGTCCACCTGGCTGCTCTGCTTGAACTTGGTGGCCAGCTTGTTGACCGCGATCTTGAGATTTCCGTAGACGGGCTTGATCAGATCGGTGAAGAGCTTGCCGCTGAGGATGACGCCCGGTGGCAGGCCGACGAGGCTCAGGCCGAAGCTGAGGTCGGAGGAGACGGCCGTCGTCGTGTTGTGGGTCTGGATCGTCGCCAGGCCGACGACGGGCGGCTCGTCGCCGTCCTTGATCAGGTGGCCCTCGGACCCGTCGGCCGGTGCGCGGTAGAACGTCCCCATCCGCAGATCGAGATTGCCGTTCGACGACATCTGGATCGGATCGCCCGCCGGGTCGACACCGTCGGCCCAGGGCTCCTCTCCGCCGTCGACGGTGTCGGTCAGCCAGTTCCAGTAATCGGCGGTCTGATTCACCGCGTCGAAGTATGCCTGGGTGGCGTCGCCACCGGACTTGGCGGCCTGCACGGCCGATTCGAAGGCGGCGTCGTGGACGTTCGGCGGCGTGCTTCCCGTCGTTATCGGCGTCAAGGCGATGGTGACGGTCTTGCCGGGGTCAGCTGGGGTCATGACCGGCCTTTCGGGGTTCGATGAAGGGATGATCGGGATGAAGGAGAGCGTCGATGACCTTGCTCGGGCGGCCCGGGAGTCGTTCAGACCGGCGTGATCACGACCGTGGAGCAGTAGAAGTAGGCGCCCGACTCGGTGCCACCGAGTCGGTTCAGTGAGACCGTCACGCGGTGTCCGCCGGCGTCCGCACTCGTGGAGAGGACGCCGGGGCCGTCGACGTGGTCGGCCCAAACGGTGTCGGCGGTGTCGTCGGTGCTGCCCACCCAGATGACGTTGTCGCCGCTCCAGGGCACCCACACCACCACCTTGAACGGCGGGCCCTCCGGCGGGTCCAGCGCGAGCACGTAACCGATCGAGCTCCATCGGGTGGAGTTGACGAACAGCAGATGGTGCTCCCCGGAGGTGCTCAGCCGACGGGAGGGGTTCAGCGGGTCAGCTCCGGTGGTCAGCGCGGCGACGGCCGTGGTCTCCGCCTGCCGCACCGCATTGTCGCCGTGCACGATGGACTCGATCCGACAGCTGAGCGGGATGTCGGCGAGATTCTGCACCACGACGGAGTGTCGCATGGTGTGGCCGAGGAACTGGATGATGGCCGGGATCGCCATCAGTGCACCGACGCCCACCGACTCGGCCAGGATGCCGGTCCAGGAGACGGTCGCCCAGCCCAATCCAGCCTTGGCCAGCGTTGCAGCCAGCCGGATGACCTTCTCCCCGGCGAACACGACCGCGTCACTGGCGAGGGATTCGGCGTCGACGTCGGGGGACTCGACCTCGCCGAGTGAGACGAACCGGTCCGCCAACGCGATCAACAGGATCTCGGTGCTCTCGTACAGCGCCGGAACCAGTTCGTCGAAGATCGACTCGTCGATCGGTGCGCTGCCCGGGTTGTCGTGGACGGTGATCGCAGCGGTCAGCATCCGGCTGATGCCGGTGCCGGTGACTTCCCGGGTGGTCACGGTGAGGATGCCGATCCGGGCCGAAACCGCTTCCGGGGCGTACACCGCCTGAACCCGGAGATCCACGTTGCCGGTACCGGCCATGGCCACCGGGCGCCCTTGCGGGTCGGTGCCGGGGGCGAAGGTCACCTCGCCCTTGCCGAGCGAGGCCCAGAAGTCGGCGGTCTGGTTCTGGGAATCGAAGTAGGCCTGAGTACCGGGACCACCTCGGCCGGCGGCATCGATGGCGGCCCGGAAGCTGTCGTCGACGAGTGCCGAATACGACCCGTCCAGGCTCGTGAGGGCCAGGGCCAGGGTCGCACCGGCCGTGGGATTGGACCCGATCATGTCCTGTTGTCCGATCTGACGATGACGTCGCTCACAGCGATTGGATGCGCAGTACGCAGTGGTAGCGGTCGGAGTTGCCGGCCAAGGCGTCGATAGCCAACGTGGTGAAGAACTTCTGATTGCCGTGACTGACCCGCAGTTCAGCCTCGGGAAGGCGGTCGAAGGCGGATTGCCAGTCGAAGCCTGGCGACACGTCGCCGATCCACAGCGCGTTGTCCTCGGCCCAGGGAACCGAGATCAGCAAACCCAGGTCCTGTCCCACCAGATCGCTGGGTGACAGTTGCAGGGCCAGCCCGGTGCCCTGGTAGCCGCTGCGGTTCATCGCCGAGAAGTTGGCCTGGTAGACCACCGGAAGGTCGGTCTGGTCGCCCCACGCGTCGACCGCTCGCCCGGTCCGGGGAAGGGTGGCGGCGGCCGGTTCGGCAGTCATGGCGCCGTTGTAGAGGTACGGCGCGGACCAGGTGAAGTCGTGGTCGGTCTGGTTGTCGATCTCGAGGTGCAGTTCGAACTGCTTCGACAGCGCCTCCACCAGGATCGGTACGGCCATCAGGATGCCGAGGACGGCGAACGCAGGCACGGCGGCCGACAGGTCGATGGCGAGTTCGGCGACGACCGCCTCCTCGACCAGGACCTCCGCGGTGTCTGCCCCGATGTCGTCCGCAGCTTCGCCGGCGGCGCCGGCGATCTCCTCCCCCAGTCCCTCGACGTCCTCGCCGACCTCGATCTCGAGCCAGGATTCGACGGTCGTCCGGACAAAACTCGTGAGTTGTCGAAGAATCGGCCGGAACAGGGCCGCGACCAAGACGTCGGTCACCGTGATACCGGCCGGAATTTCGGCCAACGCGATGCCGAACGAAATGAATTTGGAGAGTTCACGAGGCGCCGGGAGGGACAGTCGGATCGTGGCCACCCCGCGGACCGGTACACCGGCCATCGTCGTCTCGGCGAGTCCGGGGTTGAACCGGGCGGTGACCTGCATCGTGACGGTGCCGTCCGTGGCGACGGCCTGCCGGCAACCGTCGGTCGGGTCCCGTTCGACGAAGGCGTCGCTGCCCTTCTGCTGAAGGAATCTGGTGAAGTCGGCGAACAAGCCGACATGCGACAGGTAGTCGGCCGTTCCGGATCCGCCGCTGAGCGCCTGGTCGAGCAGCAGCCGGTAGGAATCGTCGTCCTGGGTCGGGAAACCGTCGTCGGTGACCGGTACCAGACCGAAAGTGAATGCGGGCAGCGCCATGGGATCTCGTCCGCCGTAGGAATAAGAAATGCCCCCGCACTCAGGAAGGTAGCACCGGCGCTATTCCTACGGCAATGACGAAATGATCACGATAATAGGTCTGAGCGGTGACGACCGCGGTTCTGCCGGGGCGGTCGATGCGGCTCAGCGGGTGACCGGCGGGTCCAGCTGCTCGGCGATCCTGGCGAACTCCTCCACCGTGCACGTCTCTCCCCGCGCGGTGGGGTCGACACCGGCCGCCTCCAGCGCGGCGACCGCGGCGGCCGGGGAACCGGCCACTCCGGCCAGCGCGGCGCGCAACATCTTGCGGCGCTGGCCGAACGCGGCATCGATGACGGCGAACACCTGACGGCGGTCGGACGTGGTCGGGGGCGGGGTTCCGCGCTCGATCGCGACCAGGCCGGATCCCACGTTGGGCACCGGCCAGAAGACCCGGGGCGGCACCGACCCGACCCGGTGGGCGCGGGCGTACCACGCCATCTTCACCGACGGCACCCCGTAGATCTTCGACCCCGGCCGGGCGGTCAGCCGGTCGGCCACCTCGGCCTGCACCATCACCAGGCCCCGCTGCCAGCTGTCGAAGGTGGCCAACAGGTGCAGCAGCACCGGCACCGACACGTTGTAGGGCAGGTTCGCGACCACGATGGTCGGCGGGGCGGGCAGTTCGGTGATCCTCATCGCGTCGGCCTCGATGACCTCCAGGCGATCGCGACGCCCGGCTGCGCGAGCAGCCACGGTGGCCGGCAGGGCCCCGGCCAGCAGCGGGTCGATCTCCACGGCGATGACACGGTCGGCGGCCTCCAGCAGGGCCAGGGTCAGCGAGCCCAGCCCGGGTCCGATCTCCAGCACCACGTCATCGGCTCGCACCCCGGCCAACTGGACGATCCGGCGAACGGTGTTGGCGTCGGTGACGAAGTTCTGTCCGCGCTGTTTGGTGGGCCGCAGTCCGAGTCGGTTGACCAGTTCCCGGACCGCGGTCGAGTCGAGGAGCCCGACGGAATCGGTCAGCGCAGCCCCAGCCTCGCGGTACAGGCCGGCCAGGCGCCCCAGCCCTGCGCGGCCTGGATGCGCTGCGCCACGGCGATCTGCTGTTCGCGGCCGGCCTGGTTCGGCATGCCGCTGCCGCCGTACCCGTGCCAGGTGGACAGGGTGAACTGCAGGCCGCCGTAGAAGCCGTTGCCGGTATTGATGTGCCAGTTGCCACCGGACTCGCACTGGGCGATCCGGTCCCAGACGCTGCCGGACGAGACAGAGGGAGCACTGGCCGTCGCGCCGCCCGTCGAGCCGCCGCCCGGCGTCTTGTGGCCGGCCGAACCGCTGCCGGTGGAGTTGTCGGATCCGGCCGCGGAGCTGTGGTGGCGCACCGGCTTCGGCGCCGGGCGGGTGCCGACCAGCACGACCTCGTCCACCGGCTTACGGGTGGTCCTGGTCGAGACCAGCGCGCGGCTGTGCTCCTTGCCGTCGTACAGCGTGACCTTGTAGCTGAACGTGCGGACACCGTCCCGCCCGTAGCTCGCCACCCGGGTCGTGCCCTGCGTCAGTGCCCCGGTGTGCCGCTTCACCACGCCGTGGTCGAGGGTGTGGGTCCGGCGGACACTCCTGGTGCTGACGTCGGTGACCTTGATCGAGTCGGAGCCCTCGAGCGTCGCAGTCGGCTTCGGGGAGACCAGGTCGTTGTCGTCCACCCGCACCTTCGCCGCCCTGAGCGCTCCGGCGACGGTCCGGGCGGTGGTGTGCACGGTCCGGGTGCGGCCGGCCGCCCGCACCCGGACCGTCTTGGCGGTGTCGACGGCGAAACTCAGTCCCTGCCGACCGATCGGGGTGCTGCGGCTGGTGGACAGGTCCGCACCCACACCGGGCAGGCCGGCCAGGTTCATCGCGTCGCCGACCGAGCGCGCGGTGGTCCAGAACGACCTCTGCTGGCCGTCGACGCTCACGCTGACCTGTCGGCCGTAGCGGACCGCGATCGCGGTGCCCTCGCTGATCGGGGTGTCCGGCGTCGGGGCCACCTCGTCGTGGGAGCCGACAGTGATGCCACGTGACCGGAGGACGTCGGCGACCGTCCCGGCGAAGGTGTTCACGGTCTGCTGATGGCCGTCGACCGAGACGGTGACCTGCTTGTCAGCGGCGGCGTAGGCGAAGGTGCCACCCGACACGGCAACCGCGACGGCGCCCGCCACCACGACCGGAACGATCTTCCGCACGACTCTCCATAACGACCAGGCAACGGGAACGTCACGAGAGCATAACGGCCGGGATCAGGTCTTGGCGAACCGGACGGGACCGGGACAGTGTCAGTGTCAGTCCTGCCAGCGGCCGTGGTGGACCAGTTCCGCCCTCGGCCGCCGGCCGCGACGGCGCGGCGACCCCGACGGGCGTTCGTCACCGGCCCGGTAGCCGACGCTGATCACCCCGGCCACCGTCCGTTCGGCCGGCAGGTCGAACGCGTCGCCCAGCTCGCCGGTCCGGCTGTTCGGGACCCCGAAGAAGCAGGCGCCCAGACCGCTGTCGGGGTCGGCGTCCACGACCGCGTAGAGCACGGCCATCGCCGCCATCCCGGCGTCGACGAACCAGTACGGCGCCGACCAGTCCGCCGACCGGTGGCCGCGCTGCTTGTCCGGCTGGGCGTACCGCTCCCGGTAGGCCGTCTCCGCGCACAGCAGCAGGATCAGCCCGGGCGCGGCCCGCATCCCACGCAGCCAGCTGTCCGGTTCGCCGGGGCCGCCGGTGGCAGCCCAGAACCGGTCCCGGTCCTCGGCCGACTCCAGCAGCAGGAAGGCGACCCCCTGGCTGAATCCTGCCGACGGTGCCCGCAGCGCGATGTCGATCAGCCGGTCCAACAGGCCCGGCGGCAGCGGCCGGTACGGGTCGTAGCGGCGCACCATCCGGCGTCGCCGGACCACTTCGGCGAAGTCCATGGCAGGCGCCCCTCAGGCAGACGGCTGCGGTTCGGGGGCGGTATGGCGGTCCCAGGCGCCGCCGAACACCGCCGAGGAGTTCTGGTCCAGCGCCCGGCAGACCTCGGCCAGGTCGTCGCCGCGGATCGCGGCGATGCTGCGCACGGTGCACGGCACCAGATAGGAGGCATTCGGCCGGCCCCGGTACGGCGCCGGCGTCAGGTAGGGCGCGTCGGTCTCGGTCACCACCCGTTCCAACGGGGTGGCGGTCAACGCCTCCCGCAGCCCGGCAGCGTTCTTGAAGGTGACCGTGCCACCGAAGGACAGCAGGGCGCCCCGGTCCAGGCAGGCCCGGGCGAAGCCGGCGTCGCCGGAGAAGCAGTGCATGACGATCCGGTCCGGCACCCCCTCGGCGTCGAGGACGTCGAGGATGTCGGCGTGGGCGTCGCGGTCGTGGATGACCAGTGTGCGGTCGTACCGCTTGGCGATGGCGATGTGCGCGGCGAACGACTCCCGCTGGATCCGTTGCCCGTCCTCGTCCCGGGTGCGGAAGTAGTCCAGGCCCGTCTCCCCCACCGCACGCACCCGGTCATCGACGGCCAGGGTCTCGATGTCGGCCAACGCCGCCGGCAGTCCGGGGCCGAGCCGGGCGGCATCGTTGGGATGGATCGCCACGGCGGCGACCACACCGGGCCACCGACGGGCGGCCTGCACCGCCCACTGCGATCCGGCCACGTCGCAGCCGACCTGGACGATCCGGTCGATGCCCACCTGAGCGGCCAGGTCGACAGCCTGCTGCGGCGTCAGGGACGCGTGACCGTCGGCGACGTCGAGGTGGCAGTGGGTGTCGGTCACCGGCGACGGCAGCGGCTCCGGCAGCGGCGGCCGGTCGAGGTTGCGGCGGTGGCCGTGTTCGGTGGTCTCGGCACGACGGTCCCGGGGGCGCAGTTCGCTCACCGGGCCAGCATAGGAAGACCGGTCACGCCGACGGCTGCCTGCGGGCGGCCAGCGCGGCCGCGTACAACTCGTTGCGCGACAGCCCGTGCCGCTCAGCCACCACCGCAACCGCCGGCCGGAGCTTCATCCCGCCGGCGGTCAGCTCGGCGACCTCGCCGACCGCGTCCGACGCCTCGGCGGTGCGCCGCGACGTGCCCGCAACCACCACGGTCACCTCACCGCGGATCCCGTCGGCGGCCCAGGCCGCCAGCTCGGCCAGCGCGCCGCGACGTACCTCCTCGTACCGCTTGGTCAGTTCCCGGCAGACAGCGGCCGGCCGGTCGTCGCCGAACGCGGCTGCCAGATCGGCGAGCATCCGCGCGGTTCGGTGCGGTGCCTCGAAGAAGATCAGCGTTCGCGGCTCGTCGGCGAGCTCGGCCAGCCGGCGCTGCCGTTCACCGCTCTTGCGCGGGAGGAAGCCCTCGAAACAGAACCGGTCGACCGGCAGGCCGGAGACGGCCAGCGCAGTCAGCACCGCCGACGGCCCCGGCACGGCGGTGACCCGGATCCCGGCGTCGATCGCGGCGGCCACCAGCCGGTAGCCGGGATCGGACACCGACGGCATACCGGCGTCGGTGACCAGCAGCACCCGCGCGCCCTCCCGAGCCGCAGCCAACAGCTGCCCGGTCCGGCCGGCCTCGTTGCCCTCGAAGTAGGAGAGCATCCGCGCCGTGGTGGTGACGCCGAGCCGGTCCAGCAGCCGTTGCAGCCGCCGGGTGTCCTCCGCAGCGATCAGATCGGCTGTCCGCAGCTGCTCGACCAGCCGCGGACTGGCATCGCGGCTGTCACCGATCGGGGTGGCGGCGAGTACCACCACGCCCCCGTTCGGGTCGGCGTCCGGGCCGGGCTGCTCGTCGTTCAGCACGCCCTCAGCGTGGCACAGCCGTCGCGTCGAAAGCCGTCCGGAGCCGTCCGCCGGCCACGGCCGCGGCCCGTGCGCCCACCTAGGATGGCGCGCGTGACGGATGAGGTGACCGCGACCGCCGACCGGGCCACGGCCGACCGAACGGTGGTCGGGTCGCCCGTGTCCCCGCCGCCGGTGGCCAGCCGCACCGGGCAGCCCCGGTTCCTACCGCCCCGACCGCAACCGGCACCGACGACGGTCGAGCGACTGCGTGATCCGTTGCCGGCCGACCGGCTGGTGTCCTGGCTGCTCACCGCGTTCATCACCGGGCTGGCCTTCCTGCTGCGGCTGGTCCACGTCGCCCGTCCCGGCTACGTCGTCTTCGACGAGACCTACTACGCCAAGGACGCCTACTCGCTGCTGAAGTTCGGTTACGAACGCAACTGGCCCGACAAGGCCAACGCTGCCATCGCCGCCGGCCATCCGGATGTGATCGGCAGTTCCGCCGAGTTCGTGGTCCACCCGCCGATCGGCAAGTGGCTGATCGCCGGCGGTGAGCAGTTGTTCGGGATGAACTCCTTCGGCTGGCGGTTCGCCTCCGTGGTGTTCGGCTCGCTGCTGGTGTTGATGACCATCCGGCTGGTCCGCCGGGTCAGCCGGTCCACCCTGATCGGCTGCCTGGCCGGGGTGCTGTTGACGGTCGACGGGCTGGCGTTCGTGATGTCGCGGATCGCCCTGCTCGACATCTTCCTGGCCTTCTTCCTGATCGCCGCGGTCGCCTGTCTGGCCGCCGACCGGGACTGGTTCCGCAACCGGCTCGCCGACCATCTGCAACGGACGGGCCGGCCGGATCTGGGCCTGGGCTACGGCCCGCTCCTCCTGGTCCGGCCCTGGCGGCTGCTGGCCGGGCTGATGTTCGGGCTGGCGCTGGGCACGAAGTGGAACGCCGTCTACGTGCTGGCCGCCTTCTGCCTGCTCGCGCTGGCCTGGGACGTCGGCGCCCGCCGGCTGGCCGGCGCCGGCCGCAGGTCGGTCTGGGCGTTGATCAAGGACGGGCTGCCGGCGTTCGTGTCCCTCGTCGTCCTGCCCGGCCTGGTGTACGTCCTCAGCTGGGCGAACTGGTTCGCCACCTCGGGCGGCTACGACCGGCAGTGGGGCGCGCAGCACCCGCAGGCAGGCAGCACCCGGATGGTCGGGGCGGCGTTCGCCTCCTTCCTGCAGTACCAGCACGACATCTACGCCTTCCACACCGGCAGCTACATCAACCACCAGACCCACACCTACAACGCCAACCCGGCCGGCTGGCTGATCCTGGCCCGCACGATCGGCATCGACGCCGTCAACGACATCCAGCCCGGCACCGGCGGCTGCCCGGCGGGCGGCGAGAAGTGCCTACGGGTGATCACCGGCCTCGGGACGCCGGCGCTGTGGTGGGGCGCGGTGTTCGCGCTGGTGGCCGCACTGATCCTGTGGGTCGGCGGCCGGGACTGGCGGTTCGGCATTCCGATCGTCGGCGTGCTGAGCGCCTGGCTGCCCTGGTTCCAGTACACCTCGCGGCCGCAGTTCCTCTTCTATGCGATCGCGATCATCCCGTTCTCGGTGATGGCCGTCGCCCTGTGCCTGGGCCTGCTGATCGGCCCGTCGCCGGGCAGTGAACGCCAACGGCGGCGCCGGATGGTCGGGGCGGTCGTCACCGGCGTGTTCAGCGCCCTGGTGGTGCTGAACTTCGCCTATCTCTACCCCATCCTCACCGACCAACTGCTGCCCTACTCGCACTGGCTGTCCCGGATGTGGTTCAAGGGGTGGATCTGATCCATGGCATCCCGCCCGCCGGCCCGCCGAGGTGAACCCGGTCGAGCAGGGCAGCGACCCGCCACCGACGACCTGGCCGTCAGTCCGGGTAGCGGACGTAGGCGAACCGGTCCGAGTCCGGGGCCCAACTGTTCACGTTGATGGTGCCCTGGCCGCCGCGGAACGCCGCCACATCGGTCGGCGCCGCCCCTTCCGGGACCCGGCCGCCGGTCATCGGCAGCAGCCGAAGGATGACGTCCTTGCCGCCCGGATGACCCTGGGTGCCCGGCGGATAGCTCAGGTACACCAGCTTGGTCCCGTCCGGGCACGGGTGGGGGAACCAGTTCACCCGGTCGTCGTCGGTGAGCTGGCGCAGGTCGCTGCCGTCGGCGGTCATCTCGAACAGCTGCGCGTGGCCGGGCCTGGTGGCGGCGAGTTCGGAGTTGAACAGGATGTGACGGCCGTCCGGGGTGTATTCGCAGCCGTCGTTCTGCACGGTCAGATCGGTGAGCCGGACGTCCGGGCCGCCGGCGGCCGGCACCGTGTACACGTTGCTGGTCCGCGATCCGTCGGCAGCCGACCCGACGCCGATGTAGGCCAGGGTGCGACCGTCCGGGGAGATGCCGTGCAGATAGTGCTGGAAGCCCGGCCCGTGATCGTTGCTGACCCGGCGCGGATCACCGCCACCGGCCGGGACGGCGTACAAGTGGCCGTCCCCGTCGGAGAAGTAGATCGTCCGCCCGTCCGGGGAGATGCAGTGATCGTTGTTGATCCGTCCCTGTGCCCCGGTGTCGATCACGGCCGGGCCGCCTCCGCCGGCCGGCATCCGGTACAGCCGGCCGCCGGAGTTGATCAACAGCCAGCCGCCGTCGGGCGACCAGTTCGGCGCCTCGAAGGTCTCCCCGCCGCGGCCCGTGTCGTCGCCGTGGATGACCGTCGACTCCGAGGTCGACAGCCGGTGCACGACGAGCTCTGCGGTCATCGCGGTCCCGCGTCGAAGATCAACTCGAACGACAGGTCGTCAGCGTTCAGCTTCGCCGGGTCGAGCCGGTAGGCCGGCAGCACGCCCGGCCCGCAGGACGCGGTGCCGATGCCGTGCTGGCGGTGATCGACGGTCAGATGCAGTTTGCCGTCCGGCGCCAGATCGACGGTGTGGTCGGCGCCGGCCAGGGCGGCCTGCGACCACGGGCGGGCGGCGAAGCCGAACTCCTGGCCGCTGATGGTGAGGTCGCGGCCGCCGCCGGACAGCGTGATCCGGGCGGCCCGGCGCGACCCGTTCTCCTGCGGCCGGGCGTACGGCACCTGCAGGTCGGCGACGGAGGAGCTGAACCAGCCCCACCGGGCCGCCTGACCGGTGTCCGGGTAGACCGGACCCGGTCCGCGGCCGGCCCAGCCGACCTGGTCGTAGGACCCGTCCAGGGTGAAGTCCAGGCCGATCCGCGCCCAGGTCGGCGACCAGTCCCCCGCCGGCCGCAGCTGGACCCGGGCCGACAGCCGCTCCCCGTCACTGCGCCAGGTGATGGTCATGTCGACGTGCCGGTCGAAGGACGGGGCGGCGTAACGGGTGGTCACCACCAGGCCGTGGTCCTCGCCCTCGAGCTCGTCGATCGTCACCAGGCGGCCGCGGAACTTGTCCAGCCGGGTCCGCGTCCACCCGGCGGCGTCGCGCCGCTTGAGGTGGTGGTCCATGCCGTTGTCGTTGTCGGTCGGTGCCCGCCACAGGTTCAGCCGAGGCCCGTCGACCGGGCTGCCGGCGAAGTCGGTCATCCGGCCGCTGGCCGGGTCGAACGTCGCGGGGCCGAGTCGCAGACCGGCCGGTTCGTGCCGCACCGGCTCGGTCCCGGGCACCGGTCCGGTCGCCGCCGGTACCCGCCCGCTCTGTCCCCAGGCCAGCTCGTGGCCCTCCGCGGCCCAGGCGGTGGCCTCGGCGAGCCGGGCGGACACGGTCAGTACCGCACCGGGCCGGCGTGCGGCCGCCACCTCGTCGGGCAGGATCGCGGTGACCTGATCGGTGGGGCCGATCTTGAGATCGGGCAGCACGCCGGCGGCGTAACGGCCGTCGGCGTCCTCGGCGGCCCAGTCCAGCCGCAGCCCGGAGAGGTCGGTGAAGGCGTACTTGTTGGTGATGGTGATGGTCGACCAGTCCTCGGCCGGTTCGATCCGCAGCGGCTCGTAGACCTTCTTCAGGTCGATCAGGCCGGGCCGCGGTTCGCGGTCGGCGCTGACCAGTCCGTCGATGACGAAGTTGCCGTCGTGCACCTCCTCACCGAAGTCGCCGCCGTAGCCGAAGTACTCCACCCCGTCGCGGGTCTGCCGGATGCCGTGCTCGAGCCATTCCCAGACGAATCCGCCGACCAGCCGCGGGTAGCGGTCGAAGAGATCCATGTACTCGGTCATGCCGCCGGGCCCGTTGCCCATCGCGTGGATGTACTCGCACAGCACGAACGGCAGGCGGCGCCGGTGGGCGTCGAGGCCGGGGTTCTCGGTCGGCTCCTCGGCGTGTTCGCCGATCGCCTTGACCTCGTCGACCGGGGCATACATTCGCGAGTACAGGTCGACGTAGCCGGAGTCCCTGTCACCCTCGTAGTGGATGAGCCGGGTGTCGTCGATCGACCGGGCCGCCTTGGCCATCGCCTTCAGGTTGTCGCCGGTCCCGCACTCGTTGCCCAGCGACCAGCAGAAGATCGCCGGGTGGTTCTTGTCCCGGTTGACCATGCGGACCATCCGTTCGACCAGCGCCGGCCGCCAGGCCGGGTCGGCGACCGGGTTGTTGCGCCAGCCGTTCATGCCGAAGCCGTGGGTCTCCAGATCGCACTCGTCGATCAGGTAGAAGCCGAGCTCGTCGGCCAGGTCCAGCAGGTCGGGGTGTGGCGGGTAGTGGGAGGTGCGGATGGCGTTGATGTTGTGCTGCTTCATCAACCGCAGCTCGGACTCCACCACGCTCCGGGGGATGACCCGGCCGAGGTCGGGATGGTGCTCGTGCCGGTTGACGCCCTTGAACAGCACCGGCACGTCGTTGATCAACACCTGACTGTCGGCGACCCTGACGCTACGGAATCCGATCCGCAGCTCCACGGTCTCCAACTCGGTGGCGATCCTGGCGGTGTAGAGGCGGGGCCGCTCGGCGTTCCACCCCTCGACGCCGTCGAGGTCGCGCTGTTCCCCGGCGGCCAGCTGCAGGTCGAGCTCGTCGATCGCAACGGTGGCCGGGAGCTCACCGTCGACGTCGACGCGCAGCGTGCCGCGGCCGTCGCTCCAGCCGGCGTGCACGGTGATGTCGCGGATGGCGTTCCGCGGCCGGGCCAACAGGGTGACGTCGCGGAAGATTCCGGGCAGCCACCACATGTCCTGGTCCTCCAGGTAGCTGGTGGCCGACCACTGGGCGACCCGGACCACCAGCACGTTGCCCGCCGGCCGCAGCAGCCGGCTGACCTCGAACTCGCTCGGCAACCGGGAGCCGCGGGTGGTGCCGAGGAGTTCGCCGTTCAGCCAGACGTCGGCGGTGTTGTCGATGCCGTCGAACCGCAGCACCGCGCCGTCGGTGAGGAAGTCGGCGGCGTCGAAGCTCAGCCGATGGTCGCCGATGGGGTTCTCGTCCGGCGGGAACGGCGGGTCCAGCGGGAACGGGTACTGCACGTTGGTGTAGGCCGGCACCCCGTGGCCGTGCATCGGCCAACTGGACGGCACCGCAATGGTGGCCCAGTCACCGTCGTCGTAGTCCTCGGCCTCGATCCCGGCCGGTGCGGCGGCCAGGCTTTCCGACAGCCGGAACCGCCAGTCACCGTTCAGGGACTGCTGGCCCAGGCTGGAGGTGAAACGGGCCCGGGCAGGCAGCGTGCCGACCCCAGGATCGCGGGAGGACAGATCCATGGCGAAGCTCCAGTCGTCATCGTCGTTCGGTGCCGCTCCGGCTCCGGCCGCACCGCCGATCTCTCACGCTAGCGCCTGCCGACGAAACCGGCCGCAGCAGGGTCGTGAACGTTCACGTCCTCGGTTCGGGGCCTAGGGTCGGGCGATGAGTCCTTTCGATGCCCGGCTCCGCGCCCGGGTCGCCGAACTCCTCGGCTCACCTCCGACGCGCGTCGAGCCGCTGGGCGGAGGCGGCTTCGGCGACGGCCACCAGGTGGTCACCGCCGACGGCCGGCAGCTGTTCGTCAAGTCGCTGCCCGGCGCACCGGAGGCCTTCTTCGACCATGAGGCGTGGGGGCTCGGCTGGCTCGGCGAGGTGCCCGGCGGCGCGCCGACACCGCGGGTGCTGGCCGTCGACCGGGACCTGCTGATCATGGAGTGGGTGCCCACCGGCCGGCCGACCCGCCCGGCGGCCGCGGACTTCGGTCGGCGGCTGGCGATCACCCATGCGGCCGGCGCGGACGGCTTCGGGCGGGACGTCGACAGCGTGCTCGCCTCCGAGCCGCTGCCCGGCGGCGGCGGGCACCGCGATTTCGCTTCCTTCTACGCCGCCGCCCGGCTGCAGCCGTTCCTGGACCGGGCCGTCGCCCGCGGAGCGATCGTCGACCGCGACCGGGACGCGGTCGCCCGCGTCGTCGAGCGGCTGCCCCGCCTGGTCGGACCGCCCGAACCGCCGGCCCGGCTGCACGGCGACCTGTGGTCGGGCAATGTGCTGTGGGCCGGTGAGCAGGCAGTGCTGGTTGACCCGGCCGCGTACGGCGGGCACCGGGAGACAGACCTGGCCATGTTGGCGTTGTTCGGGCTGCCGCACCTGGAGGTGGTGCTGGACAGCTACCGGCGGACCCGGCCGCTCGCCGACGGCTGGCAGCAGCGGGTGCCGCTGCATCAGCTCTTCCCGCTGCTGGTGCACGCGGTGATCTTCGGCGGCTCCTACGGCGCCGCCGCCGGCGATGCGGCGCGCCGGGCACTTGCCGCGGCGGGCTGAGCGCCCCGCGTGGTGGACCCGAACGTCGTGACCACGACCCAACGGTTCCGGGATCCGGCCGTCAGCATCGACGACAGGGTCGCCGACCTGATGGCCCGGATGACGCCGGCGGAGAAGATCGGCCAGCTGAACCAGCGGTTGCTGGGCTGGCAGGTCTGGCGTCGACGCGGCGACGAGATCGAGTTGACCGACCTGATCGACGCCGAACTGGACCGGTTCGGCAGCGTCGGCGCGATGTACGGCCTGCTCCGGGCCGATGCCTGTTCCGGTCGGCACCGGGGCAACGGAGCAGATCGGCACCGGTCGGCGGAGGTCACCGCCCTGGTCCGGGAACGGATCGTCGCCGGCAGCCGGCTCGGCATCCCCGCGCTCTTCGCCGAGGAGGCGCCGCCCGAGGCTGACCGATCTGGTGCTGGCGGCCCACCTGCGTAATCTCGGTCAGCGGGCCGGCCGGCAGGTGGTGCAGCTCTACGACCGCTCCCGGATCCCCGGCCGGGTGGCACGTCGGGCGGTGCTGCTCGGCCATCTCGCCGTCACCGCCGAGCCCGGCGAGACCGTTCAGGTCACTGTCGGGGTGGACGCCGGCGCCGTCCCCGGACTCGGGCCGGTCCTCGCCGGCGACGGCGCCGTCGAGCTGTGGCTGCCGATCGACGGTCCGGGGAATATTCCGGACCGCCCTGCGTTGATACATGCAAACGCATGGAACTAGGCAGGAGCCACAATGCAGTTCGGAATCTTCTCGGTCAGCGACGTCACCCGGGACCCGGTCTCGGGAACGACCCCGAGCGAGGCGGAACGGATCGACGCGATCGTGCGGATCGCGCAGAAGACCGAAGAGGTCGGGATGGACGTCTTCGCGGTCGGCGAGCACCACAATCCGCCATTCGTCTCCTCCTCCCCGACCACGTTGCTGGCCTACATCGCCGCCACCACCCGGCGGCTGGTCCTCACCACGGCCACCACCCTGATCACCACCAACGATCCGGTGCGGCTGGCCGAGGAGTACGCGATGCTGCAGCACCTGGCCAAGGGCCGGGTGGACCTGATGCTGGGCCGCGGCAACACCGCCCCGGTCTATCCCTGGTTCGGTCAGGACATCCGCCAGGGGCTGCCGCTGGCCTTGGAGAACTACAATCTGCTGCACCGGCTGTGGCGCGAGGATGTGGTCGACGCCGAGGGCCGGTTCCGGACGCCGCTGCAGGGCTTCACCGCCACGCCCCGGCCGCTGGACGACGTCCCGCCGTTCGTCTGGCACGGCTCCATCCGGACCCCCGAGATCGCCGAGCAGGCAGCGTTCTACGGCAACGGCTTCTTCGCCAACCACATCTTCTGGCCGAGCTCGCACTCGCTGCGGCTGATCAACTTCTATCGGCAACGGTTCGAGCACTACGGTCACGGAACACAGAAGCAGGCGATCGTCGGCCTCGGTGGTCAGGCTTTCCTGGCCCGCCGTTCCCAGGACGCCTACCGCGACTTCCGGCCGTACTTCGACGAGGCGCCCGTCTACGGCCACGGCCCGACCCTGGAGGACTTCAGCCGGATGACGCCATTGAGTGTCGGCAGCCCGCAGGAGGTCATCGAGAAGACGCTGACCTTCCACGAGACCTTCGGCGACTACCAGCGCCAGCTCTTCTTGATGGACCACGCCGGGCTGCCGGTGAAGACGGTGCTGGAGCAGTTGGACCTGCTCGGCGAGGAGGTCATTCCGGTGCTCCGCAAGGAACTGCAGGCCCGACAGGATCCGGAGTCGGCCGAGGCGCCGACCCACGAGAGCCTGGTCCGGGCCAAGTACGGCGACGGCCCGGCCCGGCAGCCGCGGCCCAACGCCAACCGGGGCGACAACGTGACCGGCGGCTCGCCGTACAGCGACAGCGAGCAGGCCGACGTCCGCTACCCCAGTCTGGTCTGAGCGACTGGTCGAAAACGAGCGTCGACGGGAGTGCGATGAGGACGCGCAGCAGGCTGGCCAACGACGCCTGGGAGGCGCTGCTGACGGCCCACGCCGGCCTGATGAAGCGGCTCGCCGCCGAGGACATCTGGGACGACCTCACCATGCGGGAGTACGACGTGCTCTACACGCTGGCGAAGTCGTCGCGGCCCCTGCGGATGGCCGAGCTCAATCGGTCGGTGCTGCTCAGCCAACCGGCACTGTCGCGGATGGTGGACCGGCTGGTCGGTCGTGGTCTGGTCCGACGCGACGCCGATCCGGCCGACGGCCGCGGGGTACGACTGGAGTTGAGCCCGGCCGGCCGGGACCGGCAGCGCCGGATCGGCGGCCGGCACGCCATCGGTGTGGCCCGGGCCGTCGCAGCCCTGACCGATGCCGAACTTGAACAACTGGAGGCGCTATGCGGCAAGCTCGCCGCCGGCGCAACGGAGGACGACCCGATGATGAAAGCGATCGAAGCGCGATGACCCAATCTGTGTCCCCCAAGCGCGCCTACCGACTGGTTGTGATCAGCGGCGGCACCAGCGACCCGTCCTCGACCAGGCTGCTGGCCGACCGGATCGCGGGCCGGGTCGCCCTGTTGGCCGAAGAACGTGGCCGGCGGGTGACGACCACGGTGATCGACCTCCGCGAACTCGCCGCCGAGATCTCCACCGCGCTGGTGTCCCAGCTGAACGGGCCACGGATGGAACGCGCGATCAGCGTGCTGGGCCAGGCCGACGGTGTGATTGCCGCCGCCCCGGTCTACAAGGCCGGGCCGAGCGGGCTGTTCTCATCGTTCTTCCATGTTCTGGACAACGATCTGCTCATCGCCAAGCCGGTCGTGTTGGCGGCGACCGCCGGCACGGCCCGGCATGCGCTGGTGGTTGACGGCGAGATGCGGGCGATGTTCGCCTACCTGCGAACCATGACCGTGCCGACCTCGATCTTCGCCGCCGGCGAGGACTGGGCCGACCCGGAACTGAACCGGCGGATCGACCGGGCCGCGTTGGAACTGGAACTGCTGATGGAGAGCGGGTTCGCCGAGGAGGTCAAACGGGAATCCTGGCAGCGCTACCAGCACGAGTACGGCAGCGCCGGCGGCACCGAGTTCGGAGTCGACCTGGAATCCGATCTGATGCGTCTTGCCACCGGCGGCTCCGACCGCCCCACCCGGCGGCCCGAGTAGGTCCCGCGCACGCTGTCCGCAGCTGAGTTCGTTGCCGGGCCCGAACGCGGGCGGCCCGAGCCCCGGCAGCCGGTGCGTCGGCAGCCGGTGCGTCGGCCCGGGCCGCGACCCGAGGCCGGGTCAGTCCCCGGCGCCCTCGTCGGCCCGGGCGGCGAGGTAGGTCAGCAGCAGCGGGTCGGCGGAGTTGAAGCGGTCGACCTCCTCGCCGCCGTCGCAGCGGCAGAGGGCGATCGTGGCCCGGTTGCGCGGCTGCCCGACGACCCGCCAGGTGCCGTTCGCGTCCTCCCAACGCTGCACCCGCTCCAGGTCGGCGCCGAGATCGCGGCCGTCGGCGTCCGGGCCGGCGTCGAGCACGGCGACGAGCACGGCCAGGTGACTCAACGGCAGCTCCCGGGTGGCCGTGACCAGCGTCACCGGACCCGCCTGGGCCAGGGCCGCGAGTTCGGCGAGTGCGTCCCGAGCCGATCCGTCCTGGAGTTCGTGGCGGTAGCGTCGCGCGAACTCGGCGAACCGATCCGGCTGGTGGCCGTACCAACGCCGCAGCTCGGTCGTGGGCGCCACCTCCTTCAGCCATCGCGCCGCCCGCGGGTCGTCGCGGTGCAGCCCGCGGGGCCACAGCCGGTCCACCAGCACCCGGGTGCCGTCCTCCTCGTCGACGGGCTCGTAGACACGACGCATCCTCATGCCGTCCATGATGGCCCCGACCGGCCGCGGGAGGCGGGCCGATATCCTCCTGCGGTGTGACCTATCCCGCACGCGTCGTCGTCGACCTCGATGTCACCGGACCGCTGATCAACCGGCACCTCTACGGACATTTCGCCGAGCACCTGGGCCGCTGTATCTACGGCGGCTTCTATGTCGGCGAGGACTCCGACATTCCCAACGAGGGCGGGATCCGGCTCGACGTGGTGCAGGCGCTGCGGCGGATCGACATCCCCAATCTGCGCTGGCCCGGCGGGTGCTTCGCCGACGAGTACCACTGGACCGACGGCGTCGGACCCAAGGACCGGCGGCCGGCGATGGTCAACACCCACTGGGGCAACGTCGAGGAGAACAACCACTTCGGCACCCACGAGTTCATGGCGCTGTGCGAGTTGCTGGGCGCCGACCCGTACGTCAACGGCAATGTCGGCAGTGGCACCGTCCGCGAGATGAGCGAGTGGGTGGAGTACCTGACCCGCGACGGCGACAGCCCGATGGTGCGGATGCGTAGGGCCAATGGCAGGGACGAGCCCTGGCGGGTGCCGTTCTGGGGCATCGGCAACGAGACCTGGGGCTGCGGCGGCAACATGCGCGCCGAGGCCTACGCCGACCAGGCCCGCCAGTATGCGACCTACTGCCGTGACCACGGCGACAACACCCTCTACCGGATCGCCGCCGGGGCTTCCGATGCCGACTACGCCTGGACCGAGGCGCTGATGAAGGCGGTGAGTTGCCTGGGCTGCTCACGGTCACCGAAGAAGCTGTTCCAGGGTGTCTCGTTGCACTACTACACGGTGGTCGGCCCGTGGGAGCACAAGGGATCGGCGACCGAGTTCGATCCTGAGGAGTACTACCTGACACTGGGCAAGGCGCAGTTCGTCGACCGGATCATCGCCGGGCACAGCGCGATCATGGACGCCTACGACCCGGACCGGACCATCGGGCTGGTGCTGGACGAGTGGGGCACCTGGTGGGATGTCGAACCCGGCACCAACCCGGGCTTCCTGTTCCAGCAGAACACCCTGCGCGACGCCCTGGTGGCCAGCACCCACTTCGACATCTTCCATCGTCACGCCGAGCGGCTGACGATGGCCAACATCGCCCAGACCGTCAACGTGTTGCAGGCCATGGTCCTCACCGACGGTGAGGCGCTGGTGCTCACACCGAGCTATCACGTCTTCGAGATGAACAAGGCACATCAGGATGCGCTGCGGTTGGCGACCCATGTCGTCGAGGGCCCCGACCCGCAGCCCCACGGCGGGTACCAGGTGCAGACGCTGTCGACCTCGGCCAGCACCAAGGGCGACACGGCGCTGATCTCGATCACCAATGGCGACGCCGACCAGGGCGCCTCGGTGGTGCTCGACCTGCGCGGCCGGACGGTGGTCTCCCACCAGGGCCGGCTGCTCAGCGCGCCGAACACCGCCGACCACAACACCGTAGAAGCACCCGCCGCTGTCGCCCCGCAACCGCTGACCACGATCGCCGACCATCCGCGCGGCTTGGCCGTCGAACTTCCGCCGCACTCCTTCGCCACCGTCGAGTTGATACTGGCGGACTGAGCGGGAGACCCCATCTCTTGACACCCTGACGGGACTCGGGTGGCTGGTTTCGCGCGCTGAGCCTGTCGAAGCCTGCCCGACGTTGTCGACGGGGCGGCGGCGGCGTTTGTGCCGGTGGTAGTGGCGCGGAGTCAAACCGCCGGGGATGGCGCGCGGTCGGCCGAGGTCTGCCAGACGGTGTCGGCGAAGGTTCCGGTGCCCAGGTCGTGGGTGCCGGCCGGGTTGGTGATGATGACCCGCCCGAACCTGGTCCGCCACACGAAGGTGCCCGCAACCGGTTGTGTCACGTTGATCGGGCCGAACGTCTTGTACCGGTGCTCACCCCGCGCCAACGGACCCAGATTGCCCAGCCGGGTCTGCCCGGGTGGTGCGCCGGGTGGTGCGCCGGGTGGATCCGGTGTAGGGCACCGTGTGGTCCAGGTCCAACCGGTGCCGGCTGGTGGTGCCGGACCAGGGGAACACGCTGGCCGGGGACCGGGCCAGTACGGCCTCGACCATCCGGTCCGGCATCTCGTAGCCGTCGGCAGGTGGGATCTGGGCCGGGTCGAGCACCGGCAGGATCCGGACCCGGCAGCCCGACCGAGCCATTCCCGCACCGACGCCAGCAGCACCGGGCCGATGCCCTCGACCCGGGCCACACCCGGATCCTCGCCAGCATCGAACGCCGGCAGGGCGTCGGCGCCGATGTGGACGTGCAGGACCACTCTGGGGGTGAGCTTGTCCGGGTCGATGCGTCGGGCCAGGTCCTTCATCACCGCCTCCCGCCGCTCCGCCCGGCTCGGCTCAGCCTCCGGTTGCGGGTCCAGCCCTGGCCCGGGATCCTCGGATCCGGGCTCGTCGGGCATCGACAGATCGGGCATCGGCAGATCGGACGCCGGCAGCTCGGTGGCGGCCGGCTGGTGGTCCGCCACCTGGAGGTGGGCTTCGAGGTCGGTGAACAGGTCCGGCTGATCCACCTGCGCCAGGACCTGCAGGGCCAGCGCCGGCTGGGCCAGGATCCCGGCCGCGACCGCCTGCCATTCAGCCTTGGACCGGGCACCCCGATCCGGGACGCCGGCCGGCAGGTCGTCGGCCCGGCCCATCAGGATGTCGGCGAGTCGCTTGGTTGCTGCCTTCAGCAGGATCGCGTCGGGGGTGTCGACCAGCATCGACACCTCGGTCAGCCCGTACTCACTGCCCTGCCCGGTGCGGATGTAGCGGAACCGCTTCGCGTTCTCCGTCTCCTGCTCCACCCGGACCCGGTCCACCCGCAGGATCTCGGCAGCCAACAGGTGCTCCAACCGGGTCCAGGACAGCTGCCCCACCACCCGCACCACCCGACGATCCACCACCATCGCCTGGTCCAGGGTGAGGAGTCGGGTGCGGGCGGCGACCCGGCGGGCATCCCTGGCCGGCACCTGACCGGCCTGCACCCGCCCCCACAGCCGCGGCAACCGATGCCGCAGATCCAGCGCGTCGGCGATCAGCATCCGGGCCTGGCCGGGACTCACACCGATCTCCACCCCCAACTCGGCCGGCGCGAACTCGGCCACCTCCGGGGTCCCGTCACCACCGAACCGGGCTGACTCCTCCCCGGCGACCGCCAGGTCGGTGAAGCGGTGCAGGATCCCGCCGGCCGGATGATGATCGGCCCACAGCGCGGCGAGTTCGAGGAGGCGGCAGCCGGCGGCCCGTTCGGCCCGCACACAGGCGGCTGCGGCGGCAGCCACCTGATGGCTGTCCCACAGCTCCAACGCCTCTCCCATAACCACCACGCTAGACGGGCGCACTGACAAAACAGCCCTTGTGCCGTTGGAGATGCGACGCCTCGGACCGGTCGGGAGCTGACCTCAGCACACGGGATCGAGCGCTCCGTTCGACAACCTCAGGGCACGCAAGGACGGGCACCCTGCGACGAGCTCAGAGCAACCTTCAACCGGCGCGGGACACGGTACGGGTTCAGGGCGTCGATCGCCCGATCAGGGTGTCGGCGATCCGGGCCGCGTTGGCCATGATCGTCAGTCCGGGGTTGGCCGATCCCTGCGTGGGCAGGATGCTGCCGTCGACGATGGACATGTTGTCCACCGCGAAGGTCCGACCGTTGCGGTCCACCACGCCGTGCTTCTCGTCGGCGGCCATCCTGGCGCCGCCGACCAGGTGTGCATTGCGGGTGAAGGTGATCGTCTCCGCGGCACCGGCGGCGGTGAGGATGTTCTCCATCACCTCCTGCGCAGCCTGCAGTAGCTGCTTGTCGTTGTCGCACTGGCTGTAGGAGAAGTTCGCCACCCGCAACCCGTAGCGATCGGTCTCGTCGGCGAGGGTGACCCGGTTCTCCGGTTGGGGCAGGAACTCGCACAGCGAGCCGAGCGTCGCCCAGTGCACGTAGTCACGCATGTACCGGCGCAGGTCTTCGCCCCAGTGGCCCTGTCCGGCGACGTGCTCGGCCCAGGTGATCGGCAGCGGCGAGACCGTCTGCACCGAGAACCCGCGCTTGTACGGCTTGGACGGGTCGGTCTCGTAGAACTCCTCGGTCGACACCTCAGGCGGTGGCGCCTTGTACATCCTGATCTCCTCGGCGAACCGGCCCGCGGTCTGCGGCGCGCCCTGCACCATCAGGTAGCGACCGACCTGGTCGAAGTCGTTGCACAGGCCGTCGGGGAACCGGGACGAGACCGAGTTCAACAACAGCCGCGGCGTCTCGATGGAATAGCCGGCGATGATCACGTGATCGGCGCGTTGCAGGTGCTCGACCCCGCTGCGCAGGTAGCGCACACCCAGGGCCTTGCCGGTGCGCTGATCGATCTCCACCGAGGTGACCATCGAGTCGGCCCGGACCTCGGCCCCGTGGGCCAGCGCGTCCGGCACATGGGTGATCAACGGCGACGCCTTGGCGTTCACCTTGCAGCCCTGCAGGCAGAACCCGCGGTAGATACAGTGCGAGCGGTGCCCGAACCGGCCGTTGGCGATGGCCACCGGCCCGACCTTGGCCTTGATGCCGATCCGGTCGGCGCCACGCAGGAAGACCTCCCCGTTGCCGCCGACCGGATGGGCGTGGTGCGGATACTGGTGCGGGTCACCCCAGGGCCAGTCCTCGCCGGCGACCGGCAGTTCGTGCTCGATGTCGTGGTAGTACGGCTTGAGATCGGCGTACTCGATCGGCCAGTCCGCGCCGACCCCCTCGGCGGAGTAGGTGTGGAAGTCGGACGGGTGGAAGCGCGGGGTGTAGCTGGCGAAGTGCACCATCGACCCGCCGACGCCGCGGCCGGAGTTGTTGGAGCCCAGCGGCACCGGGTTCTCCCCGCTGATCACGCGCGGCTCGGTCCAGTACAGATGGTGGGACCCGGCCTCGTCCGACACCCAGTCCTTGTCGGGGTCCCAGAACGGCCCGGCGTCCAGGACCACCACCCGCCAGCCGGCCCGGGCCAGCCGCTGCGCGGTGGTCGCGCCGCCGGCACCGCAGCCGACGATCACCGCGTCCACGACCTCGCTCGGGTCGTAGTGGCGCATATCGCGCCGCAGCCCGTGGTCGGTGCGTTCCTGTCCGGCCGGGATCAGCCAGGCCGAGGCGTTGCGCGACCGGACGTCGTCAGCTGATCCGTCGTGATCGGCGAACCAGTCCTTGCCCTGCTGCTGCAGGCGCCGGACGGGATCGGGCAACCGGATGCTCATGGGTTCGATGCCTCCGCTCGTGGGTTCGATGCCTCCCCGCGAATGGGGTCGACAGGCCGGACGTCGGGCACCTCGAACGGCTCCCGGCGGTCGACACCGATGTTCTTGTAGCCGCGTGGATAGGCGGGACCGGAGAAGCCGATCTCGTTCCACGCCCACGGATGGGAGTAGAACGCGGTGCAGGCGTAGCGGGTCCACAGCGACCAGATGCGGTCGGCCCGCAGGCCGTGCCACAACTGGTCGGAGGTGTCCTGGACAGCCTGGATCAGCTTGCCCCGCTGCTCCGGATCGCACTCGGCGAAACCGTGGCCATGGGCGTCGTGAGCGTCCCGGTCCAGCGCCTGCAACGACTGCTTCCAGGCCTCACCGTCCTCGGGCAGTTCCGCGTAATGCCAGCCGTCGGTCTGGAACTCGGCCAGCCGGGCGTCGATCATCTCCAGTACCGGCACCAGCGGATCACCGTCCTGGGCGAGCAGCGCATCGACCAGCGGCCGCGCGATGGCCTCCTCGGCCACGGTGAAGAACCGCAGCGCCGCCGGCAACGACAGCCGGGACAACACCACGCCGGTGGTCACCGCGTCCCACTGGTCGGTCTGCGCGAGCACGTCGAAACCGGGGAAGCGGGGCGAGGTGCCGTTCGGTGTGGTGCCGGTGTCGCCGCTGCGCGCCATCACTTCTCCCGGCGCAGGATCGCGGCCAGCAACCCCATGCCCCCGACCATGGTGACCAGCAGCGGGGCCATCAGCGGCGGCCCCATTTCCAGGTTGTAGCCGGCGTTGTTCCAGCCGCCCGGCTTCTGGGACACCCCGCGGGCGTGGAAGAAGGTCCCCTGCAGGCCGTTGGCGACGACCATCGCCGAGACCACGGGCAGCACCGTCTTGGCCGCGCGGCGGCTGATCACCCCGGCGATGCCGGCGGCGACGGTGACCGGACCCAGCCCGATCGGGACCCACATCCAGCGGTTGCCGAAACTGGCCGAGTCGTGTTCGAAGAAGATCTCTGCGGTGGTGACCGCGGCACCGGCAGCGGTCAGGCCGCACAGTGTCCGCTCGAACCGGCCGGTCCGTACATCGCGGACGGCACGGCCGAGGAGTCTGGCCGGTTTCATCGGGGTCCTCCTGGGCTTGGTCGGGTTGTGGATCTGACGGAGCTCCGGGCGGCCGGCGGTCAAGGGATCATCAGCCGCGCCTCATCCGGTTCCCCGGCCGCAACGGAGAAGACCTCCAGTGCGGCCGACAGTCGACGACGGTCCGCCCCCGTCATGCGGCGCAGAATGTGCTCGTAGGCGCGGCGTCGGTGCTCCATCACCTCGTCGACCAGGTCGGTCCCCGCCCGGGTCAGGGTCAACTGCAGCCGGCGACGGTCCGTCGACGAGTCCGCCCGGCTGAGGTAGCCGCCCTGCACCAAGCGGTCGATCAGCCGGGTTGCGTTGGACGGATGGATGTCCAGCGCCTCGGCCACGCCTGCCGCGGTGATACCCCGGCGGGTCGCGACCAAAACCAGCGTGCGCAACTGCGGCAGCGTGACCTCGTCCTCGACCTTGGCGATCGACTCGGTGATCACGCCGCTGACGACCCGCGACGCCCTCATCAGCTGATCGAGTTCCTCATAGAACTCCGACACGTCCGGCGCAGCCATGCTCATCGACACCTCCGCGGCTCACCGTACGCGCCACGGCAGCCATTGCTCAACGGCAACCATTGCGGGCCGCTGACGGCCCAGTCTGGGAAGGCTCTCAGCTTGGCCGGAGGTCTGCTCGCCGGCTTTTCCGGCGCGGCGCGCATGGAGCACATCCTGGGGGGTAGAGAGCCGATAGCTGCACCGGTGCAACCGAGGATCGATGCACGACGAGACTCACGGAAAGGCGTTGCGATGGCTCAGACGGTGGGCGACTACCTGCTCCAGCGACTGCGGGACTGGGGGGTCGAACAGGTGTTCGGCTACCCCGGCGACGGCATCAACGGCATCATCGCCGCGTACGGGCGCGCCGACAACCAGCCGACGTTCATCCAGGCGCGACACGAGGAGATGTCGGCCTTCGAAGCCGTCGGCTACGCCAAGTTCAGCGGCAAGGTCGCCGTCTGCATGGCGACCTCCGGTCCGGGCGCGGTGCACCTGCTGAACGGTCTCTACGACGCCAAACTGGACAAGGTTCCGGTGGTGGCGATCGTCGGCCAGACCGCACGCAGTGCGATGGGCGGCAGCTACCAGCAGGAGGTGGACCTGCAGTCCGTGTTCAAGGATGTCGCCTCGGAGTATCTGGTCGAGGTCAACGTCCCCGAGCAGTTGCCCAATGCGCTGGACCGGGCCATCCGGACCGCCGAGGCGACCCGGTCCCCCACCGCGCTGATCATTCCCAGTGATCTGCAGGAGGCCGAGTACAGTCCGCCGGAGCACGCCTTCAAGCAGGTGCCCTCGAGTGATCCGCACACCGTCAGCTGGGGTGTCCCGGTGCCGCCGGACAAGGACATCGCCGCCGCGGCGGAGGTGATCAACTCCGGTCAGAAGGTCGCGATCCTGGTCGGCCAGGGCGCCCGGTCGGCCGCCGACGAGGTGCGTCAACTCGCCGAGAAGGTCGGAGCCGGCGTCGCCAAGGCTCTGCTGGGCAAGGACGTACTCTCCGACGAACTGCCCTATGTCACCGGCTCGATCGGCCTGCTCGGCACCAGGCCGAGCTATGAGCTGATGCGGGACTGCGACACGTTGCTGATCATCGGCTCCAACTTCCCCTACACCCAGTTCCTGCCCGACTTCGGCCAGGCGAGGGCCGTCCAGATCGACATCGACGGCAGGTTCATCGGCATGCGCTACCCCACCGAGGTCAACCTCGTCGGGGACGCCAGGGCGGTACTGCAGCGGCTGCTGCCGCAGGTCCAGAAGCAGACCGATCTGTCCTGGCGGGAGACGGTGGAGAAGCATGTGGCCCGGTGGTGGGACACCATCGCCAAGGAGGTCGCGGTCGACGCGAAACCGGTCAATCCGATGCGGATCGTGTCCGAATTGTCCGAGCGGATCCCCGAGAACGCCATCGTCACCGCCGATTCCGGCTCCTCGACCAACTGGTACGCCCGCTGTCTGAAGATGCGCGGGAGCATGCGTGGCTCGCTGTCCGGCACGCTGGCGACCATGGGACCGGGGGTGCCGTACGCCATCGGGGCGAAGTTCGCCCATCCGGACCGGCCGGTGATCGCCCTGGTCGGTGATGGTGCGATGCAGATGAACGGGATGGCCGAACTGATCACCATCTCCCGCTACCAGCACAACTGGTCGGACGGACGCTGCGTGATCTGTGTCTTCCACAACAACGACCTCAACCAGGTCACCTGGGAGTTGCGGTCGATGGCCGGCGCGCCGAAGTTCGAGGAGTCCCAGTCGCTGCCCGACGTGGACTTCGCCGGGTTCGCCAAATCCCTCGGCCTGCAGGCCATCACGGTGGAGAAGCCGGAGGACCTCGGCCCGGCCTGGGACACCGCCCTGGCCGGCCCCGGTCCGGTGGTGCTGGACGTGCACTGCGACCCCGAGGTGCCGCCGATCCCGCCGCACGCGACGTTCGCCCAGATGAAGGCGACCGCCGAGTCGCTGCTCAAGGGCGACCCGAACGCGCTGCACGTGATGCTGGAGGGCAGCAAGACCAAGCTGCAGGAGTTCCTGCCGGGCCACCGGTCGTGACGACAGCGGCCGCGGGGCCTCGGATCGACGCGGTCGAGGCCGCGGCCTACTCCTTTCCCACCCCGGGAGGACCGGAGTCGGACGGCACCATGACGTGGCAGGCCACCACCATGGTGCTGGTCCGGGTCCGAGCCGGTGGTGTCGAGGGCCTCGGCTGGACCTATGCCGATGCGGGCTGCGTCCCGGTGATCACCGGGGCGATGGCCGAGGTGCTGACCGGCCGGCCACTGCTCGATGTGCCGGCCCGGTGGCTGGACTGCCAGCAACGGGTGCGGAACATGGGCCGACCCGGGCTGGCCTCGTGCGCCCTGTCGGCAGTCGACGTCGCACTCTGGGATGCCGCCGGCAAGGTCACCGGGCTGCCGCTGAGCCGCCTGCTCGGCCGCTGCCGTGACGATGTCGCGGTGTACGGCAGTGGCGGTTTCACCAGCCAGAGCACCGACGAACTGGTGGCCCAACTGCACCGCTGGGTGGTCGATCAGCGCCTTCCCCGGGTGAAGATCAAGATCGGTGAAGGCTGGGGCTCTGCCGTCGATCGCGACCTGGAGCGGGTGCGGCTGTCGCGGCAGACCATCGGCGACGACGTCGAGTTGTTCGTGGACGCCAACGGCGGCTACACCGTCGGCCAGGCCCGTCGTGTCGGTCGGCGGCTGGACGAGTGCGGCGTCACCTGGTTCGAGGAGCCTGTCAGCAGCGACGACCTGGCCGGCCTGGGACTGCTCCGGGACTGGTGCCTGGCCGACGTCGCCGCCGGCGAGTACGGCTACGACCTGGCCTACTTCCGGTCGATGGTGACGGCGGTCGACTGCGTGCAGGTCGACGTCACCCGCTGCGGCGGCTTCACCGAGTGGCGCCGGATCGCCGGGCTGGCGGCCGCCCACGGGCGGCAGGTGTCGGCCCATTGCGCGCCGAACCTGTCGCTGCACGCGGGAGCCGCTACCCTCAACTTTCGTCACATCGAATGGTTCGCCGACCATGAGCGCATCGAGACCGAGACCTTTGACGGCTGTGCCGATCCGACCGGCGGCACGGTGATGCCCGCCGAGGTGCCCGGTCACGGTCTGACGGTGCGCGATCCGTCGGCGCTGCGCGAGAGGCTGGTGCAGTGATGGAACGACCCACCGACTCGGCGGAGGTCGACGTCCACGCCGGCGTCGAACCGGTCATCGGGATGCCGCCGGCCCCGCTGGTCACTCATCGCGGGGTGTCGGACCGGGTCATCGACGAGAGCCCGTATGCGGACACCGCCAAGGCGTGGCGCTGGCGCAACGTCACCGACAAGACGTGGAGTTGGATCGCCACCACCGATCACAAGAGGATCGGCAACCTGTACTTCGTCACCTCCTTCGCCTTCTTCCTCTTCGGCGGCATCCTCGCCGTCGGCATGCGGGCCGAGCTCTTTCAGCCGGGCATGCAGATCCTCAGCCGGCAGACGTACAACGAGTTCTTCACCATGCACGGCACGATCATGCTGCTGCTGTTCGCGACACCGCTGTTCTCCGCCTTCGCCAACGCGATCATGCCGCTGCAGATCGGCGCGGCCGACGTGGCGTTCCCGCGGCTGAACATGATGTCGTACTGGTTCTACCTGTTCGGCGGCATCATCACCGTCTCCGGCTTCTGGACCCCCGACGGCGCCGCCAGCTTCGGCTGGTTCGCCTATTCACCGCTCAGCAACGCGGTGAACTCCCCCGGCGTCGGCGGTGACCTGTGGATCGTCGGCCTGTATCTGGTCGGCTTGTCCTCGATCCTCGGCTCGGTGAACTTCATCACCACCATCCTGTTGATGCGCGCGCCGGGGATGACGATGTTCCGGATGCCGATCTTCACCTGGAACACGCTGATCACCTCGTTGCTGGTGCTGATCGCGTTCCCGATCCTGGCCGCGGCACTGCTGATGTTGGAGGCCGACCGCAAGTTCGGCGCCCACATCTACGACGCGGCCAACGGTGGGCCGATCCTGTGGCAGCACCTGTTCTGGTTCTTCGGCCATCCCGAGGTGTACATCATCGCGTTGCCGTTCTTCGGCATCATCACCGAGATCATCCCGGTGTTCAGCCGCAAGCCGCTGTTCGGCTACGTGACCCTGGTGGGCGCCACCATGTCCATCGCGGCCCTGTCCGCGGCGGTGTGGGCCCACCACATGTTCGTCACCGGGGCGGTCAGCCTGCCGTTCTTCTCCTTCATGACCTTCCTGATCGCGGTGCCGACCGGGGTGAAGTTCTTCGACTGGATCGGCACCATGTGGGGCGGCTCGCTCAGTTTCGACACGCCCATGCTGTGGTCGATCGGCTTCCTGGTGACCTTCCTGTTCGGCGGTCTGACCGGGGTGATCCTGGCCAGCCCGCCGCTGGACTTCCAGTTGTCGGACTCCTACTTCGTGGTGGCGCACTTCCATTACGTGGTGTTCGGCACGGTGGTGTTCGCGATGTTCGGCGGGTTCTACTTCTGGTGGCCCAAGCTGACCGGGCGGATGCTGAACGAGAAGTGGGGCAAGCTGCACTTCTGGCTGCTGTTCATCGGGTTCCACACCACCTTCCTGGTCCAGCACTGGCTGGGAGTGGAGGGGATGCCGCGCCGGTACGCCGACTACCTGCCCAACGAGGGCTTCACCACCCTCAACATGATCTCGTCGCTGGGCGCGTTCCTGCTGGCGTTCTCGACGCTGCCGTTCCTGTACAACCTGTGGATCAGCCGGCACGCACCCAAGGTGCACGTCGACGACCCGTGGGGGTGGGGCCGGTCGCTGGAGTGGGCGACCTCCTGCCCGCCGCCCCGGCACAACTTCGAATCCATGCCGCAGATCCGGTCGGAGTCGCCCGCCTTCGACCTGCACCACCCCGAGATCGGCCTGATCCAGTACATCGAGACGATGGCCGGCGAGGGCGAGTCGAAGGACGCCGGGAACCAGACCGGGCAGGTGGGGGTACTGCTCGATCGGGTCGACCACGGCCGCGACGGACAGGGCTGAGCCCTGGGCCGCCCCGTCGTCCTCCTCGACTCCCGAGTGAGCAGCGCGCGCGGATGCTGTACCGGAAGGTCGGCAGGCTGAGCTGAGACCATCCCTCATGGGAACGCCGGCAACGCCTCCATCGGGGCGTTGCCGACCCGGGGCAATGGGTATCGCAGACACATGCTGGTTTCCATCTTGAGAAGGGCTCGCAACATTCCCGGAGCAGCCGACGGTGGCAGGAAGGTCACCCTGCTCCCGGCGACTCTGGTCGTGGCTGCCCTGGCTTCGCTGGTCGGCTGTCAATCAACTCCGCCGGTGGGGCCGGTGCCCAGCCCGAGCACTCCTGTCTCGGCGAGCCCTTCCCCCATCTCAAGCCCCAGTCCCAGCGCGGCCAAGGCTCGCACCTTCAAACTCGAGATCAACATCAACGCGCACACGGTGAGCCCGCTACGCCGATCAGTCCGGCTTCAACGAGGTCAGCCTGTCGACCTTGTCATCCACAGCGACCACGACGGCACCGTGACCATCGACGGACCGAAGCTGCACAAGAAGGTTGTCGTCCACCGGTTGGTGCAGATCCCGGTGACCTTCGTCGCCAACCGTCCCGGTGTGATCACCATCGCGAGCTCCGACCCCAAGGCCACCGTGGCCCGGCTCACCGTCAGCTGATCGGCCGCACCCAGTGGTGTGGTAGCCGGATGAGCTGCGGCCACAGCCACCCAACGGTCGGCCGGGTCGCGAACCAAGCCGGGATATCTCGACCTCCGCGGGAGCAGGAAGGCAGGCGTTTCTGGCCGGGTGTTCGGCTCCTTCCCGCGCCCGGCCACCCGCGCGGGTCACACCCGGAGGCCACACTGCGACGGCGATGAGCCAACGTCAGGCCGAGACCTCGGCGAAACGGTCGTGGTTCGTCGCGTCGGTCCTGATCTCGTCGCGTCAGTCCTGGGTCCGGTAACGGGGTCGCCACAGCTGTCGCCCTACAACGACCCGGGGCTACCACCCCGGCGTTGACGGCACCTCCTGCCGCCCGGCGAACAGATGTCGTCGGAGAGTGTCGGCGACCCAATCGGCGAACCTCTCCGGTGACCAGCCGGACTCCTCGACCAGTTCGCGGTAGACGCCGGGGGCGGCGAGGGCACGAAACACAGCTTGCGCCTCGCCGAGGGGGACGACCAGGTGCTGTCCCACGGAGGCGATCATGGTGTCCATCACCTCGTTGCGGCCGGCCAGCTTCGACCGCAGCAGCGCGCGGGTTTCGGGGCTCTCATCGGTGGCGGCTTCGAAGATCATCACGACGTCGAAGCCGGCGGCATACAGCCTGCTCAACCAGGTCGCGGCGGCGTGGAGCCGCTTTCGGTGGTCCGGTTCGCCGAGGACCTCGGCGGCTCGTTCCTGCGCGCCGGAGTCCTCGATCCAACGCTCACAGATCCGCGACAGGATCTCCCGCTTCGAACCAAAGGCCGAGTAGACCGTGCGCACCGCCACTCCGGCTTCGGCGGCGATCGCCTCGATGCTGGTGGAACCGTAGCCGGCGCTGCCGAACAGCTTCCGGGCAGCGTCGGCGATGCGGTCCCGAGTGTCCTCAGCCTGCTGTTGTCGATAGGTCGGACGGGCCTTGACAGGGGGTGCCATACAGGAACACTATCAATGCATTCATTGCAGTCTCGCTGCACTGACAGCACGCTCAGTGCACCCAACCGTGAGGAGTTCCGATGAGCAGCACCCACCCCGACACGTCGACCTCCATGGCCCGCTCGGTCATGCAGCGCATCCTCGAAGCCTTCGCTGCCGGCGATACGACGGTCGTGGACGAACTGTGCGCCCCCGACCTGGTGGAACACCAGTTCGGCATGGCCGGCACCGGCGCCGAAGCCATCAACCACGTCAAGGCCGCCATCTCCGACCTGCACGCGATGGTTCCTGATCTCTCGATCACCATCGAGGACGCGGTCGAGACCGGCGACACCATCTGGGTGCGCGCCCGCGGGCGCGGTACCGCGACCGGCCCGTTCTTCGGCCCACCCAGCGGCCGGACCGTCGACGTCACCATCATCGACATCGCCCGCATCGCCGATGGCCGGATCATCGAGCATTGGGGCGTCCCCGACCGCTTCGCCATGCTGGCTCAGACCGGTGTGCTGGACCGGCTCGCACCGACACCCGGACACGCGGCCGGACAGCCGCGCAGATGACCGACCCGACGTCCCGACAGTAGCCGGAGCCGGCGACCGCCCGGTGGACGAATCAACACCTACCCCGCTCGGCACGAGGATGATGAGCCGGCCGATCGCTGACCGGGCGGGAGGTCAGCAGGCTGTTGGCGGCTGTGTCGTCACCGCGACCAGCTCGCACCGTGACGGAACTGGCTCCCCGACAGCAGATCTGATCAGTGATGCCGCCGAGTTGCTCAGGTCCGCCGGCCAACAACCACACCCCACCGGTTGCGTCGCCGCTTTCACAGTGGCCGCGGTGTTGATCGATGAGTGGAGCTAAGGGGATTCGAACCCCTGACCTTCGCATTGCGAACGCGACGCTCTACCAACTGAGCTATAGCCCCGACTGACGCCCCTGATCCTCGGGCGAAGCGCGAGCAAGCCTAACATCGCCGCCCGCCGGGCACGAATCGGCGCCGAGCCGACCGGGCTACTCGCCGACAGCGCGGAGTCCGGCGTCGGCAGCGCCGGCCACCTGGTCCGGATCCTCGGCACCGGCGGCCGGCCGGGCGATCTCGACGACCTGATCGACCGGCGGCACCGGTTGCGGCAGGGGTCGGTCGGCGGTGACCGGACCGTCGGCGCGGATCGGCAGCGACAACTCCGGCGAGGACAGGTCGATGGTGCGGACGGTCCGCGGTGCCAGCGGCTTGGAGACGTAGGTGGGCATGGTGATCGGCAGCGGTTCCCACAGCCCGCCGGCGGTGGGCCTCGCGGTGGCCTTGCGCTCGCGCTCGATCTCGCCGCTGTCGCCCCGCCCGCTGAGAGCGGAAGCCAGCTCGGTGCGGTTCAACAGCACGGTGGCCTCGTCACTGCCCTCGCGGATCCGCTGGTAGCGGGCATCGAGATCGTGGCGCATGGCCGCGACACTGAAGCGTGAGCCCAGGAAGAAGGCCAGCACCAGGCCGCCCGGGACGCCGATGCACCAGGCCGGGGCCAGGTGGACGGCCCAGACCGCGACGGCCGCGCTGAGCAAGATCATCAGGACGATCAGCACCCGGCGTCGACGGGCGGCAGCGGACTGTTCCAGCCGTCGCAGCTCACGGATGGCCGCCCGACGGGTCAAGGGTGTGGACACCGCGACCGACGGCATCACCGCCAGATCCTGGTTCAGCAGCGGCGCGGAGCCGGACCGGACGATCCGCACGGAAGCGGAGAACCGATCGTTCGGGTCGACCTCGGAGGCGGTGGCGTCCTCCTTGGTGCGCAGGTAATTCGGGATCAGATATGCCAACCAGGCGAAGGCGATGGCCGCGTAGATCAGTCCTGTCGTACCCACACCGAAACCGTAACGGTCCGATCGCCGACGGCCGGGACACTGGCGGGTGTGTCGCCGGGCCGTCCGATGATCACAGCGCCGAATCAGGAGCCACGTCGGCCGGATGTTGATCTTGCGGCCGCCGGCTCTCCCAGCGGTTGAGCATGCCCTCGGGGACTTCCTCGGCGTTCAGCGCGAAGATCAGGTGATCACGCCACTCACCGTCGATGTGCAGATAGCGGGGTCGGATGCCCTCCGGCCGGAAGCCGAGCTTCTCCACCACCCGCAGGCTGCGGACGTTCTCCGGACGGATGGCAACCTCGATCCGGTGCAGGCGCAGCGCGCTGAAGCAGTAGTCCATCGCCATCGCGACCGCGGTCGGGGTGAGCCCGCGGCCGGCCAACCGCTGGTCGATCCAATACCCGATCTGGGCGGTGGCCGCGGACCCACCGACGATCCCGCTCACGGTCAGCTGGCCGGCCAGCACCGGTCGGCTGGACCGGCCGTGCGGTTCGGGCTGATAGACGATCAGCCAGGGCAGCATCCGGCCTCGGCGCGCCTGCCGGTTGAGACTGCGGACCAAGGCGCCGAAGGTCTGCGGCCCGGGCGACGCGTACGACGGCAGGGTGGCCTCCCAGGGCCGCAGCCAACCGGCGTTGTGTCGGCGGACCCGATCCCAATCGCCGGCGTCACGGATCCGCATCGGACGCAGGGTGACGTCGCCGTGCTGCAGTTCCACCGGCCAACGGCGCGGGACGACCGGCCCGTCCATCAGTGGTCACCGCCGGCGAGCTGGCCGACGACGTGATCCAACAGCGGACCGAGCA
Organism: uncultured Actinomycetota bacterium; assembly: GCA_963758075.1. GTDB lineage: Bacteria > Actinomycetota > Actinomycetes > Propionibacteriales > Propionibacteriaceae > Microlunatus. Next base: position 1,373,586 of record CAVWTT010000005.1, on the reverse strand, counting down.
CGGCCATGCCGTCGCGGACTGCGCCACTGGAGCCGGGCAGGTTGACGACCAGGCTCCGGCCGGCGACACCGGCGACACCTCTGCTCAACACCGCGGTCGGCACTCCATGGTCGACACCGTAGCGGGCGATCTGGGCCGCGAGTTGCGGAATCTCCCGGTCGATGATCTGCCGGGTGACTTCCGGGGTCCGGTCGTCGGGTGCCAGCCCGGTCCCGCCGGTGGTGATGATCACCGGACAGCCGGCGGCCACCGCCTCACGCAGTGCCCTGCCGACCGGCTCGCCGTCGGCGACGACGACGGGGTCACCGGTGTCGAACCCGGCCGCCCGCAAGGCCGCCACGAGCACCGGCCCGGACCGGTCGGCGTAGACACCCGCCGAGGCGCGGGTGGAGACGGTGATCACGACCGCCCGCCGGGCCGGGGACCCGGATGGTTCAGTCCCGGTCACCGGACCGTCGCCAGTCGCCACGACGCCCTCCGCTCTTGGTCTCCACCCGAACGTCGGTGATCTCGGCGCCCCGGTCGATGGCCTTGATCATGTCGATCACCGACAGCGCCGCCACGCTGACTGCGGTCAGCGCCTCCATCTCCACACCGGTCCGGCCAGCGGTGCGGACCGTGGCCCGGATCCGGACCCCCTCGTCGACGACGTCCAGGTCGACCTGCACGCCGGTCAGTGGCAGTGGATGGCACAGCGGAACCAGATCCGGGGTCTTCTTGGCGCCCTGGATGCCGGCGATCCGGGCGACCGCGAGCGCGTCCCCCTTCGGCACGGTCCGGTCCCGCAGCGCGGCGACGGCGGGCCTGCTGAGCCGCACGAAGCCCGAGGCGGTCGCCGTCCGGGCGGTGACCTCCTTGGCCGAGACGTCGACCATCTGCGCAGCTCCGGACGCGGTCAGGTGCGGCAGGTCGCCGGCGCCGGTCACGGTCAGCCGTCCTCGTCCAGCAGCCAGGCCTCGACCTCGTCGCCGGCGGCGATGAAGTCGGCGGCCTCGTCCAGCACCAGCAGCGCGTTGGCGGCGGCGAGCCCTCCGAGCAGGTGCGAGCCGTGACCGCTGGCGAGCCGGACCCACCGGTTGCCGTCCGGGCGGCGGTCGACGAAACCGCGGGCGAACTGCACCCGGCCCGGGATGGAGGTGATGGAGCGTTCGGCGATGCAGCGGACGGTGGGACGCACGTACGGCCGGGTGCCGGCCAGCTTGCGCAACACCGGACGGACGAACGCCTCGAAGGAGACGAAGGCGCTCACCGGGTTGCCCGGCATCATGATGATCGGGGTCAGTTCGTCGCCGATAAGGCCGAACCCCTGCGGTTTGCCCGGCTGCATGGCCACGGTGGTGAAGTCGGTCGCGCCGAGTTCGGGCAGCACCTGCTTGACGATGTCGTAGTCGCCCTGGCTGACGCCACCGGTGGTGAGGATGAGGTCGGCGCGCACCAACTGGTCGGAGATGACCTGCTTGAGCCGTTCCGGATCGTCGGCCACGAGACCGACCCGGAACACCTGGGCCCCGGCCGCCTTCGCCGCGGTGGCCAGCATGTAGGAGTTCGAGTCGTAGATCTGTTGATCGTTCTGCAGTTGCAGGCCGGGCTCGACCAGTTCGCTGCCGGTGGAGATGACGACGACCCGCGGTCGCGGTCGGACCATCACCTTGTCCACGCCGATCGCGGCCAGCAGGCCGATGGAGCGGGCCGCCAGCCGGTCGCCGACCTGGAGCACGGTCTCGCCGGCGCTGATGTCCTCACCGGTGCGCCGGATGTGCTGGCCTCGGTCCGACGGCTCCACGATCCGGACGTCCTCGGCGCCCCGGTCGGTGGACTCGTACGGCACCACGGCGTCGGCGCCCTCCGGCAGCGCGGCACCGGTCATGATCTTCATCGCGGTGCCGGGTGACAGGCGGTGCGGCGCCGGCGCACCGGCGGGGACCTCCCCGACCACCGGCAGGCTGACCGGAGCGATCGGGGACGCGTTCTGCACGTCGGCGGCGCGGACCGCGTACCCGTCCATGGCGGAGTTGTCGAACCGGGGCAGGCTGATGTCGGAGACCACGTCCTCGCACAGGCTGAGACCGACGGCATCGATGATCTGCTGGCCGAACGGCGGGGAGGGTTCGATGCAGCTCAGCAGGTAGTCGCGGTGGTCGGCGACCGTGCGGAAGCCGTCCGACCGGGAGGCGGGCGGATCGGGAAGCTTCGGCGGCTCGGGGGGCTGGACGACCGGCTCGGGCGCCCGCTTGCGGCGCAGCAAAGGCATGATGGCCACCCTAGACGGAGACGGCTGGGTGACCGGGCAGCGACCGGCCCGTCGCTACAGTCCAGGCATGGGCAGTGCACACGGCTCGACACCGGCGGTCGACCTGGAGGTCGGGCCGCACACGGTCCGGATCAGCCACCCCGACCGGGTCTACTTCCCGGCTCGCGGCGAGACGAAGCTGGACCTGGCGCAGTACTACCTGAGCGTGGCGGACGGGATCGTCCGGGCGCTGCGGGAGCGTCCGTGCATGCTGCACCGGTTCCCCACCGGCGTGTCCGGGGAGAAGGTGCACCAGAAGCGCCTTCCGGCGGGCGCGCCGCCCTGGGTCGAGACGGTGCGGGTGGAGTTCCCGCGCTACCACCGGCATGCCCACGAGTTGTGCGTGACCGAGCCGGCGGCGGTCATCTGGGCGGTACAGATGTCGACGGTCGAGTTCCATCCCTGGAATTCGCGGCGGCCCGACCCGGAGAAGCCGGACGAATGGCGGATCGACCTGGATCCGATGCCGGAGTGCGACTTCACCACCGTGCGCCGGGTCGCCGGCGTCGCCCACGAGGTGCTGACCGATCTCGGTGCCACCGGGTGGCCGAAGACGTCGGGCGGATCGGGGCTGCACATCTACGTCCGGATCCCGCCCGATCACGGGTTCCACGATGTGCGCCGGGCGGCGCTGGCCTTCGCCCGGGAGGTGGAGCGGCGGATCCCCCAGGACGCCACCACCACCTGGTGGCGCAAGGACCGGGATCCGCGCAAGTTGTTCATCGACTACAACCAGAACGCCCGCGATCACACCATCGCCTCGGCGTACTCGGTCCGGGGCAATCCGGACGGGACCGTGTCGACACCGGTGCGCTGGGACGAGATCGACGACATCCGGCCGCAGGACTTCACCATCGCCACCGTACCGGCGCGGTTCGCCGAGTTGGGTGATCTGCACGAGGGCATCGACGACGCCGTCTTCGCGATCGACGAACTGTTGGCCTGGGCCGAACGGGACGAGCGGGAGGGCGCGGAGACGCCGCCGGAGCCGGAGGCCTGACCGGGCCGTTCGACCGGGGAGGTGGGCCGGGGAGCAGGGTTAGGCTGGCGCGATGTTCCGGTCAGGGCAGTCGGCCGCCGACCAGGCCGCGATCACCGGGGCGAAGAACCTGCTCCGCCGGGCGGTCCTGCGGCGGCGGGCGGTGCGACCGCCGGACCGGCGCGCCGTCGACGATGCCGCCCGGTTCGACCGGGTCCGGGAGTTCGTCGCCGGCAGCAGCGCGCTGAGAACGGTCGCCTGCTACGTCTCCGCCGCGCCGGAACCGGGCACCCTGCAACTCATCGCCTGGCTGGCCGCCTCCGACGTCCGGGTGCTGCTGCCGGTGATCACCGCCCCCGGCGCGGACGGCGCCGTAACAGGTGAGCCCGACTGGGCGCCGTACGCGGGGCCGGACGGGTTGCGGCAGGGCCGGCTCGGCCTGATCGAGCCGGACACTGCGCCACTGGGAGCCGCGGCTCTCGGCGAAGCCGGACTGATCGTCGCGCCCGGACTGGCCGGGACCACCCGGGGCGCCCGGCTCGGCCGCGGCGGCGGCTGGTACGACCGCGCACTGGACCACGCTGATGCCCGCTCAGTCGTCCTGCTGCTGCTGAACGAGGACGAGGTCCTCGAGGTGGTTCCGACCCAGCGGTGGGACCGGCGGGTGGACGTGATCGCCACCCCCACCCGGTTGATCAACTGTCGTGCCCGCCGCACTCCCCGCTCCTGAACCGCTCGTCCGCCTCCCGCGTCTGGAGATTTCACTCGCACTTTTCGACCACGACTCGGGTTCCTGACCGGCCGAACAGCGCGACGCCCGAGCACCATCCTCCGAGCACTGAGGTTCTCGAAGTGCCGGCACCCATCTCGGGGGGGGGGGGGGGGGCCGCCCTTCGCCCGGCGGGCTCGAGACGCGCTGCCTGGTTTCGGCGCTGAGATGCTCCGTTCCGATCTCGGGAACGTCCTCCGGTGGGTCCGGGACGCCGGCGGATGACTCGCGTTCGGAGCTTGGTCGTAGGGCGTGCGCCGGTGTTCGAGCCGGTGGTGTCGGCGTGGGGAGTCAGGCCGCCGGGGATGGCGCGCGGTCGGCCGAGGTCTGCCAGACGGTGTCGGCGAACATTCCGGTGCCCAGGTCGTGGGTGCCGGCCGGGTTGGTGACGATCACCCGCCCGAACCTGGTCCGCCACACGAAGGTGCCCGCAACCGGTTGTCTCACGTGGATCGGGCCGAACGTCTTGTACCGGTGCTCACCCCGCGTCAACGGACCCAGATTGCCCAGCCGGGTCTGCCCGGGTGGCCCGCCCGGTGGACCATTGGGCGGTCCGCCCGGTGATGCGCCGGGTGGTGCGCCGGGTGGTGCGCCGGGTGGTCCGGTGTAGGGCACGGTGTGGTCCAGGTCCAATCGGTGGCGGCTGGTGGTGCCGGACCAGGGGAACACGCTGGCCGGGGACCGGGCCAGTACGGCCTCGACCATCCGGTCGGGGATCTCGTAGCCGTCGGCAGGCGGGATCCGGGCCGGGTCGAGCACCGGCAGGACCCGCACCCGGCAGCCCCGACCGAGCCATTCCCGCACCGACGCCAGCAGCACCGGGCCGACGCCCTCCACCCGGGCCACGCCCGGATCCTGCCCACGGTTGAACGCCGGCAGGGCGTCGGCACCGATGTGGACGTGCAGGACCACCTTGGGGGTGAGCTTGTCCGGGTCGATGCGTCGGGCCAGGTCCTTCATCACCGCCTCCCGCCGCTCCGCCCGGCTCGGCCCACCCTCCGGTTGCGGGTCCAGCCCTGGCCGGGGATCCTCGGATCCCGGCTCGTCGGGCATCGGCAGGTCGGGGCCGGGCAGGTCCGACGCGGGCGACTCTGCGGGTGGTCCCGGCTCGAAGTCGGCAAGGTCGGAGTCCGAAGGCTCCAACCCCCAACCTGGACCCGGCAGGTCAGGCATCTGCTGGTCGGGCCGCGGCCCGGCCGGAATCTGCCGGTCGGGCATCGGCTGAGCGGGCATCTGCTGGTCGGCCATCTGCCCACCCGGAATCGGCTGGTCCGGCATCTGCCCACCCGGAACCGGCTGGTTGCGCATCGGCCGGTCGGGCATCGGCAGATCGAGCCGCGGCTGGTCGGCCGCCGGCAGCTCAGGCATCGGCTGGTGGGCTGCCACCTGCAGGTGGGCTTCCAGGTCGGTGAACAGGTCCGGCTGATCCACGGCGGCCAGGACCTGCAGGGCCAGCGCGGGTTGGGCCAGGATCCCGGCCGCGACCGCCTGCCATTCAGCCTTGGACCGGGCACCCCGATCCGGCACCCCGGCCGGCAGATCGTCGGCCCGGCCCATCAGGATGTCGGCGAGTCGCTTGGTTGCTGCCTTGAGCAGGATGGCGTCGGGGGTGTCGACCAGCATCGACACCTCGGTCAGCCCGTACTCACTGCCCTGCCCGGTGCGGATGTAGCGGAACCGCTTCGCGTTCTCGGTCTCCTGCTCCACCCGGGCCCGGTCCACCCGCAGGATCTCGGCAGCCAGCAGGTGCTCCAGCCGGGTCCAGGACAGCTGCCCCACCACCCGCACCACCCGACGATCCACCACCATCGCCTGGTCTAGGGTGAGGAGTCGGGTGCGGGCGGCGACCCGGCGGGCATCCCTGGCCGGCACCTGCCCGGCCTGCACCCGCCCCCACAGCCGCGGCAACCGATGCCGCAAATCCAGCGCGTCAGCGATCAGCATCCGCGCCTGGCCGGGACTCAGACCGATCTCCACCCCCAACTCGGCCGGGGCGAACTCCGCCACCTCCGGAGTCCCGTCGCCACCGAACCTGGCCGACTCCTCCCCGGCGACCGCCAGGTCGGTGAACTGGTGCAGGATCCCGCCGGCCGGATGCTGATCGGCCCACAGCGCGGCGAGTTCGAGGAGGCGGCAGCCGGCGGCCCGTTCGGCCCGCACACAGGCGGCTGCGGCGGCAGCCACCCGATGGCTGTCCCACAACTCCAACGCCTCTCCCATAACCACCACGCTAGACGGGAGCACCGACAAAACAGCCCTTGCCCAGTGGGGATTCCTGGGCTTCTCGAACGCGTCTTCGACAAGCTCGTCGCGGGCGCGAGCGGCATGGCGTCAGGGGTGATCGGTGGGTTTCAGGGCGGCAAACGGGTCGGTGATCGCCAGCTGGCGATGGGTGAAGCGGTAGAGCGCCGCGGGCCGGCCGCCGCCCTCGCCCGGCGCGGCGGTCCGGCCGGTGGGCTGCAGTTGGCCGCGTCGCTGCAGCACCCGCTGCAGGTTCGTCACCGAGAGCTCCCTACCGAGAGCGGCACGGTAGATGTCGCGCAGCTGAGCCATGGTGAACTCCTCCGGTGCCAATCCGAAACCGAGGTTGCTGTAGGACAGCTTCCGCTGCAGCCGGTCGATCGCCGACCGCACCACCGAGGCATGGTCGAAGGCCATCCGCGGCAGCCGGCGGGTCTTGATCCAGGCCGCGTGCTCGGGCAGATGCGGATCCGCGGTACTCGGCACGAGTCCGAGATAGGCCGTGGCGATCGTCCGCTGGAACGGGTCCCTACCCGGATCGCTGCGGGTCTCCAACTGCTCCAGGTGGGCCAGTTCGTCCAGGTCGACCTTGGCGGCCAGGTGGCGAGCGACGCAGGCTCCCAGGGTCTCGTCCTCTTCCAGCGGTCCGCTCGGCAGCGCCCAGGCTCCCTGATAGGGGTCACGGATCCGCCGCCAGGCCAGCACGGTGAGCGCGGAATCAGTGATCTTGAACACAACGGCCACCGCTTCGTGTCGAAAGGTGGGCACTGGTCTCGATCCGGGCACACCGGTGATGGTACCGTCGAGATAGTTTTCGTCTTGAAGTCGAAAACCTGTCGACAGCAGGAGCCAACGTCGTGACCATCACCGAACCGGTCAACACCCGCCCGTCCGATCTGCCGAACGGCTTCACCGATTGGGCCGAATGGCGCACCGAGGTGCGCACCCTGGCCAGGCAGCAGGACGCCGTGATCCTGGCGCACAACTACCAGCTGCCCCAGATCCAGGACGCTGCCGACCACGTCGGCGATTCGCTGGCCCTGTCACGGCTGGCCGCCTCGGCGCCGGAGTCGGTGATCGTCTTCGCCGGTGTGCACTTCATGGCCGAGACGGCCAAGATCCTCTCCCCCGCCAAGACCGTGATCATCCCCGACGCCCGTGCCGGCTGTTCCCTGGCCGACACGATCACCGCAGATCAGCTCCGCGCCTGGAAGGCCGAGCACCCCGGCGCGGCCGTGGTGGCCTACGTCAACACCACCGCGGAGGTGAAGGCGGAGTCCGACATCTGCTGCACCTCCTCCAACGCCGTCGAGGTGGTGCAGTCGATCCCCGCCGACCGGGAGGTGTTGTTCCTGCCGGACATGTTCCTGGCGGCTCACGTCAAGCGGAAGACCGGTCGGACCAACATCCACAACTGGCTCGGTGAGTGCCATGTGCATGCCGGCATCTCGCCGAAGGATCTCGAGGCCGCGGTGCACGCCGACGCTGACGCCGAGTTGTACGTCCACCCGGAGTGTGGCTGCTCGACCTCGGCGCTGTGGATGACCAGCACCGGCGACATTCCCGCGGATCGGACCCACATCCTGTCCACCGGAGCGATGCTGGACGAAGCCCGGCACAGCACCGCCCGCAAGGTCCTCGTCGCCACCGAGATCGGCATGCTGCACCAGCTGCGCCGCGCCAACCCCAACACCGACTTCCAGCCGGTGAATCCGCAGGCGTCCTGCCGGTTCATGAAGATGATCACCCCGCAGAAGTTGATCGACGCCCTGCGGACCGGCCGCGACGAGGTGACCGTGCCCACCGACATCGCCGACCGGGCCCGCGCCGCCGTGGAGCGGATGGTCTCGATCGGCAATCCGGGCGGCGGTGAGTGATCATGCCCACCGCGGTCGCCGGTGACGAACTGCCGACGCTGTCGGGTCGGATCCCGACCGCGTCCGCAGTCCGGCAGGACGAGACCGATGTGATCATCATCGGCTCGGGCGCGGCCGGGCTGTCGGCGGCCCTGCCCTTGTTGGACGGCCACCGCCGCGTCACCTTGATCACCAAGGGCGAACCCGGCGACGGGTCGACCGCCTGGGCGCAGGGTGGGCTGGCGGCCGTGCTGGGTACCGGCGACTCCGCAGCGGGACACGTCGAGGACACCCTGGTCGCCGGCGCCGGGCTCTGCGAACCCGACCGGGTCACCGAACTCGTCGAGGGCGCTCCGGTGGCGATCCACCGGCTCGCCGCACTCGGCGCCCGGTTCGACGAGGACGGCCTCGGCGCGCTGGCCCTGGGTCTGGAAGGCGGCCATCACGCCCGCCGGATCGTGCATGCCGGCGGTGACGCCAGCGGTGCCGAGGTCGCCCGCACCCTCACCACCGCCGTCCGTGCTCGGGCCGCCACCCTGCAGGTCCTGACCCACGCCGTCGTCGTCGACCTGCTGCGGTCGGCAACCGGTGCCGTCTGCGGCGTCCGCCTGCTGCAGCCTGACGTGCCCGTGGTGGAGATCCATGCCTCCGCGGTCGTTCTGGCCAGCGGCGGCATCGGCCAGGCCTGGGACACCACCACCAACCCGGACACCGCCACCGGTGACGGACTGGCGCTCGCACTGCGGGCCGGCGCGGTGCTGCGCGACGTCGAGTTCGTCCAGTTCCACCCGACCGTGCTGGTCGTTCCGCCGGCCCACCGCCGGCCGGGCGACCGGGGCGTGCTGGTCTCCGAGGCCGTCCGCGGGGAGGGCGCCCGGGTCGTCGACCGACACGGAACGCCGGTGATGCGAGGCCGGCACCCGCTGGCCGATCTGGCTCCCCGCGACGTCGTCGCCGCCACCATGCACGACCACCTGCTCGCCACCGGTGAGGAGACCCTGTTCCTGGACGGGACACACCTGGGCGCCGACGTCTGGCGCCACCACTTCCCGTCGATCCTTCGGCTCTGCCGCGACCGTGGCGTCGACCCGATCACCGAACCGATCCCGGTCCGGCCGGCCGAACACTATTCCTGCGGCGGCGTGTTGGCCGACCTTGATGGACGCACCAGCGTCCCCGGCCTGTACGCGGTCGGCGAGGTGGCCTCCACCGGCGTCCAGGGCGCGAACCGCCTGGCCTCCAACAGCCTCACCGAGGCGATCATCGCCGGCGACCGGGTCGGTCGCCTGCTGGCCCGTCGACCGCCCGATCCGGTCGAACCCATCACGCCCTCCGCTGCGGACCGACCTGCATCGGCTCTCCCGGCCGCCGCCCGCCAGAGCGTCGTCACCGCGGTCAGCCGCGGCGCCGGTGTGCAGCGGGACGAGACCGGCATGACGGTGCTGCTGAAGACGTTGGACAGCATCGAGCACAGCACCGCGCCGGCCGGCGTGGCCGAGGTGGAGGTCACCAACCTGCACACCGTCGGTGCCGTCGTCGCCGCCGCCGGCCTGGTCCGCACCGAGAGTCGCGGCTGTCACCGCCGCTCCGACCACCGCGACCGCGACCCGGGACAGCAGCACCACACGTTGATCCGACTCGGGCCCGACGGCCTGGAGATCCGGCCGCCCTCCCGGAAGGACGCATGACCACAACGTTCGATCTCGACAGCGCGCTGTCCCGCGCCGGCCTGGACGGCGAGCACGTCCTCGACGTGGCGCGTCGGACGCTGGCCGAGGACCTGCAGTGGGGCGGCGACGTCACCACCGACGCCACCATCGGCGCCGACCGGCTCGGCAGTGCCGACGTGGTCGCTCGACGCGACGGGACCATCGCCGGCATCCCGGTTGCGGTGGCCGTGATGACGATGCTCGCAGCCGACCGCGGCGCCGTAGTGACCGTCGAGGCCGCGGTGGCCGACGGCGACCGGGTCGGACCCGGTGACCGGGTGCTGACCGTGACCGGTCCGCTGCGTGTGCTGCTCACCGCCGAACGCAGCCTGCTCAACCTGCTCTGCCAACTGTCCGGGGTCGCCACCCAGACCGCCGCCTGGGTGGAGGCGATCGGCGACCGGGACTGCGCGGTCCGCGACACCCGCAAGACCGTTCCCGGGCTGCGCATCCTGCAGAAGTACGCGGTCCGCTGCGGCGGCGGTGTCAATCACCGGATGGGGCTGGGTGACGCCGCGCTGATCAAGGACAACCACGTGGCTGCCGCCGGATCGGTCCGGGCCGCCTTCGAGGCCGTCCGCACCGCCCGTCCGGGTATCAGCTGCGAGATCGAGTGCGACACCCTCGACCAGGTCGTCGAGGCACTCGAGGCGGGCGCGGACCTGATCCTGCTGGACAACATGGAACCCGACCGTCTGCGCCGGGCGGTGGAGCTGGCGCGGCCGTACTCGGTCCGGCTGGAGGCCAGCGGCGGGCTGGGGCTGGACGATGCCGCGGCCGTCGCCGCAACCGGCGTGCACTACATCGCCGTCGGTGCGCTGACACATTCGGCGCCGGTGCTCGATCTCGGCTTCGACCTGCAGCCCACGCCATGAGGATCGTCGACGTCCGGGAGCAGACGTTCGCCATCAGTTCACCGATCCGCAACGCCTACATCGACTTCTCCACCATGACGCTGAGCCTGGTCGCGGTGGTCACCGATGTGGTCCGCGACGGCCGGCCGGTGATCGGCTACGGGTTCAACTCCAACGGCCGTTACGGGCAGGGCTCGATGATGCGGGAGCGGTTCATTCCCCGGATCCTGCAGGCCGATCCGGCCTCGTTGATCGATCCGGAACGCGACAATCTCGACCCGCACCGCATCCACGCCACCATGCTCCGCAACGAGAAGCCCGGCGGCCACGGCGAACGTTCGGTCGCGGTGGGCACCATCGACATGGCGGTCTGGGATGCGGTCGCCAAGATCGAGGACACCGCGCTGTTCCGGCTGTTGGCCGGGCGCTACGGCTCCGGTGAGCCGGATCCACGGGTGTTCGTCTACGCCGCCGGCGGCTACTACCACCCGGGCCACGACGCCGGTGCGCTGCGCGACGAGATGCAGAGCTACCTCGACCGTGGTTACACGGTGATCAAGCAGAAGATCGGCGGCGCCGGGCTGGACACCGACCGGCGCCGCATCGAGACAACCCTGGACCTGCTCGGTCCCGGCCGCCGACTGGCGGTGGATGCCAACGGTCGATTCGACCGCGACACCGCCCTGCAGTACGCCGAGGCGCTGGCGCCCTACGATCTGTTCTGGTACGAGGAACCGGTCGAGCCGCTGGACTACGCGCTGCACGCCGAGGTCGCCGCGGCCTACCCCGGAGCGCTCGCCACCGGGGAGAACCTGTTCTCGATGCCGGACGCACGCAATCTGATCCGGCACGGCGGGCTGCGACCGGACCGGGACTGGCTGCAGTTCGACTGCGCGCTGAGCTACGGGCTGGTCGAGTACCTGCGGATCCTGGAGATGCTGGAGGCGAACGGCTGGTCGGCCGCGCGCTGCATCCCGCACGGCGGCCACCAGATGTCGCTCAACATCGCCGCCGGCCTGGGGCTGGGCGGTAACGAGTCCTACCCCGACCTCTTCCAGCCGTTCGGCGGTTTTCCCGACGGCGTCGACGTGGTCGACGGGCACGTCACGATGCCGGATCTGCCGGGCATCGGCTTCGAAGCCAAGAGCGATCTGTACGCGGTGATGCGAAGCCTGTCCGACTGACCGCTCGACCGGACATCGCCTCCGGGTGCGCCCGCCTCGACGACCTCAGGGTGCGGAACGGGGATCCACGGGCCGGCGCTCCAAGGTGACGGAGATCCGGCGGCCCTCACCGAGATCGATGTCACCGGGGCCGGCGGCCACGGCCAGGCCCGTCGCCAGGGTCTCCTCGCCGATCAGTGCGGCATGGGCCTGTGCCGCGGCGCGGACCTCGTCGTCGCCCTGCAGTCGCAGGTCGATCCGGTCGGTGATCTCCAGGCCGGCATCGCGGCGGGCCTGCTGCACCGCACGGATGATGTCGCGGGCCAGCCCCTCCGCGGCGAGCTCCGGGGTCACCTCGGTGTCCAGCACGACGAACCCGGAGCCGGGCAGCATCGACACCGCCTGGTGATCATCGACAGCCGAGTCGACCACCGTGCGCAGCGTGTACTCCCCTTCCTGCAAAGCGATCCCACCGGAGAGGACAGTACCGTCCGCGGTCCGCGACCAGTCGCCGGACTTGGCCGCCCGGATCGCGGTCTGCACCTGCTTGCCCAGCCGCGGCCCGGCAGCGCGGGCGTTGACCTGCAGTTCCTGACGGATGCCGAGATCCGCACCGACCGATCCGAGATCGACCAGGTCGACGCTGCGGACGTTCAGCTCGTCGGAGATCACCTCGGTCAACGGCGCCAGCGCCTGCGCATCGTCGGCAGCGACCCGCAGCTTCGACAGCGGCAGCCGCACCCGCAGCTGCCGGGCCTTGCGCAGCGCGGACGTCGCCGAGCACACATCGCGGACCCGGTCCATCCGGGCGACAAGATCATCGTCGGCAGGCAGCCGGTCGGCCTCCGGCCAGTCGGTCAGATGCACCGACCGGCCACCGGTCAACCCCTTCCAGACCTCCTCGGTGATCAACGGCAGGAGCGGAGCAGCGATCCGGGTGACCGTCTCCAAGACCGTGTACAGGGTGTCGAAGGCCTGCCCGGACCCGGCACTCTCCCCGTCCCAGAAGCGTTCCCGGGACCGACGGATGTACCAGTTGGACAGCACCTCCAGGAACCAGCGGACCTCGTCGCAGGCTGCGGCGATGTCCAGGTCGTCCAACGCCCCGGTGACCCGCTGCACAGTCTGGCGAAGCTTGGCCACGATGTAGCGGTCCAGCAGGTCGTCGGAGTCGACCGACCACCGCGCGTCGTAACCGTTGCCGCCGTCGGCCGCATTGGCGTAGAGCGAGAAGAAGTACCAGGCGTTCCACAGCGGGATGATCACCTGGCGGACGCCCTCGCGGATGCCCTGCTCGGTGACGATCAGGTTCCCGCCGCGCAGGATCGGCGAGCTCATCAGGAACCAGCGCATCGCATCGGCACCGTCCCGGTCGAAGACCTCCGACACGTCGGGATAGTTGCGCAGCGACTTGCTCATCTTCTGTCCGTCGCTGCCCAGCACGATGCCGTGGCTCAGACAGTTCTTGAACGCCGGCCGGTCGAAGAGCGCGGTGGCCAGGATGTGCATGGTGTAGAACCAGCCGCGGGTCTGGCCGATGTACTCGACGATGAAGTCGCCCGGGTAGTGATACTCGAACCATTCGGCGTTCTCGAACGGGTAGTGCACCTGGGCGTAGGGCATCGAACCCGAGTCGAACCAGACGTCCAGCACGTCACTGACGCGGCGCATCATCGACTTCCCGGTCGGGTCGTCGGGGTTGGGCCGAACCAGGTCGTCGACGAACGGCCGGTGCAGGTCGGTGACCTCCACGCCGAAGTCCTTCTCCAATGCGGCGAGCGAGCCGTACACGTCGACCCGCGGGTAGGTCGGGTCGTCGGACTTCCACACCGGCACCGGGCTTCCGAAGAACCGGTTGCGGCTGATCGACCAGTCCCGGGCATTGGCCAGCCACTTGCCGAACTGACCGTCCTTCACGTGTTCGGGCACCCAGTTGATCTGCTGGTTCAGCCGGCCCATCCGGTCCTTGAACTTCGTCACCTCGACGAACCAGGACGAGACACCCATGTAGATCAGCGGCTGCCGGCAGCGCCAGCAGTGCGGGTAGGAGTGGTCGTACATCTCCTGGCGCAGCAGGACGGTGCCCTCGGTGGTCGAGCCGGCGGCGCCGCCACGGGTCCGCGCCTTCAGTTCGTCGATGATCAGGCCGTTGGCGTCGAAGACGTGCATGCCGAGGAAGTCGGTGACCGGCGCAGTGAACGTGCCGTCGGCGGCGACCGGGACGACGGGTTCGATGCCCTCCCGGTCGGTGACGATCTTGTCCTCCTCACCGAACGCGCCGGCGCTGTGCACCAGCCCGGTGCCCTCCGTGGTGGTGACGAACTCCTCGGCCGGCACCACCCGATGAGCGTTCTGATGGCCGAGGTAGTAGCTGAACGGCGGCGTGTAGGACCGGCCGACCAGCTCCGATCCCTTCAAGCGTTGGACGATCCGGTCCTCGGCGTCCTCACCGAGTTCCCGCCGGTACGCCGCCAGCCGGGCCTCGGCCAGCACGTACCGCTGGGTGCGTCCGGTGACGTCGGACTCCACCACCACGTAGTCGACGTCGGGATGGACCATGATCGCCAGGTTGGACGGCAGCGTCCACGGCGTGGTCGTCCAGATCAGCGCCAGTTCACCGGTCTCCAACCGGAAGCCGACCGTCACCGCCGGGTCGCGACGGACCTGGTAGACGTCCTCGTCCATCCGCAACTCGTGGTTGGACAGCGGGGTCTGGTCGTTCCAGCAGTACGGCAGCACCCGGAAGCCCTCGTAGACCAGTCCCTTGTCGTACAGGGACTTGAACGCCCACAACACCGACTCCATGTAGGACAGGTCGAGGGTCTTGTACTCGTTGTCGAAGTCGACCCAGCGGGCCTGCCGGGTGACGTAGTCGCGCCAGTCCTGGGTGTAGCGCAGCACCGACGCGCGGGCGGTCTCGTTGAACCTGCCGATGCCCATCTCGAGGATCTCGTCGCGGGTCTTGATGCCGAGCTGGCTCATCGTCTCCAGTTCGGCCGGCAGCCCGTGGGTGTCCCAGCCGAACCGGCGCTCGACATGGCGACCACGCATGGTCTGGAATCGCGGCACGATGTCCTTGACGTACCCGGTCAGCAGATGGCCGTAGTGCGGCAGCCCGTTGGCGAACGGCGGTCCGTCGTAGAAGACGTACTCGTTGGAGCCGTTGTCACCGGTCGGGTTGCGGTCCACGGAGGCGGTGAAGGTGTCGTCGGCCTTCCAGAAGGCCAACACCTGCTCCTCGAGGTCGGCGAACCGCGGGCTCGACGGCACCTTCGCGGGGCGCTCGTCGTCGGGCTGGCCGGTGGTGGCCTTCGGATAGCTCATCGCAACTGTCGGCTCTCTCGTGCGGTCGGACCCTGCACGAGGACGACGAAGACGCCGCGGTACCACCTCGCTTGCCCGGATGATCGTCGGCGATCCGTCCGGACCTCTCGTGGCGGGCTGTCACGGGCCCTCCCGTCCGGTTCTACTGAAGACGCCGCACAGCTGCGGCCTCTCGTTCTTCCGGAGGCTCGCCGGTGATGGCCGGGTCGATGCCTGTCACCGACCATGCTAGTCAGCACCGCCCGGAGGCGCGAATCGTTTGTCGCCGCTGCCTCGGGTGCTCGACGGGTCAGCGCAGGCCGGCCCGGCGGGCCAGACCCTGGACGTACGCGGCCTGGCCGAGATGCTGGGTGGTGTCGCCGATGACGCTGACCAGCCGGACCGAGACGGTCACCGGCGGATCCCAGTCGGTGTCCAGCACCCGCTCCGGCTCGTCGACGGTCAGCCGGGACAGGTAGCTGTCGGTCATCGCCTGCACATCGGCGTGGTAGCCCTTCAGCAGATCAGCTTCGACCTGGACCTGGCCGACCTCCTCCGCGCTCTGCCCGTAGCCGGTCGCGTCCGGCTCGAAGGGCAGCGCGAAGCGTTCCCGCCAGGCCGGCCAGACCTGTTCGGTGCCGGCCAGGTCGGCGATGTGGTCGTCCTGCACCCGGGTCGCATGCCAGACCAGCCAGGCGATGGAGTTGGCTTCGGGATCCGGCCGGTAGCCGGCCACCTCGGGGCTCAGGTCGCCGGTGATGGTGTCGACCAGCTCGGCGACCCGTCCGAACGCGTCGGTCAGCAGGCTCCGCAACGACTCGATCTCGGTCATCTGTCCTCCTCGGTGGTTCCGCCGGACCCGGGAGTGGGCCGGCGACCCCATCGTGTCAGGGTGTCGGCCGCAGGGTGAGGGTCGCGTCCGCAGCGGCCAGCACGGCCGGGCGGCGGTAGGCGAACGGAAGCGTCCGACCGGTGGCCCACAGCGGCAACTGGTCGTCGTAGTTGTGATGGTAGGCATGCCCGGAATTGCCGCTCTGGTTGATCCAGCGGGATCGGTCCAGGTCGGACCAGTCGATCAGCATCCGCATGGTCGGGCCGTTGCTGACGGCGAACGCCTCCCGTCCGTCGCCGCGGGAGTCGTTGTAGGCGAGCGCGTCGACGACGGCCGGTCCCCCGGGTGCGGGGTAGTCGCCCCGATCGAACAGCCGGCGCAGCACCGCGACGTCACCGAAGATCTGATGGTGCAGGGTGACCCGGTGTAGTTGACCCCACCGCCAGCGAGCGGTGTCCTGCGCCATCATCGCGGTGATCTCCTTGCGGGCCCGGATCATCGCCGCCGCCAGGATGTCGTCGCGGGTCTCGATCTGCGGGGTCGAGGTGTCGTCCCACCAGGGATCGGCGGGTTTGTCCATCAGCCCGGCGAGCACCGCGTACCACCGGTCCCCGCTGGACGGACGCAGCCCTTCGGGCAGCTGGTCGTCGAAAGTGTCCTGCAGCACGTCGCGGATGACGACGGCGAAGTAGGCCGCCCCGGCGGAGTCGATGCCGGAACGCCGGTCCCAGCTACGCAGCACCCGCTGGCCCTGGGCCACCCAGCGGTCGCTCAGCCGGACCTTCACCAGGGCGGGCAGCAGCCGATCGGCGTACAGCACCCGGTCGTCGGTGAAGAAGGTCTCCGCGGTGGCGGGATCGATCCGACCGGCCGTGGTGATCCGGCGGGCGAGTTCCTGACTGCGCCAACCGTAGGACTCACCGTCGGCCAGCGGGAAGGGGTAGCCGGGCGGGACGACCGGCTGGTTGGCGGCGACGATGTAGCCGCTGGGCGGGTCGTAGCTGTAGGGCAGCTGGTCGAAGCCGATCATGCCGTGCCAGTCGTAGCGGCGGTCCCAGCCCGGTGCCGGGACGGTGCCGTCACCACGGCCACGACGGGGTACATCGCCGGGCAGCTGGTAGCCGATGTTGCCGCTGTGGTCGGCGTAGACCAGATTCTGCGACGGCGCGGCGAGCAGTCGCGCGGCGGCACGGAACTCGGTGAAATTGCGGGCCCGATCCAGCCCGAACACCGAGTCCATGGTCCGGCCCGGCCGGAGCGCGGTCCAGGCCAGCGCGACGGCGTAGCTACGCCCCTTCGCGCTGCGACCGACCTCGGCGAACCTGCTGTCGACGTCGGAGACCAGCGGACCGTGCCTGGACTGGCGGATACGGATCGTCCTCGGCCTGCTCTCCCCCCGGACCCGGATCTGTTCGGACCGCACGATCAGCGGCTGCCAGCTGTCGCCGACCCGCACCTGGTCGCCGCGAACCTTCTCCAGATAAAGGTCCTGAGCGTCCACGTAGGAGGTGGTCAGTCCCCAGCTGATCTGCTGGTTGTGGCCGATGATCACTCCCGGCAGGCCGGAGAAGGTGAAGCCACTGACGTCGAACGGACAGACGGCCGTGATCCGGCGGCAGTGCAATCCCATCTGCTCGAAGATCGACGGGATCGAGGTGGCCAGGTGCGGATCGTTGCCGAGCATCGCGGCGCCGGTGGTGGTGCGGGAGCCGGAGATCACCCAGGAGTTGGAGCCGATGCCGCCGTCGGCGCCGCCGCTGCCGACCGTGGCCGGGATCCGCTCCAGCTGCGCGGCAGCCCGTTGCAGGGCGGGTGCTGCGGCCCGGGCCGTCGCCGGGTCGAGCGCGGCCGGACGTCCCGACGTGGCCCGGGCTTCGGGCCGGAAGCTGCCGTCGACCACTGCCCCGGCGGTGACGATCGGGGTGACGGTCTGCGGGTCGTAGGCGGGGAACAGATCGGCCACCCGGTCGGCGCCGAACCGCGGCGTCAGCAGCGCGCGGGCGATCTCGGCGTCCTTGTTGGCGCCGAGATCCCAGGCCATGGCCTTCAGCCAGCTCAGCGAGTCGACCGCGGACCAGTCCTCGGGGCTGTAGCCGGGTCCGCTGAGTCGCAGCAGGTCGTACTCCAGTGACAACTCCGAGACCGACTGACTGCTCAGGTAGGCATTCACCCCGTCGGCGTAGGCGTCCAGGTAGCGGCGGTCGGCCGACGACAACATCGGCAGTTCCCGGGCGGCGACCCGGCGCCAGCCCAGCGTGCGGATCACCCGGTCGGTCGGCAGCTGGGAGGCTCCGAACAACTCGGCCAGTCGACCGGAGGTGATGTGCCGGCGCAGATCCATCTCGAAGAACCGGTCCTGGGCGTGGACGTAGCCCTGGGCCAGGAAGAGATCCTCGGCGTTGGAGGCATAGAGGTCGGCGACGCCGTAGGCGTTGCGGACGACCTGGACCGGTGCCTGCAGACCCGGCAGCAGCAACCGGCCGCTGATCTGCGGGTACGACGACCGCACGGTCGTCACGGCCAGGCTGGACAGGGCGCCGAAGACGAGCACCAGGACGAAGACCATGAACAGCATCCAGCGATGCACCCGGCGCACCGGCTCAGCGTAACGGGACGGCCCGCGACGGCGTGGAACAAACCGTCATTAGCAGTCGCTATGCTTGAGTGCCAGCCGGGAGCTATGGCCGGCCAGCTAACCCCATGGTTCCGTCTTTGTGAAGAGAGCCCTGATGCCCACCTATCAGTACCGTTGCGCCGACTGCCGCCACGACCTGGAAGCGGTCCAGAAGTTCAGCGATGCGGCGCTGACCGAGTGCCCGAACTGCGCCGGACAGCTGCGGAAGGTCTACAACGCCGTCGGCGTGGTCTTCAAGGGATCCGGTTTCTACAGCACCGACAACCGCGGCGGCAGCGCGAAGGCCCAGTCGAACGGGTCGACGAACGGGTCGACGAACGGGTCTTCCGACGGCTCGGAGTCCAAGAGCTCCGGCTCGGAGTCGGGCAGTTCGGCCGGCAGTCCCTCCAGCTCCTCGGGGAGCACGTCGAGCGCGCCGGCGAAGGCCGCCGCCGACTGATTCTCCGCTGACCCGGCCGTCGGCGTCGGCCGCTGCTGGACGAGCCGGTCGGCGACGAGCCTGTGGATGACGGGGGCCGTCGGCGCTGCCGCTCTTCTAGCGTCGGTCCATGGTCCGATCCAGTACGTCCCCGCCGGCCACGCTGCTCCGACTGATCTCCTGGCATCGGCGCAAGCTGGCCGTGCTCGCGGCCATGGGTGCCACGGCCGCCGGCATCACCGCCGCGACTCCGGAGCCGGCCCCCTCGACCGCGGTGCTGGTTGCCGCGCACCGACTCGACGGGGGCGAGCGAGTGGCCGCCGCCGACGTCACCGTCCGCCGGATGCCGACGGCACTGCTGCCGGAGCTGGCCCTGACCGATCCCGGTCAAGTCCTCGGCCGCACCCTGGTGGCGCCGTTGTCGGGCGGCTCCGTGCTGACCCGGGTCGCCCTGCTCGGCAGCCGTCCCGGGGTTGCGGCGGACGGCATGGTGATCGTCCCGCTTCGGATCAGTGATCCCGCGGTGGCCGGTCTGCTGCGGATCGGCGACCGGGTCGATGTCGTCGCCGCCGATCCGCAGACCGGCCGCGGGGCGCAGGTGATCGCCGACCAGGTCCGGGTCGTCACGATCCCCAAGGCGTCCGCGAACGGCTCCGCGCTGGACCCCGGCACCGCGGAGTCGTCCTCGCTGGTGCTGGTGGCGGCACCGCCGGAAACCGCACCCCGGCTCGCCGACGCAGCAGCCGGCAGCCAGGTGACCGTGCTGCTGCGCCCCTGAGCCCGCCTCCGCGCCCTGAGCTGGTCCGAGCGCGCTGCGGGGTCGCCCGACTGCGCCAGCCGGTCCTGAGGGGGTTCGTCAGACTCAGGACGCGGATGTCTGCGGTGCGGATGGCTCAGTGACCGTGGTGGGGTGGGACCTCGGCCAGCAGCCGGCGTTCGTCCGCGTCGGGGGCTCGGGCACTCAGCATCGGATTCTCGGCGGGGGGATCGACGTCCAGCCGGCGGCGCAGCTCGGTCAACGCAGCAAGCCACTGGGCCGCACCGAGGCCGGAGCGTAGTTCGGGCGACACCGGGTACGGCCACGGCTCGCCGGTCCGGCGCCGTTCGGCGATCGTCTCGCGCAACCGCTGCAGGCCGCCCGGGTGACGGTCGGCGATCTCCCCGGCGAGTGCGTCGAGATCCGGCGCGGTCTGCTCCCCCAGCCCGTCCCAGCTACCGCCGGTGATCGCTCGGGCCAGCGCCTGGTGCCAGGGCCGAGGAGGCTGCTGCTGTGGTGACACCCCGCGATAGTAGGGCGCCTCCGCGCCGCGACCACCCCGGCGACCCGTCCGAGGTACGACGGCAGGCCGGCGTCAGGCCACATCCCGATAGGGTTGGCACGTGATCCGTCCGGGTCACGTGGGTCCAGGCATGGAGGTGTGTCGGGTGAGGGTGTCACTGTTCGTCACCTGTCTGGCCGACACGCTGTTCCCCGACGTCGGCCGGGCGACGGTGACGGTGTTGGAACGGCTCGGCTGCACCGTCGACTTCCCCGCGGCCCAGACCTGCTGCGGGCAGATGCATATGAACACCGGCTACGACCGGCCTGCCGGGGACATGGTGCGTGGCTTCGCCGAGACGTTCGCCGCCGCCGACGCCGTGGTCGTACCATCCGGGTCCTGCACCGGCATGTTGCGCATCCACGGCCAGAACGTCGCCCCTGGTGTGCATCTGCCACCGCTCTACGAGTTGAGCGAGTTCCTCGTCGACGTGCTCGGCGTCACCGATGTCGGCGCCTCCTTCCCGCACACCGTCACCTATCACCCGACCTGCCACTCGTTGCGACTGCTCGGCGTCGGGGACCGGCCGTACCGGTTGCTGCGGGAGGTCCGCGGGCTGGGGTTGCGCGACCTGCCGGAGGCCGAACAGTGCTGCGGCTTCGGCGGCACCTTCGCCCTCAAGAACGCCGACACCTCCTCGGCCATGGGCGAGGACAAGATCGATCATGTGCTGGAGACCGGTGCCGACGTGGTCTGCACCTCCGACTCGTCCTGCATGATGCACCTGGGTGGCTTCGCGTCCCGGCGGAAACTGCCGGTGCGGTCGATGCACCTGGCCGAGATCCTCGCCAGTCAGGAGTGATCATGACAACCGGTCACGAACTCGTCCGCCGGGCGCGCGGCGGCCAGGTCCGGCGCGACCGGGCCCGCGGCGCCGAGGTCGGCTTGCATCCCCAACCCGGCAAGGCTTTCCTGGGCATGCCGGCCTTCCCGGAGGCCGCCCACATCGCGTTGGGCGATGATCAACTCCGCCGCAACCTGGGCCGGGCCACCCACACCATCCGGGACAAGCGCACGCGGGCGGTCGCGGAACTGGACGACTGGCAGCGGCTGCGGACCGCGGCAGCCGCGATCAAGGACCGCACGCTGGCCGATCTGGACCGGCACCTGGAGCAGTTCGAGGCCGCCGCGACGGCAGCCGGAGCGACCGTGCACTGGGCCGCGGACGCGGACGATGCCTGCCGGATCAGCCTGGAGATCACCCGCCGGCACCAGGTCACCGACGTGATCAAGGTCAAGTCGATGGCCACCCAGGAGATCGAGCTGAACGAGGCGCTGGCCGCCGACGGCGTCCACGCCTGGGAGACCGACCTGGCCGAACTCATCGTCCAACTCGGCGGGGACACCCCCAGCCACTTCCTGGTGCCCGCCATCCACCGCAACCGGGAGGACATCCGCCGGATCTTCGCCACCCGGATGGGCGAGGTCGGCCGGCCGGCTCCCGACGATCTCACCGATGACCCGCGCCGGCTCGCCGAGGCCGCCCGGCTGCACCTGCGGGACAAGTTCATGTCCACCAAGGTCGCCTTCTCCGGTGCCAACTTCGCCGTCGCCGAAACCGGCACCCTGGTGGTGCTGGAGTCCGAGGGCAACGGCCGGATGTGCCTGACCCTGCCCGACGTGCTGGTGTCGGTGGTCGGCATCGAGAAGCTGGTGCCGACCTTCGCCGACCTCGAGGTCTTCATGCAGGTGCTGCCCCGATCCTCGACCGCGGAGCGGATGAACCCGTACACGACGATGTGGACCGGCGTGACCGCCGGCGACGGCCCGCAGGAGATGCACATCATCCTGCTGGACAACGGCCGGACCCGCGCACTCGCCGATCACGTCGGCCGCCAGGCCCTGCGCTGTATCCGCTGCTCGGCCTGCCTGAATGTCTGCCCGGTGTACGAGCGGGTCGGCGGTCATGCCTACGGCTCGGTCTATCCGGGCCCGATCGGCGCGATCCTGAACCCGCTGCTGCACGGGGTGACCGACGAACACGACGCCGCCCTGCCCTACGCCTCCAGCCTCTGCGGTGCCTGCTACGAGGCCTGCCCGGTCAAGATCGACATCCCGACCGTGCTGATCGAGCAGCGGGCCGAGGTGGTCGAGGAGAAGGCCGACCGTCATCGCCCCGACACCGAGGCGCTGGCCATGCGGATCGCGGCCTGGACCTTCGCCGACCACCGTCGGCTCGAACGTGCCCAGCGGTTGGCGGGCGCGGCCGGTCCCGCCGCCCGGCACGTCCGTCGACTGCCGGGTCTGCTGGGTGGCTGGACCCAGAGCCGCGATCTGCCCGACATCCCGAAGGAGTCGTTCCACCAGTGGTGGGCGCGGACCCGCGGGGAGCAGCGGTGAGCAGCCGGGAGCAGGTGCTGGCCGCGGTCCGCGGCGCGATCCGGGATGCCGTGGCGCCCGAGGTGCCGCGTGACTATCACCGCTCGCTGGACCTGGATCCGGGGGCGCTGATCGATCTGTTCGCCGAGCGGGTCGACGACTACCGCGCCGAGGTGCAGGTGATCGACCGGGCCGACGTCGGCCGCGTCATCGGCAACGTCCTGGCCCAGCGGCAGGCCGCGTCGGTGGTGGTGCCGGACGACCTGGACCCGCAGTGGCTGACCACGGTCACCAGCCGGGTGGTGCGCGACTCCCCCGGCCTCGGCCCGACCGATCTGGACGGCATCGACGCGGTGATCACCGCCAGCGCGGTCGCCGTCGCCCTGACCGGCACCATCGTGCTGGACGCCGGACCGGGTCAGGGCCGTCGCGCCATCAGCCTGGTCCCGGATCTGCACGTCTGCGTGGTCGATTCCGACGCCGTGGTCGGCACCGTGCCGGAGGCGGTCGCCCGGCTGGACGCCACCCGGCCACTGACGTGGATCTCCGGTCCGAGCGCCACCAGTGACATCGAACTGGACCGGGTCGAGGGCGTTCACGGTCCGCGCAACCTGGTCGTTCTGATCGCCCGCTGAGCTGGGTGCGGTGCTTGTTGCCGGGTGGGGCGTCGGTCGACCGGCTCAGGACGCGGACGGCCGGCTCAGGACGCGGGCACGCGTGGCGCGTGAAGCAGGTCACAGTAGATAGCGGAACACTGCCTCTGGGTTGAATGTTCAACATGACATGACCGACACCACTCATTCTGCTGTGGACCTCGTCGACTTCGAGGCCGAGTTCGCCGAGCGGCTGGCGCTGTCGCCCCGGTCGCAGGAACTGCTCTTCCTGGGTGCACGGACGGCGAACACGTTCACCGACGAGCCCGTGTCCGGCGCACAGCTGCAGGCGATCTATGAGTTGATCAAATTCGCACCGACAGCCGCCAACAGCCAGCCGCTGCGGATCGCGTTCGTCCGCTCCGCCGAGGCCAAGGAGCGCCTGCTGCCGCTGATGTCGGAGGGCAACCGGGCCAAGACATCACAGGCGCCGGTCACCGCCGTTCTGGCCGCCGACACCGACTTCCATGAGGAGTTGCCGCGGGTCTTCCCGCAGGCCGGCGCCACGTACCGGGACATGTACGCCGGCAACGAGCGCGGACGGATCGCGTCGGCCCGGTTGAGCACCGGACTCCAGATCGGCTACTTCATCCTCGGGGTGCGGGCCGCCGGTCTCGCCGCCGGACCGATGGCCGGCTTCGACGCCGACGCGGTGAGCCGGGAATTCTTCCCCGACGGCAAGCACGAGGCGCTGGTGCTGGTCAATCTCGGCCATCCCGCCGGGGACGCCTTCCACCCCCGTAACCCGCGGCTCGACTTCGACGAGGTGGCCAGCATCCACTGACGCCCGCGACGCCGGTGTCCGCGCGGTCAGCGCAGCACGGTGCCGTCCTCGATCGTGTGCGGGGCGCCGTCGTCGTCCAGCGTCACCGCCCCCTCGACCCGTACACCGGAACCGAACGTCCAGTCTCCCTGCACGGTCAGGCTCTCGGCGGCCCGCAGGGACGGCGGCCCGGCCGGGAAGTGGGCGTCGAAGGGCCCGATCTTCTTGTAGTGGCGAGAATCCAGATCGACGTACGGCACGGTGTCGACGTCCTTGACCAGGGCGCCCTGAGCGCTGACCCGGTAGGCGTCGGACCGCAGCACGAGCAGGTCGTTGGTGGTCTTGACCGGCAGGAACCGCTCCCGACCGACGACGATCGCGGTGGCCCCCTCGAAGACTTCGACCGCGGCGCCCATCGCACTCTCGATCTGGATGACCTCCGGGCTGTCGGAGTCGGTCGGGTCGACGGTCTTGACGTTCCTGATCAGCGGCAGCCCGAGCACGCCGTGGCGTTCGGTCAGGGTCTGCTGCAACACCCGCAGATCGAACCACAGGTTGTTGGTGTGGAAGTACGGGTGCCGGTCCTCGTCGGTGAAGTAGTCCATCTCCGCATCCGGGGTCTGTGCGGTGTCGCGCAGGATCAGCCGGCCGTCGGACTTCCGGATCGCCAGGTGGCCGCCCTTCCGGTCGGCCTTGGTGCGCCGGCACAGCTCGGCCGCGTACGGCGCACCGGAGGCGGCGAACCAGCCGGCGATCGCGGCGTCCGGCGCGGCGCCGAGGTTGTCGGAGTTGGAGACGGATGCGTACCGGTAGCCGGCGTCCAGCAGCGCCTGCAGCACGCCGGAGGCCAGCAGCGCGGTGTACAGATCACCGTGGCCGGGCGGGCACCATTCCAGGCTGGGCTCGGCCGGCCACTCCACCGGGGTCAGATCGTCGGCCAGCAGCTTGGGCTCCCGGTTCTGCAGGAAGTCCAGCGGCAGCCCGTCGGCACGCAGGTCGGTGTACGGCTCCAGCGCGGCCAGCGTGTCGTCCCGGGTGCGGAAACTGTCCATGAAGAGCAGCGGCAAGGACACGTCGTGGCTGCGGCGGGCCGCCTGCACCTGCGCCACGATCAGATCCAGGAAGGTCCGGTCACCACGGACCGGCAGCAGCGACTTCGCCTTCTCCATGCCCATCGAGGTGCCCAGACCGCCGTTGAGCTTGATGATCACGGTCTGACCCAGGGCGGCGCGCTGGTCGGCCTCGGCGATGCTGACGTCAACGAGCCGATCAGCCTCGGTCAGCGGCGTGATCGAGTCCTCCGGGATCAACCCGGTCGCCCCGGAGGCGAGCTGCTCGTAGTAGTGACCGAAGACCTCGATCGCCTCCGGCGCCACACCGGCGGCGATCATCTTGTCCCGGGCCTGATCCAGTCCGCTCATGGCAACGCATCGTAGGCGACGTGAGATATTGAGCCCCGGGCAGGCGAGGCCGGGCCGACGGCGCCGGCGGCTGCCCCGACCCCGACCTCCCAGCCCAGCGGAAGTGATCATCATCAGCAGCAGCCGTGCCGCGCCGGTCGACGGGTGTTCCCGCGGGCGCCGGACGTTGGGCCGGCGGTCCTTCCTGACGTTGTCGGCCGCTGCCGCCGCCGTCCCGCTGCTGTCCGGCTGTGGCAGCGACAACGCCCCGTCGATGACCGCGGCGGCCGTCCAGCGACTGCAGGACGACTACGCCCGGTCCTTGTTCACCGCGTTCCGCACCCGGAACCGCAGCCTGCTGTCGGAGATCGAGACCGGCGTGCTGCTGCAGCGCGATCTGGCCACGTTCGCCCTGGCCGACCGGCTGGACCAGCCGAAGGCGGCCGATGAGTACACCTTCCCGCACTCGGTGGGCCATCCGGTCGCCGGCGCGGGCTCGGACCAGCGACAACGCCTGGTCACGGTCGGCGACTACAGCAACACCGCCGAGGGCTGGCAGAATCTCGGCCTCTACCTCCGGTCCGACCCGTCGGCCCGCTGGCAGCGCGCCTTCAGCGGCGGCCTGTACACCGCCGACGTGCCCGACTTCCCCACCGCCCCGGTGCCGATCGTCGGCCCGCGGGCCACCGACTACGCCGCGATGCCGCAGACCGTCCCGTCGATGGTCGCGCGAACCCTGCAGGATCCGGGCTCGGGTGACGCAGCCCGGTTCGCCGCCAGCGACGCGCGGCAACGCTATGCCGACGACCTGGCCCGGGAGACGCAGACGGCGGCAGCGATCGGCACCGTCGACAGGCAGTACCGGCCGGGCGAGCTGATCATCGGGCTGAAGGTCGCCGGCGGCTGCCTGGTGCTGGGCTCGTTCACGTTCACCCAGACGATCGCCGCGAAGCCCGGCAAGCACGTCACCTTCAAGTCCGACACCCCGCAGCACCACGCCTACCCCGGCCGGTATGCCCGGACCAGCTCCGAGTTCACCGCGCTGTTCGCGGCCATGGTGCCCACCGCCGGCAAGCTCACCCTGATCTCGGCGGAGGAGCGGCAGACCGGACTGAGCGCGTCCTGACCCCGGCACAGGCCGCGCCGCGAGCCCGTCGAAGGGCGTTCCGCCGGGCTCAGCGCGCCGGTGTACCGACCATGTCGATGACCAGGGAGCCGACGGCACGGTCCTCGGCGATGGCGGCGATCGCCTCCGGTACGTCGTCGAATCCGAGCACGGTGGTGTGCAGCCGCAGGTCCAGCCGGGCGGCCAGCCGCAGCAACTCGTCGGCGTCGGCCCGGGTGTTGGCGGTCACTGTGCGCAGGTCGCGCTCGCCGAACAGGTGGTCGCGGTAGTCCATCGCCGGGATGTCGGTCATGTAGATGCCGGCCAGCACCACCGTGCCGCCGGGCCGGACGGTACGCAGCGCCGCCGGGACCAGTTCACCGGCCGGAGCGAAGACGATGGCCGCATCGACCGGATCGGGCGGTGGTTGGTCGGCATCACCCACGAAGCTGGCACCCAACCGGGCGGCCAACTCCTGGTTGCGCCGGCCGCGGGTCGAGACCACCAGCTCGGCGCCCGTGGCGGCGGCGATCTGGGCGGTGATGTGGGCGCTGGAGCCGAAGCCCCACAGCCCCAGCCGGCCGCCCGGGGGCAGCCGGGCCCGGGTCAACGCGCGATAGCCGATGATCCCGGCGCACAGCAACGGGGCCAGGGTCGTCGCGGCCAGGCCCGCGGGTGCGGCGTGGGCGAAGGAGTCGGGAACGGTGGCGTACTCGGCGAACCCGCCGTCGGCGTCCCAGCCGGTGAAGACGGCGGCGGGACAGAGGTTCTCCTGCCCGCGCCGGCAGGCCGGGCAGGCCCCGCAGGTCCGCCGCACCCAGCCGACCCCGACCCGGTCCCCGACGGCGAACCGGCGGGCGGCCGGGCCGGCAGCAACCACCCGCCCGACGATCTGATGACCGGGAACGGTTCCCGACGCGCGCGCCGGTAGTTCGCCGAGCACCAGATGGACGTCGGTACGGCAGACGCCGCAGGCCTCCACCGCGATCAGCAACTCGTCCGCGGTCGGCACCGGAGTGTCGCGGAGCGCCCGGACCAGCGGGCGCCCGGCCAACGGGCCCGGCCGGTCGACGGCCCAGACCTGCATCGGTCAGTGGTCGTACTTGACCACGGCGACCGGACAGCCGGCGTCCTGCAGGACCAGCCGGCTGACCGATCCGAGCAGCAACCGGCCGGCGAGGTGCTTGCCGTGGGAGCCGACCACGATGAGTTGGGCGTCCTCGGCCGCCTTCAGGACGGCGTCGTCGGGAGGCGACTCCAGCATCAGCGGCCTGATGTCGACGTCGGCCCCTTCGCCGTGCGCGGTCCGCCTGCAGACATCGTCGACGACCGTGGCCGCGGAGTCGTACTCGAAGCGTTGGACCCGGCGCAGGATCTCCGGTTCGACCGGTCCCATCAACACCGGGGTCTGGTAGGCGCGAACCGCGCGGACGAAGGTCTGGCGTCGCGCCGCCTCGGCGCGCGCCAGTCGCATCGCGGCGAAACCGCACTCCGAATCGTCCACGCCGATGACCACCGGACCGGTGGTGGGCAGGCCGTCGCGGTCCGGTACGACGTAGACCGGACAGTGCGCGGTCGTGGCCAACCGGGTCCCCACCGAGCCGATCATCGTCCCGACGGCGCCGCCACGGCCGCGGGCTCCCACCACGATCGCGACGGCGTCCTTGGACGCCTCCAGCAGCACCGCCGTCGCCGAGCCGGATTCACTCCGGGTGTTGATCACCAGCCCCGGCGCGGCCTTCTCGGCCCGGCGCTCGGCCGCGGCCAGCAGATCGCCGCAGTACTTCTCGATCGCATCCTGCGCCGGCGATCCGAAGGGTGAACGGTCCCAGGGAACGCTGTAGGCGTAGACGATCTCGAGTTCGACGCCGCTCCGGTGGGCCTGCGCGGCGGCCCACTCCAGCGCGCGGTCGCTGCCCCGCGAACCGTCGATGCCGACGGTGAGGTGTCCGGTCATGATCTACTCGTTTCTCGGATCTGAACGCGCCCGACCGATGGTGGCCGGCGAACGGTGTTGTCCAGTCCAGCGTCGGCTGCCGGCGCTGTCGGCGTCTGCCTGCCGATGTCCCGGCTGCCAGGGACCAATGTCCTCGCCACGTCACGGGTCACGAGGCGGTCGCCGCCGCCTGCCGGGCGACCCGCTGCCGGACCTCGATCTTGTCCAGGTCGGGACAGACCACCACCGGCACCGTGGCATGCAGCGTGCAGTGCCGGCTGACCGAGTGGTGCAACATCCCGCTCACCTGGCGGCTGCCGACCACCAGCAGCACCGCATGTTCGGCGGTCCTGACCAGCACGTCGGCGGCGGAGGCGCCGCGGGCCGTCGTCAGGGTCCAGCCCGGTTCGGGATTCACCGAGTAGAAGATGTCCCGCACCCGCTCTGCCTGCCGGTCGGTGGCCGCCGGCGTCGGCCGGGTCCGCGTCTCGTGCGGCCCCGTTACCGCGGGCCGGACGTGGACCGCCTTCAGCCGGGCGTCGATCATCCGGGCGTAGTCGGCTGCCCATTCCATCGCCGCTCGGGAGGCGGCGCTGTCGTCGATGCCGACGACGACGAGATTCCTGATCATGTGCCTGCATCCCTCCGGTTCGGGGTCTGTGCTCTGGGGCCGGCTGGTGCTCTCATGCCGCCGGTTTCTGCAGCTCGGCGGCCAACTGGCGGCCCCACTCCCGGGCCCGGTCGGTCTCGCCGGCCACGAGTGGACCGGACGTAGCGGTGACATAGAAGTTCTGTGCGGCGGCCGCGGTGCCGAAGCCCTTGTGCTGGAGGGTCTTCGCCGCACGCCGGGCCGCCGAACCGGGCAGATGCCGCATACTGCGCTGCCGGGTGTCGAAGGTGGCGACTCGGCACCCGGCGACCGGACGCAGGGTGTTGATCCATTCCCGGATGCCGCCTGTGCTGCTTCCGCCCTGGCCGGCTGCCGTCGATCGCGTCGCCGGTGTACTCATCCCGAACGCGTGCGTGGGGCCACCCACGACGAGCAGCCGGACGGTCTCCGGCAGGACGACCGGCGCCCGGTCCACGGGCACCAGCTCGGCCGATGCGCCGATCCCGTCGGCGACGGCCTCAGCGACCGCGCGGGTGTTGCCGAATTCGGACTCGACGACGACCAGTGCCGACCAAGCGGGGGGCTCGTGCTCAGACATGGGTCCTCCTCCCCTTCACCCTCACCTCATCGGCGCCGGTGAGGCAGGGTCTTAGGTCCCCGGTGGCCGGATTTCCCGGTCACAGCCGTCTGCACCGGGGTGCCGGCACCGAGCCGTTCGGGTCGAAGGTCCCGGCCGAGGCGGTCGTTGGCTACTGCACCGCGTGCCATCGGCGGCCGGATGATCAGTATCAGCGGGCAGCAGCCGACCGACCGTGGTCGACACCGCCAGGTCGCAGCAATGCGGAGAGGACATGATCGAGATGAGTGCGCACAGTCATACCGTGATGCCGGGTAAGAGCAGGCGCGTCGTCCCCACCCCGGCCCGACCGGTCGCCGGCTCCCGGCCGACCGATCAGGCCGCCGTGGAGACGACCAGCGTCGCGGCGGGCCGCTGGTCGGCCGCGCTGCGGGTCGCCACCGGCTTCATCTTCTTGTGGGCGTTCCTGGACAAGACGTTCGGGCTGCACTACGCGACCCCGACGGCAGGTGCCTGGATCCGCGGCGGGTCACCGACGCGCGGATTCCTCGGGTCGGTCGACGTCGGTCCGTTCCAGTCCCTGGCCCACACCATTGCCGGCGCCTGGTGGGCCGACTGGCTCTTCATGCTCGGCATGCTGGGCATCGGCGTCGCGGTGATGGCCGGCATCGCCCTGCGTCCGGCCGCCGTCGCCGGCACCATCGTGCTGATGATGATGTGGCTGGCCGACTTCCCGCCCGCCCGCCTCACCAGTGCCGGCGCTCCGAGCGGATCGAACAACCCGCTCGTCGACTACCACATCATCTACGCGCTGGCCCTGATCGTCGTCGCGGTGGTAGCCACCGGACGCAGCTGGGGGCTCGGCGGCCGTTGGCAGTCGATGCCGTTCGTCCGGGACCACCGCTGGACATGGTGACCATCACCACCTCGCCGGCTGCTCACAGTACGGCCCGCACCGAAGAACGGAGACCATCATGACCAGCACCGCCTCACCCGTCCAGGGCGGGACCGGCACCCGGCAGCGCATCGTCGTCGGTGTGGACGGATCTCCTTCCTCGGTGGAGGCCCTGCGCTGGGCGGACTACCTGGCCCGGCGGATCGGTGCCGACATCGAAGCGGTCACCACCTGGCAGGAGCCCATCGGCTGGAACGACGAGGGTTGGGTCGACGACACCAACCCGCAGGACGAGGCCCAACTGCAACTGCGGACGGCGCTGCGGATCGTCTTCGGCCAGCAGCATCCGGCCTACGTCACCGAGTCGGTGGTGTTGGATTCACCGATCGCCGCCCTGGTCACGGCCAGCAAGTCCGCGACGCTGGTCGTGGTCGGCAGCCGCGGGCACGGTCGGATGGCCGGGATGTTGCTCGGGTCGGTCAGCTCGACAGTGGCCGAGAAGGCGGCCTGCCCGGTGATCGTCGTCCACGGTCACACCGTGCCGTCCTGACCGCGGCCGCGGACCGTATCCGTGCCCCGTGCAGAATCCAGCAGACCGGCTCTACGGCGTCAGCCGCGGCCGGTCTGCTGCTGCCGGCGCAGTTCGGCGCCGAGCACGGCCGCCTGACTGCGCCGCTGCAGCCCGAGCTTGGCGAACAGGCTGGTGGCGTAGTTCTTCACCGTCTTCTCGGTGAGGAACAGCCGTTCGCCGATCTCCCGGTTGGTCAGGCCGTCGGCGATCAGGTCCAGCACCTCACGCTCCCGCTCGGTCAGCCCCGCCACCCGCGGGTCACCGGTCTCGCTCTGCCGGACCCGGGCCATCACCTGGCCGATCACCGTCGGGTCGATCAGAGAACGTCCCATCGCGACCTGCCGGATGGCGTCCACCAGACCGGAGGTCCGGACCTCCTTCAGCACGTAGCCCGAGGCGCCTGCCAGCACCGACGACAGCACCGCGTCCTCGTCGTCGTAGGAGGTCAGGATCAGGCAGTAGGTCGTCGGCAGCGCCGACCGGATGTCGCGGCAGACATCGATCCCGCTGCCGTCGGGCAGTCGCATGTCGAGGATGGCGACATCGGGCCTGGAGGCCAGCACCCGGGGCAGTGCCTGCGCCGCCGAGCCGGACTCCCCGACCACCTCGAAACCGTCCACATCCGACAGCAGTTCGGCGATCCCGCGCCGGACCACTTCATGATCATCGAGCAGGAAGATGCGGATGGGCCGCGATTGGTTCGCGGCCCCGTCGCGGGGCGCGCCTGCCTCATCGTGGCCGCTGCCAGCACTGCCGATCATGAGATCGCCACCTTCCATTCCAGTACGGTGCCACCGCCGTCGCGCGGGGTGATCAGAAGCGAGCCGCGATGTTTCTCGGCGCGCGCCTGCAGGTTCGCGGTACCACTGCGGCGGGTCGGTCTGGCCGGCATGCCGACCCCGTTGTCGCTGACCCGGACGGTCAACTCCCGGCCGACCACTTCGACGTCCACCGACGCCGACGAAGCCCGGGCGTGCCTGCCGACATTGGTCAGCGACTCGCGCAGACACGCGGTGACGTCCTCCGCCAGCTCCTGGTCCACGCCCAGGTCGACCAGTCCGGCGAAGGAGACGGCCGGGGCGAAACCCAGCAGCGGGGTGAGATCGCCGGCGATCTCCAGGATGCGGGTGCGCAGGCCGTCCGGCGCCGACGTCAGGCTGCCGCGCAGGGCGAAGATACTGGTGCGGATCCGCCGGATGGCTCGGTCGATGTCGTCGACCCGCCGGATGATCCGCTGCGCCAGTTGTGGCGAGCTCTGCAACTGCCCGGCGACTCCCTCCAGCCCCAGACCGATCGAGAACAGCTCCTGAATCACGTGATCATGCAGGTCACGGGCGATCCGGTCGCGATCCTCCAGCATGATCATCCGCTGGGTGGCCTCGCGAGCATCGGCCAGTTCCAGCGCCACACTGGCATGAGCGGCGAATGCCGCAGCCATGTCGAGATCGGCGGCACTGAACGAGCTGCGGCCGCGGCGACGAGCCAGGGTCAGCGTGCCGCGGGCACGCTCATTGCCCTGCAGCGGAACGGCGAGGATCGGCCCGGCGTCCAGCACCGAGTCCAGATGGACGAGTGGTTGCGCGCGGTCGGCGGCGTTGGCCAGCAGCATCGGCTCGCCGGACTCGATCACCTTGCCGGCCAGCGTCTCGGCGATCGGGAACCGTCGGCCGAGCAGATCCTCCGCGCCCTGGCCGAAGGCGAACTCGACGATCACCGTGTCGTCGTCCGGGCTGACGAGTGCGACGATGACCAGGTCGGAGCCGGAGACCTCGATGGCGTGCCGGGCGATGGTACGCAGCGGGTCCTCACCGGCGGCGCTGAGCAGCTGCGCCTGGACCTCTGCCGATGCCTCCAGCCAGCGTTGCTGCTGCTGCGACTCCTGGTAGAGCCGCGCATTGCTGACCGCGGTCCCGGCCGCGAGCGCCAGCGCCGTCACCAGCTCCTCGTCCTCGGGGGTGAAGTCACCGTGTCGGCTGTTGGTCAGGTAAAGGTTTCCGAACACCTCTCCACGGACCCAGACCGGAACTCCGAGGAACGAGTCCATAGCCGGGTGATGCGACGGGAAACCGGAGGATCGGGGGTCGTCGGCCATGTGACGGAGACGGATCGGGACCGGGTCGGTGATCAGGGCGCCGAGCAGGCCCTTGCCGTCGGGCAGAGTGCCGATCCGGGCCACCGTGTCGGCGTCGATGCCGACGTGGATGAACTGCTCCAGGTGATCGTCGTCGCCGATCACGCCGAGGGCGCCGTACTGCGCGCCGACAAGTTCGCAGGCCGCCTCGACGACCCGGCTCAGTACCCGTTCCAGGGACAGGTCACCGGTCACCGACTGGATCGCCCGCAGCAGCCCACGCAGCCGGCCCTGGGCGCGCTTCACACCTTCGGCACGTTCGACCAACTGATCGATGAGCTCGTCCAGCTCGAGCTTGGGAACGTCGGGGAAGTTCAACGAGTATCCGGGCCTCTCGTCACCAGCCACACCGCCACGGTAGCGCAGGAGACCTTGGGTCCAGCGGCTTCGACCAAGGTCACCCGACGGTCTCGGTGATGACCTCGAGCAGTCGACGCCGCCGGCTCACCGGGTCCGGTGTCACGCTGCGACCCACGCTGAGCAGCACCTGAGGCACCCCGGGCAGGCCGAGTTCGTTGCGCAGCTGAGCCCGGACCGCCGGGATCTCGATGACGTGACTGCACAGCTTCGTCGAGTACCCGTGCCCGGTCAGCTCGAGCAGCAGGTGCTGCAGCGTCTCGCCGGCCCGCAGCCAGCAGCGGGCGTCATCGGCGTCGGTGCTGATCACCAGCGTCGTCCCGGCGACCCTCCCGTCGCCTGCCTCCGCACCGAAGTCCTCCGCGGACAGCTCCGACCAGGCCCGCCACTCGTCCCGGTAGGCGCAATCGAGTTCGGCGATCCGCCGGGTCCGGTCCAGCACCTCTGCCAGGACGGATCCGGCGGCGGGATCGGTCAGCACGGTCAGGCCGACCCCGTGCCGGGCCCCGATCGCTTCGAGTTGCTGACCGACCGGTTCGGGCACCTTCTCCGCGGTGAACGTCCGGCGGCTGCTGCGGCGCCGGTCCACGTACTTGTCCAGCCTGGACCTGCTGCCGTCGTCGGGCTCGGCATTCGCGGCCGGGGTCAGCACCGCCAGCAGGTCCGGCGCGAGCGGATCCCGGCGGCGGTCGACACGGACGGGCACCCCGTCGGCGGCCAGCGAGACCCGGGCGTTGAAGAGGGCGCAGCCGCAACTGACCGTCAGCTGACGGCCGAAGGCGTCCAGCCTGGCCAACCGCCGGGCCGGATCGGCGTACAACCCGATCCCGCCGGGCGACAGCTGCAGCTGCCAGGGCTGGGTGTTGTGCACCGACGGTGCGAGGGTGGCTCGGACGGCGGCCCGGCGAAAAGCCGTCCGAAGGCTGGAATTCACGGTTGTCCCGTCTGGTCGAATTGACTGGAATGAGCGACGTGCCCTCCAGCATCCGCATTTCCGTGACCGACACCAGGGACGTCAGTCCCGAACGCTCGGGCCGCATGGCCGCCGTCCCGTCGGGCAGCCGCTCGCGGGACGATTCCTGCCCCACCCGGACGATCACCGGGGACGGTGCGAGCAGCCGGAGTTCACCACCGGACGGGCCGGACCTGCAGAACCCCAGCCTGCACAGGTCATCACCGGTCGGGCACGGTCGGAGGTCCCTTACGGCTGGGGACCTTCTCCGCAGGAGAGGCGGACCATCGGGATCTGCCGGATCGGCTCCGGCGGCGGGATGCTGTCGTCGTGGCGTCGACCTCGACGGCGCCGACATGTCTTCGGCCCCCACCGGGCCGAGCCGACAGATGGAGGACGACCGATGATCAGACCGACCGTCGTGGTAGGAGTGGACCAATCCCCCCAGTCGCGGGCTGCGCTCCAGTGGGCCGCCGAGTACGCCCGCAGCACCGGTAGCTCCCTGCGGGTGGTGTCGGTACACCCACACTGGAATCCGGCGCTGCCGTACGCGGTCGGGGTCGCCGGCATCCCGTTGACCAACCAGCAGGCCTGGGACGAGCAGGCGCATTCGACGATCGACCAGCTGTTCGACTCGGTCCGGCCGGAGCCGCACTGGACGCTCACCCAGATCGAGGGCAATCCGGGCCCGGACCTGGTCCGCGCCGCCCAGGGGGCGAGCCTGCTGGTGGTCGGCACCCGCGAACACACCGGGTTCGACCGGTTCCTGGAGGGATCGACCAGCCACTACTGCCTGCGTCACGCCGACGTGCCGGTGGTCGCCGTGCCGCTGTCGGTGTTGGTGGCGCCCGCCGCCGACCAGCCGGTCGCCTCCGTCGCACCGGCAGCCTCACCAGCCGGCAGCTAGGAAGGCTCTGCCGGCGACCGCCGACCAGCCCGGGACGCGGCGTACCAGCGCCCGTTCACGCGGGTCGGCCCCTTCGACCGGGGTCGGCCCTTCGACGCCCTCAGGGCGCGGTGTCACTCGGTGCGCGGTGTCACTCGGTCCGGCGGCGCACGCGGCGGCCGTCGATCGACTCCGGCAGGAAGCGCAGCAGCAGGGACCGCTCGCCACCGGCCCAGGGGATCAGGCGGGAGTGGGTGGACACGTCGGTGAGATCCTCGGCCCGGGTCGGCTCGATCCGGCCGTTCATCATCACGCTCCAGCCGGTCCCGCCGACGGCGTTGTGGTAGTCGACCTCGAAGGCGACATCGTCGGACCCCTCGGCCAGGACGCCGATGGGGCCGGAATGACTGGTGCGGAAGACGACCGAGTTGCCGTCGACGACGTAGTTCACGGGCAGGATCTGCAGCCCGTTGGGATGCTGGAAACCGACCCTGCCCACGCTGCTGGCGTGCAGCAGCTCGAAGCATTCCTGCTCGGTCATCTTGATCATTCCCGCTGCCATCCGCGGCATCCTGATCATCCTTCCGCTTCCCGGTTCCGGATCTCCGGCATGTCGTCCGGCTGTTCGCTGCTGTGGCTGCCGCAACGGTCCAGGCGGGTGGCCCCGGGCCGGCCGACACCGACCCGCCCGATGCCGCTGCGCCCGGGACCGGTGCGCAGGACCGACTGCTGCCCGGTCCGTCGGAGTTGCCCGGTCCGTCGGACCTGCCCGGTCCGTCGGATCAGTGCGGAGACATCGGCGTACCCGACGGCCAGCCCGGGGCCGGTCCCGCGACGCCCGGACAGCCGCGGCCCGATGTGGGTGCGTGCCAGCGGCCGGCGCAGCAACTCGGCGTCCTGCAGCTCGACCTGGCCGACGGACGGACAGGTGCAGGGCCGCCAGCAGGCATCGGTCCGGCCACCCGCGTCGTCGGGAAGCGGCCGGCCGGCTGACTCCCCCTGCGGGTCGGCGCCGGAGCGGCTGCTCGGGCCGTGAAGTTCCAGCAGCGCATCAGTGCTCATCCCAGCGACCCGTCGGCCCGTGCTCCGTTCGCTACTCCGCACGGGTGGGCGACCGAGCCGGACAGGCTGGTGGCGGGGAGATACAGGTGCCGCCGGGCCAGGCCGGCGGGCCATTCCGACTGGTCCACATCGCCATGGTGGCCGGGCTCGAGTTCGTGACCGACACCGGTCAGCAGCAGAGTCCAGGATCCGCCGTCGGCGTCCTGACCGCTGATCTCCAGGGTCACCGATCGACGCACCGCGTACTGGAAGAGGTTGCTGAACTCGGGGACGGTGATCACCACGCCGACCGAGTTGCCCTCGACGTAGGTCCGGTACGCGGTCACCACGGCCCGGTCGCCGGCGCCGGTGCGGACCCGCAACCGACCCTCCCGCTGCATGCCCAACCGGGCCCAGCAGGCGGGCAGATCCAGCGGTCGGACCCACAGGGTGGGGTGGGGCAGGTCGGTCTGGGAAAGGGGGGTCCGCGAGGGGGCGGTCTGGGACATGACGAACCTTCCGGGGTTGTGTCGGGGTCGCTCCCCATCGTCCCTGCCGATCGGGCACCAGGTCAGGGACCAATGTCACCTGCTGCCACGGCCCAAGACCACCGATCAGGCCGCCGGCGCGTCACTGGCGACCACCCGGGTGCCGGCCCGGCCGGTCAGCAGCAGCGCCGCATCCTCCAACCGCCCGACCGCGGCGACACCGCCGGGGCGGGCGGCGGCGTAGCGGCACAGCGCATCCACCTTCGGACGCATCGATCCCGCCGGCAGCGCCAGCCCGAGGGCCTGCCCGATGGTCAGCCGAGGCAACAACCGGGCCCGCTCGGTGCCGAAGTCGGCGTAGACCCCGGCGACGTCGGTGAGCAGCAGCAGCGCATCGGCGCGCAGCATCCGGGCCAACAGCGCTGCGGTCAGGTCCTTGTCGACGACGGCCTCCAGGCCGGACCACCGTCCTGAGGTGCCGCGGGCGACCGGGACACCGCCTCCCCCGGCGCAGATGACGACCGACCCGGCGTTGCTCAGCCGGGTGATCGCGCCCAGTTCGAGGATGTCGACCGGCTCCGGGGAGGCCACCACCCGTCGCCAGCGCTGGCCGTCCGCCGCGACATCCCAGCCGAACCGCTGGGCCAACCGCTCGGCCTCGGCGCGGCTGTAGCCGGTGCCGACGAACTTCGTCGGCGTGAGGAAGGCGGGATCGTCCCGGCGCACCAGGGTCCGGGTCAGCAGCGCGGTCACCGGCACGTCGTCCAGCTCATCGTGCAACGCCTGGACCAGCCAGTAGCCGATCATGCCCTGGGTCTGGGCCGTGAGCGTGTCGAACGGATAGGGCCGGCTCAGCGCCGGATCGCTCGCCGTCTCCGCGGCGAGCAGACCGACCTGCGGGCCGTTACCGTGGGTGATGATCAGCTGGTGCGTGCGTGCCAGCGGCGCCAGCGCCCGCACGCCGTCGGCGACGTGGTGCTGTTGGACGGCGGCATCGGCACGCTCCCCACGCCGCAGCAGCGCATTGCCGCCGAGGGCCGCGACGATCCGCAGCGGCCGCGTCACCGGTCCGGTGTCGGGACCTGGCTGCGCCTCGGTGTTCCCGTCCACGGTCGCCCCGTCCACAGCCGCCACCCTTCCACGGTCGGTCCCGTCCACAGCCGGCCCCTTCCGCGGCCGGTCCCGCAGCCACCAGCGCGCCACCGGTGCCCGCGCCGGCGGCCGGTGACGCCGTGCGGCGCCGGTCGGTGACCTTGGCCCCTCCCGGTCGGACCCGCCGTCGGCTGTGCTGGGAGAACGTCTGCACCGACCCTCCAGTCAGGATCTGTGATGTCCATGATCGAAGCCATCCGCACCGGGTGCCGGCGTTCCGCCGATTCCACCGGGCGGGCCGGCCGACCCGAATTCTGGTGCCGGATCCTGTTCACCTGTGTGCTCGGCCCCGCGCTCGGCGTCGTCCCGGTCTCGGCGTCTTGCCGGCACGCCGGGACGCTGGGATACTTCCCCAGCTCCAGCGGCCTGCCGGCCGCGGGCCGGGCCGGGACCTGATGAGCGGTCGCACGACCAGCGAGAGGGCCGCAGCGACCGGTGCCGGCGCCCGCCCGGATCCCGCTGCGCGCCCCACGGCGCTCGGTCTGCGGAGCTACCCCCTGGTCATCGCCGCCCTGGCCGTGCTGGCCGCCGACCTGGGCCTGCGGGCAGTCGGACTGCCCGCCGTGGCCGCCGTGGTGGCCGGCAGCTTCGCCGGCGCGGTCGGGCTGTGGACGGCCGTCGGCATGGTCCGCGAGTTGCTGCACGGTCGGTTGGGTCTGGACCTGCTCGCCGTGTCGGCGATCGCGGCGACCCTGGCTGTCGGGGAGGACCTGGCGGCGTTGATCATCGTGCTGATGCTGACCGGCGGCCGGGCCCTGGAGGACTTCGCCGCCGGCCGGGCCCGACGGGAGCTCACCGCGCTGCTGGCCGGTGCTCCGCGGATCGCCCACCGGCCCGATGGCGATGTCGTCGTCGACGTACCGGTGGACGAGGTCCGGGCCGGTGAGGTGCTGCTGGTGCGCCCCAGTGAGGTCGTCCCCGTCGACGGCCTGCTGGTGTCGTCGGTCGGCGTGTTCGACGAGTCGTCGCTGACCGGTGAGAGCCTGCCGGTGGAGCGGGTCACCGACGACAAGGTCCTCAGCGGTGCGGTCAACGGCACCGGCGCCGTGCTCGTCCGGGCCACCGCGACCGCGGCCGACAGCCAGTACGCTCGCATCGTCGCCCTGGTCCGGGAGGCCGCCGAGAGCCGGGCCCCGGTGGTCCGGCTGGCCGATCGCTACGCGCTGCCGTTCACGGCGTTCTCGTTCCTGCTGGCGGGCCTGGGCTGGTTCTGGTCGGGCAGCGCGCTGCGCTTCGCCGAGGTGCTGGTGGTGGCGACCCCGTGTCCGCTGCTGCTGGCGGCACCGATCGCGTTCCTCGGCGGGATGAGCACCGCGGCCCGCCACGGGGTGATCGTCAAGGGCGGCACGGTGCTGGAACGGCTGGCCCGGATCCGGACGGTCGCCTTCGACAAGACCGGGACGCTCACCCAGGGCCGGCCGGAACTGGTGGCCGTGCTCGCCGAACCGGGTCGGGACGCCGACACGGTGCTGCGCCTGGCGGCCTCGGCCGAGCAGTACTCCTCCCACGCGCTGGCTGCCTCGGTGGTGGCCGCGGCAGGCGACCGCGGCATCGCGGTGCTGCCGGGCGAACAGGCCGAGGAGGTGGCCACCAACGGCGTCCACGCAGTGGTTGACGGCCGGCACGTGCATGTCGGCAAGCCCAGCTTCGTCGGGGCGGCCATCGGGTCACAGGTTCACGAACCGTCGCTGCAATCGGGCGAGCTGGCGGTGTACGTGGCCGTCGACGGGGCCATGGGCGGGGTACTGGTGCTGCGCGACGCGCCGCGGCCGGAGGCCCAGGACACGCTGCGGCGGCTGAACCGCGCCGGTGTCGAGCGGGTGCTGATGCTCACCGGGGACGCCGACGCGACGGCCCGCAGCATCGCCGGCCAGCTCGGTGTCGCCGAGGTCAGATCCCGGCTGCTGCCGTTGGACAAGGTACGCATCGTGCAGACGGCTGAGCCCAGACCGGTGCTGATGGTCGGCGACGGCGTCAACGACGCCCCGGTGCTGGCCGCCGCCGACGTCGGCATCGCGATGGGCGCTCGGGGCTCCACCGCGGCGAGCGAGTCCGCCGACGCGGTCGTGCTGGTCGAGGACATCTCGCGGACCGCGACCGCGATCGAGGTCGCCCAGCGGACCGTCCGGGTCGCGCTGCAGTCGATCTGGTTGGGCATCGGGCTGAGCGTGGGTCTGATGGGCGTCGCGCTCACCGGCGTGCTGCCGCCGATCGCCGGTGCGCTGCTGCAGGAGGCGGTCGACCTGGCGACGATCCTGAACGCGCTCCGCGCCATCGGCGACGGCCGGCCTCATGCGGGCGCGAACAACTCCCCAGGTCCGCGGGCCGGTCTCATTGTGGGCGAAGCATGATGCCGTCCACGCGGATGGAGTCCGGTCCCGCGAAACCCTGTTCATAGACGGTCGCGAACGCAAGGCTCGCCTCGGTGACGGGGGAAGGCAGGTGGCCGCCGAAGACGATCGTGCCGCGCTGCCGCGAGCCGGATGCCACCGTCTCGCTCCAGTGACTTCGGAAGGCGTCCGCCTCCATCGTCGTGCCGTCGCTTCCGACAACCACGCAGTTTCCGTACAGCGGGAGGGACAGTGGGTTGCCGACGGTGTTGTGGACGGTGAGCGTGACGCGGGTGTAATGCGGGGTGTCCTCGAACTTGTCGACGACGAGTTCCAGTCCCTTGGACGCTGACGTGACGGGTGTGACCAGCAGGTTCACTCCGGCTTCGCTGCCCGTCAGGATGCCGACGACGTACCTGGTTCCCAGCGTCATGGCCAGGCCTCCTGCGCCGATGACCAGGAAGACCGCCACCAGCGCCGTGGTCAGGCGCAGGCCCCGGGGGCGAGGCTCGACGGGGATCGTCGGGGTGCCGTCGGCGGATCGGTCTTCGGTCGGCTCGGGCCACAGGTGTTCGGTGTGGGCGGTGGCGAAGGCCGTGATGACCGAGACGCCGACGGCAGCGACCGGCACCCCGAGCCAGGCGTAGGAGCCGGATGCCTTCGCCACGACCGCCGCCACCGCGTTGCCCGCCAATCCCAAGGCACCGGTGAGGAGGCCGAGCGTCAGGGTCAGCCCGGTTTTGACACGTTTGGTCGTCCCTGCCTGCGCTGCGGACACGGCTGCGCCCCGGCTTCAGCCCAGCGCGGGGCTACAGGTCCGCGACCCGGGCAGGCCGGGCCGGCCGTTGAGAAGGCCCTGGCCGCACATGTGGAGGCTCCTTCGCGCGCCGTGCCCAGACCCTGGCGCATCAGACCGCCAGCCGTGTCCGGGCATGATCTCTCAATCAGCGATACCTCACTTCGGGACAGGGGTCAAGCCCTGCTGGCGCCTCGTCCATCGCTCGGGGCGGTGCGCCCGGGCCCCGTCTCGACCGCGGCCGGGTCCAGCCCAGCAGGCGACGGTTGTCCCTCCGAGGCGCCCCCGACAGGATTCGAACCTGTGACCCACCGCTTAGGAGGCGGTTGCTCTATCCCCTGAGCTACGAGGGCACGGCCCGCCCGACGGCTGCGGGCCGGGACCCATCCTGACAGGTCCGCGCCGCCGAGACCATTCGCCTCGTCCCGGCCCAGTCGCAGGCGGGGCCGCTGGTCCGGAGCCAAGCCCCAGGAGCCATCCCGCAGACGTCGAACGGCGGGACCCGCGGTGTGCGGGCCCCGCCGTTCGACGGTTCCGGGTCATCCCGTCCGAGTCACCCCGGCCGGGAACCGGGTCACTTCTGCCAGCCGACGTCCTGGACCGGGCCGGCGCGGAACAGGTCTGGACCGGTGTAGGTCTCGGCGCCGAAGTTGGCCAGACCCTTCTTGGTCGCCCAGATGGTCGGGCCGTTGTACAGCGGCATCAGACCCCAGGTCTTGCTCATGACCTCCGGCTCCAGCTGCATGGCCTGATTGGTCTGCTCGGTCGGATCGGCGATCTTGGCCAGCGCCTTGATCTTGGCGTCGAGCGGCTTGGTGCCGGTCTTGGTCAGGTTCAGACCGCTGTCGGAGCAGTACAGCTGGCACATGTAGGCCACACCGTACGGGTCGCTGGACACGAAGCCCAGACCGAACACGTCCCATTGACCGCCGGTGAAGACCTTGGAGAAATCGGCCGACGGCTTCTGCTGCATGTTCAGCTGGATGCCGACTGCCTTGGCCATCGACACGATCGCCTTGCCGCGGGCGATGACGACCGGATCGTTACCGATCACGGGGTAGGACAGGCTCAGCTTCTGACCGCCCTTGGCGCGGA
Source organism: uncultured Actinomycetota bacterium (assembly GCA_963758075.1). Classification (GTDB taxonomy): domain Bacteria; phylum Actinomycetota; class Actinomycetes; order Propionibacteriales; family Propionibacteriaceae; genus Microlunatus. The sequence goes on along the minus strand of CAVWTT010000005.1, from coordinate 1,331,161 downwards.
CGCCGTCGGAGCCCTTCTTCCAGCCGGCCTGATCGAGCAGCTTGTTCGCCGCGGCGGGGTCGTACTTGTAGCCGGCCTTGCTGAAGGAGTCGACGTAGCCCTTCTGGAACGGGAACAGGTTGAACGATCCCGGCGGGGTCTCGGTGTAGTCCAGACCGTTGAAGACGATCTTGTCGATGGTCTTGCGGTCGATGCTCATCATCAGCGCCTTGCGGACGTTGACGTCCTTGAGCTGCGGGCTGCTGCCCGACACCTCGAGCAGCGCATTGGAGACCGAGCCGGCACGGTGGATGGTGATGCCCGACATCCCCTTGACCTGGGCCAGCCGGTCCTTGGTGCCGACGGAGACGTAGTCGATCTCACCGTTCTTGAAGGCGTTGATCGCCGCGGTGTCCTCCATCTGGCGGAAGGTCACCGAGTCCAGCTTGCCCTTGTCGCCCCACCAGTTCGGGTTCTGCTTGAAGGTGACGGTGCTGGTCTTCTTGTCGAAGCTGCTGATGGTGTACGGCCCGGCGCCCCACTCCGGGTGCGGCTTGTTGACGTAGCCGGAGTTGTACACCTTCGGGGAGTTGACGTGCGGGTTGAGGATGAAGTTGAACATGCCGTGCCACCAGGCCCACGGGCCGTTGAAGGTGACCACGGCCTGCCGGTCGTCGGTGCCCTTGGTGACCGACTTGACCAGGCTGTAGCCGTCGGTGGAGCTGGCGGCGTAGGCGCTGTTCTTGCCGTTGTTGTCCTGCCAGGTGGTCTTGAACGACTCCCAGGTGATCGGGCTGCCGTCGTTCCACTTGGCCTTCGGGTTGATCGTGTAGGTGACGACCAGGTTGCCGTTGGTGGTCTCGGACTTCACATCGGTGAGGTAGTCCTTGTTGATCGACCAGTCACCGGCCGGGGTGTAGTACATCATCTGCGGGTTGTACCAGGACCACAGCTGGGCGGTGTAGGCCGACCCGTCGGCGTTGAACGCGTTCAGTTGGTCGGGGACCTCGGTGATCGGCGCCGTCATGGTGCCGCCATCCTTGACGTTGGCGCGCGACTGCGGGTTGTAGTCCGCCGGCACCTTCGAGGCGTTGGTGTTGGTCTGCTGGTGGGCAGTACTCTGACCGCTGCTGCTGCCGCCGCCCGACCCGCCACCGCAGGCCACGAGCGTGAGCGAAAGCGCCGCGGCCGCGATCCCGGCGACCGCCGACTTCTTTCCGAACTTCATGGAGAACCTTTCAGGATCTGTTTGATCGTCGTTCTTCGTGGGAAATGCTCTTCAACTCATCGCTCTATAGTCCCGACCCTTTCGCTCCTGGCCGACCGGCGGAGCATCACCGATGTCACAGCTGGTTCTAGCGGTAGTGACATGCATTGGTGTGGACCCCCTCCTTTCCGGTCAACAACGGGGTTTCGTGCCGGCAGCGGGCCTGGTCGGCCTCGTCCAGCGTCACGTACAACGGGCACCGGCTGACGAACCGACACCCCGGCGAGTCGTCGATCGGGCTCGGCAGGTCACCGGTGAGCAGGATCCGTTCCCGGCTCCGCTCCTTGACCGGGTCCGGTAGCGGGATGGCCGACAGCAGCGCCTCGGTGTAGGGGTGCTGCGGGTTGTCGAACACCGCGTCGATCTCACCGAACTCGACGAACTTGCCCAGGTACATGACCGCCACCCTGTCGGCGATGTGCCGCACCACCGACAGGTCGTGGGCGACGAACAGGTAGGAGATCTTGAACCGGGCCTTCAGTTCGTCCAGCAGGTTGATCACACCGGCCTGGATGGAGACGTCCAGTGCCGACACCGGCTCGTCCAGGACGATCACCTTCGGGTTGGTCGACAGCGCCCGGGCGATGCTGATGCGCTGCCGCTGGCCACCGGAGAAGGCGGTCGGGAACCGGTCGCTGTGGGTCGGGTCGAGGCCGACCAGGTCCAACAGTTCCTCCACCCGCTGGTCCACCTCGTGCGGCGACCGTCCCTGCGTCCGCAGCGGTTCGGCGATCACGTCGAAGACGGTCAGCCGCGGGTCCAGAGCTCCCATCGGGTCCTGGAAGACGATCTGCAGGTCGTGACGCAGCCGGCGGATCTGCCGCCGGTCCATGCCACGGATGCTCTGGCCGCCGATGCGGACATCACCCGGCTGCCGCGGATCGAGGTCCATGATCTCCAGCAGCGTGGTCGTCTTGCCCGATCCGGACTCGCCGACGATGGCCATCGTCTCGCCCTCGCGGATGTCGAAGGTGAGCCCGTTGACGGCGAACACGGTGCCGACGCGCCGTTTCAGCACCGCGCCCGCGGTCAGCGGGAAGTGCTTGGTGAGGTTCTGCACCTCCAACGCCGGGGCCCGCTCCGCGCGCGGCACCGAGGCCAGCTCGCTCTGCGGCAGCTCGGGTGCCGGATAGACCGGGCGACCGTCGATCATCCCGCCGGCGGTGATCTCGTCGGCGCGGATGCAGGCCGCCCGGTGCCGCGGTGCGAGCTCGTCGTGCAGACCGTGCGGCGCCACACCCAGCTGCGCCACGACGGCCAGCTCCGGGTCGTCGGCCCAGCACTCCTCCACCGCGATCGGGCAGCGATCGGCGAACCGGCACCGCGGTGGCAGGTCGACCAACAGCGGCGGGTTGCCCTGGATCGGGATCAGCGGTGCCTTGTCCTTCTTGTCGATCCGCGGGATCGCGGCCAGCAGCCCGATCGTGTACGGCATCCGCGGCTCGGCGAACAACTCGAACACCGATCCCTGTTCGACCGGCCGGCCGGCGTACATGACGATCACGTCGTCGGCGGTGCCGGCCACCACGCCCATGTCGTGGGTGATCATGATCACCGCGGCGCCGGTCTCCTCCTGGGCCCGTTTGATGACGTCCAGGATCTGCGCCTGGATGGTGACGTCGAGGGCGGTGGTCGGCTCGTCGGCGATGATGAGCTGGGGATTGTTCGCCATCGCGATGGCGATCACCACCCGCTGCCGCATGCCGCCGGAGAACTCGTGCGGGAACGACTTCATCCGGCTCTCCGGCCGCGGGATGCCGACCAGCCGGAGCAGTTCGACCGACCGCTGGAAGGCGGCCCGCTTCGACATCTGCCCGTGGATCGTCAGCGCCTCGATCAGCTGGTCGCCGATGGTGAACACCGGCGTCAGCGACGACAGCGGATCCTGGAAGATCATCGACATCTCGTCGCCGCGGACCCGCGACATCTGCTTGTCGTCCAGGCTCAGCAGCTCCCGGCCGGACAGCTTCGCCGAACCCTTGATCCGGGCGTTCTCCGGCAGCAGCCCCATGATGGCCAGCGAGGTGACCGACTTGCCGGAGCCGGACTCGCCGACGATGCCCAGGGTGCGGCCCGGCATCAGGTCGAAGGAGACGCCGTCGACGGCGTCCACCCGGCCCGCCTCGGACGGGAAGCTGACCTGCAGGTCGCGGACGGAGAGGATCGGTTCGCTCACGCGCGCCCTCCTGCCGCCGAGGTCGGATCGAGCGCGTCGCGGAGCCCGTCGGAGATGAGGGCCATGGACACGGTGAGCAGGGTCAGCGCGGCAGCCGGGAAGTAGAACAGCCAGGGTGCGCTGGTGATGGTGTCGGCGCCGCTGCCGATCAGGGAGCCGAGGGACACGTCGGGGTCCTTCACGCCGAAGCCGATGAACGACAGGCTCGTCTCCGACAGCACGGCACCGACCACGCCGAGGGTGAACTGGATCACCAGCAGCGAGCCGATGTTGGGGATGATGTGCCGGAACACGATCCTGAAGCCGCCGACACCCATGTAGCGGGCGGCGGTGACGTACTCCCGCTCCCGGATCGACAGCGACAGCGTCCAGACGGTGCGGGCCGGGAAGAACCAGTTGATCAACAGCAGGATGACGGCGATGATCGCCCAGTTACCGCCGGAGCTGTTGGAGATCATGGCCAGGATGAGGAAGGTCGGTACCACCATCAGGAAGTGGATGACGACCAGCACCACCCGTTCGTACGGGCCACCGAAGTAGGCCGCCGACGCGCCGATGATGGCCGCCAGCACGGTGCTGCCGACGGCCACGATCATCGCGATGACCAGCGACCGCTGCAGACCGTGCACCGTCTGGGCGAACAGATCGTTGCCGGCGTTGTTGGTGCCGAACCAGTGATCTGCCGTGGGCGGCGAGGACAGGTTCAGGAAGTCGGTCTCCAGATAGCTGTGCTGAGACACCACCCCGCCGAACACGGCGAAGATCACCAGCACGGCGAACATGATCAGCCCGGCGACCGCCGGCTTGTTGCGGAAGAACCGACGGACATAGAGCCGGCGCCGGGACAGCCGCTTGCGCTGCCGCTTCTCCTCGGTGACCTCTTCGGAATCGTGGACCGGGTCCCCGAAGTCCTCGTTGCGGACGTCGGTCATCGCCATCTCAGCGCACCCGCACTCTCGGGTCGAGGATCACGATGGCGATGTCGGCCAGCACCGCGCCGATGGCGGTCATCAGAGCGCCGAACGCGGCCGAGGCCACCACGCCGTGGATGTCCATCTTGTTGATCGTGCTGACGAAGTACTTGCCCATGCCTTCCCAGCCGAAGATGGTCTCGGTCAGGATGGCGCCGGTGAACACGGCCGGGATCGAGAAGGCGACCTGGGTGGCGACCGGGATCAGCGAGGTCCGCAGCGCGTGCCGGCGGATCGCCTGGGCCTTGGTCAGGCCCTTGGCCCGCGCCATCCGCACGTAATCGGCCGAGATGTTGTCCAGCAGCAGGGACCGCTGCAGCATCTGGGTGCCGGCGTACCCGGTGAGGACCAGGACGACGGTGGGCAGGAACAGGTGCTGGGCGATGTCGGGTATCGCGGCCCACCCATGCACGTTCGCCGATCTGGAGCCGGTGACGTAGAAGATGCGGGTGCCGACGGACTGGTTGAAGCGGATCGCCAGCAGCACCACGCCGAGCGCGGCGACCACGACCGGAATGTTCAGGGTGACGATCGACAGGCCCTGGTTGACCCGGTCCGACGGCTTGTACTGCCGCGAGGCCGCATAGACGCCGAGCGCGACACCGATCACGGTGGCGATGATGAAGCCGCCCATGACCAGCTCGGCGCTGACCCAGATCCGGAAGCCGACCTGACCGTTGACCGGGTCACCGGTCGGACTGTTGCCCCAGTCCCAGTGCAGGACGATGCCCTTGATCCAGATCCACCAACGGGCGAAGACGCTCACCTTGTCGTTGAGATTGTTGGCCTGCAGCAGGTTGTCGACGGTGGATTCCGGGATCGGCGGCCGACGCCCGACGTAGAGCGAGCGGGGATGCAGGAAGACGTTGGCCAGGAAGTAGGTGATGTTGGTGGCGACGACGATCATCAGCAGCCAGCCGCCGACGCGCCGCAACAGGTACTTGATCACTTACCCGATTCCTTCACAACGTCGACCGATCGAACCTTCCGGCACAACCCGTCCGGTCACCCGCGCACCCCGGCCCAGGCCCAAGCCCGAACCGTAGGCAGCGATGCCTGCAAGAAACGGAGCTGGGATGCCGCTGATCTGGAAGGATCTCGGGCCGAAACGGGTGCCAAGACAACATCTTGCGCTCCCAATGCCGCGGCCCCTCTCGGTCAACATGTCCCCGCAGACTATAGACCGCATCCGGCGGCGGCCCGCTCGACGGTCAGTCACAGTGTTGCAACAGTCAGGTGCCGAACCGTTCACAGAGAATACGCGTACGCCGGTCAGCGCCCGGACCGGCCGACGAGGGGCTCGGCCGGCCGGACATGGCGACGGGCCGGCGGAGCGGCTGCTCCACCGGCCCGTCGGGGACCTGGTCGACGGCGTCGAGGACGCTCGCCGGGTCTGCGGGTCAGGCCTGCTCGGCGCCCTGTTCGGCCTTCATCTTCTCGACCTGGGCGTGGACTTCCTCCATGTCCAGGCCCTTGACCGCGGTGACGACCTCCTCCAGCGACTTCGCCGGCAGCGCACCGGCCTGGTTGAAGACCAGCACGCCCTCACGGAAGGCCATCAGGGTCGGGATGCCCTGGATGCCGAGAGCGCCGGCGAGTTCCTGGTTCGCGTCGGTGTCGAGCTTGGCGTAGACCACGTCGGAATGCTGCTCCGAGGACTTGTCGTACACCGGCCCGAACGTCTTGCACGGGTTGCACCAGTCCGCCCAGAAGTCGACCAGCACCATGTCGTTCTCGGTGATCGTCTTCTCGAAGGTGTCGGCGTTGATCTCGACCGTTGCCATACCGAACTCCTCATCTGCCGGTCGCTTCGGCGACCGACGGGTTGCCTACTGCCTCTGTCCAACCCTTGGTCCAACACGGGGGCCCCCGGCGGTATTCCGGCGCGGCTACTTGATGGCCACCAGCCGGCGCATCGGGATGGCCAGTTCGAACGGCCCGCGCGCGGCCAGCCGGTCCTCCAGGTGTTCGATCGCCGACTCGACCCGCGACCACCGGGTGTCGGGCAGGTACAGCGCCGACATCACCGTCTCCGCGTCGGCCCGGGAGCTGACCGTGAACGCGTACCGCTGGCGGGCGTCCTCCACCCGGTGCAGACCCGCCTCGGTCAGGGCGCGGGTGAAGCCGGCCAGCTCCAGTGCGCCGGGGAACTGGGGCTTGGTACGAAGCCGGGCGGTGACCCGGCCGAGCACCCGCAGGTCGCGGGGGGCGATGCCCCGCAGCGCCGGGGCGATGGCGGCCAGCACTCCGCCAGGTCTCAGCACCCGGACCACCTCGGCGAGCACCTGATCCAACTGCGGCACGACCACCAGTCCGAGGGAGGCGGTGACGGCGTCCACGCAGGAGTCCTGCACCGGCAGCCGGCGGACGTCACCCTGGATCCACGGGCCGGGACCGCGCGAGGCGGCCAGCGCCAGTTCGGCGGCCGAGATGTCGAGGCCGATCACCTGCCGGCCGCCGACGGCCAACTCCCGTGACATCGCCCCGGAACCGCAGGCCAGGTCGAGCACGGTCCGGGCCGGGCCGGAGATGGCACGGGCCAACCAACGGTAGGGGGTGTGGTCGCCGGCGGTCGCGCGGGTCAGCACCGCCTCCACCGCGCCGGGCCGGCGGGTGTGGAAATCGGCCAGATACCGGCCCCAGTCGCCTTCGTCGCCGCTCACCGCCGGATCCTGCCGGTCGGGTCGACGGGGGTGGCGGTGCGCACCGGGCCGCGTCGCGTGGTCATGGGCTCAGAGGGTCGTCACGAACAGGTGGAGCGCGGCGGCCCGGTCCACCTCGCAGACCGGTCCGTCGTCGGGTTGCAGCCGGACACCGGCCGAGGTGGCGGCCGCCTTCACCTCGGTGCCGGGCCGGATGCCGGCGGCACGCAGGGCGGCCATCAGTTCGATGTCCTTCTGCAGCTCCTCCCCGACCCGCACGACCGCGACCCGCCGCTCACCGGCATCGGTGTCGACCGCGTCAGCCAACGGCTGGTTGCCGGCGCGGAAGTCCTCGACGGGCCGGCTGACCCCGAGTTCGGCCAGACCGGGGATCGGGTTGCCGTAGGGGGAGGACGTCGGCGCCTCCAGCAGGGCGACCAGACGCTCCTCCACCTCCTCGGAGATGACGTGCTCCCACCGGCAGGCCTCGTCGTGCACCAGCTCCCAGTCCAGCCCGATCACATCGGTGAGCAACCGTTCGGCCAGCCGGTGTTTGCGCATCACCCGGGTGGCGCGCTGCCGGCCGAGGACACTGAGCTCGAGATGGCGGTCGCCCTCCACATGCAGCAGGCCGTCGCGTTCCATCCGGGCGACGGTCTGGGAGACGGTCGGTCCGCTGTGGTGCAGGCGTTCGGCGATCCGGGCCCGGAGCGGGACGATGCCCTCCTCCTGCAACTCGTAGATCGTCTTCAGATACATCTCGGTGGTGTCGATCAGGTCTCGCACGATCCCCTACTCCTGTCGCTCGACCGGGGCCCCGCGCACCGCCGGCCCGACTCCGTACCACGCCGGGGCGGCCGGAATCCGGAACTGTGCCAGATTAATCCACCGGTGCGGCCTGCAGCATCCCGAGCAACCGGGTCACCTCCCCGGCCACCGCCGCGCGTGCCGGGCCGAGGTACTTGCGGCTGTCGACCAGGCCCGGGTCGGCGGCCAGCCGGCTCCGGATGACGTCGGTGAAGACGGCGTTGAGGTGGGTGGCGATGTTCACCTTGGTGATCCCGGCGGCGACTGCCCGACCGATCTCGTCATCGGGCACACCGGAGGACCCGTGCAGCACCAGCGGCACGGCGACCGCGGCACGCAGCGCGGCGATCAGGTCCAGGTCCAGTCGCGCGGTCCGGGTGGTCATGGCGTGGGAGGAGCCGACCGCGACCGCCAACGCGTCCACGCCGGTGGCGCCGACGAACGCGGCCGCGTCGGCAGGATCGGTCCGGGCCCCGGGCGCGTGCACACCGTCCTTGCCGCCGACCTCACCCAGTTCGGCCTCCACGTCGATGCCGGCGGCATGACAGCGTTTGGCGACCGCCGTGGTGGCGGCCACGTTGTCGGTGTAGTCCAACCGGGAGCCGTCGTACATCACCGACCCGAAACCGAGGCGGACGGCCTGCTCGACCAGGTCCTCGTCGTCGGCATGGTCCAGGTGCACCACAACCGGGACCGACGCGGAACGGGCGATCGACAGGGTCGCCAGCGCGATCGGTTCGAGGGCGCGGTGGTAGCGGACCGCGTTCTGGGAGATCTGCAGCACCACCGGGGCACCCGCCTCCTCGGCGCCGGCGACGTGGGCCTCGGCATGCTCGATGCTGAACACGTTGAAGGCGCCGACGCCGCGGTGCCGCTCGGCGGCGGGGCCGGTCAGGTCGGTCAGCCGGGCCAGGGTCATGCCAGTTCCTCCCAGTCGCCGGCCGACATCAGCCGGAGCAGGTTGCCGTGGTCGTCGACCACGGCCAGGTCGGCCCGGCGGCCGGGCTCCAGGACGCCGACGTCGTCCAGCCCGTGCCAGCGGGCCGGCGTACCGGCGGCCATCCGCGCCACCTCGGGAACCGACAGGCCCAGTTGCTGGACGCCGAACGCGAACGCCGCGGCCATGGTCAGCGTCGAGCCGGCGATCGATCCCTCACTGCCGTCGTCGGTCCGCAAGCGGGCGACGCCGGCACGGACGGTGACGTCCAGGCCGCCGAGGCGGTAGGTCCCGTCGGCCATCCCGGTGGCCAGCATGGCGTCGGTGATCAGGGCGGCCCGGTCCGGTCCGGCAGCGGCGACCGCCATCGCGATGACATCGCGGTGCAGATGAACCCCGTCGCAGACGAGTTCGACCATCACCCGCTCGTCGGTCAGCAACAGCGGCACCGGGCCGGGGCGGCGATGGTGGATGGACGGCATCGCGTTGAACAGGTGGGTGGCGATGGTGGCACCGGCGTCCAGGGCTTCGGCGGTGACCGTCTCGTCGGCCGAGGTGTGCCCGACGGCGACCCGCACGCCGGCGTCGACGAACCGCCGGGTCGCGTCGAGGGCGCCGGGCAGTTCGGGTGCCAGGGTGACCATGGCCAGCCGGCCGTCGGCGGCGGCGAGCAGCCGGTCCACCGTCTCCGGGTCGGGTTCGCGCAGCAGTCCGGGCGTGTGCGCGCCCCGCTTGGCCGGGGAGAGGAACGGCCCCTCCAGGTGCAGTCCGGCCAGCTCACCGGCGGCGACCAGCGGCGCCAGCGCCCGTAGTTGCGCCTCCAGGGTGGTGATCTCGGCGGTCACCAGCCCGGCGATGACGCTGGTCGCGCCGTGCCGCCGGGCGAACGCCAACGCCTGCCGGGCCGTGTCGGGATCGGTGCTGGCCAGGTCGTGGCCGCCACCGCCGTGGGTGTGGGTGTCGACGAAGCCGGGCACCACCCAGCCGTCGACGACCTCGATCGGGGTGGGGTCGCTGCTCTGCTCCGGGTCTCCGGGGTCGAACGACCGCAGGTCGGCGATCCGGTCGCCGTCGATCCTGAGCACGGCGTCGCGGAGCACCCCGTCGGCCGAGACCAGCGCGCGGCAGCGCAGACGTCGGGTGGTCACCGGTTCACCTTCCCATCTCATCGGTGCCCTCGTCGGTGACACCGTCGTCGTCGGCGGCGGCGCTGCGCCAGCCGAGCAGCCCGGCACCGACCATGCCGGCCTGGCTGCCGAACGCCGAGGTCACCAGGTTCGGCCGGCGCTGGAAGACCAGCCGCCGGTCGAACTCGGCGGTGAGCAGTGGCAGCAGCAGGTCGGCCGCCCCCGACAGTCCGCCACCGATGACGATGGTCTCCGGTCCGAGCAGGGTGAGGGCGATGACGAACGCCTCGGCCAGCGCCGTCCCGGCGATCTCGAAGGCGCCGAGGGCGGCAGCGTCGCCGGCGCGCGCGTCCACGGCGATCCGTTCGGCCGTCGGCGGTTGGCTGACGCCGGTCAGCCGGACGTAGTTACGGACCACCCCGGCAGCGGAGGCGACGATCTCCAGACAGCCCACTCCGCCGCAGGCGCAGATCTGGGTGCCGGCCGCCGGCACCGCGATGTGGCCCAGTTCACCGGCGTAGCCGTCGGCCTCCAGCAGCCGGCCGTCGACGATCACCGCGGCGGCGATGCCCGTTCCCAGTGGGACGAAGAGCAGGTTGGAGACGCCACGGCCGGCGCCCAACTGCCATTCGGCCAGGCCGGCGGTGCGGACGTCGTGGCCGATGGCCCCCGGCAGTCCGAGCCGGTGCGCCAGCGGACCGGCGACCGGGATGTCGGTCCAGCCGATGTTCGGCGCGGCCACCACGGTGCCGGCGACCGCGTCGATGATGCCCGGCACCGCCACCCCGAAACCGACCGCGGTGGTGCCCAGCACCTGTGCCCGGTCGGCGGCGAAGGCGCCGATCTCCTCGGCCAGCCAGTCGACCGTGCCCCGGCCGCCGTCGCCGTCGGTGAAGGCGGTCAGGCGGGTCGGCACCCGGGTCTCGGCCCGGACGGTGCCGGCCCGATCGATCAGACCGATCTTGGTGTAGGTCCCGCCGAGGTCGACGGCGACCACCACCGCGCCCTCGGCGGACAGGGTCGGCGCTGACGGGTCCGTGTGCACGTGTTCTCCGCTCGTTGGGGCGTGTTGGCTGCCTGGGCCTACCGCGTGCTGGTCAGGCGGACAGCACGACGGAGCGGGTCAGGTTGCGCGGCTGGTCGGGGTCGGCGCCCAGAGCCAGGGCGCGGGCCACCGCCACCCGCTGGGCCAGCACCAGATCCACCAGCGGGTCCAGGTCGTGGTCGACGAACTCGGCGCCGGTCGCGGCGACCTGGTCGGCCAGGCCGGTGGGCGCCGCACCGAACATCCAGGTCAGCCGACCGGGTTGGGCGATGCTGATGGGTCCGTGCCGGTACTCCATCGCCGAGTACGCCTCCGCCCAGCTCGAGGAGGTCTCGCGGAACTTCAGTGCTGCCTCGTTGGCCACGCCGATGGTCCACCCGCGGCCGAGGAAGCTGATCTCCTCGGCGCGGACGTGCCGGTCCGGGATCTCGGCGGCGACGGCGGCGGCGCAGGCGTCGAGGATGCCCTCGGGCACCAGACCGAACGCCTGCCGGAACAGCATCATCGCGGTTGTGGCGAACCGGGTCTGCACCACCGAGGACTCATCGGCGAAGGACAGGTCGACGACACCGTCGGCCACTCCGACCACCGGGGTGTCGAGATCGGCGGTCAGGGTGAGGGTGGGAACCGAGCCGCGGACGGCGGCGAGCAGGTCGATGATCTCGGTCGTCGTGCCCGACCGGGTGATCGTGACGATGCGGTCGTAGCTGCGGCCGGTCGGCATCTCGGTGGCGGTGAAGGCATCGGACTCGCCCAGGCCGGCGGACTCCCGCCAGGCGGCGAGCACCTGGCTGACGAACCAGGAGGTACCGCAGCCGACGAACGCCACCCGTTCACCCGGTTTCGGCAGCAGGTCGGTGACCTGACCGGCGAGGTCGATGCCGCGGGCCCACATCTGCGGCTGGGAGGCGATCTCCTCCGTCACGTACCGACCGGATCGGGCCTGGTCTGTTCCGGCCTGGTCGGTTCGGGCCTGCGTGGTTCCGGGCTGATCGGGTTCCGGTGTGGTCACCGCGTCCTCCATGTCCGCCTGCGGGGGATGTGTGGGGTGAAGCGTGTCGCCGAAAGGCTGAATTATGCGCATTTGCTACTCAAACACGCAGATATGAACATATCATGCTCTCACCTGTCGCAGCCGGCTCATATCAGTGGCCGACCGCCCCGGCGGACCCGTCGCCGACGCGGAACCGTCCCCACCGGACCGGCAGGAGGAAGGCCCCGATGACCAGAGCCGAACGGTTGACCGCCCTGCTGGAACGCCTCGTGGAGGAGGGCAGCATCGACGTCGAGCAGTCCGCCGCCCACTTCGGGGTGTCGGCGGCCACCATCCGCCGCGATCTGGACCACCTGGCCGAGCAGCAGCTGCTGTCGCGCACCCACGGCGGCGCCGTACCGAACTCCACCAGCTACGACCTGCCGCTGCGGTACAAGTCGAGCAACCGGGCCGAGGCCAAGACCCGGATCGCGCAGTGCGCGGTGCAGATGCTGTGGCCCGGCTGCACCGTCGCCCTCAACGGCGGCACCACCACCATCGAGATCGCCCGGACCATTCCCACCTCACCGCCGCTGCACAACGGTGTCACCATCCTCACCAACGCCCTGAACATCGCCACCGAGCTGACCGTCCGGCCGTTCATCAAGATCGTGGTGTGCGGCGGGGTGGCCAGGCCGCAGAGCTATGAGTTGGTCGGGTCGCTGGCCGCCGACAGCCTCAGCCAGCTGACCCCCGACATCTGCTTCCTGGGTGCCACCGGCATCGACGCCGATGCCGGTGTGACCACCAACGACGAGGCCGAGGCGGCGATCAACCGGATCATGGTGACCCGGGCCAAGCGGGCGGTGGTGGTGGTGGACTCGACCAAGTTCGGCGAGATCGGCTTCTCCCGGATCTGCCGGCTGGACGAGGTGAGCGCGGTCCTCACCGACACCGACGCCGACCGCGACCAGATCCAGCGGATGCGCCGCAACGGCGTCGAGGTGATCGTCGCCTGACGTCCCGGTCCCGGACCGATCCCTCGCAACGCTCTCCCGGGTCGCCGTTCCCGGCCGCCGCACCGCCGCCGCACTGGGCGGACCGCCGTACTGGGCGGTCACCGTGGCCCGAGCCGCTGCGTTGCCGAGCGGCCCCGGACCTCTGAGCGTCGTTGGGGACTTCGGTCCGAAACGTTCCCGCCGGCGCGGGCGACGCCCTCACCGGGGCCCGGGAGCAGGGATTCCCGCTCCACCGCAGGGCCGGCCTCGACAAATCCATTGACCCGTCGCGCCCGCCGACTTACCGTTGAGGCACACGGAAAGGAGGTGGTCCGATAAATGAGTGACGTTCGGACAAGTGAGGTGACGGCTAGCTAGCCGCCAAGGACCAGCTGGTCTGGATCGACTGGCCTGACGGCCGGCTAATCCACAGCCAACACCCGAACCCGCGAGCGCCGGGCCTGTCCACCCGGCCGACGGATCCAGCACCTCCATCGGGAGGCGCGGACCGTCGCCCAGCTCGCGGGTTCGTCCTTTCCCGACCGGTCCTTTCCCGACCGGCCCGTCTCCCGACCGGCCCGTCTCCCGACCGGCCCGTCTCCCGACCGGCCCGTCTCCCGACCGGCCCGTCTCCCGACCGGCCCGTCTCCCGACCGGCCCGTCCCCGGACCGAGCCCGCTCCCGCGCCGGGTCGACGGCGCGGGCGGGCGCTAGCGTCTTCGCTGTGACGGGTACGGCGCGGACGGTGGTGGTGGAGCGGCAGCGGCTGCCCCGTTGGCTGCAGAACTTCACCGCTCGGCACGGCGCCGGCCGGGACGCGCAGGTCGGCGACACCGTGCTGGTGGTGGCCGCGGACGGCGCCGAGGCCCGGATCGCCGTCCCGTTCCCACCGTTGGGCGGACCCGAATCAGCGGCCCCGACCCGGCGGCTGATCGACCACGTCGGCATCGACCGCCGGATCGGCGCGCTGCTGGTCCGCCGCGGCGGCTTCGCGGTCGGCGTCCTCGACGGCGAGCAGCTGGTCGCGTCGCGGGTCGGCTCCGGATACGTGCAGGGCCGGACCAAGGCCGGCGGCTGGTCCCAGCAGCGGTACGCGCGCCGGCGGGACAACCAGGCCCAGCAGCTCTACGACCGCGCGGCGGCCACCGCCGAGGCCATCCTGCTGCCGGTGGCGGCCACGTTGGACGCGGTCGTGACCGGCGGTGACCGCAGTGGCGTCGCCGCCGTCCTGGACCGTCCCCAGCTGGCACCGTTGACCAGGCTGGTGCTGCCCGGTTTCGTGGCCACCCCGGACCCAAGGCTGCGGGTGCTGCAGGCCCTGCCCGGCCAGGTGCTCGCCGTCCGGATCGGCCTCAACGACCTGGCCTGACGGCCCGGCACCGATCCTGGGCCGGTCCGGCCGGATGGCTGCCGGTCACGGCGCCAGCCGGGTGATCCTCCAGCCGTCGGCCCACGGGCGGTAGAGCAGTCGGTCGTGCATCCGGCTCGGCTGTCCCTGCCAGAACTCCATCGACTCCGGCAGGATCCGGAAACCACCCCAGTGTTCGGGTCGTGGCACGTCGCGGCCGGCGAACCGGTGCTCGGCCGCGGCGTAGGCCTGCTGCAGTTCGGTGGCCGACGCGACCTCGCTGGACTGGGCCGAGGCCCACGCGCCCAGCTGAGAGCCCCGCGGCCGTTCGGCGAAGTAGGCGTCGGACTCGGCCGCCGGTACCCGGACGGCCCGGCCCTCGATCCGCACCTGCCGCTGCAACGGGTACCAGCCGAAGAGCAGGGCGACCGCGGGGTTGGCCGCCAGCTCCCGGCCCTTGCGGGAGTCGTAATTGGTGTAGACGGTGAAACCGTCGGCGGTGACAGCCTTGACCAGCACGGTGCGCGAACTCGGTCTCCCGTCCGGTGAGACCGTGGAGAGCACCACCGCCGTCGGCTCCGGCAGTTCGCCGCGCTCCTTCGCGGCGAACGCATCCGCCAGCCAGCTGGAGAACAGCTGTAGCGGGTCGGCCGGTGCGGTGTCCTCGCGCAGATGATCACCGGAGTAGTCGATCCGTTCCGCGGAGAGGTCGTGGCTCATGGGGCCCAGTCTCCCAGCCGCCGATCGGGAAGCGGTGCCGGCCGGCGACCCGGCGATGGGACAATCGGCGGGTGACTGACCTGATCATCCCCGCCGACCTGCTGCCCGCCGACGGCCGGTTCGGTTCCGGCCCGTCGAAGATCCGTCCCGCCGCGGTCGAGGCGCTCGCGGCGGCCGGTCGGGACCGCCGGTTGCTCGGCACCTCGCACCGCCAGGCCCCGGTCCGGGATCTGGTCGGCCGGGTCCGCAGCGGGCTGGCCGAGCTGTTCGCCCTGCCCGAGGGGTACGAGGTCGTGCTCGGCAACGGCGGCTCGACCACGTTCTGGGACATCGCGGTCAGTTCGCTGATCCGCCGCCGCAGCGCCCATGGCAGCTTCGGTGAGTTCTCGGCCAAGTTCGCCAAGGCCGTCGCGGCCGCACCCCATCTGGACCAGCCGGTGGTGACGACGGCGCCGATGGGATCGGTAGCGGTACCCCAGCCGGCCGACGGTGTCGACCTCTACGCCTGGGCCCACAACGAGACCTCCACCGGCGCCATCGCCCCGGTGCGGAGGGTCACGGCCGAGGACGCCCTGACCGTCGTCGACGGCACCTCGGCGGCCGGCGGTGTGCCGGTCGACATCAGCCGGACCGACGTCTACTACTTCGCCCCGCAGAAGAACTTCGGGTCCGACGGTGGCCTGTGGATCGCCCTCTGTTCACCGGCCGCGCTGGCGCGGGTGGCCGAGATCGCCGGCACCGACCGGTGGATCCCTCCGACGCTGAGCCTGGCCACCGCGGTCAGCAACTCGGTCAAGAACCAGACCTACAACACGCCGGCGGTGGCGACCCTGCTGCTGCTGGCCGAGCAGATCGACTGGCTGATCCAGAACGGCGGACTCGATTTCGCCGGCGGCCGCACCGCCGAATCGTCGCGGCGGCTGTATGCCTGGGCCGAGGCCAGCGAAGGCGTGACGCCGTTCGTCACCGATCCGGCGCTGCGGTCACCGGTGGTCGGCACCATCGACTTCGATCCGTCCGTCGACGCCGGTTGGCTGGCCGCGACCCTGCGCGGCAACGGGGTGGTCGACACCGAGCCGTACCGCAGTCTCGGCCGCAACCAGTTGCGGATCGGCATGTTCACCAACGTCGACCCCGACGACGTCAGCGCGCTCTGCGCCTGCCTGGACTGGCTGCTGGCCCACCGCTGACACCGGCCCGGCAGGGGCCCGAAGGCTCAGCCGGCGACGTCGGCGCGGCGTCCCGACCGCAGGAAGGCGACCAGGCCGGCGGCGACGGCGACCAGGGCGGCGAGCAGCAGGGCGATCCCCGTGCCACTCCCACCCGTGCCGCTCCCACCCGTGCCGCTCCCACCCGTGCCACTCCCACCCGTGCCGCTCCGACCGGTCCCGCTGCTACCGGTGCCGCTGCGGGCGGCGCCGGACCCGTCGACGGCCGGTGTCGAGGCCGACGCCGACGGGTCGACACTCGCCGTGGCCCGTCCGGATGCGGACTCGGGCGGGGATCCGGACGCGCCCGCCCCGGCGGCCGGTGACGCCGTCGAAACCGTCGATGGGGTAGCTCCGGCCGCCGGGATGCTCGGCAGTCCCGACGGCACGGGCATCGCATACACCGCCGATCGCTGCCCCTCACTGCCGACCAGCAACCCGTCATCGGCGAGGTTCTCGGTCAACGACTCCCCCTGCGGCTGGAACGGTGTCGCCGCCCGGGCCGTCTCGGCGAAGTTCCGGGTGGGGTCGACGATGTGGACGGCGGTGTAGGTGCGCAACGCGACCCGTCCGTCGTGCAGGACCTGCCCGTCGGTGACGTAGGCGGGCGCATCCGCGACGCGGGTCAGGGTGTTGACCCTGGTACGGGACGGGTCAGCCGGTGCCCGGTAGACCGCCCCGTCACTGTCCTTGGTGACCACGGACATCCGTCCCGCGTCGTCGACCAGCAGTGTCTCGGCGTCGTGCGGGCCGTCGGGATAGGCGAAGTCGAAGGCCCGGTAGCGCACGCTGGCCCCCACCGGATCGGTGTCGTAGAGCACGTACACGGTGACGAAGTCGCGGCGAGCCTGGTTGTCGCCGATGTCGGCGACGTAGAGGTTGCCGTCGTGGTACTGGACGGCCTCGACGTCGGTGACGTCGGCCCGGAAGCGGACCGTGCCGGTCACGGATCCGGAACCGTCCAGGGCGTACACCGTCGGTCCCGAGCCGGAGTCGTTGACCGTCCAGTACAGCCCGCGGTCGCGATCACGGGCCAGACCGCTGGATTCGGTGATCCGGTCGTCGCCGATGGTGAACGCCACCGTGCCGTCGGCGTGGGCGACGGCCGGCCGTCCGGCCAACAGCAACCCGGCCAACAGCAACCCGGCCGACACCAGCGCGGTGAACAGGACGGCGGCCGACACCGACCCGACCGGCGCGGGCCGCGGCCGGCGGCTCTGCCCGATCATGCTGCTGGTCTCCCCCTGTGTCGCGGCCGGCGACGGTCCGGCCGGTGATCGGTGCTGTCGTGCTGCGTGCAGTCGGTGCTGCCAGCTGTCGGTCATCCAAGCTGTCGGGACGGCGCGGGCCGGCCCGGGGGAGCGTACGCGATCGACGGCCGGCTGCCCGGTACGCCGGGCCGGGCCCAGGCCGGATCGGTGCGCCCGCCGACCGACCCGCGATGATCACCAGACGCGGACCAGCGCGGCGACCACGACGACCAGCAGCAGCAGCCCGAGCAGTCCGGAGACGATCACGCGTCGCGTCCGGATGTTCATGCCCGCGAGCCTATAGCCGTGCCTGACAGGCTCGATTACCGTGGCAGGCATGGGTGAGCTGCGGCTTTACGCCATCGGGATCGACGAGGTCCGCGACATGTTCGGCGCCCCCGACCAGGCGGTCGGGCGGCTGCGGGAGCAGGCCCGCGCCGCATTCGTGCCGCAGCAGCAGCCGGCCGGCCACACCGGGGGTCTGCTGGCCAAGCTCGGCCCCATCTTCCGCCGGGTTCCGGGCGCGCCGGTGCTGGACCCGGAGGACCCCGGCCCCGAGGACGTCGACCGGCTGCTGGCCGGCGGCTACGTGCCCGCGGACCGCAACGCAGCGACCTGGCGGGTGCTGGAGGTGCTGATCAGGGCGAACGCGTGGGGCAGCACCGCACTGACGCTGACCGGTGAGCAGTTGGACGACCTGGACTTCGCGCTGGCCCGTGGTGGGGTGCATGCCGCGGCGGGCCTTCGTCATCTGCTCACCCGGCCCACCGAGCTGCCGCTGATCCCGCCGCCGGGGCTGCTGGTCGGCTTCCACACCGGCGACCAGGCCACCTGGATGGCGGCCTCCTATCGCGAGGCGTTGACCGAGATCGACGAGCCCCACCACCGCAACATCGCCTACGCGCTCGCCAACTGGCTGGACGGCTTCAGCCACTGGGAGGAGATGGCCGCGGCCATGGACCGGCCCACACCCGACCTGCTGGGACTGTGGACGGTCGGCTGACCCACGGCCGTCGGGCCCACCGGCCGTCCGGACGGCCGTGTCTGCTGCGCCTCAGACGTCCCCGTCGAAGGTGGGAGGATCCTCCGGCCCGGCGGCCTCCGGGTCCGGCTCGCCGACCCCGTCGGTCGCCAGCACGGCGACCAGCGGCACGCTGCCGGTGATGGTCGGCCCGGCGGCAGCCGGCTGTCCTGGTTCGGCGGGCCGCAGGATGATGCTCCGGCCCACGGCGCGACGCAGCCCGGGCTGGCCCTCCACCCGCAGCCAGGCTCCGAGCCGACCGGCACCCACGCGCAACGGCGAGCCGAGGAACTCCCCCATCACCACGCCGCTGCCGAGCGCGACCGCGGTCGCTGCCGCAGCCAGCATCTGACCCAGCCCGTTATCGAAGCGACCGTCGACGGCGAACGCGTAGACCGCACGGAACACCGCCAGGCCGGGCAGCATCGGGGTGATGCCGGCGGTGGCGATCACCAGCGCCGGTGCACCGCGGCGGATGGACACCAGGGTGGCTCCGAGTCCGACGCCGATCGCGGCCAGCCCGGCCGCCACCACCTGGCCGAAGCCGAGGCTGCCGAGTCCGATCAACAGCGCCTCGGCCAACCCGGAGGCGACGGTCGCGTTGACGATCGACCGCCACGGGGCGTACCCGGCCAGCATCAGGCACAGACCGGAGAACGCGGCCCCGATGACGGCGACGACGACCGTCAACGGCCGGTGCGGAGTGCTGAACGCCGCCGTCACGTCCACGTCCAGCCGGATCGGGGCGCCGATCATGGTGCAGATCTGCAGCGCGACGACGATGCCGACGACGATGCCGGCGGTCATGAAAACCACGTCGCCGAGGCGGGCGGTCGCGGTGACCATGTATCCGGTCAGCGCATCCTGCACCGAGGCCACCAGGGTCAGGCCGGTCAACAGCACCACGATCCCGGTGGCGACCATCACCGAGGGTGACTGGCCGGCATAGCCGTGGGTCAGCACCGCGACCGCAGTGGCGATCCCCGCGCCCGCGGCCTGCTGGAAGAAGAACGGCACCCCGGCCCGGTTCAGCAGCCGCCCCAACCGGTCGATCGCCGCGGTGGTCACCGCGGCCAGCAGGCAGGTGACCCAGGTGCCGCCGAGCAGCATGGCGATGCCGAGCGCGAAACCGGCCCAGGCCGCGGTGGCCAGCCAGCGCGGGTAGGGATGGGCGCGTTCGGTGATCTCGTCCATCACCTCGTGGGCCCGTTCCACCGCGACCCCGCCGGTGGTGATCCGGCGGACCAGCCGGTCCAACTGGCTGAGCCGGGTGTAGTCGGTGGACCGGGTGTGCACCGAACGCACCAGCGTCACCGGCGTCGTGTCCGGCGACGGTTCGGCCGACACGATGATCGTGGTGAAGGTGATGTCGACGACGCAGTCGTCCAACCGGTAGGCCCGGGCGACGTCCCGCGCGGTGGCGACCACATCGGCGGTGCCCGAGCCCGAGGACAGCATCACCTCGGCCAACCGGATGGTCAGCTCGAGCACCTGGCGGGTGTAGCGGTCCCCCATGTCCGCCGGTGACGGACGGAGTCGGCGACCGGCGGAGCTGGTCGGGTCCCGTCGCCCCCGCAGCCCCATCCGGAGGCCGCGACGGATGCTGGGTGGTGACCGGAAAGCAGGACGTGCCATAGCGCTGGCCAGAATAGGCGAGACCACGCACGGCGGACGGGACGAGGCGACGGGATGGCCACACTGACGGTGGACGCGACGACGGGCACGACGGCGGGTCGGCGGTGACGGTCACGATCGCCGGCCTGATGAGCGGCACGTCCTTCGACGCCGTGGACGTGGCGGTGGCCCGGTTCGACCAGCACGGCCCGGTGCTGCGCTGCCGACCGCTGGGCCTGATCTCCCGGCCGATCGACCCGGGCCTGCGGGAGCGGATCGCCGCACTGCTGCCGCCCCGGCCGACCATGATCGAGGAGGTGTGTCGGCTGGACACCGAGCTCGGCCGTCGGTTCGGTGCCGTCGCCGCGGAGGCCGTCGACCGGTTCGGGCCGGTCGATCTGGTGGTCTCCCACGGTCAGACGGTCTTCCATTGGGTGACCGGGCGATCCGCGCAGGGCACCCTGCAGCTGGCCGACCCGGCTTGGATCGCCGAGGCGACCGGCTCCCCGGTGCTGTCCGACGTCCGCAGCCGCGACATCGCCCGCGGCGGCCAGGGCGCCCCGCTGGCCGCGATCCTGGATGCCCTGCTGGTCCTGTCCGACGACGTACGCCGCGGGGCGCTGAACCTCGGCGGCATCGCCAACGTCACCGTCGCCGACCCCGACCCACTCGCCTACGACCTCGGCCCGGCCGGTGCACTGATGGACCTTGCGGTCGGCCGGGCGACCGACGGCGCCGAACGGATGGACACCGACGGGGTGCGAGCGGCCCGCGGAACCGTCGACGACCCGCTGCTGGACCGGCTGCTGGCCGACCCGTACTACCGGCTGCCGGCGCCGAAGTCCACCGGCAAGGAACTCTTCCACGCCGGCTACCTGGCCCGGATGACCGCCGGGACCCCGCTCGGGCTGGACGATCTGGTCGCGACCCTGACCGAGCTGACGGCCCGGTTGGTCGCCGACGCCTGCCGCCGGCATCGGCTGGGCGAGCTGGTCGTCTCCGGCGGCGGAATCCGCAACCCCACGCTGATGCGCCGCATCGCTTCGCTGGCGGCACCGTCCCGGATCCGGTCGATCGACGAGTTCGGGCTGCCGGCGCAGGCGAAGGAGGCCTATCTGATGGCGCTGATCGGCTATCTGTCCTGGCACGGCCTGCCCGGGACCCTGGCCGGCGCCACCGGCGCCAGCTCCGTCCTGGGCTCCCTCACCCCCGGGGCGGGCGCGCTCCGGCTGCCCGAGCCGATCACGGTGCCGCCGACCCGGATGATCATCATCGACTGAACGCCCCGCTCGCTGCACGGTCCAGGGGCGGCGCGCGCAGATCAGCGTTGGGCCGCCTTGGCGATGACGATCAACGCGGTCACCTGGTCACTGTCGGGCGCAGCCCCTCGGCCCAGCACCTGCAACGCCCGGACCAGGGCTCGGACGATGACCCAGTCGCGGGTGCGGTCCTCGTCCTGGCCGGCGTGGTCGACGACGGTCCAGATCCGCTCCAGCACGGCGTTGCGGAGGTTACCGGTGGCGACGGCCTCCGGCCATCGGTGCCAGAGCAGCGGGGCCACCTCGAACAGCGGATCCCCCGAAATCGGCCGCGGGTCCACCGCCAGCCAGCCCGGCCCATGGTCATCGGCGCCGGCCAGCAGGGTGCCGTAGTGCAGGTTGGTGTGGATCAGCCGGCCGTCGGTGGCCGCATCGGCGGCGAAGTCGCCGGCCAACCCGATGGCATGGTCGACCAGCCGCCGGGGCACCACCTGGTGATCACGGAGGGCCGCCAGCCGTCCGACCCAGCCGGCCGACGCCTCCGACAGCCGTTGCAGCTGGGGCAGGGCGGCCCGGTGCAGGCGCGGATAGCAGTCGGCGACGATCCGGCAGGCGGCGACCACATCGGTCCCGTTCAGGTCCGGGCCGGGCAGCCGGTCGGTCAGCAGCGCCGCACGCCGTGGATCGGCGCGCAGCAGCCGGACCGCACCGCTGCCGTCCCAGGCGCGCAGCGCCAGATGCTCGTGCTGACTCGGCCGATCCGGCCCGTTGATCTTCAGCACGGCCGGGCGCCGGTCATCATCGCGGACGTCCAGCAGCAGGGCCCCGGACCGGGCGGTCGGGGCGCCGTCGATTGTCAGACGCCAGTCGGTGACCAACTCCTGCTGCAGCCGCGGCAGCCGGTCCAGCCAGGCGTCGACGACCGCCGACCGGCCGGCCGATCGCCGTAGCTCTGCGGGGATGGTCACGTCGATCTCAGGCCAGCAGTTCGACCTCGGCCAGCGCCAGCCGGGTGTCGGCGGTGGCCAGCCCGAACCGGTAGTGGCGGTAGGCCCCCGGCCGGGCGATGCGGAACGGCCTGGTCTGGCGCCGCCAGCTGAACCGCTGGTGCTCGCGGCTGTCCAACCGCGCCCAGTCGGTGCCGTCGACGGAGCCTTCGAGACGCCACCGATCCGGGTCACCGGCGCCGGCGCCGGAGGTCAGCGTGTAGAAGTCGACGCGGGTCGGCTCGGTGAACTGCCAGCCGACGGTCGCCGTCGCGGCATCGACGCTGTACTCGGTGTCGGCATCATCGTCGAACAGCGCCGCCAGGTCGCCGTCGGGCCGGCCCCGATCGGGGGTGGCGAGGTCGAGCAGCGGATGCGGGACGTGGTCGGTGGAACTGATCGACGGCGGCGGCGTCGACGGCGCTCTGGACGGTTCGGCGCCGAGCACGAAGTGCAGCCGGCCGCCGGCCAGTTCCCGATGGGTGACCGACAGCGTGTCGAGCTCCCGACCGTCGAGCGTGACCTGCTGCAGGTAGACGTGATCAGGGGCCTGATCGTCCGCGGTGATCAGGATCGGCTGCCGGCCGAGCGGGTGCACCTCGGCCCGCGGGAACAGCGGTGAGCCGATCGCGTACCCGTCCGAACCCACCCGCAGCGGGTACAGACCGAGCGCACTGAACAGGTACCACGCCGACATCTCACCGTTGTCCTCGTCGCCGGGATAGCCCTGGCCGATCTGCTCGCCGGTGAACAGCCGCTGCAGCACCTCCCTGACGATCGCCTGCGTCTTCGCCGGCGACGGCGTGTAGTTGTAGAGGTAGGCGATGTGGTGGGCCGGCTGGTTGCTGAAGCCGAACTGTCCCATCCGCACCGCCCGCGCCTCCAGCATCTCGTGGATGACGGTGGGGTAGCTGCCCACCTTGTCGGCCCGCTCCGGGGTGGTGAAGAAGGCGTCCAGTTTGGCCTCCAGACCGGCCGGGCCGCCGTAGAGCGCGGCCAGACCCCGGCCGTCGTGGGCGGCGTGGAAGGCGAAGTTCCAGCCGTCGGTCTCGGTGAAGTCACCGCCCCAGCTGCAGGGGTCGAACTGCTGCGGCACCTGCGCGAAGGCCCCGTCGGCCCGCCGGCCCTGGAAGAAGCCGACCGCCGGATCGAAGAGCAGGACATAGTTGAGACTGCGCCGGGTGAAGTACTCCGCCTCCTCGACCAGCCGGGACCGGCGGTCTTCCGGCGTGGCCGGATCCTCGGCCAGGGCCGCGGCCATGGCGGCGATGCCGGCGTCGTTGAGGTAACCCTCCAACGCCCAGGAGACGCTTTCGTCGGTGTCGTTGCTGACGTAGCCACGGAACAGTCCGGTACGGAGCCCCTTGCGGCCGACCGCCGGGTCGGTCGGTGCGACGGTGGCGTTCTTCACCGCGGCGTCGTAGGCGGCCAATGGGTCGGGCAGCGGTACGTCCTTCAGCCACGCGTCGGCGAAGGCGACGTCCGAACTCGTCCCGGTCATCAGGTCGGCATAGCCGGGAGAGGACCAGCGGGCGATCCAGCCTCCGTCACGGTACTGCTGCACGAACCCGTCGACCAGCTCAGCGGCCAGCTGCGGGTACAGCAGCGCATAGGCGGGCCAGGCAGTGCGGTAGGTGTCCCAGAAGCCGTTGTTGACATACATCCGCCCGGCCCGCACCTGGGCGTCGGTGTGATCATCGCTGATCGATCCCGAACGCGGCAGGACCGGGCTGGCGTACCTGAAGTCCGGCCGCTCGGCACTACCGGCGTTCTCGAACTGGGAGTTCGGGTAGAGGTTGAGCCGGTACAGGCAGCCGTAGAGGGTGCGTCGTTGCGGCGGCGTCGCGTCCGGCACGGTGATCACCGACAACCGCTCGGCCCAGGCCCGGTGGGCCCCGTTCCGGACGTCGGCGAACGACCGGTCCCCGATCTCCAGTTCGAGATTGTGCCGCGCCTGCCCGGTGCTGATCATGGAAGTGGCGATCCGCAGCACCACCTCGTCATCGGCGAAGCTCGCCGCCCAGGTGTTGGCCCGGCCGCCGACCGCCGCACCCGCCGACTGGGGCGACGGGTCGAAGACGCCGTAGCAGAACATCGGGGTCCGGCCGAACCCGGAGCCGTTGTCCACCCAGCCGGTGACCACCGACCCGTCGACACGGAACAGACCATGATCATCGATGGTGTCGATGATCACGTGTCGGCCGGAGGCGTCGGCGGGGAAGCGGAACCGGAGGACCGCACCATGGTCTGTCGGCGTCATGTCGGCGCGGACACCGTTGGCCAGCCGCACCGCGTAGTGATCGGGACGGGCGACCTCGTCGCCATGGTCGAACGCGACCGCCCGTGCTGCCGGATCACCGAGTGGCCGCTGGGTGGCGACCGGCATGATCGACACCTGGTTGCGATCACCCATCCAGGGGCTCGGCTGGTGGGAGAAGCCGAGTCCCTGCAGCTCAGGCCGGTTGTCGGCGTTGGTGGTCCGTTGGTACTCGTACGGCCAGCGGTGGGTGGTGGCGTCGGTGACCGGGGTGAGGAAATTGAAGCCGTTGGGCCACGCGGTGATCGGCAGGTTGTTGCCACGGGAGAATCCGCCGCTGGCATTGGTGCCGCGCCGAGTGTCCACCCAGGCGACCGGGTCGTCGAGGTCGGGCAGCTCCTCACCGGGCGCGATCCACGGACCGTCGAGCCAACCACGAGTCTCGACATCGGCCCGGTCGGCGGGCGGATCCAGCCGGAGCAACACCTGCTCCACGGTCCGACCGGCGACCGCGCCAAGATCGACCTGCACGTCGTTCCACTGATCGGCGACCAGGATCTTCGCCGCTCCCTGCCCGGCCGGGTGGAACGCCATCCCGTACTGGTCTTCCAGGCCCAACTCCGACAGCAGGGTTCCGTCGGTGAAGCGCAGGTCCACCGCCACGTGGGTGGCGGCATGGCTGAGGTCCTGGTCCAGTTCGGGATAGACGAAGTACCGCAGCCGGTCCCCCGGCGCGATCGTGACCGGGTCGGTGTCGATCACCGCCACGTCCGGCCCCCGACCGCGCCAGCCCGTGGCCTCGACGCTGACGAAGCCGGCACCGTCCTTACTGGTCGGTCCGCCGACAGGGCCGCCACCGGCTGTGATGATCACGGCGCCCAGTATGACGAACGGCGACATCGACCCGGCGGCCGCGGTCCGTGGCCGGGCGTCGACTGTTGACACCCCACTGTGGTCCGTAGCAGGTTGGTGGCGACTCGGGGACCCAGCAACCACCAGTGAGGACTGCAATGGAGCATCTCGATCATCCCCTGTCCGCGTCCGGTCCGGCCGGTCCCACCCAGTCGGGTCCGGATTCCGGTCAGGGCCCGTCCCCTCAGGGCCCGTCCCGTCAGGGCCTGTCCCGTCGCTGTCCCCGTCAGGGCCTGTCCCGTCAGGGCCTGTCCCGTCAGGGCCTGTCCCCTCAGGGCCTGTCCCCTCAGGGCCTGTCCCCTCAGGGCCTGTCCCCTCAGGGCCTGTCCCCTCAGGGCCTGTCCCGTCAGAGTCTGTCCCGTCGTGCCGTGCTCGCCGGCGGGGTGGGCGTGTCGGCGGCCGTGGCAGCCGGCTGGCGCGCCTCCGCCTCGGCCGCCCCGACCGGCCCTGCCGGCGGACCGACGGCGTGGGCGCACCGGGCCGAACGGAGCTACCACGCGCTGCAGGAGTACTTCCGCGACGACCGGACCGGGTTCTACCTGGAAACGTATCCACGCGACGGTGGAAACGCCTGGTCCTACGTCTGGCCGTTCTCCCAGGCGATGGTCGCCACCCAGCTGATGGCCGGCATCCCGGGTGTCGGCGCCCGCTACCGCGGTGCGGTCGCCGACCGCTTCCGCGCGCTGGAGGCGTACTGGAACGACCAGACCGACCCGCAGGGCTACGACTCCTACCTGCGCCCGCCCAACGGGCAGGGCGGGGACAAGTTCTACGACGACAACGAGTGGATCGGGCTGTCGTTCCTGCTCCGCAACGCCATGTCCCGGCACGGCGACGCGGCGGCGGTCCGACGTGCGGCGGCGATCTTCGACCTGGTCACCTACGGCTGGGACACCGATCCCTCGCATCCGCTGCCCGGCGGTGTCTTCTGGACCCAGGCCCCCTGGAGCAGCGACCGCAACACCGTGTCCAACGCCCCCGGCGCCGAGATCGGCGCCCGGCTGTACCTGCTCACCGGCCGCCGGTCCTACCTGGACTGGGCCACCCGGATGTACGACTGGGTGCGAGGGTCCATGCTGGCACCGAACGGGCTGTACTTCGATCACGTGAACCTCGCCGGGACGATCGAGAAGACGCAGTGGTCCTACAACCAGGGCGTGATGATCGGCGCCGGCGCACTGCTGTACCGGGCCACCGGCCGGCGCGAGTACCTGGACCAGGCCAGGTCGACCGCGGCTGCGGCGCTGGCCTACTACGGCTCCGACGACCGCTACACCGCTCAGGGGGCGGCGTTCAACGCGATCTTCTTCGCCAACCTGCTGCAACTCTCGACGATCTCGCGCGACCGGGCCTACCGGCGCACGATGGAGGCCTACGCCGACGATGCGCGGGCGCGGTTCCGCGACCCGTCGACCGGCCTCTACCGGTTCCACGGCGACCAGCCCGTCGAGTTGTTGCAGCAGTCCGGCATGGTGCGGATCGAGGCGATGCTGGCCTGGCGTCCGGGCCACTACCGCAAGCTGACCTGACGCCGGTCGCGATCCCCCGGCGCGGGCCCGCACCACCCGCGCCGGACGGCGGACGCGTCGTGGCGATCTCCCGACCGGCAAGCTCCAGCGAGATGGCCGCCGACAGGTGACCACGCACGCGTGACCCCGCACAGGTCATCCCCACAGCTCACCCCTGCACAGCTCACCCCTGCACAGGTCACCCCTGCACAGCTCACCACCCGACAGTTCAGCCCCGCACAGGTCACGACCGGACGCCGTCACCCCGACAGGGCACCACCGGACAGTTCAGCCCCGCACAGGTCACGACCGGACGCCGTCACCCCGACAGGGCACCACCGGACAGTTCAGTCCCGCACAGGTCACGACCGGACGCCGTCACCCCGACAGGGCACCACCGGACAGGTCAGCCCGACAGGTCACCGGCACAGCTCACCACCCGACGGGTCACCCCTGCACAGCTCACCACCCGTCAGTTCACCCTCGCACAGGTCACGACCGGACACCGTCACCCCGACAGCTCACCACCGGACAGGTCACGACCGGACAGGTCACGACCGGACACCGTCACCCCGAGAGCTCACCACCGGACAGGTCACCCCGACAGGTCACCCGCACAGCTCACCACCCGACAGGTCACCCCCCACAGCTCGCGCCCGCACAGCTCCCCCCAACAGGTCACCCCGCAACAGCCACGCCCGCACAGGTCACCACCGCACGGTCACCACCGGACCGGTGACCGTGCGGCAGCCGACTGCGCAAGATCGGCCGCGGAGAAGTGTCGGTGCCCGCCATTAGCGTCCCACCCACAGGCGGCACGATGCCGGGGGGAAACGATGACCATTCAGGCTGAGCAGCAGACACCCGGTCTGGACCGGAAGGCAGCTCAGGAGTTGGCCGACCGGATCTGCGTCAGTGCGGTCGAGCAGGCCCGCACCACCTGCCGGCTGCTCGAACTCGTCGGCGAGTTCGACGCCGGGCAGGGCTGGAGTTATACCGCTGGGATGGCGTCGGTCTCACACTGGCTGTCCTGGGCCTGCTCGATGAGCCCGGGTGTCGCCCGCGAGCACGTCCGGGTGGCGCGGGCGATGCGTCGGATGCCGACCGTCAGCGCGGCGTTCGGGCGCGGGGAGCTCTCCTACTCCAAGGTTCGCGAGATCACCCGCGTGGTCGACCTGGTCGACGAGGCCCGGGTCTACGAGCTTGCCCGGTACGCCACCGCATCGCAGCTGGCCCGGATGATCGCAGCGTTCCGGACGGCTGCCGGCACCCGGATCCGGCATCAGGACCGCCGCCGGTTCCAACTGATCCGCCGCGACGGCGATCCCATGACGAGTGTCGCGGCGGTGGTGGCGGCCGAGGAGAGCGCCGTCATCGGCGCCGCACTGACCCGGGCCCGGGACCTGCACACCGGCTCGCAGCGGCCCGAGCCGCCGGCGGCCGAGGCCGCGGCGGATCCCGTCACGGCCGGCCCGATGACCGCCACGGCGGCGGCGACCGGTTCGGAGCCCGGTATCGCCAGTCCGGCCTATACCGACGTCGACGCGATCCGCGACATCTGCCAGCACTATCTGAACACCGCGGTCGGTGCCGACGCCTCCGGCGAGGACCGCGACCTGGTGATCATCGAGGTCGCCGCCGAGCAGCTCCTTCCGGTTGCCGCCGACGTTCCCGCGGGAACGTCGGGGCCCGATCCCGACAGCGATCCCGGTCCGACGCCGGCCGTCCGGCACGGAGCCGGAACCACCGAGCACACGTTCGTCGACGCGCCGGAACGGGAGGTCCGGACGCCACCCGATCCATCGTCCCTGGCCGGATCCGGACAGCCGAACGGGAACGTTCCCGCGGCGACGCCGGCCAGCACACTCCCCACCGACCGACCTGGCACCGGCGCAGGCAGCGGCACCGGCGCAGGCAGCGGCACCGGCGCAGGCAGCGGCACCGGCGCAGGCAGCGGCACCGGCGCAGGCAGCGGCACCGGCGCAGGCAGCGGCACCGGCGCAGGCAGCGGCACCGGCGCAGGCAGCGGCACCGGCGCAGGCAACCGGCGACCTCCGCTCGCAGATCTGCACGGTCCGCGGGGGCGGCCCGATCGAACCGAGCACCGCCCAGCGCCTGATCTGCACCGGCACCCTGCTCGGCGCCGTCGTCGACGCCCGCGGCGACGTGCTCGCGCTCGGACGGACCCGACGGCTGGTGTCCAAGGCGCAACGGCGCGCGCTGATGGTGCGCGACCGGATCTGTCAGTTCCCGGGCTGCCGCCGCGACCGGCACCTGCAGGCCCACCACGTCGTGGCCTGGTCCCGGGGCGGAGCTACGGACCTGGCCAATCTGGTCCTGCTGTGCCGCTCGCACCACATCGCGGTGCACGAAGGCGGCATCCGGATCAGCCGGACCCCGGACGGTGGCTACCAGGCCGCCCAGCGCGGCGGCACGGGTTGGCGGTTCGTGCTGCCGGACGGTTCGACGGTGGCGAGCACCGGCTGGCGGGTGATGACCGCCGACCGGCTCACCCGTGAACTGGCCGCCGCAGCAGAACAGTCCAGCCACGCCAGCCCACCCGACCCGACCACCATTGCCGCCGTCGGCGGCGGCGCCGGATTCCAGCTGCAGGACTGCGTCCGCGCCCTGTTCGGAATGGCGCTGGCCCCGGACAGCGAAGCGGCGTGACAGGTCATCCGAGGACCTGCACACGCTGAGCCACCCACACTTGGGTCGCGGCCAGGAATCGGCCAGTCATCCTTCGCCCGCCGGCTCAGTCCTCGAGCACCAGCACCAGGTCGCCGCCCTCGACCTGCTGGACCGTGCCGATGGCCAGCCGCTGGACCTGGCCCGCCTTCGGCGCGGTGATCGCGGCCTCCATCTTCATCGCCTCGATGGTGGCCACCGTCGCCCCGACCTCGACCCGATCGCCCTCGGCGACCTTGAGGCTGACCACGCCGGAGAATGGTGCCGCGACGTGGCCGGGGTTGGCCGGGTCGGCCTGTTCGGCTGCCTTGATGTCGACCTTGATCGAGGTATCGCGGACCCGGATCGGACGCAACTGCCCGTTCAGGGTGCACATGACGGTACGCATGCCACGTTCGTCGGCCTCGCCGATCGCCTCCAGACCGAGGATGACGCTGACGCCGCGGCCGAGCCGGGCCACATGCTCGTTCTCCTGCTGCAGGCCGTAGAGGAAGTCCGAGGTGTCCAGCCGGGCCACGTCGCCGTAGGTCTCACGAGCGGCGAGGAAGTCCTTCGTCGGGCCGGGGAACAACAGTCGGTTGAGGGTGTGCTGGGCGGTCCGACCACCCTCGTCCAGGGCCTTCTCGTCCTCCGGGCTGAGAGTCTCCTCCCGCACCGGGACCTTGCGGCCTGCCAGCGCCTTGGTCCGGAACGGCTCCGGCCAGCCGCCGGACGGGGTGCCGAGTTCTCCGGCCAGGAAGCCGATGACCGAATCAGGGATGTCGTACTTGCCCGGGTTCTCCTCGAAGTCCTTCGGATCGGCGCCGACCGCGACCAGGTGCAGGGCCAGGTCGCCGACGACCTTCGACGACGGGGTGACCTTCGTCGGCCGACCGACGATCTTGTCCGCCGCGGCGTACATGGCCTCGATCTGCTCGAACTTCTCCCCCAGCCCGAGGGCGATGGCCTGCTGGCGCAGGTTCGACAACTGGCCGCCGGGGATCTCGTGGTCGTACACCCGCCCGGTGGGGCTGGGCAAACCGGACTCGAACGGTGCGTAGATCCGGCGGACGGCCTCCCAGTACGGCTCCAGGTCCATCACCTTGCGCAGATCCAGCCGGGTGGAACGCTCGGTGTTGGCCAGCGCGGCCACCAGCGCGGAGGCCGGCGGCTGACTGGTGGTGGCCGACATCGGTGCACTGGCCACGTCCACGGCGTCCACGCCGGCGTCGATCGCCGACAGCAGAGTGCCGATCTGACCGCCGGCGGTGTCATGGGTGTGCAGGTGCACCGGCAGGTCGAAGCGTTCCCGCAGGGCCGCGACCAGGCGGCGCGCCGCCGGCGGCCTCAAGAGACCGGCCATGTCCTTGATCGCCAGGATGTGTGCCCCGGCCTGCACGGCCTTCTCGGCCAGCCGAAGGTAGTAGTCCAGGGTGTAGATCTGCTCGGCCGGATCATTGAGATCGCTGGTGTAGCAGAGCGCCACCTCGGCGACGGTGGTGTTGGTCTCCAGCACCGCCTCGATCGCCGGCCGCATCTGTTCGACATCGTTCAGCGCGTCGAAGATGCGGAAGATGTCGATGCCGGTCTCGGCGGCCTGCTGGACGAACGCCCGGGTCACCTTGGTCGGGTACGGCGTGTAGCCGACGGTGTTGCGTCCGCGCAGCAGCATCTGCAGGGCCAGACCCGGCATGTTGTACCGCAACGCCGCGAGCCGGTCCCACGGATCCTCGTGCAGGAACCGCAGCGCCACGTCGTAGGTGGCCCCGCCCCAGCACTCGACCGAGAACAGCTCCGGGGTCATCCGGCCGACGTACGGCGCGATCCGGAGCAGATCCTTGGTCCGCACCCGGGTCGCCAGCAGCGACTGGTGGGCGTCGCGGAAGGTGGTGTCGGTGACCTCGACATTGGTCCGGGAGCGCAGGTCGGCAGCGAAGCCGCCTGGCCCCAGGTCCAGCAGTCGCTGACGGCTGCCGTGCGGGGACGGCTGCGACAGGTCAACCCCGGCCGGCCGCTTGTCCCGCGGGTCGAGCATGCCGGGCCGGTCCCCGTGCGGCTTGTTGACCGTGACCTCGGCCAGGTAGCGCAGCAGCTTGGTGCCGCGGTCGCCCGGCACCCGGGCCTGCAGCAACTCCGGCCGCTCCTCGATGAAGTGGGTGGAGACGTTGCCGGCGAGGAACTCCGGATCGTCCAGCACCGCCTGCAGGAACGGGATGTTGGTGCTGACACCGCGGATCCGGAACTCCGCCAACGCTCGGCGGGCCCGCGCCACGGCGGCGGTGAAGTTGCGACCGCGGCAGGTCAGCTTGACCAGCATCGAATCGAAGTGGGCGCTGATCTCGGCCCCGGTGTCGGCCGTCCCGCCGTCCAGTCGCACGCCGGCGCCGCCGGCGGAGCGATAGGCGGTGATGGTGCCGGTGTCGGGCCGGAACCCGTTGGCCGGGTCCTCGGTGGTGATCCGGCACTGCAGCGCGGCGCCGGTGATGACGATCTGGTCCTGGTGCAGGTCCAGATCGTCCAGACTCTCCCCGGCCGCGATCCGCATCTGCGACTGGACCAGGTCGACGCCGGTGATCTCCTCGGTCACGGTGTGCTCGACCTGGATGCGCGGATTCATCTCGATGAAGACGTGCTGGCCCGCCCGCGGTCCCTCGGTCTCGACCAGGAACTCCACGGTGCCGGCACAGGAGTAGTTGATCGACTCGGCGAACCTCACCGCATCGGAGGTCAGCGCCTCGCGCAGCTCCGCGGTGATGTTCGGAGCCGGCGCGAGCTCGATCACCTTCTGATGGCGACGCTGCAGCGAGCAGTCCCGTTCGAACAGGTGGATGGTCTGGCCGGCGTTGTCGGCGAGCACCTGAACCTCGATGTGCCGGGGTCGGCTGACCGCCTGCTCGATGAAGACGGTCGGATCACCGAAGGCACTGTCGGCCTCCCGCATCGCCTGTTCCAGCGCCTCGCGCAGCCCGGCGGGCTCGTTGACCCGGCGCATGCCGCGGCCGCCGCCGCCGGCGACAGCCTTGACGAAGACCGGGAAGCCGATCTCCTCGGCCCCCGCGATCAGTGCCTCCAGATCGTCGGAGGGCGGTGTGGACTTCAGCGTGGGGATGCCGGCGGCGCGGGCGGCCCCGATGGCCCGGACCTTGTTGCCGGCCAGTTCCAGCACGTCGGCCGGCGGACCGATGAAGGTGATCCCGGCGGCCGCGCAGGCGCGGGCCAGTTCGGGGTTCTCGCTGAGGAACCCGTAGCCGGGATAGATCGCATCGGCGCCGCACTGGACGGCGGCCCGGACGATCCCCTCGACGTCGAGGTAGGCCCGGACCGGGTGGCCTCGCTCTCCGATCAGGTAGGCCTCGTCGGCCTTGATCCGGTGGACGGCATTGCGATCCTCGTAGGGATACACCGCCACGGTCTGCGCGCCCAGTTCGTACGCGGCACGAAAGGCGCGGACGGCGATCTCTCCGCGATTGGCGACCAGGACCTTGGCGAACATAGCCAGGAATCTAGTGGCTCGACACTCGACGGCCGAACCCAGCACCGGGTAGTGGACGTCTGCGGCCGGCCGGGACCGGCACGGGGAGCTGCCGTCGGCCCGGTTGTACATTCGCCGTAGACCAGGAGCAGGCCCCCGAACGCGGGAGGAGCGCGACAGGTGCAGTGCAACAAGCAGTGTCATAAGCGGTGGGGCGCCGGGCCGGTGACGGGCCGGATGGCCGCCGTCGCGATGATCGTGATGGCGGTGGCCGGATGCAGCGGCTCCGGCGGCCCGGTGACCGGGCCCTCGCCCTCGACCGGCGGTTCGGCCCCGGCGACCAGCAGTTCCAGCGCCGCGAGCAGTTCCAGCGCCGCGTCCGCGGCATCCCCGTCGTCGGGGGCGCAGCCGAGCAGCAGCGCCGGCGGTGGACGAAGCGGCAAACCGGGCCTCGACGCCGTACGCGCCGGCCTGGTCCGCTACTTCAACAACCACGGCGGGCTGTCCTCGCAACAGGCCCGGCGGGCCGCCGACTGCGCGGTCTACCCGACCTTCCAGAGCCTGTCGGCGGCATCCCTGCAGCGCATGGTGAAGGACGGCGCCGCACCGCAGAAGCCCGCCGATGTCAAGGCGTTCAAGGCGATCGTCGCCGAATGCGCGACCGCCGCCAGGTGAGCCTCCCCGGACGCGTCCCGGTGCCCGTACCCTGAGTCTGCCCGTGCCCCGAGTCTGCCCGTGCCCCGAGTCTGCCCGTGCCCTGAGACTGCCCGTGCCCTGAGACTGCCCGTGCCCTGAGACTGCCCGTGCCCTGAGACTGCCCGTGCCCTGAGACTGCCCGTGCCCTGAGACTGCCCGTGCCCTGAGACTGCCCGTGCCCTGAGACTGCCCGTGCCCCGAGACTGAGGGCGACCGGGGTCTGAGCCCCGTCGCAATCGCGATGAGGCGTGTCGGCGTGGTCCGGTCCGCGCCCTCAGCCTGTCGACGGGCGCCTGGGGTTCGCAGCGAGGCCTCCCGGGTCAGTCCTCCGTGAGCAGGTTGCGGACCACCAGCGCCAGCAGCGCCGTCCGGGCCGGGATCGCCTCGACCAGCACGTGTTCGTCGTCGGCATGTGCCCCGCCGCCGACCGCACCGAGCCCGTCCAGGGTGGGCACACCCGCGCCGGCGGTGAAGTTGCCGTCGGAGGCTCCGCCGACCGCCAGCGACGTCAGCGGCCCGAGGCCGGCACCGGCGGCCAGCCGACCGGCTCGTTCGAACAGTTCGGCCGACGCGGTGGCCTGCAACGGCGGCCGGTTCGGCCCGCCGCCGATCTCGAGCCGAGCGCCGCGCAGGACCGGCGCCAGGCCCCGGATGTCGCGGTCCACCCGCTGTTGTTCCGCGGCGGTGCGGACCCGGACGTCGACCTTGATGACGGCCCGGCCCGGCACCGTGTTGGTCGTCGTCCCGGCCGACAGCACGGTCGGGGTCACGGTGGTGCCGAGGTCGGCGCGGCCGAGTCCGGTGATCGCCAACACCTGGTGGGCCAGTTCCACCGCGGCATTGACACCCTTCTCCGGCTCCAGGCCGGCATGGGCAGCCCGGCCGATGACCGCGATCTCGTAGTCGGAGGTGCCTTTACGTTCGGTCTTCAGCGCACCGCCGGGTCCGGATGCCTCCAGCACCAGGGCGGCGCGGCAACCTCGGGACTCGGTCTCGATCAGGGCCCGGGAGCTGCGCGAGCCGATCTCCTCATCGGCGGTGACCAGGAGCGTGACGCCATCGAGGTCGACGCCGTCCTCGACCAACAGTTGCAGGCCGTAGAGGGCCTGCAGGATGCCGGTGATCATGTCGAAGCAGCCCGGACCGCGCACCACGCCGCCCTCCAGGCTCCACGGATCCGGACCCCAGGAGCCGACCGGCCAGACGGTGTCATGGTGGGCCAGGATCACCACCCGGCGCGGACCGGTGCCCAGGTGCCAGACCAGGTGCGGTTTGCCGTCGACCACCCGGCGTTCCGGCTCGGCGCCCAGACACCGCGTGCCGATCCGGGTGACCGCGTCGGCGCTGCGTCCCAACGCTGCCAGGTCGTCCGACGGCGATTCGATCCGCACCAGCCTCTCCAGATCGGTGAGCAGTCGATCCAGTCGTTGTTCGGCTCGCTCCCGAAGATCGGCCGCCATCGATACCTCCGTCGACTCGCGTCATCTGCCTGGTGACGGGCAGCCTATCCGGGCAGCAGGGGTGGACCGCCGTCCGACCGTCGGCCCGCGGCGGCCCGGACACCCGCCGTGCGGGACGGATCACATGATCATCGGATCGGCGATCGCCCCCGAGCCGGCTCGTCCCGCCATCGCGGGGGAACCGGTCCGGCGCGTCGACTGCCACTTCCGGCCGACGCTGCCGCCAACGTCTGTCCGGCCCGGGCTGTCCGGCCCGGGCTGTCCGGCCCGGGCCGTCCGGTCCCGCCGACACAGCCGGGCCGGACAGCACACGGTCGCTTCTTCACCGCGGGACCTGACTCGACGTCCGCGTCCGGGCCGGCCTGAGCCGAGCGTAGACGCCGACCACCGGGCTGAGCACCGCCGAGGAGATCAGCAGAGCGACCGGGATGGAGGTCCGAGTCGCGACGACACCCAGCGGTGGGCCGCCGATCACCTCCCCGACGGCTCGGGCCTGACCGGTCAGGGAGATCACTGTGGCTCGGGCTGCCGAGGACACGTTACGGGCCAGCCAGGCCGCCTGCACCGGCGCAGCGACGGCCTGCGCCGCCGTCCGCAACCACACTGCGACCAGCGCCGGCCACAGCGACCAGGCGAGGGCGAAGCCGACGACCGCCACGACCTGCACGGCGGCAAGGCCGGCCATCAGGCCGGCGGGATGGAGCGCGTTGATACGCCGGCCGGCGACCCGGTGGGCGACCGCCGTGGCCACCAGCGCGATCACGTTGCCGGCCAGGGCGAAGACGGTGAACCACAACGCCGGATCGGTGAGCGGTCCGGCGTCAGGCAGCCGGAACGCGTGCAGCACCCGCGCCGTCCACAGCCGGTCGAAGACCTCGGCCGACACACCGGTGAGCAGGGCGATGCCGAGGAACGAGCGCACCGGGCCGCGGGCGCGGGCGGCGGCGAGCCCCTCGGCGAGGATCCGGCGCAGGTGCGGGCTCGCCTGTCCGCGCACGGGGAATCCCGTCTCCGGCATCAGCGGTGCCAGCACCGCCGCGAGCAGGACCAGACCGGCGCCGGCGATCACCATCGGCAGTCGGAGATCGATCATGCCGAGCAGCCCGGCGACCACGGTCCCGACGACGGTCAGGGCCAGCTGGACCTGCTGGCAGCGCAGGAACACCGGCTGCACGCGGTCCTGGCCTACCTCGTCGGTGATCCAGGCCTCGGCCGCGCCGGAGACGAAGGTGTAGCCGATCGCCCACACCACGTTGCCGAGCAGGATCGGCCCGAACGCCGGCAGCCCACCCTGGACGACCAGGCCGCCACCCATGACGACGGTGCCGATCAGCACCGACAACCTCCGGGAGTACATGTCGGCGACCAGTCCGGTCGGTGTCTCGGCCAGGAAGCAGGTGGCCTCCATGACGGTTCCCGTCACCACCAGCTGTAGCGGGGTGAGGTGGGCGACTTCGACCTGGTAGACGAGCAGCAACGTGAAGGCGAGCGCGTGCAACAGCGACTCCCCGCCACGCAGAACGAGATAGGCGCCGGTGGGATGCACCGGCCGGCTTCCGATCACAGACACAGGAATCCTCGACAACGTCGGCTCCGGGCAGCGCCGATCCTGCCGACGACCATCCGGCCGGAGTGGTCATCTGCTGGGAGGCGACCCGGGCAGCGGGCTTGGACCGCTCATGCCTCGCACGCCAACGCCGCGCCCGGGCGGTGGGTCCGGGCGGTGGGTCCGGGCGGTGGGTCCGGGCGGTGGGTCCGGGGGCGTCACTCGAGGATCGTGCGAGAAGTCAGGAAGCCGATGACATGGCGCTCAGGCTAGCCGGACCGCGAGCCCGTCGCCACGATTTTCCGCTCAGCCCCGGCCCGCCAGGGCGGCCGCGGAGCACGGGAGATGACCGCGGAGTACGGGAGATGACCGCGGAGTACGGGAGATGACCGCGGAGTACGGGAGATGATCAGCGCCTCCCGGTCGGCCGAGGGTCGCAGGGCACGGGTCGACGGGACCCACGGCCGCAACCCGCCGGCCGACAATCGGAAGCGAGCAGCGACGGGGTCAGCGGACGCGGGTCCGTACCTGCAGCCGCAGCGGCCGCAGGGTGACCGCCGGGCGCATGCTGATCCCGCCGCGCCGGGCCAGGACCAGGGCGGAGACGAGGACACCGAGCAGGGCCAGACCGCCGCCACCGATCAGGGTCCAGCGGGCGCCGAGGACGCCGGCGACCCAGCCCAGGAACGGTGCACCGATCGGAGTACCGCCCTGCATCAGCATCATGTAGATGGCCATCACCCGGCCGCGCAGTTGCGGATCGACGCCCATCTGCACACTCATGTTGGCGGCGTTCAGGGTGAGCAGCGAGGCCAGGCCCATGATCGGCAGCAGGCCGGCATAGCTCCAGTAGGTCGGCATCATGCCGACGACGATCTCGATCACGGTGAAGGCCAGCGCCATGCCGACGATGTAGCGGCCCCGCGGCGCGGCCTTCCGGCGGGCTCCGACCAGGGCACCGGTCAACGAGCCGACGGCCATGAACGTGCCGAGGATGCCGTACTGGCCGGCGCCCTTGTGGAAGACCTGCTGGGCCATCAGCGCCGACGTCATCTGGAAGTTCAGCCCGAAGGTGCCGATGAAGAAGACGGTGCACAGCACCAGCAGGATGTCGGCACGGCCACGGATGTAGGCCAGCCCCTCGCGGATCTGGTGCTTGGCCCGGGTGGCGTGTTGGACGCGTTGCAGCCGGTCGGCGTCGATCAGCCAGATCGCGACGATGAAGGAGACGTAGCTGATCGCGTTGACCAGGATCGCCCAGCCGGAGCCGAACGCCGCGATCACCAGGCCGGCAACGGCCGGACCGACGATCCGGGCGGCGTTGAAACTGGCGGAGTTGAGCCCGATCGCGTTGGGCAGATTGTCCCTGCCCACCACCTCCGACACGAACGACTGCCGGGCCGGGTTGTCGAACGCGGCGCCGGTACCGAAGACGAACGCCAGCACGAAGACGTGCCAGGTCTGGGCCACGCCGAGGACGGCGAGCAGGCCGAGCGCCCCGGCCGACAGCGCCATCCAACTCTGGGTGATCCGCAGGATGGTGCGCTTGTCGAAGCGGTCGGCGACCAGTCCGCCGTACGGCGTCATGAGCAGCATCGGCAGGAACTGCAGGGCAGTGGTGACGCCCACGGCGAAGCCCGACCCGTGGGAGAGTTCGAGCACCAGCCAGTCCTGCGCGACCCGCTGCATCCAGGTGCCCACGTTGGACAGCAGGGCACCGGCGAAGTAGATGCGGTAGTTGCGGACCTTCAACGCGGCGAAGGTGCGCGCCGCCGAGGCCATGCTCGGCAGCCGGCGCCTGCGCCGCGTCGGTGGCTCAGGTCCCGGATCGGGGTCGGGCAGCGCCCCGGACGCCTGGGTCACGCGCGATTCACCTTCTCCAGGACCGGTACGGCCCTGCGCAGGATCTCGCGCTCGGCGGGCTCGAGGCCGGCCAGCCGACGAGCGAGCCAGTCGTTGCGTCGTCTGCGGTTGGCGATGAGCACGTCCCGGCCGGCGTCGGTCAGGCAGACCCAGGCCTGTCGCTTGTCCTGCGGGTTGTCGAAGCGGCGGACGAAGCCACGGCGTTCCAGTTCGTTGACGATCCGGGTCATCGACGGCGGCTGGATCATCTCCTTGGCCGCCAACTCCCCCATCTGCTGGTCGCCGTGATTGAGCAGCACACTCATCGCGGACAGCTGGTTGGAATTGAGCCCGATCGACTCGTCCCGCATCTGCCGCAGCCGCCGCGCCAGCCGCAGCAGCGCCGGCCGCAACGCGCCGGCCAGCCCGGCACTGCTGCGCAGGTCGGCGGCCGGCACTGGGGTCGTCGCGGTCGTCGTCGTGGGGTCCGGGCTGCTCACCGCACCCACCGTATTCTTTAGCAGTGCTAATTACAACTGCTAAGGATCTCGGCGATCACGAGTCGCTCGCCGCCGCTGGAGCTATATGCTAGAACTTACGGCCTGGCATCACTCAGGCCACACTTTCTCCGGCCCGGTACGTCTTTGACCGCAAGATCTGATGGGCGTGACGCTGGAACTGTTCACCGCCCCGCAGACCGGCGCGACCGCGATCGGGCCGCTGCTGTCCGGTGCGGCCCTCGGGGCCGGGCTCGGACCCGTGTTCATCGGCGCCAACATCGCCATCAGCCTCGCCACGGTGGCCGCTGGCCGGCGGCTGCGGACCGCGCTCGGCGCCCGGACGTCTCCGGTCCGCCCCGACCTGCCTGCGGTCCGCTCGGTCCTGACCCGATGGCGACCGGAGCCGCACGGCTGTCTCCTCCTGCCCCGGGGCAGGTTCCGGCCTGAGCCGTCCGGACACCGCGACGGTCTCGTCCAGGCGGCGCCGGGCCGGCGACTCAGTCGAGACTCAGTCGAACAGTCCGCCGGTCTCGTCCCAGGCGATGGTGTCCCACACCGGCGGCGGCAGGTCTTTGACGCGTTCGGGTTCGGCGACACCGGAATGGGCGCCGCAGCCGTGATCGGTGCTCACCACACGGGCGTCCGACGGCGAGTAGGAGTTGGCGCAGACGCCGAACTCCCGGCCCAGTCCGCCCCGCAGCCGGACGAAGAAGCCACAGGTCACGCAGGTCGCCGGAGCCTGTTTGCTCTGCGGGTTGTCCGGCCCACCGTCGCCCGACAGCCAGCGTTCGGCCGCCTCGTTCCGGCCGGCGACCGACAGCACCCGCTCACGACCCAGGCCGAGTTCGGCCACCACGGCGCGGATCTGCGACGCCTCGGCCGGTTCGGTGTCGCCGGCCGACTCACCGGGGGTGTATCCCGGCTCCAGCCGTGGATCGCTGTCGGGGGAGGGCATCAGCATGCCCGGCCCGACGTCACCGGGTTGGACCCGGTCGGCCCACGGCACCCAGGCGCCGGCGACCAGGGCGCCCGCACCGGGCAACAGCACCACCTCGTCGACGGTGGCCTGCCGTGCTCGTGACGCCCGGGCCACCGTGACCGACCACCGCCAGCCGGCGTAGCCGGGATGGGGGCAGGAGAAGTGATGGGTGACGACGCGCTCGGCCTCGGCCTGGCAGCCCAGGTATTCACCCACGCCGAGGACTCCGGCGGATTCCTCGGCGGCCTCCCGGGCCAGGTCGACGGCGCCCGCGCACACCGTGTCGGGTCTCGCCGCGCGAGTGCGTCCGGTGGTAGCCATGGGTCCTATTCTGACAGCCGGGAGCGCGAGAACCGTCATCGCCGTCGGGCCGGCGGTCGCCGCTGCCACCGAGGCGGAGGACGCCGATGGTCGACAAGGACAGCAGCCGGGCCGGCACTCGGGCCCACCGGCCCGCCCGCGCCGCCCGCGCGGCCGGCCGCGCCCTTCGCCGTGGCAGCGGAGCCGCCCTCGACCGGGTGTTCGCCTTCACCTCGGCCGGAGGCGCCAAGGAGTCGGGGCTGGCCCGGTTGGTGCACCTGGAGTTCCTCGGTTCGGCCGGCGACGCCGTGGTGGCGGTGGCGTTGGCCGGGACCATCTTCTTCGGTCTGCCGACCGGTCAGGCCAGGCCGCAGGTGGCGCAGTTCCTGGTGACCACCATGGCGCCGCTGGCGGTGCTGGCTCCGTTCATCGGCCCCTTCCTGGACCGGGTCCGGCACGGACGCCGCTGGGCGATCGGCATCACCACGGCGCTGCGGGCCTTCCTGTGCTGGGTGCTGGCCGGCCAGGTCGGCGCCAGCTCGGTCTGGTTGTTCGTCTGCGCCCTCGGCGTACTGGTGGCCACCAAGGCGTACGCGGTCAGCCGGGCCGCCGCCATGCCCCGCCTGCTGCCGCGAGGATTCACCCTGGTCAACGCGAACTCTCGGATCGCGGCCGCCAACGTCGCCGGGCTCGGTCTCGGCGGCGTCCTGGCCGCCGCCGTCGCGCGGATCGGCCCGGACTGGGCCCTGCGCGGCGGTTTCGCGATCTTCATCGCCGCCACCGTGCTGGCCATCCGGCTGCCGGCCCGGGCCGACGCCGTCCGGGGGGAACGCGACGCCGGACTGATGTTCTGGCGTCGGCGGCGCGACAGCACCGACCGGCTGCGCCGGTTCCGGGCCATGACGCCGGTGCTGCAACGCGGCCTGCTGGCAGCCCTCGCCACCCGGCTGATGTCGGGTTTCCTGACCTTCTTCCTCGCGTTCCTGTTCCGCAGTCATCCGCTCGGCGGAATGCCGACCCTGGCCGCGCTGGCCGTTGTCGTGGCCGCGTCGGGCGCCGGCAGCGCGCTGGGCACGGTGGCCGGGAACCTCGCCAAGCAACGGCGCCCGGAGGTGCTCGCGCTGACCGCGCTCGGCCTCGACGCTGCGGCGGCGGTGCTGACCACCGTTCTCTACGCCACCGTCACGGTGATCGCCACGGCTTTCGTCGCCGGGCTGGCCTCCCGGCTGGCCAGGCTCGGCTACGACGCGCTCGTGCAGAGCGACGTCGACGAGTCGGTCCGGACCTCGGTGTTCGGTCGGTCCGAGGCGGTGTTCCAGATCTGCTGGGTGGCCGGCGGGTTCCTGGGCATCGGCCTGCCACTGCTGCCCCGGCTCGGATTCGCGGTGATCGGTGGCCTGATGCTGCTGATCGCGGTCCTGGTCGTCGTACATCGGATGCGGCGGCGACCACGGCTGCTCGCCGAGCCGATGACGACCCGCCCGGGTGGGTCCTGAGCCGGCCCTGCGGGTCCCGGGCCGCGGCGCGCGGCCGGTCTCCTATGCTCCGGTCATGGCGACAACGGATCTGCGTCGGCTGCTCCGGGTCCGTCCCGACGACGAGGCCGTCGATCTGGCGGATCATCCGGCGCGGGCGATCCCGGCGGGACCCCGATCGAAGAAGAAGGCCCACTCGTCGCTGAAGAAGGTCGGTGAGGACCTGGCCGACCTGCAGGAACGGTTGTACGCCGCTGCGGTCGGCGGGGACGGTCAGCGCTCGGTCCTGCTGGTGCTGCAGGGCATGGACACCTCGGGCAAGGGCGGGGTCATCAACCACGTCGTCGGCCTCGTCGGACCGGCCGGAACGCACATCCGCGCGTTCAAGAAGCCGACCGAGCGGGAACGCGCCCACGACTTCCTGTGGCGGGTCCGGCGCGATCTGCCCGAACCCGGCATCATCGGGGTGTTCGACCGGTCCCACTACGAGGATGTGTTGATCACTGCCGTCCACGGTGAGATCGACGAGGCCGAGCGGACCCGGCGGTACAAGTTGATCAACGAGTTCGAGGCCGAGC
This sequence comes from uncultured Actinomycetota bacterium, assembly GCA_963758075.1. Taxonomy (GTDB): domain Bacteria; phylum Actinomycetota; class Actinomycetes; order Propionibacteriales; family Propionibacteriaceae; genus Microlunatus. The sequence continues at coordinate 1,288,641 of CAVWTT010000005.1, read as the reverse complement.
TGACCGGATCCGGCACGGCGGTGATCAAGTGCTTCCTCAACGTCTCCTACGACGAACAGCGGGAACGGCTGCTGGCCCGGCTGGACGATCCGGACAAGCACTGGAAGTTCAACGAGGCCGACATCGACGAACGGCGACTGTGGCCGGACTACCAGCGGGCCTACGCCCAGGCGCTGGCAGCCACCTCCACCGAGACCGCCCCCTGGTACGCGGTCCCCAGCGACCGCAAGTGGTACCGCAACTGGGCGATCGCGGTGATCCTGCGCGACACCCTGCGCGATCTTGATCCGCAGTACCCGGTCCGTGACCTGGACATCCCCCGGTTGCGCCGGCGGCTGGCACCCACCGACTGAGCTGATCATGGATCACAGCCCACACTTCCCGCTCGGCCCGTTCCGGCCGTACCAGCACAACCCGGTCCTCCGTCCGCGCGGCGACAGCTGGGAGTCGGGCAACCTCTACAACCCGGCCGCGGTCGTGGTCGAGGACAGCGTCGTGCTGTTGTACCGCGCGCATGCCGACGACCTCGTCTCCCACATCGGCATCGCGACCAGCACCGACGGCTACACCTTCACCCGCGCGGACCGGCCGGTGCTGTCACCCGAACACCGCTACGAGAGTCGGGGCTGTGAGGACCCGCGGGTGACCCGCGTCGACGACACCTTCTACCTCACCTACACCGGTTATGACGGGACCACTGCCCAGCTCTGCCTGGCCACCTCGACCGACCTGCGGACCTGGACCAAGCACGGGCCGATGCTTCCCGCCGGCTACGACACGTTCGCTCCGCTCAGCGGCCGGACCGGCCGGACCTGGAGCAAGGCCGGGGTGATCCATCCGGAGCCGATCGACGGTCTCTACCGGATGTGGTTCGGGGAGGGAGCGATCTTCACCGCGGTCTCGTCCGACCTGCTGCACTGGATCCCCTGCGACAACGCCGAGCCGGTGCACCGGCCCACACCGGGCAGCTGGGACGAGGAACTGGTCGAGATCGGCGCCCCGCCGGTCCTGACCGAGGACGGCCTGTTGATCTTCCTGATCAACGGTGCCCGGTCGGGCCGCAGCACCAGGGTCGACTACCGCTGCGGCCAGCTCGCCGTACCGCTGTCCCGCCCGTCGGAGGTCATCGCCGCGATGACCGTGCCGTGGCTGCAGCCGCAGACCGCCGAGGAACGACACGGACTGGTGTCGAACGTCACCTTCGTCGAGGGCCTGGTCTGGTTCCGGGACCGGTGGCTGGCCTACTACGGGCAGAGCGACACCACGCTGGCCGTCGCCGACCACGTACCGGGTCGGGACAGCTGGCGCTGATCGCGGCCGGGGCCGTTTCGCCGGACGTCGACCGGGCGCAGGAAGGGTGGCGGGGCAACGGAAGGGCCGCCCCACCGGAATCCCCCGAATCCGGCAGGACGGCCACCTCACAATGATCCGGGTCGGACCTCCCCCGAAGCCCGACCCGGTCGGCGCAACCACCAGGTCCGCTCCCCCAAGCGGATCCGGTCCTCGCTACCATCCATGACCCCGCAGCCCCCACTGCGGTGTCGTTGAACATGACAGTACACGACTTGGGGCCGATTTGTCCTAAAAAGGACATTTCCGGTTTAGGACATCTTTTTCACGGGTCGGCAGCTGCTGTGACCGACCTGATCGGTTCTCCCGCCGGTGCCCGCCCGAGCGACTAGGTTGGAAGCCGGCGGTCGGGTCGCCGCAGGTGTGGTGCCGTGGGGGCGGCACCCCTGCATCGTGCTGACGACTGCTCGGTCCCGCCGGCCAGCCTCTGGTCGGCGGGACCCGTCTGCGCAGCCGGTGGTTCGACGCCGCGGTCCCGGGGAACGCCTAGTGTCGCGCGTCGTAACTACGTTGACGCTTCGTGACCTGAAGCGGCGATCTGCTGCGTTGTCGTCGGATTGCGGGCCCCGGCCCGCGCACCTCCTCCACCTTGCAGCTCACCACTTCGTGTCCCGAATGGTTCAACGTATTTCCGACGCACGACACTAGATCCGGGCGAGACGAGGAGGACCACCGGACATGACCGAGGCCACCGACTGCGTGGGACCGGCCGACGCAGTGACCCTGGTGTTGCTGACCCACAACTGCGGGCACCGACTGGAGCCGATCCTGGACCGACTGCTCCGCCTGCGGATGCCGGTGGTGGCGGTGGACAACGGGTCGGCCGACGACACGGTCGCGGTCCTGCGCCGACATCGCAGCATCGACGTGGTCAGCCTCGATCACAACATCGGCGCCGCAGCCCGCACCGTCGGCATCGAACGGGCCCGCACCCGCTACGTCGCCTGCTGCGACGACGACGGCTGGTACGAGGCCGCAGGTCTGCGTCGCGCTGCCGAGCTGCTCGACACCCACCCGGCCCTGGCGGTGGTGAACGCGCGCATCCTCGTCGGCGAGGAGGAGCGGCTCGATCCGATCTCGGCCGAGATGGCCGCCAGCCCGCTACCCGACCGCACCGGGGTCCCCGGTGCGGTGCTGCTCAGTTTCATGGCCGGCGCCGTGGTGGTGCGGCGGGAGGCGGTCCTCGGGGTCGGCGGTTACGACCGGCGCTTCTTCATCGGTGGCGAGGAGGAGACCCTGGCGCTCCCTCTGCTGAAGGCGGGCTGGCAGCTGCGCTACGTCCCCGACGTGGTGATGCATCACCTCCCGAGTCGGGCCAGCGTGGACCGACTGCGGCCCTACGGGTTACGCAACACGCTGTGGACCGCGTGGCTGCACCGGCGGCCGTTCGGAGCGCTGCGCTGGACTGCCTACACACTGCTGGACCGGCCGTTCGACGCGAACTGGATCCGCGGGCTGGCGATGGCCCTGGCCGGCCTGCCCTGGGTGCTGCGGCGGCGCTCGCCGGTCAGCTCGCAGCTCGAGCAGGATCTGCGCGAACTGGACCGGCGTCGGTTCGCCGAGTCCCGCAGCCGGTGGGTACGGCGCTGGACCTGAGCCGATCGGCTGCCGCCGGATCAGCTGATCCAGCGGGTGATCAGCCCCTGCAGGAAGAAGATCAGGAACGCGAACGCCACGACGTACATCAGTGGGTGCACCGCCCGCGCCTTGCCCCGGGCCAGCTTGAGGACGACGTAGACGACGAAGCCGGCGCCGATGCCGGTGGTGATCGAGTAGGTGAACGGCATCAGGATGATCGTCAGGAAGGCCGGAAGACCGTCCTCGATGTCGGCCCAGTTGATCCGGCCGACCTGGGACATCATCAGGAACCCGACGAACACCAGTGCCGGGGCCGCTGCCTCCGACGGCACGATGGTCGCCAGCGGCGCCAGGAACATCGCCACCAGGAACGCCAGTCCGGTGACCACCGACGCCAGACCGGTGCGGGCGCCTTCACCGACGCCGGAGGCCGACTCGATATAGGCGGTGTTCGACGAGACCGAACCGACCCCGCCGGCGGCGGCCGCCAGCGCATCCACCATCAGGACCGGGCCCAGGTGCGGCGGGTTGCCGTCCTTGTCCAGCAGGTTGCCCTCGGCGGCGACGCCGACGACGGTGCCCATGGTGTCGAAGAAGTCGGACAGGATCAACGCGAAGATCAACATCAGCAACGGCAGCACCCGGCCCAGACCGGCCCCGAATGCGCCGAAGACACTGACCCGGCCCAGCAGACTGAGGTCCGGGACCGACACGATGTGGCTGATGGTGGGGACGTTCAGCGCCCAGCCGGTCGGGTGCTGATCACTCTGGGCCGGCACATGCGCGACGGCCTGGATGATCACCGCGACCACGGTGGCCAGCACGATGGAGATCAGGATGGCACCGCGGACCCGCCGGACATGCAGCACCGCGACGATGAACAGGCCGACCGCGAACACCAGCATCGGCCAGCCACTGAGTGACCCGTCGACGCCGAGCTGGACCGGCGGCGCACCCTGCGGCTTGCGGATCACGCCGGAGTCGACCAGACCCGCGAAGGCGATGAACAGACCGATCCCAACGGAGATCGCCGCCCGCATGGTCGGCGGCACCGCCCGGAACACCGCGGTCCGGAATCCCGTCGTCACCAGCAGCGCGATCACCACGCCCTCGAGCACCACCAGGCCCATGGCCTGCGGCCAGCTCATCTGTGGCGCGATGGTGAACGCCAGCAGCGCGTTCAGGCCCAGGCCGGTGGCGATACCGAGCGGGAAGCGGCCGATCACGCCCATCGCGATCGTCGCCAGTCCGGCGACGAGGGCGGTCGCCCCCGCGACCAGCGTGATCGCATGTCCGACGTTGGCCCCGATCACCTGTCCGGCGGCGTCCTTGTAGGGCAGGCCGCCGAGCAGGTTGCCGTCGGCGTCGGGCGCCGTACCGATGATCAACGGGTTCAGCGCCACGATGTAGGCCATCGTGAAGAACGTCACCAGGCCGCCGCGGATCTCCCGGCCCACCGTCGAGCCGCGGGCGCTGATCTCGAACCAACGATCGACCAGACCCGAGCCGGGGTCGGGACGTGGAGATGCCGCAGCAGCATCAGAGGTGCGGGTGGCCATGCCCGCAGATCCTAGAGGACCGGCGGCGGTCGTCGGACCACGCACTCCTGAAGGCCGGGGTGCTCAGACGTCCAGTTCGTCGGCGACGGCCCGCAGGACGGTGGCGACCTTTTTGCCGAAGCGGGGATCGGGGTGCCGGCCGCGCCGGTAGCCGTTGCTGATCGAGTCCAGCATCTTGATCAGGTCCTCGGTGATGACGGCCATGTCATCGGGCGACTTGCGCGACTGGCGGGCCAGCGACGGCGGCGTCTCCAGCAGCCGGATCGACAGGGCCTGCTCACCGCGTCGGCCCTCCACCACACCGAACTCGACCCGCTGACCGGGTTTGAGGGCGGTCACGCCGGCCGGAAGCGCGGACGAGCGGACGTAGACGTCGCCGCCGTCTTCCTTGCTCAGGAATCCGAACCCCTTCGCGGAGTCGTAGAACCTGACCTTGCCTGTAGGCACCTCTACCTCACTACCTCGATCGACGGTGCAGCCCGTGCTGCCGCTGCTTGGTGACAACACCGATTGCGGCCCGGTCCATTCCGGGCTGGCCCAGCGTATCGACTTCCACACCCGCTCCCAACCGACTTCGGTCCCGGCGTGCTCACGGCTTGAGCGGGGCCAGTTTGAGATTGTGGATGGCGCGGCTGAGCGCGTCCACCGGCGCCTGCGGCGCCCGCGGATTGTCCACCAGCGCCATCTCCACATCCGGCAGCACCGGCAGCCCGAACCGTCCGCCCAGCGATCGCAGATCGCCCGGCACCCTGCTCTGGGCCAGCACGCAGATGCCCAGACCGGCCCGGGTGGCGGCCAGGATGGCGTTGATCTCGCGGGTGTTGCAGGTGATCCGCCAGGTCCGGCCGGCGGCCTCGAGGGCATTGATCGCGGCGCTGCGGCTGTAGCTCGGCGCGTGATAGGTGATCAGCGGCACGGGTTGGGCCGGGTCCAGTTCGGTCTTGTCCAGCCCTACCCACGCCAGCCGGTCGCGGCGGACCAGCCGGCCACGGTCGGTGTCCGGCTCCTGGTTGATGAAGATCAGATCCAGATGGTTGGCCAGCAGCCGCCGCTGCAGGATGCCGGACTGGGTGACGGTCAGCTCCAGGTTGATTTTCGGATAGAGCTGGCGGAAATCCCGCAGGATGCTGGGCAGTTCGCTGAGGGCCAGCTCGTCGGCGGCCCCGAACCGCAGCCGGCCCGACATCGCCGAACCGCGGAAGTAGGCGACCGCCTCGTCGTTGGCGGCCAGGATCGTCCGGGCGAAGCCGGCCATCGCCTCGCCGTTGTCGGTCAGCCGGACCGTCCTGGTGTCGCGGGAGACCAGTTGACGCCCGGCCGCCTGCTCGAGCTTGCGGATGTGCTGGGACACCGTCGGCTGACTCAGCCCCAGCTGCTCGGCAGCCCGGGTGAAACTCAGCCCCTCCACCACCGCCAGGTAGGTCCGCAGCAGCACCGGGTCGAACGTCTGCACATCGGCCATCCGCGCCCACCTTCCGACACCGCGGGACGCCGCCCGCGGGACTTATTACGAGACACAATGATACATATAGTGGTGATGACGCGCGCGAATATCATCGTCGCCCTATGGTTGACATCGAGCTTCGCTTCCGGATCACTTCCCCACCGGCCCGCCTCCTCGGCCGGCCGATCCGGTCGGGCGTCCGGGCAGATCTCCGCCCGGGTTCGTGCCGGCCGGTCCCCTGTCGGTACGTGGTCAGCACGACGGCGTGCGCGAAGCCGACCCAATGTGATTGACCGAGTCCTGAAATTGGTGATTGCCCCGTGTCCGCGGTGCCTGCCGAACGCCGTCTGCTGACCGATGTCTCGTCCTCCGACGCCGAGCCGGCGCGCCCAGCACCCGCCGCCGCTCCGGCCGGCCGGGGTTTCCGTTGGCCACGCAGCTTCGCTGCGCTGGAGGTCCGCAACTACCGCATCTACGTCGCCTCCCAGCTGGTGGCCAACACCGGCCTGTGGATGCAGCGCATCGCGCAGGACTGGTTGATCGCCCAGCTCACCGGGAGCGCGGCCGCGGTGGGTATCACCGTCGCCTGCCAGTTCCTGCCGGTGCTCATCTTCGGCATGTTCGGCGGCCTGATCGCCGACCGCTTCTCCAAGCGCAGGGTGCTGATGATCACCCAGTCGGTGGCAGCCGGGTTGGCCCTGCTGCTCGGCGTGCTGGCCAGCACCGGCGTCGTGCAGGCCTGGCACGTGTTCGGCATCGCCGTCCTGCTGGGCTTCGTGACGGTGGTGGACAACCCGACCCGGCAGGCCTTCGTCTCCGAACTGGTCGGCCACCGCCACATCCGCAATGCCATCAGCCTGAACTCCTCGGTCTTCCAGCTCGGCGGACTGGTCGGACCGGCCGTCTCCGGTGTGCTGATCAATGCGGTCGGCCAGGGGCCGTCGTTCATGATCAACGGCGGCGCCTGCCTGCTGGTGGTGACGCTGCTCGGGATCATGACCGTGCCGGACGGCATGGCCGGGTCCAGGCCGGTGGAGAAGACCTCGATCAGCCGCCAGTTCGCCGAAGGGCTGGGCTACATCCGCCGCACCCCGGAGGTCGCCTGGACGATCGTGCTGGTCGCCGCGCTGGCACTGTTCGGGCTGAACATGCCGGTCCTGCTGACGGCGTTCGCGACCACCGAGTTCACCAGCGGTGTGGGCGGCTACAGCCTCTTCAACACCCTGGTCGCGGTCGGCTCGCTGGCGGGCGCACTGCTCTCGGCGCGGCGCAGCGGCGGGCCCCGGTTGCGGCTGCTGGTCAGCTGCCTGGTCGGTCTGGGCATCGCCTTGATGCTCGCCTCGCTGTGGCGCTGGGAGTTGCTGTTCTGCCTCACCCTGGTCGGCATCGGCATCGTCACCATGCTGTTCATGACCAGCGCCAACTCGCTGGTGCAGATGACCGCACCGGCCGCCGTCCGCGGCCGCGTGATGAGCGTCTACCTGCTGATGCTGCTGGGCTGCCAGGCCGTCGGCGGGCCGATCGTCGGCGCCGCGATCGACCACGTCGGCGTCCGCTCCACCATGCTGACCTGCGGCGCGATCGTCGCCGTCGTCGCCCTGCTGGCCGGCCTGGCGATGGCGCGACAGTCCCAGCTGCGGCTGTCCGTCGGCCGGACCGCCCGGCTGGTCCCGGTCCAGATCGTCCACCGCTGAATTGATGCGGCCGGCCGGCGTCTTCGACCTGCGGTCGGTCGCCCGGCCGCTCGCCGGAATGTCTGCCCCTGCTCCGGCAGCGACATCGTCTCGGGCCCGATGACGGCGAACCCTGCTTTCCGGGCCGAAGTGGCCCGGGTACTCCGAGTCGAGGTGGAAGAAGCGGCCCGTCAGGCGCTGCGGCGTGCCAACCCGCTCCACCTCGGCGAAGTACTCGGTCAGGGCCCGCCGCCGGTCACCGGGCTCTCCTAGACTTGCCGCATGGCAACGTGGGAGGACGGCCCGGAGTACGCGCCGCTGCAGCGGCCGGACCGGTTCACCCTTCCCGACGTGTCGCCACTGGACAGCGCTCCCCCGCCGCCCACCCAACCCGAGGCGCCGGCCGAACGGCCCGGTTTCGGCGGCCCGGATCTGTCGGTCGCTCCACTGGCGGCCCTGGTCCCGGCCAGCGGGGAGGAGCAGCGTGACCCGGCCACACCGTTCGCGGTCGACAGTGACGCCGTCACCCAGGGCGGCACCGGCGGCGCCTGGGGTGCCGCCCACTGGAGTCCGCCGGCCGGACCCTGGCCGCCGGCCGGTGCAGCGGACGTTCCCCGCGGCCCGGCCGCCCTGCAGTCGTTCCCGTCCCAGCCGGGCCCGTCCCAGCCGGGCCCGTCCCAGCCGGGCCCGTCCCAGCCGGGCCCGGTCCAGCCGATCCGGTCCCACCCGGCCGGCGCATTCCCGGCCCCCGGCACGCCGGCGTGGTTCGGTCCCGGTCCGGTCGACCGCGGCAACCCGCCGCCACCGCCGTCGCTGTGGAGGGCCACTCCGCCCGGGGCGATCATCGCGCTGGCCGTCTCGGTCCTCGTCTGGCTGGCCCCCTTCACCTTCGCGGCCGGGTTCGCGCTGTCGGCCCGGGCCCGGTATGCGCGTCGGAAGATCCTGACCGCGTTCGGCGTCGTCAGCGGCTTCGTCCTGCTGATCCCGACCGCCGGCGCGATCCTCAACTACGGCGACCTGTCCACCTGGTATGCCAGCCTGCGGGGCTGGGCGCTGGTCGGCTCGCTGCTGATGATCGCGCTGATCCTGGTGATGGTGAACGGCGAGCTGAAGAAGGGCCCACAGGACCCGGCCGGCGGGGCGTACTCCTCCGGCGGCGACGACCGGTTCTGGGCGCCACCCCGGTGACTGCGGCCCGCACGCTGTCCGACGCGTTACGCGCGCTGGACCATGACCAACTGGCCGAGCTGCTGCGGCTTCGGCCCGATCTGCGCTATCCGCTGCCGCGCCAGATCAGCGATCTGGTCGGCCAGGCCACCACCTCGACGTCGGTGGCGCGCGCGATGGACGGCCTGGACGCCTGGCAGGCCGCGGCCGCCGAGGCGCTGGCGGTCCTCGGTGACGGCGCCACCGCAGCCGGGATCGCCGACCTGCTCGCGACATCCACGCCGGCCGTGGTGCCCGCGGTGGAGGCGTTGCGCCGACGGGCGCTGCTGTGGGGCGATGACGACGACCTGCACCCGGTCCGGGCGCTGCGCGACCACTTCGGCAGCTATCCGGCCGGCCTGGCCCCGCCGTCACCGCATCCGCTCACCGACAGCCGGATCAGCGCCGCACTCGAAGCGTGCGGTGAGCAGGTCGAGCCCGTCGTGGACCGGCTGGTCTGGGGGCCGCCGACCGGCACCGTACGCAATGCCGACCGGACCATCCGGGTGGCGGAGGCACGCAGCCCGGTGGAATTGCTGCTCGCCCACCGGCTGTTGCGGCCACGCGACCGGGACACCGTCGTGCTGGCCCGCGAGGTCGCCCTGCACCTGCGCCGCCGACGCTCGGACTGGCTGCTCGGGGGTGACCGGGTGGCCGACCGGCCCCCGGAACTCAGCGGGCCGGTCAGGAATCTGTCGGTGGTCCGCTCCGCGGCCGTCGGTGCGGCGAACGAACTCGTCCACGACCTGGACGTCATCATCACCGAGATCGACGCACGGCCGCCCCGGCTGCTGCGCGACGGCGGTCTGGCCGCCCGCGACATCACCCAACTCAGCCGGGTCGTGGACGACCGCGCCGATTACACCGGGTTCCTGGTCGAGCTCGGCACCGCGGCCGGGCTGATCCGCAGTCCCGACGGCGTCAACGTCATCCCGACCGTCGACCACGACCGGTGGACCGGCCGGCCCGGCGCCGAGCGTTGGCTCGACCTTGCCCGGGCCTGGCGCGACGCCGACCGGTACCTGCACCTGACCACCGACGCCCGCCCGCTCGGTCCGGACCGGGCCGCGCCCCGCGCGCCGGAGCTGCGTCGGCTGGTGCTGCAGCTCACCGCGGCCCTGCCGCCGGGGACCGTCCTCGACGTCGACGAGCTGGCCGCGGCCGTCGGCTGGCACCGGCCGGCGGTGGCCCGCAGCGGCCGGGCCGGCCTGATCATCGGCTGGATCCGCCAGGAGGCCGGCTGGCTCGGGCTGCTCGCCCTGGACGCGGTGTCGGCCCTGGTGGCGCCCGTGGCCGGGGACCGGGAGCTGCCGGCCGAGCTGGCCCGGCTGTTCCCCGAGCCGCTGGATCACGTGATCATCCAGTCCGACCTCACCGCGGTCGCCCCGGGCCCGCTGGAGGCGTCGGTGGCCGGCACCCTGCGACTGCTCGCCGATCAGGAGTCCCGCGGCGGTGGAGCCGTCTACCGGTTCAGCCCCTCGTCGGTGCGGCGCGCCTTCGACGCCGGCTGGGCGGCGGTGGACATCGACGACTGGCTGCAGCGGCATTCCCGCACCGGCGTACCGCAACCCCTGCGCTACCTGGTCGACGACGTGGCCCGCCAGCACGGCAGCATCCGGGTCGGTGCGGCCAGCAGTTACCTGCGGATCGAGGATCCGGCCCAGCAGGCCGCGATCCTGGCCGGGCCCGACGCGGCCAGGCTGCAGCTGCGGCCGATCGCGCCGGGAGTGCTGGTCTCGGCCGCCGATGCCCACGAGGTGGTGGCCGTCCTGCAGCGACTCGGGCTGAAACCCGCCGCCGAGGACGATCAGGGCCGGGTGCTGACCACCGGCCCCCGCCGGCGCGCCCCGGGTCGGGCGGACCGGTCACGACGACCGTCGGTGCCGAGCCCGGACGAGGCCGCCTCGGCGATCCTCGCCGCCGAGAGCCGGTTGCCGGCGCCGCCACGCACCGACGGCATCGAGCTGCTGGCCGCGGCCGCCCGCGCCGGCCGGACGGTCACCGTCGACTACGTCGACGCCGACGGCGCCCGGTCGCGGCGCACCATCACCCCGGTCCGCCTCGGGGACGGCAGGCTCCACGCCGTCGACCCGCAATCCGGCCGGACGGTGTCCCTGGCGGTCTCCCGGATCGCCGACGTCATCGGGGACTGAGAAGGCCGGCCGGGCGGTTACCGCCCCGCGGGTAGGCTCGATCGCCGGTGTCGCTGCTGCGCCCGGCCCCAGTTCGTGGCCGGGGCAGCGCTGCCGCCGATTGGTTCCCGTATCCGCCCGCCGCGAAGGACAGATCGCCGATGACCCCAGGCCCGCTCGTGGTCCAGTCCGACCGCACCCTGCTGCTCGAGGTGGACCATCCCGATGCGCCGGCCTGCCGGGTGGCGATCGCACCGTTCGCGGAGTTGGAGCGGGCCCCCGAACACATCCACACCTATCGGCTCACCCCGCTCGGGCTGTGGAATGCCCGGGCCGCCGGCCACGACGCCGAACAGGTCGTCGACGTGCTGCTGCGTTACAGCCGGTACCCGGTGCCGTCCTCGCTGCTGGTCGACGTCGCCGACACGATGGACCGCTACGGCCGGTTGCGGATCGAGAAGCATCCCGGCCACGGCCTGGTGCTGGTCAGCACCGACCGGGCGGTCCTGGCCGAGGTGCTGAAGAGCGCCAAGGTCAAGGGGCTCCTCGGCGCCCGGATCGACGACGACAGCGTCGTCGTGCACCCGTCCGAGCGCGGCCATCTCAAACAGGTCCTGCTCAAGCTGGGCTGGCCGGCCGAGGATCTGGCCGGTTACGTCGACGGCGAGGCTCATGCGATCGACCTGGCCGAGGACGGCTGGGCACTGCGGTCCTACCAGCAGGAGGCGGCCGAGTCGTTCTGGCACGGCGGGTCCGGGGTGGTGGTGCTGCCGTGCGGGGCCGGCAAGACGATCGTCGGCGCGGCTGCGATGGCCGCGGCGAAGGCCACCACGCTGATCCTGGTCACCAACACCGTCTCGGCACGGCAGTGGCGCGACGAGCTGGTCCGGCGCACGTCGCTGACGCCCGAGGAGATCGGCGAGTACTCCGGTGCACGCAAGGAGATCCGCCCGGTCACCATCGCCACCTACCAGGTGATCACCACCAAGCGCGGCGGCATCCACCCGCACCTGGAACTGTTCGACGCCCGCGACTGGGGACTGATCCTCTACGACGAGGTGCACCTGCTGCCGGCGCCGGTGTTCCGGATGACCGCCGACCTGCAGGCCCGGCGTCGGCTCGGACTCACCGCCACCCTGGTCCGCGAGGACGGTCGCGAGGGCGACGTCTTCTCCCTGATCGGCCCGAAGCGGTACGACGCCCCGTGGAAGGACCTCGAGCAGCAGGGCTGGATCGCGCCGGCCGACTGTGTCGAGGTCCGGGTCACGCTCACCGACGAGGAGCGGATGACCTATGCGGTGGCCGAGCAGGACGTGAAGTACCGGCTGGCCGCGACCGCGGAGTCCAAGACCGAGACGGTGCTGGAGTTGGTCGCCAAGCACCGCGGGCAGCCCACGTTGGTGATCGGCCAGTACGTCGACCAGCTCGACGACCTGGCCGAACGTCTGGGCGCGCCGCTGATCAAGGGCGACACCACCGTCCGGCAGCGGGAGAAGCTCTACGAGCAGTTCCGGTCCGGCGAGATCGACCTGCTGGTGGTCAGCAAGGTGGCCAACTTCTCCATCGACCTGCCGGGTGCGCAGGTGGCGATCCAGGTGTCGGGGGCCTTCGGCTCACGCCAGGAGGAGGCCCAGCGACTCGGCCGGCTGTTGCGGCCCAAGGGCGCGGGTACCACTGCGCGCTTCTACGCGGTGGTCGCCCGGGACACCGTGGACGCCGAGTTCGCCCAGCACCGGCAGCGGTTCCTGGCCGAGCAGGGGTACGGCTACCGCATCCTGGACGCGGCCGACGCCGTCTGACCCGGCTCGCGCACGCCCTCGCGCTCACCGCTGGCGGGCCCGGGTCACCGGCGTGGTCACGGCACCGAGGCGGGCAGGGTCAGGAGGCCAGGCGGGCGCCGGGAACCAGTCGTCCGGCCGCGTCCTCGGTGCCGGCAAGCTGTTCGGCTGCGTGGTGTTCCAGCCAGCTGTAGTCCTGCGGGTTGCCCGGCGCCAGGAACCAGCGGGCGGCGAACACCACCAGGCAGACGAAGCTCGCGGTGGCGGCCAGCAGCAGCGGCCACACGATCGCGCCGAGGAAGCCCTGCGGCCAGCCGCTGCGGTTGTTCTCGAATGCCGCCCACCAGACGGCGATGTGCAGCCCGCCGAAGAAGACCCAGCTGGCGAGGCTGAGGCGTGCATACCGCATCATCCGGCGGCGGTACAGGACCTGGTGCAGTAGCGGGTTCGCGGTCAGGGATCCGCGCATCACGCCCCCATTCACTTTTGTCACATCAATCACAGCAGTCATCGCTATGGTCAATGATGCTCACCCACGCAAGCCGCCGCGACCCGCAGATGAGTCCAAGCTGTGACCTTGCCGGCCTCCAGGCCGCCTAGACCGGCCGGGTGGACTCGTCGACGACCAGCCCGAGCTCCAGCGGCCAGAGGTGCGGCCGGTCGACGAGCCGGATCAGATCCAGCAGTTCCTTGGGCCAGATCCACTCCTCGGTGGCCCGGATCTCCTCCGCGGTCCACCAGCGGTGATCGACCATGGTGACCTTCTCCTCCTCGGTGAAGGCGGAGATGTCCACCTCGAACGCGTCGGTCCGGGCGACGAAGAACACCTCGGTCTGGTCCAGCACCTGATCGGAGTAGCCGTGCTGCACCCGCCGCCGCGCGACCGGCCCGATCAGATCGCGCTCGGTACTGACCAGCCCGGTCTCCTCGGCGAGTTCTCGGACCGCCGCCTGCCGCTCGTCCTCGCCCGGATCGATGCCACCGCCGGGGGTCACCCACCAGCGGAACTCGGGACAGCCCGGATCGGTGTCGCAGAAGAGCAGGATCCGGTCCTGCGGGTCCGCCACGATCACCCGCGAGGCCGTCCGCCGCCGCCACAGCCGGTCGGCCGGGTCGTCGGGGATCACGAAGGGACGCGGAGGTGTCGTCACAGCAGCGCAGGATAGTCCCCGCCGACCGGCCGGACCACGGTCACGCCGCCGTCGGGCCCGGCCGGCGGAAAACCGATTGTGCCGGCCGGTGTCCCGGGAGTACCGTCGGTGGGCCGCCTTCTCCCTCCCGATCTGCATCGGAGTGTTTCGCATGCCCGAGGACCGGGTCGCCACCAGCAGTACCGACCAACCGACGCGCGACCGGCCCGACGACCCGGTGATCGCCGCTGAACGCGAGCATCTGAGTGAGTCGCGGGCAGCGCTGCGACGGATGCGGGAACACACCGCGACGCTGGAGGCCTCGGGCGCCGCCGCCAACGATCACGTCTCGACCCAACACCTCAAGCAGGTGCTCTACCGGCGGATGAAGTCGCTGGAGGACAACCCGAGCGTGCCGTTGTTCTTCGGCCGGCTGGATTACGACCCCCACCTCGGCGCGGACCGGGCCGAGCGGCTGTACATCGGCCGTCGCCACGTCACCGGTGAGGCCGGCGGCGAGCCGCTGGTCATCGACTGGCGAGCGCCGGTGGCGCTGCCCTTCTACCAGGCCAGCCGCGATGATCCGATGATGGTCCGGCTGCGCCGCCGGTTCGGGTTCTCCGGCGGCAGGCTGACCGCCTACGAGGACGAACAGCTGGTCGCCGGCCAGCAGCGGGACAACTCCGACATCCTCGAGGCCGAGATCGAACGCCCCCGCACCGGTCCGATGCGCGACATCGTGGCCACCATCCAGCCCGAGCAGGACACCATCGTCCGTTCCGACCTGGCCCGGTCGCTGTGCGTCCAGGGCGCGCCGGGGACCGGCAAGACCGCGGTCGGCCTGCACCGGGCCGCCTACCTGCTGTACGCCTACCGCGAGCAGTTGTCCCGGTCCGGAGTGCTGGTCGTCGGTCCCAACGACAGCTTCCTGTCCTACATCGCCGACGTCCTGCCCGCACTCGGCGAGATCGATGCCACCCAGACCACCGTCGAGGCGCTGGCCGGCCGGGCGACCGGTCTGACGGTGGGCCGGTTGGAGGAGGCCGCCCGGGCGGTGATCAAGGGTGACGCACGGATGGCCGAGGTCATCGCCCGCGCCGTCTGGGGCGGCCTGCGCCCGGCCGCGGCCACCCTGGTGGTGCCGCGTGGTTCGTACCAGTGGCGGGTGCCGGCCCACCTCGCCGACGAGATGGTGGCCGCGATCCGGGTCCGGGGAGTCCGCTACACCGCGGGTCGGGAGATGCTGCCGCAACGGCTGGCCCATCAGGTGTTGCTGCGGATGGAGGCGGCCGGCGAGTCCCCCGACGACCGGGTGCAGAACGCCGTCGCCCGCAGCCGGCCGGTCAAGGCCTACGCCGAGCAGCTGTGGCCGACCCTGGATCCGGCCAAGCTCGTGTTTCGACTGCTGAGCGAACCGGAATTCCTGGACCAGCATGCCGACGGTCTGCTGACCGAGGAGGAACAGCGGCTGGTGCTGATGACCAGGCCGCCGCGTTCGGTCCGGTCGATGCGCTGGTCGGCTGCCGACATCATCCTGGTCGACGAGGCCGCCGACCAGCTCTCCCGCACGGCAAGCCTGGGCCATGTGATCATCGACGAGGCGCAGGACCTGTCCGCGATGCAGCTGCGGGCGGTCGGCCGCCGGGCCAGCACCGGATCGGTGACCGTACTGGGTGACCTGGCCCAGGCGACCACGCCGTGGGCCGGCAGTTCCTGGCCCGACACGCTGCGCCATCTCGGCAAGCCGGACGCGGTGGTGGAGGAACTGGTGGCCGGCTTCCGGGTACCGGCCGCCGTGATCGAGTTCGCCGGCCGACTGCTGCCGACGATCGCCCCCGGCCTGACTCCCCCGCACTCGGTGCGACGCAGCCGCGGCGACCTGCGGCTGCGGACCGGCCGGGACATCGCCGCCGACCTGACCGACGCCGTCCGCACCGCGCTGGCCGCCGAGGGCAGCATCGGACTGATCATCCCGGATGCGCGACTGCAGAGCGTGGCCGCGGTCCTGGACCAGGGCGGGATCGGCTATGCGGTGCTGGGTCGGGAGAGCGACCCGGTCGACACCGCCGCGTTCACCCGGCGGGTGGACATCGTGCCGGCCTCGATCGCCAAGGGCCTCGAGTTCGACCACGTGGTACTGGTCGAGCCGGCCGACATCGTCGCAGGCGAACCGGACCGCAGTACCGGCCTGCGCCGGCTCTACGTCTGTCTGACCCGGGCGGTGACGTCGCTGCAGATCGTGCACACCGTGCCGCTGCCGGCCGAACTGACCGGCTGACCGTCAGACCGCAGGCCGGGCGCCGTGTCGGCGTTGAGCGCGGAGGGTCAGGGTGCCAGCCGTGACCGTTTCCTCCTCCGCAGACCGGCCCCGACCAGCAGGGCCACCAGCTCGCGCGATCGGCGCACCTCGGCGCCGGCCCGCAGACAGGACGCGAACAGC
The DNA here is from genome assembly GCA_963758075.1 of uncultured Actinomycetota bacterium. Taxonomy (GTDB): domain Bacteria; phylum Actinomycetota; class Actinomycetes; order Propionibacteriales; family Propionibacteriaceae; genus Microlunatus. The sequence goes on along the minus strand of CAVWTT010000005.1, from coordinate 1,272,351 downwards.
TCCTGCGGCACGTCGTAGTGATCATGGTCGAACGCACCACGCCGCAGTCCGATGGTGGCAGCGAAATCGTGCAGCTCGGTCAGCGAGCTGTCGCTGATCAGATGGGACCAGAGCCGGCCGTGTCCGGGCCAGTTCGGCTCGTCGATGAAGATCACGACGGTGCGGTGCCCTCCGCGGTCCGGGCCGCATCGGCGCGGCCGACCTCCTCGTCGACGAGCCGGCGCCAGCTGCGGACCAGGTCGGTGTCGACATAGGCCTTCCAGGACCCCGTCGGGCGGACCGAGCTGCCGATGTGGAAGGCGCGGATACCGGCGTGGGTCAGCCACGGTACGTGTTCGGCCCGCAGTCCGCCGCCGGCCATGATCAGGTCGCGGGCGAAGGCGTCGTCGCCGGCCCGCCGGAGGAGGTCGTCCAGCCCGTCCTCGACGCCGCGGGCCGATCCCGCCGTGAGCACCTGGTCCAGTCGTGGCAACCGGCGCAGCTCCCGCCAGGCCCGATCGGCGGAGATGCAGTGGTCGATGGCCCGGTGGAACGTCCACGGGCAGTCGAGGTCGCCGATCAGTTCGGTGACGACGTCGGTGTCGACCTCGGTCAGGCCGTTGAGGAATCCGAGCACCAGCCCCTGCGCTCCGACGTCGAGATAGCTGCGGGCCAGCCCCTGGAGCCGCGCCAGCTCGCCGCCGTCGGTGCTGAACCCGTCCCGCAGCCGGAGCATGACCCGCAGCGGCAGGCCGGTCGCCCGGCTGATCCGGCCGATCAGCGCCGGCTCCGGTGACAGACCGTCGGACTCCATGCTGCCGACGACCTCCAGCCGGTCGGCGCCGCCTGCCTCCGCCCGTTCGGCATCGGCGGGATGCAGGGCGATCACCTCGAGCAGACCGGCCATCGTGCTACTCCTTCGTTCCGGCGCCGCCGGACGGCGTGTCCAGTTCGGCGATGGTGGCTGTCGACGGCCCGCGCTCGGCCCGGATCGGCTCCGCGCACCGCTGCGCGCCGGCCAGCGTGCGGCAGATGTTCTGCCACGCGAGCTTGGCCAGATCCGCCTCGCTCCAGCCGCGGTCGGCCAGGGCGGCGAACAGGACCGGATAGGCCGACACGTCGGGCAACTCCCGGGGCACCGAGGCGACGCCGTCGAAGTCGCCGCCGACACCGATGTGATCGATGCCGGCCACCTCGCGGACGTGTTCGGCGTGCGCGACCACATCGGCCAGCCGGGCCACCGGCCGTTCCGGCCGGTAGCCGGCGGCGAACGCGGCGACCTGCGCCGGGTCGGCGGCGTCGATCCCCGCGGCCGCGGAAGCCTGATCGTAGCGCTGCTGCCATTCACCGACGGCGGGACTGACGAAGCCGGGCACGAAGGTGATCATGCAGGTGCCGCCGTTGGCGGCCAGCCGGGCCAGCACGTCGTCGGGCACGTTGCGCGGGTGATCACAGACGGCGCGGGCCGAGGAGTGGGAGAAGATCACCGGCGCCTGGCTGACATCCAGGGCGGCGTGCATGGTCTGCGGTGCGACGTGGGAGAGGTCGACCAGCATGCCGAGCCGGTTCATCTCCTTGACCACCTCCCGGCCGAAGGCGGTGAGCCCGTGGTGGGCGGGCACGTCGGTGGCCGAGTCGGCCCAGTCGGTGTTGTCGTTGTGGGTCAGTGTCAGGTACCGGACACCCAGGCGGTAGAGGTCACGCAGCACGGCCAGCGAGTTGTTGATCGAGTGGCCGCCCTCCGCGCCCATCAGCGAGCCCACCGGGCCGCGGTCACCGGCGCCGCGGACGGCCGCTGCCAGGCCGTCCGCCGTGGTGACCAGTTGCAGCCGGTCCGGATAGCGTTCGACCATCGAGCAGACGGCGTCGATCTGCTCCAGGGTCGCCGTCACCGCCTCATCTCCGGTCAGCGACGAGGGGACGTAGACCGACCAGAACTGGCCCCCGACCTGACCCTGGCGCAGCCGGTCCAGGTCGGTGTGCAACTGCGGCTGGTGCCGGCCGATGTCGCGGGCCTCGAAGTCGTAGCCGACGGCCCGCATCGCCCAGGGCAGGTCGTTGTGGCCGTCCACGACACCGAGGTAGGCATCCGTCACCGGTCCATCTTCTCAACACCCTCCCCCGCGTCCGGCCACGACACAGCCGGCACCAGCCAGCAGGTTAGGTTGTCCGGGTGTCGACCGCCGATTCCGACGACCAGCGCCGGCCCGTCCGGATGTGGACCGACGGTGCCTGCAAGGGCAATCCCGGTGTGGGTGGGTGGGGCGTGCTGATGCGCTTCGGCGAGCATGAGAAGGAACTGTGCGGCGGTGAGCCGCTGACCACCAACAACCGGATGGAACTGCGCGCAGTGATCGAGGGTTTGCGCGCCCTCACCCGCGGCTGCCGGGTGGAGCTGCACGTCGACTCCGCCTACGTGATGAACGGTGTCCAGAAGTGGATGCCGGGCTGGAAACGCAACGGCTGGCGGACCGCGGGCAAGAAGCCGGTGAAGAACGTCGAGCTGTGGCAGGAGCTGGACACCGAACTGGGCCGCCACGACGTCGTCTGGGCCTGGGTCAAGGGTCACTCCGGCGACGCCGGCAACGAGCGCGCCGACCAGCTGGCCAATGCCGGCGTGCTCAGCGTCGGCAACGCCTGAGCCTTTCCGGCGCGCGTCGTCGAGCCGAGCGGCTCCACCGACGCCGCAGGGCGGCCCCGAACGGGACCGCCCTGCGTCGATGGTGTGTGTGAACCGGCTGGACTCAGAAGTCCATGCCGCCCATGCCTCCCATGCCACCGTCACCGGCCGGTGCCGCCGGCGCCTTCTCCGGCTTGTCGGCGATGACGGCCTCGGTGGTGAGGAACAGACCGGCGATCGAGGCCGCGTTCTGCAGCGCCGACCGGGTCACCTTCACCGGGTCGTTGATGCCGGCGGCGAGCATGTCGACGTACTCGCCGGTGGCGGCGTTCAGGCCCTGGCCGGCCGGCAGCGAGGCCACCTTCTCCACGACCACACCGCCCTCCAGACCGGCGTTGAAGGCGATCTGCTTCAACGGCGCGGCGGCAGCGGCGAGCACGATCTGCGCACCGACGGCCTCCTCACCTTCCAGCTTGATGTCGGCATTCTTGGCGGCCTGCAGCAGCGCGACACCACCGCCGGGGACGATGCCCTCCTCGACCGCGGCCTTGGCGTTGCGGACGGCGTCCTCGATCCGGTGCTTGCGCTCCTTCAGCTCGACCTCGGTGGCCGCGCCGACCTTGATCACCGCAACGCCGCCGGCCAGCTTGGCCAGCCGCTCCTGCAGCTTCTCGCGGTCGTAGTCGGAGTCGCTGTTCTCGATCTCGGCCCGGATCTGCTTGACCCGGCCGGCGATCGCCTCCGGATCACCGGCACCCTCGACGATGGTGGTCTCGTCCTTGGTGACGACGACCCGGCGGGCCTGGCCCAGCAGGTCGAGCTCGACCTGGTCGAGCTTGAGACCGACCTCTTCGCTGATGACCTGGCCGCCGGTCAGGATGGCGATGTCACCGAGCATGGCCTTGCGGCGGTCACCGAAGCCCGGGGCCTTGACGGCGACGGACTTGAAGACGCCGCGCACCTTGTTGACGATCAGGCCGGCCAGCGCCTCGCCCTCCACGTCCTCGGCGATGACGACCAGCGGCTTGCCGGACTGGATGACCTTCTCCAGGACCGGGAGCAGGTCCTTCAGGCCGGCGATCTTGGAGTTGGCGATCAGGATGTAGGGATCATCGATCACCGTCTCCTGACGCTCCGCGTCGGTGACGAAGTAGCCGGAGATGTAGCCCTTGTCGAACCGCATGCCCTCGGTCAGCTCGAGTTCCAGACCGAAGGTGTTGGACTCGTCGACGGTGATGACACCTTCCTTGCCGACCTTGTCCATCGCCTCGGCGATGATCTCGCCGACCTGGGGGTCCCCGGCCGAGATCGACGCGGTGGCGGCGATCTGCTCGCGGGTCTCGACCTCGGTGGCCAGGCCGACCAGCTGCTCGCTGATCGCCGCGACGGCCTTGTCGATGCCGCGTTTCAGGTCCATCGGGTTCGCCCCGGCGGCCACGTTGCGCAGGCCCTCGCGGACCAGCGCCTGGGCCAGCACGGTCGCGGTGGTGGTGCCGTCACCTGCGACGTCGTCGGTCTTCTTGGCGACCTCCTTGACGAGCTCGGCGCCGATCTTCTCGTACGGCTCCTCGAGCTCGATCTCCTTGGCGATCGACACACCATCGTTGGTGATGGTGGGCGCGCCCCACTTCTTCTCCAGCACGACGTTGCGGCCCTTGGGGCCGAGCGTCACCTTGACCGCGTCGGCGAGGATGTTCATCCCGCGCTCGAGGCGGCGTCGCGCCTCGGTGTCGAATTCGATGAGTTTTGCCATGTTGCTCCGCGAGTCCTCCCGCGTCAGGCGACACCAGTCGCCGTTTTGTCTGTCATGGATGGTTCGTGCGTTCCCCGATGCGGTGCCCGCGACGGACGGCCGACTGCTCGGCCTCACCACACCTCGGGTGGCACTCTCATGGCGAGAGTGCCAGGTCCAGTATTAGCACTCGGCAGGGCCGAGTGCAAACAGCCGCGGAGCCGGCCGGCGCGTTCAGCCGACCGGGCTGATGCCGGCCCTGATCACCTGAAGCTGGGCGTCGACGTCCACCGAGCCGGCCGGCGCCTGATCGACGACGAAGGCGATGCCGCTGACCAGCTGCATGATCGTGGCCGGCTCGAGGTCGGCGCGCACCGATCCGGCCCGCTTGGCCCGGTCGATGACCTCGGTACTGATCCTGGACAGCACCCCCTTGCAGGTGCTCAGGGCCGCTCGGTCCGCAGCGTCGGACACCTCGAGCAGGGCAACGTTCAGTCCCCGCCAGACGTTCTTGTACTCCACATAGCGGTGCAGCCATTCGTCCAGCGCCTGGTCGGCGTCCTGGACCGCCGCCAGCCGCTCCCCCTCGGCCTCGACGCCGGCGAGCCAGTCCTGCAGGACGGCCAGATGAAGGTCGGCCCGACTCGGGAAGTGGCGGTACAGCGTGCCCGGTCCGACCCCGGCGCGGCGGGCGATCTCGTCCAGGGAGGCGTCGGCGCCACGTTCGGCGAACAGTTGCCGGGCGACGGCGAGGATGGCATCGCGGTTGCGGCGGGCGTCGGCCCGGAGCTTGCGATCGCCCCGGGGGGCGTCTGCCGTCGATGTGGCGCGCATCACATTCCTGTCCGGTTGTCAAACGGAGACTGTCTCCGCTAAATTATCCGGAGACCGACTCCGATTCCATTCCTCGCGGGCCGTCGCCCCGGATCGATCCGGAGCCTGTCTCCGAAACAGTACTCCGTCGGGTGCGGCGCCGCACCCGGCCACGCCCGCTCCGGGCATGCATCCGGCCCGATCACGGCCGGAACCCACGGCCGGAACCCACGGCCGGAACCCACGGCCGCCGTCCGCCGCTGCCCAGGACCACCCGAAGAAGGACTCATCATGTCCGTTCGCACCGTTCCCGCCGTCCCCGCCGGGGTGCCCGGCACCGCACCGGCCGGTCGGGCCCGGGCCGGGCTCACTCTTGCCGTCATCCTCACCGTCCAACTCATGCTGGTCCTGGATGCGACCATCGTGAACGTCGCCCTGCCGGTGATCCGTGGCCGGTTCGGGTTCAGCCCCGCGTCGCTGTCGTGGGTGCTGAACGCCTACACGCTGGCCTTCGGCGGCCTGTTGCTGCTCGGCGGCCGGCTCGGCGACGTCCTGGGCTACCGGCGCACCTTCGTCGCCGGTGTGGCCGTCTTCGTCGCCAGCTCCGCCCTCGGCGGCGCGGCCCTGTCCGGCGAGTGGCTGATCACCGCCCGGGCCGCCCAGGGCGTCGGTGCTGCACTCGCCGCGCCGGCGGCGCTGGCGCTGCTCACCCGGTCCCGCCCGGAGGGTCGGGCCCGCAACCGCGCGCTCGGGCTGTTCGCCGCGGTCAGCTCGGGCGGTGCGTCCATCGGCCTCATCCTCGGCGGGCTGCTCACCACCGGTGCATCCTGGCGGTGGTCGTTGCTGATCAACGTGCCGATCGGCGTCGCTGCCCTGGTACTGGGTTCCCGGTTGTTGCCGGACACCCCGCGGCGGCGCGAACCCTTCGATCTGGTCGGCGCGGCGACCGCGGTGATCGGGATGACCTCGCTGGTGGCCGGCTTCGTCTGGATCCCCGAGTACGGGTGGTCCACCCGGACCGTCGCCGCCATCGGCACCGGCGTGGCGGCGATGGCGGGGTTCGGCCTGGTCGAACGCCGCACCCGGTACCCGCTGTTCGCCCTCGGGCTGTTGCGCAGCCCCGACCGCGTCGCCGCGCTGGTGGCGTTCATGCTGGTCGTCGGCGGCCAGATGGGCGGCTTCTTCTTCCTGGTGCAGTACCTGCAGGTCGTGCAGCACGACGACGCGTTCAGCTCCGGACTGGCGTTCCTGCCGCTGACCGTCGGCATCTTCGCGATGTCGCGGATCGCTCCACGACTGCTGACCCGGGTGCATCCGCTGGTACTCGCCCTGATCGGCATGTCCGCGCTCGCCGCGGCGCACCTGCTGCTGAGCCGGATCAGCACCGGCGCCGACGTCGTCACCGGGGTCCTGCCGCCGATGATCCTGCTCGGCCTCGGCGCCGGCACGGTGTTCCTGCCGCTGAACGTGCGGATCCTGTCCGGCGTGCCGGCCCACCAGGCCGGTTCGGCGTCCGGCCTGCTGCAGACCGCCCAGCAGGCCGGCGGTGCCGCGCTCGGCCTGGCCGTCCTGGTCGCCAGTTCCGGCCTGGGGGCCCGACGGTCGGCGGGAGCCGGCGCCGACGGCCTGGTCCATGCCATGCACCACGCCTTCGGCACGGCGGTGATCTTCGTCGCGGTCGCCGTCGTCGTCACCGCAGCGTCCCTGCTCCGGGAGCGGCTGGCACTGCGCCGAGAGGCCGGGGCGCTGCTGCGGGATCTGTGATGTGATCATCCCGGCATCACCCCCGCTCGCCCGGCCACTCCTTCTGGGAAGGACCCGATGACCCGACCCCCGGCCCCCGCCGTCGCCGGTGTCGGCCTGCGTTCTGAACGCGGGCCGGTGCTCGGTGCGGTGATGCTCGGCACCGCCCTGATCGCGCTGGACGCCACCATCCTGGCCACCGCGGTGCCCTCGGTGGTCGACAGCCTGGGCGGCTTCTCCCAGTTCCCCTGGCTGTTCTCGGTGTACGTCCTGGCCCAGGCCGTGTCGGTGCCGATCTACGGCAAGCTCGCCGACCAGATCGGCCGCAAGCCGATCATGCTGGTGGGCATCGGGCTGTTCGTGTTCGGCTCGGTGCTGTGCGGGATCGCCTGGTCGATGCCTGCGCTGATCGCGTTCCGGGCGGTACAGGGGCTCGGCGCCGGGGCCATCGGACCGATCAGCATGACGATCATCGGCGACATCTACACGCTGCAGGAGCGGGCCCGCGTCCAGGGCTATGTGGCCAGCGTCTGGGGCGTCTCCTCGGTCGTCGGCCCCACCCTCGGCGGCGTGTTCACCGACTACGTCGACTGGCGGGCGATCTTCGTGGTCAACATCCCGCTCGGGGTGTTGGCCGGCTGGATGCTGATCCGCCACTTCCACGAGTCGGTCACCGTGACCCGGCACCGGATCGACTTCGCCGGCGCGGCCACGCTGACGGTCGGCACCTCGCTGATCATCCTCGGGCTGCTCGAGGGCGGCGTGCTGTGGCACTGGTGGTCGGTGCCCGGGGTGGGCATCTTCGTCGTCGGCGCGGTGCTGCTGGTGGTGTTCGTCCTGGTCGAGCGGAGTGCTGCCGAGCCCGTGCTGCCGGGGTGGGCCTTCACCCGGCGCATCTTCGCCGGGGTCTACCTCAGCTCGGTGGCGGTCGGGGTGCTGACGCTGGGGCTGAGCTCGTACGTGCCGATGTTCGTGCAGGAGGTGCTGGGAACCAGTGCGCTGGTCGCCGGCTTCGCGCTGGCTGCGCTCACGCTCGGCTGGCCGGTGGCGGCCAGCCAGTCGGGCCGGATCTACCTGCGCATCGGGTTTCGCAACACCGGGCTGGTCGGCGGCCTGTTCGCGCTCGTCGGTGCGGGCTCGCTGCTGCTGCTCGGTCCCGGGTCGACGCCGGTCCAGGTGGGCCTGAGCTGCGTGGTGATCGGTATCGGGCTGGGCCTCATCGCCAGCCCCACCCTGGTCGCGGCACAGTCGGTGGTCGGCTGGCAACGGCGCGGTGTGGTGACCGCAACCAACATGTTCGCCCGGTCGATGGGCAGTGCCGTCGGCACCGCGGTGTTCGGGGCGATCGCCAACGCCACCCTCGGTGGCGGCGGTGCACCGGGCGGCGCCGGGTCCCACACCCACAGCGGGATCCCCCGGTTGCTGCTGTCCGACGCGATCCATCAGGTCTTCCTGGGTGCGGTCGGGGTGTCGGTGGTGATGGTGCTGGCGGTCCTGGTGATCCCGCGCCACATCCGCACCACCGACTGACGCCACTGCCCGACGGTCATCGCCCGACAACCACCGTCCGACAGCCGGCGCCCGGGGTCGCGCTTCCGCCCGTGCCGGATCCGGCCTACGGTCGGGGCATGAGAGCGGGTGGCCGTCGGTCGGCCCTCCAGCGGGGCGCTGTCCTCGGCCTCGGGCTGTTGATGAGCCTGCTGATCGGCGCCTGCAGCCAGCACCGGAGCGAACCGGGTCTTTTCGGCCGTCAGCAGCCGGTCCCGGCTCCGACGGTGTCCGGCACACCGGCCCGGTCCGGCTCCGGAGCCGACGGCGGCCGTGGGGTCGGTCCCGATCTCCCGGTGCTCGGTGAGCGGATCTGGGTCTCCGGCGACGGTACGGCGACACCGTTCCGGATCGCGCTGCACAGCCTGCGCCGGATCGCCGGCGGCACCGTTCTGGACTGGTCGATCACCGCGCTGCCCCGGGTCGGACTGGAGCTCGGCACACAGCTCTCGGACGCCGTCGGTGTCGGCCCGGCCGGTGACCCGCTGGGGTTCCGGCTGATCGACACCGCGGCCGGCCGGGTCTACGGACCGCTGACCGGACGCAGCGGCAACGACTGCCTGTGCACCGTGCCGGGCACCCGAATGGAGGCCGGCCGGACCCTGGTCCAGCAACTCGTCTTTCCCGCACTGCCGGCCGACGTCCACGTCGTCGCCGTGGACATCCCCAGCGTCGCACTCTTCACCGGCGTCCCGCTGCCGGATCCCGGCCAGGTGGTGCGGGCCCTGCACCGGGTCGACCTGGGCCGCCCTCCGGACGTCGATGAGGTGAGCCACTGGACCCCGGCCTTCAGCTACGGGCCGACCGGACAGCGGTTGCGGCTCGGGATCGTCTCCGTCGACGCCTCCCGGGACGCGACCTCGGTGGTCTGGTCGATCCAGAGCCTCAGCGCCGGCCCGGGCCTGGACGCCGGCGGCACGCTACCGATCACCGCCGCCGCCGACGCGGGCACGAACCACCGTGTGGCCAGCGGGCTGCGACTGGCCGCGTCGGCCGCCGACGCGCGGGTCGGGCGGCCCGTCGGCGTCTGGCGGGAGTGGACCGGCGACCACCGATCCCCCGGCCGTTGCCTGTGCACGGATCTGGGTGGCTGGACCGGTCGGCTGACGCCGCCGGGGCGGTCGGTGACCGTGGTCAGCAATTTCCCGGCGCTGCCCCGACGCGCGGGCCGGGTGGACGCCATCTTCCCCGGTCTGGTCCGGATCGACCGGATCGCCGTCCGGCGGCCCGGCGGGGCCGAGTCGGCCCACGTCGGCTATCTGCCCGACGGCAGCAGCCACTGGAGCAGCGGTGTGCCGTACGAGGTGCTCGGCTGGCCGGTCGAGGCCTGGCCGACGCCGCGGCCGGACGCCTCGATGCTGCCCTTCTTCGACGTCTCGGTCGGCCGGCTGCGCTGAGTCTGCCGCCGATCAGTCGGCGTTCTGCTCCTCGTCCTCTCGGGGGGCGAGGTCGGCCACCATCGCCACCACCTCGGCGATCGACTCCATGATCATCGTCGGTCGGTACGGGAACGTCTCCACCTTGGCGCGCGGCGTCGAGCCGGTCAGCACGAGGATGGTCCGCATCCCGGCCTCGATGCCGGCGATCACGTCGGTGTCCATCCGGTCCCCGATCATCACCGTGGTCTCGGAGTGGGCCTGCAGGCGGTTCAGCGCCGACCGCATCATCAACGGGTTCGGCTTGCCGACGTAGTAGGGCTCCAGGCCGGTGGCCCGGGTGATCAGGGCGGCCACCGATCCGGTCGCCGGCAGCGATCCCTCCGGGGAGGGCCCGGTGGCGTCGGGGTTGGTGGCGATGAACCGGGCGCCGCGTTCGATCAGCCGGATCGCCCTGGTGATCGCCTCGAAGGAGTAGGTCCTGGTCTCCCCCAGCACGACATAGTCCGGGTCGGTCTCGGTCATCACGAATCCGGCGTCGTGCAGGGCGTTGGTCAGCCCGGCCTCGCCGATCACGTACGCCGTCCCGTGCGGGCTCTGGTCGGCCAGGAACTGGGCGGTCGCCAGTGCCGAGGTCCAGATCGACTCCTCGGGCAGGTCGATGCCGCCGGCCAGCAGCCGGGCCCGCAGGTCCCGCGGGGTGAAGATCGAGTTGTTGGTCAGCACCAGGAACCGTCGGCCGTTGTCCTGCAGGGCCTGGATGAATTCCGCGGCTCCCGGCAGCGGCCGCTGCTCGTGCACCAGCACCCCGTCCATGTCGGTCAGCCAGGATTCCACCGGTGGGCGCTCCGTCATGGGCGGCAGTCTTGCGGTCCCGGCCCGTCAGCGCCAACCCGGCCCGTCACCGCCAACCCGGCCCGTCACCGCCAACCCGGCCCGTCACCGCCAACCCGGCCCGCTCCCGCGCGGCCGGCCGTACTCGGCGCCACCCTTCCGGCCTGCCGCCACCCGCCTCGCACCAGCTGCGTCGCCGCGCACCAGCCGCACGCGGTGCGCGGCGACGTAGCTGGTGCGACGTGGCCGAACTTGCTCACCGGTCGGGAATTCCGTCAGCTGCGGGCCGGGGTCGGTTCGCGATCCCGCGCCGGCAGCACCCGCGGCATCCGTACCGCGGCGAGCAGCGCCACCCCGAGCAGACCGCCGCCGACGGCGAACGCGGCGGAGTAGGAGACCCGGTCGGCCAGGGCGCCGGCGACCAGCGGGCCGAGGATGGCGCCGATGTCGGAGCTCATCGAGAAGATGGCGACCGGCCGGCCGGCCCGACCACCGGCCGCGTCCCCGACGGCTGCGGCCGGAGCCGTGCCGAGGAACGCGGCCGCGACCCCGTACCCGCACAGGATGGCGCCGAGCACCCAGATGTTCGGGGCGAACGGCACCAGCACGATCGTGCCGCCGGCGATCAGGCTGCCGATGATCATGGCGGGCCGGCGGCCGATGGTGTCGGTGAACCGACCGGCCGGTCCGAGCGCGGCGGTCTGCACCACGGCCGCACAGGCGAACGCGGTCCCGGTCCAGGAGGGCTTGCCGTGCAGCACCTCCACGATCAGGACCGGCACCAGTGAGGACCTGATCCCCATGGAGGTCCAACCCTGGGCCAGGTTCGTCAGGCAGGCCGCCTGATAGCGACGGTCGGCCAGCACCCGGCGCAACGGCACCGTCGACCCGACGCGTTCGGGTGCCGAGCGGTCCGGGGCGCGCAGCAGCAGCAGACCCACCGTGCCGGCGGCGGTCAGGGTGGCGGCGTAGAAGAGGAAGGGTGCGGTGATCGCGATGGTGGCCAGGACCCCGCCGATGGCCGGACCGGCCATGCCGCCGAGCAGGAAGCCGCCCTGGTAGACGCCGGTCGCCCGGCCGCGGCGTTCGGGCGGGACCACCCGCAACAGCAGCGTCATCGCCGACACCGTGAACATCGCCGAGCCGATGCCGCCGAGGCCGCGCAGCACCAGCAGTTGCGGATAGCTCTGCGCCAGCGCCACCAGCCCACTGGAGACCGCGACGATGTACATGCCCACGGCCAGCACCAGCCGCTCCCCGAACCACACGATCAACCGCGGGCAGAGCGGACTGCAGACCAGCCGCATCAGGGCGAAGGCCGACACCACCGCGCCGACCTCGAAGTTGCCGACGCCGAAGGACCGGGCATAGACCGGCAGGACCGGCAGCACGACGCCGAAACCGACCATCACGCAGAAGGCGATCACGCCGAGGACGGTCACCTCACGGGGCATCGCCGTGATCGGCAGACGATCGGACGGACGCCGGGGACCGGGCACGGCGGTCAGCCTAGGGCCTGCCCGCCCGGGTCAGGAACTCAGCAGCCGCCGGCGACGGCCGGGATGATCGACACCTGGGCGCCGTCGGTGATCTTGGTGTCCAGGCCGCCGACGAAGCGGACGTCGTCGTCACCGACGTAGATGTTGACGAAACGGCGCAGTGCGCCGGTGTCGTCCAGCACCCGAGCCTTGATGCCGGGGTGGTTGCTCTCGAGGTCGTTGATCAGCTCGGCCAGGGTGTCACCCTGGGCGCCGACCTCCTTCTCGCCGCCGGTGTAGTTGCGCAGGATGGTCGGGATGCGTACGGATGCGGCCATGATCAGTTCGCCTTCCAGAACTCTTCGAACGCGTCGAGGCGCGGCGGGATGGTGGTCTTCGGCCCGACCTGGTCGGCGACCGCGTCGAGCGTCTTCAGACCGTCGCCGGAGTTGATGATCACGGTCTCGGCGGCCGGGTCGAGTGCCCCGTCGACGATCAGTTTGGCGGTCACGCCGACCGTCACCCCGCCGGCCGTCTCGCCGAAGATGCCCTCGGTGCGGGCCAGCCGGCGGATGTTGGTCACCACGGTCTCGTCGTCGACGTCGGCGATCAGTCCGCCGGTACGTCGGATCACGTCCAGCACGTACGGGCCGTCGGCCGGATTGCCGATGGCCAGCGACTTGGCGATGGTGGCCGGCCGGACCGGGGCGACCACGTCGTGGCCGGCGCGGTAGGCCTGGGCGATCGGCGAGCAGCCGGTGGCCTGGGCGCCGAAGATCCGGTACGGCTTCTCCTCGACCAGGCCGAGCCTGATCAACTCTCCGAAGCCCTTGTCGATCTTGGTCAGCTGGGATCCGGAGGCGACCGGGACGACGACCTGGTCGGGCAGCCGCCAGCCGAGCTGTTCGGCGATCTCGTAGGCCAGCGTCTTGGAGCCCTCGGCGTAGTAGGGCCGGACGTTCACGTTGACGAAGGCCCAGCCGTCCTCCTCGCCGGCGATCTCGCTGGCGAGTTTGTTGACGTCGTCGTAGCTGCCCTCGACAGCGATCAGGGTGGTGTCGTAGACCGCCGAGGCGAGGATCTTCTGCTTCTCCAGGTTGGCCGGGACGAGCACCACCGAGCGGATGCCGGCGCGGGCCGCGGCGGCGGCGACGGCGTTGGCCAGGTTCCCGGTGGACGGGCAGGCCAGCACCTGCAGGCCGAGTTCGCGGGCCGCGGACAGCGCTACCGCGACGACCCGGTCCTTGAACGAGTGGGTCGGGTTGCCGGAGTCATCCTTGACCCACAGCTGCCGCAGCCCCAGGTCGTCGGCGAGGTGACGAGCGTCGACCAGCCGGGTGAAGCCGGGATCGGTGGACCGGAAGCCGGCGATGTCGGCGGGCACGGGCAGCAGCGGCGCGTAGCGCCAGATGCTCTTCGGTCCGCGCTCGATCTGCTCGCGGCTGAGCCGGGGATAGTCGTAGCCGACCTCCAGCGGGCCGAAGCACTCCAGGCAGGCGTAGAAGGGGCCCAGCGGGCTGGTCGCCCCGCAGGCCCGGCAGATCAGATGGGTGGCGTTGCCGAACGCGCCCGGCCGACAGCCGGCCGGCGCCTCGGAGGCAAGCGCAGTGGTCACTGGATCTCGTCCTTCATCATCTGTCTCGGGCGACCTTCGCACCGAGTCGGACTTGGCACCGCGGCTGCCGATCGGGGCTGGTCAGCTGGTTGCCGGGGGGTCATCGGGCCGAATCCCTCGCCCCCTCCTGATGAACTGCGCCCAGCGTACGGTCCGGCCCTACCCGCCCACATAATCCCCATCTCACATGCTGAGCCTTCGGCCCACAAAGTGAGACCCCTGACCGCCGAGGAGTCACCCCATCCCCGGTTCGTGCGGGGTGTCGCGGTGTCCGCGCCCCCTCGCCGCGGGTCGGCCTACAGTGACGCCATGAGCGAGCAGTCGGGCGGTGGCCGGTTGACGGCGGCTCAGCGGGTGCGCCAGGTGGGGAACTGGCTCAATCTCTCCACCCCGTCGGGACGCCTGGTCGCCCGCCTCGGTGGCGCCCGGGTCCGCCGAGGCCCGCGCGGTCTGCTGCTGGCCGACGGCTACCGGTGGGGCTTCCCGATCGCGTCGGCGTTCACCGTCGGCAACGTGGTCATCAGCCGCGGTCGGTGGTCGGACCTGCTGGCCGCCGGGCCCGCACTGCTGCAGCACGAGGAGCGACACAGCTGGCAGTACCTGCTCTGCGGCGGCCTGCCGATGATCCCGCTCTACCTGCTGGCGATGGCCTGGTCCTGGTGGCGGACCGGCAGCCCGGCGCTGGGCAACATCTTCGAGCGTGCGGCCGGACTGGCCGACGGCGGCTATCGCTGACCGGCTCTGACCGGTTCCCGCCCCGGATCGTCCGTCCCGGCCCGGCGCCCTGTCCGCGTCGAGGGGTCACCGGGCTCACGACACGCCGGGAGAATCGAGGAATGGCTGACTCCTCGGCTGATCCGGGCAGGTACGGCGGTGGGCGGCGTTGGGGTCTGGCGTTGTCAGGCGTCGATGTTGAGGTCGATGCCGAGCCGGCGCGCGGACCGGTTGCGCTGCCGGGTGGCGCGCAGGCGCCGCAGCCGCTTCACCAGCAGCGGGTCGTGGGCCAACGCCTCGGGCCGGTCGATCAGAGCGTTCAAGAGTTGGTAGTAGCGGGTGGCCGACATCGAGAACTTGTCCCGGACGGCCTGCTCCTTGGCGCCGGCGTACTTCCACCACTGGCGTTCGAAGGCCAGGATCTCGGCATCGCGCTCGCCCAGTTCGTTCACCGGTTCCGGCGCGGGAACGCTCGTCGCCTCGTTCGCTGACACCATGGCAAGCATCCTAGGACTCGAATCACAGTCATGTCATTCCCCGCTCCGGCGAGCCGCCCCGAACGCCCGCCGGTGGCGATGCGGTTTGATGGAGGGGTGACCGACCTCACCGACCACGGCTCCACTCTCCCACGAACCCGATGGGGCATCCTCAGCACCGGCCACATCGCCGGCGTCTTCGCCCGCGACCTGGCCCTGCTGCCTGACGAGGCCGAGCTGGCCGCGGTGGCATCACGCAGCCGGCCCAAGGCGGACGCGTTCGCCGCCGAACACGGGTTCGCCCGGGCCTACGGCAGTTATGCCGAGCTGGCCGCCGATCCCGAGGTCGATGTGGTCTACATCGCCTCCCCGCACAGCGACCATCTGGGCTCGGCGCGGATGTGCCTGGAGGCGGGCAAGGCCGTGCTGGTGGAGAAGCCGCTGACCACGAGCGCCGCCGAGACCGAGGAACTCATCGAGCTGGCGCGCGACCGCGACCTGTTCCTGATGGAGGCGCTGTGGACGCGGACCAATCCGCTGATGCGGACCGCGGCCCAGGTGGTGGCCGCCGGTGAGCTGGGCCCGGTGCGTCACGTCGAGGTGAGTTTCGGCTTCCGGTTCAGCGGTGGTGACGAGCACCGGCTGCTCAACCCCGACCTGGCCGGCGGCGCGATCCTGGATCTCGGCGTCTACCCGGTACACATGGTGACGCTGTTCCTGGGTGAGCCCGCCGAGGTGCTGGGCACCGGCCACCGCGCGGCGACCGGGGTGGACGTCCACGCCGCCGCCGTCCTTCGTTACCCGGCGACCGCTGACCGGCCGGCCGCGACCGCGACCGTGCTGGCCACGCTGCAGACCGACCCCTCCAACCGCACCGTCGTGCACTGCGAGAACGGCCGGATCGAGATCGGCAACGTGGTGAAGCCGGAGAGCATCACCATCGTCCGCGGCACCGGTGACGACGCCCGGACCGAGGAGGTCGTGACCCAACTGGTCGGCGGCGGGTACACCCTGCAGGCGCAGGAGGTGATGTACCGGCTGCGTGCCGGCGAGCTGGAGTCGCCGCTGGTCCCGTGGCGGGACACCGCCGCCGTGGCACGGACCCTGGACCGGTGGCTGGCGACGGTGGACGGCGCCGACCGGGTCGCAGCAGCCGGCGCCGGGGCGGGCGGCGCCCGCCGATGAAGCAGCTGATCGGCACCATCCAGCCGTACGCCTGGGGATCGCCGACCGCGATCCCGGAACTGCTCGGCGTCGAACCGAGCGGGGACCCGCAGGCCGAACTCTGGCTCGGGGCGCATCCGTCGGCGCCGGCGGAGGTGGACGGCGAACCGCTGGACGGGCTCATCGACGCCGATGCCGACGGCTGGGTGGGTGCCGACGCCGTGCACCGGTACGGGCGGCGGCTGCCGTTCCTGATGAAGGTGCTGGCGGCGGCCCGCCCGCTGTCGCTGCAGGCGCACCCGAACCGGACGCAGGCCGAGGAGGGGTTCGCCCGCGAGGAGCGGGCCGGCATCCCCCGCGATGCGGCCGAGCGTACCTATCGCGACGACTGGCCCAAGCCGGAGGCGATCTGCGCACTGGGGGACTTCGAGGCACTGTGCGGGTTCCGCGAGCCGGACCGGACCTACGCCCTGGTCGCGGCGCTGGAGGTGCCGGAGGCGACCGAACTGGTGGCGCCGCTGCGCTGTGGTGGTGCCGAGGAACTGCGCCAGGTCTTCGGCACGGTGGTACGGATGCACGCCGCCGCCGGCCTGGTCGATCGGCTGGTCCGCGAGGCGACCCAGCTGGTCGCTGAGCCGGGTGAACCGGGCCGGTTCGCCCGGACCGCCGTCGAGCTGGCCGGCTACTACCCCGGCGACCCCGGGGTGCTGGCAGCGCTGATGATGAACCGGGTGTCGTTGCGGCGCTACCAGGCGTTGTACCTGCCGCCGGGCAATCTGCACGCCTACCTGCGCGGCACCGGGGTGGAGATCATGGCCAACTCCGACAACGTGCTGCGCGGCGGGCTGACCGGCAAACACGTGGATGTCGAGGAATTGCTCCGGCTGCTGGACTTCACCCCGGCCCGGCCCGGCCCGGTACCGGTCAGCGATGAGTCTGCGGGGGTCCACCGGTACGGCACCGGGGCGGCGGAGTTCGCGCTGTGGCGACTGGAGGGTGAGCACGACCCGGCCGTACCCGCCGACGGGCTGGGCCGGGTGCTGCTGGGCACCGACGGCTCGGCGCGGATCCGCAGCGACGGCGCCGAGTTGTCGCTGGCGGCCGGTCGCAGCGTGTTCCTGCGCGCCGACGAGACCGCGCAGCTCAGCGGCCGCGGCACCGTCTTCGTCGGCGCCACCGGCAACGACTGACCCCGATCCCGCCGCCGGCCATGGGCCACCCCGACGCGTGCTGGGCCATACCGGCGGGTGACGGGAGGAAGCCGGGGTCAGGCCACCACGTCGCGCTGCTCCGGCGGCACCCGGAACCGCAGCGGCTCGCCACCCAGGACCCGGATCAGTTCGTCGATGGCACCGTTGGCCATCCGGCGCACCTCGGCTCCCTTCGAACCGGCCAGGTGCGGGGACAGGACGACATTGGGCAGGTCCCACAGCGGTGAGTCGGCCGGCAGCGGTTCGGGATCGGTGACGTCCAGGACGGCTCGGATCCTGCCGCTGCACAGTTCGGCGATCATGGCTTCGTGGTCGATGATCCGGCCGCGGGCGGTGTTGATCAGGGTTGCGCCGTCGCGCAGCCCGGCCAGCAGCTCGGTGCCGACCAGCCCGACCGTCTCCGGCAGCAGCGGCGTGTGCACGCTGACGACGTCGGCGGTCGCGAAGAGTTCGGCCGGGTCGACCTTCCGGCCGCCGAGTCGCTCGATCTCGGCGGCCGAGCAGAACGGGTCGGCGATCAGCACCTCGAGATCGAACGGCCGCAGCAACTCCGCGACCCGGCGGCCGATCCGCGACGCACTCAGCAGTCCGACGCGACGGTGGAAGTTGCCGGCATCGGGTTCGTACCACTCCTCCCCCGGCGGCCGGCGTGTCCGGCGGAACTCGTCGATCACCGGCAGCACCCGCTTGTTCTCCAGCAGGATCATGGCCACGGTGTACTCGGCCACCGGCAGCCCGTTCAGGTCGGCCATCGAGGAGACGCTGATCCCCCGCTCCCAGACGGCGTCCCCGGCCACGGTCCGGACGGTGCCCGCCGCATGCACGATGGCCCGCAGCCGGGGCGCCACGGCCAGCACCCGGTCGTCCACGCTCGGGCAGCCCCAGGAGGTGATCAGCACCTCGGCATCGGCGAGTGCCGTCCGGGCCGCGTCATCGGTGAAGTCGGTGATCACCGGCTGGTGGGGCCGGCAGACCGCGCGCAGCCGCTCCCATTCGGACTCCCGGAACTGTCGGGCAGCGACCGGGGCGGCCATGGCCAGCGCGACGGCCGGCAGATCCTCGGATGAGACTTCGTCCGGCGGCCGGCGATCCTCGGTCACGACAACTCCTCGATGAGCGGGTGTGGAGCCGCGTGGGAGAATCGAACTCCCGACATTCGATTTACAAGATCGACGCTCTGCCAACTGAGCTAACGCGGCCTTTGCGCCCGGCGGCGCGGCGCCAATCCTAGACATCGCGGACCTGATCGCGGCTGCACGGGGGCGAACCGGGAGGTCCACCCGGCTCAGACCGTGCCGATCCGCCTCCGGGATGACCGGCCCGGCCCCGATGTACGGCCGCGGGATGATCGCATGGGCGCAACGCCACGGCGGAGGCGGCGCCGGGCACACTGGAGCCATGACGACGATGTCGCGGCGGGTCCCGGTCGCGGCCGGCTGGGTCGGGCTGGTGCTGATGCTGGTGCCCCTGTACTGGTTCATCGCCTCGGGACTGCTGGCCCCGCTGTGGGCGATCGTCGCGCTGCTGGCCCTGTGGACCGGCGCCCTGCTCTGGGCCATCCGCTCCCGACGCCGGCGTCCCTGGATGGTGCTGGCGTTGCCGTTCGCCCTGATGGTGTTCTGGATCGCGTTCATCAGCGCCGGCGAGGCCTGGCTGGGCTGGACCGCCTGACCGTCGTCCTTGCTGGTCAGGGCTGCCGTGGACGGCCGGAGACCGGTCCACACCGTGGTGCGCGCCGACCTCCGGCCGATCCCCAGCCGCGTCGCGGATCAGGGCCGGATCTCGTACACCAGGTTGAACGGTGTCTCGGCCACCGTCCGGAAGCGGGTGAAGCCGGCGCTGGTCACGACGTCCCGGATCCGGGCCGGGCCGGCCTGAGCACCCAGCGCCAGACCGACATCCTGCGACAGCGAGCCGGGCGTGCACAGCAGGACGGAGAAGCCGTAGTAGGCGCGGCCGACCGGATTGAAGTTGTCCTCGGCGCGATCACCGGCCTTCGGTTCCACCACCATCCAGGTGCCGTCGTCGGTGAGCATGCTGCGGACATGGCGGGCCACCCCGACCGGATCGCCCGTGTCATGCAGCGAATCGAACGTGGTCACCAGGGCGTAGCCGGTGCCCGGGTGCGATTCGGCCGGCGCCGTCTCGAACCGGACGCGCTCGGCCAGCCCCTCGACGTCGGCCTTCTGCCGGGCCGCCGCGACCGATCCCCGGTGATAGTCCGATCCCAGGAACTGCGAGTTCGGGAAGGCCTTGGCCATGATGATCGTCGACGAGCCGTAGCCGCAGCCGATGTCGGCGACGCTGATTCCCCGCTGGAGTCTGTCCCCCACGCCGTCCAGGGCCGGCAGCCATTCGGCGACCAGATGGGCGTGGTAGCCGGGGCTGAAGAAGCGCTCGCAGCCCTCGTGCACGTCGTGGTCCTGCTCGATCCAGCCGAATCCGGCGCCGGTCCGGGCCGCGTCGACGATGCGGTGAGTGGCGTTGACCGAGCCGAGCGCCAGCTGGAAGAACCCGGGCAGGTAGGCCGGACTGGACTCGTCGGTGAAGGCCACCACCTGCTCCGGCGGCAGGGTGTACTCGCCGCTGTCCGGGTCGAAGCCGACGAAGCCACCGGCGGCCTGCTGGTTGAGCCACTCCCGCGCATACCGCTCGGAGCTGCTCGTGTCGGCGGCGAGCCGGCTCGGGGTGGTGGGGCCGGCGGCCATCGCCCGGTAGTAGCCGAGCTGGTCGCCCATCACCACCATCGCGCAGTTCAGCGTCGCTCCGACCTCGT
This sequence comes from uncultured Actinomycetota bacterium, assembly GCA_963758075.1. Lineage (GTDB taxonomy): Bacteria > Actinomycetota > Actinomycetes > Propionibacteriales > Propionibacteriaceae > Microlunatus. Next base: position 1,252,272 of record CAVWTT010000005.1, on the reverse strand, counting down.
CGACGCAGCGGAAGACGAAGTTCATCAACTTGTCCATGTCCACCGCCGGGCGTTGCTGTACGTCGGTCATCGATCCTCCCCAGATCGTCGGTACGGGTGAAACAGCTGCCGGCCGGGCGAAGTCGATCTTGATCCCGGCCATGATCCGAAGCTAGGAGGACGACCGCGGGGACCGCATCAGGTGGCCCACCTAGTCCTAGGCTGAGTAGGTGTTGGTCGGACGGGACTCCGAGCGCGACACCATCAGCGCGCTGTTGGCCGGGACGCGGGTCGGCGAGAGCCATGTCCTGGTGATCGTCGGAGAACCAGGAATCGGCAAGACCGCCCTGCTCACCGAGGCGGGGACAGTGACCGGCGCGCTCCGGATGCTGCGGGTCCAGGGCACCGAGACCGAGCAGTTGGTGCCGTTCGCCGGGCTGCACCAGGTGCTGCGGCCGGTGCTGGACCTCCTCGACCGGATCCCGCCACGGCAACGTGCGGCGCTGGCCTCAGCCCTGCTGCTGGATTCCTTCGATGCCGAGCCGAACCGGTTCGCCATCGGCGCGGCCACCCTGAGCCTGATCACGCTGGCCGCGGAGGATCGGCCGCTGGCCGTCTTCCTCGACGATGCACACCTGATCGACACGCCGTCGACCGAGGCGTTGGTGTTCGCCGCCCGCCGGCTCGGCTCGGACCCGGTCGCGTTCCTGGCGACGGTGCGGGCCGGTGAGCCGGGAGGCCGACCGTGGATGTCGCTGCCGACCCTCACCCTGGCCGGGCTCGACCTGGATGCCGCCGAGCAGCTGCTGACCCAGGCCGGCGGATCCGTACGCCATGATCAACTCCGTCGGCTGCACCAGGCGACTCGAGGCAATCCGCTTGCCCTGTTGGAGTTCGGCGACCGGACGGACGGCCTCGACGACGCGCCCGCAGACTTCCCGCTGTCGGTGTCGGCCGAGATCAGCCGCGCGTTCCTGGGGCGCGCGACCGGTTTCAGCCCGAGCGGCCGGACCGCGCTGTTGGTGGCCGCCGCGGACGGGACCAGCGCGGCCACCGTGTACGCCGCCTGTGCCGTACTGCGGCTTTCCGGTCCGCTGCTGACCGAGGCCGAGGATGCCGGTCTGGTGACTGTCCGCGCGGACCGGATCCTCTTCCGCCATCCGTTGGTGCGTTCGGCCGTGTACGCCGCCGCCGAGCCGGAGCTGCGCAGGTCGGTGCACCGTGCGCTCGCCGAGGTGCTGCCGCCCTCGCAGTTCCACCGGGCCGCCTGGCACCTGGCTGCCGGCGTCGTCGGTCCCGATGAGCCGACGGCCCGGACGCTGGACCAGGTGGCGGCCCGGGCCGGCGCGCAGGGCGGTTACGCCATCGCCGCCAGCGCCCATCAGCGTGCCGCCGAGTTCAGTGTCGACGGCGGCTCCGCCGCGCGCCGGACCACGGCCGCCGCGGAGGCGGCCTGGTCCGCCGGCCAGCCGGAGCGGGCCACCCAGCTGCTGGCCCGGGCGCTGGCCCTGGGACCCGGGCCGCGGCTGCGCGGCCACATCCAGGAGTTGCGCGGCTCGATCGAGGCCCGCTGCGGGTCGCTGGACCGGGCGCTGGCCATCCTGCTCGAGGGGGCCGAAACGATGGAACAGCTCGACGTCGACGTCGCGGTCCGGTTGCTGTCCGACGCCGTGCACGTCTGTTTCTATCTGGCCGACCCGGACACCGCGCGACTGGCCGCCGAACGGATCGACACCCTGGTGCCGCGGACCGTTGCTGACGCGACGCATGCCCTCGCGGCGATGGCGACCGGGATGTCTCTGACGATCGGCGGGCACGGCGAGCGGGGTGCCGAGCTCATCCGCACCGCCGCCGCCCGGCTGGTCGTACCGGAGGAACTGCACGCCGAACAGTTCCGGCTGCCGCTGCGGGTGCAGAGTGCGTTGTGGCTGCGTGAGTCCGGGCAGGTCCGGGCCGAGATCGGCCGGGCCATCGACCGGCTCCGGGAGGAGGGTGCGCTCGGCTCCCTGCCGTACCTGCTGATGCAGACCGGCCGCAACGCTGCCACCACCGACCGGTGGGACGAGGCGGAGGAGGCCTATGCGGAGGGCATCCGGCTGGCCCGGGAGACCGGTCAGAACACCGATCTGACCGTCGCCCTGAGTGGCCTGGCCTGTGTCCAGGCGCGGCGCGGCAAGGCCGACGCCTGCCGGGAGACGATTGCGGCGACCCGCCCGCTGGTGGAACGCCATCAGGTGCGCCTGGCCGGCTTCTGGCTGCGCTACGCCGAGGGCGACCTGTGCGCGGGGAGCGGCCGGGTGGATGTCGCCGCCGAGCACTACCAGCGGCTGCGACGCGAGCTGGCCGAACGAGGGTTCGCCGATCCCGACCAGTGGTGCAGCCCGGAACTGGTGGAGTGCCTGCTGCAGCTGCACCGACCCGAGCAGGCGGCCGGCGTCGCCGAGGAGTTCGCCGTCCTGGCCCGGCGCAAGGCCCAGCCGTGGTCGCTGGCCCGGGCGGAACGGGCCACGGCCCTGTGCAGCCCGGGGGCCACGGCGGAGCGGCACTTCGAGGCCGCCCTGGACTGGCACCGGCGCACGGCCGACCGCTACGAACTGGCGCGGACCGAACTGGCCTACGGCCGTTGGCTGCGGCGGGCGCGCCGCCGGGTCGACGCCCGCCGGCGACTGGGCGGCGCGGTCACCGCCTTCGACTCGCTTCGGGCCGCGCCCTGGGCCGAACTGGCTGCCCAGGAACTGCGCGCGACCGGCGCCACGGTCCGCCGGCGCGACGCAGATCCACTGGCACAGCTGACCGCCCAGGAGATCCAGGTCGCGCGATCACTGGCGGCCGGACGCACCACCCGGGAGACCGCGGCTGCCCTGTTCATCAGCCCCAAGACGGTGGAGTACCACCTGCGACACGTCTATCTGAAGCTGGACATCGGCTCCCGGCAGGAGCTCAGCGCACGGTTCGGGAGCTGACCCGCGGCGTCTCACGGTCGTTGCAGCTGATCGACCACTCCGGGCTCGGACAGTTCTGCCCTGATCAGGTAGTGCATCTTCTTCCCGGTCGCCGTCCGCGGCAGCTCGGCCACGAATCGGTAGCGGCGCGGGCGCTTGAAGTCGGCCAGCATCGGGCTGTCCCGGCAGTGCCGGTCCAGGTCCGCGGCGGCGATGTCGGGATCGGAGGTCTGCACGTAGGCGACCACGACCTGGCCCCACCGGTCGTCGGGCAGACCGACGACGATGGAGTCGGTGACGGCGGGATGGCCGTTCAGGATCTCCTCCACCTGCACCGGGTGCACGTTCTCCCCGCCGGAGATGATCATGTCGTCCTTGCGGCCGGCGATGGTGATGAACTCCTGCTCGTCCCAGCTGCCGAGGTCGCCGGAGTACAGCCAGCCGTCACGGAACTTGGCCCGCTGCTCGTCGGGGTTGTTCACGTATCCGTACCCCGACTTCAGCGATCTCATGATCACCTCGCCGGTGGTCGAACCGTCCTTCGCCACGACGTCGTCGGGATCGGCCGGCCGGTCCTCATAGACGTGCACCACTCGGACATCGTCGTCGGTGCAGGCCTGCCCCGCACTGCCGGCGTGCTCGGGCAGGTCGGCCGGCCGCAGGAAGGTGTTCCAGAACGCCTCGGTGGTGCCGTAACCGTTGAAGATCCTCGGTGTCAGCACCGACTGGAAGCGCAGGCACGCGGCACGTTCCAGCGGCGCACCCATGGTGACGATGCCGCTCAGCGAATCCAGGTTGCGCGGCCGGGCCTCCTGCGCCGCGGCCAGCAGCGCCAGGTTCGTCGGGGCACCGATCAGGAACGTCAGCTGCTCCCGCTCCACCAGGTCCAGCACCACGTCGGCGTCGAAGTGCCGCAGGATCACCGAGGCGGCGCCGACGTAGAGCACCGGCTGCGGTCCCCCGGAGGAGATGCCGCCGCGGTGGAACCACGGGGTCATGTTCAGCGTCCGGTCCTGCGGCGACAGCGGGAAGTGCATGATCACGTCGTGGGCCGACAGCACCTCGGCCGCGCTGGGCAGCGACACCCCCTTGGGCATCCCGGTGGTGCCGGAGGTGTAGAGCCGCAGGGTCTCGTCCCAGGCGGTCGCGCCGGGGAACGGTGTCCGTCCGCCCGGCGTGGCGAACAGGGCCTGGTACGGCTGCGCACCGTCCAGCTGCGGACCACCGCCGACCCAGGCCAGCGCGGCCGGTCGGTGATCGGCGATCTTAAGCGCGGTCTGCACCGAGGCGGCCAGGTCGGCGTCGTAGACGAACACCGTCGGCCGGCTGTCGTCCAGCACGTGGGCGGTCTCGCCCGGGGAGAACCGGAAGTTGATCGGGCAGGCGATGGCACCCAACTGCTCGGCCGCCAGATAGAGCTGAACGAAGGGCACCGAGTTGAACAGTTGGAAGGTGACCACGTCGCCCGGGCCGACCCCGCGGTCGGCCAACCCGGCCGCGAGCGCGGCCACGTCGTCGGCCAGCTCGGCGTAGGTCCAGGCGCGCCGTCCGTCGGCGCCGGTGCCCGGGTCGACCAGCGCCGTCCGGTCGCCGAACCGTCTGACATTGCGCCAGAACCCTGCCAGGTAGGTGAAGTTGGCGTCGAACGTCTCGCGGTAGGCGCTGCTGTCGTATCGGTACGGCACCCGGTCCCCCTTCTCGGTCCATCCAGCGTGCCGGCGGTGATCACCGGCCGCGGTGCGCCCGCCGGATGATGTTGATCACGAACCGGTGACGGTCACTGTACGGCGCTGAACACGGCGACGCAGTTCTGACCGCCGAATCCGAACGCGTTGGTCGCCGTCGTCGCGACCGGCATCCGGCGGGCGACGTTGGGCACGTAGTCCAGGTCGCATTCCGGGTCGGGGGTGTGCAGGTTGATCGTCGGCGGCACGATCTGGTCCCGGATGGCCAGCACCGAGACCATCGCCCCCAGCGCACCGGCGGCACCGATCAGGTGCCCGACCATCGACTTGGGGCTGCTGATCGCCAGCCGGGTGGCGGCGTCACCGTAGGCACGGTGCAGCGCTGCGGTCTCGGTCCGGTCGTTGGCCTTGGTCGAGGTGCCGTGGGCGCAGACGTAGTCGACCTCGTCGGGTTTGACGCCGGCGGCGCGGAGGGCGGCGGTGATCGAGTCGGCGGCGTAGCTGCCGGTCGGCTCCGGTGCGCTGACGTGGTAGGCGTCGGCGGTCAACGCACCGCCGGCGACGCTGGCGTAGGGACGGGCGCCGCGGCGCGCTGCGTGTTCGTCGGACTCGACCACGGCCGCCACCGCGCCCTCACCGAAGACGAAGCCGTCGCGGGCGGCGTCGAACGGCCGGGACGCCTGGCTGGGGTCGCCGTCGTACTTGCTCAGCGCGCCCATGGTCAGCAGGCCGGCGAACATCACCGGGGTGATCGCGGCGTCGGTGCCGCCACACACCACGACATCGGCCTCACCGGACAGGATCAGTCGGCGTGCCTCGAGGAAGGCGTACACGCCGCTGGCGCAGGCCAGCGCACTGGCGGTGACCGGGCCGTGAGCGCCGAGGTCGATGGCCACCTCACAGGCCGGCATGTTGGTCAGCGAGGAGGACACGAAGTAGGGGCTGATCCGACCGCCGACGTCGCCGAGGACCTGCCGGGTGGCGTGTTCCACCGTGTCGAAGCCGGCCACCGCGGCGTTGATGACGACCCCGAGCCGGTCCGGGTCCACACCGGCGGCCAGCTCCACCCGGTCACGTTCGTCACGGGGACCGTTTGCCCCGGCCGGCAGGACACCGGCATCGATCGCTGCCTCCCGGGCCGCCGCCACCGCCAGCTGGGTGAAGCGGGCCGAGCGACGCAGCCGTTTGCCGGTCAGCACGGTGGCCGGGTCGAAGTCCTTGACCTCGGCGGCGATGTGCACAGCCAGGTCCCGGGAGTCGAAGGCCGTGATCGGTGCCACGCCGGACTCACCCTGCAGCAACGCCTGCCAGGTGGTCTCCCGGTCGTTGCCCACCGGAGTGACGGCCCCGAAACCTGTGATGACAACTTCGCTGGCCAAGGCTCCCTGCGATCCTCACGTTGCGACGACAGACCGGCCGTTTGGCGTACGACTGGTCGTTAATTCCGCCTCAAAGATAGATCCGCAGCGGCGACGGCGCCAGCGCGGGGTGGCCGGGCCGATCCCGGATCCGCGGCTAGCTCAGAGGTAGGAGCCGTTGGGCCACCGGCCGGACGGCTGCAACTCGCGGCGGGGTTCGACCGGCTCGCCCGCGGTCGGCCGCCGGTCGAAACGCAGGGTGCCCAGCACGACCAACGCCACCGTCAGCGCAACCACCAGATACGCGAATACCACCGTCTTGTCCGATCCGAGAAGAACTGCCCTGCTGAGAAGAGGAAGCGCCGCCCGACCGGATCCCCCGAACCGGACGGGCGGCCACCCCAGTGCGAAGGAATCGTGATCCGTGGATCACGGCCGGCACCGGCCCGCCGGCGGTGTGACCAGACACCGCAGCAGGCCGATTGGAACCGGTCGTGCGACCCCTGCCCGATCCGCTCCGTTCGACCCGTGATCAGCCGCCTCCCCAAGGCGGACAACCGACACGTCCCTTCCGACGTCGGTCCGGATCCCTCCCCCAAGGGCTCCGGCTGACTGCCGTAGCAGAACGCTAGCACCGTTCGGCCGAATTTGTCCTCTTCGGGACATTTCCGGATTAGGACAGCTGCTGTCGCTGCTCCGGCCGGCCTACGGTGGGTCCATGGCCGAGTTGCGATTCGTCCGTGGGGACATCACCGAGCAGGAGTGCGACGCCGTGGTGAACGCGGCCAATTCCTCCCTGCTGGGCGGCGGCGGAGTCGACGGCGCCATCCATCGTCGCGGCGGCCCGGAGATCCTGGCCGCCTGCCGCGAACTGCGCCGGACCAGCCTCCCCGACGGGCTGCCGACCGGCCGCGCGGTGGCCACCACCGCTGGCCGGCTACCGGCGCGGTGGGTGATCCACACCGTCGGCCCGGTGTACAGCCGGTCGGAGGACCGTTCGGAGTTGCTCGCGTCGGCCTATCGGGAGTCGCTGCGGGTGGCCGACGATCTGGCCGCCCGGACGATCGCCTTCCCGGCCATCTCGGCCGGCATCTACGGCTGGCCCCTGCAGGACGCCGCCCGGATCGCCGTGGGCACGGTGGGTGCGGCCGAGACCGCGGTGGCCGAGGTGATCTTCGTGCTCCGCGACGACCGCGCCTACCGGGCTTTCACCGAATTGGCGTGATCGGGGACCCCGTGGCGGCTCCCGCTGCGACAATGCCCCGGAGACGAGGTCGGAAACCGGGTTCGTCACGAAGCCGGCAGACCCTGTCCGCCGCCGGGAAGGGGACCACCATGGAGACGACGCTGTCGGCCGACGGCACCGAGATCGCCTATGACCGCACCGGCAGCGGTGATCCGGTCATCCTCGTGCCGCCCGCCTTCGGGCTGCGCGGCATCTTCACCGAGCTTGCCGCCGAACTGGCCGACAGCTACGCGGTGATCAGCTACGACCGCCGTGGTCGGGGTGACAGTACCGACGCGATCGCACCGACCGACGTCGGCTCGTACTCGATCGACCGGGAGGTCGAGGATCTGGCCGCGGTCAACGACGCCGCCGGGGGTGATGCCGCGCTGGTCGGCTACTCCTCCGGAGGCATGTTGGCCCTGGCGACCGCAGCGGCCGGCGTGCCGATCGGTCGCATCGCTCTCTACGAACCGCCGTTCCGGCGCGGGGGCGCGGCCCACCCGGAACTGGTGGCCAGGCTGATCGAACTCGTCACGGCCGGACGGGCCGGCGACGCGGTGGCCACCTTCCAGCTGGAAGGCATCGGCCTGCCGCCGGAGGTGGTCGAACAGATCCGCCGGTCACCGGCCTGGGCGGCACTGGAGGCGATCGGGCAGACCGTCGTCTACGACGCGACGCTGACCTCAGATCCCGAACCGTCGGCGGCCGCGCGAGCCCTGCAGCAGCCGATCGCGGTGCTGGCCGGAGCCCAGACCTGGCCGCACCTGGTCGACGGGTGCCGGCTGGCCGCCGAACTGATCCCGACCGCCCGGTTCTTCGAGGTGCCCGGCGGCGCCAACCACGCCATCAGCCCGGCCGCCACCGCCGCGGTCCTGCGCGAATTCCTCGGCTGACCTGTCGGCCACGGGCGCAAACCCGGTGCCGAACGCAGGGTCGGACAGGGAGGTCAGATGGTGGCGCGAGCTCGTTCGAAGGCGGTGATCGCACGGTCCAGGTCGTCGCGGCTGTGGGCGGCCGACATCTGGGTCCGGATCCGGGCCTTGTCCCGGGGCACGACCGGATAGGAGAACGCCCGCACGTAGATGCCGTCGGCCAGCAGCAGGTCGGCCATCCGGCCGGCCCGGATCGCGTCCCCGACCATCACCGGCACGATCGGGTGGTCGGACTCGGGGATGTCGAAGCCCCGCCGGTCCATCTCGGCACGGAAGTAGGCGGTGTTCTCCCGCAGCCGGGTCAGCAGTTCCCCGGACGTCTCCAGCAGGTCCAGCGCGGCCACCGCGGCCGCGGCGATCGAGGGCGCCAGCGAGTTGGAGAACAGGTAGGGCCGTGACCGCTGCCGCAGCATCTCCACGATGCCGGCGCGGGCGGCGGTGTAGCCGCCGCTGGCCCCGCCGAGGGCCTTGCCCAGCGTGCCGGTGACGATGTCGACCCGATCCCGGACGCCGAACAGTTCCGGCGTGCCGGCGCCGGTCGCGCCGACGAAGCCGACCGCGTGGGAGTCGTCGACCATGACCAGCGCGTCGTAGCGCTCGGCCAACTCGACGATCCGGTCCAGCGGGGCGACGTATCCGTCCATGGAGAACACCCCGTCGGTCGCGATCAGCCGGTACCGGGCGTCGACGGCGGACCGCAACTGCTGCTCCAGGTCGGCCATGTCCCGGTTCCGGTACCGCAGCCGCCGCGCCTTGGACAGCCGGACGCCGTCGATGATGCTGGCGTGGTTGAGCTCGTCGGAGATGATCGCGTCCTGGTCGGTCATCAGCGTCTCGAAGAGACCACCATTGGCATCGAAACAGGAGCTGTACAGGATCGCGTCCTCGGTGCCGAGGAAGCCGGCGATCCTGGCCTCGAGTTGTTTGTGCACGGTGGTGGTGCCGCAGATGAACCGGACCGAGGCCATCCCGAATCCCCACCGGTCCAGCGCCTCGTGTGCGGCGTTGATCATGGCCGGATGGTCGGCCAGGCCGAGATAGTTGTTGGCGCACAGGTTCAGCACCGTCCGGCCGTCGACCCCGATCGAGGCGGCCTGTGGGGTGTCGATCACCACCTCGACCTTGGACAACCCGTCGGCCCGCAACTGCTCCAGGTCGGCGGCCAGCTGATCCTTCATCGACCCGTACATCACTTCTCCCAGCTCATGATCACTTTGCCGCTGTCACCGGCGCGGGCGGTGGCGAAGGCCTGCTCGTGCTCGGTGTGATCGAACCGGTCGGTGATCACACCGGAGATGTCCAGACCGCTCTGCAGCAGCACCGACATCGCATACCAGGTCTCGAACATCTCACGGCCGTAGATGCCCTTGATCGTCAGCATGTTGAGCACCACGGTGGCGACGTCGATACCGACCACCCCCGACGGCAGGCCGAGCACCGCGATCCGGCCGCCATGGGTCATCGCCCCGATCATCTCCTGCAACGCCGCCGGACTGCCGGACATCTCCAGCCCGACATCGAACCCTTCGGTCATCCCCAACCGCTGGTAGGCGTCGCGCGGTCTGCTGGTGCGCGCGTCCAGGGCCAGGTCGACACCCAGCCGTTCGGCCAGCGCCAGCCGGCGTTCACTGAGGTCGGTGATCACCACATGCCGGGCGCCTGCGTGCCGGCAGACCATGGCCGCCAGGATGCCGATCGGTCCGGCGCCGGTCACCAGCACGTCCTCACCCAGCATCGGGAACGCCAGCGCGGTGTGCACCGCATTGCCGAACGGGTCGAACACCGCGGCCACGTCGAAGCCGACCGGGTGCGGATGCACCCAGACGTTGGCCGACGGGATGGCGACGTAGTCGGCGAAGGCGCCGTCGACCTGTACCCCGATCCCGCGGGTGTTGATGCACAGATGCCGGCGGCCGGCGCGGCAGTTGCGGCAACGCCCACAGACCAGGTGGCCCTCACCGCTGACCACGTCCCCGACCGCCACGTCGGTGACCGAGCCACCCACCTCGACCACGACACCGGAGAACTCGTGACCGACGATCAACGGTGCTCGGACGTGTCCGGCCGCCCAGTCGTCCCAGCTGTCGATGTGCAGGTCGGTGCCGCAGATCCCGGTCTGCTTCACCTCGATCAGGACGTCGGTCGGCCCGACCCGCGGCTCGGGCACGTCGATCAACTGCAGGCCCGGTCCGGGGGTCGTCTTCACCAACGCCTTCACCGGTCTCCTCTCGATGCCTGGCACGACCGTACGACATCGGCCCGGCGAACGTCGCCGAGCCGAGCACCGGCGCGGCCCGGATCGACGACCCCGGCGTGTTCCTGATCACCTCTCGGACACCGCTTTCCCGAGCGTCGGTAATGACGTATGCTCCACTCCGGTAAGGACCGAGGCCTCAGCGTTGCCGCCTCCAGCCGCCGACCGGCGGCCGCGGACCGGCGACGCCGGGGCAGTGACCGCTCACTCTTGCCTGCCGCATATCGGCATGCGAAGCTTGGCCCAGTTTCTTATCCACTATGGATCGTCGGGCACGTACCTGCCCGTGGAAAGGAAGTGCGGCATGGCTGCCGTATCGTTCAACGAAGCGACTCGCATCTATCCCGGCGGCGACGTCCCGGCCGTCGACAGACTCAATCTCGATGTCGGCGACGGCGAGTTCATGGTCCTGGTCGGACCCTCCGGTTGCGGCAAGTCCACCTCCCTGCGGATGCTCGCAGGCCTGGAGGAGGTCAACAGCGGCAGCATCCACATCGGTGATCGTGACGTCACCGACCTGCCGCCGAAGGACCGCGACATCGCGATGGTGTTCCAGAACTACGCGCTGTACCCGCACATGACGGTCGCCGACAACATGGGCTTCGCGCTGAAGATGGCCAACGTGCCCAAGGCCGAACGCCAGCAGCGGGTCCTCGATGCGGCCAAGCTGCTGGGCCTGGAGGAGTTCCTCAACCGCAAGCCCAAGGCCCTGTCCGGTGGTCAGCGCCAGCGTGTCGCGATGGGTCGCGCCATCGTCCGGCAGCCGCAGGTCTTCCTGATGGACGAGCCGCTGTCCAACCTGGACGCCAAGCTCCGCGTGTCCACCCGAACCCAGATCGGCGCCCTGCAGGCCCGGCTCGGTGTCACCACCGTCTACGTCACCCACGACCAGGTCGAGGCCATGACCATGGGTGACCGGGTGGCGGTCATGCGCGACGGCGTGCTGCAGCAGGTCGACACCCCGCTGGCCCTCTACGACAAGCCGAACAACCTGTTCGTCGCCGGCTTCATCGGATCGCCGGCCATGAACCTGTTCGAGGGCACCGCGACCGAGGGCGGCATCCAGGTCGGTGACTACACCGTGCCGGTCCTGCGTGAGGTGATGGCCAAGGCCGGGAACGAGAAGGCCCTGACCCTGGGCGTCCGCCCGGAGGACCTGACCGTCGCCGAGCAGGGCATTCCGCTGGACGTGGTGATGGTCGAGGAACTGGGCGCCGACAGCTACCTCTACGGCACCCTGAGCGGCGCCGGCCACGGCGAGATGATCGACGAGAACCAGTACATCGCCCGGATCGCGGCACGAGAGGTTGCGCATCGCGGCAGCACCGTCCGGCTGACCACCGCCCCGGAGCGGCTGCACGTGTTCTCCACCACCTCCGGTGCGCGCATCAGCGACTGAGCACACCGGCGGAGTCCCGGCTTCGACACCCGTGAGCCCCCGGCGCCTCGGCGTCCGGGGGCTCACGGGTTCCCGGCTCCGGCCGAGCCGGTAGGACCTGAGAAGGAACGCCCGTTGCCCCGCTTCCTGTCCGCCCGCACCGATGCGCGGCTGATCACCCTGCCCTGGGACACGCCGTTGGAGGCGTGGCCGACGGACAATCTGGTGGCGCTGCCCCGCGGCATCTCCCGCCACGTCGTCCGGTTCGTTCGCGTCGGCCGGGACATCTACGCCGTCAAGGAGGTCGTGGAGCACCTGGCCCGGCACGAGTACGAGCTGCTACGCGACCTGAACCGCCTGGACACCCCGTCGGTCGAACCCGTCGGCGTGGTGACCGAACGACTCGCGCCCGACGGCACTGGCCTGGACCCGGCGTTGATCACCCGGCACCTGCAGTTCTCGCTGCCGTACCGGTCGTTGTTCAGCCGCGGCGTCCGGCCGGACACGGTGAACCGACTGGTCGACGCGATGGTGGTCCTGCTGGCCCGGCTGCACCTGGTCGGCTTCCTGTGGGGTGACGTGTCGCTGTCCAACACCCTGTTCCGTCGCGACGCGGGCTCCTTCGCCGCATACCTGGTGGATGCCGAGACCGGTGAGCTGCACGACTCGCTGAGCACCGGCCAGCGCGAACACGACCTGTCCATCGCCCGCACCAACCTCTACGGCGAGTTCCTCGACGTCCAGGCCGGCGGCCTGCTGGACGAGGCGCTGGACCCGCAGACCCTGGTCGAGAACATCGAAAGCCGCTACCGCGAGCTGTGGGCCGAGCTCACCGAGGTCGAGGAGTTCGACGGCAGCGAGATGCACCGGATCGAGGGCCGGGTGCGCCGCCTCAACGCCCTGGGCTTCGACGTCGCCGAACTGGACATCACCACCGACTTCGCCGGTTCCACCATCCGCATCCAGCCGAAGGTCGTGGACGCGGGCCACCACAGCCGGCGGCTGCTGCGGTTGACCGGGCTCGACGTCGAGGAGAACCAGGCCCGCCGGCTGCTCAACGACCTGGACTACTTCCGGGCCCAGACCGACCAGCAGAACGCCGACGAGGCGATCGTCGCCCACCAATGGCTGCAGCAGCGGTTCGAGCCGGTGGTCGAGGCCGTCCCGGCCGACCTGCGGGCCAAACTGGAGCCCGCTGAGCTGTATCACGAGGTACTCGAGCATCGCTGGTTCGAGTCGGAGCGGGCCGGCCACGAGATCCCGATGATCGAGGCCGCCCGCAGCTTCGTCCGCACGGTGCTGAAGAATCTCCCTGACGAGCAGGTGGAGGTTCCGGGCAGCGACGAGATGACCCAGTTGGAGAATCCCTACGACCCGTCGCAGGGATACGCCGACGACACCGGGGACAAGCCGTACGACCCCTGGGAGGACGACGCCCAGCAGGCCGAGGCCGGCGAGCAGCCGGCGACGGACTTCCTGGACATCGCGGCGCTGCGTCGCCGGCAGTCCGACCGCACCCGCCGCTCGTGACCGAACGCCCACGAAAGGAGCCCCGATGTCGGAATCGACATCCACACCCCACGACCCGGCCGTGAACCGGTCCGCCGACCGCCCGGTCCGGATCGGCGTCCAGATCCAGCCCCAGCACGCCGACTACCCCGACATCCGACGCGCCGTCACCCGCGCCGAGGAGGCGGGGGTGGACGTGATCTTCAACTGGGACCACTTCTTCCCGCTGTCCGGCGACCCCGACGGCAAGCACTTCGAGTGCTGGACCATGCTGGCTGCCTGGGCCGAGCAGACCGACCATGTCGAGATCGGCGCCCTGGTCACCTGCAACACCTACCGCAACCCCGATCTGCTGGCCGACATGGCCCGGACCGTCGATCACATCAGCGACGGGCGTCTGATCTTCAGCATCGGCGCCGGCTGGTTCGAGAAGGACTACACCGAGTACGGCTACCCGTTCGGCACGGCCGGTGGCCGGTTGGACGCGCTGGCCGAGGCGATGCCCCGGATCAAGGCGCGGTGGGCCCGGCTCAATCCGCAGCCGACCCGCAAGATCCCGGTGCTGATCGGCGGCGGCGGGGAGAAGAAGACACTGCGGATCGTCGCCGAACATGCCGACATCTGGCACGGTTTCGGCGATGCGGACACCCTCACCCACAAGAACGCGGTGCTGGACGACTGGTGTGGCCGGATCGGCCGCGATCCGGGCGAGATCGAACGCGCCGCCGGAGCCTCCGGCAGCCCGGAGCAGACCGGTGACGCGCTGCTGGCCGCCGGCACCCGGCTGATCACCGTCGAATGCGACGGGGCGACCGGCTACGACATGGGGTCGCTGAAGGACTGGCTGGCCTTCCGCGACGACCGCAACGCCTGACTGCAGCCGCATCCCGCCCACGGCCGGGTGCCGCCCCTGACCAGGGTGGGCACCCGGCCGCGGTCGTCCTCCCGGCCGGCCGGTCCGCACAGCCCGACCGGGACCGCAGCCAGAACAGGTCCCGATTTCTCTGCGTTTGCGAAACCTTGCTGTGCTTCGCCGACAGCGCTGCCGCGCCGTCCGTAGCCTACGGGTCTCCATTTGGATAACGAATCGCGGCGGTTGGTTGACAAGACAAGGGTCTGCCGACTACACCTGACCACGGCGCTCGGGAACTCAACAACTCCCTACCCAGCCGAAATGTTTCGTTCAACGACGAGCACGGGGCCTGCCGTCGGGCGGGTTCGGAAAGGCCGATCTGATGGCTGCACCACTTCCTACCTCTGCACTGACCCGCCGCGGTTTCCTGGGCCTCACCGGTGGCGCGGCCGCCGCGGCGACCCTGGCCGCCTGCAGCCGCACCGGGGGCTCCGGCGGCGGCAGCGGATCGGGCAGCAGCAAGCCGCTGAAGTTCTGGAACATGCCCTGGGGCAACACCCAGTTCAACGTTCTGGACAAGAAGATCACCCTGGACTACAAGCCCGCCAAGGGGATGAACCCGGCCACCTACCAGGTGATCCAGTGGGCCAACTTCACCCAGACCTTCTCCTCGGCGGTCGCCTCCAACACCGGCCCGGCGGTCAGCTCCGGCGGTGGCACCCAGGCGTTCCAGTTCGAGGCCCAGGGCAAGATCGCCTACGCCGACGACCTGCTCGACTCCTGGAAGAAGAACGGTCTCTACGACGACTTCCTGCCGGGTCTGATCGACACCATGAAGGTCGACAAGGGATACGCCGCCGTTCCCTACAACCTGGACATGCGGGTGCTCTGGTACAACAAGACGCTGCTGGACAAGGCCGGGGCGAAGGTCCCCACCGACTGGCAGTCCTTCCTCGACGCCTGCGCCGCGCTCAAGAAGAACAACGTCTATGGCTACGGCACCGCCGCCGGCGCCGGCGCCTTCACCGGCAGCCACATCCTGGTCAGCTGGATGATCAACAACGGCGGTGGCCTGTTCGATGCCAACCACCAGCCGAACATGGTGACCCCGGCCAACATCGAGGCGATCAACTTCGTGCTGGAGTGCGTGCACAAGGGATACGTCGACCCCCGCAGCCCCACCTACACCAGCGACAACGCCCAGTCGCAGTGGAAGGCCAAGAAGTTCGGCATGGGCTTCGACACCGCCGGCCTGGCCAACAACGTCGGCGGTGACACCGCCAAGGATCTGCTGGTGGCCAGCCCGCTGACCAGCCCGGCCGGGAAGAAGGGCGCGCTGTACTTCCCGAACAACATCATGATGTACACCGACACCCCGAGCCAGAAGGCCTCCGAGGCGTTCCTGACCTACTACTACAAGAACATGTCGCCGCTGTGGACGCAGAACACCGGTATCGGTCTGCCTCCGCTGAAGTCGATCTCCAAGACCGCCGGCTTCCGCAAGGACAAGAACGCGGTGAAGGTGATCGAGGAGTGGCAGCCGATCTCGCGCACCTGGGCGGCGCCGGGCAGCAACTCGCTGTTCCTCGGCGTCACCACGGTCGACGGCACCCCGGCGATGGACACCTTCGCCCAGTCGGTCCTCGGCGGCAAGACCACCGCCAAGGCCGCCCTGACCAAGCTGCAGAACTCGGTCTCCGACGCGATCAAGCAGATGGGCTGATCGACCGCGGAGCGAATCGACCACGGACGGGTAGGAGTCTCGATGACGGCAGTAGGACCCGCGACGTTGCGAGCAGCGGGTGAGGTCGGATGACCAACCAGACGATCGTCGAAGGTATCGACCGGGCCCGTCGGGGGGTGGGGGTCGGCGGCCGCGGCCGCCAACCCTCGCCCCGGCCGCGACGCCGGTCGCGAGGCGGGCTGACGCTGCTGCTGTTCGCGGCACCGTCGCTCATCCTGTTGTTGCTGATCAACCTGTATCCGCTGCTGTACGCGGCGATGCAGTCGGTCCGCAACGGCAACCTGATCAGTACCGGGAGCTTCGTCGGGCTGGCGAACTACGCCCGGGTGCTGACCGACAGCGCATTCTGGCAGTCAGCACTGTTCACGCTGATCTTCACCATCACCGGCGTCTTCGGCAGCTGGTTGATCGGGCTGGGTCTGGCGCTGATGCTGCGCAAGAAGATCCCTGCCGGGGGCCTTTTCAAGGTGTTGCTGCTGCTGCCCTGGGTCGTCCCGGTGGTGGTGTCGGCGACGTCGTGGAACTGGCTGGTGGCCACACCGCAGAGTCCGATCCCGCGACTTGCCGAGACGCTCGGTTTCGGCAACGTGCTGTTCCTGGCCAGCCCCGTGCTGGCCAAGGTGACGGTGTGCGTCTTCAAGGTGTGGATCAGCTTCCCGTTCATGATGATGATGATGAGTTCGTCGTTGGCGTCGGTGGACGTGAACGTCTACGAGGCCGCCAAGGTCGACGGCGCCACCGGCTGGCAGGCGTTCCAGCACGTCACCATGCCGCTGATCTCCCGATCCACCTACATCAGCTGGATCCTGATGACGATCTTCTGCGTGAACGACTTCCCGACGATCTTCCTGCTGACCGGCGGCGGCCCGGTCAACGCCACCACGTCCCTGGTCGTGATGGCCTACCGCACCGTGTTCCAGAACTTCCAGACCGGCCCGGGCGTGGCGATCGCGTTCCTGATGACGCTGGTCCTGGTCGTGGTCTCGGTCGTGCTCTACCGCCAGATCCGGAAGGTGAACATCGAATGACCCACACCACGGCCCAACCGGTCCCCGGCGTCGTCACACCGAAGAAGTCGGCGACCCGCCGGCCCGCCCCGCAGGAGGAACGCGGCAAGTGGTGGCGCTTCGTCGCCATCCTGATCATCACCGCTGTGGTGGTGGTGCCGGTGGCCGCGGTCGCCTATCTGTCGTTGCTTCCCGGCCTGGGCAGTCAGGCGACCGGTCTGACCCTGGAGAACTTCTCCATCGTCTTCGGCCAGACCAGCATCCTGTACTGGCTGGAGAACAGTCTCGGCGTCACCGTGGTGACGGTGCTGATCGCGGTCGGGGTGGCCGCACCGGCGGGCTACGTGCTGTCCCGGGTGCGCAACAAGCTGGTGTCGTCGTACTCGCTGGTGCTGTTCGTCGTCCAGTCCCTGCCGGTGGTCACCGCGGTCATCCCGCTGTTCATCCTGTTCTCCAAGCTGAACCTGGTCGACAACCTCGGTGGCGTGACGATCATCTACGTCGGATCGACGCTGTCGGTGGCGACCTGGATGCTCGCCGCCTACTACGACTCGATCCCGGTGTCGTTGGAGGAGGCGGCCTGGATGGACGGCTGCTCGCTGTTCGGCGGCTTCATGCGGGTGGTGCTGCGCAATGCACTGCCAGGGATCCTGTCGACGGCGATCTTCAGCTTCCTGCTGGCCTGGAACGACTACCTGATCGCGGTGGTGTTCCTGCGCTCCGACGTCAACTACACCCTGCCGGTCGGCCTGGAGACGTTCTTCCAGCAGAACTCCACCAACTGGGGTCTGGTGATGGCGGTGGCCGTGATCATGATGCTGCCGCCGATCATCCTGTTCTCCGCCCTGAACCGGTACTTCAGCGTCGGCGGCATCGGAGGAGCTCTTGCCGGCCGATGAGACCTGGTCCCGGATCGTCGGGTCACCGGCGATCCGGGCCGCCGTCGACCGGATCATCCCGGCCGACGACTGGCCGGCGGGCTGGGACGGTGGCGTGGCAGGCTACCTGCACCGCGCCGCCGGACAGCTGGTCTGGGCCGCGCCGGCCCTGAGCCGACTCCGCACCCGGCTGGGCGACGGATTCCCCGGCCTGACCGCCGACGAGCAGGACGCGATCCTGCAGGACCTGGACGCCCGGCCGCAGGCCGGCGCCGATCTGGCGGTGCTGCGCCGGCTGTGCTGGGAGGGCTACTACGCCGAGTCCGAACTGCCCGGCGACGGCGGCCGGCACCGGCCCGCCGGACTGACCATGATCGGGTTCCGCGGTGTGCCCGCGGACGCGCAGGTCCGTGAACCGGTGCTCCCCTGCCCGACCGACCCGGCGCGGATCCGCCAGCACTATGACGCGATCGTCATCGGCTCCGGCCCCGGCGGCGGCGTGGCCGCCCAGGTGCTGGCCGAGGCCGGGCACAGCGTGCTGATCGTCGAACGTGCCCGCAATCTGGACAACCGCGCCCTGCGTGGTGATCATCTGCACGGCAAGCGGGACGCCGTCTACGACTCCGTGGTCGGCCCCGGCGCCGGCCATCCGCGGATCGCCGTACACGCATCCCCGGATGCCGGCGACCCCGACATCGTCGAGGAGACGCTGATCGACGGCGACGAGGACGCCTGGCACTACGGGCTGAACGCCTACGCCTACGGCGGCGGCACCCGCATCTGGCAGGGCATGGCCTGGCGGTTCTTCCCCGAGGACTTCGCAATGGCCAGCCACTACGGCAATCCGGCCGGCGCGACACTGGCCGACTGGCCGGTCGGCTACGACGAGATGGAGCCCTACTACAGCCGGGCCGAGGCCGAGCTCGGGGTGGCCGGCGCCGAGGGCGCACTGACCCGGCGTACCCCCCGGACCCGCGGCTACCCGATGCCGCCGATGGGCGACGAACCGGCTCGCGCGCTGCTGGCCGGTGCCGCCGACCGGCTGGGCTGGGGCTGGGGCCCGATCCCGCTGGCGATCAACAGCGTGCCCCACGACGGCCGCCCCGCCTGCGTGCGCTGCTCGCAGTGCGTCGGCCACGCCTGCCCGGTCGACGCCAAGAACGGGGCCCACAACACCTTCGTGCCGCGGGCGCTGGCCACCGGTCGAACCGACATCGTCTTCGACACCGAGGCCGTCGAGGTCGGCGACGGACCCGGCGGCGCCAGCGTGCAGCTGATCACCGACTGCACCGGCACGCCGGCGGCACGGGCCGTGCGCGCCGACGTCGTGGTGGTCTCGGCCGGCGCCATCGAGACGCCTCGGCTGCTGCTGGCCTCCGGTCTGGGCAATGATCAGCTCGGCCGCCACCTCCATGATCATCGTTTCGTCACCGTGCAGTCCACCGTCGACCGACCGGTCAAGAACGGGCTCGGCCCCGGCCATTCGATCGCCACCCTGGACCACGCGCACGCCGGCACCATCCCGTGGGGCGGCGGCGTGCTGGTCGACCAGATGAGTGTGCTGCCGCTGGCCGGTGCGAGCCGGCCGTCGATGCCCGGCGTGCCGGGGTGGGGACTCGGTCACAAGCGCTGGATGCGCACCGGCCGGCCGTACGCCTTCGGCGTGTTCGGCATGGGCCAGGAGGTGCCGTCGGCCACCTCCGGGGTGTCCCTGGCCGGCCACGTCCGCGACCGCTGGGGTCGGCCCGCGGCCCGGCTGCGCAAGGACGTCCACCCCGCCTCGGTCCAGGTCGAGGCCGGGTTGGCCAGCTATGCCTGCCGATGGCTGGAGGTCGCCGGCGGCCACGACATCCGCCGCCAACCGCCGGGGCCGACCGCGTCGGCCGCCGGTGAACACTCCTGCGGGACCGCGCGGATGAGCGCCGACCCGGCCGGCGGCGCCACCGATCCGTACGGTCGGCTGTGGGGAGCGCGCCGGGTGGTGGTCTGCGACTCGTCGTTGCATCCGACCAACGGCAGCGTCAATCCGACCCTGACCATCGTCGCCAACGCCTATCGGGTGGCCGACCGGCTGGTCCGGGATTGGCCGGCCTGAACGGGCATGGTGATGGCGACGAAACCGGCCACCGGCCCGCGGGACCGGTCCACGCTGTCCCGGATCGCCCGGGACGCCGAGGTGTCCACCTCCACGGTGTCGAAGGTGTTGAACGGTCGGGCCGGGGTGTCGGAGCTGACCCGCGCCCGGGTCGAGGCGCTGCTGCACGAGCACGGCTACCAGCGCCGGACCGCCCGCGAGCCGGCGCAGTTGCTGGAACTCGTCTTCACCGGGCTGACCGCGCCGTGGGCGCTGGAGATCATCCGTGGTGTCGAGGAGGCCGCCCGGGCCCGCGGGCTCGGGCTGGTGCTCAGCCAGAGCGGTGACCGGCAGGGGCCGGGGCCGGAATGGATGGACGGCGTGTTGCAGCGGCATCCGGTCGGCGTGGTGCTGGTGCTGTCGGATCTGCGCAGTTCACTGAAGCGGCAGCTGCGGTCGCGAGGCATCCCGTTCGTCGTCCTCGATCCGGCCGGCGACCCCGCCCCCGACGTGCCCTCGGTCGGCGCGGCGAACTGGAACGGCGGGCTGGTGGCGACCCGCCACCTGTTGTCGCTGGGTCATACCGCGATCGGGCTGATCGGCGGCCCCGCGGACATGCTCTGCTCCCGCGCCCGGATCGCCGGCTACCGGTCCGCGCTGGAGGAGGCCGGCGTGCCGGTGCGCGAGGACCTCATCGTCGCCGGCGAGTTCGAACGCGACGAGGGCCTGCGGCTGGGGCAGCAGCTGCTGGCCCGCCCGGACCGGCCGACCGCGATCTTCGCCGGCAACGACCTGATGGCGCTCGGCGTCTACGAGGCAGCCCGGCTGGCCGGCCTGTCCATCCCGGCCGACCTGTCGGTGGTCGGCTATGACGACCTGCCGGTGGCCGAGTGGGCCGGGCCGCCGCTGACCACCGTCCGCCAGCCGCTGGTCGAGATGGGCCACGAGGCCACCCGGATGGTCCTGGACCTGCACCGGTCCGGCAGCGTCCAGGCGCCCCGCGTCGACCTGGCCGTCGAACTCATCATCCGCGCCAGCACTTCTTCGCCAGGAGTCAGGTAATCCCCGTTCCGGGCGGCATGTCGGCAGCTCCGCGACCCCTCACCGCGGCCCGGGACGCGGACTTCAGGGACGGTGGTGCGCAGCGAGCGGGCGGCTCAGGAAGCGAGCAGATGGCGGGCGATGACGAGGCGTTGGATCTGGTTGGTGCCCTCGAAGATCTGGGTCGCCTTGGCCTCCCGGAAGTACCGCTCGACCGGGTAGTCCTGGGTGTAGCCGTAACCGCCGAGTACCTGGACCGCGTCGGTGGTCACCCTCATCGCCGCATCGGTGGCGATGAGCTTCGCCACGGCGGCGTCGCGGCTGAACGGCCGGCCCGCGTCCCGTTTCCGTGCCGCCAGCAGATAGGTGGCGCGCGCGCTGTCGACGGCGGCCGCCATGTCGGCGAGCAGGAACTGCAGGCCCTCGAACTCGCCGATCCGCCGGCCGAACTGCACCCGCTGCCCCGCCCAGCCGGTGGCGACGTCCAACGCCGCCTGGGCCAGCCCGGTCGCGCAGGCGGCAATGCCCAGCCGGCCGGAGTCCAACGCGGACAGGGCGATCCGTAGCCCGTCGCCCTCGGATCCGATCAGCCGGTCAGCCGCCACCGGGACGCGGTCCAGGAACGTCGCCGCGGTGGTGGAGGCGGTCAGGCCCATCTTGTGTTCCGGCTGCCCGAACGACAGCCCCGGACTGTCGGCCGGCAGCAGGAAGCAACTCACCCCATGACTGTGGTCGGGCCCGGTGCGGGCGAAGACGACGTAGTAGTCGGCGTGACCGGCGTGGCTGGTCCAGGCCTTCTGACCGTCCAGCAGCCACCCGTCGGCGGCCCGCGTCGCGCGGGTGCTGATCGCGCCGACATCGGAGCCGGCCTGTGGTTCGGACAGGGCGTAGGCCCCGAGCAGGTCACCGCCGAGCATGGCCGGCAGGAACCGGTCCTGCTGCACCTCACTGCCGTGCCCGGCCACCGCCAGGCAGGTCATCACCTGCACCGAGACGCCGACCCCCACACCCATCCAGGCGGTCGCCACCTCCTCCAGCGCCTGCAGATACACCTCGTACGGCTGCGCCAGCCCGCCCCAGCGTTCGGCGTACGGCATGCCCAGCAGCCCGGCCCGGCCCAGCAGCCGGAACGCTTCCTGCGGGAACCTGTGCTCGCTCTCGGCGGCCGCGGCCTGCGGCGCCAACCGTTCCCGGGCGATCTCGGCGACCAGGGCGACGAGTTCGGCCGCGTCGTCGCCGGGCAGCAAGCGGTCCACCGTCACCGTCGTCTCCCCCTCTGCCGTGCTGCTGCAGGCCGATGTCGAGCGCGGTCATCGACCGGCCCGCCTCAGCCGACGTTACGCCTGGGGAAACGGCGACGGAGGCAACGCGGCAGCGGCTACGATCGGCAGATGAGCGACGATCTCCACCGCCTGGGTGAAGACCTCATCAGTGTCTCGGCCCGGGTCGTGCGCTGGGCGCCGGCCGAGAACGCCGGCGTCAGCGTGGCCGCAGCCAGGATCCTGGGCCGGCTCCGCGACGCCGGGCAACTCAAGATCAGCGATCTTGCCGTCGCCGAGCGCAGCTCGCAACCGACGATCACCAACCACATCAAGCGGTTGGAGGAGGCCGGTTTGGTGGAGCGTCACTCCGATCCCCGCGACGCGCGGGTGTCGCTGGTCTCGGTCACCTCCAGCGGTCGGGCGAAGCTGTCGGCGATCCGGCACGAGGTCGGCTCCTTCCTCGCGCCGCGGCTGGCCGACCTGAGCGAGGAGGACCAACTCGCGCTGCGGCGCAGCATCACCGCGCTCACCGAGTTGATCGAGAACGATCGCCGTCCCCGCGGCCGCAGACCCACCCATCACAGCAGCGACTGACGGTGCAGCCCGGCAGGTCCGCTGCGGTCCGCCGCCCGCCGACCGGCCACGCTGAACCCGGCACCCGCCGACCGGATCGGCGCCGGCGTGCGGCGCAGCGGCGGCTGGAAACGGGACACTAAGCTGCGGACGTGCCTTTTCGACTCTACGACTCCGCCACGCAAGCCGTGCGGGACCTCGTCACGGTGGTCCCGGGTCAGGTGTCGATCTATCACTGCGGCCTGACCGTCCAGTCCGCACCGCATGTCGGCCACATCCGCAAGGAGGTCGTCTTCGACGTCCTGCGCCGCTGGCTGACCCACCTGGGCTACCAGGTCACCGTGGTCGCCAACGTCACCGACATCGATGACAAGATCCTGACGAAATCGGCGCAGGAGGGCGTGCCCTGGTGGGCGCACGCCTACCGGTTCGAACGCGAACTGCACCACGCGTACGCCGCCCTGGGCTGCCTCCCTCCGACCTACGAACCGCGGGCCACCGGACACATCCCCGAGATGATCGAGTTGATCACCGAGCTGATCGGCCGGGGCCACGCCTACCCGGCCGCGGACGGTTCCGGCGACGTCTACTTCGACGTCCGGTCCTGGCCCGAGTACGGCCGGCTGTCCCGGCAGCGGATCGAGGACATGGAACCGGCCGCCGACTCCGAGCCGCGCGGCAAGCGGGATCCGCGGGACTTCGCCCTGTGGAAGGGACACAAGTCCACCGAGCCGGTGACCGCATCCTGGCCCTCGCCGTGGGGTCGCGGCCGACCCGGCTGGCATCTGGAGTGCTCGGCGATGGCGGGCAAGTATCTGGGCGACGAGTTCGACATCCACGGCGGCGGCATCGACCTGCGCTTCCCCCACCACGAGAACGAGCTGGCCCAGTCGACCGCCGCCGGCCGGCCGTTCGCCCGGTACTGGATGCACAACGCCTGGGTCACCGCGGCCGGGGAGAAGATGAGCAAATCGCTCGGCAACGGTGCACTGGTCAGCCAGGTGACCCAGCAGTATCCGGCCCGGGCCGTCCGCTTCTATCTGCTGGCGCCGCACTACCGATCGGCGATCGAGTACGCCGACACCTCGCTGGCCGAGGCGACCGCCTCGCTGGAACGCATCGACAACTTCATCGCCCGCGGCACGGATCTGGTCGGACCCGTCGAACCTGTGGTGCCGCCGGCGTTCACCGAGGCGATGAACGACGATCTCGGCACTCCCGGTGCTCTCGCGGTGCTGTACACCTGCGTCCGGGACGGCAACACCGCCCTGGAAGCCGGTGAGCATGAGGTCGCGGCCGCCCGGTTGGCGGAGGTCACCGGCATGCTCGCCGTGCTGGGACTTGCTGCCGACGACCCCGTCTGGCTCTCGGTCGGCGGTGATCATGACGCGTTGCGGCCGGTGGTCGACGGTCTGATCGGTGCCTTGTTGCGGCAGCGCGGGCAGGCCCGCGCGCGCAAGGACTACGCCGCCGCCGACGGCATCCGGGACACCCTGCTGGGACTGGGCGTGGAGGTCTCCGACACGCCGACCGGACCGAAGTGGCGGATCGCCGCGACGACACCTGCGAAGGAATCCTGATCATGCCGGGCAACAGTCAGCGCAAGGGCGCCATCCGCCGCAAGGGCAAGGGCAACACCGCCGGTTCGGGCGGCCGGGTCCGCCAGGGTCTGGAGGGCAGGGGGCCGACGCCGAAGGCGGAGGACCGGCCGAACCACAAGGCGTACAAGGCCAAACAGGACCGGCTCAAGCAGTCTGCGGCCCGGCCCAAACGGGCCCCGGCGCGGCTGGGTGGACCGGAGTGGATCGCCGGCCGCAACCCGGTGCTGGAGGCGTTCCAGGCCGAATTGCCGATCCAGGCGGCCTACGTGGCAGAGGGCGCCGAACGTGACGACCGGCTCCGGGAGATCTTCCGGATCGCCGCCGACCGCGGGCTGACGGTGCTGCAGGCCAGCCGCGGCGAACTGGACCGGATGACCGCCGGTGCAGTGCATCAGGGCATCGCGGTGCAGCTGCCCGCCTTCGACTACAAGCATCCCGACGATCTGCTCGCGCAGGCCGGGCCGCGGCCGTTGTTCGTGGCGCTGGACCGGGTCACCGATCCCCGCAACCTGGGCGCGGTGATCCGCTCCGCGGCGGCCTTCGGTGCCGATGGCGTCCTCATCCCCGAACGCCGATCCGCCGGCATGACCGCCGCCGCCTGGAAGACATCGGCCGGCGCGGCGGCGCGGATGCCGATCGCCCGGGCCACCAACCTGACCCGGACCTTGCAGAGCTACGCCAAGGCCGGCCTGTTCGTCGTCGGCCTGGACGGTGACGGTGACACCGACATCGCCGACCTGCCGCAGGCCGCCGATCCGCTGATCCTGGTCGTGGGCAGCGAGGGCGAGGGTCTGTCCCGGCTGGTCCGGGAGTCCTGTGACGTCATCGCCGCCATCCCGATCGCCTCGGCGGTGGAGTCACTGAACGCCGGTGTCGCCACCAGCATCGCCCTGTACGAGGTCTCGCGGCGCCGGCACTGACACGGCAGTCGGGTGCATGGGCCCCTCGTCGCGGCGTCGCGAGGGGTCAATACCTCACCGACACCCCGCGCAGATCAAGGATTGAGTGACCCCTCGGCTGAGCGGTGGGCGTGAACCAGCGGGCGGTCGGGGGCGGACCGTCCGGCCAGGGCCGTGATGCCGAGGCTGAACACCATCACGCAGCCGAGGGCGAAGCCGAGCGAGATGTGTTGGGCGAGCAGACCGATCATCGGCGGGGCGGTGAGGAAGGCGCCGTAGCCCATCGCCGAGACCGCCGAGATCGCGCCGGCGGAATTGTCGCCGCCGTGCGCCCCGGCGATCGTGATCGCCGTCGGGAACACCACCGCCAGCCCGGCCCCCCACAACGCCGCACCGAGGTACGGACCGGCCGCACCGGGCAGGAACAGCACGGTGGCGATGCCGGCGCTGGTGATCAGACCGCTGAGGCGCAGGGTGGCGGTCGGCCCGACCCGGTCCACGACCAGTCCGCCCAGCAGCCGACCCACCGTGCTGGTGATCGAGTACGTCGTGTACGCCGCCGCGGCGGCACCGGGCCCGAAACCGCGTTCGTCGTGGGCGTAGAGCGCCAGCCAGTCCGAGGCGGATCCCTCGCCGGTGTTGGAGCAGACGAGCATGATCGCCAGCAGGATCACCGGCAACGTCAACGCCCGCATCGTCGGACGCCGGCGGCTGCCGTCGGCTGCCGGGGGCAGCCGGTGGTCGTGCCAGCCGCGGGCCGCGACCAGATTCGCCACCGCGGCCGGCGGCAGCAGCATCCACAGGTGCGGGCCGAAACCGACGTGCGCGGTGGCCAGCAGCGCGCCGACCCCCGAGCCGGCGATCACTCCCGCACTCCACAGCCCGTGCAGGGCCGGCATCACCGACCGCCCGGCGGCCCGCTCCACGTCGGCAGCGTGGACGTTGAGGGTCACCTCCCACAGCCCGAAACAGGATCCGGCCAGCAACAGCAGCAGGCCGAACAGGATGGGTGACCGGGTGAGCGGCAACAGCGAGAAGAACACTGCCGCCCCGACGGCCGCGGTCATGGCGACCCGCCGGGTGGAGAACCGGCGGGTCAGCCGGCCACCGAACGGCATGGTCAGGAACGACCCCAGCCCCATGCACAGCAGCACCAGGCCGATCACGGCAAGGCCGACACCGAGATGGTCGCGGACCGCGGGGATCCGGGAGAACCAGGTACCGGCGACGAAGCCGCACAGCCCGAAGCTGGTGAAGGTGGCGGCCAGGTCGCGCCGCACCGAGTACTGCATGCCAGGCAGTATTCCTTGGACGGCCGGACCATCCCCGACTCAGGGCGACCGCACGCACACTTCGGCCCGCACCGGCCACTGCTCGGGCAATCGGCACCCGGCCCGGCCCGGCGTCCCGGCCGGGTCGGTGCCAGCACGCGACCGTGGGCCCGGGCCGATAGATTGGGCCCGTACCGGCCCCGCCCACGAACTCCCAAGGAGTCTGCCGTGTCCGCATCCCTCGACGCCAGCGCCGAGCTGCTCGCCGCCAAGGCCTCGGAGTCCTACCGCGCCGCCCTGTCGGTCATCGAGACGGTGGAGCCGCGGATCGCCGGGGCGATCCGGTCCGAGCTCGCCGACCAGCGGGACTCGCTGAAGCTGATCGCCTCGGAGAACTACGCCTCGCCGGCGGTGCTGTTGACGATGGGTAACTGGCTCAGCGACAAGTACGCCGAGGGCACCATCGGACATCGGTTCTACGCCGGCTGCCAGAACGTCGACACCGTCGAGACGGTCGCCGCCGAGCATGCCCGCGAGCTGTTCGGCGCCGAGTACGCCTACGCCCAACCGCACTCCGGGATCGACGCCAACCTGGTGGCGTTCTGGTCGATCCTGGCCCACCGGGTGGAGACCCCGGCGCTGGCCGAGCACGGTGTCCGGCAGGTCAACGAGCTCTCCGAGGACGACTGGGAGACGCTGCGCAAGCGGTTCGGTGAACAGCGGGCGTTGGGCATGGCGCTGGACGCCGGCGGGCACCTGACCCACGGCTTCCGGCCCAACATCTCCGGCAAGATGTTCCATCAGCGTTCCTACGGCACCGATCCCGAGACGCAGCTGCTCGACTACGACGCGGTCGCACGCGCGGCACGGGAGTTCAGGCCGCTGGTGCTGATCGCCGGGTACTCGGCCTATCCGCGGCGGATCAACTTCGCCACGATGCGGGAGATCGCCGACGAGGTCGGCGCCACCCTGATGGTCGACATGGCCCACTTCGCGGGCCTGGTGGCGGGCAAGGTGTTCACCGGCGACGAGGACCCGGTGCCGTTCGCCGACATCGTCACCACCACCACGCACAAGTCGCTGCGCGGACCGCGCGGCGGTCTGGTGCTGGCCAAAGCGGAGTACGCCGCCGACGTCGACCGCGGCTGCCCGATGGTCCTGGGCGGTCCGCTGTCCCATGTGATGGCTGCCAAGGCGGTCGCGCTGGCCGAGGCACGCCGGCCCGAGTTCCGCACCTACGCCCAGCAGGTTGCCGACAACGCGCAGGCGCTGGCCGAAGGGTTCCGGTCCCGCGGCGCCCGGCTGGTCACCGGCGGCACCGACAACCACCTGGTGCTGCTGGACGTCTCCGGTTACGGCCTGACCGGCCGGCAGGCCGAGGCGGCACTGCTCGACTGCGGCATCGTCACCAACCGCAATGCGATCCCCAACGACCCCAACGGCGCCTGGTACACCTCCGGCGTCCGGTTGGGCACCCCGGCGCTGACCTCGCGCGGTTTCGGCACGGCCGAGTTCGACCGGGTCGCGGAGTTGATCGTGGATGTCCTGACCAAGACCACGGCGGCCACCACCCGCTCCGGTGCGACCGGTAAGGCCAGGTACGACCTGCCGACCGGCCTGGCCGAAGGCACCCACAAGGCGGCCGCCGATCTGCTCGCGACCCACCCGCTCTACCCCGGCCTGGTGCTCTGAGTGCTCTGAGCCCGGCCCGGCCGGGGCGGGACTGTCGTCGCGGACCGGTCGGGGTCGGCCCGGGCTCTCGGCGGCCCACCTAAACTCGGTGACGTGCCCGGGTACCGGATCGCGACCGCGGCCGCCGGCCTGATGGCCGCGCTGGCGCTGGTGGGCTGTTCGCAGAGCACCGTGACCACCGAGGACGCGTACAAGATCGGGTGTCCCGCGATCGACGCCACCGCTGCCTCCGGTTCGGTCGCCCACGAGGTGGCGGTGTCCACGCTGAAACAGGTCCGCGACAGCGGTCAGCCGTCGGCGGAGGCGAAGCGGTGGCTCAACGCCGCGATCGACCTGCTCACCTCCGACGAACCGGGCCAGGTGTCACGTCCGGCGAAACGGCTGATCATCAACGGCTGCAAGCGCAACGGTTACCCGCTGCAGAACCTGAAATAGCCCGCGCGCCGCCTCCCACCGCGCGGCGGCGACTACCGGGCGTCTCCGCGGACGGTGGCGTTCTGCTGGGCGACCAGCGGCCAGCCGCATGGTCTCGAAGGTGTGCTCCTGCGGGACGGCGGTCTCGGTGCGGTTGCGCACGTCGTCGACCAGGTCGCGGTAGTAGGTCAGCTCGACGTCGGAGGGATCGACGTACTCGGTGCTGTCCTGGTCGACCACGAACAGGTGGTTGCCACCCTCCCGGCCGGCGATGTCGACATACTTGCGCATCTCGATGTGAAGCCGCTGACCCGGGTGGTGCCGGCCGCGCTGACGCTGCGGGACTCCACCGGTCCCGCTCCGTGAGGAGCGACCGAGGCCGCGCGACGGCCGGCCCGGGCCCGGACCTGATCCCGACCGACCCGTCGGCCGATCGATCGGCAGCGCGGCGGTGCCGGCCGCCGACCGTCGGACGGGGTCTCAGGCCAGGGTGAGGGTCGCCCAGGACAGCGGCGGCAGCTCCACTTCGACCCGGTTGTTCTCGGACCGGACGGCGGTGAGCTGCTGCAGACCGATCCGGTCCTGGTTCTGCAGCGTGTTGGCGGCGTGCCGGTCCTCGTCGGCCAGCACGTAGGCGTCCTGGACCGACACTCCCGGCATCGCGCCGAGGTCGATCTCCACGGTGCTGGCCGACTGATGATCCCGGTTGACCAGGAAGACGCTGGTCCGGCCCGAGGCCGGATCGTGGGTGGCCGCGGCATCGATGCTGGGCACGGCGCCGTAGGCGGCGGTGTCGTGGGTGTCGGAGTCCAGTTCGACCCGCAGCGAGTTGCCGACGGCACGCCGCGCGGTCTCGGCGAACGGGAAGAAGGTGGTCTGCCGCCAGGCCGGTCCGCCCGGCTCGGTCATGATCGGCGCGATCACGTTGACCAGCTGGGCCAGGCTGGCGGCCTTGACCCGGTCGGCGTGCCGCAGCAGCGAGATCAGCAGGTCGCCGACGACCACGGCATCGGTGACGGAGTAGACGTCCTCCAGGATCCGCGGCGCCTTCGGCCAGTTGCCCAGGCCGGTGATGGTGTTCTTGTCCTTGTCCCGGACGTTGTACCAGACGTTCCACTCGTCGAAGGAGATGAAGATCGACTTGTCGCTCTTCAATTCCGCGCCGACGGCGTCGGCCACCGACACCACCGACTCGATGAAGCGGTCCATGTCGACGCCGGCGGCGAGGAAGCTGTCGAGGTCGCCCTCGGACTCCTCGTAGTAGGCGTGGCAGGAGATGAAGTCCACGTCGTCGTAGGTGTGGCGGAGCACGGTGTGCTCCCACGATCCGAAGGTGGGCATCCGCCGGTTGGAGCTGCCGCAGGCGACCAGCTGCACCGACGGGTCCAGCTGCCGCATGCCCTTGGCCGTCTGGGAGGCGATCTTGCCGTAGTCGTCGGCGTTGCGGTGGCCGAGCTGCCACGGGCCGTCCATCTCGTTGCCCAGGCACCACATCTGCACCGCGAACGGGTCGGTGGCACCGTTGGCGATGCGACGGTCGGCCAGCGTGGAGCCGGACGGGACGTTGCTGTACTCGAGCAGGTCCAGCGCCTCCAGGGTGCCGCGGGTGCCGAGGTTGATGGCCATCATCGGCTCGACGTCGGCCAGCTTGGCCCAGGTCGCGAACTCGTGCAGACCGACCTCATTGGTCTCGGTGGAGTGCCAGGCCAGGTCCAGCCGGGTGGGCCGCTGCTCGCGTGGGCCGACACCGTCCTCCCAGCGGTAGCCGGAGACGAAGTTGCCGCCCGGATAGCGGACGGTGCTCACCCCCAGCTCGCGCACCAGCTCCAGCACGTCGGTGCGGAAGCCGTCGGGACCGGCGGCGGGGTGGCCGGGCTCGTAGATGCCGTCGTAGACGCACCGACCCAGGTGTTCGACGAACGATCCGAACAAGCGTCGATCGATGCTGCCGACCTGGAAGGCGGGGTCGATCGCGATACGTGCCCTGGCCATGGAAACTCCTCGTCCTCGGTGTCCGATGATCGTTCCGATCAGCTCGCCATCATGCTAATACATCGTTGTAATGCCCGGTTCGGGCCGTGCCGGTCCGTACTGGCAGGCTGGGCGCCGTGACCGATGAGGAACCGGCCCGCGAGCCGCAGTCGATGTTCGATCTGACCGGGCGGACCGCCCTGGTCACCGGTGGCGCCCGCGGTCTGGGCCGCGGCATGGCCGAGGGCCTGCT
The DNA here is from genome assembly GCA_963758075.1 of uncultured Actinomycetota bacterium. Lineage (GTDB taxonomy): Bacteria > Actinomycetota > Actinomycetes > Propionibacteriales > Propionibacteriaceae > Microlunatus. Next base: position 1,221,474 of record CAVWTT010000005.1, on the reverse strand, counting down.
GCGGGCCGGCGCCGACCTGATCTCGGTGCAGCGCGGTGTGGTGCCCGATGACCTCGGCCGGCTGGCCGGGGATCTGGGCCGATCACTCACCGCGATCACCCTGGATCTGGGTGACGAGGCGATGATCGAGACGACGATCGCTCCCCTGGTCCGGCAGCGCCGGATCGACATCCTGATCAACAACGCCGGCCTGCAGTACCGCGAGGACGCCGTGGACTTCTCCCTGGAACAGTTCGACCGGGTGCTGGCGGTCAACCTGCGGGCGGCGTTCCAGCTCAGCCAACTGCTGGCCCGGCCGATGCTCGAACGCGGCTACGGCAAGATCATCAACATCGCCTCGATGGTCAGCTTCTCGGGGGGCTACCGGGTGCCGGCCTACGCCGCCAGCAAAGGCGCCATCAGCCAACTGACCAAGGCCTGCTGCAACGAGTGGGCCGGCCGGGGGGTGAACGTCAACGCGATCGCGCCCGGCTACATGGACACCGACATGAACGAGGCCCTGGTCGCCGACAGCGGCCGGAACGCCGAGATCACCGCCCGCATCCCGGCCGGCCGGTGGGGCACGCCGGCCGACCTGGCGGGGACTGCGGTCTTCCTGGCCTCACCGGCCGCCGACTACGTCCACGGAGCGATCATCCCTGTCGACGGCGGCTGGTTGGCCCGGTAGCGGTCAGGCCAGCGGGATCCAGACTCGCATCGGCTGGGGTCCGCGATTGGCCCACAGGTGATACGGGATCGCCACCAGTTCGGTCGGTGCGGCCGCTGGCTGCCCGCCCGGGTAGGTCTGGTGGCCTGTCGACGGGTTGTCGGAACCGGGGCCGCCGGAGCTGAGCCGGACCCCGGAGGCCTTGATCACGGTGACCCCCTCCAGCAGGTCGGGCCGTTCCTCGGCGCTCAGGTCACCGTCGGCGCGGATGGCCAGATCATCGGGTGCCACCCCGTCCGGCTGGTCCTGCTGCTCCAGCGCATAGACCAGCGGGCCGCGTTCGATGGCCACGCAGCCGCGGACCGCGTCGACCCGGCGGTCGGCGACGGTCAACCGCGGCTCCAGCGGCAGCTCCAGCACCAGTTCGTCACCGGCGGCGAAGGTCCGCGACGCCGAGGCGTAGCCGCCGACCGTGGCGGCGGCACCGTCGAACCGGGCGCCGTCGGCCCAGCCCGGGATCCGTACCGCGACCGTGGTCGGCCCGGAACCGGCGGCCTCCACGGTGATCCGGACCCGACCGGTCCGCGGATAGTCGGTGTCGACCCGCAACCGCAGGTCTCCGGCCTGGACGGTGCCCGAGACGTACTGGTGGATCTGCACGCCGTCGGCGTCGGTGCTGGCGACATAGCCCTCCAGGCTGGCGAAGGTGCGCATCACGTTCGGCGGGCAGCAGGCGCAGTCGAACCAGCCGCGCCGGCCGTGGGCCGGGCTGCGTTCGGTGTCGGCCAGGGCCCGGTCGCGCAACTGCAGCGGGTTGACGTAGAAGTATTCGGTGCCGCTGAGCGAGACACCGGCGAGGAAACCGTTGTAGAGCATCCGCTCGATCTGGTCGGCGTACTCGGCCTTGCCGGTGGCCAGCAGCAGCCGCCAGGCCCACTGCAGGCCGCCGATCGAGGCGCAGGTCTCGGCGTAGGCGCGGTCGGTCGGCAGTTCGAACGGATCACCGAACGCCTCGCCGTCCCAGCGGGAGCCCAGTCCGCCGGTGAGGTACTCCTTCTCGGTGACCATGGAGGCGAACTGCTGCTCCAACGCCGCCAGCAGGTTCTGGTCGCCGCGCTCGACGGCGACGTCGGTGGCGCCGGCCGCCAGGTAGACGGCGCGGACGGCGTGGCCCTCGACGGTGTCCTGTTCTGCCACCGGCACCCGGTCGGAGAAGTAGGCCGGGGCCAGACCGTAGCCGGCGATGAGCCCGTGTCCGCGGGCCGCGACGAACCAGTCGGCCAGGTCCAGGTAGTCCTGCTTGCCGGTCTCGCGGTACAGCTCGGCCAGCGCCATCTCGATCACCGGGTGCCCGTCGACGTCGTGGCGCCGGTCCTCACCGAAGGTGACCAACAAGTGGTCGGCGACCTTGCAGGCGACGTCGAGCAGGTCGCGGCGTCCGGCCGCCCGGGACAGGGCCACCCCGGCCTGGATCAGGTGGCCGTAGCAGTAGAGCTCGTGATGCCAGGGCAGGTCGACGTACCGGCCGCCGTCGCGGACGGGTACCACGGAGTTGAGGTAGCCGTCGTCCTGCTGCGCGGCTGCGACGAGTTCGACGACCTGCAGGATCTCGGCGAGCAGCCCCTCGTCGGGCCGGCGGCCGTACTCCCAGGCCGCCGCCTCCAGCCATTTGTAGACGTCGGAGTCGGCGAAGATCGGCCCGGCCGGCTCGCCGGTGGACCGGCCGGCGGCGATCTCGAGGTTGGCCAGATTCTTGGCCTCCCCGAGTTGTCTGAGGCCGGCCGGGATCGCGCCGGTGCGGTTGCGCTCGGCGCGTTCGGCCCAGCGACCGCCGGTGATCCGGACGTCGCCGGGGGCGATCGGGCTGAAGACACCGGCGGCGCCCTGGGTCGGTCGGGCGGGCCCAGCGTGTGCCATCGATCTCTCCTTCGGCCGTGCAACAGTCAGGAAACCAGTTTCCTCACGCTAGGGGCGCGGCGCCGACCGGTCAACCCCTGGTGGCTGCCCGATCCTCCTCGATATCATCAGGCTCTATCCGACCCGGAAGGAAACAAGGAAACGAGAGCTTCGATGACTGTCGCCGGCCGCCGGGCCCGGATCACCGACGTCGCGGCTCTGGCCGGGGTCTCCCCCGGCACCGTCTCCAAGGCGCTCAACGACACCGGCAGCCTGAAGGCGAGCACCCGGCAGCGGATCAAGGACGCCGCCGACCAGCTCGGCTTCGTGCCGGGGGTCGGCACCCGCTGGTCGTCGGCTCGCCGGACCTACACAGTGGGACTGCTGAGCGCCGACGCGGCCGGCCGGTTCAGCATCCCGGTGATGCTCGGCGCGGAGAACGCGCTGGCCGCCGGTGAGATGTCGGCCCTGCTGGCGACCACCCGGTCCGACCCGGTCCGCGAGGCCTATCACCTGAAGACCTTCCAGGCCCGGCGGGTGGACGGCATCATCGTCACCGGTCGCACCACCGACCCGCGGCCGCCGGTCGAGGTCGACATCCCGATCGTGTACGCCTTCGCCCCGTCCACCGATCCCGACGACGCCTCGGTCGTCCCCGACGATGCCGACGGCGCGACCCGGGTGATCGACCATCTGGTGGGTAGCGGTCGCCGCCGGATCGCCCACGTCGGCGGGCGCCCGCACAAGCACACCTCCGAGGCCCGGGCCGCGGCTGCGGTCGCCGCCCTGGCCGGGCACCGGTTGGAGCCGGTGACGGCTCCGCTGTTCGGCGAGTGGAGCGAGGACTGGGGCCGGCGCGCGGTCGACCGGTTGCTGCGCGGCAGCAGCGGCGAGGACCCGGGCGTGGACGCGATCATGTGCGGCAGCGACCAGATCGCTCGCGGCGTCACCGACCGCTTGCGCGAGCTCGGCATCGCGGTGCCCGACCGGATCGCGGTCACCGGCTTCGACAACTGGGAGGTGATGGCCCTGGCCAGCCGGCCGCCGCTGACGACCATCGACCTGCGGCTGGAGGAGTTGGGGCGCCGGGCCGCCGAGCAGTTGCTGGACGCCATCGCCGGCCGACCCCACCACGGCACCGAGTACATCCCGACGGACCTGGTCCCCCGGGCCTCCACCTGATCAGCCCGCGTCCCGATCATCCCGCGTCGTGATGGCCCCCGACGCCTGACGCCGACCGCCCCGCCGACGACCTCGGCACGACGGATCGCGGATCAGCGGGAGAAGAGGGTCCCGTTGACGGTGGTGACGAAGTTGCGCAGCGAATGCGGCAGATCCGAAAGCCGCCAGTCCTCCGGCCCGTGGTACCAGCTCAGCTCGTCGGAGTCGGGCACCTCGTCGTCGTCGGCGGCGACGATCGCGTCCAGCCAGCGCTCGGTGCCGCCGAGCACCACCGCGTACGGGAGCACCTGCGACAGTTCCGACAGTTCCCGCCCCGGGGGCATCCGGTCGGTCGGGGTGGACAGCAGGTCCGAGCGCAATGCACCCAGCCCGGCCAACAGCGCCGATCCCTGCGACGTGCGCGCCGGCATCTCCTGGCCGATCACCATCAGCCCGAGCGCAAGGATGATCAAGGAGATGCCGACCAACCCGAACTCGGTGAAGATCGCCAGCACCGCGGTGATCACGACAGCGGCGACCAGGCCGGACAGTGAGGCGCGGGTCCAGGTGTTGCGGGTCTGGTCCGGACGTCGCTGGAACCAGCCGTTCTGCACCATCTCGTCGTAGAGCGCGGACTGGACGTTCTCGGCCGAGTCGCCGACCCGTGGGCCGAGTTCGGAGACCAGCACACTGTCCCCGGCCGGAGCGATCGCATCCAGCAGCACACGTTCGAACAGACGAAGATCATCGGGCGCCTGGTCGGCGGGTGTCCGCGACAGCCGCCAGTCCGCGCGGGAGTAGCGACGGGTCCGCGGCAGTTCGGTGATCAGCACATGACCGCGGACAGCCAGATCGAGGAGGCTCGCGGTGACGTCGATGGGGTCGACCCGCTCGTCCACCACGGTGCCGATCTGGCCCGGCCGGATGTCGCCGACGACACGGAACTCCGACTGTCCCTCAGCGACCGGCACGAAGTCGGCGGGCTTGTGGATCTCGTCGTCCTCGCCGGCATCACGGCCGATGCGCCGGTGCGCGGCGAGGAGTCCGAGACCGCCCAGCACCAGCAGGCCCAGCGCCATCCCCAACGGCAGCGGCCTGACCGAGAAGGCGCGTCCGATCGTCCAGTGTTCGACGATCTTCTCGTTCACCGCAACCGTTCCCGGTGGGAAGCCGATGTCGACGGCGACGACCTCACCGGGGCCGCGGGCGCTGTCGTTGAAGGTCGGCGAGCCCGGGCCGATGCCGGCCGACGCGCTGCCACACGGTGTGGTCGAGTTCGGCGGGCCGGAGGTGCAGCGGACGTAGCTGAAGGGGCCCGGGATGTTCACGGTGGCGGCGAACCGGTCGGTTCCGATCGACAGTCCCTGCAGCAGTCGCCATTGCAGCGCCGGCGTGCCGTTGGCGTTGACCACCGCGCCGGTGACGGTGTAGGCGATGGTCGCGGTCCGGGCACCCTCGGGCCGGAAGGTCACGCTGACGAGATCGCCGTCCCGGCTGACCGTCGGCCGCAGCTTCGTGCCGTCCGCGGTGACACCGATCTTGCTGAGCTGCTGTTGACGGCTGCGGTCCCCCATCAACTGCTCGCTCGTCTCGAACGTCTGCCGTACGGTGTCCGGCGCGGATCCGCCGAAGATGATCTTCTCGGTGACGTCGAGCACCCCGGTGCGGGCCAGGTCGGCGGTCACCTCGACGGCCCGGGCGCTGTCGTAGGCCCGCGCAGGCAGCACGGCCGGACCGATGAGGACGAAGGCAGCCAGCAGGACGGCGACGAGGGCGCCTGCCATCCGACGGACCGGGGACATCGGCAGACCCCGGTACCTGCGCACCGGTACGGATCGGACAAGTCTGTGCTGCACTGGGGACCCTTCTGTCTCCGGTGGGCCACCCACCCCGGCGGGCCGCCACCGCTGTCTGCGCCGAAACTATCCCACAGCCGGCCCGTCCCGTCGGCTGGTCCGACCTGCCGCAGCGGGCGGTCGGCGCAGGTGCGGCGATGCCCGACCTCCAGCCCGGTCCAGCTGGTTCTAGGGTGGGGTCTCGTGACGCAGCAGCACTGGGGGCAGCCCGGACCGCAGTTCGGCCGGCCGTCCCCGGGCTGGGATCAGCGCGGCGGCTCACCCGGCCAGGGTCCGGCCCACCCGTCCCGTCAGCCGGGCTGGCAGGGTCAGCCGTATCCGGGTGGCGGACAGCAATGGCCGGCGCCGTCCGGCCGCCGGCCGCCACGCCGACCGGGGCACAGCCCGCTCCGGCGGGTGCTGGTGACGATCATGGTGTTGGTCGCCGTCGCGCTGGCCACCCTGATCGTGCTGAACGTCACCAACCCCAGCACCCAGGTCGCGTACCAGAACGACACCTACCAGGTCCCGCCGCCGGACAAGAACCCGCCGCCGCTGCCGCAGCCGGACACCAAGCAACAGGCGGTCCAGCTGGTCAAGCGCAACAAGCTGTACAACCAGACCATGCCGGTGCCGATCCGCTGCCAGTTGCAGCCGATCTCGGAATCCTCCACCGACCCGCAGCTGAGAACCCATCTGAACAAGCTGATGGCCTGCCTGGTCCGGGCCTGGCAGCCGCCGGTGAGCAAGGCCGGCTACACCATCGTGCGGCCCAGCATCACCCTCTACGGCGACTCGATCCAGACCAAGTGCGGCAAGGCCGGCGGCGGCAACGCGTTCTACTGCCCGGCCGACCAGCAGGTCTACTACAGCCGGACGCTGCCCAGCGTGGTCGCCGACCTGAAGGGGTCGAAGTGGGGCCCGGACCTGGTGCTGGCCCACGAGTTCGGGCATGCGGTGCAGGCCCGCACCGGCATCCTGGTGTCAGCCAACGGGCTGGAACAACTGGCCGGCCGCAAGACCGCCGCCGGGCTGGAGTTGAGCCGTCGGGTGGAGACCCAGGCCGACTGCTTCTCCGGGTTGTTCCTGCGGTCCGGGTCGCGGTCCCTGGGCATCACCCAGCAGGACGTACCGGCCATGGAGGTGATCTTCGTGGCGATCGGCGACGACACCCTGAGCGGCAAACCGAACATCGAATCCACCCACGGCCACGGGGCCAACCGGCTGTACTGGGCGCGGCAGGGCATCGGCCACTCCGGTGTCGGCGTCTGCGACACCTTCACGGCGCCGGCCAGCAAGGTCCGCTGAGTCCGAGGCGGATCGTTGTCGGCCGTGGACCTCCCGGCCCCCGGTCGGAGCCTCGGTCCCCTTGCACCACCGCCGGTCCTCAACCCGACGGCAGCACCAGGGCCGTGGCGATGGCGGCCACACCCTCGCCGCGACCGGTGAGACCTAGACCGTCGGTGGTGGTGGCCGACACCGACACCGGCGCCCGCAGGATGGCCCCGAGCAGCTGTTCGGCCTCGGCCCGGCGGACGCTGAGCCGGGGCCGGTTCGCGATGATCTGGACCGCGACATTGCCGACCGTGAACCCGGACCGGTCGAGGATGGCCGCCGTCTCGGTCAGGAACGCCCGACCCGGCGCCGAGGCCCACTCCGGCCGGTCGGTGCCGAAGTTGCTGCCGAGGTCGCCCAATCCGGCGGCGCTCAGCAAGGCGTCACAGATCGCGTGGCAGGCCACGTCTCCGTCGGAATGCCCGTGCGGGCCGGCGGGCTCGGCGGGGAAGTGCAGGCCGGCCATCCACATCTGTCGGCCCGGCACCAGGCGGTGCACGTCGACGCCGATGCCGGTGCGCGGCACCGTCATCGCGTTGCCGCCGGGGTCGGCTCGGCGAGCAACAGTTCGGCCAGCACCAGGTCGGCCGGTCGGGTGATCTTGAACGACTCCGGTGCTCCGTCCACGACCGTCACCGGGTAGCCGGCGCGCTCGCAGACGCCGGCGTCGTCGGTGACGGCATCCGCGCCGATCGCGGCATAGGCCGACCGCAGCGCCTGCAGGTCGAAGCCCTGCGGTGTCTGCACCGCCCGCAACCGACCGCGGTCCAGGCTGCGGGAGGTGGCGGCGCCGGTCAGTTCGCGGATGGTGTCGGTGACCGGGACGGCCGGCACCACGGCCGGTGCTCCGCCGGCGACCGCGGCGACGACGCGACGGGTGACGGTCCGGGGCACCAGCGGCCGGGCGGCGTCCTGCACCAAAACGACGGGCGGGGCGTCGATGTCGTCGAGCGCGGCCAGGCCGTTGCGAACCGAGTCGGTGCGTTCCGGACCGCCGCTCACCAGTCGGTCCACCGGCAGGCCGGTGAGGGCCTCGGCGAACCGGTCGGTCCAGCCGGCCGGCACGACGACCACCAGCCGACCGGCTCCGGCGGCCACCATGGCCGCGGCGGCCCGATGCACCAGCGGCCGGCCGGCCAGGTCCAGCAACGCCTTGGGCCGGTCCGCGCCGAAGCGGGTTCCGGCACCGGCAGCCACCACGATCGCCGCGAAGGCTGCGGCGGGGGCCCGATCCGGGTCCCGGTCGGTGGCGGTCGTGGTGCGGCTCATCGACCGGATTCTTGCAGAACCGTCCGGAAACGAAACCGGCCGGGCGAGTCGCGTCACCGCGTACTCGCCCGGCCGTCGTTGATCAGTGCCGCAGCCGACCGGTCAGGAGGCCAGCACCTCTTCCAGCAGCTCCTCGGCCTTGTCCTCCTCGATCTTCTCGGCCAGAGCGAGCTCCGAGACGAGGATGTGGCGGGCCTTGGCCAGGATCCGCTTCTCACCGGCGGACAGGCCCCGCTCGCGCTCGCGGCCCCACAGGTCGCGGACCACCTCAGCGACCCGCATGACGTTGCCGGAGTGAAGCTTCTCGATGTTGGCCTTGTAGCGTCGCGACCAGTTGGTCGGCTCGACGGTCCGCGGCGCGCGCAGGATGCTGAAGACGCGCTCCAGATCCTCCGACCCGACCACGTCCCGTACGCCGACGAGATCCAGATTGCAGGCCGGGACCCGGACGACGAGGTCGTTCTGGCCGACGATGCGCAGAACCAGATACAGCTGATCCTCGCCCTTGATCTTGCGGGTTTCGATGTCCTCGATGACGGCCGCCCCGTGATTGGGGTAAACCACCGTTTCGCCGACTGTGAAGGTCATATGTCTACCTGCCCCTTTCGCGATCTCCATTTTAGCACGCTCTCAGGGTCGGTCCCCCGACGTTTCCGCTAGCCAGAGCCACAATGCAGGTCGGCGAGAGGTTGACAACGGGCGCCGGATGTGCTTCGCGGCGCTAATCATCACCCAGCTGCAGGCTGCTCGACCGGCCTCGAGGAGCGGACAGAAACCGTCGCGGCAGGTCGAGACTCCGACGTCTCAAGACTAGCTCGCGGCGGTCACGGCCGGTCCGGCTGCAACTGCGCGACCCGAGTCGCTAGGCTGACCGGCGACGATCGGCTGGAACGGTTCGGCCGGCGTCGGACGGCTGATGAACGACGGCCGCACCGGTGCCCCGGGCACCACCTGACGGCGGCATGGCGAGGAGTAGAAGACGGTGGATACGTCACGCAGCGCGGGCGCCCGCGAGGCCAGCAGGTCCCATCCCCGGACCGGCCTGATGGCCCGGGTCGGTGCCGCCGCGGCCGCAGCCGGGTTACTGGTCGGCCTGTCCGCCTGCGGGTTCAACGCCCAGACGCTGAAGACCTACACCCCCGCCGACGGGGTGAACGTCAACGTCGGCAACCCGAACGGACAGATGGAGAACGGCCAGAGCAAGATCCCGACCAGCTCTGCGGTCAAGGTCCGGGGGCTGATGATCCTGGCCGAGTCGCCGACCTCGGGTTTCCTGTCGGCGACCGTGATCTCCGACAACCCCGACCAGCTCACCGACATCACCGGCAACGTGCTCGAGCCCGACGGCAGCCAGGGACCTGCGCTGACCATCCAGCTGCCGTCACCGATCACGCTGAACCCGCACTCTCCGGTCATCCTGGTCGACCGGCAGGCCGTCACGGTCACCGGCAGCCAGGTGCCGGCCGGTGCCACCGCAAGCCTCAAGCTCACCTTCGCCAAGGCCGGCAGCACCCAGGTGACCGTGCCGATCGTCGACGGACAGAACGACACCTACCGCACCGTGTCGCCGTCGCCCGCGCCGAGCTCCAGCTCGACCTCCGGCCCGATCAGCTGACCAGCAACCCGGACCCCGGCCGGCGGCCTTCGGCTCCGGCCGGGTCACGGTTCACCGATCAGCCGTAGGTCGGCTCGTCGCTGAACAGGCTGCTGACCGACTCCCCGCAGTTGATCCGCCGCACCGCCTCGGCGAACAGCGGCGCCACCGACCGGGTGGTCATGTTCGGCAGCCGCTTCTCCGCCGGCAGCGGCACGGTGTTGGTGATCACGATCTCGGCGACGTCGGGCTCCGCCCGGAGCCGCTCGATCGCCGGTCCGGTGAACAGGCCGTGGGTGCAGGCCAGCGAGATCCCGCGGGCGCCGACACTGCGCAGCTTGCGCATCAGCTCGATGATCGACCCGGCGGTGGCGATCTCGTCGTCGAAGACGATCACCTGCTTGCCGGCCACGTCGCCGACGATGTTGTCGATGACCACCCGGTCGTCGGCGAGCCGCCGTTTGGAGCCCGCGGCCACCGGCAGTCCGAGCCGCCGGGCCAGCTCGGTGGCAACCTTGGCGTTGCCCAGGTCCGGGGACACCACCACGGTGTCGGTGAGGTCGGTCTGCTTGAAGTGATCGGCCAGTTCGGCGATCGCGTTGAGATGGTCCACCGGGACGGAGAAGAAGCCGTGCACCTGGGGCGCGTGCAGGGCCATGGTGACCACCCGGGTGGCGCCGGCGGTGGCGATCATGTCGGCGACCAGCCGGGCGCCGATGGAGATCCGGGGCGCGTCCTTCTTGTCCGAGCGCGCGTAGGCGTAATGCGGGATGACCGCGGTGATGTGGGCCGCCGACGCTCCGCGGGCGGCGTCCAGCATCAGACAGAGTTCGACCAGGTTCTCCTGCACCGGCGGCACCAGCGGCTGCACGATGAAGACGTCGCGCTGTCGGCAGTTGGCCCGCAGCTGGACCTGCAGACAGTCGTTGCTGAACCGGGTCGTCCGCGACGGGGACAGTTGCACGCCCAGGATCTGACACATCTCCGCGGCGAACTCCGGATGGGCCGACCCCGAGAACACCGTGATGTCGCGAAGCGCGCTGACACTGAGCACGCGGTCACTCTAGCGATGCCCGGCGGCCGCCCAGCATTCACAGCCCCGCCGCCCAGGAGTCACCAAGGCCACGACACGCGGCCCGGAACGGGGACTGACTGACCCCTCAGCCTTCGAACTTGTAACCCAGGCCGCGGACGGTGAGCAGCAACCGCGGGTTGGCCGGATCCGGCTCGATCTTGGTCCGCAGCCGCTTGACGTGCACATCGAGGGTCTTGGTGTCGCCGACGTAGTCCGCACCCCAGATCCGGTCGATCAACTGACCTCGGGTCATCACCCGGCCGGCGTTGCGCAGCAACATCTCCAGCAGTTCGAACTCCTTGAGCGCCAGCTTGACCGGTGCACCGTTCACCGACACCTCATGGCGTTCGACGTCCATCCTGACCCCGCCCGACTCCACCACGTCCGGCAGCAGTTCGACGTCCTGGCCGCGGCGCAGCACCGCCCGGATCCGGGCCACCAGCTCGCGGTGGCTGAACGGCTTGGTGACGTAGTCGTCGGCCCCCAGTTCCAGACCGACCACCTTGTCCACCTCGGAGTCGCGGGCGGTGACCATGATCACCGGGACCGCGGCGCGGGCCCGCAGCTGCCGGCACACCTCGGTGCCGGGCAGCCCCGGCATCATCAGGTCCAGCAGCACGATGTCGGCGCCGCTCCGGTCGAACTCGGCCAGGCCCCGGGTCCCGTCGGCGGCCTCCACCACGTCGAACCCCTCCCTGCGGAGCATGTAGGAGGTGGCGTCGCGGTAGGACTCCTCGTCCTCGATCACCAGTACACGCGTCATCTGAGGCTCTCCTGGATCTGGGGGGTCGGGGTTTCGGCGGGCGGCTGCTCGGTGGCCGGAGCGGGACCCGGTTCCACCGCCGTGGTGTGCCGGTCGTGGACCCGGCCCGGCTCGCCGAGGTCGACGGTGCGGTCCACGCCGGCCGGTGCCGGCAGGCTGATCGTGAAGGTCGAACCCTGTCCGGGCCGGCTCCACACCGAGACCTGGCCGCCGTGGGCGGCGGCGATGTGCTTGACGATGGACAACCCGAGCCCGGTGCCGCCGTTGGCGCGGCTGCGGGCGTAGTCCACCCGGTAGAAGCGTTCGAAGATCCGGTCCAGGTCGGCCGCGGCGATGCCGATGCCGTTGTCGGAGACGGTGATCTCGACGATCTCGTCCTCTCCCCTGCGGACCCGGTGAGCCGCGACCACGACCCGGGCACCGGCGTCGGAGTACACGATCGCGTTCTCGACGAGGTTGCCGATCGCGGTGACGAGCTGGCGTTGACTGCCGAGGACCCGGCAGCCGTGCTGGCCTGCGACGGTCAGTTGGACGTCCCGCTTCTCGGCGTCCACCCGGCAGCGATCCACGGCGCGGGTCAACAGCTCGTCGACATCGACCGGATCGGCACCCACCAGCGGATCGTCGGCCTGCAGCCGGGACAATTCGATGATCTGGCCGACCAGATCTCCGAGCCGCTGGGACTCCAGCGTCAGCCGGGCGGCGAACCGCTGCACCGCCTCCGGGTCGTCGGCGGCCCCTCCCACCGCCTCGGCGAGCAGCGCGACCGCGCCGATCGGCGTCTTCAGCTCGTGGCTGACGTTGGCGACGAAGTCGCGGCGGGTCTGCTCGACCCGCACGGCGGCGGTGCGGTCCTCGGCCAGCAGCAGGATGAGGTCCTCGCCCAGCGGCGCAATCCGTACGGACAGGTGAACGGCCGTCCCGCCGGCGCCGCCACGGTTGAGTTCCAGGTCGACGCTGCGGATGACGCGGTCGCGGCGAACGGTCCGGACCAGGTCCAGCAGTTCCATGATGCCGACCCGGCTGCCGCGGACGATGCCGATCGCCCGGGCCTGACTGGTCGATTCCAGCACCTCGTCGTGGGGACCCACGACCACCGCCGAGGACTTGAGCACCGACAGCACCTGGGACACGCCCGCCGGCACCTCGACCGGCGGATCGACGAAGTCGTCGGGTTGCTGGAGGTCGGCCCGGCGCAGCACCAGCCAGACGATGAACGCGCCGAGCACGAGACCCGCGACCAGCGCGAGGCCTGCGGCTGCTGCTGCGTTCACGTCGCTGATACTAGGCGGACCCGTCCAGCCGCCCCGTCGCCGCGGACCACACCCGAGCCGAGCGTTTGGTCACTGTTCACCGCGCGTTCACGACCACAGGGAGACTGGGTAAGAGGTCGACCTAGAGTGAACCAGCCGGCAACAGGCCCGGCCTGCGGGCGATGCGAGTGAGGGTGAGGGTAAGTGATGCGTGACTCCTACCGGGAGCAACTTGAGGACATCCTGGCCGACCTCGTGCAGATGTCACAGTCGGTGTCGACGGCGGTCCGGCACGCGACCACCGCCCTGCTCGAGGCCGACATCCACCTGGCCGAACAGGTCATCGGGGCCGATGCCGACATCGACGCTCGACAGGCCGACGTCGAGGCCCGCGCCTTCTCCCTGCTCGCGCGGCAGTCACCGGTCGCCGGTGAGCTGCGCACGATCGTCGCCACCCTGCGGATGGTGACCGAACTGGAGCGGATGGGAGATCTGGCCGCGCATGTGGCCAAGATCGCCCGCCTCCGGTATCCGGAGACCGCGGTTCCGGACGCCCTGCGGCCCAACTTCGTCCGGATGGGTGACGTCGCCGAGAAGATGGTGGTGAGCGCCGGTCAGACGCTCAGCGAGCGCAACATCGAGACGGCCCAGGAGTTGTACGCCCGCGACCAGGAGATGGACGACCTGCGCCGCTCCCAGTTCCGGCTGCTGCTCGGCGACGACTGGAAGTACGGCGTCGAGGCGGCCGTCGACGTGGCCCTGCTCGGCCGCTACTACGAACGGATCGCCGACCACGCCGCATCGGTGGCACGCCGGGTCATCTACGTGGTGACCGGGGAGTTCCCCGACGCCGAGCAGTTCCCCCAGCCCTGACCGGCCCCGCGTCCGTCCGGGCGCGATCGTTTCGTCAGGGTCAACCGGTCTGGCAGCGGGTGACGGCAAGTCGGAGGACGGCAGCACTTCGCGGACGAAGAAGGCCCTTCACGAGCGTCTGGATCCCCACGGCACGGGGGCTGTTTTGTCAGTGCCGGCCGTTAGCGTGATGGTCATGTCGGAGGCGTTGGAGTTGTGGGACAGCCACCAGGTGGCTTCCGCCGCAGCCGCCTGTGTCCGGGCCGAACGGGCCGCCGGCTGCCGCCTCCTCGAACTCGCCGCCCTGTGGGCCGACCACCATCCGGCCGGCGGAATCCTGCACCGCTACACCGACCTGGCCATCGCCGGAGAAGAGTCAGCCAGGTTCGGTGGCGACGGCACCCCGGAGGTGGCCGAGTTCGCCCCCGCCGAGTTGGGAGTCGAGATCGGTGTGAGTCCCGGCCAGGCCCGGATGCTGATCGCTGACGCGCTGGATCTGCGGCACCGGTTGCCGCGGCTGTGGGGGCGGGTGCAGGCCGGGCAGGTGCCGGCCAGGGATGCCCGCCGGGTCGCCGCCCGCACCCGACTCCTCACCGTCGAGCAGGCGATGGTGGTGGATCGTCGGGTGGTGCGGGTGGTGGGCAAGTTGTCGTGGACCCGGCTGGAGCACCTGCTGGCTGCCGAGATCCTGCGGGTGGACCGGGTCCGGGTGGAGCAGGAGACCGAGAACGCGAAGCGGTTCCGTTATGTCCGGACCGGGCAGGGCAGTGAGTACGGGTTGACCGAGGTGTCGATGCTGGTCGACACCCCCGACGCGATCCTGCTGAAGGCAGCCACCAAGCGACTCGCCGACATCCTGATGGGCCGGGCCGATGATCTGCCGGCCGGCATCCCGGATCGGGGAGCGCGGACGGCGGCTGAATGGCAGGCGGTCGCAGCCGGGATCCTGGCCCAACCCGCGCTGGCCCTGCAGGTGCTGGCCGCCGTCGACCAACCGGACCTGTTCACCGACCTCGAAGCCCACCTCCAGGTGGCGGACCACCGGACCGCTGCGACCGGAGTGCCGGCGGCCGATCTGCCGATGCCCGGCCAGCCGATGCGCGACCGGCAGATTCCGGCCGGGCCGATGCCCGATCTACCGATGCGCGACCTGCCGGATCCAGGTCCGGGGTCGGAGCCTTCGGACTCCGACCTTGCCGACTTCGAGCCGGGACCACCCGCGGAGCTGCCCGCCTCGGACCTGCCCGGCCCCGACCTGCCGATGCCCGCCGAGCCCGGATCCGAGGCTCCCCGGCCAGGGCTGGACCCGCAACCACAGGCCGAGCCGAGCGAGGCGGAGCGGCGGGAGGCGGTGATGAAGGACCTGGCCCGACGCATCGACCCGGACAAGTTCACCCCGAGAGTGGTCCTGCACGTCCACATCGGCGCCGACGCCCTGCCGGCGTTCAACCGTGGGGAGGATCCGGGTGTGGCCCGGGTCGAGGACATCGGCCCGGTGCTGCTGGCGTCGGTGCGGGAATGGCTCGGCTCGGGCTGCCGGGTCCGGGTCCTGCCGGTGCTCGACCCGGCCCGGATCCCACCTGCCGACGGCTACGAGATCCCCGACCGGATGGTCGAAGCCGTACTGGCCCGATCCCCGGCCAGCGTGTTCCCCTGGTCCGGCACCACCAGCCGCCACCGGCTCGACCTGGACCACACCGTGCCCTACACCGGACCACCCGGCGCACCACCCGGCGCACCACCGGGGCAGACCGGGCTGGGCAATCTGGGTCCGTTGGCGCGGGGTGAGCACCGGTACAAGACGTTCGGCCCGATCAACGTGAGACAGCCGGTCGCGGGCACCTTCGTGTGGCGGACCAGGTTCGGGCGGGTGATCATCACCAACCCGGCCGGCACCCACGACCTCGGCACCGGAACCTTCGCCGACACCGTCTGGCAGACCTCGGCCGACCGCGCGCCATCCCCGGCGGCCTGACTCCCCCGCGACGACTCACCGGCCGCAGGCCGGCTCGCGCACTTCGACAAATTCAGCGCGGCCCGGATCCACCGAGCCAAGGCTCAGCGCGGCGGTCCGAGCCGGGGCCTACTTGCGGCCCTGGTTCTTGACCGCCTCGATCGACGCCTTGGCCGCCTCCGGGTCCAGGTAGCGGCCGCCGGCGGTGATCGGACGCAGGTCCTCGTCCAGCTCGTACAGCAGCGGGATGCCGGTGGGGATGTTGAGCCCGACCACGTCGTCGTCGCTGATCCGATCCAGGTGCTTGACCAGGGCGCGCAGCGAGTTCCCATGGGCAACCACCAGCACCACCCGGTTCGCGAGCAGGTCGGGCACGATCTGGTCGTACCAGTACGGCAGCGCCCGGACCAGCACGTCCTTGAGGCACTCGGTTGCCGGCCGGGCATCCGGCGGCAGGCTCACGTAGCGCGGATCCTCGAAGTTGGCGTACGGGTCGTCGGCCGGGATCGGCGGCGGCGGCGTGTCGTAGGACCGCCGCCAGGTCATGAACTGTTCCTCGCCGAACTCGGCCAGCGTGGCCGCCTTGTCCTTGCCCTGCAACGCACCGTAGTGACGTTCGTTGAGACGCCAGGACCGCTGCACCGGCAGCCAGGGCCGCTCGATCACGTCGAGCGCGATCTGGGCGGTGTGGATCGCGCGGGTCAGCAGCGAGGTGTGCACGACGTCGGGCAGCAGCCCGTTCTCGGTCAGCAACTCCCCGCCGCGCCGCGCCTCCGACCGGCCCTTGTCGTTGATGTCAACGTCGACCCAGCCGGAGAAGAGGTTCTTGGCGTTCCATTCGCTTTCACCGTGCCGCAGCAAGATCAGTCTGAACGTCATGGCCGCGAGCCTAATGCCCGGTGCTGAACGGTTGCCGTCCGGTCCGACCGCCTTCCGGCGCCGGGCCACTGCCGATCGCGGTGGGGCGCCGGGGCAGAATCGCCTGTCATGAGCGAGGCAACCAACACCCCGACCACGCCGGTCGCCGTGGTCACCGGGGCGAGCAGCGGGATCGGCGCGGCGACCGCCCGGCGGCTGGCCGCCGACGGATTCGCGGTGGTCTGCGCCGCCCGCCGCACCGAACGTGTCAGCGCGCTGGCCGCAGAGATCGGCGGCACCGCGGTCGGCTGTGATGTCACCGACCGGGCGGCGGTCTCCCGGCTGGCCGAGGCCGCCGGCGACCGCTGCGCCCTGCTGGTCAACAACGCGGGCGGGGCGCTGGGGATGGAGCCGGTGGCCGAGGCGGACCTGGACGCCTGGCAACAGATGTATGCCACCAACGTGCTCGGCGCCGCCGCGGTGACCAAGGCACTGCTGCCGACCCTGATCGCCAACGAGGGTCAGGTGATCTTCGTGACCTCGACCGCAGCCGGCGCCGGCTACGAGGGCGGTGCCGGCTACTGCGGCGCCAAGGCCGCGGAACGCTCGATGGTCGAGGCGATGCGGTTGGAGCTCTACGACCAACCGGTGCGGATCGCCGAGGTGGCACCGGGGATGGTGCGGACCGAGGAGTTCTCACTGACCCGGTTCGAGGGTGACCGGCAGCGGGCGGAGCAGGTCTATGCCGGGGTGGCGCAACCGCTGGTCGCCGAGGACATCGCCGATGTCATCGGTTGGATCGCCGGCCGACCGGCCCACGTCAACATCGACCGCATCACCGTGCGCCCGCGGGCCCAGGCCGCCCAGTACAAGGTGCACCGGGCCGGCTGAGCCCGCGGCCGTCCGGCCGGCCACGCCGATCCGGGCCGGCGGCCGGACGGTCAGCCTGCGGGTCGGGCCCTAGAGTCGGTGTCATGCCACGCTCCATCGCCACCACGACCACCGTCGACCGCGACGCTCTGCTCGAGTTCGCCCGCCCACGCCACCATCTGGTGCTGACCACCCAGCGTGCCGACGGCCGGCCGCAGATGTCGCCGGTCACCGGCGGCGTCGACCAGTCCGGCCGGTTCGTCATCTCCACCTACCCCGGCCGGGCCAAGTCACGTAATGCCGAACGCCGGCCGCTGGTCTCGGTGCTGGTGCTCTCCGACGACTTCGGCGGGGCCTGGGTGCAGGTCGACGGCGAAGCCGAAGTGCTGCACATGCCCGACGCCCTGGACGGGCTGGTCGACTACTACCGCTGCATCTCCGGCGAACACCCCGACTGGGACGAGTACCGGGAGGCGATGCGGGTCCAGGCCAAGTCGCTGATCAGGATCACCCCCACCGGCTGGGGACCGATCGCCACCGGCGGCTTCCCGGCCGACGTGGCGGCCCGGCTCGGCGACTGACGACGAAGACCGCCGGCAGCCGACGGAGGACTCCGATCGGCTGCCGGCGGTCTGTCTTGCGCAGGCTCGGCGGGTGGCGTTCAGTCCGCGGCGGCCCGCTGCTCCAGCTCGGCGGTCTCCCGCTCCACGTAGCCGTACATCTCCGGCAGGATGAACTTGGCCGACAGGAAGCCGGTCAGTGACAGCGCCGAGACGGCCAGCGTCGCCCCGACCGCGCCCCAGGCGGCGGTCATCACCGGGAAGATGAACGCGCCGAAGAACGACGCACCCTTGACGAAGACGTAACCGAAACCGGACGCGGTCGCCTTGAACCGCGGCGGCGCCACCATCGAGGTGATCGTCATCCCGTTGGAGGCATCCCAGTAGTGGCCCCACATCAGCACGCAGGCGGCGATCACGATCAGCGGCTTGATGTCCATGCCGATCGCGAACGCACCCACGATCAGGCCCACGAAGGCCAGGCCGAAGCCCCACATGGCCAGTCCCCGGTGGCCGATCTTCGGCAGCATCATCGGCGCGATGAACCCGGCGACCGTCGCCAGGCAGTAGACCAGCGCGGTGACCAGGTTGGTGCCGACGATGTTCTGGGTGGCGCCGCTGCCGACGACACCAACACCGGCGGTGACCAGGATGACCGGCAGGTAGAAGCCGAAGGCGGTGAACTCCGCGCCCTGCATGGCGTTGGAGATCCAGCCGAAGATGGTGGCCCGCTTCTTGATCGGATCGGCCCACATCACCTTGAGGAAGTCGCCGACCTTGACCCGGTCGACCCTGAGATCCTCGTTCGGCAGCATCTCCAGCGGGTCGCCGAACAGTGCCATCGACGATTCCTTGGCCTGCTTGAACCGGCCGCGGTTCACCAGCGAGGACGGCGTCTCCGGCAGCTTCAGTCGGGAGATCAGCAGGATGATCGCCGGGATCGCCCCCAGCGCCAGCCCGATCCGCCAAAGCAGCTGATGGTCGATACCGGCCACGTACATGATCGTGACGACGATGATCGACAGCACCTCACCGACGCCGAACATGAACTGCCAGCGGCTGCCCATCTCCTCGCGCTTGCCCTTCGGCATCGACTCCATGATGTAGGCGTAGCCGTTGGAGATGTCGCTGCCCAGCGGGATACCGATCAGGAACCGGATGATGATCAGATCCCAGATGTTCTGGGAGAAGCCCTGCACGATGGCCAGCACGATGAACAGGATCATGGTCAGGATGAAGACCCGCTTGCGGCCCAGCTGGTCGGCGACGTAGCCGCCGACCAGGGCGCCGATCAACGCACCGCCCTGCACCGCCGCGGTGGCCAGACCGAGCTGGATGGCGCTGGGGTGGTACTCGTTCTTGATGAAGATCAGCAGGAACGAGATGGCGTAGAGGTCCCAGGCCTCGATCAGAATCGTGGAGATCATCATCCAACCGCCACGGCGGCTGGACACCGTTCCCGGCATGTTCTGCAGGCGTGCCGTCGCCTCGTCAGACAGCTCCCTGAGCCGTAACTGGTCCACTGTGGCCCCTTAGTCCTCGACGATTGTCCTGCCCCGGCCCGGGTTCGGATCACGATTCCGGTCCCGGAGCAGGGACATCCAACGCCCGGCAATCGGGCCCCGTCAAATCACCCGGCCCGCGCCGGGTGGGATCAGCCGGGCGCGTCGACCCCGCGGACCGGATCCGCAGGAGCCAGGTGCTGGAACGCCGCAAGGTTCGCCGTCGACTCCCCCCGGGACAGCCGCCAGCGCCATTCCTGCCGGATGCTCTCGGCGAAGCCGAGTTCGAGGATGGTGTTGAACGCCGAGTCCGCGGTGTCGGCGACCGCGCCCAGCAGTCGGTCCACCTCGTCGACCGTGACGGCGGACCGTGAGATCCGCGCGGTGAGGTAGATGTCGCCGAGCGCGTCGACGCTGAACCGGACGCCGTACAGCCGCAGGTTCCGTTCCAGCAGCCAGCGGTAGACGCGGGCATGGTTCTCGTCGGGGTTGCGGGCGACGAAGGCACGCAGTTCCAGATCGTGGCGACCGAGCTGGAGCGCGCACTCCGTCTGCAACTTGCGGCTGCCCGGCAACGTGACCGAGTACAGGCCCGGGGCAGGACACTGCCAGGCCAGGTCCAGCTCCTGCAACGCCGTCCGGACGGCCTCCTCGGCCCGGTCCGCGGCGGTCCCGGCGGGCTCGGGTCGGCCGGACTCGGATCCCGTCATGCAGGGAGCCTAATCGCGCGTGGGTGGCATACCTGGGACGAACCGGTGTGGCCCGACCCGCGACACGGACGCAGGCTCACCGGCGGCGGTAACGGCTGTGGTTAGGGTGACAGCGCCCGGAGGCCGCGGTCGCCGGGACCTTGCCCGTCCCCGTCCCTGGAGTCAGACCCCCGATGGCTTTCGCCCCGTTCGGTCGGATCGGTCCACCCTCCCTGGGTCGCCCGCTGGCCGCCGGCTGCGCGGTCGCTGTCCTGGTTGTGGCCACGGCCTGTTCCGCCGGCGTCGACGGCGGCCCGCAGGCCCGGCCGGCACCCTCGGGTGCCGACTGCCGGGTGGCCCGGCTGCCGCTGAAGAATCCGGGCCGACTGACCGTGGCCACCGACCGGCCGGCCTACCCGCCCTGGTTCAGCGACGGCAACCCGAACAACGGCAAGGGCTACGAGTCCGCCGTGGCTTACGCCATCGCCAAGCGGCTCGGCTTCAGCAGCGACGCCGTGGACTGGGTCGAGGTGGGTTTCAACAGCGCCATCGCCGCCGGGGAGAAGACGTTCGACATCGATCTGGACCAGGTGTCCATCACGGCCCAGCGGCGCCGCAACGTGGACCTGTCGGCGCCCTACTACACGACCTCCCAGGCCGTGATCACCGTCGAGGGCGGCAAGCTCGCCGGGGACACCACGCTGGCCGAGCTGCGCGGCGCCCGGTTGGGAGCCCAGGCCGACAGCACGAGCCTGCAAGCCATCACCGATCAGATCAGACCGGAACTGCCCGCCGTCGCCCTGGACAGCAACGACGCCGCCGTCAGGGCGCTGCAGCACGGCCGGATCGACGGCCTGGTCGCCGACCTGCCGACGGCGGTGCAGATGACCGACGGCGAGGTCGACGGCGGCCTGATGGTCGGCCGGCTGCCGTCACCGCAGTCCGGGCCCGACGCGTTCGGTGTCGTCCTCGATCACGGCAGCAAGCTGACGCCGTGCATCGACCAGACCATCACCGCCCTGCAGGACGACGGGACACTGCCGCGGCTGGAGGGTCGCTGGCTCGATCTGCCGGACATTCGGCTGCTGCCGTAGCCGTCACTTCGTCCGGATCGGTGCCATCCGCTTGCGGAACTCGGCCAGGAACGCGTCCCGCACCGCCGACGTGTCCACCGCCCCGGTGCCGGTCAGGAACTGGCCGTCGGCCATCCGCTGGCAGACCACCAGCCAGGCCTGCCCGAGGGTGAAGGTGAACGACGAAGCCACCGCCGCGCCGATCACCCCGCCGACCAGCGAGCCGGCCCCGGGCACCAGCTTCAACAGGCCGGTGAACGCTGCCCGGCCGCCCTGGGTCGCCGCCGAGGTGGTGGCGATCGCCATCAGCGAGGCCCGCTGCAGTTTGATCTTGTAGAGGTGGGCGATCCGTGCCATCAGCCCCAGCTGGATCGGCACCAGCATGGCGGCGTCGGAGAACGGTATCGGCACGGCCGCAGCCGTCGCGGCGCTGCCGGCAGCCAGGACTATGTCGCGCTGCGCCGCCACCGCCTTCCGCTTCTGATCGATCGTCTGGGCAGCGGTGAGGGCATAGTGAACCGCGTCCGGAGCTCGACGAAAGGAGGCATCGAGCACCTCGTGCAGCCCGTGCACCGGATGGCCGGCGAAGGAGTCCTGCACCGCATTGGTGAGGAAGGCGCGTCCGTCGATGATCGGCAACTGCCTCCCCGCGACATGCTCGGCCAGCGCCACCGCATCCGGGTGGTAGCGACCGTCACGCATCGGCACCTGGGTCAGCACCAGCACCACCGGCAGACCGAGCCGGTCCAGCCGGCGGATGAAGTCGGCCTCGGTGTCCTCGAACCGGCGGTCCATGCCGCGGACGCAGTACCAGGCCAGGTGGATCTGCTCGGTCACCGGCTCCTTGCGCATCTGCCGGACGGCCCTGTCCAGTTCGGCGAGGATCTCCCGGTCGTCCCGGCCGACCTCCAGGCCCTGGGTGTCGACGATGCCCAGGTGGCCCACCCGGTCCAGATACAGTCGGCTGCCCTTGGTGACCGGCGCCCCGATGCCGGTCTCTGCCACGTCCTCGCCGAAGATCGCGTTCACCAGGGTCGACTTGCCGACCCCGGTCTTGCCGAAGACGGCCAGGTTGAACCGGCCGATGCCGGCCGCCTGCTTGTCGAACTGGGCGCGGAACTCGGATGAGAACCACTCGGAACCGGACGGCACACTGCCTCCTCAGGGACCGGACCGGTCGGACCCGGTCACCGCACCCAGAGTACGGATCGCTGCACGCCGTCCCCGCGCAGCGCCGCACACCTGCCCGCGCGCCGCACCCCCTGCAGCCGGGGCGCCACGCGGGTCGACCTGCGACGGGGAGGGGGCGCCACGCGGGTTCGACACATGCGACGGGGAAGGGGCGCCACGCGGGTTCGACAGGCGACGGGGAAGGGGCGCCACGCGGGCCGGCGGTCCGGGATGGGGATCCGCGCGGCGGGGTGGCGGTCCGGCGGCGGTTAGAATTGACAAGTTGTCCGCCGGCAGTGTCCGCCTGGCGCCATCCCCACCCCGAGGAAGTTGGTTTCCGGTATGCCCACACGCCCCGATCTGCGCAACGTCGCCATCGTCGCGCACGTCGACCACGGCAAGACCACTCTGGTGGACGCGATGCTGTGGCAGTCCGGCGCCTTCCGTACCGGCCAGGACGTCGCCTCCCGGGTGATGGACTCGATGGACCTGGAGCGGGAGAAGGGCATCACCATCCTGGCCAAGAACACCGCGGTACGCCATGTGATGCCGGACGGCCACGAGGTCACCATCAACATCATCGACACCCCCGGCCACGCCGACTTCGGCGGCGAGGTCGAACGTGGCCTGGAGATGGTCGACGGCGTGCTGCTGCTGGTCGACGCCTCGGAGGGTCCGCTGCCGCAGACCCGGTTCGTGCTGCGCAAGGCGCTGGCCAAGAAGCTGCCGATCATCGTCGTGATCAACAAGGTGGACCGGCCGGATGCCCGGATCAGCGAGGTGGTCGAGGAGACCAGCGAACTGTTCCTGGACCTGGCCGACGACGGCGACCTCGGCGTACTGGACTTCCCCGTCGTGTACGCCTGCGCCCGGGACGGCCGCGCCTCCGGCAACCAGCCTGCCGACGGGCAGATGCCGGACAGCGAGAACCTGCAGCCACTGTTCGAGACCATCCTGGACAAGATCCCGGCCCCGGCCTATATCGAGGGTGCGCCGCTGCAGGCCCATGTCACCAACCTGGACTCCTCGCCCTACCTCGGCCGGCTGGCGCTCTGCCGGATCGTGGCCGGTGAGCTCAAGCGGAACCAGGCTGTCGCCTGGTGCCGCCGGGACGGCACGATCAGCACCGTCAAGCTGTCGGAGTTGTTGATCACCAAGGCACTGGACCGCGAGCCGGCCGAGTCCGCCGGGCCGGGCGACATCGTCGCCATCGCCGGCATCCCGGAGATCACCATCGGCGAGACCCTGGCCGATCCGGAGGATCCGCGGCCGCTGCCGTTGATCATGGTGGACGAGCCGAGCATCTCCATGACGATCGGCATCAACACCTCGCCGCTGGCCGGCAAGTCGGGCAAGAACCTGACCGCCAGACTGGTCAAGGCGCGGCTGGACAGCGAACTGATCGGCAACGTCTCCATCCGGGTGCTGAACACCGAACGGCCCGACACCTGGGAGGTGCAGGGCCGCGGCGAACTCCAGCTGGCGATCCTGGTGGAGACCATGCGCAGGGAGGGTTTCGAGCTGACCGTCGGCAAGCCGCAGGTGGTCACCCGGATGATCGACGGCAAGCTGAACGAGCCGGTGGAACGCCTCACCATCGACGTGCCCGACACCTACGTCGGAGTGGTCACCCAGCTGCTGGGCCTGCGCAAGGGCCGGCTGGAGCAGATGGTCAACCACGGCTCCGGTTGGGTGCGGATGGAATACCTGGTGCCGGCGCGCGGCCTGATCGGCTTCCGCACCGAGTTCCTCACCGAGACCCGCGGCACCGGCCTGATGCACCACGTCTTCGAACGGGACGAGCCGTGGGCCGGTGACTTCCGCACCCGGCCGACCGGCTCCCTGGTCGCCGACCGCGCCGGGCAGGCCACCGGGTACGCCTCGTTCAATCTGCAGGAGCGCGGCACCCTGTTCGTCGGCCCGGGCACCGATGTGTACGAGGGCATGATCATCGGCGAGAACGCTCGCGCCGACGACATGGACGTCAACATCACCAAGGAGAAGAAGCTCACCAACGTCCGGTCCTCCACCGGTGAGGAGCTGGAGCGGCTGGTGCCGCCGCGGCTGATGAACATGGAGCAGGCCCTGGAGTTCTGTCGCGAGGACGAGTGCGTCGAGGTGACCCCGAACGCGGTGCGGATCCGCAAGGTCATCCTGAACGCCGGTGAACGGTCCCGATCCCGCACCCGGAACCGGACCTGACCCCCTCCTTCGTGACCGAATCGTTGCCGATCGGCGCCCGACCGGCCTGATCCCGGTCGGCGACCCCGCGGTCGTCTCCGGGATCTGACCGCGGGCCGCCGCTGCGGTCAGGAACCCGACTTCTTGGCGGCGCTCCGCCGCCGGGTCGACGCCGAACCCCCGGACCCGGCCTTGGCGGACCGCGCGGTGGACGTCGCCTTCCGGGCAGCACCACTCCCGGACCGGCCGCTGCGGCCGGTCGACGCCGGCGTGGTCGACGATCCGGTGGATTTCGACCGGGGAGTTGTCGCCCCGGCCGAGGTGGACTTCGATGCAGTCGACTTCGGTGACGTCGACCGGGCCTCGGGTCGGGATCCACCGGCGGCAGAGGAATCGGCATCTGCGGCGGCGGGCTGCGGGGATTGAACGCCCGGGACCTGGTCCAGCCATCGCTGGGTGATCGGGCGCAGCAGTTCGGTGGCCCGGTCGAACGGCGCCGGGACGGTGCCGAGCAGGCGCCCACCGGCGTCCTGACCGAACGCCCGGGCCGATCCGACGGCGTCGTCGACCGCGCCCTTGCCGCGGCCGGCGAGTTGGTTGTAGGTCGTCTCGGCGTCGGCGATCACCCGGCCGGCCCGGTTCTGCAGATCGGTGATCCGCTGCCGGGTCGCCGGCGACAGGGCCACGGGCATCCTCGGCGGACTCTGGACCAGGTCGTTCCAGCGCTGGGCGGCCTCATGCTGGCCGCGCTCGAGACGGTGCCGCAGGGTTTCGGCGATCAGGTCGGTCAGGCCGGCCGCTGCGTAGAGCGGACGGAGGTCGCGTGCGGTATCGGTGGACATGGTGGTCACTCCTTGCCGGTCGGGCTCGGGTTGTCCTCGTCCTCGCGGGTGTTCTCCCGGACGAACGAGCTGTAGACGTCGATCAGCACCCTCTTCTGGCGCTCGGTGATCGTGGTGTCGGCGAGCACGGCCATCTCCACCGTGGTGGCGGGATGGTCCTGGGGATCGAGGATGCCGGCGCGGATGTACAGCTGCTCCGACGAGATCCGCAGCGCCTTGGACAGCTGCTGCAACACCTCCGCCGAGGGCCTGCGCAGCCCCCGCTCGATCTGGCTCAGGTACGGGTTGGACACCCCGGCCTGCTCGGCGAGCTGGCGCAACGAGAGTTGCGCCGCGCGGCGTTGGGCGGCGATGAACTCGCCCACTGACCCCAGCGACTCCCCCAGGTTCGGGGTCCTGATCCGTGCCATACCCCCATCGTGCTAGCTGTTGCAAGCAGAATCAAGCTGGCAGCAAGCACCCGGTGGTCGCGACTTCCGTGCATATCCGGCCGGGCGGGCGGTGATCGGCCCCGGCGCAAGGCCGCCGGCAACCGCCGATCAGTGCCGCCGCCGGTCCGCCCGGCCGCTGCGCGGCACCGAGGCGGTGATCAGGCTGCCGTCCTCGCGCCGGCCGCGGGCGGTGAAGGCACGGTCGGCGTCGATCCGCGGGCCCTGGCCGGTCAGCGGCACGACGGTGGGCCCGTCGCCGGCACGGACGGTCACCTGGCTGCCGCGCACGGTGAAACCGGCCTCGGCCCCCTCCTCGACGTTGAACTCGTAGCGGTCGCGGGTCAACCGGGCCCGGACCCGGGTGCCGTGCACGGTGAACCGGAACGTCAGCGACGGCCATGCGTCGGGCAGGCGCGGATCGAAGCTGAGGTCGCCGTTGTAGTCCCGCAGCCCGCCGAAGCCGGACACCAGCGCGGTCCAGACACCGCCGGCGTTGGCGACGTGGACGCCGTCGCTGGTGTTGCCGTGCAGGTTGGCCAGGTCGACGAACAGGGACTGGGTGAAATAGTTCAGCGCGACCCGGTGGTAGCCCACCTCGGCGGCGATGATCGCCTGCACCACACCCGACAGCGTCGAGTCCCCGGTGGTGATCGAGTCGTAGTACTCGAAGTTGGCCTTCTTCTCCTCCAGGGTGAAGTGATCACCCTGCAGGAAGAGGGCCAGCACCACGTCGGCCTGCTTGAGCACCTGGAAGCGGTAGATCACCAGCGGGTGGTAGTACAGCATCAGCGGCCGGCGGTCGGCGGGTGTGTTGGCCAGGTCCCACACCTCGCGTTCCAGGAAGTGGGCGTCCTGGGGGTGCACGCCGAGTGCCTGGTCGTAGGGGATGTACATCATCTCCGCGGCTGAGGCCCATTCCTCGGCCTCCTCCGGTTCCAGCGCCAGCCGCTCGGCCAGCCGACGGTACTCATAGGGTGCCGACCGCTGGATCTGGCTGACCACCTCGGCGGCCTTGCGCAGGTTGTAGCGGGCCATCACGTTGGTGAACAGATTGTCGTTGACCACCGTGGTGTACTCGTCCGGCCCGGTGACGCTGTGGATGTGGAAGGCGCCGTCGCCGTTCTCGCGGAAGAAGCCAAGGTCGGTCCACATCCGCGCCGTCTCCACCAGGATGTCGACGCCCTGCCGCCACATGAAGTCGTTGTCCCCGGTGGCGGCGACGTACTTGCACAGCGCGTAGGAGATGTCGGCGTCGATGTGGTACTGGGCGGTGCCGGCGGCGTAGTAGGCCGACGCCTCGTGGCCGTTGATCGTCCGCCACGGGAACAGGGCGCCGCGCTCGGCCAGATCCTCGGCCCGGCGGCGGGCGGCGTCCAGCAGGTTGTAGCGGAACCGCATCACGCTGCGCGCCATCGCCGGCGTCGTGTAGGTCAGGAACGGCAACACGTAGATCTCGGTGTCCCAGAAGTAGTGGCCGCCGTAGCCGGTGCCGGTGACACCCTTGGCCGGGACGCCGGCCTGTTCGGCCCGGCCGACCGCCTGCGCCAGCTGGAACAGGTTCCAGCGGATCGCCTGCTGCAGCTGGGGGTTGCCTTCGACGCGGACGTCGGAGCGGGCCCAGTAGGCCTCCAGCCATGCCTGCTGATCGTCGTACTGCTGCTGCACACCCTGATCGTGGGCCCGGTCCAGGGTGCGGCGGCAACGGTCCACCAGTTCACGCACCGGCACTCCGCGGGAGGTGTGGTAGGAGACCAGTTTGGTGATCTTGATCGGGACGCCGGGTTCGGCCTCCACGCGGAACACCATCTTGCCGCCGTCCTCGTCGGCGTCGATCAGCTCCTGGTGGTCGTTGTCGGTCTCGATCAGGTGATCGACGCCGACCGCCAGCGTCATCCGCGAGTTGGCGCACCGGTAGCTGAGGATGATCCGGGAGTCACCGAACCAGTGGGTCTGCGGCTCCAGCACCCGGGACTCGAAGACGTTGGCCTTGCGGGGGTCGTGGCCTTCGCCCATCGCCGCCGAGCTGACGTGGTATTCATCCTTGCCGTCCTGACGGTTGAGCACCTGTGAGGACACCACCACCGGCGCCGGCTCGTCCAGCATGGTGATCTCCATCTCCATCACCGCCAGATGGCGTTGAGCGAAGGAGACCATCCGGCTGGAGCGGACCAGCAGCCGCTTGCCGCCGGGGGTACGCCAGAGCAGTTCCCGGGTCAGCCGACCCGTCCGGAAGTCCAGGGTGCGGTCGTAGCTGTCCAGGTCGGCGACCGACAGCAGGATCGGTTCGTCGTCGACGTACAGCTTCATGGTCTTGGTGTCGGGCACGTTGACGATGGTCTGCCCGACGCGGGCGAAGCCGAACGCCTCCTCGGCGTGACGGATCGGCCAGGTCTCGTGGAAGCCATTGATGAAGGTGCCGTGGGTGTGGGTCTCGCGGCCCTCCTCGACATTGCCGCGCATGCCCAGATAGCCGTTGCCGACGGCGAAGATCGTCTCGGTGACACCGAGATCCTGGCCGCTGTAGTAGGCCTCGGAGAACTTCCATTCGTGCACCGGGAATCTCAGCCGGTCCAGATGATCGCGGACCGTGGCCGGCTGGTCCGGCGCCGCACCGAGGCTGTGTCCGCCGAACGTCATCTGCTCCAGCGTGCTGGACTTGTCCTCGCCGCCGTCCCGCGCCGACGGTGCGCCGTCGGCCGCCGCCCCGTCTACCGGTGCGGCCCCGTCTACCGGTGCGGCCCCGTCGACCGGTGCGGCCCCGTCGACCGGTGCGGCCCCGTCCACCGGCTCCGCGCCGTCGAGGACGGCGTCGCCATCGGCGGGCTCGCCGAGGTCGACCCGGCCGCCGGTGCCGGGCAGCAGAGCGGCCGGGTCGGTGGTGTTGGTCTCGGGGTGCGGGGCGTCCGGATTGTTCATCGCGACACCAGCTCTTGCAGGTCGGCGACGACGACGTCGGCTCCTGCCACGGTCAACTGGTCGGCACCGGCACCGCGGTCGACACCGACCACGAGACCGAAGCGTCCGGCCCGGCCGGCGGCGACACCGGACACCGCATCCTCCACCACCACGGCCCGGCCGGCCGGCACGCCCAGATCGGCCGCGGCAGCGAGGAACGTGTCTGCGGCCGGTTTGCCGGCCAGTGACCGCTCGGCGGCAACCGCGCCGTCGATGATCACGTCGAACCGCGTCAGCAGTCCGGCGGCCTGCAACACCGGCCGGGCGTTGCGGGAACTGGACACCACCGCCATCGCCACCCCGCGGCCGGCCAGCCGATCGACCAGCTGCACCGATCCCGGGTAGGCCTGCACACCGTCGGCCTCCAGGACCCGGGTGAACTCCAGGTTCTTCCGGTTGCCCAGCCCGCAGACGGTCTGCGCGTCGGGCGGGTCGTCGGGGGAGCCCTCGGGCACGGATATCGACCGGGAGGCCAACAGGCTGCGGACGCCGTCGTAGCGGGGCTTGCCGTCGATGTGGTCGAAGTAGTCCTGCCGCCGGTACGGGCGGACGTCCCCACGGCCGGCCAGGAACGCGGTGAACATCCGTTCCCAGGCCCGCATGTGGACCTCGGCGGTCGGGGTGAGGACGCCGTCCAGGTCGAACAGGACGGCGTCGAAGTCGTCCAGCGACGGCATGTCCGTGGTCACGGAACTCAACCCTACGGCCTGCTCCGTGGCGCGCCCCGGATGAGGCGCCGTCGACCCGGGTCGCAGTGGGGAACGATCGGCGTCGTCACCGCAGCTGCGGCCGGAAGTGGTCTCCGACCTCGGGGTCGACCAGGACCTCCTGGGCGGCGGCGATGCCGTCGACGACCAATCCGGCGTCGACGGGCACGTTCCGCTTGATCAGGGCCAGCCCGATCGGGCCCTCCTCGTAGTGGCGTGCCGAACTGCCCATCCGGCCGACCGGGCGGCCATCGGACAGGACCGGTGCGCCGACCGCCGGCAACGCTTCGGCCGACCCGTCCAGCTGCAGCCGCACCAGGCGTCGCGGCGGGCGGCCCAGCGACTGGACCCTGCCGACGGTCTCCTGGCCCGGGTAGCAGCCCTTGTTCAGGTGCACCGCGGTACCCAGGACGCCGATCTCGTTGGGGATGCTGCGATCGTCGGTGTCCTGGCCGACCCTGGCCACGCCGGCGGCGATCCGGCGGGCCTCATAGGCCCAGGTGCCGGCCGGCGGACCGGAGTCGGCGATCACTTCGGCCAGCCGCTCGCGGGGGACGAACAGGTCCTGACCGCCCAGGGTGTCGGCGTAGCTGCGGGTCAGGAAGGCGCTCGGCTGCTGACGCGGCACCCAGACCACCCCGTAGTCGGCGCTGCGGTCGGCGATCTCGACCCGGAGCATGAACCGCATCGAGTCCAGCCAGCCGGTCAGGCCGGCGACGGCACCGGGCTCGGTGTGGGCCCAGAACGTCTCCCCGTCGTCGACGCCGTAGAGCACGTGCTGGATGTGGCCCTGGCCGCCGGACAGCACCATCGCGGTGGTGCCCGTGTGCGGCGGCAGCTTCTCCAGGTGCTGGGTGGTGAGCGAGTGCAGCCAGCCCAGCCGGTCCGGCCCGGTGACGGTCAGCACGCCGTGGTGCGACAGATCGACCATGCCGCGGCCGGCGTCGAGTTCCCGCTGCTCGCGCATCGGGTTGCCGTAGTGCCAGGCGACCCCCTGATCGGGTCCGTCCTCGGCGATCACCGCCGTCCTGCTCATCGCCTCACTCCGCCCCATCGTCGACCCGCCGCAACCGACCCCACTGGTAGGACTGCAACGGGTGACCGTCGGCGGCCCGGTCGAAGGTCCACAGCAGATCGCCCTCGACGTTGCCGTACAGCCGGTGCCCGGCCGAGTAGTCGGGCGCGCTGTGGGTCCGGGCCACCGCATCGGTGGCGAGTTCGATCTTGGCACCGGCGATGTGGCCGTACCAGATCTCCACCACCCCGCTGGGATGGCACATCACCACCTCCAGCGATGCGTCCCGCTGCGGGCGCCAGAAGCCGGTCTCCATCGCCAACGGCCGCGACGGCGTGCCGTCGGGATCCACCTCGTAGGTCTGGGAGAGGTAGTGCAGGTAGCTGCCGCCGTTGTGGCTGATGTCGATGCGCTGACCGAAGTCGATGTCTTCGGTACCGGGGTAGCTGCTCTTGCCGTTCCCCTGCCAGCTGCCGATCATCCACGCCAACGCGACGAGGTCGGGGTTGAGGTCGGACGGAATCTCGAAAGGCACTGATCCAGAATTCCACATCCGCGGGCTGGCCCGAAGCGGCCCGACATCGCAGCCGGGCCGCCGGACCGCCACCGGCCGCTGCTCAGGCCGACAACACCACCTTCACGCAGCCGTCCCGCTTGTGCTTGAACATCTCGAAGCCCTGCGGCGCCTGCTCCAGCGGCAGCCGGTGGGTGATCAGGAAGCTCGGGTCGATCTCGTTGTTCTCGATCCGGTCCAGCAGCGGCCTGGTGTAGCGCTGGACGTGGCACTGGCCGGTGCGCAGGGTGATCGACCGATTCATCCACGAGCCGACCGGGAACTTGTCCATCAGCCCGCCGTACACGCCGACGACACTGACCACCCCGCCGCTGCGGCAGGACATGATCGCCTGGCGCAACGCCGGTCCGCGGTCGGTTTCCAGCCGGGCGGCCTGCTTGATCCGGTCATACATCTGCAGCGGCGCGGCATCAGAGTGTCCCTCCATGCCGACGGCATCGATGCAGGCATCGGGCCCGCGGCCGCCGGTGAGGTCCTTGAGCACCTCCTGGACGTCGACCTCGCCGTAGTTGAGGGTGTCGGCGCCGGCGTGCTCGCGGGCCAGCTGGAGCCGGTTGTCGAACCGGTCGATCGCCACCACCCGTTCCGCTCCCATCAGGCGAGCGGATGCCATCGCCAGCAGGCCGACCGGGCCGGCGCCCCAGACCGCGACGACCTGACCGGGCTTGATGTCGCACATCTCGGCGCCCATCCACCCGGTCGGGAAGATGTCGGAGAGGAACAGCACCTTGTCGTCGGGCAGGTCGTTGTCGATCTTGATCGGGCCGATGTCGGCGAACGGTACCCGGGCGTACTGGGCCTGTCCGCCGGCGAACCCGCCGGTCAGATGGGAGTAGCCGAACATGCCGGCACTGGCATGGCCCCACAGCTTCTCGGCCATGCCGGCGTTGGGGTTGGAGTTCTCACAGACCGAGTACAGCCCTGCGACGCAGGAGTTGCAGGATCCACAGGCGATCGGGAACGGAACCACCACCCGGTCCCCCACCCGCAGGTTGTGCACGGCCGGGCCGACCTCGACGACCTCGCCCATGAACTCGTGCCCGAGGATGTCACCCTTCTCCATCGTCGGGATGAAGCCGTCGTAGAGGTGCAGGTCGGAGCCGCAGATCGCGGTCGAGGTCACCTTGATGATCGCGTCGCGCTGGTTGAGGATCGTCGGATCCGGCACGTCGCGGACCTCGACGGTGTTGCGGCCCATCCAGCAGTTCGCTCGCATGGTGTCCCCCTCCTCATTCCCCGGTGCTGTCGTCGCCGACCGGTTCGGCGGCGGGCTGGTGGCGTTGCTGGGTGGCGTCGGTGCCGTCGGGGTCGGCCTCGGACCGGACCACCTCGCCGGTCTCCAGGAGTTGTTTGAAACGTCGCAGCGCGTCGTCCAGCCGGCGTTGCGGATCACCGCCGACGAGGGCGGCCACCTTCTCGCCGAACCGTCCGCCGGGCGTGCTGGCCTGGTAGCTCACCCGGATCTCGGTGCCGCGGTTGCCCGGCGCGGGCCGGTAGCTGATCCGGGCGCCCTCCGCACGCAGCGGTGGGTCGGCCCACGTCAACTGCTCGATGATCTCGGGTTCGGTCCGTCTCACCGTGACGACGGCGTTGGCGGTGCTCATCGGGATCCTCCCTCGATCGGCGACGATCTGACGAGGAGGTGCATACCCAGCGGCCCGCCGCAGAATCCCGACCCTGGACAGCGGCCGAAGGGTCCCCCGGTCAGGGCCGGCCGGACGGACCCGGACCGGAGGGCTCGGCGGTGCCGAGGTCCTTGACCATGGTGAAGCAGACGGTCGCATATGTCCGGGCCGGCCCGATCGACCAGCCGTCCAGGACGGTGCCGTTCTCCCGGTAGCCGAGCCGTCGGTACAGGGCCGCTGCCCGCGGGTTGTCGTGCTCCACCCCCAGGGTCGCCCGGGAGCGTCCCCGGGCGCGGATGCGGTCCTCCAGCGCGGTGATCAGGACTGTGCCGACGCCCAGCGACTGCCACTGCTCGTGCACCGACAGCATCCACAGTTCGCCGGCATCGTCGCCGCTGTCACGGGCACGGGTGAAGTCGACGGCGCCGACCGCGACCGGCAGCCGGTTACCGGCCAGCACCAGCAGCAGATCGACGTCGCCGGCGTAACTGCGCTGCAGGGCCTCGGCGAGGGCGGTGATGTGTTCGGGACCGCCCGACCAGTGCAGGTCGGACAGGTCGTCGGGTTGCAGGTCGCGGACGGTCAACTCGACCGGCAACCGGATGGGCTCCATCGTGATCTCCCCTCTGCGGTGCGACCCATCCTCCCCTGCCGCCCGTCGGGTCGCTGGTTAAGGTTCGGTCGTGACCCGCTATGTCTTCATCGGCGCCGGTGCGATCGGCAGTGCGGTCGGCGGTCTGCTCAGCCGCAGCGGCGCCGACGTCCTGCTGGTGGCGCGCGGCGACCACGCCCGCGCCATGATCGACAACGGGCTGACGGTCCGCTGCCCCGACGACAGGTTCGTCGTGGCGGTGTCGACGGTGACGGGCCCCGACGACGTCACCCTGACCACCGACGACGTGCTCGTGCTCACCACCAAGACCCATCAGGCCACGACGGCACTGGACCAGTGGGCCGACGTGCCGGTGTCGGAGGGTGGCCGGATCGTCGGACGAGCCGGTGACCTGCTGCCGGTGTTCACCGCCCTGAACGGGGTGGCCAGCGAGGAGCTCGCGCTGCGCTACTTCGAGCGTGTCTTCGCGGTCTGTGTCTGGTTCCCGGCGGTGATGATCGATCCCGGCGAGGTGATCGTCCGGTCCGTGCCGATGCGAGGGATCTTCCACGTCGGCCGGTACGGCGCCCCGACCGACACCGCGGCCGACACCGAGCTGCTGGCCGGGTTCGCCGCCGACTGGAACGCTGCCGGGTGTCAGGTCCGCCAGCCGGCAGCGGTGATGGAGTGGAAGTACCGCAAGCTGCTGTCCAACCTCGGCAACGTCTTCCAGGCCCTGCTCGGTGATGCCTCGGGCGCCGAGGATCTGCGCCAGGCAGCCGACCGGGAGGCACGCCGGACGCTGGCTGCCGCCGGCATCGGCTGGACCGGCGACGCGGAGGAACGGGCGGCCCGCGAGCAGGGCTTCACGGTCCGGCCGGTGCCCGGGGAGCCGGACCAGCTCGGCGGCTCGAGTTGGCAGTCCCTGGTCCGCGGCACCGGCAGCATCGAGACCGACTTCCTGAACGGGGAGATCGCGCTGATCGGACGTCGGATCGGCCGGCCGGCGCCGATCAACAGCCGCCTCACCGCGCTGGCCCGGCACGCTGCCCGTACCGGCGCCGGACCGGGCAGCCTGACCGTCGACGACCTTCGCGCCGCACTCCGGACCGCGGCCGCGGTCGAGGCGTCGGCCGCGGTCCGGGCGTCGGCGCGATGACCGATCGATCGCGACGACCCGGGGGGATCCGGTGCGGCTGGTGATCCAACGGGTGACCCGGGCGGCGGTGGAGGTCGACGGTTCGGTGGTCGGTGCGATCGACGGGCCCGGCCTGTTGATCCTGGTCGGTGTCACCCACTCCGATACGACCGAGATCGCCCGCCGGCTCGCCGACAAGGCGTGGCGGCTGCGCATCCTGGCCGACGAACGCTCCGCCGCGGACGTGGCTGCGCCGCTGCTGGTGGTCAGCCAGTTCACCCTGTACGCCGACACCCGCAAGGGCCGTCGGCCGTCCTGGAGCGCGGCCGCGCCGAGGCCGGTCAGCGAACCGCTGGTCGAGGATTTCGTGGCCGCGTTGCGCGAGCTGGGCGCGTCGGTCCAGACCGGCGTCTTCGGGGCCGACATGGCGGTCTCGTCGGTGAACAGCGGGCCGGTGACGATCGTCCTCGATTCCGAGGGCTGAGGAATCGCGGCAGGGACGAACCCGCCGAGCAGCTGAAGAGCTTCTCAGCAAGCCCCCGGCCGGTCTGACCAACACGCTGTGGACTGCCCTTTTGCCCGGCGTCGGACGGGTCCACCATGGGCAATGGAGGGAAACACTCTCACTGTTGTGGAGAGGTCAAACAATGACCGGTACACGTTCCGACACCCAAGAGACTGCCGACGCCGAGTTCACCGGCGACACCGACCCGGCACCTTTGCCGAGCGGCGGATCCGGATCGGGGGTCGACCCCGGCGGTGAGGAGTCCTACGACCTGGTCGTCGTCGGCGCGGGCTCGGCCGGCATCGCGGCCGCCGCCACCGCCGGCCGGGGCGGGGCTCGGGTCCTGGTGGTGGAACGTGAGCGCGCCGGCGGCAGTTGCCTGTGGACCGGGACCGTGCCGAGCAAGGCGTTGGTGGCGGCCGCGCGGACCGCACACATGATGCGTACCGCGGATCGCTACGGCATCCGGCCGGTGCAGCCCGAAGTCGACTTCGGTGCGTTGATGCGCGGCATCCAGGACCGGATCAGTTCGGCCGCGCCGGCCAACTCGTCGAAGGCCCTGGAGTCGGCCGGTGTGACGCTGGTGAGCGGCGACGCGCGGTTCAGCGGCCCGGAGACCGTCGTCGTCGGCGACCGCGTGTGCCGGTTCTCCCGGGCCATCATCGCCACCGGCGCCGGCCCGGCCATGCCGGCCGTCCCCGGACTGGCGAACTGTGCGCCGTTGACCGTGGAGACGTTCTGGTCGCTGCGGTTCCTGCCGGAGCGCATGACGCTGATCGGTGGCGGCCCGACCGGGTGCGAACTCGCCCAGGCCCTGGCCCGGCTCGGCTCGACGGTGACGCTGATCGAGCAGGCCGACCGGCTGCTGCCCTCGGAGGAGCCGGAGGTCGGGACGTTGATCGCGGACCGGCTGCGACAGGAGGGGGTGGAGGTGCTGACCGGCACCAGCGTGCTGCGGGCGACGGCCTACAGCAAGCACACCGAGTTGGTCATCAGTGACCAGGCGGCCGGCGCCGACGACGGTCCGCAACCGCGCACCCTCGAGGCCGGCCGGATCCTGGTGACGGCGGGACGTCGACCGGCGACCGTCGGCCTGGATCTGCACCGTGCCGGCGTCGCTCTGAACGAGCACGGCTACATCCGTACCGACGAACGGCTGCGGACGACCAACCGCCGGATCTATGCTGCCGGAGATGCCGTCGGTGACCGTCCGCTGGCGGCGCTGGCCGCCTCCGACGGCGAGGTCGCCGCCGTGAACGCCATGACCGGCCGGTCGCGCACCGTCCGCCACGATCTCGGCCCGCAGGTGGTCTTCACCGATCCGGAGGTCGGCCGGGTGGGCCACACCGAACGGTCGGCGCGGGCCGCCCTCGGCGACTGGCTGACCGTGCGGCGGCCGAGCGGGCAGATCGACCGGGCGGTCTCGGAGAACGAGGAGGCCGCCTTCGTGAAGATCATCAACGACGAGCGGGGACGGCTGGTGGGTGCCACCGTGGTGTCGCCCCGGGCCGGCGAGGTGATCACCGAACTGGCCACCGTGCTGCAGAACCGCGGCCGGATCGGTGACCTGGCCGCAGTTCCGCACGCCTACCCGACCTGGTCGGATGCGGTCTGGAACGCCGCGCTGGCCGACCGTGCCGAACATCAGCGCGGATCGGAGCAGCGGTGGATGACCGGGATGCGGCGCCGGGTCGGCTGACCCGGTCACCGCCTCCGGTGGGGGTCGGACAGCGGGGTCAGGCCCGCTGTCCGGCTTCCAGTTCGATGTCGAGTTCGGCTACGGCGCCGACCCGCGCCACCACGGTACGGTCGGTGCTCACCCCCGGGGCGAGGGTGCGCAGGGTCCAGCGGCCGTCACCGGCGAAGAACCGGAAATGGCCGGTCGCCGAGGTCTGGACCTCAGCGGTGAACTCGCCACCGGCGTCCAGCAGTCGGACATAGGCACCGGCGACCGGGGTGCCGGCACGCAGTACCTGGCCCTGGACGACGGCCTGCGAGGCGACGTCGACGCCGCTCAGGTCCAGGCCGCCGGTCTTGGCTCCGCACATCGTTTGTTCCCCTTCGCTCTCGCGGCCCGTCAGGCCTGACCGGGCTCGTCGCCGAGCGCCACCGGCACACCGACCAGCGAGCCGTACTCGGTCCAGGACCCGTCGTAGTTCTTCACCTTCTGCTGGCCGAGCAGCTCGTGCAGCACGAACCAGGTGTGCGAGCTGCGCTCGCCGATCCGGCAGTAGGCGATGGTGTCCTTGTCCCAGTCGACGCCGGCGTCGGTGTAGATCTTCTTCAGCTCCTCGTCGGACTTGAAGGTGCCGTCGTCGTTGGCCGCCTTGCTCCACGGCACGTTCACCGCCGTCGGGATGTGGCCGGGACGCTGCGCCGTCTCCTGCGGCAGGTGCGCCGGGGCCAACAGCCGGCCGGCGTACTCGTCGGGGCTGCGTACGTCGACCAGGTTCTGCGCGCCGATCGCCGTGACGGTCTCGTCCCGGAACGCGCGGATGGAGGTGTCGGGCTGCTGGGCGGTGTAGGTGGTGGGTTCCCGCTTGACGTCGTCGCGGCTCAACTCGCGGGCATCCAGCTCCCACTTCTTCCGGCCGCCGTCGAGGAGCTTGACGTCGTCGTGACCGTAAAGCTTGAAATACCAGTAGGCGTAGGCGGCGAACCAGTTGTTGTTGCCGCCGTACAGGACGACGGTGTCGTCGGTGCTGACGCCGCGGTCGGACAGCAACTGCTCGAACTGCTGCTTGTTGACGAAGTCGCGCCGGACCGGGTCCTGCAGGTCGTTCTTCCAGTCGAGCTTGATCGCGCCCTTGAGGTGCCCGCCGTCGTAGGCGGTGGTGTCCTCGTCGACCTCGATCAGCACGACGCCGGGGTCATCGAGATGCTCGGCCACCCAGTCGGCGTGGACCAGTACGTGTTCCCTGCTCATGGTGTCTCCTGACGATTGCTCACGATGCGATATAGCGTTCTCAGATTCCGGGATGGCCCGGCAACGGCGCCGGTTCGACACGGCCTCCGGCGCAGCCGCGTCCGGCCCTGCAGTTCAGCGGGCCGTCAGCGGGCGGGACACAACGACGAACGCATCCGGCCGAGATCCATGGCCAGGCGGCGGGTGAGCAGCAGGGCCCACGGCGTCGTTGCGATCACGTCGCTCACCCTACGGCGCCACCGGACGGTCACCAACGGACATCTTGTCATATGAGAACGGTGCCCGGATGATGGACAGCCGGTCGGGGCACCGTTCCTGCCGCGCGTCATCCGCCAGCGAACGGCGGCAACACCTCGACGGTGACGTCGGCGTCCAGCCGTTGATCCCGGTCGGCGTCGCGGACCGCGCGCCCGTCGACCAGCAACGCGCTGCCGGCGACCACCGCGGCGAACCGGGCGTCACGACCACCGGCGGCGAGGTCGAGGGCAGCCGCGATCGTGTCGGCGGTGAAGGCCTCGGTCTCGACCCCGGCGGCGGCGCGGGCGCCGGCCCAGTAGTGCAGAAGCACCTGCGTCATGGGGGTATTGTCTCCCGCAAGCAACGAGGCCCGGGCGCCGCTCCGGGCCTCGACTGTTTCGCGGACCGTCCAGCCGACTGCAGCGCTCTCCAGCCGAGGGAGGACCGATGGCCACCCTGCTGCTCCTGACCAACGACAGACAGCTGTCCACCGAGGTGCTGCCGGCCCTGGAACTCCTGCCCCACCGCGTCCGGGTGCTACCCGCCGAGCCGACCGCACTGCTGGACGCCCCGGCCACCGACGTGATCCTGCTCGACGCGCGCCGCGACCTGGTCGGCGCCCGCGCGTTGTGCCGGCTGATCGAGACCACCGGCAAGGAGGCCCCGCTGATCGTGGTGGCCACGGAGGGCGGGCTGGCGGCCCTGTCCAACGACTGGGGCTTCGACGATCTGCTGCTCAACAGCGCCGGCCCGGCCGAGGTCGATCTGCGGATCCGGCTGGTCACCACACCGGGCGAGTCCAGCGGCGATGACCAGCTGATCCACACCGGCAGCATCGTCATCGACGAGGCCGGCTACTCGGCGAAGCTGAACGGTCGCCAGCTGGATCTGACCTACACCGAGTTCGAACTGCTGAAGTACCTGGCTCAGCACCCGGGCCGGGTGTTCAGCCGCCAGCAACTCCTCAGCGACGTCTGGGGCTACGACTACTACGGCGGCACCCGCACCGTCGACGTCCACGTCCGCCGGCTCCGCGCCAAGCTGGGCCCGGAGTACGAGTCGGTGATCGGCACCGTCCGCAACGTCGGCTACCGGTTCGTCATCCCCAGCGACGACGCCGCCCCCGACCGGATCCCCTCCCGCCCCTGACGCCGAGCGCCCATCATGGCGAGGGGTCACCAACTCCTCATTCCGGGCGGCGTGTCGGCAGCTTGATGACCCCTCGGCGCAGGTCCCATGCCCACCGGTCCGGGTGAGACCAGCCGGGTCCCGGGGTTGCCGGCCCGGCAGTGATCGGGTCCTCCCGGCCGGAGCGGGGGCGAGGGGTCACGGCCCTCACGACACGCCGCGTGGATCAAGGACCGGGGGACCCCTCGGCGGAGGTCAGCTGGACTCGCGGACGACGAGGCGGTGCTGGACCCGGCGGCGGGCGCCGCGGGTGCCGGCGCGGATGCTGCCGTCCAGCCGGCCGAGCGCGATGTCGACCGCGACCGTCGCCACCCGGGTCATGTCCAGGGCCAGGCTGGTCAGCTGCGGGGTGACGTAGGTGTCGGCGACCAGCCCGTCGATGCCGATCACCCGGACGTCCCGCGGCACGTCGCGGTGCTCCTGCCGCAACGCCTTCAACGCCCCGAACGCGGTGATGTCGTTGAAGCACATGATCGCGTCGGTCCGCGGCATGGTGTCCAGGATCCGGCTGGTGGCCCGGATGCCGTCCTGCAACCGGTCGCCGCCGGCGTGCAGCACCGG
Organism: uncultured Actinomycetota bacterium; assembly: GCA_963758075.1. Classification (GTDB taxonomy): domain Bacteria; phylum Actinomycetota; class Actinomycetes; order Propionibacteriales; family Propionibacteriaceae; genus Microlunatus. The sequence goes on along the minus strand of CAVWTT010000005.1, from coordinate 1,181,642 downwards.
AACCTCGATCCCCTGCCCGGCCATCAGCCGGACGAAATCCCTGGCCCTCGGGCTCAGGCCGCCGGGTCCGCTGGAGTCCAGCATCACGGGCCGGCGGGCGCCGCGGGCCAGCAGATGGTCGGCGGCCTCGGCCAGGCCGGGTCGATGGTCGAAGACGATCCCGCAGGCGGCGACCTCCTTGCGGCCGGCGTCCATCCGGACCACCGGAACGCCGGGCATGGTGACGTCGAGCTCGTGCGGGTCGAGGGCGAGGTAGCCGATCAGTGCGTCCACCTGGTCGGCCATCCGGCCGATCATCCGGCGTTGGTTGTCCACCCCGCTGCCGTCCAGCAGCACCACGGTCCAGCCGCGCTCGTCCGCCCGGGCCACCACCGCCGAGGCGAGTTCGGGGTAGTACGGGTTGACCAGGTTGCTGATCACCAGCCCCAGCGTGCGATGCTCACGCCGGACCAGGCCGCGGCCGAAGCGGGACGGGTGGTAACCCAAGGTCCGGGCGGCCGCCAGCACCCGCTGCTTGGTCGGCGCGCTGATGCCGGGCATGTCGTTCATCGCCCGGGTGACGGTCTGCCGGGAGACCCGGGCCAGGCCGGCGACGTCGACGATGGTGACCCGGCGTGACCCGTTCGGCGCCGGTTTGACCGTCATGGCCGGGCAGCCTATCCGCGCCGACCGCCGCAGCGGTGCGGTGCACGCCTCACCCGGTACGCCGCCGGCACCGCGCTCACCGCAGGTCGAGCCAGCCCAGCTGCTGCTCGGTCAGCTCCACCCCCACACCCTGCATCGAGGACCGGGTCTCGGCGATGCTGCGCGGACCGAACAGCGGGAAGGTCGGGAACGGCTGGCCCAACACATAGGCCAACGCGATCGCGGTCGCGGGGACGCCGAGCTCGGCTCCCAGCTTCTCCGCCCGGCGGAGCCGTTCGAAGTTGTCGTCGCTGTAGTAGCAGCGGACCAGTTCCGGATCGCTGCGGTCGTCGGGCCGGGCCGGCCGGGCGAAGAATCCGCGGGCCTGCGACGACCAGGGCAGCAACGGGATCTGCGCCTCGGTCAGCCACTGCTTGGACTCCGGATCGGTGACGTGGCGACAGCCGGCCCACGGCACGTCGTAGGCCTCGGCCAGGCCGAAGTGGTTGCTCAGCACGCTGAAGCCCTGCCGGCCGTTGGCGGCGGCATAGGCGTTCGCCTCCTCGAACCGCTCCCGGGTCCAGTTGGAGCCGCCGAACACCTTGATCCGGCCGGCCCGGTAGTGCTCGTCGAGCACGTCGACGAACTCGCCGACCGGGATGTCGGGATTGTCGCGGTGCATCAGGTAGATGTCGGCGTAGTCGGACTGCTGCCGCTCCAGCGATTCCAGCAGCTGGGCAGGTCAGCGACTCCGGGTCGCAGTGCGGGGTGTGCGCACCCTTGACGATGACCACGACCTGGTCCCGGATGCCACGGTTGGCCACCCAGCGGCCCAGCAACTGCTCGTGCCGGCCACCGCCGTAGATGTAGCCGGTGTCGAAGGCATTGCCGCCGAGGCTGAAGAAGTGGTCGAACAGGGCCGAGGCATGAGCCAGGTCCGGCTGGTTGTCACAGCCCATCACCAGCCGGGACATCTGCTTGTCCAGGCCCGGGATGGTGCCGTAGCGCATCGCCGGGGTGTGCTGGCCGGGTCCCGACCCACGCACGGTCAGCGGCTCGCCCGACACCGTCGGTATGTCGGCGTCGTCGGCCTCGAACGGGTAGCGCAGCCCGATGGCGGCACGCCACTGGTCCAGCACCCGGGCATTGCCCAGCGTGTCGTCCAGGCTCATCTCGCTCGGCCCGGCGGCGGCGGCGACCGCGTCGTCGAGACAGCCGGCCACACCGTCGGCCTCCAGCGCGTAGGGGAAGTGGCCGGCGTAGCTGCGACGCTCCGGCTCCTGCCCGACCCGGCTGATGATCACCTCCGGTTCCGATGACAGCGTCCACGGATCGGTGATCTCGATCTTGCCCCCGGATCCGTGGATGGCCACGGCGTTGTGGTCCTGCAACCGCACGCCGGTCCGCACCGACGCCGTCAGGCCCGAACCGAAGACCAGGTCGGCGACGGCCCATTCGTCCACGCCGGTGGATCCGATGGTGCCCCGACCGGTCAGTGACACCGGGTCCAGGAACGGCTTTCCGGCCGCGGCGCCGGCAATCGCCCGGGCGTAGGACACCGGGTAGCCGCCCACGTCGAGGATGCCGCCGCCGGCGGTGTCGGGGGAGAACAACCGACCCTCCCTACGGCCGCTGGCGAAGGCGAAGCTGGCGTCCACGTGCAGGACCTCACCGATCGCCCCGTCGGCGACCAGCTGCAGCACCTCGGCGGTCTGCGGATGGAAGCGGTACATGTAGGCCTCGACCAGGACGTTGCCGGTGTCCCGGGCGACGTCGACCATGGTCATCGCCTGCCCGTTGTTGGGGGCGATCGGCTTCTCACACAGCACCTGCTTGCCCGCGCGCAGCGCCTGGATCGCCAGCTGGGCGTGGGTCGTGTGCACGGTGGAGATGTAGACGGCGTCGATCGAGTCGGCGCCGAGGACGTCGGCGTAGCTGCCGATCACGACGGTGTCGTCCAGCCCGAACTCCTCGGCGAAGGCCTGGGCCCTGGCGGGGTCGGAGCTGCCGACACCGGCGAGGGTGCCGAAGCGGCTGTGCGGCAGTTGAGTGGCGAAGCGGCGGGCGATGTTGCCGGGACCGAGTACGGCCCAGCGGATGCCGCGCGTGCCTGATCCTGTCTGAGCCTGTCCTGAGCCTGCACCGGTCTGTCCGGGCCCGTCCTGAGCCTGTCCCGAGCCTGTCGAAGAAGACGAAGTCATGGGGGGAATCATCCCATCAACGCTGAGTACCAAGGCACAGCGATCGCTGTGAACGTTCACGCTAGTTGATCTGCGAACCCGGTGACAATGGCTCTGGTCGACTATGGCTTGATCTACTACGCCCGGCTTCGACTGTCCGCACATGTCATTCGACTGTCCGCACATGTCACGCGATCGGCGTGGGTTCCGGCACTGTGCCGACCGAACTTGAATCACGAGTCGGCCACCTACCGGTCACTATGCGGTCACGGCCTATTGACTTCGTTTGCTCCCGGTGTCACGGTTCCCACCAAGGAGTCGTGAACGTTCACGCCGTTTGCGGTGGTGTGCGCCCGGGATTCCGACCTGTCTGTGCTGTCCACTGACGGTTGTCAGGCTCTTGCGACCGGCCCGACCGGACGTCGTGGCAGCCGGGCAACCGCACCTCAATGTCGAGAGTGAGAGCGAATGGCTGGCCTGCCTCGAAAGTCATTGTCTCGGAGGTCATTGCTGGCCGGCACGGCCGGACTCGGCGCCGCCGCGCTCGCCGGCGGTCTCTCCGGTTGCGGATCCCAGGTGCACATCTCCTCCGTACCCGGCCAACTCGTACTCTGGTACTGGAATCGATCCGCGGATCCGCGATTCCTGAAGCAAGCTGCGAAGCGGATCCCCGGTACTACCAACAACACCCTGCGATCCGACGTGATCGGCGGCAGCTTCGACACCAAGCTGCGCACCAGCCTGGCGGGGGACGCCTACATCCCCGATCTGACCTTCATCAACTCCAACGTCTCGCTGTACTACCCGAACGAGGAGATGTTCCTGGACCTCGACGAGCTGGGGGCCCAGAAGTACAAGCACCTCTATTTCGATTGGAAGTGGCAACTGGGCGTCACTCCCACCAACCACTTCCGGTTCTTCCCGCTGGACACCGGACCGACCGGCTTCTACTACCGCGCCGACGTGATGAAGAAGGCGAAGCTGCCGTCCGAGCCGGCGGCCGTGGCCGAGCAGATCAAGACCTGGGACGGCTACATCGAATTCGGCAAGAAGCTGAAGAAGAACGCCGGGTCCTTCATGGAGATCACCGGCTCGGTGCTGTTCCAGCAGTACATCAACGCCAGCCCGAAGCGCTACTTCGACAAGGCCGGCAACCCGCTCTACATGGAGCCGCACAACACGATCCGTGACGCCTGGGAGGTCGCGGTGCGTGCGATCAAGGCCGGCATCACCGGGAACCAACAGGTTGGCAACGACCAGAACGCGGCGTGGACCAGCGGCAAGACCGCCGGCCACATCGAGGCAGTCTGGTGGGCCCAGATCCTGGCCGACACCGCACCCACCACGAAGGGCAGGTGGCGGATCGCCGACCAGCCCGTCCGACCCGGCAACAGCGGCGGATCGTTTGTCTGCATGCCGCGCACCTGCAAGGATCCGGAGGCCGGCTTCGCCTTCATGACCTGGCTCAACAGTCCGAAGAACCAAGCGATCGCGTTCAACGACATCCAGCTCTTCCCGTCCTGCCCGGACTCGTTCACCAGCGGCATCATGAAGAGTGACTCCACGTTCTTCGGTGACGAGAGCCCGCTGAAGTTCTTCAGGAAGGCGGCCGAGCAGGTGCCGACCTCGTTCATCAGCACGTACGAGACGCAGGCTGCCTACTTCACCGACGAGATAGTCAATGTGGAGAGCTCCGGCAAGGACCCGGAACGGGCTTGGCAGGACGCGGTGGAACAGACCAACCGGACGCTGCGGAAGCGGGGTGTCGACGTATGACAGCCACCAAACCGGCCATCAGCCGGACCGAAATCGCCGGAACCACGACACAGCCGCGGCGGCACGGCGGGCTGCGGAGGTTCTGGCCGCAGTACACGGCGATCGCACCCTTCTACATCCTGTTCCTCGTCTTCGGGCTGTTCCCGTTGCTGTTCTCGATCTACATCTCGTTCACCGCCTGGGACGGGATGGGGACGATGAAGTTCGTCGGACTGTCGCAGTACCGGTATCTCGTCACCGACGGCCGGTTCTGGAACGCCGTCACCAACACCTTCATCATCTGGATCATCTCCACCGTCCCGATGCTCTTCCTGGCCCTGGTGATCGCCTTCCTGCTGCATCAGAACATCCGTTTCAAGGGCTTCTACCGGGTTGCGTTCTTCATCCCCAACGTGACCAGCATGGTGGCGATGGCCATCGTGTTCGGCTCGGTGTTCTCCGACAGCTTCGGTCTGATCAACTCAGCGTTGACGGCGATCGGCGCCAGTGGAATCCCGTGGTTGTCGAGTCCCTGGGGGATCAAGGTCACCATCGCAGCGATGGTGATCTGGCGATGGACCGGTTACAACTCGATTCTCTACCTGGCCGGGTTGCAGGCGATTCCGACCGAGCTCTACGAGTCCGCCCGCGTGGACGGCGCCAGGATGTGGCAGATCTTCCTCAGGATCACGATCCCGATGCTGCGACCGGTGATCCTGTTCACGGTGATCACCTCGACCATCGGGGGGCTGAGCCTCTTCACCGAGCCGCAGGTCCTGCTCGGAAACACCGGTGGCCCGGGTGAGGCCGGCATGACGATCGTGCTCTATCAGTACTACCAGGCCTTCACCCAGTTCGACTTCGGCTACGGCGCCGCCATCGCGTGGGCCTTGTTCATCATCGCGGTGGTCTTCGCGGCCATCAACTGGCGACTGGTCAGCGAACGCGAGGTCGGTGGCAGGAAGCCGCTCAGCAGCGGGCGCAAGGAGGTGACGTCGCGATGACCGCGACAGTCGACACGAACACCACCCGGCCGGCCGAGCCGACTGGCCAACCGACCAACGCTGCAGCACGACGCAGGACGCTTGTCGGCCAGATCGTCACCCACGCCTGCATCATCGTCGGCGTGCTGCTCTCGCTCTTCCCGTTCTACTGGCTGATCGTGATGTCCACACACACCACCGCGGAGATCTTCGGCTATCCGCCGAAGCTGTGGATCGGCAACAGCTTCGTCGAGAACGTCCGCGGTGTGATCGAAAACGTCAATCTCTTCCGGGCGCTGCTGTACACGGTGTTGGTTTCGGCCGCGGTCGCGGTGCTGGTGATGTTCTTCGACTCGCTGGCGGCCTATGCCTTCGGCAAGTACGAGTTCCCGGGCAAGAAGGTGCTGTTCACCATCCTGCTTGCCACCTTCCTGGTCCCGGGCAGCCTGTCGCTGGTGCCCAGTTTCGTGGAGATGAGCTGGTTCGGCTGGATCGGCGGCTTTCAGGCGCTGATCGTGCCGGGTGCGGCGAACGCGTTCGGCATCTTCCTCCTTCGGCAGTTCGCCGAGACCTCCATCCCGGGCGAATTGATCGAATCCGCCCGAGTCGACGGTGCCGGCTTCTTCCGTACCTGGTGGAGCATCGGTGTCCCGATGATGCGCGGCGGGATCGCCTTCCTCGGCATCTTCACCTTCATCACCACCTGGAACGACTACGTCTGGCCGCTGATCGTGCTTGTCGACCCGAAGAGGCAGACGCTGCAGGTGGCGCTGTCCACCCTGAACTCGATCTACAACACCGACTACGGGATGGTGATGGCGGGGGCGCTGATCAGCGTGGTGCCGCTGATCGGCATCTTCATCATCGGCTCGCGGCACTTCATCGCCAACATCGCCGCCGGCGCCCTCAAGGGCTGATTGCCCGGCCGTCGGTGGCGGGACGGCGGACCACGGAGCGGAGGGATCGGCGATGACGCTGACGTCGAACGGGTACCGGCTGGCCGCCGGCCGGAGCCGGTGGGGCGAGCTGCGGCCCGTGCCGGCCGAGTTGCGGTCGGATCGGGCGGCGCTGTGGCGGCGGCTGCAGCGCGACGGGTACCTCTTCCTGCCCGGCCTCCTCGACCCCGACCGGGTTCGCGCGTTCCGCCGGTACTACTTCTCGGCGCTCCGCGAGGCCGGGCTGACCGACCCGTCCCAGCCGGCCGAGACCGGTCGGGACAGTGGCGGTCCGGTGGACCGGGCGGTGCTGCGAACGGCGTTGTTCCGCGGAGTCGTCCCCGGCACCGAGTACGAGGCCTTCTGCACCCAGCCGCCACTGCGGGGCTGGTTCGACTGGATGTTCGGCGAGACCAGCTTCCTGCACCGCCGCCGGATCATCCGCCACACCCGGCCCGGCGAGGCGGGCATCGGCACCGCGACCCAGGCCCACTACGACCTGCTCTACCTGCGGGAGGGCACCGACCGGCTGTTGTCGGCGTGGATCCCGCTCGGTGACATCCCGCTGGACCGCGGGCCGCTGGTCTATCTGGAGGGCTCCCACCGCGACTATGTCGACGCCGAGCGGCGCGGCCGGACACTGCCGGCGGCCAGCATCACCGCCGACCTGCCCGGCCTGGCCGACCGGCTCGACCGGCGCTGGCTGGGCACCGACTTCCGTGCCGGCGACGTGATGATCCACTCGCCCTACATGGTGCATGCCTCGCTGGACAACGTCGACCCCGCGCGACTGATCAGGTTGTCGACCGACATCCGCTACCAGCGGCACAGCGACCCGATCGACTGGCGCTGGCAGCAGCACTGGCACGACCGGGACGGCCTCTGACTCTGTCGCCCGCCCCGGACGGCCGTCAGCGCAGCGACTGCACCTTGGCGTTCAGCCGGCGCAGGTAGACCGGAACGGTGCCGGGCGGCCCGCTGCGACGCAGCATCTGGGTGCCGCCGACGACCTGGGCGGCGATCACGAGCAGGAAGGTGATGCCGAGGAGGCTGCCCGAGTGGCTGCCCCAGCCGGCCAGCGCACTGGCGGCCAGGGTGGCGTACATGGCGACCAGGACCGCCACATAGCTGGTCAGGTGCGCCACCAGTGCCACCACGCTCCGGGTCGACCGGTCGCGCTCGCTCCCGGATCCCGACCGCCAGGCCGCCAGTTGCGCCGTCCAGGCCCAGCCGAGGACGGCGCAGGCGATCAGCAGGACCGCGCTCGCGACGACCGCGGTGATCGCGTCACCGTCGGCGCCCGAGCGGGCCGGCAGACCGGTCAGCCCTAGCACGGCGCAGACCACGGCGGCCAGCGCCAGCCCGGCGCCCACCAGCGCGAACAGGCGCTGCCGGCCGGCCCATCGGTCGTCCACCGGGCCGGCGTCGGGAGAGGTGCGCCGCGGCGAGCCGTCGGCGGGGGCGGTGATGTTGCTGCCGTCATCCATAACCGTTCCAGCCTATGTCGACGGCGGGTTCCCCGGGGCCGCGGTCGGGGGGCATCGCTACCGTGGGGTCGTGGTCACCGGCACTCCTGCGCACCGTTACACGGTCGCCGCCTCGACGGTGCTGCCCCGCGAGGACCGGGACACGCTGCTGGAGATGGCGGCCCAGACCGAGGCCGTCGACGGCCATCCCCCGCTCAACGACGAGGCGCTGCAGGCGGTCCGGCATCCGGAGTCGCTGGACCCGGCGCAGGCTCCGCTGCACGTGACCGTGCACCGGACTGTCACCGACGACTCCGGCCGGCAGCGGCTGGAGTGGGTCGGGCACGCCTTTCTCCGCGACATCCACACCGATCCGACCGGCTCGCTGTTCGTGGTGCCGCAGGCCCGCCGCGCCGGGGCTGGGCGTCGGCTGCTGGCGGCCTGCATCGAGGCGGCCGAGACATCGGTACGCATCTGGGCCCCCGGCGACTCGGTGGCGGCGCGCACCCTGGCGGCCAGCGCCCATCTCGTCGCGGCCCGCGAACTGCTGGTGATGGGCCGTTCCTTGACCGCCCCGATCCTGGACCCGCAACTGCCCGCCGGGGTGCGCATCCGCGCGTTCCGCCCCGGCGCCGACGACCGGGCCTGGCTGCGGGTCAACGCCCGCGCCTTCGCCCACCATCCCGAACAGGGCCGGGTCACCGCGGAGGGGCTGCACGCCACCATGGTCGAGTCCTGGTTCGACCCCCAGGACTTCCTGGTGGCCGAGGACCAGGACGGGCGGATGGTCGGATTCCACTGGCTCAAGCAGCATTCCGACACCCGCGGCGAGGTGTACGTGCTCGGTGTCGACCCGGACGCGTCCGGCCGGGGCCTGGGCAAGGCGCTGCTGCGGGCGGGCCTGCGCCACCTGCGAGACGATCTGGGTCTGGCCGAGGTCATCCTGTATGTGGAGGGGGACAATGTCCCTGCCGTCAATCTGTACGTCCTGAACGGGTTCGACACGCTGAGCCGCGACGTGTTGTACGCCCAGCACGGGTGAGCCCGGCCGGGTCGGCTGAGCCGGCAGGCTGGTGAATGATGTGATCTGACAGGCCGCCGCAGGCGGTGATCAGCGCAGGCGAAGGCAGGGATGAGGATGGACACCACCGACACCGACGCGCCGGCCGGCGCCGCTGCCGGCGGCGCCCGCACGACCAACGGTCGGTCCACCGACGCACCGGCGCAGCCGTCGGCGGAGCGGACGGTCCAGAAGGCGCCGGCGATCACCACCCGCACCGCCATCGCCGGCGCCCCGGCCGACACCGACCCGGATGCGGACGGGGACCTGATCGCCGGCAGCCAGACCCGGCTGCTGGACCGCGACACCGCCGGCCGCACCAATCCGGTGGGGCGGGCGATGGCCGACGAGCAGGAGGTCTCCGACCCCGACCTGCCCGCCAACCGCTTCCTGGACCGCGAGCTGAGCTGGCTGGCGTTCAACAACCGGGTGCTGGCGCTGGCCCGGGACCGGGTGCGGATCCCGCTGCTGGAGCGGGTCCGGTTCCTGTCCATCTTCTCGACCAACCTGGACGAGTACTTCATGGTGCGGGTGGCCGGGCTCAAGCGCCGCATCGCCGCCGGCGTCGCGGTGCCGAGCGTCAGCGGGCTGATGCCGCGGGAGATCCACGAGGCGATCCTGCACCGCACCCGCGAACTGGTCACCGAGCAGGCCCGCACCTTCGCCGAGCAGGTCCGCCCGGAGCTGGCCGAGCACGGCATCGAGATCCTGCGCTGGGATGAGCTCACCGGCGAGGAGAAGGACCGGATGCGGCAGCTGTTCGCCGAGCGGATCTTCCCGGTACTGACGCCGCTGGCGGTGGATCCGTCGCACCCGTTCCCCTACATCTCCGGCCTGTCGCTGAACCTGGCCGTGATCGTGAAGAACTCCGAGACCGGCGCCCGGCAGTTCGCCCGGGTCAAGGTGCCCGACATCCTGCCGCGGTTCCTGACGCTGGCCGAGGGCCGGTTCGTGGCGCTGGAGGACATCATCGCCCGACACCTGGATCAGCTCTTCGGTGGCATGCAGGTGGTCGACCATCACGCGTTCCGGGTCACCCGCAACGAGGACGTCGAGGTCGAGGAGGACGACGCCGAGAACCTGCTGGTGGCGCTGGAGAAGGAGCTGCTGCGGCGCAAGGTGGGTCGTCCGCCGGTCCGGCTCGAGGTCACCGACACCATGGACGCCAAGATGCTCGAGCTGCTGATGACCGAGCTCGACGTCAACGAGAACGAGGTGTTCCAGCTGCCCGCCCCGCTCGACCTGGGCGGTCTGGCCGCGTTGGCCGACCTGGACCGGGCCGAACTGAAGTATCCGGCGTTCCTGCCCAAGACCCACCCGCACCTGGCCGAGGTGGAGACCGCCAAGCCGGCCGACATGTTCGCCGCCCTCAAACAGCGCGACGTCCTGCTGCATCATCCCTACGACTCGTTCGCGACCAGTGTGCAGCGGTTCATCGAGCAGGCCGCCGACGATCCGCAGGTGCTGGCGATCAAGCAGACGCTGTACCGGACCTCCGGCGACTCCCCGATCGTGGATGCGTTGATCGAGGCCGCGCAGGCGGGCAAGCAGGTGCTGGCGGTGGTGGAGATCAAGGCCCGTTTCGACGAGCAGGCCAACATCGCCTGGGCCCGCCGGCTGGAACAGCACGGCTGTCACGTCGTCTACGGCCTGATCGGGCTGAAGACCCACTGCAAGCTGGCCATGGTGGTCCGGGACGAGCCGGAGGGTCTGCGCCGCTACGCCCACATCGGCACCGGCAACTACAACCCGAAGACGGCTCGCCAGTACGAGGACATGGGCCTGTTGACGGCCAACCCGATCGTCACCGAGGACATCGGCCGGCTGTTCAACCACCTGTCCGGGATGAGTCAGGAGAAGGAGTACCGGCGGCTGCTGGTGGCTCCGCACGGCATCCGGACCGGGCTGATCGAGCGGATCGAGAACGAGATCGAGCAGCACCGTGCGGGCCGGCCGGCGGGCATCCGGATCAAGGTGAACTCGCTGGTCGACGAGACGATCACCGACGCGCTGTACCGGGCGTCGAAGGTGGGCGTGCCGGTGGACCTGTGGATCCGCGGCATCTGCACGTTGCGTCCGCAGATCCCCGGCCTGAGCGACAACATCCGGGTCCGCAGCATCGTCGGCAGGTTCCTGGAGCACAGCCGCCTGTTCTGGTTCGCCAACGGCGGCCGGCCCTCGGTCGGGATGGGGTCCTCGGACCTGATGCACCGCAACCTGGACCGCCGGGTCGAGGTGCTGGTGTCGATCACCAACCGGGCCCACATCGCCGAGATCGAGAAGCTCTTCGAGCTGGCCTTCGACGACCGGACCGGCGCCTGGTGGCTCAGCGGCGACGGCACCTGGCACGAGCGGGTGCTGGACGACGACGGGACCCCGCTGCGCGACCTGCAGGAGATGCTGGTGAACCGGTCCACCCGCCGCCGGACCAAGTGACGGATGAGGACGATCGAGGCCGCCGGCGCGGTGGTGTTGCGCAGCGGGGCCGACCGCCGACGTGAGGTGTTGGTGGTGCATCGGCCGAGGTACGACGACTGGTCGCTGCCCAAGGGCAAGCTCGACCCCGACGAGGAACTGCCGGCCGCCGCGGTCCGCGAGGTCGTCGAGGAGACCGGCCAGCCCGTCCGGCTGCTGTCGCCGCTGGATCGGCACAGCTACCGGTCGGCGAAGTCGGTACACAAGCAGGTCTGCTGGTGGATCGGCCACCCGGTCGGCGACCCCGACCCGACGCCGGCCGGCCACCGCCGCCCCGACGACGGGAGTCAACCCGAGGTCGACGAGGTCGCCTGGCTGCCGGTGGAACTGGCCGCCGACCGGCTCAGCTACGACCAGGACCGCAAGCTCGTCGACCAGGCCGCCGAGCAGCCCGTCACCACCCCGCTGATCGTCGTCCGGCACGCCAAGGCGGTCAACCGCAAGGACTGGGACGGCGACGACCGGGACCGGCCGCTGCGGGCCAGGGGGCGGGTGCAGTCGCGCCGGTTGGTGCCGTTGTTGGCCGCCTACGGGGTGCAACAGCTGATCAGTTCGCCGTGGGCGCGCTGTGCCAGCACCCTGCAGCCGTACGCACTGCAGGCCAGGGTTGCGGTCACCACACTGGCGATCCTCAACGAGGAACAGGGGTGCGACGACCCCGACGGGGTGGCCGCAACGATGGACGAACTGCGCGAACTCGCCGTCGTCGAGCATCGTCCGATCGCCGTCTGCGGTCACCGGCCGGTGCTGCCGCACATGCTCACCGCGCTGGACCTGCCGGACCATCCGCTGGGCACCGCCGAGTGTGTGGTCGTGCATCTCACCGACACCGGCCAGGTGCACGCGGTGGAGCGCCACCGCCCGCGGACCTGACCGGCCCGCAGTCACCAGCCGCTGGACGCTGTTCACCTGGCGTTCACCTCTGCGGGCCGTTCCGGTCACGTTGACTGCCTACCGTCGGCGCCATCGGGGTGAACGAACGGCCCCGATCCATGTCCAGGGGTTGAACCCTAGATCGAAGGGCTCAAAGAACAGTGACGACTTCCGTTGCATCCCGGCCGGCCCGCAAGGGCCCGGTCAAGCGACTGGCCCAGGTGGCCGCGGTCGCCGCCATCGGCGTGATGGGACTGGCCGCCTGTGGTTCGGACCCGGCTCCGGCCGGCACGACCGGCGGCTCGTCGGCCGCGGGAGGGGCGGCAAGCGCGTCGGGCGCTTCGCTGGCCTGCCCCGCCGGCAAGCTGCATGCCGAGGGCTCCACCGCCCAGGCGAACGCGATCACCCAGGCGATCGCCAACTACAGCTCGGCCTGTGGCAACAAGGCCAGCATCGAGTACAACCCGACCGGCTCCGGCGCCGGCATCGAGAACTTCACCCGCGGCCTGGTCGACTTCGCCGGCTCCGACGCGGCGCTGGACGACACCGAGGCCACCGCCGCGGCCAAGCGTTGCAACGGCAATCCGGCCTGGAATCTGCCGATGGTCGCCGGCCCGGTGGCGCTGGTCTACAACGTCGACGGTGTCGACAAGCTGGTGCTGACCCCGAAGGTGGCCGCCGAGATCTTCACCGGCAAGATCACCACCTGGAACGATCCGCAGATCGCCAAGCTCAACCCCGGCGCCTCGCTGCCGAAGGACAAGATCACCGTCTTCTTCCGCTCCGACGAGTCCGGCACCACCCAGAACGTGGAGACCTTCCTCAAGGAGGCCGGTCAGGGTGCTTGGACCAAGGAGCCGTCGAAGAGCTGGTCGGGTGTCGGTGAGGGCAAGAACAAGTCCTCCGGCATCGCCCAGGGGATCGCCGCCACCAAGAACAGCATCTCCTACGACGAGTGGAGCTACGCCAAGAACAGCCAGCTGTCGATGGCGCAGATCGACAACGGCTCCGGCCCGGTCGAACTCACCGCGCAGAACGTCGGCAACGCGGTCGCGGGTGCGAAGGTCATCGGCAAGGGCAATGACCTGAAGCTCCAGCTGCAGTACGCCGACACCAAGGCCGGCGCCTACCCGCTGCTGCTGGTCACCTACGAGATCGTCTGCAGCCAGGGCCTGGACGCCAACCAGACCAAGCTGGAGAAGGACTTCCTCGGCTACATGGCCTCCAGCCAGACCCAGTCGTCGCTGGTCCAGCTCGGCTACGCGCCACTGCCCAGCCAGCTGCGCAGTAAGGTCTCCGACGCGATCGGCGCGATCAAGTGAGCACCGTCGTCCCCACCGGGTGGATCCACTGACCACCGACCTGCACCGTTGCGGCCGTCCGGCCGGGAGTCTGGGCCAACAGCCCCGCTCCCGGGCGGGCGGTTCGCGTGGTTTCGGTGATACTGGAACCGATGTTCTGGCCGGCGGTCGGAGCCCGGTGACCAGTCCTCGACCTGAGGAGCCAGATGTCCTTGACAGAACGTGACCGGCCGGGTGTCCGCCCGACGACCGATACCGACGTCACCCTTCGCCGCGTGGTGCCGGTCCGGCGAGAACCGACCGAACATCCGCGCCCGCAGGCTCCGGATCACCTCGGCGACCGTCCGGTCCGGTTCGCCCGGGTCGGCAAGTCCGGTGACCGGCTCTTCCACGGCGCCTCCTTGGGCGCCAGCCTGCTCATCATCGCCCTGGTCGTCTTCATCGGCGTCTTCCTGCTGTGGATGGCACTGCCGAGCCTGGCCCGGGACCGGGTCAACTTCCTGACCTCACGGGAGTGGTCGGTCAACGGCGGTGACCTGCGCTTCGGCATCGCCGACCTGTTGTGGACCACCGTGCTGTCGTCGGTGGTCGCGATGGTGATCGCGGTGCCGGTCTCGATCGGTGTCGCCCTGTTCATCACCCAGTACGCCCCGCGCCGGGTCGCCGGACCGTTGGCGTTCGTCGTCGACCTGCTGGCCGCGGTGCCGTCGATCGTCTTCGGGCTGTGGGGCATCATCGAACTGGCGCCCAGGATGCAGCCCATCAGTGCCTTCCTGCAGAACAAGCTGGGTTGGATCCCGCTGTTCGCGCCGGGGGTCTCGGCCGGAGGCACCGTGCTGGTCGCCTCGGTGGTGCTGGCGATCATGATCGTCCCCATCATCACCGCGATCTCGCGGGACGTGTTCGCCCAGACCCCCACCGATCACACCGAGGCGGCGCTGGCGCTGGGTGCGACCCGGTGGGAGAAGATCCGGATGACCGTCCTGCCCTACGGCCGTTCGGGGGTGCTGAGCGCCTCGATGCTGGGGCTCGGGCGGGCCCTGGGCGAGACGATCGCCGTGATGATCATCCTCTCCACGCCGTCACAGGGCGCACCGTTCAGCCCGTCGGTGTTCGCCGGCGGTGAGACCTTCGCCAGCAAGATCGCCAACAACGCCCAGGAGTTCGACACGCCGACCAAGACCGGGGCCTACATCGCTGCCGGCCTGGTGCTGTTCGTGGTGACGTTCGCGGTGAACGCCGTCGCCCGGCTCATCGCCGGCAGAGCGGGGGCCCGGGCATGACCGCCGTCGACAACACCAGGATCGCCGGCGACGTCGACCGGTTGGACCTGTCCCGCCCCCGCGGTGCACGGACGGTGAAGAACGCGGTGGCGACCGCGCTGGTCACGCTGGCCGCGCTGCTCGCGGTCGCTCCGTTGGGGTGGATCCTGTACTCGGTCGTCTCCCGCGGTATCGGCGTGGTGCTGAACTCCGCCTGGTGGAACGAGAGCCAGCGCAACATCACCCCGCTGGTGAACGGCGGCGGGGCGTACGCCGCGATCATCGGCACCGTCGAGATCGCGGTGATCAGCGCCGTCATCGCCGTCCCGCTCGGCGTGCTCGGCGCGATCCACCTGGTCGAGTACACCCGCGGGACCCAGCTGGCCCGGGTGATCAGCTTCGCCGTGGACATCCTCACCGGCATCCCGTCCATCGTCGCCGCACTGTTCGTCTTCTCGCTGCTGATCACCATCCTCGGCTTCGGCCGGTCCGCGGTGGCGGCGGCGCTGGCGCTGGTGCTGCTGATGCTGCCGACGGTGCTGCGGTCGACCGAGGAGATGCTCAAGCTCGTTCCCGACACCCTCCGGGAGGCTTCCTACGCGCTCGGGGTGCAGAAGTGGAAGACGATCATCCGGGTCGTCATCCCGACCTCGTTGAGCGGGATCGTGACCGGCGTCCTGCTCGGTCTGGCCCGGGTGATGGGTGAGACGGCACCGCTGCTGATCCTGGTGTCGTACGCCATGGGCATCAACTACAACCCCGGTTCCGGGGTGATGGCATCGCTGCCGACCATGATCAACTCGCTGCGGGACCAGCCGCCCGGCCTGCCCGGTTTCGACCGGGCCTGGGGTGCGGCCCTCACCCTGATCCTGATCGTCATGGCACTCAACCTGATCGGGCGCGGTGTGCGCCGGCTCAGCAAGCACTGAGGAGAACCACCAACGATGGCCAAGCGCATCGACGTCACCGACGTCGACATCTACTACGGCGACTTCCACGCCGTCCAGGACGTGTCGATGACCGTCCAGCCGCGCACCGTGACCGCTTTCATCGGCCCCTCCGGCTGCGGCAAGTCCACCTTCCTGCGCACCCTGAACCGGATGCACGAGGTCGTCCCCGGCGCCCGCGTCGAGGGCAGCGTCGAGCTGGACGGGGTGGACCTCTACGCGCCGGGCGTCGACCCCGTCGCCGTTCGCCGGACCGTCGGGATGGTGTTCCAGCGGCCCAACCCGTTCCCGTCGATGTCGATCTTCGACAACGTCGCGGCCGGGCTGAAGCTGAACGGGGTCCGGAACAAGAAGTTGCTCGTGGACGCGGTGGAGAAGTCGCTGCATGCGGCGAACCTGTGGAACGAGGTCAAGGACCGGTTGGACAAGTCGGGCAGCAGCCTGTCCGGCGGCCAGCAGCAGCGGCTCTGCATCGCCCGGGCGATCGCGGTCGAGCCGCAGGTCCTGCTGATGGACGAGCCGTGCTCGGCCCTGGACCCGATCTCCACCCTGGCGATCGAGGATCTGATCGGCCAGTTGAAGGAGCAGTTCACCGTGGTGATCGTGACCCACAACATGCAGCAGGCCGCCCGGGTCAGCGACCAGACCGCCTTCTTCAATCTGGCCGCACAGGGCAAGCCGGGCCGGCTGGTCGAGATGGGCTCCACCGAGAAGATCTTCTCCAACCCGGACGAGAAGGCCACCGAGGACTACATCACCGGCCGCTTCGGCTGACCCCTGCCGCGCCCCGACCCGCCGACCCCGGACCAGCACGGCCGGTCCGGAGCAGACTCGGTCCATGATCGGACGGATGCACCACGGGCTGATCGACTGCCCCGAACCCGGCTGGGGCGACCCGATCGGATGAGGCCGACACCCCGCCCGCATAGACTCACCCCGTGGCGAGCGCAGGATGGTATCCGGATCCGGGCGGCCAGCAGGGCCTGTACCGCTACTGGGACGGGCATGCCTGGTCGGCCGCCACGTCAGCCGATCCGTCGGCGCCCCCGCCGAGCCAGGGCATCGGCCAGCCTCCCCCGCCCTCGGGCCAGTACGGGTCCGGCCAGTACGGGTCCGGCCAGTACGGGTCCGGCCAGTACGGGTCCGGCCAGTACGGGTCCGGCCAGTACGGATCGGGCCAGTACGGGAGTGGCCAGCAGAGCGCGTACCAGCAGTATCAGCAGCAGAGCGGCCGCAGGCGCAGCGCGCTCGGCTGGTGGATCGGCGGCGGCGCGCTCCTGGTCGTGATCATCGTCGTGATCGTGCTGGTGGTGCGCAACCTCGGCGGCAGCCTGGTCAACAACGCCACCAACCCGGGCGGGGATGCCTCGCAGAACCCGTGCCCCACCACGACCCAGTCCGCGACGGCCGCGCCGAACCATCCCAACGACGGTCGGGTCCACGGCGGTCCGGTCTCCTATCCCCAACTGCCGGCGCCGTGGCAGCCGCCGCAGGGCGACGATCGGGTTCCGTTCGGAAGTGATGTCCAGGAGCAGGAGATCACCATCGAGACCAACTACCAGCCGGGACAGAACTGGGTGGCCTCGGTGCTGGTGGCCGAGTTGATGGCCGGTGACGGCTTCTACACCCCCAAGCAGGGCGCCCAGATCGTCGCCAAGTGCGTGACCGGAGTCTTCTACGGCGACAACCCCGTCCAGCGTCACGACCAGGTCAGCAAGGCCATGACCGTGGACGGGCACCAGGCCTGGTACCTGCAGTCCCATCTCACCTTCGACATCACCGGCCTCAGGACCAAGGGCGAGACCATGATCGTCGTCGTCATCAACGACGGGGTCACCTCGGGCCTGTACTACGCATCCATCCCGGACACGGCCAAGAAGTATCTGCCCGATGCCCGGAAGGTGCTGGGAGAGCTGAGGATCGGCGGCTGACGGCGGCCCCGGCAGCGGGGGTGGTCAGCCGGTGCAGTCGACGAGACCGTAGCGATGCTTCATCCTCAGCACCCGGGTGCTGGCGTCGACGATCTTCGACCGCAGCTTCGGATTGCCTGCGGCCGCGTCGCGGACCGCATGGACCATCGGTGTGATCGCGGACGGATCACCGACGATGGCGAGATCGCCGCCGGTCCTGATGAACCGCAGTGCCCGCTTGGATTGGCTCACCCCGCCCAGTGCCTTGCCCAGCAGGTCGTCGGAGATGATCACGCCGCGGAAACCCAGGTCTCCGCGGAGCATGTCCCGGACGATGATCCGGGAGAACGCGGCCGGATGGTCGGCGTCGATCCGGGTGTAGACGGCCGAGGACATCATCACCTCGTCCACGCCGACCCGGACCCCGGCGGTGAAACCCGCCAGCCGGCTGCTGTGGCGGGTGGTGTGGGTGTCGGTGACGTGCGCGACGAGATCGGTGTTGCCGCGGACCACCCCCAGCCCGGGGAAGTGCTTGACCGTCGCACCGACGTGGCCGGCGTGCATGCCACGGATGAAGGCGGTGTTCTTCGCCGCGACCACCTGGGGATCGGAGCCGTACCCGCGGTCGAGGGCGCCGATCGGCTGGTTGGCCCGGCCGATCCAGGTCGGCACCACGTCGGAGACGGGCGCGAGGTTGACGTCGATTCCGGCCTTGTCGAGTTGGCGGGCCCAGCGCGTCGCCCGCTGCCGCAGGACGGAGTCGGAGAGCTTGGCCTGCTGAACGGCACTGGGCACGGTGTCGAACCCGGGTCCGGCCAGTCGTTGCACCAGGCCGCCCTCCTGGTCGGCAGCCAGCAGCACCCTGGCGCCGTGCTGGCTGCTGACGTTGCGTCGGATGTGGGCGGTGACGCGGCCGACCGCGTCCCGACCGGCCTTGGTGTTGCCGAGCAACAGAACCGACCCGACATGCAGCCGCGACAGCGTGGCGGCCTCGGCGGCCGGCATCCCGGCCGAATTGGTGCCGACCATGAACAACTGACCGATCCGCTGGTTCAGCGACATCCGTCCCGCCAGCGTCCGGCAGGTCGGTGGGGCAGCCGGGGTGACGGTCGAAGCCGGCCGCTGCCGGCTGGTGGGTCGGGTCCTGGCTGTGCCGGTCGTGGTGGGGTCGGCGGAGCCCGTGCTGGGTTCGGCCGAAGCCGGTCCCATGGCTGCCGACGCCGTGCCGGCGGTCCGGTCCGGTGCCCGGCTGATGGTCGGTGACGCCGACGGCGTCCCGCTCGAGCACGCCGACATGGCGATCGTGACGGCCGCGGCCACCGTCCCGACAGCGACGCGGGTGCCTCGGTGCGTCAACATGGCAACCTCGGCTCAGTCGAACTTGAGCGCCAGTAAGGCGTTCTCCACCAGCTCGGGCAGAGCCGGATGGATCCAGTATTGCCCACGCGCCATCTCCGGGGCGGTCAATCCGAAACTCATCGCCTGGATCAGCGGCTGGATGAGGGTGGCGGCCTGCGGGCCCATGATGTGGGCGCCGAGCAGGCGCTTGGTGCGGCGGTCGGCGACCAACTTGGCGATGTGCTGGGTGTCCTCCATGGCCCAGCCGTAGGCCACACTGCCGTACTCCTGGACGACGGCGGTGTAGTCGTACTCCTGCTCCACCGCCTCCGCCTCGGTCAGCCCCACCGCGGCGACCTGCGGGTCGGAGAAGACGGCATGCGGAACGAACCGGTGATCGGAGGTGATCATGGCGTCGCGATGCAGCAGGTTGTGCTGGACGACGCGGGCCTCGTGGTTGGCCACGTGCTTGAGCTGGTACGGCGAGGACACGTCGCCGAGGGCGAACACACCGTCGGCGGTGGTGAGCTGGTGGTCCTCGACGATGACCCGGCCGGCGTCGTCGACGTCGATACCGGCTGCGCCGACGTCCAGCAGGTCGCTGTTGGAGCGGCGCCCGGTCGCCACCAGCAGCAAGTCCGCGGACAGCTCACCGGAGCGGTCGGTGCGGACCTTGACGCCGCCGGTGGCATCGGGTCCGACGTCGACGGCGGAGGTGTTGCGCAGCACGCGGACGCGCCGGCCCAGCAGCTCGGTGAAGCGCGCCGAGATGGTCTCGTCCTGGTGGTGCAGCATCCGCTCGGAGCGGACCAGCACCGTGACGTCGACACCGAACGCGGCAAAGACGTGGGCGAATTCGGAGGCGATGAAGCCGCCGCCGATGATGATCAGGGACGCCGGCAGGGCGTCGATCCGCATCACGGTGTCGGAGGTGTGCACGGTGACCCGGTCCAGGCCCGGGATGTCGGGGATGACGGGACGGCTGCCGGCGGCGACGACGATGCGGTCGGCGGTGATGCGTTCGTCACCGACCTGCAGCGTGCGGGGGCCGACGAAGCGGGCGTGCTCTCGGTAGAGGGTGACGTTGTCGGCGGAGGCCCGGTAGGTCTCACCTGCTGCGGCGATGGGATCGATCCGGCCGAAGATCCGGTCGCGGATCTTCGGCCAGTCCGCACCCCGGAAGTCGAGATCCACGCCGAGGCGCGCCGCCTCGAGCGGGCTGGTGGCCAGATCGGCGGGCAGCACGAACATCTTGGTGGGGATGCAGCCGAGGTTGAGACAGGTCCCACCGAACACGTGCTGCGGTCCGACGCCCTCGTCGATCAGCGCCACCTGGAGGTCGGCAAATCGCTCGTCGACGATGCCGTTGCCCGACCCCGAGCCGATGACGCACAGATCGAAATGCCGCATGGCCCGATCGTTTCATGGCCGCGCGCCGATCCCCCACACCGGCCCGGCGCTCTCCCGACCTGCGCGCCGACTCCGACCATCGCGGCTCGGATCCGTTTCCTGGCCGGCTGGGGGCATGCAAGGGTGGCGGCATGTCGGAGAAGCCAGCGTCGGTGACCGGGGTCGTGGCGGCCAGCCTTGCGCAGTCCCGGGAGAGCAGTCTGACTCTCGTCGAGGGATCGTCGTTCTGTCTGTCCGGCAAGGACGGAGCGATCACTCCCGGCGGTGCGCAGGGGCTGTTCGTGCGCGACACCAGGGTGCTCTCGCGCTGGGAGTTGACGTGTGACGGGCGCAGCCCGGACGTGCTGGCGGTCGTGGCGGACCAGCCGTTCAGTTGTCGGTTCGTCGGCCGGCTGCACCGACGGTGCGACGGGCCGGACGCCACGATCATGATCGAACGCCGCCGCTCGGTCGGCGCCGGGATGCGCGAGGACGTCATCCTGGCCAACTACGGCACCGAACCGGCCGATGTCGAACTCCGGTTCGCTGTCGATGCCGACTTCGCCGATATCTTCGAGGTCCGGGGAGCGCCGGGCATCGACCGCAGCGTCAGCCGTCGTGTCGCCGACGGCTGCCTGGAACTGCGTGCCGAGCAGACCGGTGGCGGGCGAGGACTGCGCATCGTCGCCGACGGCGCTCGCCTCGGCGCCGACGAGATCCTCCTGACGGCGACCGTTCCGCCGCACGGTGTGTGGTCGACCACCGTCCAGCTGCTGGCGATGATCGGTGCGGAGGCGGCCCCGTCGAGCTTCCCCACCGACCAGCCGGTGGAGTGTTCGTCGACCTGGAACCGGGCCACCGACTGGGGGCAGCGGACTCCCGGGATCACCGTCGATCATGCGGGTCTGGCGCAGGCGCTCGCAGTCAGCAGCCGTGACCTCGGTGCGCTGCGGCTGCCGCAGGAGGGCGGCACGGATGAGGCGGTGGCCGCGGGCGCGCCGTGGTTCATGACGCTGTTCGGCCGGGATTCGCTGCTGACCAGTTCCATGCTGCTGCCGTACTTCCCTGGGCTGGCGCTCGGCACCCTGCGCAGCCTCGCCGCCCGGCAGGGACAGCAGGACGATCCGCAGACCGAGGAGCAGCCGGGCAAGATCCTGCACGAGGTTCGCCAGGGTGCCGACCTGTCACTGGCCCTGGGCGGCAGCGGTGTCTACTACGGGTCGATCGACTCGACCCCGCTGTTCGTGCGGCTGGTCGGCGAGACACTGCGGTGGGGCGCGAACCGCGATGACATCGCCGCACTGATGCCGGCCGTCGACCGGGCGATGGCGTGGATCAGCGACTACGGCGACCGGGACGGCGACGGGTTCGTCGAGTACCTCCGCACCAGTGATCATGGCCTGCTGCACCAGGGCTGGAAGGACAGCTCGGATCCGATCAACTTCCTCGACGGCCGACTCGCCGACCCGCCGATCGCGCTGGCCGAGGTGCAGGGCTACGTGTACGCGGCCCTGCAGGCCCGGGCCCGGCTGGCCCGCTTCTTCGACGACGATCCCGCACCGTGGTCGGAGCGGGCCGCCGACCTGCAGAGTCGGTTCCACCGGGCGTTCTGGCTGCCGGACCTGGGCTACTACGCGGTGGCGCTGGACGGCGACAAGCGGGCGGTGGACAGCCCGACCTCCAACATCGGGCACTGTCTGTGGTCGGGCATCGTGCCGACCGAGTTCGCCGGCCGGGTGGTCGAACGGCTCCTGGGCCCCGACCTGTTCACCGGGTTCGGTATCCGGACGCTGTCCTCGGCGGCCGGTCGGTACAACCCGGCGAGCTACCACAACGGCTCGGTCTGGCCGCACGACAGCGTGCTGGTCGCCGCCGGGGTGTCCCGTTACGGGTTCCGTGAGCAGGCCGGGCGGATCCTGGCCGGTCTGGTGGAGGCCGCCACCGTGTTCGGCGGCCGGCTCCCGGAGCTGTTCTGCGGATACGCCGCCGACACCGTGCCGGTCCCGGTGCCCTACCCGACCTCCTGCTCGCCGCAGGCGTGGGCCGCGGCGGTGCCGTTCCAGGTGCTCACCACCGCGCTCGGGCTGGAGGCCGACCTCGACGAGCAGCGGTTCACCGCCGGACCGGCGCTGCCGATGCTGGGCGGGGTCCGGGTCGACGATCTGCGCTGCGGGCCGTTCACGCTGTCCCTGCGGGCCGAGCCGGCCGGTGAGGTGGCGGTCACCGGCCTGCCCTGAACGGCCCATGGATCGTCCGTGGCGGCCTATACCGTGGTCAGGGAACCTCGGAGGTCGAGGTCGAGGTCGAGGTCGAGGTCGAGGAAGATCATCGTGAGCAACGACGCCATGGCCGGGACCGGACCGCGGGTGCGCCCGGCCCGGCTGCCGGAGGGATACAACGCCACCGGCGGTCAGCAGACCCAGACCTGGGCCGCGGTACGCGACAAGCTGGCACAGGCCAAGCACTTCTGGTTCAGCACCGCCGACGCCGACGGCGGCCCGCACGCCCGGCCGATCTGGGGCGCCTGGGTCGCCGACACCCTGTATGCCGACGGCGGTGTACAGGTCACCCGGTGGGGTCGCGACCTGCTGGCGAATCCGCGGACCCAGGTGCACCTGGAGAGCGCCACCGACGTGGTGATCGTCGACGGGATCTTCTCACTGACCAACGATCTGACCCCGGAACTCTTCGAACGCGTGCAGCAGAGCTACCGGAGCCGGTATCCCGACTACCAACCGGAATCGGCCGCGGGCCTGTTCATGGTGAAACCGCGGCACGTGCTGGCCTGGTCGCGATTCCCGGTGGACAGCACCCGCTTCGATTTCCGCTGACCCGGCCGACCACCAGGACGCGCCCTGGGACGAGCTCTGGACGCGGGGCCTCCGCGGTGTCGCGGCAGCGGTCAGATGCCGGCGTAGGAGTGCAGGCCGGCGAAGAGCAGGTTCACGCCGATGAAGTTGAACCAGAACACGGCCAGGCCGATGATCGCGATCACGGCGGCCCGGCTGCCCTTCCAGCCGGCCGTGGACCGGGCGTGCAGGTAGCCGGCGAAGACCACCCAGGTGATCAGTGCCCAGGTCTCCTTGGGATCCCAGCCCCAGAAGCGGCCCCAGGCGTACTCGGCCCAGACCGCGCCGGCAGCGATGGTGAACGTCCACAGCGGGAAGGCGAAGGCGAGCACCCGATAGGCGATCACATCCATCCGGCGCGTCTCCGGCAGCCGAGCCAGATAGCCGGTGACCGGGCCCCGGCCCTCGGCCCGCTTCTTGATCAGATACAGGATCGAGACGACGCCACCGACGTTGAACGCCGCGCCGCTGATCGAGGCTGCGGTGATGTGGATGACGAACCACACCGAATGCAGGGCCGGCACCAGCGGTGCGACGGCGACGTAGAAGACCGTCACCGCCAGACCGTTGCCGACCGTCGCCAGCAGGGTCACCGGCAGGCCGAGCCAACGCATCCCCATCCGGGCCAGCACCAGATAGGCGGCGACGATGATCACCATCGCCATGGTGGTGAACTCGTACATGTTGCCCAGCGGCCAGCGGTGCGCGGCGATGCCGCGGGACGCGACGCCGGCGACCGCACAGGCCAGCCCGATCACGGTGAACGCGACACCGAGCCGGCCGAACGTCTCCATCCGCTGGCGGGGGGTCAGCTTGCCGGCTCCCCCGGCGTCCGGTGAGCCGGTGCCGGTGGTCGACCGACCGCGGCCGGCGTCGCCGGTCACCGTCGCCGACGTCACCGCTGCGGGGGCACCGGTGGCAGCGGAACCGGACATCGCTGCGGCGCCGACCAGGGCCGGCTGGGCAGTCGGTGCGGTTGTCGCGGACCCGGCCGCTGCGTCGTCCTCGGTCCGGGGCGCCCGACGCACCGCAGCCCATTCGATGCTGTGCATGGCGAAGGCCAGGATGTAGAGCACCACGGAGGTGACCATCGCGAGGCTGGAGAAGTTCTGCGCGCTCATGTCGTCGTCTCCTGCGGTGAGTCCGGGGTTTCCGGGTCCGTCGTCGGTCCGGTCCGGTCGGTGGACCGGGTCAGCCCGACGTCGTCGATCAGGTCGGCCAGGTCGTCGTCCAGCCCGGTGCGGGCGTCAGCACGGTCCAGGCCGGCGATCTCCAACACCGTACTACCCCGCGTAGTACGCACGCGAGCCCACACCCGCCGCGGCCGGACGAACAGGGAGAAGCACAGACCGGTGACCGCCAGCGCGATCGCGGCGATCGCGATCCAGGCGCCGGGGCTGTCGCCGACCTGCAGCTTCACCCAGCGCTGCACACCGTCCATCTGGATGGTGCCCTGCCCGCCGGGCAGCTTCTGCACGTAGCCGGGACGAAGGATGAAGCGCAGCGGTTGGCCCTTCTTCTTCGGGTTCATGATCTGTTGCAGGCCGCGGGTGTTGAGGGTGTAGACGCTGGCCGGCTGTCCCGTCTCCTTGGCCGGTTTGCCCGACCATGCGTTCAGGAACAGTTCAGGGTTGAGGGCGTCGGGGAAGACCGACCGCGGGCCCCGCTTGTCCAGGTAGGCGCTGGGCAGGAACAGGCCCTCGAAGCCCAACCGCCGCGGACGGGCGTCCGGCGCCTTGATCGCCCCGGCCGAGGTGAAGTTGCCGTCCTGCGGCAGGAAGATCACCGGACCGGAGTAGGCGACGTTGCCGTTGCCGTCCTTGACCGTGATCACCGGCGCGTAGCCCCAGGCGATGAGGTGCACCTTGCTGCCGTTGATGGTCAGCGGATGGTTGACCTGCAGCGTCTCCCGGTGCGGAGTGGCACCTGGCCGGTCGGTCACGGTGACCACGGCCTTGAACTCGCGGGCCGCGCCACGCTGCACCGATCCGGTCTCGAACTTGGTCTGGAAGCTGTCGACCTTGACGGTGAACGGGGTCAGCGAGGACTCCTTGAACAGCGGTCCGGCGCGGAAGTCGTCGTACTGGGCCAGGTTGTTGGCGAAACCGTTGCCGACCACGACGGCGCTGGTGCCGCGGAAGTTGGTCAGCCAGACCACCGCCACCCCGGCCAGCACGAAGATCAGGCTGACGTGGAAGAGCAGGTTGCCGGCCTCACGCAGGTAGCCGCGTTCGGCCGACACCGAACCGTCCGGTTGCCGGGCCACCCGGTAGCGGCGCGACCGTAGCCGTTCGACGACGCGGTCGATGATCGCGGCCGGTCGCTGCTCGACGACGTCCTGGTCGAGGTCGGCGGTGAGGTGCACCGGCATCCGGTGCAGGTAGCGCGGGGTGCGCGGCGGTTGGGCCCGCGACGCCCGGGTGTAGACGGCGACCCGCGGGATGATGCACCCGATCAGGCTGACGAACAGCAGGATGTAGATCGCGGAGAACCACGGCGAGGTGTAGACGTTGAAGAGGCCGACCTTGTCGTAGATCGGGCCCAGCGTCTTGTGCTGGTCCAGGAAGGTGTTGACCCGGACCTGGGAGATGCTGCGCTGCGGCACCATCGAGCCGGGGATCGCGGCCAGCGCCAGCAGGAACAGCAGCCCCAGCGCCGTACGCATGGTGGTCAGCTGGGTCCAGATGAACCGCAGCCCGCCGAGCAGGCCGATCCGGGCGGCATCGCCGCGGCGTGAGTGTCCGCCGCCGGAACCGGTGGGACCGTCGGCGCCGCCGGGGCCGGTGCCGGCAGCGGCGGCGTCGCGGTGTTCGGTCGTGGTGTCGGTCATGATCAGATCCCTGGTACGAAGTTGCCGGTCCAGCTGACCACCCGGAGCATCAGCGCATTCCAGATCCCGGTCACCAGCAGGACTCCGACGATCACCATGCCGATGCCTCCGGTCCGCATCACCGCCAACTGGTGACGGCGCAGGAATCCGATCGCCCGGGCGGCCCGGCTGTAGGCCAGTCCGGCGACCACGAAGGGAATTCCCAACCCCAGCGCGAACACCCCGGCCAGCAGTGCGCCGCGACCGGCGGTGCCCTCGTTCAGCGCCAGGGTGAGCACAGCTCCCAGGGTCGGACCCACGCACGGTGTCCAGCCCAGCGCGAACACGATGCCCACCAGCGGGGCCACCGCCACTCCGACGGCCGGGATCCGGTGGATCCGCAGTTCCCGCTGGCCGAGGTTGATCAGTCGGGCGAACATCAGCCCGAGCACGATGATCACCACGCCGAGCAGCCGGCTGATCAGACTGCTGTGCTGGTACAGCAGTCCGCCCAGTCCTCCGGCGACTGCGCCGGTGCTGACGAAGACGACGGCGATGCCGAGCACGAACAGGCTGGTCCCGGCCAGCACCCGCAACCGGTGGCGGCCGCCCTCGATCACCTCGGCCGCACCGAGCCCGGTGGCGTAGGTCAGATATCCGGGCAACAACGGCAGCACGCACGGGGAGAAGAACGACACCAGCCCGGCCAGCAGCGCCACCGGCACGGCCAGCGCCATGGTGCCGCCCACCGCGGAGGCGGCCCAGTCCCCGATCCCCAGTGGAACCATCAGCGCCCCGCTGCCACGTCGTGGACGATGTCGATCAACGTGTCCTTGGTGATCGTGCCGAGGATCCGGACCGCGATACGGCCCTGCTTGTCGATCACCAGGGTGGAGGGGATCGCACTGGGAGGAAGAGCGGAGAACTTCACCACCTCCGAGCCGTCGGGGTCGTAGATGCTCGGGTAGGTGATGTCGAAGGCGCGCAGGAACGCCCGCGGTGCGGCCTTGCCGGGATCCCGGCTGTCGATGCCGATGAAGCGGGCCGTGTCGGCGGTCGCCTTGCTGGCCGCCTGCAGGTCGGGGCCCTCCTTGCGGCACGGCGGGCACCAGGATCCCCACACGTTGACCACGATCACCTTGCCGCGATCAGCGGCACTCGACACGGTGCCGCTGCCGGTGAGTGACGGGCCGCTGATCACCGGCGCCGGTTCGCGGTCCTGCACCGCCACCCGGGTCAGCTGCTGGTCACCGCCGACGTAGCCGTTCTCGCTGCCGGTCTGGGAGTCGCGGCCGGCGGAGTTCGTGCTGCACCCGGCCAGCGCGGTGAGTACCAGGACGGTGAGAACCGCCAGCGCGCTCTTCGAATGAACCGACATCAGGCTCCGGCGGTGAACTTCTTGGACTTCTTCACCGGCAGCAACTCCGCGGCCGGTTCGCTGTAGTCCACCCGGGCGATGCGGCCGTCGAGGAAGGTGAAGGTGGTCAGGCTGGCCAGGGTGCACTGCCGGTGGCGCGGGTCGTGGGCGAACCGGCGACCGAGCACGTCCAACCGGGCGATCCAGATCGGCAGCTGGTGGGAGACGATGAGCGCCTCGTGTCCGCGCGCGGACTCGGCGGCGTCCTGCAACCCCGCCCGCATCCGCTCGGCGATCCGGACGTACGGCTCACCCCAGGTGGGCACCCAGGGATTGCGGAAGTAGTGCCAGTTCCGTGGGTTGGCGAAGGCGGAGTTGCGGCTGCCGTCGAAACGGTTGCCCTCCAGGTAGTTCTCCGCCTCGATCACCCGACCGTCGGTGGTCACCGGCAGGTCCAGTGCCTCGGCGATCGGCGACATCGTCTCCTGGGCCCGCTCCAGCGGGGAGCAGCGCAGGTGCACGATGTCCCAGTCGGCGACGTGCTCGGCGACCTGATCGGCCATCCGGCGACCCAGTTCGGACAGATGGAACCCGGGCAGCCGTCCGTACAACACGCCGGTGGGGTT
The DNA here is from genome assembly GCA_963758075.1 of uncultured Actinomycetota bacterium. GTDB lineage: Bacteria > Actinomycetota > Actinomycetes > Propionibacteriales > Propionibacteriaceae > Microlunatus. The sequence goes on along the minus strand of CAVWTT010000005.1, from coordinate 1,153,503 downwards.
CTCCACCTGACCGTGCCGCATCAGGTGCACCCTGGTCCGGGTCGGTTCCGCTGTCGTCATGCCATCCGCCCGTCAGCCGTTCGTCTCGCCGTTGGCGGCGTCGGCTGCGGCGGCTGCCGCGCGGGCGGCGCGCGGCAACGCGGCAACGATACGGTCCAGCGCCGACGAGTCGTGAGCCGCGGACAGGAACCACGCCTCGAAGCCGCTCGGCGGCAGGTAGACCCCGTCATCCAGCATCGAGTGGAAGAACGCCGCGTAGGCGGGCACCGACTGCCGCTGGGCAGTGGCGTAGTCGACGACGGAGGTCACGTCCTCGGCGACGAAGAAGACACTGAACAAGTTCCCGGCGTTGGAGATGAGATGCGGCACACCGGCTGCGACCAGGGCGTCGTGCACCGCCGCCCGCAGTCCGGCCGAGGTGTCGTCCAGCCGGGCGTAGACGTCGTCGGTGGCCAGCCGGAGGGTGGCCAGGCCGGCCGCGGTGGCCACCGGGTTCCCCGACAGGGTGCCGGCCTGGTACACCGAGCCGACCGGGGCCAGGTGGGCCATCACGTCGGCCCGGCCGCCGAAGGCCGCCGCCGGGAAACCGCCGCCCATCACCTTGCCGAAGGTCATCAGATCGGCCCGGACGCCGTCCAGGCCGTACTGGCCCGAAGCGCTCAACCGGAACCCGGTCATCACCTCGTCGGAGATGAACAGTGCCCCGTGCTGGTGGCAGACGTCGGCCAGGAACCGGTTGAAGCCGACCCCGTCCTCGACGCCGGGCCGGATGACGCCCATGTTGCCGGGCGCGGCCTCGGTGATCAGGCAGGCGATCTGGTCGCCGTAGAGGTCGAACGCCTCACGGACCGCGATCCGGTCGTTGTAGGGCAGCACCACGGTGTCGGCGGTGGTCGCGGCGGTCACCCCCGGGGTGCCGGGGATGCCGAGGGTGGCCACGCCCGAGCCCGCCGAGGCGAGCAGCGAGTCGACGTGACCGTGGTAGCAGCCGGCGAACTTGATGATCTTGTCCCGGCCGGTGAACCCGCGGGCCAACCGGATGGCGCTGAGGGTGGCCTCGGTACCGGAGTTGACCAACCGCACCTGGTCGACCGGGGTGCGGTCCACGATCGCGACGGCCAGGTCGACCTCGGCCTCGGTCGGGGCGCCGAACGACGTCCCACGCCGGGCGGCCTCGGTCACGGCGGCGAGCACCTGCGGGTGGGCGTGGCCGAGCAGCATCGGCCCCCAGGAGCAGACCAGGTCGACGTAGCGGTTGCCGTCGACGTCGACCAGGTACGGTCCTTCGGCGGCGGCGATGAACCGCGGCGTGCCGCCGACCGCGTGGAAGGCCCGGACCGGAGAGTTGACCCCGCCCGGGGTGACGGTGCGGGCGCGTTCGAACGCGGCCGCCGATCTGTCCACCTTCATCGGGCCCTCCTGGCTCGGGTCATGCTCATGGCGTCTGTTCGCCCCGTCCGACCGGTTCGATCCGTTCGCGCCGGCCGACATCGGCGGGGCGCTGCGGTGCTGGTCACCGCTGCAACTCCGGGCGGCGGGCGTACTCCAGCGCCCAGTAGCTGAGCACGATGTCGGCGCCGGCCCGGCGGATCGACACCAGCGTCTCGGTGATCGCGGCATCACGGTCGATCCAGCCGCGCTCGGCGGCGGCCTGCACCATGGAGTACTCACCGGAGATGTTGTAGGCGGCGACCGGCACGTCGACGGTCTCGGCGATCCGGGCGATCACGTCGAGGTAGCTCAGCGCCGGTTTCACCATCACGATGTCGGCGCCCTGTTCCACGTCCAGGCTGACCTCCCGCAGCGCCTCCCTGACGTTGGCCGCGTCCTGCTGGTAGGTCTTGCGGTCCCCCTGCAGCGAGGAGGCCACCGCCTCCCGGAACGGCCCGTAGTAGCAGGAGGAATACTTCGCGCCGTAGGCCATCACCGCCACGTCGGTGCGGTCGGCCTCGTCCAGGGCGGCGCGGATGGCGGCCACCTGGCCGTCCATCATGCCGCTGGGACCGACGACGTGGGCGCCTGCCTCGGCGTGCAGGACCGCCATCTCGGCGTACCGCTCGACGGTGGCGTCGTTGTCGACGACGCCGGCTCCGGTCAGCACACCGCAGTGGCCATGGTCGGTGAACTCGTCCAGGCAGACGTCGCTCATCACCAACAGGTCGTCGCCGACCTCGGCGCGGACCGCGGCGATGGCCCGGCTGAGGATGCCGTCCTCGGCCAGCGCCTGGGAGCCCAAGGCATCCTTCTTCTCCGCCAGCGGAACACCGAAGATCATGAGGCCGGCCAGACCGGCCTGGGCGCAGTCGGCCGCGAGCCGGCGGATCGACTCCAGGCTGTGCTGGTCGACACCCGGCATCGAGGTGATCGGGCGCGGCGCGGTCAGTCCCTCGGCGACGAACGCCGGCAGGATCAGCTGGCGAGGCGCGACCGCCGTCTCGGCCACCATCCGGCGCATCACCGGGGTGCCGCGCAGCCGGCGCGGCCGGTCCGCCAGATCGAGCCTGGTCACGTTCGTCCTCCCTCTCGGCCCGGCTCACGCCGCCCGGACCGACTACCGACTGTAGTACTTGCGGTCGACGCCGCCGCCCCCCGCCGTCCTCGACGAGCTCAGGAAGCGGAGAACCTGCGTGGTCGGGTCAGGGACGGCGGCGGCTGCTGCGGCGCTGGGACGGCTTCGTGACCGGTTCGCCGGCGGCGATCATCTCGTCCCGGCGGGCGGCGGCGAAACCGGCCAGCGCGTCGGCCAGCTCGACGGCCGACGGCTTCGACGCCACCACGTCGACGCGCAGCCCGTGCTCCTCGCAGGTCTTCGCGGTGGCCGGCCCGATGGCGGCGATGACCGTCGACGCGTGCGGCTTGCCGGCGATGCCGACCAGGTTGCGGACCGTGGAGGAGGAGGTGAAGACGACGGCGTCGAACTTGCCGGTCTTGATCGCCTCGCGGACCGGCGCGGCCGGCGGCGCGGCACGGACGGTGCGGTAGGCGGTCACGTCCTCGACCTCCCAGCCGAGGTCGGTCAGCGCGGCGGACAGGGTTTCGGTGGCGATGTCGGCACGGGGCAGGAACACCCGGTTGATCGGGTCCAGCACCTCGTCGTACGGCGGCCACTCCGCGGCCAGGCCGGCCGAGGACTGCTCGCCGGCCGGCATCAGATCGGCCTCGATCCCCCACGCCTGCAGCGCGGCCGAGGTGGCCTGGCCGACGGCGGCGACCTTGAGGCCGGAGAAGGCTCGGGCGTCCAGGCCGTACTGTTCGAACTTCTCCCGAACCGCCCGGACCGCGTTGACCGAGGTGAACGCGACCCATTCGTAGCGGCCCTCGACCAGGCCACGGACCGCCTTGTCCATCTGCAGCGGGCTGCGGGGCGGCTCGACCGAGATGGTCGGCACTTCCTCGCTGTGGGCGCCGTAGGTCCGCAGCCGGGCGGTCATCGCCGCCGCCTGCTCCTTGGTCCGCGGCACCAGGACCCGCCAACCGAACAACGGCTTGGTCTCGTACCAGCTCAGCGCGGCCCGGTTCTCCACCGCGGCGCCGATGGTGATGTGCACGAGGTCGGCCGGCTCGGCGTGGGTCGACTTCACCTCGGCGGCAAGTTCGGCCAGGTTCGTGGTGATGCTGACCTGCTCGGTGCTGCCGCCGTGCAGGGTGACCAGCGCGGACTCCTCCGGTGAACGACCGACGGCGGTCGCCACGTCGACGAACTCGGCGATCATGCTGACCCGGGTACTGACGACCAGGGTCGCCGCGCCGCCCCATTCGGCGGCCGCGGTCTTGGCGAACCGTCCCTCGGTGGCGGACACGAAGTGCACACCACCGGCACTGTTCAGGGCGACGCCGGCGTACTCCGGTACGGCTGTCAGGCTGCTGACACCGGGCACCACCTCGAAGTCGATGCCGCCGCGGACGCAGGCCGCCGCCTCGTCGGAGACACCGTTGTCCAGGAACGGGTCGCCGGTCACCAGGCGCACCACGCGGGCCCCGGGCGCGGCATGCCGCAGCACCGCCTTGGCCCGCGCCGACGGCGTCAACGGACGGCCGGCCTCCGACAGGCCGAGGATGGTGACCTCGGCGCCGTCGGCGAGCCGGATCGCCGGGTGATCGAGGATCTCCTGCTGCCCCTCGGAGTCGAGGATGACCGCATTGGCCTCGGCCAGCGCGGCGATCGCGCCGAGGGTCAGCAGGTCGGGATCCCCGGGGCCGGTGCCGACGAAGATCACCCGACCGCGAGCGGCGGTCCGGGCAGCAGTGCTTGAGGTCGAGGTGGCGGAGGTCCGGGGCTTGCGGGCCGACGTTGTGCTCACTGGCGATTCTCGCGTTCTGTTCCTGCCCGGCCGGTCACCGCCCCTGACGGGCAGTGATCCAGCCGGATGGGCGTTGGTCGATCGGTCCGGCCGTCTGCCGGGACCGGTCGGCCGGTTCGCTTTTCGGTGGACTGCTGCTTGCTGTTCTGTTGTCGAAATCGTGCTGTCGTGCGGGCCGCCGGATCAGGATCCGGCGAGTTCGTCGGGGTCGACCACGTCGAGCACCAGCCCGGCCAACCGGGTCCCAAGTCCACCCGGGTCGGCCGCGTTCCCACATCCACTGACCCTGACCAACCGGCCACTGCTGGTCAGGCTGTCGCCGGCGACCTGGTCGGACGGTTGGCCGACGTCGGAGCGGGCAGCCGGAGCCGCGTCGTCCTCCCTCGTTCTCCCAATAACCGCAACCAGAGTCAAATCGGCGCCCGGATCCCGGACGGACGCACTGTCGCGACCGTCGCCGGAGGTCGATCCCACCCTCGCGCGGGCTCCCACCGGAGCAGTGCATCCAGCCTCGAGAACCGCGAGGAAACGCCGTTCGGCAAGGACTTCTGCCCTGGTGACAGCGTCGTCGAGCCTAGTCAAGACGGCGCGAATTTCCGAATCGAGAGTGTCGGCGATCTCCACCGCCAGGCACGCCTGCCCCGGCGCCGGCAGCAGGTCGTCGTGCGACAGCAGTTCGGCGGGCAGACCGCCGACGGTGAGTGGTCGGGGTGACGCCGACGCGCCCGGAAGCCGGCCCGGGCCGTCGGTGATGCGGCCGAGTCGGCGCAGCCCGGCCGCCGCGAGCACGGTGGCGTCGAAGCGGCCGCTGCGAACCTGTTCCAGTCGGGTGTCGACGTTGCCGCGGATGGGCTCGACGACCATCACCGCACCTCGGTCGCGGGCCAGTTGCTGCAGCTGTACGGCGCGCCGGGGGGCGCCGGTGCCGATGACGATCGGCCGGCCCGCACCCGGACGCAGGCCGGCGCCGACGAGGACGTCGCGGGTGTCTTCGCGGGGCGGGTAGGCGACCACCGACAGCCCGTCGACCGGTGCGGTGGGCAGATCCTTCAGCGAGTGCACGCCGACGTCGATCCGCCCCTCCAGGAGCGCGTCGCGGACCGCACCGGTGAAGACGCCGGCGCCGCCGATGGTGGTCAGTTCGCGCCGGTCGACGTCGCCGCGGGTCTCGATCGGCACGAACACACTCGGCAGGCCGTGTGCGGCCAGGGCGGCGGCGATCTGGGCGGCCTGGGCCCGCGCCAGCGGTGAGTTGCGAGCGCCGATCCTGATGGCAGCGGTCACGGCCGTGCACCGCCCTGGTCCAGGTCCTTGACCGCGTCGGCCGGTGCCGCGTCGGTGGCGCTCGGCACGCCCGTGGAGGCCGCGGCCGGCGAGGCCGCGTCCGGTGACATCACCGCGGCGACCGACTGCGGGTCGAGGGCGAACAACTCCCGCAGCGCGGCGGCGTAGTCGACCTGTCCCTGGTGGGCGGCGAACTCCTGGACCCGCACGGTCGGATGGTGCAGGAGCTTCTCCACCACCCGGTGCACCGTCTTGGTGATCTCGGCGCGCTGCCGGTCGTCCATGCCGGGCAGCCGGCCCTCCAGGCGGCGCAGTTCGGCGTCGGTCACGTCGGCGGCCATCGAACGGAGGGCGACCACGGTGGGGGTCACCTGGGCGGCGCGCCGGCGGGCCAGGAAGTCGGCCACCTCGGTCCGGACCAGTTCGCGGGCGACGTCCACCTCGGCGGTGGTGAGCTGCTCGTCGCCGCTGTGGAGCAGCAGGTCCAGGTTGATCAACGGCATCTGGTCGGCGATCGCCGGTTCCGCGTCGGCCGGCAGGGCGAGGTCGATCACCGCCCCGATTCCGGTGCCGCGGACCATGTCGGCGGTGATCACCAGGTCCCGGGCGCCGGTGCAGGTGATCACCAGATCGGCGTCGTCCAGCGCACGGTCGAGTTCGGTCAGCGGGCGGGCCCGGCCGCCGATCGCCTCAGCCAACCGCAGCGCGCGGTCGTAGGTGCGGTTGACGGCGGTGACCCGACCGCCTTCCGCGGCGATGGTGCGGGCGGCCAGGCCGGCCATCGAGCCGGCTCCGACCACGGCCACCTGCCGGCCGGTGAGCGGGCCGACCAGGGTGCGGTACTGCCGCAGCGCGGCACTGACCATCGAGCGCCCGGCCGAGCCGATCGCGGTCTCGGTCTGCACCCGCTTGCCGACCCGGATCGCCTGCTGGAACAGGGAGTTCAGCACCGTCCCGACCGTGTCGGCCTGCTGGCAGCTGATCAACGCCGAGCGGACCTGGCCGAGGACCTGGTTCTCCCCGACCACCATCGAGTCCAGCCCACCGGCGACGCTGAAGGTGTGGGCCACCGCGCCCTCGTCGAAATGCACCGCACACATCGACCGCAGTCCGGCGACGTCCAGCCCGCTGGCCACGGCCAACCGTTCGGTGATCGCGTCCACCCCGGCGTGGAACCGGCCCACCTCGGCGTACACCTCGGTGCGGTTGCAGGTCGACAGCACGACCGCCTCGTCGATGTGCTCGCCACCGACCAGATCACCGGCCAGCTTCGCGGCGGTGTCGGCGTCCATCGCCAGCCGGCCCAGCATGCCGACCGACGTGGTCTTGTGCGAGACGCTGACCACCAGGATGCTCACGACGCGGTCGCCTTCCCCGCCCCCGCCCCGGGCGTGCTGATCACGCGCGGGTCGGCGGTCATCTGTTGTTCGTGGTAGGCCAGGATCTGCAGTTCCTGACCGAGATCGACCTTGCGCAGGTTGACCCCGATCGGAACGGTGAGCGCGATCGGGGCGAAGTTGAGGATGCTGCGGATGCCGGTGGCGACCAGGCGGTCACAGACGGCCTGGGCGCCGGCCGCCGGGGTCGCGATGACCGCGATCCGGGCCCGGGTCCGGTCGACGATGAGTTCCAGTTCCGACAGGTCGGAGATCGACACCCCGACGACGGTCCGGCCGATCAGCGCCGGGTTCGGGTCCAGCAGAGCGACGATCTTGAAGCCGCGCGAACCGAAACCCGAATAGTTGGCCAGTGCGGTTCCGAGATTGCCCAGCCCGACGATGACCACCGGCCACTCCTGCGCCGACCCGATCTCCCGGCCGATCTGGAACCGCAGGTACTCCACCTCGTAGCCGACGCCGCGGGTGCCGTAGGTGCCCAGGTAGGACAGGTCCTTGCGCAACTGGGCGGAGTTGACGCCGGCAGCATCGGCGAGCTCACCGCTGCTGATGGTGGCCACGCCGTTGTCGGCGAACATGGTGAGGGTCCGCAGGTAGACCGGCAGCCGGGCGATGGTGGCGTCCGGGATGCCCTTCTCGGTCACCGGCCGGTCGGTGCGCAGTTGGACGCTGTGCCGGCCGAGTGCCCCGTCGTCCGACCGGGGCTGAGAGGGCGTCACGGGCCTGCTGCCTCCGATGTCTCGCGTGTTCGGCCATCCCACTCTAAAGCTTGTGAACGTGATAACAAACCCGCGGCTGAGCGTGACCGGAGCGGTGCTGGCGGCCCGGAGCGGGCCGTCCGGCGCGGGTGTCAGTCGACGTGGAAGACCTCGTCGGCGGGCGCCCACCACTGCCCGTCGGCGACGGTGTCCAGCGGCTGCTGCATGGGATCGGTGATCTTCCACCATTCCCGGGTGGTGGGGTCCTCGGCCATCCGCGCCATGTCGGCGGCGTAGTCCTCACCGTGGTACTCGAAACAGGCGAACAGCAGGTTCTCCGGTTCGCGCAGGAAGATCGAGTAGTTGCGGATACCGGAGTCGGCGATCTGGGCGAGCACGCCGGGCCAGACCGCGGCGTGGACCCGCTTGTACTCCTCGATCGCCTCGGGCTTGAGCTTGATGATCTGGGCGATGCGTTGCACGGCTGGATTCACTCCTCGGTTTCGGGCTCGGTCAGGACGCGGCCAGGGCGGCCCGGAGACGTCGGGGATCCACCCGCCAGAAGTCGTGCTGACGTCCGTCGACGAAGACGACCGGCACCTGGTCGGTGTAGCGCCGGCGCAACTCGGCGTCGTCGTCCACGTCGACCTCGGCGTAGCTCGTCGACGTCTCGGCGCAGACCTCGGCGACGATCGCGATCGCGTCGGCACACAGGTGGCAGCCGTCCCTGGTCAGCACGACCACCCGGGGCGCGTCGTCACCGGTGGGTACGGTCATGGCGCGAGTCTGGCACAGCCGGGCCGGGCCCGGCAGCCGACCGGCCCCGGCACCCCGCAGCACTATGGTGGACGCCATGACGACGCCCGACGCCTGCGATGCGTCGGATCCCGACGTCGCCCGTGCCGCCGAACCGGTGCCGCCCGGCGCGGCCGTGGAGGTCACCCCGGCCCCCGACTCCGAAGCGGCGCTGACCCCGCCGCCGCTGATCCGGCCGGATCCCCAGGCGGCGGCGTTCTTCGATCTGGACAACACGGTGATCCAGGGCGCGTCGCTGTTCCATCTGGCCCGCGGGCTGTACAAGCGCGGCTTCTTCTCCACCCGGCTGATCCTCAAGGGGCTGTGGCTGCAGACGTACTTCCGGGTGATGGGCCAGGAGAACCCCGAGCACATGACGATGGCCCGGGACTCCGCACTCGGCATCATCGCCGGGCACACGGTCGAGGAGATGCGTGCGGCCGGCGAGGAGATCTACGAGGAGTCGATCCTGCCGAAGATCTGGCCCGGCACCCGGGCCCTGGCCCAGACGCATCTCGACGTCGGCCAGCAGGTGTGGGTGGTCACCGCCGCGCCGATCGAGATCGCCTCCATCATCGCCAGCCGGCTGGGCCTGTCCGGCGCGATCGCCACCGTGCCGGAGAGCGTGGACGGCGTCTACACCGGGCGGTTGAAGGGCGACCTGCTGCACGGTCCGGCCAAGGCGGAGGCGGTCCGCCGGCTGGCCGAGGAGCACGGACTGGATCTCGCCCGCTGCTTCGCCTACTCCGACTCCTTCAACGACCTGCCGATGCTGTCCCTGGTCGGCCATCCGTGTGCGGTCAACCCGGACCACCGGCTGGCCCAGCACGCCCAGGAACAGGACTGGCAGATCCGGGAGTTTCGCAGCCACCATCGTGCCGTACGGCTCGGCCTGCTGGGGGCCGCGGCCACCGGCATCTCCGCCGGGGTACTGGGCACCGGTCTGGCAGTGCGCCGCTTCTTCAGGCGCTGATCCCCGGGTCCGGACGCGGGGCGGTCAGCTGAAGACGCCGCGGCGTTCGGCCAGCAGTTCGTAGAGGCTGTGCTGGATCGTCTCGCGGACCTGGTCGGTGACGTTGAAGACGACCATCGGGTCGTCGGCCGAGCCGGCCGGCAGTTCGTCGGTGGCGATCTGCTCACCGAACCGGATGATCCACTTCGACGGCAGCGGGATCATGCCGAGCACGCCGAGCAGCGGGAAGAACGGGGTCACCGGGAAGTAGGGAACGCCGAGCAGCCGGGCCAGCGTGGGCAACTGACCGACCTGGGGGTAGATCTCCTCCGAGCCGACGATGGAGACCGGCACGATCGGCACCTGCGCCCGCACCGCCGCCGAGACGAAGCCGCCCCGGCCGAACCGCTGCAGCTTGTAGCGGTCGGAGTACAGCTTGCCCAGCCCCTTGTAGCCCTCCGGGCAGACGGCGACGAGCTGTCCGGCGGCCAGCAGCCGCTCGGTGTCCTCCTGGCAGGCCAGAGTGACGCCGATCCGGCGGGCGAACTCGCTGCAGTAGGGGGTGGAGAAGACCAGGTCGGCGCCCAGGGTGCGGACGTGGCGTTCCACCTCGTCGTGGATCACCGCCTGCAGCACCAACGCGTCGAGCGGCAGCGTGCCGGCATGGTTGGAGACGAGCAGCGCCGCGCCGTCGGCGGGCAGATTCTCCGCGCCCTGCACCTCGACCCGGAACCAGCCACGGGCCAGGCGGCGCAGCACGGGCAGCGCGATCGTCTCGGTGAACTGCGGGTCGAAGCCGAACTCGTCCACGGCGTAGTCGCCCGCCAGCCGTGACCGGGCGAAATCGGCGAGCTCGTCCACCGTCCCGGGCCAGTCGACGCCGAGCCGCTCGGCCGCGGCCAATGCGGTCCGCAGCGGGTCACGGACCCCCGACCGCAGGTCCTGGACGGGGAAGTCGGCCAGCCCGGCCAGCAGCCTGCTGCAGGCCTCGACCAGTTCGGTCAGCAGCCGGGCCAGACCCGATCCTTCCGGCCCGTGCGGCCGGCCGCCGGCAGACCCGCTCGCGGTGTCGGACCGATCCGCACCGTGGGCACCGCGGCGTCGTCCGCTGCCGGCGCCGTCACCCGGGCGGTGGTCGTCGAGCGGGATGATCTGTGCCTGCGTCATGACCGCTGCCCGCCCATGAGCGCGGCAGCGCGATCGATCAGTGAGGTCAGCCGGGGCGGGTCGAACGGACCCCGGCGGGCGCTCGCGGCGAACTCCTCCAGCGCCGCCCGGGAGCTGTACTCGCAGACGAAGCCGGCCACCTGCGCGAACCGTGAGATGTCCATGCTTCGACCATAGGTCAGTGCGGCCCACTGATCGGAGGACAGATCGAGGATTCCGGTCTGTCGACCGGCCGCGGTCAGCGGCGCGGTCAGCGGCGCCGGCACCGGCAGCCAGGGGCGGCCGAGCACGGCCAACGCCTGACTGAGGGTGATGACGTCCGGTGCACCGACGTTGAACGTGCCGGGCAGGTCCTGGTCGACGGCCAGCAGCAGCGCGCGGACCGCGTCACCGGGGTGCAGGAACTGCAGTCGGGCGTCGTAGCCCATCGGCCGCGGCACCACCGGCAGGGTGAGCAGACGAGTGATCGAGGAATCGACGTGGGCACCCATCAGATTGGCCGGCCGCAGGGTGGTGACGACCAGGTCGGGTCGGCGGCGGGCGAGCCCGCGGACGTAGCTCTCGATCTCGATGGCGTCCTTGCCGAAGCCGGTCTGCGGCTGGAGACGGGCGGTCATCTCCTCGCTGAACCGGGCCGGGTCGCGCGGCGAGGCGCCGTAGACGCTGCCGGATGACCGGGTGATCAACTTGCGGACCGTGCCGGACCGCTGACAGGCAGCCAGCAACTGCATGGTCCCGATGACGTTGATCTCTTTCATCGCCGACCGGCCGCCGGGGCCGACGGGGGTGGAGACCACGCCGAGATGCACGACCGTTTCGACCGCCTCGGTGGCGATCACCCGGCCGATCGCGGCGTTACGGATGTCGGCCCGCACGTAGCGGGTCCGTCCGATGTCCTGACGGGGTGGGACGACGTCGACACCGACGACGTCGACGTCGTCGCGGGCAGCCAGCGTACGGGCGAGCCGGGCACCGAGGTCACGGGACACCCCGGTGATCAGGACGACGCGGGGCATCGGAGGTGGGCTGGACGGGCTCCGGCCGGGATTACTTCCCGGCGCGGCGGCGCTGGATGCGTGTGCGCTTCAGCAGCTTGCGGTGCTTCTTCTTCGCCATCCGCTTCCGGCGCTTCTTGATGACCGAACCCACGTGTGAACCTCTCGCTTCCCCGGGCACAGCCTGGGACCAACACCCTGTTGGTATTTGCGTCGTCGTGGCCCGGTCGACACTCCGATCCGACCGGACAGGAATGAGATCGTACCCGTGCCCCGGCATCGGCGCGAATCGTCGCCCTGCCGGCGTCGCCGGGCGGGCCGGCCGGTGCTGTGGCGGTGGACCTTGACCGGCAGCCGTCCGGCGGCTGTGCTGGCGGGGTGGAACCCTGCGAGGTCGTCCGGCTCGGTGCATCGCTCGGACTCGTGGCGGCCGGGGCGCCGAGCGCGCTGGCCGCCGGGCTCGGCGGCAACGACCTGTGGCGGCTACCGACCGCCGACGGTGCCGTGGTGCTGCGGATCTTCCCGGCGGACACGGCCGACGAGGTCGCCGGCCGCGAGGCGGTGGCCCACCGGTTCGCCATCCTCCACGGCCTGGCGGCACCGGTGATCGTGGCCCAGGGCCGGTACGCCGACCGGCCGGTCCTGGTGATGAGTTGGGTGCAGGGCGAGTCGTTGGCGACCGCCCTGCGCACCGCGCTGCGCACCGCCGGCTCACCGGTCAGCGAACTGGGCCGGTGCTGCGGAGCGACGTTGGCCCGGCTGCACGCCATCACCGAACAGCCGCCGGAGCCGATCGGGGCGCGACCCTGGATCGGATGGGCGGGCGAGATGCCGGCCGGGTTGATCGCCCGGCTGGCTGGGTTCACCCAGCGCCGGCTGCTGCACCTGGACTTCCATCCCGCCAATCTGATCGTCACCGCCCAGGGCGAGTTCTGCGTGTTGGACTGGGCCAATGTGCGCCTGGGGCCGCCGCCGGCCGACCTGGCCCGTACCGTCTCCATCCTGGAGCTCGTCCGGGACGCGCACCCCGACCTGGACGCCCGGAGCCGCGCCGGCGTCGACGTCTTCACCGCCGGCCTGCTCGCCGGCTACGCGGGGGCCGGCGGTGATGCCGAACTGCCGGCGCCGATCCGCGCCTGGGCCTATGCCGTACAGATCCGGGACCTGGCCGGCAGTTGGGTGCCGGACTGGTACTTCGCGCGGTTGCGGCGCCGGTGCGGCGAGCTGGCCGGGACCGGATGACCGGACGCCTGATCGGGCGCCCGCCTGGAGCGGGTGGTGTCGGCGTGGGGGGTCAGGCCGCCGGGGATGGCGCGCGGTCGGCCGAGGTCTGCCAGACGGTGTCGGCGAAGGTTCCGGTGCCCAGGTCGTGGGTGCCGGCCGGGTTGGTGACGATCACCCGCCCGAACCTGGTCCGCCACACGAAGGTGCCCGCAACCGGTTGTCTCACGTTGATCGGGCCGAACGTCTTGTACCGGTGCTCACCCCGCGCCAACGGACCCAGATTGCCCAGCCGGGTCTGCCCGGGTGGCCCGCCGGGTGGGCCGGTGTAGGGCACGGTGTGGTCCAGGTCGAGCCGGTGGCGGCTGGTGGTGCCGGACCAGGGGAACACGCTGGCCGGGGACCGGGCCAGTACGGCCTCGACCATCCGGTCGGGGATCTCGTAGCCGTCGGCAGGCGGGATCCGGGCCGGGTCGAGCACCGGCAGGACCCGCACCCGGCAGCCCCCGCCGAGCCATTCCCGCACCGACGCCAACAGCACCGGGCCGACGCCCTCGACCCGGGCCACGCCCGGATCCTGCCCACGGTTGAACGCCGGCAGGGCGTCGGCGCCGATGTGGACGTGCAGGACCACTCTGGGGGTGAGCTTGTCCGGGTCGATGCGTCGGGCCAGGTCCTTCATCACCGCCTCCCGACGCTCCGCCCGGCTCGGCTCACCCTCCGGTTGCGGGTCCAGCCCTGGCCGGGGAGCGTCGGATCCCGGCTCGTCGGGCATCGGCTGGTCGGCTGCCGGCACCCCGGTCGCGGCGACCGGCTGGTGGGCCGCCACCTGGAGGTGGGCTTCGAGGTCGGTGAACAGGTCCGGCTGGTCGACGGCGGCCAGCACCTGCAGGGCCAGCGCGGGTTGGGCCAGGATCCCGGCCGCGACCGCCTGCCACTCGGCCGCCGTCCGCGCCCCCCGATCCGGGATGCCGGCCGGCAGGTCGTCGGCCCGGCCCATCAGGATGTCGGCGAGTCGCTTGGTGGCTGCCTTCAGCAGGATCGCGTCGGGGGTGTCGACCAGCATCGACACCTCGGTCAACCCGTACTCGCTGCCCTGCCCGGTGCGGATGTAGCGGAACCGCTTCGCGTTCTCCGTCTCCTGCTCCACCCGGACCCGGTCCACCCGCAGGATCTCGGCAGCCAGCAGGTGCTCCAACCGGGTCCAGGACAGCTGCCCCACCACCCGCACCACCCGACGATCCACCACCATCGCCTGCTCGACGCTCAGCAGTCGGGTGCGGGCGGCGACCCGGCGGGCATCCCTGGCCGGCACCTGACCGGCCTGCACCCGCCCCCACAGCCGCGGCAGCCGATGCCGCAGATCCAGCGCGTCGGCGATCAGCATGCGGGCCTGGCCGGAGCTCACACCGATCTCCACCCCCAACTCGGCCGGCGCGAACTCGGCCACCTCCGGGGTCCCGTCCCCACCGAACCTGGCTGACTCTTCCCCGGCGACCGCCAGGTCGGTGAACTGGTGCAGGATCCCGCCGGCCGGATGCTGATCGGCCCACAGCGCGGCGAGTTCGAGCAGGCGGCAGCCGGCGGCCCGCTCGGCCCGCACACAGGCGGCTGCGGCGGCAGCCACCTGATGGCTGTCCCACAACTCCAACGCCTCTCCCATGACCATCACGCTAACGGCCGGCACTGACAAAACAGCCCTCGTGCCGTGGGGATCCAGACGCTCGTGAAGTGCCTTCTTCGTCCGCGAAGTGCTGCCGTCCTCCGACTCGCCGTCACCCGCCTCCAGACCAAGTGGAACTGATCGATGCAGTCGGACTCGGCGGCCGGAGCAGGGCAGTCCTTCGACAGTCGTCGGGCGCGGGGAGCTGGATCGGCGGCGGTTGCGGATTCGGTCCGGCCGGGAGCGCTCCGTACGCTGTGCCGCTATGACCGAGTCTGTCCTCTCTGGGCGGCCTGCGCAGCACAGCGGTCCCGGGCCGGCCGGGACCGGTTCGTCGACCTCGCGGCCCGCTGCGCCGGCCTTCGCCACCCTGTCCAGCCCCTACTTCGGCATGCTCGTGGGCGCGTTCGTCGGGGTCATGCTGATCAGCAACATCACCGGCACCAAGGGCGTCGTGCTGTTCCCGTTCCTGCACGTGGAGTGGGGACCGTTCCGGCTGCACGGCCTGGTCACCGACGGCGCCTTCTACCTGTTCCCCGCCGCCTATGTCCTCGGTGACGTGATCAGCGAGGTCTACGGTTTCCGCGCCATGCGCCGAGTCATCCTGACCGGCTTCGGAGTGCTGTTGGTGGCCTCGCTGTGTTTCTGGATCACCATCGAGCTGCCGGCGGCCGACTTCTACTCCGGTCAGCGGGCCTTCGAGACGGTTGCCGGGGTGGTGCCTCGGTTCCTGGCGGCCGGGCTGGCCGGATACCTGTGCGGTGAGTTCCTCAACTCGCTGGTGCTGGTGAAGATGAAGACGCGCAGCGGCGAGCGCCGGCTGTGGGCCCGGCTGCTGGGCAGCACGGTGGTCGGCGAGTTCGCCGACACGCTGGTGTTCTGCTCCATTGCCGCCGGCGCGTTGGGCATCTCCGGCTGGCAGGACTTCACCAACTACACGGTGATCGGCTTCCTGTGGAAGACGCTGGTCGAGATCCTGGTGATGCCGATCACCTACCGGGTCACCGCCGCGCTGAAACGCCGCGAGCCCAGCTACCAGCGGGCGCTGCGCGGTGCGGTCGACGACCGGGTTGCGACGCTGGTCTGAACCCGCTCAGACCAGCGCGTCCACGGCGCGAAGATTGGCCAGCGTGACGGTCCGGCGGCGACCGGCCCAGCCGGCACCCCGGCCCTCCGGCGGCGGAGCGCCGACGATCGTCATCAGCAGGTGCAGCGCCCGCCAGTCGGGCAGCTCGATGCCGCGGGCCTCGGCGTAGCTCTGCCACAACGCCCGTCGCAGCAGGCCGAAGTCGGATTCGTGCTCCCAGATTCCCGGACCCCATTCGCCGAAGTCGAAGTCGCTGAGCGGGTGCTGCACACCGGCGCTCTCCCAGTCGATCAGACCGCACACCCGTCGCTGCGCGGCCGGGTCGGAATCGATGAGGATCTGGCCCTCGTTGATGTCGCGGTGCACCAGTGTCGGCGCCATCCGCAGCAGCGGCTGCACCGTTTCCAGCCACCGCTGTGGTCGGGCCGGCGGCAGCCCTGCCGCTGCAGCCAGGGCACGCGCGGTGCGTTCCAACCGGCCCGCAACGATGTGATCGGCCAGGTGGCGCAACTGCGCCTCGAACGGGTCCGGGCTGGCCGGGGGCGGCCCGGCGATCGGTTCGGGAAGGGTGGCGACGTCGATGGCGTGATAGCCGGCGATCACCCGGCCCAGGCCGGCGAGCATCCGGGCCACCTCCTCGGTGGTCGCCGCCCACTGGTACGCCGCCCAGGACCGGGCCCGGTAGCGCGACACGACGCTGACTGGGTAGGGCCACAGCCGGGGGTCGTCCAGGCGTTCCAGCAGTCGTGGAGCGGGTACGCCGGCGCCCTCCAGCACGGTCAGGGCGGCCGCCTCCCGGTCCAGGCCAGGTACCCAGCGATGGTCCCGCGGCAGCAGCAAGACCCGGTCGGCCGCCAGGATCGCGTACCTGTGCCAGCCTTCCGCGGTGAGCGTGACGCGGGTCAGGTCCGCCTGGTCGAGCAGCTGACGCAGCCGGTCGCGTTGCGGCGGGGTCAGCACGACGTCGATCGGATTCACCGGGGCATCATGGCGCGAACACCCGCACCGGCGCGCGACGTACGACGGCGACTAGCCGGTTTCGAAGTAGGACCCACGCAGGTAGTCGTGCACGGCCTTCTCGGGGACGCGGAAGCTACGGCCGAACCGCGCCGCCTCCAGTTCACCGGAATGGATCATCCGGTAGACCGACATCTTCGAGACCCTCATCACCGCAGCCACCTCGGCGACGGTGAGGAATTTGACCCCCGACAGCTCTGCCCCGATGGGGGTCGGCCCGGAGTCCGAGTCGTTCGTCATCTGTGCACACCGTTCCGACGCGCGTCGGGCTGGCTTCCCCTCCAGCGTCATGCGCGCGTCTGCTGTGAGAGTAGTGGCAAACGGTGCGATGGGGAAAGCTGCGCCTTGGTCCGTTCGCGACACGCCGAAGCAGAAGCTTGACCTGAGGTCCAGTATGACGGCGCGATCCAAGGCGGTCCGGCGAAGCGGAGAAACGCCGTCAGATCCCCGGATCCATGCCGAGGTCGGGGAAGACCGCGCGCCGGGTGGCCAGGATGGCCTGGTCCAGCCGGCTGGCCGGGTCGAAGCCGTCGGTGATCGGGGTGAAGTCGACCCTGCAGCCGTCGGTCATCCGTTCCGGCGTGTTCGGGTGCCAGCGTTGCCGCCAGTCCTCGGGGATGGGCGTCGACGGGTCCAGGGGTTTGCCGGCGATGATCGCGAGCAGGTGCGCCCAGGCCCGTGGCACGACCTCGACCAACGCATAGCCGCCACCGCCGGCGGCGATCCACCGGCCGTCGGTGTGCTCCTCGGCCAACCCGGCCAGCGCCAGGTAGGAGGCCCGCTGGCCGTCGACGCTGAGCCGCAGGTCGGCCAGCGGATCGTGCCAGTGGGAGTCGCAGCCGTGCTGGGTGACCAGCACGTCGGGTCGGAAGGCGGCGATCACCTCCGGGACGACGGCGTCGAAGGCCCGCAACCAGCCGTGGTCGTCGGTGCCCGACGGCAGCGCCAGGTTGACCGCCGTGCCGGGCGCGTCCGGGCCGCCGGTCTCGTGCGGGTAGCCGGTGCCAGGGAACAGCCGGACCGGTGTCTCGTGCAGGCTGACGGTCAGGACCCGGGGATCGTTGTAGAAGATGCGCTGGACACCGTCGCCGTGGTGAACGTCGACATCGACGTAGGCGATCCGTTCACAGCCCTGCGCCAGCAGCCAGCTGATGGCAACCGCGAGGTCGTTGTAGATACAGAAGCCGCTGGCCGCCGACGGCATCGCGTGGTGCAGTCCGCCGGCGATGTTGACCGCCCGCAGCACCTCCCCCGCCCAGACGCCGCGGGCCGCCTCGACGCTGGCGGCCACGATCTGGGAGGCCACCTCGTGCATGCCGGGAAACAGGGGGTTGTCCTCGGTGCCCAGGCAGTACACCGGGTCCGGCTCGCCCCGCCGGACCGCGGCGATGTAGTCGTCGGTGTGCACCAGTCGCAGCAACTCGTCGTCCGGCGGTGGCGGCGGCACGACGTCCAGTTCGGTCAGCACGCCGAGTTCCCGGGCCAGCGACACCGCACCCGCGACCCGGCCGGGTGCCATCGGGTGGCCGACACCGAAGTCGTAGCGGGTCAGCTCTTCGGAGAACACCAACCGTCCGGTGCGGGCCGGCCCCTGGCGCCCGCTCATCGGGCGGCCGCGTCGTCGGGCTCCCGCGCGGCCTGGCGCGCGGCCTCGGCCAGGTCCCTACTGCGGTCACGGGCCGACTCCATCGCGCCGAGGAAGGCGGCCCGCACCTTGTGGTCCTCCAGCACCCGGATGGCCGCTGCGGTGGTGCCGCCGGGCGAGGTCACCCGTTCGCGCAGCACGGTGGGGTGTTCACCGGTCTCCCTGAGCAGCTTGGCCGACCCGTACATGGTCTGCACCGCCAGCTCGGTGGCGGTGTGCCGCGGCAGCCCGAGATGGACGCCGGCCTCGATCATGGCCTCGACGACCAGGAAGAGGTAGGCCGGCCCGGTCCCCGAGATCGCGGTGACTGCGTCCTGGTACCGCTCCGGCACGATGACGACCTGCCCGGTGGCGGCCATCATCCGGGCCACCTGGTCCACCTGGGCCTGGCTGGCGTGCCGACCGCCGGACAGTGCGGCCATCCCCTCGTCCACCTGGGCCGGCGTGTTCGGCATCACCCGTACCACGGCCGTGCCGGACGGCAGATGAGCCTCGATCACATCGGTGGCCACCCCGGCCGCCAGCGAGGCGACCAGGGTGCCGGGCTGCAGCACCGGTGCGATCTCGTCCAGGACGCCGGTGAGGTCCTGCGGTTTGACCGCCACCAGCACGATGCCGGCGTCGGCGGCCGCCTCGGTGTTGGAGCCGACCCGGATGCCGTACCGGTCGGCCAGCTGGCGGCGACGCTCCTCACGGCGGGCGGTGGCGACGATGTCGGTGGGCGCCCAGCCGGCGCGGAGCAGGCCGGAGAAGACCGTCTCCCCCATCACCCCGGCTCCGAGGACCGCGACCTTCGTCACCGACCGACCAGTTCCTCGGGGCGGCCGAAGGATCCCTCCGGGTCCGGGCCGGCCGCTCGGCCGGCGATCAGTTCGGCGATCTGCACCGCGTTCAGTGCGGCGCCCTTGCGGAGATTGTCGTTGGCCAGGAACAGCACCAGTCCGCGGCCCGTGGGCGCAGCCTGGTCGGCGCGGATCCGGCCGACGTAGACCGGGTCGCGGCCGGCGGCCTGCAGCGGGGTCGGGATGTCGCTGAGCACGACTCCCGGTGCGGCGGCCAGCAGTTCGGTGGCCTGTTCGGGGGTGATCTCGGAGTCGAACTCGGCGTGGATCGCCAGCGAGTGGCCGGTGTAGACGGGCACCCGGACGCAGGTGCCGGCGACCAGCAGGTCGGGCAGATGCAGGATCTTGCGGGACTCGTTGCGGAGTTTCTGCTCCTCGTCGGTCTCCAGGCTGCCGTCGTCGACGATCGACCCGGCCAGCGGGAGAACGTTGTAGGCGATCGGCCGGGCGTACTGCTGCGGTTCGGGGAAGTCGACGGCCGCACCGTCGAAGGCGAGCCCGGCGGCGTGCTCGGTGACCGCGCGCGACTGCCGGTCGAGCTCGGCGACGCCGGCCCCGCCGGAACCCGACACCGCTTGGTACGTCGCTACCCGCAGCCGGCTGAGGCCGGCGGCGCGGTGCAGGGGTGCGAGCACCGGCATCGCAGCCATGGTGGTGCAGTTGGGGTTGGCGATGATGCCCTTGGCCGGAGCCATCGCGTCCTCGGGGTTGACCTCGGCCACCACCAACGGCACCTGCGGGTCCATCCGCCAGGCCGAGGAGTTGTCGATCACGACCGCGCCGGCCGCGGCCACTTCGGGAGCGATCTTGGCGGAGGCGTACTTACCGTTGGAGAACAGTGCGACGTCGAGTCCCCGGAAGTCCGCCCGGTCGGAGTCCTCCACCGTGATCTCGGTGCCCCGCCACGGCAGTGTGGTGCCCGCCGACCGCGCGGAGGCGAAGAAACGGATGTCGGACACGTCGAACCGGCGCTCGTCCAACAGTCGGCGCATCACGCCACCGACCTGGCCGGTCGCCCCGAAGACTCCCACTCGCATGCGTCCGAGCATAGGGCGCCGGGGCCCCTCGGTCGCCCGTCCGCTCCGATCCCTGGACCCGCGCGGACCGCACCATCGGCGAAGATGGGGCGGTGAGCGACGCCGACCCCACCCGGATGCGGCCGGAACCGACCCTGTCGCCCGGCCCGAGGGCCGACCGGCGCTGGATCGGCGTCGAGGTGTTGATCGTGCTGGGCGTCTCGCTGGGCCGGTCGGCGGTCTACTCGGTGCTGGCGATCATCGACCGGCTCACCCAGCACCGGGCGCTCAGCCAGCAGTCCTCACAGCTGAACCCCTCGGTGACACCGGACCGGCCCTGGCTGGATCTCAGCTATCAACTCGTCGGCATCGGGTTCGCGCTGGTGCCGGTGGCGTTGGCGCTGTACCTGCTGGGAAGGTCGGAGCCGTCGACGGCCGGTCGCCGGCCGTGGCGGCTGATCGGTTTCGATCTGCGCCGTCCGCGCTTCGACCTGGGCCTGGGCGTTGTGGTCGCGCTCTGCATCGGCGGCCCCGGCCTCGGCCTGTACCTGCTCGCCCGGGCGCTCGGGCTGAACACCCAGGTGCAGGCCTCGGCCCTGGCCGACAACTGGTGGACCGTACCGGTGTTGATCATCTCCGCGGCACAGAACGCCGTCGTGGAGGAGACGATCATGCTCGGTTACCTCTACACCCGGTTCCGCCGGCTGGACCTGTCCTGGCCGGTGATCATCGCCGTCAGCGCGGTGGTGCGCGGCAGCTACCACCTGTACCAGGGGTTCGGCGGCTTCGCCGGCAACCTGATCATGGGCGTGATCTTCGGGCTGATCTACCTGCGCTGGAAGCGGGTGATGCCGTTGGTCGTCACGCACACCGTCCTCGACATCAGCGCGTTCGTCGGCTACGCCCTGCTCGCCCCGCACGTCGGCTGGCTGTAGCCGGCGAACGGGACCCGGCGGGTCAGCGTGCCTCCCGAGGTGATCAGGTACGGGCGGCCACCGGTGTGGCGATCGCGGCGTCCACGCTGTGGGGCTCGCCCTCGGCTGACCGGTCGTCAGCGGCGGACCAGCCCGCGGGCCACCAGGGCCAGGTTGGCCGGGCGTTCGGCCAGCCGGCGGACCAGGTAGCCGTACCACTCGGTGCCGTAGGGCAGGTAGACGCGCACGGTGTGCCCGGCAGCGAGCAGCCGCTGCTGTTCGGGCACACCGATGCCGTACAGCATCTGGAACTCCAGGTCGCCCGGGCCGCGACCGGCCCGTCGGGCCAGTTCCTCGGCGATGGCGATCAGCCGTCGGTCGTGAGTGGCGATCATCGGATAGCCGGCGCCGTTGATCAACAGTCTCAGACAGCGGACGTAGGCCCGGTCGATCGCGGCCCGGTCGGTCCAGGCGACCGCGTCCGGCTCGGCGTAGGCCCCCTTCACCAGCCGGATCCGGGACCCGGGTACCGCCAGCTCGCCGCAGTCGGCCTCGCTGCGTCGCAGGCACGCCTGCACGACCGCGCCGACATCAGGGAAGTCCTGTCGCAGCTGTCGCACGATCGCCAACGTGTCGTCGGTGCACGTGTGTTCCTCCATGTCCACCGTCACGGTGGTGCCGGCATTCCGTGCGGCGGTGCAGATCAGCCTGGCCCGCTCCAGCGCCGGCCGGCTGCCGCCGGGCAGCCGCTGGCCGAGCGCGGACAACTTGATCGACACCTCGGTGCCGCGGCTGAGTGCGTGCTCGCGCAGCTGGTCCAGCAACTCCAGGTAGGCACCGGTGTGCTCCTCGGCGACCCGCGGGTCGGTGGTGTCCTCACCGAGATGGTCGATCGTCACCGCCCGGCCCGTCTGCAGCAGCCGGCGGGTCCCGGCCAGCGCATCCTCCAGCCGATCTCCGGCCACGAACGCGTGCACCAGCCGGTCGGTCGGCGCAAAACCGGTGATCACCCGTTTCACCGCCTCGGCGCGGGACAGCCTCAGCAGCGCCTCACGCAGCATCGGCTCTCCCGACGACGCCGCCGGCGGCCGGTGCGGCGCATCCGGCTCGGCCGGACACCGGCCGGGACGGCTCAGACGCTGCTGGCGACACCGGTCGAGTCGACGGCGTAGGAGCTGTGGACCGGGGCGGCCAGATTGAGCCGGGCGAAGGCCAGCGACTCGGCCAGGTCGGCCTCGCGCTGGGCGCGGGTGGCGCTGCGCCGGGAGTTGACCTCGAGCACCACGTGGCCGGCGAAATCACGGTCGGCCAGGTACTGCAACACCTCGTCGGCGCGCTGGTTGCCCCGGCCCGGGACCAGATGTTCGTCCTTCATGGTGCCGCTGCCGTCGGTCAGGTGAACGTGGCCGAGCCGGTCGCCCCAACTGCGGGCCAGGTCCAGCGACTGTTGGCCGGCGGTGGAGGCGTGGGAGAAGTCCAGGGTCAGATCCTCGTAGTCCAGTTCGGACGGATCCCACTTCGGCAGGTACGCCTTCAGCTCCGTGCCCGGCATCCGCCACGGATACATGTTCTCCAGGCAGAACCGGACCCCGGTCCGTTCGGTCAGGGCGCGCAGCCTGGGCACGAAATCGCGGGCGTACTCGCGCTGCCAGCGGAACGGCGGATGGACCACGACCACGTCCGCGTGGAGCTGCTTGGCCGCTGCCGCCGACCGCTCCAGCTTGACCCAGTGGTCGGTACCCCACACCCGCTGACTGATCAGCAGGCAGGGCGCGTGCACCGACAGCACCGGGATGCCGTGATAGTCACGCAGCTTCTCCACCGCATCGATGTCGGCCGACACCGGGTCGATGCCGATCATCAGTTCGACGCCGTCGTAGCCGAGTCGGCCGGCCAGTTCGAAGGCACTGGAGGTGGTTTCGGGATAGACCGAGGACGTCGACAGCACCACCTTCGCCGGGGGCACATGGACCGGCGGGCCTACGGTCGGCCTCACCCCCGGCGATGCCGCTCCGTTCGCCGGATCCGCCTCGGCGGCGGCCCCCGGACCGAACCCGTCCGACGCCGTCGGGTCGGCGGCGGGCCGGTCGTCATCGTTGGCAGGCACATCCTCCAGCGTAGTGCGGAACCGTCGCCACAGCGGTCTGCCGTCGCCGTCGCCGTCGCCGTCGCCATCGCCATCGCCGTCGCCATCGCCATCGTCATCGCCATCGCCATCGTCATCGAAACGCCATCGCCATCGCCATCGCCATCGAGGTGTCGGACCATGCCTGCGGTGCCGCGTAGGCTGCCGCCGTGCCGGAAGTGATCACAGGTTTTCCGCGGGCCTACGCCGAATTCACCAACCCCGATGACCAGACCGAGACCTACAAGATCGACCTGACCTGGTTGACGTCGCGCTGGGAGTGCATCTTCGGTCGAGGCTGCCGCGGCATCTACGCCGACCGGCCCGATGACGGCTGCTGCACCCTGGGCGCCCATTTCGCCGACGCCGACGACGAGGCGCGGGTCCGCAAGGCGGTCCGTCGTCTGGACGCGGGGCTCTGGCAGTACCGCGCCGAGGGCCGCCGCAACGGCTGGGTCGAGTTGGAGGACGACGAGACCGTCAGCCCCGGCGAGGAACCCGACCGCAAGACCCGGGTCGTCGACGGCGCCTGCATCTTCCTCAACCGTCCCGGGTTCGCGGCCGGCGAGGGCTGCGCGCTGCACCATCTCGCCGTCCGGGAGGGCCGCCACTTCCACGAGACCAAGCCCGACGTCTGCTGGCAGTTGCCGCTGCGCCGGCAGTTTCGGGAGGTCGAGCGGACCGACGGCAGCAGCTACACCGAGGTCAGCATCGGCGAATACTCCCGCGACGGCTGGGGACCGGGTGGACATGACCTGGACTGGTACTGCACCTCCAACACCGAGGCCCATCAGGGCCGACAGCCGGTGTACCTGAACAACCGGCCCGAGCTGGTCGCGTTGATGGGCGAGGCGGGCTATCAGCTGCTGCGGCAGTACTGCGAGGAGTTCGAGAGCCGGCGCGGCACGCTGCTGCGGCACCCGGCCGACCCCGCCGCCGAAGACTGACCCTCCATCGGGCAGCATGACGGACATGAGACTTGATCACCTCTCGTTCGCTGCGGGCCCGGAGGGTGCCCGCGCCACCGCAGAGCGGCTCGGTCAGGCTCTGGGCGCCGACTTCGTCGACGGTGGTTTCCATCCCCGCTTCGGCACCCGCAACCACACCCTGGCGTTGAAGGGCGGCACCTACCTGGAAGTGGTGGAGGTGCTGGACCACCCCGCCGCGGACAAGGCGCCGTTCGGGCAGGCGGTCCGAGCCCGGTCGGCCGACGGCGGCGGCTGGCTCGGCTGGGTGGTCCGGGTCGACGACCTCGCCCCCGTGGAGCACCGGCTCGGCCGCCAGGCCGTGCCGGGCAATCGACATCTGCCCACCGGTGAGGAACTCAGCTGGCGCCAGATCGGCGTCAAGGGCCTGCAGTCGGACCCGCAGCTGCCGTTCTTCGTCCACTGGCTCAGCGACATGGCGCTGCATCCGTCCCGCTCCCGCAACGGCGCGCCGGTGATCGGCCTGCTCGGGCTGGAGATCGCCGGTGACCCGCAACGGGTCGACGACTGGCTCGGCGGCCACGCCCGCACGGTGCTCACCGACGTGGACATCACCTGGATCGCCCCCAACGGCCAGCCCGGCATCCAGACCGCGATCTTCTCCACCCCCCGGGGCGAGGTCCGGGTCTGACCTCGGCCGCGGCACCGGCGCGGCAGCTGCCATAGTGTGCCCATGCCGCCGCTGACCGTCCGTCCTGCGATCGCCGCGGTCCCGCCGTACAGGCCGGGTCGGCCCGCCCCGGAGGGTCCGGGTGGCGTGTCCTACAAGCTGTCCAGCAACGAGAACCCCTACCCGCCGTTGCCCGGGGTGCTCGAGGCGGCCCGTCGGGCCTGCGCGCAGATGAACCGCTACCCCGACCTGGCCGGCACCGAACTGACCGTCGCGCTGGCCGAGAAGCACGGGGTGGACACCGACGAGATCGCGTTGGGCACCGGCTCGGTCGGCGTGCTGTACAACCTGCTGCAGGCCGTCGCCGGTGACGGGGACGAGGTGGTCTACGCCTGGCGCAGCTTCGAGGCCTATCCGATCGCGGTACAGCTGACCGGAGCCTGCAGCGTCGAGGTGCCGCTGGCTCCCGGCACCGAGCACGATCTGGACGCGATGCTGGCCGCCATCGGCCCGGCCACGAAGGCGGTGCTGGTCTGCACACCGAACAACCCGACCGGCCCGGCGATCCTCCACGACCGGCTGGCAGCGTTCGTGGACGCGGTCCCCGACGACGTGCTGATCGTGCTGGACGAGGCCTACGTGGAGTTCGCCACCGCGTCCGGGCTGGCCCGCTGCCTGGAGTTGCGGCGGCCGAATGTGGTGTCGCTGCGGACGTTCTCCAAGGCCTACGGGCTGGCCGGATTCCGGGTCGGCTACTGCATCGCCGATCCGTCGGTGGCCGGTGCCGTCCGGGCCGCCGCCATCCCGTTCGGCGTCTCGGTGCCGGCCCAGGCCGCCGCGCTGGCGTCGCTGGAGGCCGAGACCGAGCTGCTGGCCCGGGTGCAGGCGCTGGTCGGTGAACGCGACACGATGATCGCCGGGCTACGCAGTCGCGGTTTCGATGTACCGCACAGCCAGGCCAATTTCGTCTGGATCCCGGCCGGGGACCGCACCGTCGGCTACGCCGAGGCGTTCACCGCCGCCGGTCTGATGGTCCGGCCCTTCGTCGAGGAGCCGGATGCGGGGCTGCGGATCAGCGTCGGCGAGGCCGAGGCGAACCGGCTGGTGCTCGAGGTCGCCGACACCCTGCCCCGCTGACCTGCCCCGCTGAGCCGTTCGGGTCTCCGCGCGACCGGTGCGGCTGGACGGAACTGTCTCAGCGGTGGCCTAGGTTGCCGCCATGGCCAAGACGAAGAGCCGGCCCGGCTACCACTGCACCGAGTGCGGATGGACGTCGGCACGCTGGGTGGGCCGCTGCGGCGAATGCCAGACCTGGGGCAGCGTGACCGAGGACGGCGCGCCCAAGCTGGCCCAGGTGCAGACCCAGGTGCCGGAGGCGAAGGCGATGCCGATCGGCCAGGTCAGCGCCCGCGCCGCCATCCGGGCCCGGACCGGGGTCGGGGAGTTGGACCGGGTGCTGGGCGACGGGCTGGTGCCGGGGGCGGTGGTGCTGCTCGCCGGCGAACCGGGCGTCGGCAAGTCCACCCTGCTGCTGGAGGTGGCCTCCCAGTGGGCCAAGGCCGGTCGCCGCACCCTGTACGTCTCCGGCGAGGAATCCGCGGCCCAGGTGCGGCTGCGCGCGGGCCGCACCGACGCGCTGGCCGACCAGCTCTACCTGGCCGCGGAGACCGACCTCAGCACCGTGCTCGGGCACATCGAGGAGGTCCAGCCGTCGCTGATGGTGCTGGACTCGGTGCAGACCGTGGGTACGGCCGAAGCCGACGGCTCACCGGGCGGCCCCAGCCAGGTCCGCGAGGTGACCGGCGCGCTGGTGCGGGTGGCGAAGCGGCGCGGGATGGCGGTGATGATCGTCGGTCACGTCACCAAGGACGGCGCGATCGCCGGCCCGCGGCTGCTGGAGCACCTGGTCGACGTCGTGCTCGCCTTCGAAGGCGACCGGCATTCGGGCTTCCGGATGGTGCGGGCGACGAAGAACCGGTTCGGCCCGGCCGACGAGGTCGGCTGTTTCGAGATGACCGAGCAGGGCATCGTCGAGGTGGCCGACCCGTCCGGCCTGTTCACCTCCCGGCACGACGAGCCGGTGTCGGGCACCTGCGTCACGGTCACCATGGAGGGTCGCCGGCCGCTGCTGGCCGAGTTGCAGGCGCTGGTGGCGCCGAGCTCGCTGCAGGTGCCACGACGGACCAGTCATGGCGTCGAGGCCGGCCGGCTGGCGATGGTGCTGGCCGTGGTGGAGAAGCGAGCCGGCATCCGGATCCACCACCACGACGTGTACGCCTCCACCGTCGGCGGCGCCCGGATCAGCGATCCGGCGGCGGATCTGGCCGCCGGGGTCGCCATCGCCTCGGCTGCGCTGAACGTGGCGGTGCCCCGCTCGGTCATCGCCCTCGGCGAGGTCGGCCTGGCCGGCGAACTGCGCCGCGTCCCCGGTGCAGACCGCCGGCTGGCGGAGGCGGCCCGGCTCGGGTTCACCGAGGCCGTCGTGCCGGCGGAGTCGAGCCGTGACCGGGGCACCGACCGGCGTGACCAGATGCTGGTGCACCGGGTGTCCACGATCGCCGACGCGCTGACCGTACTGGGTCTGCAGCGGCCGTCCCGGCCGGCTGAACCGGTCGGCACCGGACACGCACGCACCCTGTCTCCGGTGCCGGACCGCTGACCGGGTCCTCACCGGTCAGCGTCGTAGCATGGCGCGCGGTCGTCGTCGGCGCCGGATGGCGTACACATTCGGGCGGCACCGAGACGAGGGGAACCTGTGGCAGCGGATCCGGCCTATCGAGCCCGCGAACTGGAGTACCTGGCCCAGTTGGCGCCGGGAACACCACTGCGGGACGGCTTCGAACGGATCCTCCGGGGCCGGACCGGCGCCCTGGTCGTCCTGGGTGACAGTGCCGAGGTGACGACCCTGTGCACGGGCGGCTTCCAGCTCGATGTGCCGTACACGCCGACCGCGCTGCGGGAACTGGCGAAGATGGACGGCGGGATCGTGATGACCAGCGACCTGTCCCGGATCGTCCGCGCCGGCGTGCAGCTGATGCCGGATCCGCAGCTGGAGACCCTGGAGACCGGGACCCGGCACCGGACGGCCGACCGGGTGTCCCGGCAGACCCGCGTACCGGTGGCGACGGTGTCGGCCTCGATGGCGACCATCGCCCTGTTCATCGACGGCCACCGGCGACCGCTGGAGACCTCCGAGCAGATCCTCGCCCGCGCCAACCAGGCGCTGCAGACGCTGGAACGCTACCGCGAACGGCTGTGGCAGGTCACCGCCCGGCTGTCGGCGCTGGAGGTCGAGGACCAGGTGACGATCAAGGATCTGGCCCTGGTCGCGCAGCGGCTGGAGATGATCCGCCGGCTGCAGACCGAGATCTCCGAGTACGTGGTCGAGCTCGGCACCGACGGCCGGCTGCTGGGGTTGCAGCTGGAGGAGCTCGGAGCCGGCCTGGAGGAGCTGCGTGAGCTGCTGGTGCTGGACTACCGGCCGACCGACGACCAGGACTTCGGGTTCGCCGGGCTGGAGCCGTTGACGTCGGCGAAGCTGCTGGAGTCGCTGGACGTAGCCCGGGGACTGGGATTCACCAACCAGCATCTGGACACCAGGATCAGCGCCCGCGGATACCGGCAACTGGCCCAGATCAACCGGCTGCCGACGGCCTACAGTGCGCGGCTGGTGGAGCACTTCGGCAATCTGCAGGGCGTGTTCGCCGCCACCACCACCGAGTTGCAGGAGGTCGAGGGGGTCGGCGAGAGCCGGGCCCGGATCATCCGCGAGGGACTCACCCGGCTGGCCGAGTCGGTCTACTCCGAACGGCTGGGCTGACGCGGTGTCGACTGCAGACGCCCGCACCGCCGCGGGTCAGTGCAGCACCATTCAGTGCAGCACCATCAGGAAGCGGACCGGGTCAGCTCCGCCCAGCCGGGCGGTGGCGTAGTAGTAGCCGGCGCCGGGAGTCTGCGGCCGGGTCGCGCAGCTGCCGCCGGGGCGGGACCGGCGCCCGTTCCAGGTCATCGTCCAGGCCACGTCCTTTTCCGGTCCGACGACCTTGCCGATGCCGGGCACCAGTCGGGCGCAGTCGTCGGAGGACCAGATCCGGTCCGTGCCGGAGGTGATCCGCAACTCGAAGTCGCGGCGGTTGATCACGACCCGGCAGCTCGTCGACGAGCCGTTGATCACCGACAGCTCGAACCGCACCGTCGATCCCACCGCCACCCGGCGGTGGCCGCCACGGAGGGTGACCCGCAGATCCTTGGGCCGGCAGGCGGTCGGTTTCCCAGCTGTCGGTTTCCCAGCTGTCGGTTTCCCAGCTGTCGGTTCCACGGCTGTCGGTTTCACAGCGGTCGGCTTCACGGCGGTCGGCGAGGACAGCGGGCCGGCCGGTGCCGTGCGGGCCGATGGTTCGGCAGCGGGAGTGGTCGCCGCAGCGGTCGGGCCGTTACCGATGGCACGGTTCGAACCGGCCGGAGCGGCCCGGCCCGGATCGGCGACCAGGTTGATCCAGACCACCAGGAGGACGATCAGCACCACGAGCATCGCGCCGACCACGAGGGCCCGGCGCTTCCAGTACGTCTCGGCCGACTCGGGTCCGACCGGCCGGATCAGGCCACCCATGCCTGGGACCATAGGCGGGCCGGGATCACCGGCGTCGGACGCCACGCCGCCCGGCCCGAACAGCCGGTTACCGTGGGCCCGTGGATCCTGCGCGGGTGGTGGACCGGGTGCTGGTCTGGTACGGCGACGCAGCCCGGGATCTGCCCTGGCGCCGCCCGGATGCCTCGCCGTGGTCGATCATGGTCAGCGAGTTCATGCTGCAGCAGACTCCGGTCGTCCGGGTGCTGCAGCCCTGGCAGGACTGGATGCACCGCTGGCCGGCACCGGCCGCGCTGGCCGATGCCCCCAGCGGGGAGGCGGTCCGGGCCTGGGGTCGGCTGGGCTATCCGCGGCGCGCGTTGCGGCTGCACCAGGCGGCCACAGCGATCCGGGACCACCACGACGGTGAGGTGCCGGACGACCATGACGCCCTGCTGGCGCTGCCGGGGGTGGGCCCGTACACGGCGGCGGCCGTCGCCAGCTTCGCGTTCGGCCGGCGGCACGTGGTGCTGGACACCAACGTGCGCCGGGTGCAGGCCCGGGTCGCCGCCGGCGTGCAGTTTCCGCAGCCGACGCCGACGGTGGCCGAACGCCGGCGGGCCGAGGAGTTCCTGCCCGACGATCCGCCGACGGCGGCCCGCTGGGCGGTGGCCTCGATGGAACTCGGTGCGCTGGTCTGCACCGCCCGGGCGCCGCGCTGCGTCAGCTGCCCGGTGGCAGACCTCTGCCGCTGGCAGGCCGCGGACCGACCGGCGTGGGACGGTCCGCCGCGGACCGGCCAGCGCTATGCCGGCACCGACCGGCAGTGCCGGGGCAGGCTGCTGGCCGTGCTGAGGTCCGGTGATGTCCCGGTCGACACCGACGAACTGCTGGCGGCGTGGCCGGACCGGGTCCAGGCCGAGCGTGCGGTCAGCACGCTGCTGGCCGACGGGCTGATGGTCGCCGACCTGGCCGGCTATCGGCTGCCGGGATGATCCGCGGGCCGAGCGGGCCCGGGAGCCGGTCGGCGTAGGTTGGCCCCATGGCAACGATGGCACCCACGGTCGGTCTCGCCCACGGAGCGCAGATGCCGCTGCTCGGGCTGGGCACGGCCCCGATGAACGACGACGAGACCGCCGATGCGGTCCGCGCCGCGATCGAGGCCGGTTACCGGCTGGTCGACACCGCGGAGAACTACGGCAACGAGGTCGGCGTCGGCCGCGGCCTGCGGGACTCCGGAATCCCGCGGCAGGAGATGTTCCTCACCACCAAGTTCAACAAGGAGTGGCACAGCATCGACGGGCCGAGGCAGGCGCTGGAGAACAGCTGCTCGCGGCTCGGTGTCGACTACGTCGACCTGCTGCTGATCCACTGGCCCAACCCGCAGCAGGACCGTTACGTCGACGCCTGGGCAGGGCTGACCCGGTTGCTGGAGGACGGCGCGGTGCGCGCGATCGGCACCTCGAACTTCAAGCCGGCGCATCTGGAGCGGATCATCGATGCCACCGGCGTCGTCCCCGACGTGAACCAGGTCAACCTCAACCCGTACGCGATCCGCTCCGACGTGGTCGGTTACGACCTCGAGCACGGCATCGTCACCGAGGCGTGGAGCCCGATCAAGCCGGCCGAGATCCTGGCCGAGCCGGTCATCACCGAGCTGGCCGAGCGCTATCAGCGCAGTGCTGCCCAGATCGTGCTGCGCTGGCACACCCAGCGCGGTTACGTCACGGTGCCGAAGTCGGCGACCCCGCAGCGGATCCGTTCCAACATCGCGATCTTCGACTTCACCCTCACTCCGCAGGAGTTGGACGCGATCAGCGGTCTTGATCGTGGCGAGGAGATGGTCACCGACTCCGACCTCGTCGGGCACTGATCCCGCGCCGGGCCCGCGGGTGCGGCGTCAGCCACCGCCGGGTGAGGCGACCCGGGCGGCGGCCCGGGAGCCGGCCCAGGTCGCGCCCACGCTGGCCGCGACCACGCAGGCGACGGCCAGCCACTGTGTCGGGCGGAGCAGCTCGCCGAGCAGCACCGCGGCGGCCAGGGCCGCCACCGCCGGTTCCAGGCTCATCAGGATGCCGAAGACCCCGGCCGGGATCCGGCGCAGCGCGTTCAGTTCGAGGCTGTACGGGATGACCGAGGACAGCAGCCCGACCGCCAGCCCGAGGAGCAGCACCTGGGGATGCAGGAGCCGAGCACCGGCTTCGGCCACCGCCGGTACGGCCAGGCCGATGCTGCCGAGCGAGCTGGCCAGCGCCAGCCCGGAGACGCCCGGCCAGCGTCGACCGGTCGCGGCGCTGAACAGGATGTACCCGGCCCAGGCAGCGCCGGCCAGCAGCGCGAACGCCACCCCGGCGAGGTTGAGCCCGTGCGGGGTGAAGCCGAGCAGGGCCACCCCGGCGCCGGCGAGCAGCACCCAGAGCAGATCACGGAACCGGTGCGAGGTCGCCACAGCGACCGCGAGCGGGCCGAGGAACTCGAACGTGACCGCGACGCCCAGCGGGATCCGCGCCATCGACTGGTAGATGCTCCAGTTCATGATCGCCAGGCAGCCGCCGTAACCGACCATGACCGCGATATCGGACCGGCGCCGGCCACTGAGGCGGGGCCGGGCGATGACGAGCAGGATCAGCGAGGAGCTGAGCAGCCGCAGCCAGACGAATGCCGTCGGCCCGACCAGCCCGAAGGTGCCCTTGGCGATGGCCGCGCCGATCTGCACCGAGACGATGCTGCACAGCACCAGGACGGGCGCCGGGATCCTCGACACAGCAGGGATTCCCGGACGCACCCGTTCACACTAGCGACCCCCTCTCCCCGACCCGGGCGCCGTTGTCCGGTACGGATGCAGCAGGCCCCGCCGATCGGCTGATCGGCGGGGCCTGCGTGCGGGTGCTACGGACAGATCAGGATGCGTCCTTGTCTGTCTTGCCGTCGTCGGGACCGGCACCCTCCAGCGCCATCGGGCTGTCCGGCACGCCGTCCTTGCGGTTCCCGGTGAAGGTGAACGGCAGTTCCGACCCCTCCGGTGCGACGTCGACGACCACGATCTCGCCGGGCTTCACCTCGTCGAAGAGGATCTTCTCGGCCAGGATGTCCTCGATGTCTCGTTGCAACGCCCGCCGCAGCGGTCGCGCACCGAGGACCGGGTCGTAACCACGCTTGGCAACCAGGGTCTTGGCCGCCGGCGTCAGCTCGATGTCCATGTCCTTGTCCCGCAGCCGCTCCTCGATCTCGCCGACCATCAGATCGACGATCTTCTCGATGTCGGCCAGCGAGTGCTGCCGGAAGACGATGATCTCGTCGACCCGGTTCAGGAACTCCGGACGGAAGTGCTGCTTCAGCTCGTCGGCGACCTTGGCCTTCATCTTCTCGTAGGAGCCTTCGGCGTCACCGGCCTGGGAGAAGCCCAGCGACACGCTCTTGGCGATGTCGCGGGTGCCCAGGTTGGTGGTCATCACGATCACGGTGTTCTTGAAGTCCACCACCCGGCCCTGCGCGTCGGTCAGCCGACCCTCGTCCAGGATCTGCAGCAGCGAGTTGAAGATGTCCGGGTGGGCCTTCTCGATCTCGTCGAAGAGGACCACGCTGAACGGCTTGCGACGAACCTTCTCGGTGAGCTGGCCGCCCTCCTCGTATCCGACGTAGCCGGGCGGGGAACCGAACAGCCGGGAAGCGGTGTGCTTCTCGGAGTACTCGCTCATGTCCAGGGTGATCATGGCGTCCTCGTCCCCGAACAGGAACTCGGTCAGCGCCTTGGTCAGCTCGGTCTTGCCGACACCGGACGGGCCGGCGAAGATGAACGAGCCGCTGGGCCGCTTCGGATCCTTCAGACCGGCCCGGGTGCGGCGGATCGAGCGGGACAGTGCCCGAACGGCGTCGCGCTGGCCGACGTACCGCTTGGCGATCTCGTCCTCCATCCGCAGCAGCCGCGAGGACTCCTCCTCGGTCAGCTTGAAGACCGGGATGCCGGTGGTGGTGGACAGCACCTCGGCGATGATCTCCTCATCCACCTCGGCGACCGCGTCCAGGTCCCCCTGCTTCCACTGCGCTTCCCGCTCGGCCCGCTGGGCCAGCAGCTTCTTCTCGTCGTCGCGCAGTCCCGCGGCCCGCTCGAAGTCCTGGGCGTCGATCGCGGCTTCCTTCTCCAACCTGACCGCGGCGATCTTCTCGTCGAACTCGCGCAGGTCCGGCGGAGCGGTCATCCGGCGGATCCGCAACCGGGCCCCGGCCTCGTCGATCAGGTCGATCGCCTTGTCGGGCAGGAACCGGTCGGAGATGTACCGGTCGGCCATCCGCGCGGCACCGACCAGTGCCTCGTCGGTGATGGTGATCCGGTGGTGGGCCTCGTAGCGGTCCCGCAGACCGCGCAGGATGTCGATCGTCAGGGCGATCGACGGCTCGGCCACCTGGATCGGCTGGAACCGGCGCTCCAGCGCGGCGTCCTTCTCGACGTACCTGCGGTACTCGTCGAGGGTGGTGGCACCGATCGTCTGCAGCTCACCGCGGGCCAGCATCGGCTTGAGGATGCTGGCGGCGTCGATCGCGCCCTCGGCGGCGCCCGCACCCACCAGGGTGTGGATCTCGTCGATGAACAGCACCACGTCACCGCGGGTCTTGATCTCCTTCAACACCTTGCGCAGGCGCTCCTCGAAGTCACCGCGGTAACGCGAGCCGGCCACCAGGGCGCCGAGGTCGAGGGTGTAGATCTGCTTGTCGCGCAGCGTCTCCGGCACGTCGCCGCGCACGATCGACTGGGCCAGGCCTTCGACCACGGCCGTCTTGCCGACGCCGGGGTCGCCGATCAGGACCGGATTGTTCTTGGTCCGCCGGGACAGCACGGTCATCACTCGTTCGATCTCGGTCTCCCGGCCGATGACCGGGTCGAGCTTGTTCTCCCGGGCGGCCTGGGTCAGGTTGCGACCGAACTGGTCCAACACCATCGACGAGGACGGTGCGTTGCCCTGTTCCGGCGCGCCGGAGGTGGCGGCCTCCTTGCCCTGGAAGCCGCTGAGCAGCTGCAGGACGGTGCTGCGGACCCGGTTCAGGTCGGCGCCGAGCTTGACCAGCACCTGGGCGGCCACGCCCTCCCCTTCCCGGATCAGCCCCAGCAGGATGTGCTCGGTGCCGATGTAGGAGTGGTTGATCTGCAGCGCCTCGCGGAGACTGAGCTCCAGCACCTTCTTGGCCCGCGGCGTGAACGGGATGTGTCCGCTGGGGCTCTCGTGCCCGTGGCCGATGATCTCCTCGACCTTCTCCCGCACGGCTTCGAGCGAAATACCCATGGATTCCAGTGCCTTGGCCGCGACGCCCTCGCCCTCGTGGATGAGGCCGAGCAGGATGTGCTCGGTGCCGATGTAGTTGTGGTTCAGCATCCGAGCTTCTTCCTGGGCCAGTACGACAACCCGGCGAGCCCGGTCGGTAAAACGCTCAAACATGCTGTTGCTCCTCGCTGTGATGCAGCTCGACCCGGAACCGTTGCCGTCCAGCAGCGGCGCCGGGTCACATCGGTGTCAACTCTAGTCGCCGGGGCTTCCGGCACCCGCCGCCGAGTGGTCGGTCTCCGTCCGCGGCCACCGCCCGGCGGCTCTGATGAGCCGTCCGGTCGGCGGCCACGGCCGGCTGAACGCCGCCGATGTCCCGCTGACCAGGGTGTTGACACCTGTGCCAACAGTGCGAGCGGGGCTGGTGTTCCGGTCCGCGCCACCGGATCGTTCGCTCTCAGCGCAACGACCCCGGCCGGCCGCGATCCGGCCCGGTCGCCGGCACCGGCCGCTGGGCTCGCCTGCCGCTGCCATACCATCCGGCGTCCGGGGCGACCGGAATCCGGCCGGCACCGACCTGTCGGTCAGCGTCGTGTCGGCGTTACCGGACGCCGGCCTTTGCGCGGGTTCATCCCGGCTACCCAGGCAGGAATCAGATGTTGGCTCACGCATATGTTGCGGAGTCACACGGATCATTTCTCAAGTTGACGTAGGAAATACCTGAGCGAACAACAAAGACACCGGCAAGCCGGTGCCTTTGTTGCAGTTCCCGTTCAGCACGGGTCGAATTCGTTCGCTCAGCCGTGGGCCTTGGCGTAGGCCTCCCTGACCTCGGCCGGAACCCGGCCTCGCGCGGAGACGTCCAGGCCCTTCTGTTGGGCCCAGGCCCTGATCTCGGCCGAGCCCGCCTCGGCGCCGCCCCGCGCCGAGCGCCGGCCACGCCGTCCGCCGGTCCGACGGGCAGTGGCCACCCACGGCGCCAGGAGGTCACGGAGTTTTGCGGCATTGTCACTGGACAGGTCGATTTCGTAATCGGCACCATCCAGGCCGAAGGCGACGGTTTCGTCGGCCTCGCCGCCGTCGTAATCGTCCTCGAGAATGATTTGCACGCGTTGCGCCATCAGGCATTCCTCTCTGTTGAAGAAGTTGTCAGCTGGGGATTCGATCAACTTCATTCCGAAGCGACACTTTAGCGGATCAATTCCGGTCGTCGACGCCGCTCAATGTCAGTCTCCGCCCAGGTTCAGGGGCCGGACCGGAACGCGAATTCGATCGCGAGATGGTCCGATCGCGAACCCGAGCCGGCACCGTGGTTTGCCAAAGTGTCGGGGCCGGAACACGATCAGCGTGTGCGAACCTGGATGGAGGCCTGGTCCGAGGCCGCGACCGGACCGGACGGGTTCTGGCGCCGGAACGCGCCGGCTGGTCACTTCCGTACCGCGTCGGCGACCACGCCGTTGTTCGTCGACGCGATCAGCGCCGTCTTGGCCGACCGGCCGGAGATCGGCACGGTCGTCGAGATCGGTGCCGGCGACGGACTGCTGCTGCAGGCGCTGCACGCCCGACATCCCGGGACCGAGTTGATCGGCGTCGACCTGCGGTCCGCCGCCACCGTCGGTGCCGGCCGACATCGGTTGGGTGATCGGTCGATACGACGCCGGCGGCGGTGGCTGGCACGCTCCCGCGGCGCAGCTGTGGACCACCCCCGCCCGGCCGCTGCTGCTGATCTGCGCCGAGTGGCTGGACGACCTGCCCTGCCCGGTCGTCAGCCGGCAGGACGGCCGATGGCGCCAGGTCCTGGTCGACGACGACGGCCGCGAGGAGTGCGGGCCGCCGGTGGACCCGGCCGACGGGGAGTGGCTGCGCCGCTGGTGGCCGGCTTCCGACCGGCTGCCGGCCGGGCGAGCCGAGGTCGGTCGGACCCGGGACCGGGCGTGGACCGCGCTGGTGGCGGCTCTGACTCCGCACGGCGGCGCCGCGCTGATGATCGACTACGGGCACCTGCGGGCGCAGCGCCCGCGCGAGGGCACGCTGACCGGGTTCCGGGCCGGCCGTCAGCTGCGTCCGGCGCCGGTGGCGTCGATGAACCTGACCGCCCACGTCGCCGTCGACGCGATCGCCGAAGCCGGGGCACGGGCCGGGGCCCGCACCGAGTTCCTGCTTGACCAGCGCACCGCCCTCTCCCGGTCGGTGCCCTGCCGGTCGACGCGTGAGGCAGCCGGTGCGCTCCGCGGGCTGCAGGACCGCAGTGAACGCGGCGCACTGACCACGGCGTTCGGACACCACTGGTGGCTGCTCCAGTCCGTGCCGGCGCAGTCCTGCTGAGTTCCCGCGGCCACCGTCCGTGCCGCCGACGCACTCCGTCCCGGCAGAATGGTGCGGTGGCTGGCGTATCGACCCCCGGGGACGCAATCACCACCGACGACGGCGAACAGCCGGGCATCCGGGTCCTGGTCGGCTCGCCGGCAGCGGGCCTGATCACCGAGCCCGCGCCCGCCGGCACGATCCTGCTCGACCTCGGCGACGACCATCCGAGCCGGGCCGGGCTGCTCGAACTGCGGATCTGGACCGAGCACGGTGACCTGGCCGACGACGCGCGGATCGCCCGGGCGGAGGTGATCGTCGGCGCCATGCACCGGGGCGCGGAGAAGCTGTACGAGGTACGCGACTACCGGCAGATCCTGATGCTCGCCGACCGGCACGACTGGCAGGCGCCGGCGGCCTCGGAGCTGGCGATCGCCTGCGCCTGCGAGCGGCTGCTCGGCCTGGAGGTGCCGGAGCGGGCGCAGTGGCTGCGCACCCTGCTGGCCGAACACACCCGCATCCTCAGCCATCTCGGGTTCCTGGGCTACCTGTGGACTCGGGCGGCTGCGGATTCGCCCACCGTCCTGCTGCGTGAGCGGCTCCGCCGCCAACTGCAGTCGCTGACCGGCAACCGGGTGCACCCGATGATCAACCGGCTGGGTGGTCTGGCCGCCGACGCCGATGCCGACTGGCTGGAGGGCGAGGTGGAGGTGTGCGAGGCGGCCGATCGGGTCGCGGCCGAGGCGAGCGAACTCCTTCGGGACGACCGACTGTGGTCGGCGCCTGCAGACCTTCCGCTGCTCACCCCGGCGATGGTGAAGGCCTACGGGGTGACCGGCCCGGCGGCCCGCTCCGCGGGGGTCCGGCTCGACCTGCGCCGGCAGCGCCCCTACCTCGCCTACGGCTCCCTGACCGGGCAGCTGACCGGGCAGCCGGCCACCGGGTCCTCCGGTGGCCGGCCCGACGGATCGGCGGCCGCCCGGTTCGCCGCCCTGGCCGGCGAGGTGGTGCAGAGCGGCCACCTGATCCGGGCCTGCGTCGAGCGGCTCCACCAGCTGCCGGGGCCGGTCGCGGTCCGGCTCGGCAAGATCGTCAAGCTGCCCGAGGGCGAGATCTACCTGGCCACCGAGGCGCCGCTGGGCCAGGCCGGCTGCTACCTGACCTCGCGCGGGGAGAAGACTCCGTGGCGATTGAAACTCCGTACTCCGAGCTTCAACAACGTGTCCGCTCTCCAGGCCCTGCTGGTCGGCGTTCGGCTGGCCGACCTGGAACTGATGCTGGCCTCGACGGGTTACGTGGTCGGCGACATCGACAAGTAGTCGGGTGGCTCAGGCGTGGCGGCGCTGCTGGTCCACTTCGAGGTTGGGCATCGCGGACTGGACGGCGCGCATCTCGATGACGACGGACGGCTCGTACTCGTCGGCGTCGGAGCCGAGCCCACCGGCCGGCTGCTGGTCGCGGAAACGGCGCGGCAGGTTGTGCACGTCACCCAACGGCGTCGGAAGGCTGGGTGCGGCGGCCAACGGCGTCGGAAGGCTGGGTGCGGCGGCCAGGTCGGCGGCGGCGCGCAGTCTGCGCAGTTCGGTGTCGCGGGACCGGACGGTCTCGCGGAGTCCGGTGATGGTGAGGTCTCGGGCCTTCAGCTCGCTGCGCAGGCAGGCGTTGTCGCCGGCCAGGTCGCTCACCCTGGCGTTCAGCTCACCGATCCGCAACCGCTGCTGCTGGGTCTGCTCGGTGGCGGTCCGCGCCCGGCCGGCCAGCACCTGGACCACCTCGGCGTTGTGCTGGCGCTCGGTGGTCAGGGCCGCCCCGTGGTCCTTCGTGAGCTGCAGCATCCGGGCCGCATGGTCGCGGCGCAGCGTCCGGATGTGCCGCAACGCCAGGCCGACGGCGAGGATGCCGGTGACGACGGCCAGCACCACGCCGCTGCGGACCAGCCACCCGGGCCCGAGTGCGGTCGCCGCACACAACACCGCGCCGGTGACGCAGCACCAGCTGACTGGCGCGCAGCAGACCCGGCATCGGGGCGTGGCGGTGGGCACGAGAGTTGGGGGTGGTCACCGCCGTGAGGATACCGGCGCCGATCCTGGGATCGGGGACGCACGCGCCGGTGCGGCCGCGGCCGATTCGGTGACGATCGCGATCGTGCGGCAGGTCAGCCGCCGGTGGACTGGTCGTCCTCGTCGTCATCCCCGCCGGGCACCTCGAGGGACCGTTCGATCCGCAGCGCCGCGACGGTGAACGCGATGCCCCCGGCGATGGCGACCGCGGACCTGATCACCCGTTGCCGCGATGCCTCGGTCTCCAGTCCGGTGAGGAACCGCACGGCGAAACCGGCGTAGCCGCCGGCCATCAGCACACCGACCAGAGCGGCGGCCTTGGCCAGCGCCAGCCAGCCGACCGCCTGACGGGCCTCGAGGGGTCGGTGTTGGATCTGCAGCCGCTGGTGCAGGACGACGGCGAGACCGACGACGACCGCAGCTGCGGCGAGCAGCGTCACCGGGCCGGACCAGGCGACGCGCACCGGGACGCCGTCACGTCCGGATACGGCCGCGATGGTCCATCCGACCAGCGCGCCGATCAGCGCGGCGACCACCAGCAGCCCGGCAGGGGTGCGGCGCAATCCGCCGGAGTCAGGTCCGTGGTCCGGCGACGGTTCGTCGCCTCGGTCCGGGCGCCCGGAATCCTGCCGTCCGTGATCCGGGGAACTGGACAGGGTCAGTCACCCTCGATCTCGAGGTCGTCGCGTCGGGTCACGCCCGCGGCGCCGACCTGGTCCAGCAGCGGGCCGATGGGCCCGTGGCCCGGCAGTTCGGCGGCCGGGTCGATCTCGGCCCACGGGGCGAGCACGAAGGTGCGTTCGTGGGCGCGCGGGTGCGGCAGGGTGAGGCCGGGCTGCTCGGTCTCGGTGTTGCCGACCATGACCAGGTCGACGTCGAGGGTGCGCGGGGCGTTGTCCTCGGAACGCTCCCGGCCGAACGCGTCCTCGATGGCCTGCCCCCGCTCCAGCAGGGTCCGCGGTGTCAGCGTCGTCTCCGCCACGATCACCAGGTTGAGGAAGTCGGGACTGCCGTCCGGGCTCTCGAGCGGCGCGGTCTCGTACACCGACGACACGTCGACGACGATGACGTCCGGGGTGTCGCGGATGGCGTCGACCGCGCCCTGCAGGTTGGCCAGCCGGTCGCCGAGATTGGAGCCCAGGGAGAAGACGACCTTGCGCAGCGGCTTCATGCCGCTGAGAGTGTCGGCGTCGATCGCGTGGGGGTTGGGGCTAGTCACTGGTTCTGCTCCTTGTCAGCGTCACGGCCACATCGGCCACCTCGGCGTTGATCGGCGCGTCGGGCTTGTGCACGGTGACCTCCACCGTGTCCACCCGCGACGACTCCAGACAGGTTCGTGCCACCCGCAGGGCCAGCGCCTCGATCAGATCCAGTGGCGGACCACTGATGTCGGCGACGACGGCCTCGGTGAGCGCACCGTAGTCGACTGTCTGGGAGAGGTCATCCTCGTTCGCCGCCGCGTCCAGATCGAGCCAGCAGGTGACGTCCACGACGAACCGCTGCCCCTGCTCGCGCTCGAAACCGAAGACCCCGTGATGGCCGTGGGCGGAGATGCCACGAAGGGTGATCCGGTCCTGCTGAGCGAGGTCGCCCGTCATGTCACCTCCTGTGCCGGCTTCAGTGAGCCTAGTCAGTCCGGCCAGACCAGGCACCCGCGTGAGTCTTCCACAATGGGCCGACCAACCGAATTCAGCCTCAGTTCACGGCCCGTCCATGCCCGGCCCCCCGTCGGCGAGCCGGCCGAGGACCGCGAGGGTGTCCCGGCTGGGTCGGGCGCGGTGCACCCGTACACCCCACACGCCGTGCAGGGCGGCCCAACCGGTCAACGCCGCGGTGGCGTCGTCGCGTTCCCGGGCCGGACGTGGCGCCCGTCCCGCTCCAGCCAACAGCGTACCGAGGAACCGTTTCCGCGACACCGCCAACAGCATCGGCAGCCCGAGCCCGGTG
This sequence comes from uncultured Actinomycetota bacterium, assembly GCA_963758075.1. Taxonomy (GTDB): domain Bacteria; phylum Actinomycetota; class Actinomycetes; order Propionibacteriales; family Propionibacteriaceae; genus Microlunatus. The sequence goes on along the minus strand of CAVWTT010000005.1, from coordinate 1,112,652 downwards.
ACCAGGTCCAGGTGCCTCAACAACTCCCAGTTGTGCTCGCCGGTCTTGGCGAAACCGATCCCGGGATCGAGGACCAGACGGTCGGCCCGGACGCCCGCGGCCAGCACCAGATCGATCTGCCGGGACAGTTCGTCACGGACCTCGGCGGCGACGTCGCGGTAGTGGGCCCGGGTCTGCATGTCGGCCGAATGGCCCCGCCAGTGCATCAGCAGGTACGGCACCGCCAGCTCGGCGGCGGTCGGGACCATGTCCGGGTCGGCCTGCCCGCCGGAGACGTCGTTGATCAGCCGGGCGCCGGCCGCGACCGCCTGCCGGGCCACCTCCGCGCGCATGGTGTCGACGCTCAACGCGACGGTGCCGGCGCGGACCTGCTCATGCTGGCCGAGGGCCTGCAGGACCGGCACGATCCGGCGCAGCTCCTCGGCCTGGTCGACCCGGGTCGCGCCGGGCCGGGTGGATTCTCCTCCGACGTCGACGATGTCGGCGCCCTCGGCGATCAGCTCGATCCCGTGGCGTACCGCGGCGTCGGTGTCGAAGAAGTCACCGCCGTCGGAGAACGAGTCCGGGGTGACGTTCACCACGCCCATGACCACGGTGCGTCCGGGCTGCGGCAGCCCGGACACGACGGGGATCTCGGTCACCCGGGCCAGACTAGCGGCAGCGACGACCGGTCAGCGGCCGGTGATCAGGCTCATCGCCTCGGCGCGGGTGACCGGGTCACGCATGCCACCGCGAACCGCGCTGGTGATGGTTTTCGACCCGGGCTTGCGCACGCCGCGCATCGTCATGCACTGGTGCTCGCATTCCAGCACGACGATCACCCCGCGCGGTCGCAGCGTGGTGACCAGCTGGTCGGCGATCTGGGAAGTGAGCCGTTCCTGCACCTGGGGACGCTTGGCGTAGACGTCGACCAGCCGGGCCAGCTTGGACAGTCCGGTGACCCGACCGTCGTCGCCGGGGATGTAGCCGACGTGGGCCACCCCGGTGAACGGGAGCAGGTGGTGTTCGCAGACGCTCCAGACCTCGATGTCCTTGACCAGCACCATTTCGTCATGGTCGAGTTCGAAGGTGGTGGCCAGCACGTCGGCCGGTTCGCTGTGCAGGCCGACGAACTGCTCGGCGTAGGCGCGGGCGACCCGCTCCGGCGTCTCCTGCAGCCCGTCGCGGTCGGGATCCTCACCGATGCCGATCAGGAGTTCCCGCACGGCGCGGACGATCCGGTCGTGGTCGAACGCCCCGGTCCGGCCCGGTCCGAGAGCTCCAGCTCGGCGGGCCGGCACGGCCGGCGCCGCGCCGGCGCGGTGGTCGACCCGGCCGTTCACCGCGGAGTCCACGCCGCTACGTCCGTCGTCGGTCACTGCGGTTGCGGCCCGCTGGTGCCGGGCTCGTGACCGGTTCCGTCACCGGGCCGAACAGGGTCGCCCGACGGGCCGGCCGGGATGTCCGGGCCCGGGTGGTGCGGGCCGGTCGGATAGTGGCCGGGGCCACCGCCGGGGAGCCCCGGCGGGTGGGGCTGATGGCCCGGAGGCACCCCGTCCACGCCGGACGGCGATCCCGGCAGGCCGGGCTGGCGGCCGTTGGTGTTGGCCGGCGGCTTGACCGGCGGCAACGCCGACGGCTTGCGGGTCGGCGAACCGGTCCACGGCGGCCGCGGCGGGCGTACCTTCAGCGGCTTGAAGACCTCGGCCACCTGGCGGCGGTCCAGCGTCTCCTTCTCGAACAGGGCCCGCACCAGTGCGTCCAGGACCTCGCGGTTCTCGTTCAGGATGTCGAAGGCCTCCTGGTGGGCGGTGTTGATCAACAGCGCCACCTCGGAGTCGACCACACCGGCGACCTCCTCGGAGTAGTCGCGGCCGTGGCCGTAGTCGCGGCCCAGGAACGGTTCGGAGTCCCCCGAGCCGTACTTCACCGCGCCCAGACGCTCGGTCATGCCGTACTGGGTGACCATCGCCCGGGCCAGGCCGGAGGCCTTCTCGATGTCGTTGCTGGCGCCGGTGGTCGGGTTGTGCAGCACCAGCTCCTCGGCGGCCCGGCCGCCGAGCATGTAGGCCAGCTGGTCCAGCAGTTCGGCCCGGGAGTTGGAGTACTTGTCCTGCTCGGGCAGCACCATGGTGTATCCCAGCGCCCGGCCGCGCGGCAGGATCGTCACCTTCTGCACGGGGTCGGTACCGGGCAGTGCCGCGGCCACCAGGGCGTGGCCGCCCTCGTGGTAGGCGGTGATCAACTTCTCCTTCTCGTCCATCAACCGGCTGCGCTTCTGCGGTCCGGCCACCACCCGGTCGATGGCTTCGTCCAGGAAGCTGTTGGTGATCACCTGGACGTTGGACCGGGCGGTCAGCAGCGCCGCCTCGTTCAGCACGTTGGCAAGGTCGGCGCCGGTGAAGCCCGGGGTGCGGCGTGCGACGGTGACCAGGTCGACGCTGGGATCCATCGGCTTGCCCTGGGCGTGCACCTTGAGGATCTCGAAGCGGCCCTTGAGGTCGGGAGCCTCGACCGAGATCTGCCGATCGAAGCGGCCGGGCCGCAGCAGTGCGGGGTCGAGCACGTCGGGCCGGTTGGTGGCGGCGATCAGGATGACGCCGCCGCGGACGTCGAAACCGTCCATTTCGACCAGCAACTGGTTCAGGGTCTGCTCGCGCTCGTCGTGCCCACCGCCCATGCCGGCGCCGCGATGGCGTCCGACCGCGTCGATCTCGTCGATGAAGACGATCGCCGGGGCGTTCTCCTTGGCCTGCTCGAACAGGTCACGGACCCGGGAGGCGCCGACACCGACGAACATCTCGACGAAGTCGGAGCCGGAGATCGAGTAGAACGGCACGCCGGCCTCGCCGGCCACGGCACGGGCCAGCAGGGTCTTTCCGGTACCGGGCGGGCCGTAGAGCAGGACGCCCTTGGGGATCTTGGCGCCGACGGCCTGGAACTTGGCCGGTTCGGCGAGGAACTCCTTGATCTCCTGCAGTTCCTCGATGGCCTCGTCGACGCCGGCGACGTCGGTGAAGGTCGTCTTCGGGGTGTCCTTGCCGGTGATCTTGGCCCGGGACTTGCCGAACTGCATCACCCGGCCGCCGCCGCCCTGGACGGAGTTGATGAAGAAGAAGAAGAGGACGCCGAGCAGCAGGAACGGGATCAGTGTGCCGAGCATGGTGGACAGGAATCCCGGCGTCGGGTTCTTGCCGACCCAGCTGTCCAGGGTCTTGTTGTCCACCCGCTGCTGGAGCTGCTGGGCCAGCTGGGTGCCCTGGTCACCGACCCAGACTGCTTCGATCTTGGTGCCGTCGCCCTCGGTGATCTGGATCTTCTGGTCACCGTCGATCAACTGCACCTCTTTGAGGTGCTGGTTGCCCTGGATGACCGAGATCGCCTCGGAGGTCGGGACCTGCTTGTAACCGTCACTGCGGTTGACCAGCTCGACGATCACCGCGATCGCGACGATGGCCAGCACGAACCACAACAAGGGGCCGCGGAAGATGCGCTTGACGTTCATGACCTGCCTTGTTGGCTCCTACTTCGACGTCCTGCTCGGACCGGTTGGCCGATCAGGTCCGGCCGATCCGGCGAAACCCGCCTGGCCGGGAGGGGTCATCCGACCGTACCCGCGGCCAAGGCTAGCTGCCGCATCCAAGCCGCCGGATCGGCTGGAGACATGCCGATCAGCTGTAGACATGCGGGGCCAGGGTGCCGACCGAGGTGAGGTTGCGGTACCTGCCGTCGTAGTCCAGGCCGTAGCCGACCACGAATTCGTTGGGGATGTCGAAGCCGACCCAGCGGACCGAGACGGCGCTGCGGACCGCCTCCGGCTTGCGGAACATCGTCATGATGTCCAGGCTCGCCGGGTTCCGCGAGCGCAGGTTGCTGATCAGATAGGACAGGGTCAGGCCGGTGTCGATGATGTCCTCGACCACCAGCACGTGCCGGTCGGCGATGTCGGTGTTGAGGTCCTTGAGGATCCGGACCACACCCGAGGACTGGGTGCCGGAGCCGTAGGAGGAGATGGCCATCCAGTCCATCTCGCAGTGGATGGTCAGCGATCGGGACAGGTCCGCCATCACCATGACCGCACCGCTGAGGACGCCGACCAACAACAGGTCCTTGTCCTGGTACTCGGTGTCGATCTCCGCCGCGATCTGCCGAAGCCGGCTGTCGAGCTGATCGGGGGTGTACAGCACCCGGGTGAGATCGCTGCCGACGTGTGTGTCATCCACGACGGGACAGCGTAGCGAGGTCGACGACGTTCGCGGGCCGGCGGGTCACTGCGGTACGGCGATCAGCCGGCCGGCCAGGCGGCGGACGAGCAGGCCCGGCAGTTGCAGATCCTGCTGACCGTGCCAGTCGGTGACCAGGGCCTGGACCGCGCCGATCCGCTCGGCGGAGACCTCGGTGGCGCCCCGCTCCCGCAGCCAGACCTTCACCACCCGCGACCGGAGCGCCGGCTCGGCGTCGGCGAGGGTGGCGCAGTCCAGGCTGCCGTCCTGCTCGGCGCGGCGCCGCAGTCGGCCCGCGCAGGCGTCGAGCAGGTCGGCGTCGGCGCGGGCCAGCCGTGCGGTCCGGGCCAGGGCCTCGGCGATGCCCGGCCCCAGTTCTGCCTCCAGCACCGGCAGTACCCGGTGCCGGATGCGTGACCTGGTGAACCGGGGGTCGGTGTTGTGCGGGTCCTGCCAGACCGGCAGCCCCAGCTCCGCGCAGGCCTGCCGGGTCCGGTCCCGGCGCACGGTCAGCAGCGGGCGCAGCCGGTGCCCGCTCTGCGGCGCCATGCCGGCCAGCGACCGGGTTCCCGACCCCCGACCCAGCCCGAGCAGGACGGTCTCGGCCTGGTCGTCGAGGGTGTGGCCGAGCAGCAGGTCGGCGGAGCGGGCGTCGGCCTCGGCGTCCAGCGCCCGGTAGCGGGCGGCCCGGGCATCGGCCTCCGGCCCGGCCCCGGTGGCCGCCACCCGGACCCGGCGGACCACGACGTCGGCGAAACCCAGCGAGGTCATCACCTCCACGACCCGGTCGGCGCTGTCGGCCGATCGGGGCTGCAGGCCGTGATCGACGGTCACGGCCGCGGAGCACAGGCCGCGTTCCCGGCCGACCCGGGCGACCGCCCAGGCCAGCGCGGTCGAGTCGGCTCCCCCGGACACCGCGACCAGCAGCGGCCGGTCACCGACGACCGCACGGACCGCCCGGACGACCTCCAAGGTCGCCGGGCCGAGTTCCTTGCGCGCCATCTCAGTCGCTCACCCCAGGAGGTTGCCGTCGACGGGTTCGGGGCGGGGCAGCGGGCGGTTCACTCCGGGATGGTGATGCCGTGCACCCGCGCGACCCACCGCTGCGGATCGGTGATCTCGGCCGGGCTGGGCAGGGTCTGCGGCGCGGTCCAGACCCGGTTGAAGCCGTCCATGCCGACAGCTTCGATCACCTGGGTGCAGAACCGGGCCCCGTCGCGGTACTGCCGCATCTTGGCGTCCAGGCCGAGGAGCTTGCGGATCACCCGGTCCAGACCCTGGGCCTGGCGCCGGACGTCGAACCGGGCCCGGATGGTCTCCACCGTCGGCACCACCTGCGGGCCGACGCTGTCCATGACCACGTCGGCGTGGCCCTCGAGCAGACTCATCACCGCGGTGATCCGTTCCACCGTGGCCTGCTGGGCCGGGGTCTGGACCAGATCGAGGATGGAGATCTCACGGTCGCCGCGGAGCGCGTCACCGATCCGGCCGGCGGCATTGCGAATCATCTGCACCACCGCGGAGGGATCCAGGTCGGCACCGTCGACGATCTCCTTGACCTGGGCGTTCAGATAGTCGCGCAGCCATTCGACGGCAGTGAACTGGACCCGGTGGGTCTCCTCGTGCAGGCACACCCAGAGCCGGAAGTCGCTCGGATCGAGCCGCAGTTCGCGTTCCACCGTGACGACGTTGGGGGCGACCAGCAGCAGCCGGCCCCCCGGCTCGTCGCCGGTGCCGGCGTAGAAGGGATCGAACTGTCCGAGCACCTTGGGCGCGAGGTAGCTGAGCAGGGCCCCGACCTCGGCACCGCTGAGCCGCGACCCGACCTGCTGCAGCTGGGCGCTGCTGCGGCCGGCGGCGGCCAGCCGTTCGGACAGCTTGACCCCGAGCGGCTCCATGATCGTCCGGAACGCGTCCGCGTTGGCCTGGATCCAGCCCGGACGGTCGACGACCAGGACCGGGGAGGTGGCCGACGGCACCGTCAGACCGGTGACCTGTTGCACGTAGTCCTCGGCCCGGTCGGCGGCCTGGCGCAGTTCGGTGACCGCGGCCAGCGCACCCTCCATCGAGATCTCGGGGCCGGGCCGGACCAGCTTGCGGGCGGTGTTGACCGCGACGTTCCAGTCGACCATCGCTGTGCTCATGCCGGAACTCTATGCGTGCACGGGACCGGCTCCACAGGGATCTACCCGGAGCCGACCCCCGTTCACCGGTGCCGCTGACAGCGGTTCGTCGGTGCCGGGACCCGGTGCGAGGGCGGCCGTCGAAGCCGGGACCGCGTTCTGCTGCGGCGGCCGGTCCGGACTCCTACGATGGGTCGGCAGCGATCAGTTCCGGTCGTTGAGGGACGCAAGGAAGCCGATGCAGCCATCAGTCGTCGCGGTCGTCGTGGTCAATTACGGGTCGACCGCGTTGATCCGTCGCAACCTGCATCCGCTGGCCGGCGCCGCCGACTGCCGGGTGGTCGTCGTCGACAACTACTCCGACGACACCGAACGCGACCAGGTCGAGCAGTTGTGCCGTGAGCACGGCTGGACGCCGGTCCTGCTGGAGACCAACACCGGTTTCGGTGGCGGCGTCAACGCCGGGCTGGACCGCGCGGCAGAACTCGGCGCGGACAGCTACATCCTGCTCAATCCCGATGCCGTGATCGACCTCGTGACCGTCCGGCGGCTGGCCGATCACGTCGGCCGCCACCCTGTCGACCTGGTGACGCCGCGGATCATCCGGCCCGACGGCACCACCTGGACCGAGGGCTTCGCCGTCGATCTGCACACCGGCCGGATGCGGTCCCGGCCGGGTCTGCGCGATCTGCGCCCCACCGAGGCGCCCTGGCTGACCGGCGCGTGCCTGGCCTTCTCCGCGGAGCTGCTCGAACGGGTCGGCGGGATGCCTGACGGCTACTTCCTCTATTGGGAGGACGTCGACTTCAGCATGCGGGTGCTGGCGGCGGGCGGGTCGCTGGTGGTCCGTGACGACCTGACCGTGGTCCACGACGAGGGTGGCACCCAACGGGAGGACAGCCGCCCGGCCGTCCGGAAACTGTCGGACCGGTACTACTTCTACAACTGCCGCAACCGGTTGGTGTTCGCGGCACGGTTCCTGGACCGACGCGGCCTGCGGGCCTGGATCACGGCCACGCCGCGACAGAGTTGGCTGATTCTGCTTCGCGGTGGCCGACGGCAACTCCTCCGGTCGCCGCGCCCGCTGGCCGCCGCGGTCGGCGGGTCGGTCGCCGGTCTGGCCATCGCCGTCCGGGCCGTGCTGCGGCCCGACGACAGCGACTCACCGCGGCCGGCGCGGATCAGCCTGCCGGCGCCGGGTTGATCGTTTCCCAGATGACCGGTCGTACCCTGCGGGCGGTCCGACCGGCGGTCATCCTCGCGCGGCGGGCCGCCGGTACTCGGCGCTGACCGAGCCCAGCAGCGCGCGGCCGACGCCGACCGAGCAGTACAGGTCGCAGGCGGCCCGGGCTGCGGCCGGAGCGTTGCGGCGTGCGGTCGCGACGACCACGCCGAAGACACCGCGCCCGGCGAGATAGGGAACGCGGAGTGCCACCGACGCCCGCGAGCGCCACTTGCGACCGAGTTTCGTACCGATCTTCAACTCCACCCGAGCCCACGAGTTGCTGGTGCGGATCACCCGGCGGGCCACCCAGTCGCGGGTCAGCCGGGCCGCGGGCACCTGCTCGAGGACCTCCGCCTCGTCGCTCCAGCGGATCTCTCCCCCGGCCGCGACGATGGAGTGGGTCAGCATGGTGTCCTCACCGCCGGTCTCACCGAACGCCGGGTCGAACCGGATGCCGGCCGCCGCCAGCCGGCGCAGATCCAGCAGCAGGTTGTTGGATGCACCGCCGTGCAGCAGCGTCCCGTCGGGGCGACGGATCCGGTCGAACACGCCCGTGCCGGCCAGCCAGGGGTCGGGCTCGCTGTCGAAGACCGAGCGCACCGGGCCGCAGACCGCGGTGCAGTCCCAGTCGGTCCAGCCGGCCACCAAGGTGGACAACCAGCCCGGCGTCGGGGTTTCGTCATCGTCGATGAAGACGATCAGGTCGTGACCGGCCGCCTCGTCCAGCAGTCGGTTGCGGACGGCGGCGAGGCCGGGCTGCGGTTCGTGGACGTACCGGACGCCCCGGTCGGCCCAGGTCTCGACGACGGTCCGAGCACTGCCGGCCGGGTCGTTGTCGGCGACCACCACGGTGGCCGCCGGGTCCAGTTCGGCGGCCTGCTCGACCACGACCGGGAGCAGGTCCTGCAACAGGCCCGGGCGCCGGAACGTCGGGATCGCCACGACCACCGCCGGCCCATGATCGACAGCTGCGGTGTCCGGGGCAGTTGCGGACACCGATCGGCGGCCCACCGATTCATTGCCGTGCGAGATCACCCCCCGATCATAGGGAGACGGTCGGCTCCCTGAGCCCCTTCGGTGATGTCGAGGACAGGATCGGCTCCGACGATCCGTCCTGATGATCAACGACGGCGATCAGGGTCGGCGGTCAGCGTCGACAACCACAGGTGGCGGCGGCGGTGGCCGTCCGGTCCAGCCAGGTCACCGCGCGCTGACCCCAGGGCCGCCGGTGGTGATCATCGCCGGTCCGGTTCAAGATCAGCGCGAAGATCAACAACTCGCCGTCGCGGGTGTAGACGTATCCGGCCAATGACCGGACGCCGTGCAGGGTGCCGGTCTTGGCCCGCACCAGCCCCCGACCGGGCGTGGTGAGGGGGTCACCGAAGCGGCGCTGCAGGCTGCCCTCGACGCCGGCTACCGGCAGCCCGGTCAGCAGCGGGGCCAGCGCCGGCCGCACACCCGACACGGCCAGCCGCAGCACGTCGACCAGCATCCGCGGCGGGAGGTGGTTGGCCCGGGCCAGTCCGCTGCCGTCGTAGGTCTGGGCCGTCGCCGGCCAGACGCCCAGACCGGTCAGGGTCTGCCGGACCGCCTGGACGCCGTCGGCAATGGAGCCCGGCCGACCGGCACCGATCGCCGTCTGCCGCAGGACGACCTCGGCGGCGTCGTTGTCGCTGGTCATCAGCAGCCGTTCGACGATCCGCGACAGCGGCAACGAGGGGATCGACGCGATCGTCGGCGCAGCCGGCGGTGCGGCGGTCGCGGCGACCGCGGTGACCCTGACGCCCTTTGCCCTCAACTGGGCGGCGAACAGTCGGGCGGCCGCGGCCGCGGGATCCTGCTGCCGATGGCCGTAGCCGTCGGCCCGTCCCTCGTCGACCCACAGCGCCGAGGTCGGCGTCACCGAGGTGGCATAGCCCTTCGGCCAGTGGGGGTTCCAGGCCGGCCCGGTGAACAGCGAGGCGTCGTAACCGAGCCTGATGGTCGTCTGCTGCTGCTGATGCAGGCGGGTGGCGGTCCGGTCGGCCAGCGCCTGCAGCGAGGCCTGGCCGGCGATCGTGGCAGCTGCCGGGGAGCCGGCGAGGTACGGGTCGCCGCCGCCGACCAGGACGATCGTCGCCGTGGCGGTGCCCGGCGTCGGGGTGCCCGGCGTCGCGGTGCCCGGCGTCGTGGTGCCCGGCGTCACCGACGTTGCCGCGGTGACGACGCGGGTGGTGAACCGGTGCATCGGGCCGAGCAACTGCAGCGCAGCAGCACAGGTCAGCAGCTTGTTGGTCGAGGCGGGGATGAGCGCGGTGTCGGCAGCATCGTCGTAGACCCAGCGACCGGAGGCGGCCGACCACACCGCGGCACCGACGGTGGTGTCGTCGATGCTCGCCGCGGCGGCGACGCGGTCGGCCAGCGTCTCGGCGTCCACCGATGTCGGTGCTGCCGGTGCCAGTACCGCGGGCGGGGTGGCCGGCGCGGTGGGACCGGGCGCCGAGGAGCCCGCTGGTGAGGAGCCCGGAGTCGAGGAGCCCGGGGTCGAGGAGCCCGCTGTCGGGGACGCCGACGCCGTCGACCGCGGTGCCGCGTGGACTCCCGCCCGCCCGGACATCGGTCCGGTCAGGATGATCACGACCGCGAGCAGCACGCTCAAACCGGCACCGAGGGTTCCGGCGCCGATGGTCGAGGTCCGACGTCCGGTCACGCCCCTGGCTTCCCGTCCAGTTGGGCCCGAAGGATGTGCCCCGTGAAGTCGTCGCGACGGCGTTGTCACGCGCCGTCGACCGGGTACAGCTGGCATGGACGGCCACCCTAATCGGCCGCAGATCCTCGACGGCGACTCGGCGTCCGGGACCGATGAACGATACGCTCAGCGGTGCCGTGAAATGTTCACAAGACGTGGCAGACGGCACTGTGAGCCAGGCAACAGAAAGGGCCCAGATCCGTGACCGGACTCAATCCAGGAGCTTCCCCGTCGATCCCCACCAAGGGACTCAGCGATCTGACCTTCGACGTCACGGTGGAGATCCCCAAGGGCGAGAAGAACAAGTACGAGGTTGATCATGAGACCGGCCGGATCCGGCTGGACCGCACCCTCTTCACCTCCACTCAGTATCCGGCCGACTACGGGTTCATCGAAGGCACCCTCGGTCAGGACGGCGATCCGTTGGACGCGATGGTGCTGGTCTCCGAGCCGACGTTCCCCGGCTGCCTGATCCAGTGCCGGGCGGTCGCGATGTTCCGGATGAAGGACGAGAAGGGCAAGGACGACAAGGTGCTCTGCGTGCCGGCCGGAGACCAGCGGCGTGATCATCTTCGCGACGTCACCGATGTCCGGCAGTACCAACTGCTGGAGATCGAGCACTTCTTCACCGTCTACAAGGATCTCGAGCCGGGCAAGTCGGTCGAGGGTGCCAGCTGGACCGGTGTCGAGGAGGCCGAGGCCGAGGTGCGGGCCAGCTTCGAGCGGGCCCGCCAGGCCGGTCACTGACCCCCGACGACCCGGCCTCCGCCGTGTCCCACTTCCTGATCATGGTCGTGCCGGCGACCAACCGCGTCTACGCCGGCGAGGCGCCCCGGCTGACTGCCGCCGAGCTGGAGATCTGCGCCGGGTCGGGCCCTGATCCCGCGCTCACCGGGACGGTGGTGACAGAACTGGCCGGCGTCGATTACGTCGGCTTCCACACCGCCGAGCCGCCGGCCCGGGAGTCGTGGGACCGGATCAGCAGGGTGCTGGCCCGGCTCTCGGCCGGCCATGCGCTGTTCGAGGAGGTGGCGACGCCGGGTGGGCCCGAGGGCGTGCCGGGCGCTTCACCCGACAGCTCCGAGCCCTCCGCCGAGCCGCTGCTGCGACCGGTGCGGCTGCCCGCCGTCGACCGCTTCGCCGACGACCTGGTGACCATCCCGAAGTACCAGGGCAAGACCAACGAACAGTTCACCCGGATGCTGGTCAACGTGACCGCGGCATCCGCCCCGCGGCTGGCCGGCGGCGGCGCCGAGGGCGAGGTCAGCCTGCTGGACCCGCTGTGCGGTCGTGGCACCACCCTCAGCGTCGGGCTCACGCTCGGCTACGACGTCGCCGGGGTGGAACTGCAGGAGAAGGCCGTGGAGGCGTACGCGGCGTTCCTGAAGACCTACCTGCGGCGCAAACGGATCAAGCACAAGGCCGACATCACGCCGGTGCGCCGCGAGGGCCGAAGCCTCGGACGGCGGCTGCAGGCGGAGGTCATGCCGCCCGCCGGCGGTCGACGCCAGGACTTGACGGTGTTCACCGGGGACGCCCGCCGGTCGGCCGAACTCTTCGGCAAGCGCCGGTTCGACCTGGTCGTGACCGATGCGCCGTACGGCGTCGTCCACGGCAGCGCCGACCGGTCGTCACGGCATCGCTCCCCCGCCGACCTGCTGGCCGAGGCCGTCCCGGTCTGGGCCGGCCAGCTGAAGTCCGGCGGCGCACTGGGCATCGCCTGGAACACCTTCGGAATGGACCGCGAGGCGCTCAGCCGGATCGCCGCCGACGCCGGCCTGCAACCGCTGGAGACCGGCCCGTACCTCCAGCTGGCCCACCGGGTCGACTCCTCGATCCACCGCGACGTCTTCGTCGCCCGCAAACCACTCCCGCCGAGGGGTCAGTAGATCCTCGAGATTCGCGGTGTGTCGAACGTTTGGTGACCCCTCGGCGCAGAACCCACCGGGGCCCGCAGCCGGGTGGCTACCCGGCCGGGTGCCCACCCCGGGGTGCAAGCCGGGACAGCCCGGTGGCGAGAGGTCACCCGACGCGCGACACGCCGCGGAGATCAAGGATTGAGTGACCCCTCGGCGGTGGTGTCAGTTGGCGAAGAGCTTGTTGAACCAGTCGATCTGGGCCTGGGTCTGGTAGGTGGCGCCGCCCTCGTGGTCGTTGTGGGAGTAGACGTTGATCGACTTGTCCGCGCGGTTGCCGGCGCGCTCGCCGTAGCGGTTGTATGCCGCGTACACGGTCGAGGGCGGGCAGGTCGCGTCCATCAGGGCGACCGAGAAGAGCGTCGGTGCGTCGGCGCGGCGGGCGAGGTTGACCCCGTCGAAGTACGACAGCGTCCGATAGGCGGTCGGCACCAGGTCCCGCCAGCCGGCCAGGTACCGGGTGATCTCGTGGTACGGCTCGCGGTCGGTCAGCTGCAGGGCGCGGGCGAAATGGCACAGGAACGGCACGTTCGGCGCGCAGCCGGCCAGTTCGATGCCGGCGTACGGCGCCAGCCCGGCCGCGGCGATCGCCAGCCCGCCGCCCTGGCTGCCGCCGGTGACGACCATCCGGCCGGCGTCGACCCTCGGATGGTTGCGGACCGCCTCCAGGCAGCGCACGGTGTCGGTGTAGACCCGCCGGTAGTAGTACGCCTTCGGGTCGGTCAGCCCGGACGTCATGAAGCCGGGAGCATGGTGCAGGCCGGCCTCAGGGACCAGGTCCGGGGTGGCTTCGTAGCCGCCGGTGTTCCAGCCCTGGCCACGGGTGTCCATGATCACCTGGATCCAGCCGGCGGCGGCGAAGTTGATCCGGCTGATCGGCAGACCGCGCCCACCGGAGTAGCCGAGGAACTCCACCACCGCGGGCAGCGGCCCCTCGGCGCCGGCCGGCGCGATCATCCAGCCCTTGACGCGGGTGCCGCCGAAGCCGGTGAAGGTCACGTCGTAGGTGTCGAAGACGGGCATCGACGCGTCGATCTGCTCGAACCGCGGGTCGAGGTCGTACTCCTGTGCCTCGCTGAGGGTGGAGGTCCAGAAATCGTCGAAGTCCTCGGGCTCGGCCACCGTCGGCCGGTACTCCCGCAGTTGATCAAGATCCAGATCGAACATCGCCATGGGCGGTCAGTCTAGGGCCGCGCGGATCCACGCCTGCAGCGGGTGATCGCTGTGCGGACACCACCGTAGGCTGGCGTGCATGGCTGAGAAGCACGCCCTGTTGCTGCTGCGGCACGCCCAGGCCGTCGACCCGATGGCGGGGACGCGCGACCATGACCGGCCGCTGACCGACTTCGGGATCGAGCAGGCCGAGGCCGTGGGCAACGCGATCCGCAGCCGGGGGCTGCGGATCGACCAGGTGCTGTGCTCCACCGCCGTGCGGACCCGCCAGACCTGGTCGGCGCTCGGCCTGGACGCCGACGTCGAGTTCAACGACGCGCTCTACAACGCCGGCGGCGACACCCTGCTGGAGGAACTGTGGCTGCTGGAGGAGTCGATCGGCACAGCCATGGTCATCGGCCACGGTCCCGGGCTGCCGGCGCTGGCGGCTCAACTGGCCGGCCCCGGGTCCGATCCGCGAGCCGTCGACGTCGTCAACATCCGATACCCGACCGCGACCCTGACCCTGTTCGATGTGGCCGGGCCCTGGCACGAGTTGCAGCAGGCGAAGCTGACCTGGCTGCGGCTGGGAGTGTGAGCCCGGCGGCCGGCCATCCGGTCGACCTCATCCGGGCGGCGGACCGGTGGTCCTACCGCGGGAGGACTTCCTGCCCGAGCAACATCGAATATCCGATACCTCGGAAAAGCCCGGCCGTCGCACGCTAACATCGTGACAAATCTCGGGGGAGATCCAGCTTGACGCCAGGCCCAGCCTGCTGCTTCGCAGCGCTGGGGTTGCTGTGGCCTTGACACCCCTCCTCCGCGATTGACACAACGCGCCCGACGGCATCGTCCGGACGGCGCTGTATCGGGGGATATCGGGGGATATCAGGCATGTCAGCACCTGACATTGCCGTCGGCTTCCTTGGCGAACCCACTCTGGCCGAGGCCGGCCTGGTGGACGTCGAGGAGCGCATCGGCGGCTCGACAACGCACAGATTCCAATCAACGCAGACAATTCCAACCAGGCGATCCGGCGAGATTGCGTCGACGGCAGCCGGCGACTTCCGACGGTGGAGTACCCGTTATGTCCGGGCGCTGCTGGCACTGGATTCGCTCATCGGCCTGGCGGCGGTGGCCATGTCCACGGCATTCGCCACCGCGACCCATCCGCAGAGCGTGGTGGACTGGCTGTTGCTGGGCACCGTCGGGGTCGTCGCGTGGCCGGTGTTGTTGGCCGCTGCGCAGGCCTACAACCGCCGGCGGCTCGGGCTCGGCGCCATCGAGGTCCTTGCGGTGATGCGGGCCGCGGTCGCTGTCGTCGTGCTCTGCGCACTGCCCGCGGCCTGGTTCGGGCTGCATCCGGTGCTCAACACCGCCGCGATCGCCGTGCCCGCCGCTGCCATCGGCAGTCTGGTGCTGCGCTGCGCCGCCTCGCGCCGGCTGCACACCGTCCAACGCACCGGTGGACGCCTGCGCCGGATCATCGTCGTCGGCAGCCCGGAGGCCGTCCAGGATCTGTGCACCGCGCTCGACCGTGAACACGACATGGGCATGCAGACCGTTGCCGTCTGCGTGCCCTCCGCCGATGTCCGGCGCGCCCGGGAGATGGGACTGCCGACGGTCGGCGATGTCGAACACGTCGCCACGCTGGCCCGCGAGCTGGGCTGTCAGGCCGTGGCTGTCACCGGCGCCGGAGCAACCCGGCAGGGGTTCCTGCGGCAGCTGGCCTGGTCGCTGGAGGGCACCGATGTCGATCTGCTGGTCCAGCCCGGCCTGATCGAGGTGGCCCGACCGCGGATGCAGATCCAGCCGTGGACGGCCGTGCCGATGCTGCACGTCGAGCTGCCGCGTTTCGCCGGCTGGCGCCGATGGGTCAAGCGGGCCACCGACATCGTCCTGACCAGCATCGGGCTGGTCCTGATCTCGCCCTTCCTGGCGGCCATCGCGCTGGCGGTCAAGCTGGACGACCGGCGTGGGCCGGTCATCTTCCGCCAGCAGCGGGTGGGCATCGATGGTAAGCCGTTCACCATGTACAAGTTCCGCTCGATGGTGGCGGATGCCGAGCAGCGACTGGCCCAGCTGCGGGCCAAGAACCAGGGCGCCGGCCCACTGTTCAAGATGGAGCACGATCCGCGGATCACCCGGATCGGCCGGTTCCTGCGCAAGTACTCCCTGGACGAACTGCCGCAGCTGTTCAACGTGCTGCTCGGGTCGATGTCGCTGGTCGGACCCCGGCCGCCGCTGCAGTCGGAGGTCGACGAGTACGCCGAGGACATCCGGCGCCGGTTGAAGGTCATTCCCGGTCTGACCGGTCTGTGGCAGGTCAGCGGCCGATCCATGCTGAGCTGGGAGGACAGCGTCCGGCTGGACCTGCGCTACGTCGAGAACTGGTCGATGTTGCTGGACCTGCAGATCCTGTGGAAGACGGTCTTCGCCGTGCTGGCCAAGCAGGGGGCGTACTGAGTGATGCGCCTTGGTCCGGACAGCGCTCCCAGCCAGAGTCCGCCGACGCAGGCGCTGTGTGACCGATCAGGACCCGAGACTGCCGACGGCCTCCGGGTCCTGATCGTGTGCACCGCCAACCAGTGCCGATCGCCGATGGCCGAATTCCTGTTGCGGCGGGCGCTCGGTGACCGCGGCCTGCACTGGCAGGTCAGTTCGGCCGGCACCCGGGCGCGCCCGGGGCTGCAGATGTACCGCGACACCCAGAAGGTGCTCGGCTCCTACGGGATCGGTGTCGGCGATTGGTACAGCCGACGGGTCGAGCCGTGGATGCTGGACACCAGCGATCTGGTGCTGACCGCGACCAGGGAACATCGGTCGGCGATCGTCGCTGCCCGCCCCGACGTGCTGGGTCGCACCTTCCCCATTCTGCAGTTCGTCCGGCTGGCCGGTGCTGCCCGCCGGGCGGGCCGGTGGACGCCGGCGGACGCGGATCCGGCGTCACTGCTGACGGCGGTGCGGGCTGTGCAGGGCGACATCCAGGTGCCGCCGCAGGATACGGATCTGGGCGACCCCTTCGGTCACCGTTACCGCCGCTTCCGGCTCTGCGCCGACACCATCGAGCACGCCATCGAGGAACTCCTCGAGCTCTGAGCCCGGAAACCCGGTCCGATCAGCACCTCGCGGCTGATGAGCTGACTGACCAAGCCCGGCGAGCTGACCAAGCCCTGGAGCTGACCAAGCCCTGCGAGCTGACCAAGCCCGGTGAGCCGACCAAGCCCGGTGAGCTGACCAAGGGCCGGCGACCGAGCCGACGAAGGCAGTCGGAGACTGAACGATCCCCGGCCCTTCGAACCAGAGCCGGGGATCGTTCACACCCGCGGGTTCAGCCGGCGACGCGCCCGACGATCTCCTCCGCGGGAGCCACCCGACCCTTCTGGCCGGACCGCTTCACAGACGACTCCCTGGACGGCTTGGACGGAGCATCGGCCGAGGTCTCGGGGACCGACAGCATCGAGGCGGAGTCGAGCACCGCATACCCCTTGCCGGCGTAGTGGCGGCGTTCACGCCGGCTGAGTCGGCGCATGTTCAGCACCGTGCCCACGATCCGCGCCTCGACGCTGTGCAGAGTGCGGGCGGCGTCGACGACAGTAGCCCTGGACGTCTTGCCGTGCCGGATGACGAACAGCACCCCGTCGGCGAGTTCGGAGGCCACGACCGCATCGGCGACCGGCAGCAACGGCGGAGCGTCGATGATGATCTTGTCGTAGCGGGAACGGAGATCGGCCATCAGCCGCTGCATCTTGTCGCCGCCGAGAAGTTCGGTCGGGTTCGGCGGCACACCACCGGAGGCCAACACGTCCGGACCCTTGCTGCCCCAGCTCTGGATGGCCTCGTCGACAGCGATCTGGCCGACGAGGACGTTGGTGAGCCCGATGCCCTGTTCCAGACCGAAGATGTCGGCCAGGCTGGGCCGGCGCAGGTCGGCGTCCAGCAGCAGCGTCCGACTGCCGGATTCCACCAGGGTCAGGGCCAGGTCCGAGGCAACCGTGGACTTACCTTCCTCCGGCAAGGAGGAGGTGACCACCAGCACATCGGCCTGCTTGGCACTGTCGATGTAGCGCAGGTTCGTCCGCAACTGCCGGAACGCCTCGGCGCGCGGGGTCTTCGCGACCTCGCCGACGATCAGCGGTTCCTTCTTCGCGGCATTGTCGTGATCGACGATGCCGATCACCGGGGCGTTGACCAGGGCGGTGGCGGTCTCCACGCCGCGCACGGTGACATCCAGGAGTTCGCGCAGCAGGGCGATGACCACACCGATCAAGGCACCACCGAACAGGCCCAGCGCCAGATACTTCTTCAGGCTGGGCGCGATCTGGAGGGTCTGGGTCGGTCCGGTCACGACCGTCACCTCGACGGTGGACCGCTGGGAGTCCTGGTTGTCCAGCTGGTCCACCATCTGCGGGAAGGCGGTCGCCAGGTCGCGGGAGATGGTGCTGGTCCGGTCGGCCGATCCGGTGCTCACGGTGGCCGTGACCAGCACCGTGGACGGTTGCGCCGACGCCGTGATGTGCTCATAGACGTCGGCGGCGGCGATGCCGGTGTCGGTGCCGACCTGCTCGGCCAGTCGCTCACTCTGCAGCAGCAGCGCGTAGGAGTTCACGCGGCTCTCGGCGAACTGTCCGGCTGACTGCGCACTGGTGCCGTCCGACAGCGGTGTCGCGACATAGAACGTCACACTGGAGCCGTAACTGGCCGGCATGATCTTGTACGCGCCGAGACCCAGAGCCAGGCCTGCGACGGCCGCCAGAACGATCATCAGCCAGTTGCGCCCGAGCGCAGTCAGGTATCCCCGTAAGTCCATGTGGACCCAACCTTCCCCCCGTACGAGCAGCGGTCCGGAAACGACCCCCAGCGCCGGACCACCACGGTGCACTGGACACTCTAGACGGACCCACCCGAACGTACCGGGCGTTGCGGACAACCTTCCTGCGTTTCTGAACGAACGCACAGTCAATCCGATTCGGCATTCCGGTAATGCAGCCCGAATTTTGCCGATACCCTGTCGGTGCATGGCGACCGAGGATCCGTCCGGGCGCGTGCATTCGGGGAGGGGGACCCGATGTTCGAAGGTGACGTGTGCCGTCGCACGCCGTCGGCCCGCACCGCTCGGGGCGAGGCAGAGGTGCTGAACCGACTGTGAGCGGAGTCAGGACCCAACCGTCGCCTGCCGACGCACCGGTCCGCGGTGGTCACGCCCGCCGCACCTGGATGGTCGTGGCCAGGAGCGCCGGCGTCAAGGTGCTGATGCTGCCGGTCGGCGCCGTGCTCGGGCTCGTCATCACCCGGCTGATCATCACCCGGTACGGCGAAACGGCATTCGGCCAGTACGGACTGCTGGTCGGCATTGCCAACCTGTTGCCGTTCGCCGATCTGGGACTGTCGGCCGCCATCATGAATGCCGTCGCCGGGTCCGACGATCCCGCCCACGACGAGCACGTCAGGGCGACACTGATCAGCGCGCTCCGGCTGCTGACCCTGTCCGGCGCGGTCATCGTGCTCGCCGCGGCAGCCATCACCCGGCTGGGTGACTGGCGCGGGTTGCTGGGCGACGGGCTCTCGGCCCAGGACGGACCCCAGGCTGCCGGCCTGTGTCTGGCGCTGATCGGTGTCGCGTTGCCGTTCGGGCTCGGCCAGCGCATCCTCACCGGGCTGGGCCGCAACCACGTCACCATCATCCTGACCGGACTGAACCGTCCGTTCGCGTTGGCGGCGCTACTGGTGCTCATGCTGCTGGGCGTGCCGATCGGCGGTTACGTCGCCGTCCTGGTCTACGGCGCCGCCCTGCTGGTCGCCGTGATCGGCACGGTGCTCGCGGCCAGGCAGGTCCGGCCCGCGGTCCGGATCGCGTTGGCGCAGGCGACCCGGCTCCGGGGCGTGCGCGGAGGACGCGTGTTCGACGTGGCCTGGCCCATGCTGCTGCAGATGATCGCGTTGCCGATCGCCCTGCAGTCCGATCGCATCGTGCTCAGCCATCTGTCCGACCTCGAACAGCTCAACCGCTACAACCTGGCGACGCAGTTCTTCACCCCGATCCTGCTGGTGATGAGTTCGGCCGGGATGACGCTGTGGTCGGTGTTCGCCCGGGAACGGTCGGGCATCGACCGCTCCGGCACCTCGCCGCGCCGGATGACGATGATCTTCGCGCTGCTGGGCAGCACGGCTGCGGTCGTCGTCAGCCTGCTGTCGGGGGTGGTGGCCCGGCTGGCCACCGACGGGGTCGTGCACCTGCCCGTCGTGCTGTTGCTCAGCTTCTCGGTGCTGATGGTCGCCCAGGGCGCCAACTATCCGCTCGGCATGTACATCACCGACGCCGCCGGGCTGCGTTTCCAGGCCTACTGGATCCTGACGATGCTGCCGATCAACCTCTTCCTGTCCATCTGGCTCGCGGGACCGTTGGGGGCCAGTGGTCCGGCCATCGGCTCAGCGGTCGGCGTGCTGGCCTGCCAGGTGATCCCGAACTGGATCTACATCGGCCGCCGGCGTTCCCGGGGACGGATGCTCGCCACGACCGAGACGTCATGACGGTGTTCACCCACCCCGCGGTCCACCGGCTGGCTGGTTCGATCGTCGCCGCCCAGTACGAGGATCCGCTGTCGGCCGCCGATCCACATGCCCAGCACGGCTGGGCGACGGTGGAACGGGTCCTGTGTCTGGCGGTGCTGTTCCTGCTCGGTTGGCGGGTGATGTTCCACAAGGGCCTCACCTTCGGTGCCGTCGCCGCCATCCTGGCCTGCCCGCTGTGGATCGGGGTGGTCCGCCGCTACCGCAGCGGTGCGCTGCTGTTCGCCGCCGGCGGGGTGGTCTATCTCAGTGGGCTGCTGCTCACCGCGTTCGCGAAGAACCAGGGTCGCTATTTCACCCTGACCGCAGTCGCCGCCGACTCCGGACTGTGGATCGGGATCTTCGTCGGTATCGGCGCGGTGCTGTGGGCCCGGACCATCCTCGGCCTCGGATGGATCGGAGCCTCGTACGGCCTGGGGATGCTGCTTCGCAACCTGACCCATCCCGACGAGCTGGCGCCGACCAATCCGTGGAAGTGGACCTTCTCACTGCCGCTGACGATCATCGCGCTGGCGATGGTGAGTCAACGACGCAGCCGGATCGGCAGCCTGATGGTCCTGCTCGCCCTCGGCGCGGCGTCGGCCGTGCTGGATTCCCGGTCCCTGTTCGGCACCCTGTTGCTGGCCGCCATCCTCGTCGGCTGGCAGCTGCGGCCGACCGGGTCCGCACGACCACTGGCCTGGGGATGGACGTTGCTGTTGCTGTGCGGGCTGGCCGCCGGCGTCTACAACCTGGCCACCTCCCTGATGCTGGACGGTTACCTGGGCACCGCGGTCGAGCTGCGCAGCCAGCAACAGGTCCAGACGGCCGGCTCGTTGCTGCTCGGCGGCCGTCCGGAGATCGCGGCCTCCATCGCGCTGATCACCCATACTCCGTGGGGTTTCGGGCTCGGCGTGGGCCCCACGATCTTCGACGTGATGACCGCCAAGGGCGGGATGATCAAGCTCAACTACGACCCGGACAACGGCTACGTCGAGCACTACATGTTCGGCGGCCACGTCGAACTGCACTCGACCATCGGCGATCTGTGGGCGACTTTCGGAATACCCGGGATGCTGTTCGCGATCATGATCGCCCTACTGGTCATTCGTGGCCTGGCCGGTTCCCTGGGCCGTCGGGACGGCAACGGTCTGCTGCTCTTCCTTGCCTGCGACACCCTGTGGAACCTGCCGTTCAGTCCGCTCTACTCGTCGGTTCCGACGCTGGTCCTGGCCCTGGGCCTGGCCCTGCCGGTGGCGGGTCGGCAGCAGGCGCCGCGGCGCGCTCTCGACGCCGGCCGCAGACCCTCGCTGGTGATCGACGACACAGTCGCGACATCGGCTCCGACGGCCCCGGTAGCGGTTAAGGCCCGAAAGTCCCGAGTGTAGGCATGCACTTCTCACGAAGTGCTTCACGAAGGCTTCCCAAAAGGTAATCTGCAATTGTCTACGGGGGGATCGCTGAAGGCATCGCACTTCAGCATCGACAAATCGAGGGAATGACGTTCCATGGTGTCACTTGTCCGGTCACTGGGGCATCCGCCGACGATCAGGATGCTCGGGACACGCGGTGTCCCGGCAGCCCACGGCGGCTTCGAAACAGCTGCCGAGAACGTCGGGAAGCTCTTGGCTGAACGCGGTTGGCGAGTCGTCGTCTACTGCCAGATCGACGGCTCCGGACCGGTCACCGAAGATCATTGGGAAGGCCTGGACCGCGTCCTGGTCCCGACGTCGCTTCCCGGGCCGGCCGGAACCGCGCAGTTCGACTGGAAGGCCTCCAGGCATGCCGGGCGGTACCGGGACATCAGTCTCGTCTTCGGCTACAACACCGCAGTCCTGAACGTCATCCAGCGCCTGCGCCGATCTCCGCTGATCTTCAACATGGACGGGATCGAGTGGAAACGGGACCGGTGGAGCACCCCGTACCGGGCCTTCCTCCGCGCGAACGAACGCATCGCGGTGCTGATCGGCAACGACCTGATCGCCGATCATCCCGAGATCGAGCGGTATCTGCGTGGGCGGGTCGATCCGGAGAAGCTGACGATGATCCCCTACGGCGCTCCGGCGATCAGCAGTGCTCCGGCGGCGCCGGTGCGGGATCTCGGCCTGGAGCCCGGCTGCTACTTCACGCTGATCTGTCGTCCGGTCCCGGAGAACTCGATCCTGGAGATCGTCCGCGGCTTCTCGGCTCGGCCACGCGGCGCGAAGCTCGTGGTGCTGGGTGACTACGGCGTCGCCGGCGACAGCTACCAGCGCGCGGTTCTCGAGGCGGCCGGTGACGAGGTCATGTTCCCCGGCACGATCTACGACCCGCCGGTCACCCAGGCTCTTCGCTTCCACTCGCTGGCCTACCTGCACGGCCACCGGGTCGGCGGCACGAATCCCTCGCTGGTGGAGGCGATGGGCGCCGGTAATGCGATCATCGCCCACGACAACCGGTACAACCGGTGGGTCGCCGGGGACGGTGCGATGTACTTCAGGACGGTCGAGGACGTCGACCGCCTGGTCGGGCAGCTGCTGAATGCGCCGGAGCGCCGCTCCCAGTTGGCGGCCGCCAGCCGAGCCCGTCATGCCAAGCAGTTCACCTGGGACCGGGTCACCGACTGCTATGAGGCGCTCGCCCGGCAGTATGTCGATCCCCTGTCGGCGCCGCAGCCGGTGAATCTGGTGAGGGTCAGTGACTCGGCGGCCTGACGGCACGGCCGTCGGACCCGTACTGATCGCCAACGGTGGCGCGGAACTGTACGGCTCGGACCGCATGCTGTTGGAGACGCTGGTGGCCCTGGTGGACTCCGGCGAACAGGTGATCGTCGCAGTTCCCGAGCCGGGGCCGCTGACGGCCGAGGTCGACGCCCGCGGCGGCGAAGCGGTGATCGTGCCCAGCCCGGTGCTGCGCAAGTCCATCCTGAGTCCGGCGGGCATGGTGCGCTTCGTGCAGCAGACGCTGCGCGCGGTCGGCCCGAGTCTGCGGCTGCTGCGCCGCCGTCGACCGAGGTTGGTCATCGTCAACACCATCACCCCGTGGCTGTGGTTGGTGATGGCACGGCTGAGCCGAACGCCGGTGCTGTGCCACGTCCACGAGGGTGAGGCGAGCGCGTCCCGCCTGCTCCGGATGGGGCTGGTGACGCCCCTGCTGCTGGCGGACCGACTGATCGTCAACAGTCGGTTCAGTCGGGAGGTGCTGACCAGCACCATCCCGTCGTTGGGCCGCAAGTCCGACCTGGTCTACAACGCGGTCGCCGGTCCCCCCTCCCCGGTGCCACCGCGCACGGCCCTGACGGGACCGATCCGGCTCCTCGTCGTCGGCCGGGTGTCCCCACGCAAGGGGACCCAGGTCGCCGTGGACGCCGTGCGCATCCTGACCGAGCAGGGAGTGGACGTCCACCTCGACGTGGTCGGCGCCGTCTTCAAGGGATACGAGTGGTTCGAGGCTGAACTGCGGGCAGCCATCGACGAACACCGCTTGACCGACGCCGTCACCTTCCACGGTTTTCACCGCGACGTGTGGCCGTTCATGGCAGCAGCTGACATCTGTCTGATCCCGTCGACCCTTGATGAGCCGTTCGGCAACACGGCGGTCGAGGCGGCGCTGGCAGCCAGACCGTGCGTCGTCAGCCGGACCAGCGGTCTGGTCGAAGCCAGCGCCGGCTTCGACTCCGCGGTCAGAGTCGATCCCGGTGACGCCGGGCAGATCGCCGATGCGGTCAGGGCCATCAGGGGCTCCTGGGACCGCTACCGGGACGCATCGTGGCGGGCTGCGTCCGCGGCCCGCGAACGCTACTCGACGGACCGGTATCGGGCCGGGATCCGGCACAGCATCGGTCAGGTCGTTCCTGGGCGGTCGTCGAACGAGGACCGCTCCCGGCAGGGTGCCCGGCCCGGAGACCACCATGGCGACTGAGGTCGGCAGCGGGCCGGCTGCTGCGGCGACCCGGCCGTGCCGCGAACGCGTCGTCATTGCGGTACTGACGTTCCGGCGACGCCGGGACCTGGCCGAGCTGCTGCCGATGTTGGTGGATCAGGCCGTGTCCGCGCGGACGCTCTGTGCCGGCGTCGACATCGTCGTGGTCGACAACGATGCCGAGGCGACCGGGCGTGACATCGTGATGACGGCCGCGGAGGCGGCTCAGGGCCGTGGTGTTGACGTCCGATACGAGCACGAGCCCCGTCCGGGGATCTCGGCGGGTCGCAACCGTGCGCTCGATGCGTCCGATGGCAGCGAACTGATGGTGTTCATCGACGACGACGAGCGTCCGACGCCGACCTGGCTGACGTTGCTGCTGTCCACCCGCCGGCAGTACCGCGCTGACGTGGTGCAGGGCCCGGTGGTCTCTCGGTTCGAGACCCCGCTGGACAGCTGGATCGTGGCCGGCGGCTTCTTCCGGCGACGCCGCATGGTCACCGGCACACCGCTGGACGTCGCGGTGACCAACAATCTGCTGATCGATCTGCGCCGGGTTCGAACGCTGGGGCTGAGGTTCGATGAGGATCTCGGCACCACCGGCGGCGAGGACACCCTGTTCACCCGCGCGCTCCACAGGGCGGGCGTCGCCATGGTCTGGTGCGACGAGGCGATCGTGTTTGATGTGGTTCCGGCCCACCGGTCCACCCGACGATGGGTCACCCAACGTGCCGTGAGCATGGGCAACAGTGCCGCACTGGTCGCCCTGAAGCTGTCGCCCGACCACAGCGGGCGGCGCGCAACGACGCGTGTTCGGCTCGCGGCGGCCGGAGGGATCCGTCTGGTCGGCGGCTCGTGCCGGGCGCTGCTCGGCACGCTCCTCCGATCGGAGACTCTGCAGGCCCGCGGCGTGCGCACGGTGCTGAGGGGACTGGGGATGACCATCGGTGCGATGGGTTACGCCTATCACGAGTACGGCCGGGCCGGCGGGCGCAGGATCACCAAGGCGTTCGACGGCTCCGGCCGGCCGGTGTCCGGAACGCGGCCGGCCGCCGACGGAGCCTGCGAGGCAGGCGTCGGCCATGTCCGCTGAGCTGTCCGATCGCGTTCGGGCCAAAGTGATCGGGACCGGCCGCGCCGCCATTCGCGGCTTCGGGATGGCGACGGCGGGGCTGCGTCCGGATCCGGATTTCCTGCTGATCGGCGCCAAACGGGGCGGATCCACGTCCTTCTACTTCGACCTGATCAGTCATCCGCAGGTGGCGTTGCTCTTCCCACGACCGGATCGGCTCCCGAAGGCCGCGGCGACGAAGGGGATCCACTACTTCGACAGCAACTATTTCCGGGGCCGGAGGTGGTACGCCTCGCACCTGCCGTCACGGCGGGTGCGCCGCGCCCAGGAGCGTTCGGTCGGTGGTCCGGTGGTGGCCGGCGAGGGCTCGCCGTACTACCTCACCCATCCGGCCAGCCCGGCACGGGTGGCGGCCGACCTGCCCGACGTGAAACTGATCGCGGTCCTGCGTGATCCGGTCATGCGGGCCTACAGCCACTGGAAGGAACGTGTCCGGGAGGGCCACGAGCTGGCAACCTTCCGGGAGGCCCTGGACCTGGAGGCGGAGCGGGTCGGTGACGCCCGGGAGAAGCTGACGGCCGATCCCCGTTACTACAGCTACGCCCACGAACAGCAGTCCTATCTCGAGCAGAGCATGTACGGGCTGGCCCTGTCACGCTGGTTGGACCACTTCCCCGCCGGATCACTGCTTGTCGTGCGCAGCGAGGACTACTACCAGGATCCGGGACGCGAACTCGATCGCGCCGCGCAGTTCCTGGGGATCGAGCCCGGACGCTTCGGTTTCGGTGCGGCCAGGAACGCTGCCCCCGGTGGCGATCTCGACCGCGCGACCCGAGGTCATGTCGAGGATCTGCTGCGCGAGGACGCTCTCCTGCTGAGGAAGCGCACAGCCATCACGTGGGACTGGGTGTGAACGGATCCGAACAGGGCGTGTGGTTCCCGCCCGGGGCGTCGGTCGTGCTGCTGCCGCGGAGTGACCGGCGCTGTGCGAGCCTCGGCATCACCATGTACGCCGCCTCGGGGCGGCTGATCCTGGCGGCCCAGTGGCTGGCCTGGCTCTGGCTGCGGGCGCTCGGGCCGGCACACTTGCCGGGCCGCGCCGAGCGCCTGGACGTGCCCGAACTCTCGCAAATCGGCGCCGCTCTCGGATACGGCCGGGCGCTGTCCGTGGCGATGTACCGCCGCCGTGACGTGCGGGGCGGGATGACCTTCATCGCCACCTGGACCGATCGGGCCCATCTGGTGAAGGTCCGGGCCGAGGGAGCGGGGCTGGAGGTGGAGCAGCGGCTGCTGACCACGGTGCAGAAGGTCCGGCCACGCTCCTTCCGGGCACCGCGCCCGGCCGGGTTCGGTCGTCTTCCCGACGGTCGCTACTGGTCGGCCCAGGAGGTCGTGTTCACTGCTCCGCACCGCGCCTGCCTGGACCTTCCCGACGGCTTCGAGTCCGACCTGGCCAAGGTGTTGCAGACCATCGATGAACCCGCCGCCCGCGAGGCCGGCTCCGAACCCGCCCACGGTGACTTGAGCCCGTGGAACCTGCGCCGGGATCATCGCGGCCGGCTCTGGCTTTTCGACTGGGAGGACGCCGCAGCGGCGCCCCGCGGCGCGGATCGGGCGTACTTCGAGGCCGCTGTCGGGGTGCTTCGCCCGCGGCGGCCGATGCCGGCCGTCGACCCGTCCGGTGCGTCGTACTGGGCTGCCCGGATCCGCGAACGTCTCGCCTCGGGTCATCCGCACCGACCCAACACGATCATGCTGGAGCGTCTGACGCGGGTCCTCGCAACGCACGGCGACTCCGCCACACCTCAGCAGCGGTCGACGACCGATGAGGATGCGATGAATCAGCCAGCGAGACTTCTCAGCGCCATAGCCACCCGGATCAAGGGGACCGACTACCGGCTTGACGAGCGAATCTCCACCGGCAGCCTGCTGCGGATCGCGGCCGAGCGGGCAGGCATGCGGAGCCGAGCGGTGCTGACCTTCGGCAGTCGAGGACGTCACGGCTTCGTCGGCCGCCGGGTGACAATCCGCGCTCGCAACATGATCCATCTGGGCTCCGGCGTCACCTTCGGCCACGGGTCGATGATCGACGCCATCTCCACCGACGGTGTATGGCTGGGAGACAACGTGTCGCTCGGCCGGAACTCACGGATCGAATGCTCCGGCACGCTGCGCGATCTCGGCAAGGGCATCCGGGTCGGCACCAACGTCGGCCTGGGCACGGACTGCTTCTACGGTTGCGCGGGGGGGATCGAGATCGGCGCCGACACCCTGGTCGGCAACTTCGTGTCGTTCCATTCGGAAAACCACGTCACCGACCGGGTCGATCTGCCGATCCGCGATCAGGGTGTCACGCACCAGGGCATCGTCGTCGGCCGGGACTGCTGGATCGGCGCCAAGGCGACGATCCTCGACGGCGCGCACATCGGCGACGGCTCGGTGATCGCAGCCGGCTCTGTCGTGACCGCCGGAGATTATCCGGCCCGGGGCATCTACGGCGGTGTTCCGGCCAGGCTGCTCAAGAGCCGCGACTGACGCCACCCGAGCGATGGTAACGGCCCGCAGGGCTCGGAGTGCCGGTCGCCCCGACCGTCTACTCCGAGCCCCGCGGGCCGATCGCCGACCGTTACAGTCGGGCGATCGTCTTGTTGGCCAGGGCGCGCTGGGCCAGACCGACCGCGTAGGACTGGAACCAGCCCCACGGGTCCCCGGCGTGGCACTGGCCGTCGGACTCACCCGGCGGCTTGATCCACATGTACGCGTCGACCTGCGGGCTGGCGGTCTTCGTCGTCGGACGATGTCCGAGGGCCCGACCAGGCGGGTTGCACCAACCGGGTGCGCCGCCGTTCGAACTGGCGCGACCCAGTCCGTTTCGGGAGGTGTCGATGACGAAGTGCTTGTTCATGCCGAGCGCCTTGACGATCGACTTGCCGTAGGCGATCTCCTTCGACGTGGCGCCGAAGCTGGAGACGTTCAGGGCGAATCCGCGGGCCTTCGCGATACCGGCCCGCTTCAGGATGGCAGCCACTGCGTGCGGATCGATGCCACCGCTGCCGGCGTGCAGGTAGGTGTAGGTGTTCGCCGAGGACAGGCTCGTCATCGCATACCGCAGCATCTCGTAGCGGTCGGCCTGTTGCGACGCCGACAGACACCCCATCCCGATCGCATCAGGCTCGACGATGACCATGGCCTTGCGTCCGGCGATCCCCTTGCGGACCGAATCCACCCACTGCTTGTACTGGCTGACCGAGTGCACACCACCGGCGGAATAGCCGCCGCAGTCGCGGTTGGGGATCGCGTAGAGCACGAACTGAGCGGTACGGTGTGCGGCCGCCGCCTGACGCATGATCTGCTCGACCCGGCGCCGATCCGCGGAACTGCCGCCCAACCAGGTCGACGTCGGGCTGGCCGCGATCTGGTAGAGCAGCGCCTTCGTCGCCGGGTTCTTCTCCCGGGCGTAGGCGTTCCAGGCCGACGTCGACCTGCTCACGTAGGCCGGTTGGCGGAGTGGCCCGGGCTTGTTGCCGGTGGCCTTCTGGACAGCGGGCTTCTTGACCGGCTTCTTGACGGCGGGCTTCTTCGCCGGCTTCTTGGCGGCCGGCTTCTTCGCCGGCTTCTTGACGACGGGCGCCTTGACGGCCCTTGCAGTGGTCGGCGCGAAGAAGGCGATGCTCTCGTAGCTCCAGCCGTGGTGGACCAGGGACCGGCGCTGCGCGGGGCTCACTGCGTACCGCCGGATGCCGTTCTTCACGTAGCGGTACACAGGCTTGAGGCAGCCACCGCCCGAGACGGAGGCGTAGAAATCCACGCCGTTGTCGACGTACCCGTACTTGGAGGTGGCCGACCGCAGTTCAGTGGTCGACTTGGTCCACAGGAAGTCGGTGCTCCTGGGGTTGAACAGCCGATGGACCGGCACCAACCCGGCCCGCGCCGAACGGCTCACCCTGAACGGCGTGCCCTTGGCCTGGGTGAACCCGTAATGCGCCCGCGCATTTGCCGATTCGTTCTTCCAGGTGGTCAGCAGCGTTGCCGTGCTGTGCGGATTCGTGGACTCATAAACCTTCGTCCTCATTGCGTTGCAGCGCCGGGACGAAATGGTCGACGCGTCGGCGGTCGACAGTGTTGCCTGCGCAACCGACGAGGCGATCAACGCCGAGGCCGCGGCCAGGGCAAGTCCGGCCCGGGCCGCTCGGTGGGCGATCGTCATGGGGGTGGGTTCTCCTTCGGGGGTGGCCGACCGGGGTGTCAGCTGTTTGGGGGGTCCCCTGGCGGGGGATTTAAACCGAGTCCGATGGCGGTTGGCAACCTCCGAGTCGGGTATTACGGCCGTCCCGCCGTCCCGTCCTTGATCACCCGCGACCGGTCCCGGAGGGCAGCGACCCCCAGAACGCGATGGCCGGAGGTCCGCCAGATCCGGCCGGTTGTGCACCCGTCACTAGGTCGAATGCTGATCCAAACCTGTCGGCACCCCGGCGCGGACGACCATTGCCCGGTGGCATCGGACGCGCACGTCGGACCGGTCCGAGCCGGTGACGATCACGACTTCACCACGATCGTCCGCATGGCGAGATTCCGCTTGCCCTGAGCGATGCCTGACCGGGCCAGGCATGGCAGGCCGCGCCCTGCAGGACCGGCGGGACCACCGGAATCCGGCCGCCGGCGCGCCGGCCTCGTCGGCGGTCGCTGCGTGCGGCCTCCGAGCGCCGTGACGCGTCCCGGACCTGGCGCCCGCGAAACGTTTCCGACGAAATGCCGTTATTTCTTCGATATTTTCGCCGGCACCCTCGGACGCGCCGAACGCGACCAACGTCGATAAAGCGCGCGCGAACGATCCACCAGCTATCGAAACCGCAGATCCGGAGAACCTGCAGGCCGTTACCGCCGGGCGGAGCAGGCAGCGACCGACCGGTGGTGTCGCTTCTGCCGTGGCCGGCACGGTCGGGCAGCCGCCGCAGCCGCGACGCAACGCCGGTGACCGACCGCACCGGTCGCGTACCGTTCGATCCGTCCGTGGACGTCGGGTTCGGCGGACGTGCATTCAGGAGAATCCAGTGATGCGGCCACATCGGAACCTGCGGCCACCGAGATGACGAGGGCTGTCGATGCCGGACGCCGGCATCTGCCGTGGACCATCCGGGTCGTGCTCTGCCTCCTGCTGGCCGTCATCGCCGTCGGGTTCCTCCCCGCTGCCCCGGCGGGAGGACCCGCCGAGCGCGGCATCAGCCAACCGGATCCGTGCCGGGCCATGACTGCACCCGTGTACGCCTACACGAACCCCGCTACCGGGGCGATGCTGTTGACGGTCAGCGATCGGTACCCGCCGGTCACGCCAGGTGGTCGGACCACCACCTACCTGGGTGCCCCGTTCACCGTGTCCACCCGGGCGCGACCAGGGCTGGTCGCCGTCCGATCGTTGACCGATCCCCACAACGGCGACCACCTCTACAGCACACACCGCCGGCAGATCGAGTCCGCGCTCCGCGACGGCTACCGGCTCGTCGGCGAACCGATGTACGCGGCGTCTGCCCCGGCGTCCTGCCTTCGGCCCGTCCATCGCTTCGTCCGCGACGGCCGGAACCGGTACGCGCTCGCCGAGGCCGGCGACGGACTTCCCGCGCCGAGTGGGTGGCGGGACGTGGGCGTGGCGTTCTATGCGCCCGCGCTGGACCGCTTCCTCTGGCCGGCGGCCGGCGGCACCGGACCCCTGGACCGCACGCCTTATCTGTCCACCGACAGCAACGCCTGGTCGGCCTACCGCGCTGCCCGAACGGCCACCGACCGAGCTCTGCTGTATCAGGTCGCGGCGACACCCACCGCGACCTGGCTCGGTCCGTCGAACACCGTCGGCGATCAGGTTCGTCGGATCATGGATCAGGCCCGGGCACGCGGCCGAACACCCCAACTCGTGCTGTATGCGATCCCGCACCGAGACTGCGGCAGCTTCTCCGCCGGCGGGCTGGCGGACGGAGCCGGTTACCGGCACTGGATCGACCAGGTGAAGGACGCCGTCGGGTCGGGACCGGCGATCGTCATCGTGGAGCCGGACGCCATCGGTATGGCCTGCCTGCCGGCGGCCCAACAGGCCGAACGCATCGCGTTGCTGCATTACGCGATCACGGCCTTCAGCGATGCGCCCGACGTGTGGACCTACCTGCACGCCGGCAGCGCCGGCATCGACGTCGACGCGGTCGCGGAGCTGCTCGTGCGTATCGACGTCAGCGCCGCCCGCGGCCTGGCGCTGAACGTCTCCGGCTTCGACGCAACGCCCTCGGAGCTCGCCTACGGCAGGCGGCTGCTCGACGCCCTGCGCAGCCGAGGCATCACCGGCAAACACCTGGTCGTCGACACCTCGCGCAACGGGCTGGGACGTGCGCCCGCCGGCACCACCAAGGGTGCACCCGGCTGGTGCAACCCTCCCGGTCGTGCACTCGGCCTGCGACCGACCAGCCGGACCGGGCACGCAATGGTCGACGCGTTCCTGTGGATCAAGCCCCCGGGCGAGTCCGACGGCGCCTGCCATCCGGGCGATCCGACCGGATGGTTCAACAGCTACGCACTCGAGCTGGCCAGGAACGGATTGAAGCGCGGAGCCCTGCTCCCGATGCCGGTGCCGTAGGCACCGTGGCTCACGCCGCCGGATGCCCGGCCGCGCGGCGCGCCCGGTCGCCGCCGACCCGGCCGTGCGCCCCGTGGCGGCGTGCCATCACGACGGCGGTGCCGGCGCCGGCCAGCGCAACGATCGCCGTCGCGGCGAACACGACGGGAACGCCGTAGGCTCCCCGACCCAGCCACCCAGGACCGGCCCCAGCACCTGCCCGGCGTACTGCGCGGACACCTTGTAGCCGAGCACCCGGCCCACGACCCGGTCCGGCAGCAGAGCGCGCAGAGCCGCGATCACCGTCGGCATCAGCCCGCCCAGTGCCAGCCCCATGGCGAACCGGAGCCCGGCGAACATCCAGATGTTGCCGACCACGGCCTGCGCAGCGCCAGCAGTTGTCCCACGTTCTGGGCCAGGCCCAGAGCCGACGTCACCACTGCCATGCCGAGACTGGCGCGGACCAGCAT
The DNA here is from genome assembly GCA_963758075.1 of uncultured Actinomycetota bacterium. Classification (GTDB taxonomy): domain Bacteria; phylum Actinomycetota; class Actinomycetes; order Propionibacteriales; family Propionibacteriaceae; genus Microlunatus. The sequence goes on along the minus strand of CAVWTT010000005.1, from coordinate 1,080,720 downwards.
CGACTTGCGGCCGTAGCGGTCGCCCAGCCGACCCCACGGCGGCGCGGTCAGTCCGGCGGTGACGAAGGTGGCCGCATACGTCAGCCCCGACCACATGCTGATGCCGGTCTGGCTCCGAACGCCCAGGTCTCGGACGTAGAGCGGCAGATACGGCAACAGCAGGGTCGTCGCGACGACGGTGGTGGACGATCCCGCGACACAGACCGCGAGGTTGGGGCGCCAGTGCGGGTGGCCGGTCGTGGTGGTCGGGACCGCTTGCTCAGCCGGCACGATCGGCCGCGTCGTCGATGACGTGGTCGACCCACAGGTCGGGCGCCACCATCGACCGGCCGATCAGCTCGGCATTGCGCTGATCACTGCCGTAGGTCCGCTGCCTGGCCTGCTGCGGCTGATGTCCGAAGCTCAGATGCCGCTGCTCCAGGCGCTGCTGGCGCACCGCCTCGTCCAGATGCACGTACCAGGTCTGGTCGAGCAGCGCGGCAACCCGCCGCCACGGCTCATCGTCGAGCAACAGGTAGTTGCCCTCGGTGATCACCAGCCGGACCTGGGGACCGATCTCCACCGCTGCGGCGATCGAGTCCTCCAGCCCGCGGTCGAACTCCGGGGCGTAGACGGTCTCGTCGGTGTTGCGGATCCGTTCCAGGGTCCGCAGGTAGCCCAGTCCGTCGAACGTCTGCGGCGCTCCCTTGATGTCGGCCTGGCCGCGCCGGTCGAGGATGCGCTGGGCCAGATGGAACGCGTCCATGCCCAGCAGCGTCACCGTGCCGGGCTGTCTGCGGTCCAGTTCGGCGAAGAGCAGCGTGGCGAGCGTGGACTTGCCCGACGCCGGCGCGCCCGCGATCCCGAGCACCCGTCGCTCCGGTCCCCGCGACAAGGACACCGCCCGTTCCAACAGGTCGCCGAACGTGTCCTGCGACCACGCGATGTGCTGCACGTCCGACACCCTATTCCCGCCGGTGCGAGCCACCGGTTACATCGTTGAAGCCGCCTCACCTTGTTGTTACTGTCGCCGCCATGTCCAGCATCGCCGCGACGAGCGTGCCCAAGCCCGAACACCCCCGCCCCCAACTCCAGCGGCCGGACTGGCTGAACCTGAACGGTCAGTGGCAGTTCGAGACCGACACCGGCGACAGCGGCATCCACCGCGGCCTGTTGGAGCGTGAGCTGACCGGCGAGATCACCGTTCCGTTCGCACCGGAAACCGAGCTGTCCGGCATCGGCAACACCGACTACCTCGAGGCGGTCTGGTACCGCCGCACCGTGGCGGTACCGCAGGACTGGCAGGACAAGCGGGTGCTGCTGCACTTCGGCGCCGTCGATCACGACTCCACCGTGTGGGTCAACGGCGTGGAGGTCGGTCGCCACCGGGGCGGCTTCAGCTCCTTCAGCTTCGACATCACCGGCGCCGCCCACGGATCCGCCGGCACCGAGGCCACGATCGTGGTCCGGGCCCGCGACCCGCGGGAGGCGGTGCAGGCCCGGGGCAAGCAGTCGCTGCGGTTCCACAACGCCGACTGCCATTACACCCGCACCACCGGTATCTGGCAGACGGTGTGGCTGGAGGCCGTACCGCAGACGCACATCCGCCGCCTCAAGATCACCCCTCAGCTGGCCTCGACGTCCTTCCTGGTCGAGACGGTGCTGTCGGCGAACCGTCCCGGCAGCACGGCAACCGTCACCCTGTCCGACTCCGACGGTGTCGTGGCCGAGCAGACGGTCCGTGCCGACCTGGACCTCGCGCCGCTGGCGCAGCTGACCATTGCCGAGGACCGGGCCCGGCCTTGGTCCCCTGAGGACCCGCACCTGTACGACCTGACGGTCGACCTGCGGGGGGCGGACGGCACCCGGTTGGACCGGGTGACCAGCTACGCGGGCCTGCGGTCGGTGTCGCTGGACGGCAAACAGATCAAGATCAACGGCAAGCCTGTGTTCCAGCGGCTGGTGCTGGACCAGGGTTACTGGCCGGAGTCACTGATGACCTCCCCCAGCGACGAGGCCCTGGTCCGCGACATCGAGCTGTCCCTGGCCGCCGGGTTCAACGGCGCCCGACTGCACCAGAAGGTCTTCGAGGAGCGCTTCTACTACCACGCCGACCGGATGGGCTACCTGGTCTGGGGCGAGTTCGGCGATTGGGGCTGCGGCGGCTACGGCCCGATCGAGGACCATCAGCAGCCCACCGCCTCCTACCTCACCCAGTGGCTGGAGGTCGTGGACCGCGACTACAACCATCCGTCCCTGATCGGCTGGTGCCCGACGAACGAGACCTGGCAGCCGTTGACCGACCGGATCACCCAGCTGGACGACGTCACCCGCGGCATGTTCCTGGCCACCAAGGCCGCCGACCGCACCCGCCCGGTCCTCGACGCCAGCGGGTACTCCCACCGGGTGCCGGAGTCCGACGTCTACGACAGCCACGACTACGAGCAGGAGCCGCAGGCCTTCGCCGCCAACCAGCGCGGCCTGGCGGAGGACCAGCCCTACGTCAACACCCACGACGGACGCGACATCTCCATCCCCTACGCCGGTCAGCCGTATTTCTGCTCGGAGTTCGGCGGGATCTGGTGGAACCCGGAGGCCGCCGCCGCAGCGAGTGGCTCCAATCGGAGCGAGTCCTGGGGATACGGCGACCGGGTCGTCGACGAGGCCGGATTCCAGCAGCGCTTCGCCGGGCTGGTCGGCGCCCTGCTCGACGATGCGAACATGTTCGGCTACTGCTACACCCAGCTGACCGACGTGTTCCAGGAGGAGAACGGGATCTACCGCTTCGACCGGTCCGAGAAGCTCGACGTCGACAAGGTGCGGGCAGCTCAGCAGCGTCCGGCGGCCTACGAGCAGTAGCCCCTTGACACCGCGTGGAGGCGCTGGTTCGCTACCGGTTTAGAACGTTTCAAACGTCTCCTCACGGAAGGACGGACTTCCCATGGCGGAAGATCCAGCTGCCCACCTGTTCGAGTCCACGTCGACCACTCTGGCGGATGCGGCCATGATCGCCGCCGACGACGACTTCTCCGGGGCTCCGCTGCTCCGCCGGGAATTCGTCACCGACCTGGAGCATGGTGACCCGCTCTCCGCGACCCTGGTCGCGACCGCGCTCGGCGTGGTCGAACTCGAGATCAACGGTCGCCCGGTCGGGCCGGATGTGCTGACCCCCGGCTGGAGCAGTTACGAATGGCGGGTACGCCACCGCAGCTGGGATGTCACCGACCTGATGCCCGACGCCGGACGACCGGTCGTCATCGGCGCCTCGCTGGGCAACGGCTGGTACCGCGGCCGGCTCGGTTTCAGCGGTGGTCGCGCGCTGTACGGCAGCGAACTCGGGCTGTTGGCCCGGCTGGAGATCCGGTACGCCGACGGCCACGTGCAGGTGATCAGCACCGACGACCGGTGGCGTGCCGGCCCGTCCACGACCACCGACAACGAGATCTACGACGGTCAGACCATCGACGCCCGCCGGGCCACCCCCGGCTGGTCGGCGCCGGGCTTCGACGCGTCCGACTGGGTCGGAGTGCACACCGTCGACTTCGATCATGCCCGGCTGGCCGCGCCGATCGGGCCGCCGGTCATCCGGCACGAGAGCATCCGGCCCCAGCAGATCCTGACCTCGCCGTCGGGCCGGACGCTGGTCGACTTCGGCCAGAACCTGGTCGGCTGGCTGCGCTTCACCGTCACCGGGCCGACGGGGCAGGAGATCACCGTCCGGCACGCCGAGGTTCTCGAGCACGACGAACTGGGCACCCGGCCGCTGCGATCGGCCAGGGCGACGGACCGCTTCATCCTCTCCGGCGGCGAGGACTTCTTCGAGCCGACCAAGACGTTCCACGGCTTCCGCTACATCGAGGTCGACGGTTGGCCCGGCGAGTTGACCGCCGACTCGCTGGAGGCGGTCGTGGTCAGCTCGGATCTGGACCGGATCGGCACCTTCGAGTGTTCGGACCCGCTGGTCAACCAGTTGCATCGCAACGTCGTCTGGGGACAGCGCGGCAACTTCCTGGATGTGCCCACCGATTGCCCTCAGCGCGACGAACGGCTCGGCTGGACCGGTGACATCGCCGCGTTCGCCCCGACCGCAGCATTCCTTTTCGACGTCGAGGCCTTCCTGGCCGACTGGCTGCGCAACCTGCGGGCCGAACAGCTCAGCGCCGGCGGCCGGGTGCCCTACGTCGCACCGGACATCATCAAGTTCGGCGGTCCCGACCGCCGGCAGCGGGACCAGTCGGTCACGGCCCTGTGGGGCGACGCGGCGGTCTGGGTGCCCTGGACCCTCTACCAGGCCTACGGTGACACCGCCGTGCTTTCCGACCAGTACGACTCGATGACCGCGCACGTCCGGGCGATCGAGCGGTCCCTGTCCCCCAACGGCCTGTGGGACACGGGCTTCCAGTTCGCCGACTGGCTGGACCCGGACGCGCCGCCGGACGATCCGGCCGCAGCGAAGGCCGACAAGGGCGTGGTGGCGACCGCCTGCGCCTACCGCAGCGCGGAGCTGCTGGCCCGGACCGCGGGGCTGCTCGGGCGCACCGAGGACCAGAAGGATTTCCGGGCGTTCGCCGACCGGCTGAAGGAGGCGTTCGACCGCGAGTACGTCGACGAGCAGGGTGTGGTCGAGAGCGACTGCGCCACCGTCTACGCGCTGGCCATCCATTTCGGCCTGCTGGACGAGGACCGCACGGCCTTCGCCGGCAGGCGGCTGGCGGAGCTGGTGGAGAAGGCGGGCTACCGGGTCTCGACCGGGTTCGCCGGGACGCCGTTCGTCACCTGGGCGCTGAGCGAGACCGGACATCTGGATGCGGCCTACCGGCTGCTGCTGGAGCAGGAGTGCCCGTCCTGGCTGTATCCCGTCACGATGGGCGCGACCACGATCTGGGAACGCTGGGACTCGATGCTGCCGGACGGCACCATCAACCCGGGGCAGATGACCAGCTTCAACCACTACGCGCTGGGTGCGGTCGCCGACTGGCTGCACAAGGTGGTGGCCGGGATCGACGCGTTGGAGCCCGGTTACAGCCGGATCCGGATCGCTCCCCAGCCCGGCGGCGGGCTGACCAGTGCGAAGGCGAGCCTGCGCACCCCGCATGGCGTGGTGTCGAGTGCCTGGCAGCTGGAGGGTTCGGAGCTGACCGTGGAGGTGACCGTGCCGGACGGCACGACCGCCGAGGTGTCGTTGCCCGGCCGTCCTGCCGAGACCGTCACCGAAGGTGAGCACCGGTTCGCGGCGTCCCTGGCTGACTGAGCCGGTCGCGGACAGACCCGCGCACCGAGCCCGCCGAAGTGCGCCACACTCCTAGACGTATGACGTGACCCCTTGAGTTGAGGGGTTGCAGGCCGGGGCCTCGTCCCGCAGATTGCGTGGGTTACCAGACCCGTCGGGTCTGGCCTATCCACATGCGTGTTTGGAGGCCCCGGTGTTCACTGAGCGTACGAGTGTTGGCCTGGATGTGCACGCCCGATCGGTCGCTGCGGCGGCGTTGGACGGGGCGACTGGGCAGATCTGGCAGGAAACGCTGCGACCCGACAGCGAGGCGATCCTCGGCTGGGTCCGGGATCTGCCGGGCCCGGTGGCGGTGGCCTATGAGGCCGGTCCGACCGGGTTCGGGCTGGCCCGGGCGTTGACCGCGGCCGGGGTCCGGTGCGTGGTCGCGGCCCCGTCGAAACTGCAACGACCCTGCGGTGATCGGGTGAAGACCGATGCCCGGGATGCGCAGCATCTGTGCCGGCTGCTGCGGCTGGATGAGATCACCCCGGTCACGGTCCCCAGTATCGAGCAAGAATCGGCCCGGGACCTGGTCCGGGCTCGGGAAGACTGCCGCGGGGACCTGATGCGCGCCCGGCACCGATTGTCGAAACTGCTGCTGCGTCACGGCCATGTCTATGCCCTGGGTGATCGTGGCCGGGCCTGGTCGCTGGCCCACGACCGCTCGTTGCGCCAGTTGCGCAGCGACGAGTCGACCGGCTGGTCGGCTGGCACCCGGTCAGCGTTCGACAGCTGCTATCAGGCCGTCACGATGGTGACGGCCCGCCGGGACCGGCTCGACGATGAGATCGCCGCGATGGCCGCCGACAGCGAGTTCACCCCGATCACCCGCCGGCTGGGCTGCCTGCGAGGGATCTCCACCCTGACCGGGTTCGCGCTGGCGGTCGAGATCGGTGACTGGTCGCGGTTCACCGGTAAGACGATCGGCTCCTTCGTCGGCTTGACACCCAGCGAACACTCCTCCGGCCAATCCCGATCCCAAGGCGCGATCGTGAAGACCGGCAATTCCCATGCCCGCCGACTGTTGGTTGAGGCGGCCTGGCATCACCGGCCCACCTATCGTCCCGGTAAGACAATGCTGGACCGATGGGCACTGGCGCCGGCCGCCGCCCAGGTCCGGGGCGATACCGGGAACCGAAGATTGAACCGGCAGTGGGCCAAATACATCGCCCGGAAGAAGCGGGGCACCATCGCCACCGTCGCGGTCGCTCGCGAGCTGGCCGGCTGGTGCTGGTCGCTGGCCGTCCTTGAAACCGTCCTCGACGACGCCGGTGCCGGCGCGGGAACCGAGTTGATCATGCCCTGACCTGTCCCCGGATTTGTCGTGGAATCAACCGACTGGTTGGCCGCGCGAGGAGTAACCCGCGATTCAGCTATGAGCAACCCGGAATCCCCAGCGTTTCCGGGCGACGCTCGATCCTAGACCCGCGGAACCACTCCAGCCGAACAGCACCGTCCTGCGGTAACCAACCCGCGCATATCAGCCTGACCAAGCGTCGCGAACACGCCCAACCGCTCCATGATCAACCACGACACAATAGAGGCGCCGCCGAGAACCCATCCCGGCGGCGCCTCACCCTGCCCACTTGACAAACCCCCACTACATATCAGCTGAGTGGGGCGTCCTTCGACAGGCTCAGGACGTGGGTCCGGCAGCCTCAGCGGACGTCGCCGCGGAAGGTGACCACCTTGAGGTCTGCGCTGACGGTGACGTCGACGGTGACCGGGTTGCGCTGGTTCTTCGGCACCACGAAGACGAACGTCCCGGTCGCCGACCGGCCCGGCTGCAGCAGGTCAGGCATCGACTTGGCCGGCGCGACGGAGGTGATGGGCTGGGTCGGTGAGCCGCTGGCGTCGGTGAGATTGACGACCAGCGGGTTGAGATCCAAGGCCGCACCGGAACCGTTCTTGATGGTCAGGTCGAAGATCACCGATGCACCGGAGATCTGGCCGGGGATCTTGGCGCGGACGTAGCCGTGCCGGATCCCGGTCAGCTTGGCGGTCACCCCGTCACCGAAGGGCGAAGCGGCCTTGCTCTTCTTCGCCCCGCTCTGCTGTGCACCGCTGGTCTTCGCGGGGCCGATGCTCACCGGCTTCGCTGTCTCGACGGTGCGCGGTTTGACGGTCTGCCGGATACTGCCACGGGTCTGGGTGGTCTTCGCCGCGGTCGGATGGGCTGCCGGTCCGGAACTGGTCCCGCGGCCCGGCGCCTTGCCGGCTCCGGTGGTGGCCGACGGCTTGGTCGTCGACGCGGACGACGCGGCACCGGCCGACGGCTGCTGGGAGGCCGGGGCGGACGCCGAGCTCGGCGCGGACGGCACGGCAGAGGCGGGTCCACCGGCCGGTCCGTTCGCCGAGGACGTCGCGCAGCCGACGGCTCCGCCACCGAGCAGGACCGTCACGGTCGCCGCTGCCGCGAGACGGCCGAGCCGGGGAGGACGTGGCCCGTGGGGACGGACTCCCCGGCCGGAGAAGCTGATCATTTTGCCCCGTTCTTCCTGCTGATCATGGGGTGGCGGTGGAGGGTGCGGTGACCAGGACATTGTCCAGGCTCACCGTCACCGGCCCGTTGGTGGTGGCAGTGGACAGGTAGCACGCCACCCCCACCGCACCCGGCGACTGCAACACCGCCGTGTTGTCGGTGTCATCCAGCTGCGGACTCGCCGGCTTCGACGACCCCTTCCACACCGTCGCCGTCAACCGGGTCGGCGACGACCCGATCATCGACGCCTCGAAGTGCAAGGTGTCCCCCGGCGCATAGGTCAGACCACTCACATTGACCTCACGGATGATCGTCTCCGCACCGTTCACCGTCCGCGCAGACACCAGGTGCACCGCCCCACCAGGCAGATACCGCACCTTCAGCGAGTAGTAGCTGTTGTTGATCTTCCGACCGATCACACCCACATTCGCCCCGCCGGCATCGACCACCTTGTCGGTGACCACATCCTCGGAGAAGGTGAAATCAGCCGCACTCACACTGTCCAACGATGCGATCGCTGCCGTCCCCGACGCCAACTTGATATTCCCGCTGCTCCCATCGGTCGAGAACGAACCCGCCCCCGCCGAGTAACTCCAGGCACCACCGTCATCGGCCTGACCCCACCGCGTCGTCGTCCGATTGAAATCATCCTTCGCGATCACATCCGAACCCGACGCCGCCGTCGTCGTCACCGTCTTCGTCACCGAATCCGTCGCACCACCGTTGTCGGTCACCGTCAACGTCACCCGGTAATCACCAGCCGCCGTGTACGCGTGCGTCACCGACACCCCGGACCCCGACGACCCATCACCGAAGTCCCACACATAGGACGCCACCGTCCCATCCGGATCCGAACTCCCACTGCCGTCCAACGACACCGACAGATGATCAACACTCGACGAGAACGCCGCCACCGGCTTGCTGTTACCCGCCGACACCGACACCGACTTCGTCACCGAATCCGTCGCGCCACCATCATCAGTCACCGTCAACTTCACGTCATAGGAACCAGCAGCCGCATACGTGTGCGACGCCGTCTTCCCCGAACCCGTAGCCCCATCACCGAAGTCCCAGGCATACGAAGCCACCGAACCATCCGGATCCGAACTCCCACTCCCATCCACCGACACCGACAGACCCGACGCAGCCGCCGAGAACGCCGCCACCGGCGCCTGGTTCGCCCGGGGCGTCACGTCGTGGCTGACCGAATCGGTCTTCCCGCCGTCGTCGGTCACGGTCAGGGTCACCGTGTAGGTGCCGTCCTGGGCGTAGGTGTGGTCCGGGTTGGCGACCTGACCGGTCGTCCCGTCCCCGAAGTCCCAGGCGTAGGAGGCGATCGTGCCGTCGGGATCTGCGCTGGCCGAGCTGTCGAAACTGCAGGCCCGCTCGGTGCAGGTGGTCTGGAACGCCGCCGTCGGGGCCGCGTTGACGTTGATCGTGACGTCCTTGGTGGTGCTGTTGGTCTTGCCACCGTCGTCGGTCACGGTCAGCTTCACCGAGTAGGTCCCGCCGGCGGCGTAGGTGTGGTCCACCTGCGCCCCGGAGGCGGTGGAACCGTCACCGAAGTCCCAGCTGTAGTTGGTCACACTGCCGTCGGAATCGCTGCTGCCCGAGCCGTCGAAGGAGCAGGCGCCCTCGGTGCAGGTCTGGGTGAAGGCGGCGGTCGGTGCCGCGTTCACCGCAGCCGGCGAGGCCAGGTAGTGGGCCCGCACCTGCTGCTGGGTCAGCGCCACCGGGTAGACCGCGGTCTCGTCTATGGTGCCGGCGAAGAAGTTGCTGCTGCCGGACCAGACGGTGTCGCCGCCGATCCGCCAGTAGCCGGCGTAATCCTGCGCCCCGGTCTGGGCATTGGTTCCGACCAGCGCACCATCGACGAACAACTTCATGCCGTCGGCGCTCTGGGTGGCCACCAGGTGATGCCACTTGCCGTCGTTGTAGCTGTTCGGCGACGTGGTGGTGTTCATCTGGCCGGTCCAGGTCCCGAAGGTCAGCTGACCGGAGTCCTCCATGTAGACGTGCCGGTCGTAGTTCCCCGACGTCCCGGACTGGCTGCTGCCGAACCCGATCAGTTTGCCGCCCTGGTCCGTGGTGGTGTTGAACCACAGTTCCAGCGAGTAGGTGGTCGGGTTGGTGAACTGGTTCTTCGACGCGATCGTGCCGTCGGAGCCGTTGAACGTGATCCCGGTGCCCTGGGTGGTGACGTCGCTGGCGGCCTGGTAGCTGAGGCCGCCCGAGGCGACTCCCGGCTGCAGGTTCTGACCGGAGTCGGCGATTGCGGGACCGTTCTGGTCGTCGAGCCGCCAGTAGATGGTCGGGTTGTCGGCGTAGACGGCCTGGCCGTAGGTGTCGGACGGCTGGCCCGGAATGTTCAGGCTGCCGCCGGCCTTGGTGAAGTGGTCGCGGATCTGTGCGGCCGTCAGCGCCGTCGGATAGATCGAGGTGTCGTCGATCTGCCCGGTGAAGTCGTTCTGGGTCCCGTTCGTCGACGGCCAACCGTTCAGGTTGTCGCCGCCGATCCGCCAGTAGCCGGTGTAGTCCTGCGCCGAGTTGGTGGACGACGACGCCTGCTCGATGCCGTCGACCCACAGGGCCATGCCGTCGGATGACAGGGATGCCACGACCTGGTGCCACTGACCGTCGTTGTAGCTGTCGCCCGTCGCCACCGTTTTGGCTGCGTTGGGGTAGACACCGAAGATCAGGTGTCCGGTCCCGTCCATGTAGATGTGCCGGTCGTAGGACGTGCTCGACGCGGTGGACTGGTTGCCGAAGCCGAGGATCTTGCCGCCGCTGGTGGTGGTCGTCTTGATCCAGGTCTCGGCGGTGAAGGTCTGTGGGCCGTCGACCATGGTCTGCGATCCGGCCACCGACGACCCGTCGAATCCGGCCGCGGTGCCAGGATCGCCGGCGATGGCGCCGGGCGACACCTGGCTGACCCCGCTCTGCTTGGTCATCGTGTTGCCACCGGCGATGTCGGTCAGCGTCGGCCGGTCGGCGTCGTTCAGCGGCCAGTAGTTCGTGGCGCCGTCGTCCAGCACGGCCTTGCTGTAGTCGGAGATGGAGCCGGTCGGCATCGTCACGTTGACCCAGTCACTGTAGGTGCCGTTGCCGGCCGGGTCGCTGACGTAGACGCGGTAGTTGTAGCTCTTGCCGGGCTCGGCCGTCTTGTCCAGGAAGGACGTCATCGGGCGCTGCCACCAGGTGGAGTCCAGCGTCGCGGTGTAGATCGGCGCGTTGACGCCCTTGTCCTGGCGGACCACCTTGTAGGTCAGCGCCATGTCGTCGGGGTCCCAGTTCAGCTTCCAGTTCACCCGGATGCCGTAGCCCGCGATCGGCACCACCGTCGGATTGGTGGTTCCGCCCTTGTCCTTGACGCCGACCTTGTTGGGCGCGATCGAGGAGATGGCGAACCGGACCAGGCCCTGCTGGGCCACGCCACCGGCGGTGGGGAACTCTCCACCGGCCGCCAGGTACCTGGTGTTGCCGGTGAGGCTCCAGACCGCCTGATGCGCACCGCTGACGTTGGCGGTGGTGAAGTCGGGGAAGTAGTCGATCATCGACGGTGACGGCTGTCCGCGGAAGTCGCCGTAGCCGGCACCGCCCTCGCCGTTGGGCAGCACGGTGCCGGTCGCCTCCTTGGTGAAGGCGACGACGTGCTTCTCGACCCGCGGGCTGAACTCGGGGTAGGCGCCGATGTTGGCGCAGAAGTGCTGGTGGCCGGCGCCGTAGACGATGTTGTTGGTGCTGAACGCCGCGTAGGTGTCGCCGTGGCAGTCGGCCAGCCACTTGATGGAACCGTCCTGGTTCATCGCGAACTGGCCCTCGAAGTTGCCGGTGCCGAAGTTGTAGCTGGTGCCGTAGACCGTGTCGTTGTCGGTGCTCAGGCTGTAGGTGCCGGCCTGGTCGTCGCCGTTCTTGACGACCTGGTTGACCGGCCAGGACAGCACCTCGCCGGTGGCGGCGCTGACCGAGCCGATGCCGATGTTGGGCTGGCCGCTGATGTTGGCGAAGGAGCCGCCGACCACGACGCGTTGACCGTTCGGGGTCAGCACCATGCTGGTGATGTCGGCGTCGGTGGACGGGGCCCAGCTCAGCAGGGCGCCGTCACTGGCGCGGAACGCGGCCAGCCGGGTCCGGCTGTTGCCGTTGGCGACGCTGAACCAGCCACCGAGGTACACGGTGTCGTTGGTCGCGGCGATCGCGGTGACGGTTGAGTTCAGGTTCGGGGCGAAGCTGCCGATCAGGGCACCGGTCGCCGTGTTGAAGGCGGCAATCCGAGTGCGGGTCTGACCCGAGATGGTGGTGAAGCTGCCACCGACGTAGAGCCGGGTGCCGTCCGGCGACACGGCGAGCGCCTTGACCACGGCATTGGGTGCCGGGTTGAAGCTGGTGTCGAGGTTGCCGGTGGTGATGTCGTAGGCCAGCAGATTCGGCCGCGAGGTCTGGTTGGTGCCGGCCGCGGCGCCGGCCGGACGCGCGTAGTTGAAGCTGCCGCCGGCGTACACCTTGTTGCCGTTGACCGCCTGGGTCCAGACGATCCCGTCGATCTGCACCGTGGGCAACGGGTCGGCGGTGACCGCGTCGGCCGGCCGCGGGACGACCGGGCTCACCGCCGCGTGTGCCGCGGGCGCGGTGACGCTCGAGAAGAAGATTGCTCCGGTCAGCGCCATGGCGAAGGCGACGGAGCTTGCCGCAATTCTGCGTAAGGACGTACGAGGCCTCATGCGATTGTTCCCCCAAACAATCCGACGGGCCCCCAGCGCGGCCCGGCGGTTGAGTATAAACACGGTATGAACGTCCGTATGTGAATGCGAAGAAATCGCCGGCCGCATCCTGACGGTCCACGCTCCGATGCTGTCGGAGGCCACCGATCCGGGTCGCGGTGGGCGCCCGGGGACCTGCCTGCCGCGCGGACCGGACTCGCCGGGTTCAGGCCGGAACCGACACCGTGATCCAGTCACTGATGGTGCCGTTGCCGGCCGCATCCTTCACCGTGACGCGGTAGCGATAGGTGTGCCCTGGCAGCGCCGACGTGTCCAGATAGGACCGCACCGGCCGCCGCCACCACGTCGACCTGCGGGTCACAGCGGTCAGTGCTGCCGTGGCCCTGTCCTGGCGGAGGACCCGGTAGGTCAGGCTCATGTCGTCAGGATCCCAGTTCAGTCTCCAGCTGACCCGGACGCCCTGGCCGGAAACGACATCCAGACTCGGGTTCGTCGTTCCGCCGAGGTCCTTGACGCCGATCTTGTTGGGCGCGATCGAGGAGATGGCGAACCGGACCAGGCCCTGTTGGGCCGCGCCACCGGCGGTGGGGAACTCTCCACCGGCCGCCAGGTACCTGGTGTTGCCGGTGAGGCTCCAGACCGCCTGATGCGCACCGCTGACGTTGGCGGTGGTGAAGTCGGGGAAGTAGTCGATGATGGACGGTGACGGCTGTCCCTGGAAGTTCCCGTACCCGGAGCCGAGTTCGCTGTTCTTCCGCACTGTTCCGGTCGCCGGCTTCGTGAACGCCATCAGATGCTTTTCGACGCGCGGGCTCTGCTCGGGAAATCCGCCGATGTTGGAACAGAAGTGTTGATGGCCCGAACCGTAGACGATGTTGTTCACGCTGAACGCGGCGTAGGTGTCGCCGTGGCAATCGGCCAGCCATTTGATGGTGCCGTCCTGGTGCATCGCGAACTCGCCCTCGTAATTGCCGGTGCCGAAGTTGTAGCTGGTGGCGTAGACGGTGTCGTTGTCAGTGCTGAGACTGTAGGTGCCGGATTTGCTGTTGCCGTTGCGGATCACCTTGTTGACCGGCCAGGACAGGATCTTCCCTGTGGATGCGCTCACCGAGCCGATCCCCATGTCGGACTGGCCGCTGAGGTGCTGGAAGGAGCCGCCCACCACGAGCCGCTTGCCGTTCGGGGTGAGAACCAGGCTGGTGATGTCAGCATCCGCGGTCGGAGCCCAACTGAGCAGCGCGCCGTCACTGGCGCGGAAGGCAGCAAGCCGGGTCCGGGAACGGCCGTTCGCGACGCCGAACCAGCCGGCGGCGTAGACGGTCCCGTTCGTCGCAGCGATCGCGGTGACTGTGGCGTTCAACGACGGCGCGAAGCTGCCGACCAACGCACCGGTGGAGGTGTTGAAGGCGGCGATCCGGTAGCGGCTCTTGCCGGCGATGGAGGTGAAACTGCCGCCCACGTAGAGCCGGCTGCCGTCCGGCGACACGGCCAGCGCCTTCACCACAGCGTTGGGCGCCGGATTGAACCCGGTCTTCAGCTTGCCGGTGGTGATGTCGTAGGCCAGCAGGTTGCGACGAGTCGTCTGGTTGGTCCCCGCGGCGGCGCCCGCCGGCCGGGCATGGGTGAAACTGCCCCCCGCGTAGACGGTGTTGCCGTGCAGGGTCTGGGTCCAGACGATGCCGTCGATCTGTACGGTCGGCAGCGGATCCGCCGTGACGGCGGCGGCCGGCCGCGGCACGACCGGACTGACCGCTGCGTGCGCCGGCGGCGCGGTCACGACCCAGAAGAAGGTTGCTCCGGTGAGCGCCAGGGTGAAGGCGACGGAGCCGGCCGCGAATCTGCCCAGAAACGTGCGATGCCTCATGAGATGGTTCCCCCAAACAATCCGCGGGCCGGCGCGCGGTCCGACAGCTGAGTGTAGGCACCGGATGCCTCCTCTCGTGATCAGGAAGGACCATCGGCCCGAGTTGCGGGGGCCACGGGCACGGGGGCCAGGGCACTGTGCCGATCGCTTCGCCGTGGAAACCTCCGGGCGTAGACGACGTGTTTCCGCCGCCGGCTGCGCCCGGAGCGGCTCGAAGCGCGCACCGCGAGCTGCCGCCGGTCACCAGCACCCCCGTCCCCCGGACGTTTTCGGACCGCGGTCGACATCTGCGCGCCGATACCGCGCAGACCCTCGACAATTCCGGACCACGGCGGGCAACCGCGGACCAAACGCCAAGCCACGAGCGTTCCCGCGAGAACGCATGGCCGCTGCCTGACTCCCTCACCACCCGGGAGCCACGGTCAGTACGGCCCGGACGTCCGCCCGGGATCGAGCCTGTCACGACTCACGGCAGCCAGTGCTCGGCATCGGCGAAGATCATGATCACCCCGATGTGCTCGCCGAGGTGGACGCCGTCCATCGCCAGGAAGGCGAGGTCGGTCTGCGAGGCCCGTTCGACCCCGCGCGTCACCGTGTCGCTGCCCGCAGCCATGGGGCCAGCACATCCGATCGCGGCCCCGCAGCTCAGATACCGACGGTCCCGGCGGCGCGGGACCTCCGTCACCAGCGTGCGGGCAGTGCCGGCGCCGACGGCTGAGAGCGGGGACTGCCGCGCTCAGGTTGGCACAAGTCCGGCGACGAACACTGATGACCATGATCGCCACTTCATCGCCTGACCGCCCGGATCACCGAGGCCGGTGAGATCGTGCAGCTCACCGATCCGCGGCTGCCCTGGGTCCTCGGGACCCTCGCCGTCGTCATCCTGGTAACCCTCGTCGTCGGCTGGCCCCGGTGGCGGCATCCGGCAGCGCAGGCAGCGTCCCGGGGTCTCACCGCGCTGCTGATGAGCGGCGTACTCATCACCACGGTCTTCCTGGTGCTCAACAACCAGTACGTCTTCTACACCAGCTGGTCCGACATCTTCAGCTCCGGCGGCCTCCGGTCGGCCAGCCAGCACGGTGGTCCCGCAACAGACGCCTTGCAGAAGGTGTCGGCCCCCGGTCTCGGCCGGGTCGCCGGCCAGCGGGACTATGCCCTCCCCGACCCCGGGCAACGAATGCAGCGCTACCTGGTGCAGGATCCGGCGTCGGCGGCCGCCATGCGGGTCCTGGTGTACCTGCCGCCCGGCTACCGGGCGAGCTCCTCGCAGCGCTACCCGGTGGTCGTCGGACTGCACGGGTTCCCCAGCGTTCCCCGCTCGTTCACCAAGCTCAACTTCCTCAGCACCGCCAACGCGCTGATGCTGGCGCACCGGATGGCGCCGACGATCTTCGTCATCCCGCAGATCAACAGCCCCCGCACCCTCGACACCGAGTGCGTCAACGGCCCGCCGGGCACGCCGCAGACCGACACCTGGCTGGCCCGTGAGCTGCCCGACTGGATCGTCCGGCACCTTCACGTGGAGACCCGCCGGCAGTCCTGGGCGACCTTCGGCTACTCCTTCGGCGGCTGGTGTGCCGCCGAACTCGCGATGCGCCATCCAGGGGTCTTCGCCGCCGGGGTCGTCATCGAGGGCTACTTCCAGCCGGACTTCTCCCGCAGTTACGTCCCGCTGACCGGTGCCGCGCTGCGCCCGTACAACCTGGTGGCGATGGCCGGCCACAATCCTCCTCCGGTCGACCTCTGGGTCTTCGGTTCCAAACAGGACAAGCTCGCCTATCCCACCACCAGCCGGTTCATCAGCAGGGTGACGGCACCGCTGTCGGTGGATGCCACCATCGTGCCGACCGGCGGCCACCGCAGTTCCGTCTTCGAGCCGTACACGCAACGGGCGCTGACCTGGTTGGCCACGACCCTGACCAGCTTCCGTGCCTGAGCCGCGGCCGTCACTGCCTCGGATCGGCGCGGTCGCGGCCACCGCGGTGCTGATGGCGCTGATGGCCGCGTGCGGGGCGATTCCGCGCGGCCCCGGCCCGAAGAGGACACCGGCACCGACGTCCTCCTCGGCCGGGCCGACAGTGGCGTCCTCGTCGGCCCGGCCGACGGCGGCGTCCTCCCCGGCCACGCCCACCACGACGCCGACGGCACCGCAGACGCCGTCCCCCGCCGCGGGATGGCTGCACCCCAGGCCGCTGCAACTCGTCGGTCTGGGCGACTCGGTGCCCGCAGCCGACGCCTGCGGCTGTCAGGGCTTCCTGGAGCAGTCCGCCGATGAGTTGGGCCGCCTCACCGGCCGAGGCGTCCGGCTGCACAACGACGCCGTGGACGGCTGGACCACCTCGTCGGTGCTGCAGTCGCTGCGGTCCGGGGCCGAACGGCGAGACCTCGCCTCGGGCGCCGACCTGGTCGTCATCGAGGCCGGCGCGAACGATCTGCCGCTCAGCAGGATCACCGACCCGGCCTGTCAACCCGTTCAGTCGTCACCGTGCTTCCGGCCGACGCTGACAGCGGTGGGCTCGGCACTGACCACGGCCGTCCGACTCATCCGTCGCATCGACCCCCACCCCCGCCCGACGATCGTGCTGATGGGTTACTGGAACGTCAGCGTGGACGGCGTCAGGGGGCGCCAGCGCGGCAGCACCTATCTGCGCAAGAGCAGGGCGCTGACGTTGGCGTTCAACCGGGTGGTGCGCACGGTCGCCGCGCAGACCCGGACGATCTACGTCGACGCCTACACCCCGCTGCTCGGCCCCGATGGCGGGAAGGACCCGTCCCCGTACCTGCTCGGCGACGGAGACCATCCGAACCGGGCCGGTTACCAGCTGCTGGTCCGGGCCTTGATCGCGCGACTGGAGCAGACCGGGGCCATCACCGCGTTGTCGGCTGAACGCTGAGGCGGTGCGGCTACTTCACCGAGCCGGCCATCACGCCCTGGACGAAGTACCGCTGGAAGCCGAGAAAGACGATCAGCGGCACCACCAGGGACAGGAAGGCGCCCGGCGCGAGGACGTCGATGCTGCTGCCGAACTGGCGGGTCTGGCTGGCCAGGGCCACGGTCAACGGCTGGCTGGAGCTGTCACTGAACACCAGCGCCACCAACAGGTCGTTCCAGACCCAAAGGAACTGGAAGATGCCCAGCGACGCGATCGCCGGCATGCCCAGCGGCAGAATCAGGCTGAAGAAGATCCGTCCCTCGCCGGCTCCATCGACCCGGGCAGCCTCCATCAGTTCCGCCGGGATGCCGGCGAAGTAGTTGCGCAGCAGGAAGATCGCGAACGGCAAGCCGAATCCGACGTGGAAGAAGATCACCGAGACGATCGACCCGGTCAACCCGAGCGCGGCGTACAGCTTCACGACCGGGATCAGCGCGATCTGGATCGGGATCACCAGCAGACCTACCACCACCAGGAACGCCACATCTCGGCCCGGGAACCGCATCCAGGCGAATGCGTACCCGGCGGCCGACCCGATCAGCACAACCAGGACCGTGGCCGGCACGGTGATCAACACGGTGTTGACGAAGCCGGTCCGCATCGCCGGCGTCTGCAGCAACGCCTGGTAGTTGGAGACCGTCAGTTGGGCCGGGTGGATCAGGGCGTGCCACCAGCCGCCCCCGGCGTACTGGGCCGGGTCCCGCAGCGACTCCACCAGCAGGCCGAAGGTGGGCAGAAGCCACACGAGGGCGATAATGATCAGCACGACCTGCAGGATGCCGCCGCTGAGCCGCGCGACCAGCCGGGAGGCCGCACCGCGCCGCGCATCGCCGGTGACGACGCTGTCGGTTCCGGTCGCGGTCGTCATAGCTGGTCCCTCCTGAACCGCCTGATCTGGAACAGCATCGCCGGGATGACCAACAGCACCAGGACGATCCCGACGGCACTGGCAGCGCCGAACTTCTGGTTGCCGTAGTCGGTGTAGAGCTGGACGGCCAGCACGTTGGCGTAGCGGGCGTCCCCGCCGGCGGCCTGCTGGATGATGAAGACGATGTCGAAGATCTTCAAGACGTTGATCAACATGGTCACGAACACGACCATCAGCACCGGGGACAGCAGGGGCACCGTGATTCGACGGAACAGCTGCCATTCCGATGCGCCGTCGATGCGGGCTGCCTCGAGCACGTCCCGAGGCAGGGTTGACATGCCCGCCGACAGCAGCACCGTCGCGAAGCCGGCGTAGATCCACAGATAGGCGACGATGATCGACGGCGTGATCAGGTTCTTGCCCAGCCACGGGATGCCGTCGTAGGCAGCGGTGAAGTCCTGTCCGGGCAGGCGGACCCGGAAACTGCCGGCACCGAGGTCGGCGAAGCGGAAGGAGCCGTTCGCCGCAGTCGTGGTGTCGGCGACGACGTGGCCGTGTTGGACGGCCTCGACCTTGATTCCGGGCACGCCGAGTTCACCCTGGTCAACGGCGCCGGGCTTCCCGCCGCCGCCGAGCTTGAAGTCGTTCCAGACCACCCCGGACAGCCCCGGGCCGCCGGACCGCGCCACCGCCTGTTCGGCGCCGGGCGGCGGTGAGGTCAGGTTGAAGCCGGTGAGCGGGATCCGGACGCCCTGGGCCCGACTGACCGGAGCGGTGGTGTAGCCCTGCTTCGGGTCACCGCTCAACCCGCTCGATCCGCTCCGCGGGTGCAGTTCGGGGAACGACCGCTGGGTGCTGAACATGTCGTGCACACCGACGACGATCGAGTTGGCCAGGCCCCGGCTCGGGTTGTCGACGTAGATGAGCGTCCAGGTGACACCCGAGGCCAGGAAGGAGATCGCCATCGGCATGAACAAGACGATCTTGATTGCAGCACCCCAGCGGATCCGTTCGGTCAGCACGGCGAAGAACAGACCCAGGATGGCCACCACGGTCGGGACGACGATGACCCAGATGATGTTGTTCTTCAGCGCCTGCAGCGAATCGGAGGAGGTGAAGATCTCGAGGTAGTTCTGCAGCCCCGCGAAACCGGTGACGTGGCCGCTCGGCCCGTCGGTGAGGAAGCTTCTGATCAGCGTGTAGATCAGCGGATAAAGGACCAGTGCGCCGAGGAATACCACCGCAGGGAGCAGGAAGATCGCCGCCATCCATCCCCGCTCGCCGGGTGGACGCCCCGGGGAGCGGGGACGACGGGTCGTCGTCTCCGACGCATTCGGTGCTTGGACTACCGCCACTTGACTGCGCTGGCGTCCTGCTCCAGCTGCTTCTGCGCGGACTTCACGTCGCCGTTGCGCAGGAAGGTCTGGAGATCGGCCCACTCACCCTTGTTGGGCGTTCCGCCGAACGCAGCCGGCGCCTGATCGGACATGTCGAAGCGGAACTTGTCGCCGACAGAGACGATCTGCTGTCCCAGCTGGGCCGACACCGGGTCAGCGTAGTCGGAGGGCTGCAGATTCTTGTTGGCTGAGATGAATCCGCTGCCTTTGGTGCCGACCAGGGTCGCCGCGGCCTCCTTGCTGCCGAGGTAGGCCATGAACTGCTGGGCGGCATTGTTGTTGGTGAAGCCGACCGCGAAGTCGCCGGCGGCCTCGACCACCGGCTGCGAGCCGTTGATCGACGGGAACGAAGCCACCTTGGCGTCGGTGCCCACCTTGGCCGGCAGCTTGTCGCTGGTGATCGTGGTGGCGACGAAGCTGGCCTCGTAGACGATGGCCGAACTCGGGTTGGCCTTGAACGTGTTGTCCACCGAGGCGGTGAACGGCACCTTCAGCGCCTTGGCTGGATCCCCGGCCAGCTGCTTGTTCCCCCAGACCTGCTTGAGCGTCTTCAGCGCGGTGGCTACCGACGGGTCGGTCCACTTGATCTGGTGCTTGGTGAGCTTGTCGTACATCGACAGGCCGGCGGTGCGGAGGTAGACGTTCTCGAACCAGTCGGTCAGAGTCCATCCGTCGCCGCCTCCGATCGAGATGGGGGTGGCGACACCGGAGTCTGACAGCGTCTTTCCGTCCTTGATCAGGTCGTTCCAGCTCGCCGGTGGCTGACTGATGCCGGCGTTCTGGAAAAGCTTGGCGTTGTACCAGATCGTCGATTTGTTGGACGCGTCGACCGGCACGCCGTACAGCTTGCCCTTGTAGGAAGCCAGCGTTGCCCACTCCGCGGAGTAGTTGGCCTTGGTGACCGACTTCATGGCCGAGGTCGCCGGCTTCAGGTCACCGGAGGAGGCGTACTGCGCGATGGCGCCGGGCAGGGACAGGATCGCCACGTCCGGCGGGGTCCCGCCGGCAACCTTGGTGCCCAGCACGGTGGCCTCGTCGCCGCCCGCCGCCGGGGTGTAATGACCGGTCGCCCCGGTCCTCTTGTCGAAGGCGTCAATGACGGCCTGGAAGGCTTTCTGCTCACCGCCAGTCCACTGGCCCAGGACGGTGAACGACTTGCCCGACAGATCACCCGAGCCTGCGGCCGCGCCGGAACTGGCACTTCCGCCAGCACTGGCGCCGCTCGAACTCGGCGCCGACGCACTACTTCCCGCTGAGCCACCGGAACCCCCTCCCCCACAGGCCGCCAGTCCCATCAGGGACGCCGCCGTGATCGAACCGATCAGGAACCTCAACTTCCGCGGTGACACGGTCCTCCTCCTCGTCCGCCGACAGCGGAACATTGGTGACCTATTCAGGCTATGCCTGGTCCGCGCAGCGCTCCGACCCACCCATCGGGTGGGGCCGTTCGGCGCGGATCTACGGGGTCGGGGCTCGGCACTTCCGGGTGCGGGTGTCGTCGATCTCGCGGCCGCGGTGAGGAGATCAGCGCCGACGACCGGTCGGGTCGATGCCGGCGAGCATCATGCCCTGGCCGAGGGAATGGCTGTGCGCGTCAGTCAGCGGCGGGTCGGCCGGATCGCGGAACTGCACCAGCCAGGTGGTCCGGGCCTCGGTGCTGACGTTGATGCCGGAGCCGTGCACCGTCAGGCAGCTGAAGAACAGCACGTCGCCCGCCTTGGCCGGCTGCGGCACCGCCTGCTCGAACGGCACGTCGGTGAGGTGGAAGCTGCCCTCGGGATCGTGCTCGCGCGGGCCGGCCAGGTGGCTGCCCGGCACCACGCGGACGCAGCCCTTCTCCTCCGGTGCATCGTCGAAGTGGAAGATCGCCGCCGCCACCCGGTTGTAGGTGTGGGGGAAGAACGGATGGTCCTGGTGCAGCGGGAACGGGGAGCCGTTCTCCGGCGGCTTGACGAACAGCTTGGTGTGGTGCAGTTGCACGTTGGGTGTGCCGAGCACGGCCGCGGCCACGCTGGTGAACCGCGGATCGGTGAGCAGTCGGCTGTAGGCGGCATCGTAGAACTGGGCGTCGTGCAGGTGCTGCAGGCTGGTCGACTGTCCCATCGACACCGCCGACGCCGAGCCCCAGGTCGGGTCGTCGGCCATCTCCAACCGCTGCAGCAGCTGATGGCTGGTCTGCCGGTAGGCGGCAGCTTCGGCAGGCGTCAGCAACCCCGGGACCTTGATGTACCCGTTCCGCCGGTAGTCGTCGGCCAGGTGCTGCAGGTCGGGGGACGCGATGGCAGTCATCGTGACAGTCCTTCTCATCGGTGAGTCGGAGGGCAGCCGGTCGGTCTGCCGTCGTCTTTTCGCCTCCCTAACCTAGGGACCGCGTGCCGGAGCCGGAAAGGGGACCGGCGGGCATGGTCACGAGCCGGACGCGTTCGCGGCCGTGAGCACAGCGCACGGGAGGGCCGCGAGTTCCGATCCGAGAGCGACAATGCCTGCGTGGCCGAGCACGCACGCAAGCGCACCTGGTGGTGGTTCTTCACGGCACTCGTCGTCGCCGCGATCGTCTATCTCGGTGGGGGTTACGGCGCCGGATGGGCCTGGACCGGCCTGTCGCGTCGGGTGGCACTGTGGGACTGGCTGGAGGGTCTGGCCCTGCCGGTGACCGTCGGCCTGATCCCGCTGTTGCTCCGGCACCGTGACCACCTCCATCCGGCCCACAAGACGGCCGCCGTGATCGGGCTGCTGGCCTTCGTCGGCCTGGTGCTCGCCGGCTATCTCGTGCCGTGGACGTGGACCGGGTTCACCGGCAACACCCTCTGGGACTGGCTGAGCCTGTCGCTGTTGCCGCTGGTGATCGCCACCTCGACGCTGTGGCGCCCTCCGCCGCGGTGGCGGGCTCGACACCTGCTGCTGCTGACCATCGCCACGTCCGCCGCCGTTGCACTGGTGCTCGCCGGATACCTGGCGGACTGGACGTGGACGGGCTTCACCGGCAACACCGCCTGGGACTGGATCAAGCTGCTGCTGCTCCCGGTCCTGATTCCTACGGTCCTGATGCCCCGGCTCCTCGACGCGGCCGAGTCGTGGCTGGTTCCGCCACCGACGGCTGAGGAGGTTTGACCGCTCTGGCGGTGCGGGGTCGGTGAGGCGATACTCGGCCGCATGGCTGATCGGCACCAGCTGTCGGACGGCTTCGCGGGCTGGGAGAAGAAGACCTCACGCATCATCGGGTCGCTGCTCCTGACCCACCGCTGACAACGCCCGGTGCAGCTGCCGCACGACGACAGATCATCGACGAGTCGATGA
The DNA here is from genome assembly GCA_963758075.1 of uncultured Actinomycetota bacterium. Taxonomy (GTDB): domain Bacteria; phylum Actinomycetota; class Actinomycetes; order Propionibacteriales; family Propionibacteriaceae; genus Microlunatus. The sequence goes on along the minus strand of CAVWTT010000005.1, from coordinate 1,057,907 downwards.
CGACCCCACGGGCTGCGGCGTGTCTCGGTGAGCCTGCAGCGGAGGGAATAGGTCCGTCCAGGTGGAGGTTGCGGTGCCCATGACGACGATCGGACTCATCGGCAGCGGAAACATCGGCAGCACCCTCGCCCGGCTCGCGGTCGACGCCGGCCACGACGTGGTGCTGAGCAACAGTCGTGGCCCACAGACGTTGGCCGAGCTGGTGGACACGCTCGGGCCGCGGGCTCGTGCAGCGACAGCGGCCGACGCCGCCGCAGCCGGCGACCTCGTGGTGGTGACGGTTCCGCTGAGGGCCTATCGCGACGTGCCGGTCGAGCCGCTGCGCGGCAAGGTGGTCATCGACACCGACAACTACTACCCGGACCGCGACGGGCACATCGCCGAGCTCGACCAGGAGTCCACCACGACCAGTGAGCTGCTGCAGGCTCACCTCCCGGAGTCCCGGGTGGTGAAGGCGTTCAACAACATCTACTTCACCCATCTCGGCAGCCTGCCGCGGCCGGCGGGTTCGTCGGAGCGCTCTGTGCTGCCCATTGCCGGGAACGACGACGCGGCCAAGCGCGCGGTGACGGCCTTCCTCGACTCGATCGGATACGACGCCTATGACGCCGGCCCGCTGGCGGAAGGCTGGCGTTTCCAACGCGACACCGCGGCCTACGTCACGCCCTACGGCGATCCTGCGCAGGGTCCGGCCGGTTCGGCTCAGGTCACGTCGGATCTGCTCAAGGACAAGCTCCACGCAGCCGTCCGCTACCGGGACATGTAGCGGCCCGCGGCGACACCTGACGGTCGGCCACGCAGGAACGGGACGTCCGACCCTGGCGGTGAGCGAATGCCCGGAGTGGACTCCTGATCAAACGGAGCTCAGCTGCTGATCAGGAGTCCACCGCATGCCCGCTCCACGACGGAGGTCGCGGTATCGGCTGCTGCCGATCGCGGCGGCGGCGCTCCTCGGACCCGCCACGGCGCCGCGGTCCGCACCGGATCCTTCCTGGGGCAAGCCGGATGAGTACGTCCCGGCACGGCCGGCGACCGGGTAGCAGCCGATCAGAAGTCGTTGCGGGCGCCGACGGGCCTGCGGCGGTGGTCAACAGCTGCGACGTGGCGATTGCTCAGCCAGACCTCAGCGGCCGGCGCGAAGCTGACCATATGCCCGACACGCCAAGGCAGATCAGTCGCCGTGGCCTCGGGCTGATCGGACTGGGCATCGTTGCCGGCACGGCCGGCTGTGCCGGAACCTCGGGCAGCTCACCTGCCCCTGACCAACCCGGCCCTGACCAACCCGGCCCTGACCAACCCGGCCCTGACCAACCCGGCCCTGACCAACCTGCGCAGACGCCGACGACCCCGAGCGCGTCGCCGACGGCTGCCGCGCCGTCCCCACGGCCGTCCGCACCGACGCCGTCTCCGCGCCCGTCGGTGCACGCCAGCCACGCACCGCACCCCGCGCTGCCGGAGGTCATCCGATGGCTTCCCGAGGCGGGTGAGGTCCAACCGCAGGTCAAGCTCCGAGCCGTCCGGCTGATCGAGGCCGTCGGCTCCTGGACGGGCGGGGGCGCGAACGCCGCCGCAGATCGGGTCGCTGCCCTCGGTGCGGACCGGCGGCTGGTCGGGCCCGCGGCACCGCTGTTGGGCTCCGGTGATCAGGCGGTCGTCCGTGTCATCGACGCGCAGTACGGCGGCATCCTGCCGGCAGCGGCGAGCGTGCTGGTGGTCTGTCGACAGTGGCGGGCAACGGGCCGGTCGGTGATCGAGGGCGGCACCACCGTCGACGTCCGGTTGCGACGAGGCGTCGGTCGCTGGCACGTCACCGCGCTGCATCCCGCGCATCCGGGCCGGCCGGATCCGCAGCGATCAGCGCTGGCAGCGGCCGTACTGAGCAATCGTCGGATCGATCTTCCGCCTGCCTCGGTGGCCGACGTGAGGTCGGGGCAGGTGCACGACAGTGTGCTGACGGCCCTGCTCCGGCTGGCCCGCAGCTACCGGATCGGGATCAGCGTGATCCGCTCCGGCCACCCGTTGTATGTCTTCGGCACGAGTCGGCCCAGTGATCATCCGCGCGGGCGTGCGTTCGACACCTGGCGCATCGACGGCCATGCGGTGGCCGACCCGGCGACCCCGCGCCGGCTGATCACCGGCTATATGCAGGCGGCGGCCGCGGCCGGCTCCTACAACGTGGGCGGCCCGTACCTGCTGGCCGGGCCCGGAGCCCAGTATTTCAGCGACGCGACGCACCATGATCACGTCCATGCAGGGTTCGCTTCCTGACGCATGAGACCGGCTTGGGCTCAGCCTGAGGGGCTCAGGTCGGCAGTTGCCGCCACTGCCCCGTCAGCAGTATCAACGATGAGCCAGGCCGTCTGGCAGCGATGCAACGGGTGAGACGCTCCGCCGAAGGGCTCCTGGTTGACATCGGCGACATCCGACGCTCGACCAGTCCAGAAGGATGCCAACCTATGCCTGATCTCACCAGGGTGCTGCAGCGCAAGGTGCCGGAGGTGACGATCCTTTTCTGGATCATCAAGCTGCTGACCACGGCCCTCGGGGAGTCCACCTCGGACTATCTGGTGACCACGTTCAACCCGTACCTGGTGGTGATGGCCGGGTTCGTCGGCTTCGTGGGCGTGCTCGTGGTGCAGCTGAGAGCGAGGAGGTATGTCCCCTGGCTCTACTGGCTGACGGTGGTGATGGTGGCCGTGTTCGGCACCATGGCCGCCGACGTCATCCACGTCGCCCTCGGCGTTGCCTACCTCGTCTCGACCGCGGCCTTCGCCGGCATCCTGGCGGTGATCCTGGCGTTGTGGTTCACGACCGAGAACACCCTGTCCATCCACACCATCACCACCACTCGGCGTGAACTCTTCTACTGGGCCACGGTGTCGGCGACGTTCGCGCTCGGGACCGCTGCCGGTGACCTGCTGGCCTACTCGGCCGGTCTCGGGTTCCTGTCTGCAGGGGGCGTCTTCGCCCTGATCCTTGCGCTGCCCGCTCTGGGCTACCGGCTGGTCAAGCTGAACGCGGTGTTCGCCTTCTGGTTCGCCTACATCCTCACCCGCCCGGTCGGAGCATCCTTCGCCGACTGGACCGGCAAGTCGGCCGCCACGGGCGGCCTGGGCTGGGGTGACGGACCGGTGGCCGCAGTCCTGACGACCACCATCATCGGACTGGTCGGCTATCTGACCGTCAAGCGTTCCGAGGTCGACTGCGACGTCGCCGTCGGGCAGCGCGATGTACAGGTACCCGATTGACCGACCTGCGGGGCGAGCCCCGCATCTGCTCGGATCGGCGCAGATCGTCTCGGCCGAAGGTCGGCCGTATACGCCCACATGCGGTTCGCCGGTCCGAGTCCGGTTCTTGTGGATCGGTACGGCGGTCGACGGCGTCTTGTCGGGCTGATCGCTGTCGGCGTTTCGTTGCTGGTCGCGGCGTACGGCACTGTGCTGGTCATGCTGACGGTGGTCGACGCCGGTATGAATGCCCCGGACCTACCCTTCTTCCGGGATCTGTCGCGGGCGGTGAGCGGACGCCCCAGCGGTGTTCACGACGCACCACCGAGGGCGGCTGCCGAACCGGCGACCGCACCGGCCCGCGTCCCAGGATCGGCCGGTTCGCGGCCGGCGCCGGTCGCAGCCGATGAGACGGCGCCGGCCCGGGTGCCCACTGCGGTCGCGCCGGGCAGGCAGACGCGACCGACTGCACCGGCAGTTCCGCGGGTTGCCCGGGCCGCCGCCCCGACGGCGGGACGGTCGGCCGCGGTGGCAGTGAACAGCGCCGCGGGCGTCGTGGCCCACCACACCTCTCAGTCGACTCCGGCGAGCGGAGTCGCGAGCCCGGCGACCTCGGACCCTGCCCATCGCCGGACACTGCCGGCACGAGCACGGACCACGCCGATGATGCGGGGCAAGGCCGCGACCGCACACGACAAGACCGCGCACGACAGGAGCACGACCGCGCACAGCTCGAGCAATGCGGCAGTCGACAATGCGATGCGGCGGGTGATCCACCACGCCGCGCCGCCGCCTCCCACGAGCTCGTGGTCATGGTCGACGGTGACACCATCTTCGACCGTGACACCGTCCCGACGCTGGTCCGGCCCTTCTCGGACCCGGGGGTGGGAGCGGTCTCCGGCAATGCCAGGGTGCTCAACCGCGGTGGTCTGCTGGGTCGCTGGCAACACGTCGAGTACGTGCTCGGCTTCAACCTCGACCGGCGACTCTTCGACGTCGCCGAATGCATGCCGAACGTCCCCGGAGCGATCGGCGCGTTCCGTCGCAGCGCGCTGCGTCAGGTCGGGCGGGTCAGCACGGACACCCTCGCCGAGAACACCGACCTGACCATGGCGCTCTGCCGCGCCGGCTGGCGAGTCGGGTACGAGGAGGGTGCGACCGCCTGGACCGAGGCACCCGCCTCGCTCGGAGCGCTGTGGAAACAGCGCTACCGCTGGTCGTACGGCACCTTCCAGGCCATGTGGAAGCACCGTCAGGCACTCGTCCAGCGAGGGCAGGCGGGCAAGCTCGGCCGGCGTGGACTGACCTACCTGCTGGTCTTCCAGATCCTGCTGCCTCTGCTCGCGCCGACCGTCGACGTCTTCGCGGTCTACGGTCTGCTGTTCCTGAACCCGACCCGAGTGATCGCCGTCTGGCTGGGCTTCCTGGCGCTGCAACTGGTGATGGCGATGTATGCCTTCCGGCTGGACCGGGAGCGCCTCGGCCCGCTCCGTCGTCACCGGCCCCGGCCTGTTCGACGGCCCGGGGTTTTGCCATTACGCCTCGAAGGACATGGCACTGGGTGTAGACCGAGGTCATTCGGCCCTTCGGGGGGAGGGCCTGTGACAGAAAAGGTCTGCTCATGAGGGGAAAGTCGTTACGGCTCGGAGCTCTGGGCGCCGTGGCCGTTGCCGGGGCGCTCGCGCTCTCGGGTGGACCGGCGCTGGCTGCCGGGTCGAACCCGCGACCGATGCCGTACACCTGCACCGGGGGTGAGATCCCATCGGGGACCTATGCCAGCATCACGGTCACGGGCGCCTGCTCCGTACCGGCCGACGCCGTGATCAATGTCGTCGGCAACGTGAACGTCGCCGCCGGCGCCATGCTGGACGCCCAGAGCGCGCCATCGACGATCACCGTCGGACACAACGTCACCGCGGCTGCGGGCTCGCTCGTCGGCCTGGGCTGCCAGCCGCCGTCGTACACCGGCAACTCGGCCCACACCTGCGCCGTCGAGCCGGACGGGCACTCCACCGTCACCATCAACGGGAACGTCACCGGTACCGACGCGCTCGCCGTTCTGCTGAACGGAACCACGGTCGGGCGCAACGTCACGTTGACCGGCGGCGGGTCGGAGATCCCCTGGTCGATCAAGAACAACACCATCGACGGCAACCTCACGGTCAGCGGGCAGACGGCCGAGTGGCTCGGCGTGCTCTTCAACAAGGTCGGCGGGAACGCGACGCTGACCAATATCACCATTCAGGACGTGCACCCCGGCGCTCCCGGTGTCTACGTCGTGCGCAACACGATCGGGCGGAACCTCAACTGCATGGGACTGACCCCGGGAGTATCTGGCGGTTTCATCCCCGGGGAGGTCAATGTCGTCGGCCACAAGGCGACCGGTCAGTGCGCCTCCCTGGTCTGACTCGCTCGGGCAGCGTCCGTCTGCCACCCCCGACTTTCTGACCGGGGTGGTGGGCGGCGCTGACGGGTGCGTTCGGTCGATGGGATCCGGTGCAGGAGAGGCGGGATCCGGATGATGGTGCGGCGAGCCGTACGGCCGCAGGTGCGCCGAGGCACGTCGCGGGCCGCGATGGAGTACGTCAGCCTCGGAAACGGTCCCAAGTCGTTGCTCTTCATGCAGGGCGGCCCCGGCAGTGAGGTGCCGGGGAGCCCGGTCGAACTCGGGATGGCGATGCTGCTGTTCAGGCCCTACATCGCCGCCGGCTACACGGTCTTCACGGTGACCCGGCGCCGGCAGATGCCCGAGGGATACGCCGTCGCCGACATGGCCGAGGACTACATCGGATTCATCGACGAGAGGCTCGGCGGCCGGGCGGATCTGGTGGTGGCCGAGTCCTACGGCGGGATGATCGCCCAGTACCTGGCCGGTATCCGTCCGCACTGCCTCCGGCACCTGGCCCTCGTCGCCACCGGTGCCCGGCTGAGCTCCTGGAGCGACGCGGTCGACATCCGGCTCATCGCCGCCCTCGAACGTGGCGACACCCACGGTGCCGCGGTCATCTTCGGCGAGTACCTCCTTCCCGAGCAGTCATCGAGGCTGCTCCGCGAACTGTTCGCTCCGGTGCTGGCACGGCGGATGGTCCCCGCCGACGATGTGCTGATCGAAACCCGGGCGGATCTGAGCTACGACGCGCGACCGTTTCTGCCGTCAATCCGGGTTCCCGTGTTGCTGATCTGTGGTGACCAGGATCGTTTCTTCCCGCCGGACATCGTGCAGGAGACCGCGGCTTTGATCGCCGACTGCACGCTGGTCTGGAAGAAAGGCAAGGGTCACGTGCCAACGGTGGCGGGCAGGCACGTCCCGCGGGAGGTGCTCGCCTTCGTCAGCAGCGGATAGGACGGCACTCAGCCGCAGTCCCCGGGCGAGCCGGCCGAGCAGCTCCCCCGGGCCGCCCGCCGGCCATGACGGACTGTCGGACGGTCGCCCGGCACGGCGAGCACGCGGTTCGGCTACCCGGCGGTCTCGAAGTCCTTCGCCTCGCGCCCATCACCGAACTGACGAATTCCAGCACCTGCGCGAACCTGTCGGGGTCGGCCGGCTGGTGCGGCAAGATCTCCGTGTCCTACCGCTCCTGCCAACAGAAGTCGATCAACGGCTTCCACCGCCGGTCCAACTCCTGTTTCGCCGATTCGGCCCCGGCCCGTTGGGACGTGATGCGGCCCGCACGCAGGTGCTGCAGCATCCGGGCGTGGTGCAGGACCAGGTAGGAAGAAGCGGTTCTTGTACAGGGCGGGATCAGCGAGGACGATCTCGTCCCAGTCGAGCATGGTGGCCTTGATCTCGCCACGCAGCCTGTCGGTCGACATGATCGGCAGCAAGGTCATCGGGTCGCCGAGGAGGTGGCCGGAGGCCATCGCGCAGCGACGCGGAGCGACCTCGAGGTCGGGCGCCGGCGTGCAAACCCTCGAGTATCGGGTCGGCGGCTCGGGGGTGCGGCTGGGTGGGGTGCGGGCTCGATCAGAGCGGGCCGGCGTTGGCGAGGGTCAGCTGTCGGCGATGGTGTTGGTAGTGCTGGGTTGCGTAGTGCAGGACGTCTTGGACCGTCATGAAGTCGCGGAAGTAGGGGTCCCAGTCGACGGGGAAGTGCATCCCGCGAGCGAGCTGGTGGTCGCTGGCCGATTCGAGGGTGTGGATCAGGCCGGCGATGACGCGGTCCATCACCTGTTCCATACCGGCGTGGCCGAGCACCCGCGCGCCGGCGAGGGAGCCGAGGTAGTTGGTGACGTGGAACGGCCGTGCCGCCGCGTTGAGCGCCTGGGCGAAGCGGCGGGAGTAGGCCGGCGGGAGCATGGAGAAGCCGCGGACCAGCCACAGCAGCGTCCGGACGATCAGGTAGCCGAACAGCATGTGGAACAGGAGCTGGTCGTTGGTCCATTTGGTGCCGTTGCTGGGCCCGCGCAGTTCTGCGGTGGTGGCGTCGTCGACCAGGCGGTGGAAGTCCTGGCGTGCGGCCTGCAGCTCGTCGATGATGTCGGCAGGTGTCATGGCGGCTCCGAGCGTGGTATTGCTGCGGTTCAACGGTAGTCGCGTCGAAGCGTTGAGAGCAGTGCTCCGACCGGGTGCTGCACTTGGCGCGGTGTGACGGTGTGACGGTGGGGCGCGCGGAGGGCCGAAGGCCCGGAGCGCGGGCCCCCACCGGCGCACCGCGCTCGCGCCGCAGGCGCGCGTGAACCAATGAAGAAGTCCTCCCGAGGTACGGAAGCCACATACCGGAGCCACATACCCCAACCGCTGTGCCGACGTGGCGGCGGTTCGCCGGCGTCGCAGGCCTCGCCCCCGCACCCCAGGGACTCCGGAAGGATCAGCGGCAACTACCACCGGCCCCGGCGCTACGATCGCCTTCAGGCCGACGAGCCGGAGCCAGATGTCGTCGCGGCAGCGCAACACCTGGACGAGATACTCGCCCGGCGAGTCTCCCGGTCGAGTTTGCAGAAGTACTGGGCACACCGGCTGCTCTACCAGTTGTACCGGTGCCTTCAGTTCGCCCCGCCCGAAGTGGTCGGCTGGCACCTCGACGTAGCCGAACATCGCCTGCTGTAACCGCCCTGTAGGCCGTTCTCCCACAGCCAGGGGCGGTTCCGGCTGGTCACCGCCAGGTCCTGCGTCACCAGCCCTACCGCATCGTCATGCTCACCGAAGAGTTCACGGCCAGCGGAGAACCATGGGTCCATGAACTTCGCGCAGCACATCTCGCAATGGTCGTGTTCGCAGTGCTCATTAAAGGCGCGGTGGTCACGCCGGCGGAACCGAACACCGTGGCCCGCCGGCAAGTACCGTTCTTGGCGCCCACCTCTGTCCCCAACCCGCCGGGTCTGGGCCGTTGCAGAGGGTAGTTGGTGATGCACTATCCGGCGACAGATGGCGCACCCGTGCCGACGGCCATTCGGGAGAGCGTTTCGGTGGGAGGATCGTCAGGTGACCAGTGATGTGACGGTGCCCGAGACTCTCACCCTTGAAGAGGCGTATCGGGCTGCCTTCTTGTTGACGCACACGTACGTCGGTTTGGAGTCCAGCCCTGACGAGGGGTTGGTGCTCTTCCATCAGTACCTGCAGTCAGACCCGGCCCGGTGGGGCGACTGGAAGCGAGCAGTACGCCAGGCGATGACGCACGAGGTAAGGCCGGACCCGCTCGCGGAGAACCTGTTCCGCGACTGACCGAACGTACGGATCTGCCGCGATCAGCGCGTCGTCGCCGAGACCGCAAACCCTAGTCCGGGGTAGTGTGCAAACGGTGCCGCGACCGTCCGGTCAGGGATCGATCGATCATCGGCACTGGATTCGGTGGAGGGGTTGGCGGTTCGTCCGCCGAGTCGCGTTGCGTTTTGGTTGCGCTGGCAACGTCAGTGCCGAGTCGTAGACTCATGGCGTGACTGTCGATGACGTACGGGATGCTGCGATGCGGCTGGACTCCGCCGACCGTGCCGTGTTGATCGCGGACCTCTTGGACAGCATCGAGCACCCGCAGACCGCGACGCAGGACGAGATCGACGCTGCGTGGCTCACCGAGATTCGGCGCCGCTCGGAGGACCTGCATTCGGGTCGGGTCGAGCCCGTCGCGTGGAGCGAGGTCAAGGCCGAGTTGGAGGCGGATCTGGCGTCTCGTCGGTGACGATCGAGTTCGCTCCCGCTGCGCGGGATGAGATTCGCGAGGCGCACCGTTGGTATGCCGACCGAGATCCGAACATCGCGCAACGGTTCATCGACGCCGTGGACGCCGCCCTGCACGACGCCGCGGAATGGCCGCTCGCAGGATCGCCGTGGACGGGCGACTCCCGATTTCGGCTGGTCCGTGTCCACGGATTCCCATACCGGTTGGCGTACGAGGTCACCGCGGACGGCCTGTGGGTGCTCGCCTGCGCGCACGAGAGGCGCCGCCCAGGCTATTGGACTGATCGCGGTTAGCCAGCAGGCTCAATGAACCCCGGCGCCGAGTTCGCGCATCCGCGGTCCGCACCGGGTGTTCAGTCTTCCGAAGTGGAGCGAAATAGGCGCACGGTGATCGATCGGCTTGCGAAGGATGTGCGATCGTGATCTCGGTGTCCGATGAGGAACCTCTTGCGGGCCGCGAATGCTGTTGATCGGCGGGTCTGTCTCCGCCGGCCGATGTCAGCGGAGCGCAGTTAGCTCGTCGAGGGCGCGATGGCCGCGCTGGACCACTCCTGGAACGGAATCGTGGTGTCCGTGACGGATAGGAAACTCTAACGGGGCTTCGCCCCAGCCCGACGAGTCGTGTCGCGGTTTGGTCGGTGGCGGGCTCCGGCCGAGCGGGTAATCCCCGGACCGGCGGGCCGGTCGGGGTGTATGAACCGTCGTAGCGGTTGGTTGGCCAGGACTGGCCGCCCGACGACCGGAGCCCGTGATGAATCTAGCGCGCAGTGTTGCCCAGGTGCTTGCCGAGCATGTCAGCTTCGAGCTGGAGTGTATCGACCGGATGTATTGCAACGTCTATGTGCCGGGGCTGCAGTATCCGGCCGGGCTGGTCGGTTATGTGCACCGCCAGCTGGGCCTGCCGGTGCCTTCGACCGCCCCGCTGGGCCGGATCAGCGACCGGTTCACCGACTCGATTCACCGGTTTGCCCGGCAGCACCAGATTCCTGAAGTCGACTTCGGCAAGGGCGAACGCAAGGACGATGTGATGGCCGAGCGGCTGGCCAGGTTCGAGGCAGCCGGCGGCACCGAGGGGGTGGTGTTCATCGGCCGGGCGCAGGAGAAGACGGCCGTCTTCCGAACCGAGAAACGACGCAACCCGGCCGGCCGGTCCTACCCGTGGATCGTGAAGACGACCGCGGTGCCGAACCACTTCTACTTCTACTGCCTGGATGCCGACTTCGGACCGTTCTTCATCAAGTTCTGCAGCTACTTCCCCTACAACGCCAAGCTGTGTTTCAACGGGAACCACTGGGCCCAGCATCAGGCGGCCAAGGCCGGGATCAGGTTCACCGCGATGGACAACGCCTTCGGGACTCCTCCGCGTCTTCTACCTCTCATCACTTTCGGCGCTGAAAAGCTGCCCCGCCTCACGGGCCTACTACGATCGAAAACGCACCGCAAACGCGAACCGAAAACGCAACCGAAGGCAAAACCCATATCCAGGCGATGCTCTCCCTGGCCCGCCGCCGACTCAACGTCTTGTTGTGGGCCATGCTCCGCGACGGCACCGCCTACACCCCGGTACCGGTCCCAGCGGGGAGTTTGGCTGCTTGAAGGCCCCGAAGGATTGGCCGCCTGCCCGTCTCCTCCGCTGTGGCGCATCGTGGCGTCGTCTGGCTAGACTGCTGAAGCAGCCGAATCTGCTGGCCACACACGCGTGCAACTTGTCGGTCGATGGAATGCGACGGCTGGCCAAGTGTAGGAGAGCGGCGATGAATCGAAACAGGCAGCTGCAGATCTGCAACACTGCGGTGAGCGCCTATAACGTCGGTCTGGTCTTGATGGTCCAGATGGGATGGCGTCTGTGGCGCCATGTGGGCCGCGAAGAATTTCCTGCCTATCACCGGGCCTGGTGGTTCGGCGCGGGAGGCATCCAGCCAATACTGTGGCCCGGCGTGGGGATCCATGCCCTCGGCTCTCTGGCCCAGCTGCGGTGGCGATCCCGTGCCGTTCCGAAGAAGCTTCCGTGGATAATCCTTGGGCTCCAGATAACCAGCGGGGCACTGACGGCCACCTGGTGGGGAGCCCAACAAGCCAGGATCGGCCAGATCCGCGCCGAGGATGGACCCCTGACGCCCCAGTATCGCCGATTGATGACGACCCATTGGCTCCGCGTCGGTCTCATCACAGCTGCGGCCGCTTGCCAGGCTTGGATGGCGTTATGCACCATCGATGAATACGATGCCTGACTTCCCGCTTCAGTGAGAATTGCTCCCCTGCCCATACCGGACACGCGCTCCATCGCCCCAGCGACCGGTGTTCCCGGCTCCACGGCAAGCAGGAGTGTCGGCACCCTTCGCCTTCGCGCCGCTTTTGCTGGCGTTGAGGGGGACCACACGGCTTGCAGACCAAGGTGGCCTCATCGAAGCGTTCTGACGAGGGCGTCACAGCTCGGCAATAGCGCGAAAGGGTTACCCGGTCATCCATCGATGACCGGGCATAATGGCAGGTGCCAAGAAGATGCGATCGTTCGGCGGATGATCGAGAGGACCGACGCCGCAGTCGCTCGAGCAATCGATTGGGACGCAGACCGAGGCCAGGATCGCACGGCCGCAATCGCGTCATAGGCCTCATAGATGCTGCGCGGCCTCCAGTGTCGCCCAACCCTCAGAAGTCTCTTAACGCCCTGTCGAGATTGGGAAGCTGCTACAGATGGAGCAGTGGCCGAGGTATCGCGGAGCGCTTCGGATACACAGGCAATTTTCGAGGTAGCGCTCTGCTTTCCGCTGCGCGCGATAGGATCACTAGGTGAAACGCGAGAACATCCGGTTCCAATGAGGAGTGCACACTAATGACCTCCATGATCCTCAATTTGGGCCCGACCGAACTAGTAATTATTCTTGTTCTGCTATTGGTCTGCGCCGCAGTGGTCATCGGTGTGGTGCTGGTCGTCGTATTGGTCGTGCAATCCGCTGGGCGACGACATTCACGACATGCGATGGCGACGACACCTGGACCATCGTCTACCGATGAGCTAGCAAGGCTTGCGTCGATGCATCAGCAAGGCCTGCTCACGGATGATGAGTTTGCGGAGGCGAAGCGGCGGTTACTGAGCTGACGGAGCGAGGTTTGCCCGCGGTTTCGGTCAATACCTGACTCAGAACGAATGCCACCAGCGGCGGGACCGCGTGTGCTGCAGTCCTTGATGGAGTCGTCAGACTGCGCCCGTCTTGGTTAGCGGTGGAAGCCAGCGAGGCGGAGGTGGTCTTCCAATGCTGGCGCAAACCCGTAAGGGACGTAGTCGCTGGATCTCCGCCGGAGCGCCCCGCGCCGGACACGTTCTGTCCGCCAGGTGGTCGAGGAGGTCGTAGTCATGGAGGTCGTGCACAGCCGCTGCGCAGGAATGGATGTGTCGAAACGGGACGCGAAAGTGTGCGTCGGAGTCGCCGGCCGGGGCCGACGCAAGACCGTCGAGACGGTCCGGACCTGGGCGTCGACGACCAACGCGATCCTGCGGCTGCGGGAGCACCTGATCGCCGAGCAGGTCAGCCTGGTGGTGATGGAGGCGACCGGGGACTACTGGAAGCCGTTCTACTACCTGCTCGAGGATGCCGGGTTCGAGGTGATGCTGGTCAACGCCCGACAGGTCAAGAACCTCCCCGGGCGCAAGAGCGATGTCTCCGATGCGACCTGGCTCGCCCAGCTCGGCGCGCACGGTCTGGTCCGCGGCTGCTTCGTGCCACCGGCGCCGATTCGTGAGCTGCGGGACCTGACCCGCGCCAGGACGATGCTGACCCGAGAACGCGGCCGAGAGATCCAGCGGCTGGAGAAGGTGCTCGATGCCGGGATCAAGCTGTCCAGCGTCGCCAGCGAGGGCGTCGTGGGCAGGGACCTGCCCGGGCAGCAACGAGTCCGCCAGCCGGATCAAATCGACCGCAACCCGGCCAGGGAACGCCTACCTGAAGGCCGCGCTCGGGGCAGCCGCGCTGTCGGTCTCCCACACCCAAGGCACCTACCTGTCGGCGAAGTACAAGCGGATCGCTGCCCGACGCGGACCGAAGAAGGCCCTGGTGGCCGTCGAGCACGCCATCTTGACCGCGGTCTGGTCCGTGGCCCACACCGGCGCCCTCTACGACGACCCCGGCGGCGACTACTTCACCCGCCGCAACCCCGAACGCCTCAAGAACCACGCCCTGAACCAGCTACAGCGACTTGGCTACGACGTCACCCTCAACCCCGCCGCCGCAACAGCCTAAAGACGGTCTCTGCCACAAAGGGAATCTTCGGTCAGCCCGTGGGAGCCACCTGTCGGAATCGAACCGACGACCTATTCATTACGAGGCTTGGTGGCCGGTCATTTCCGCGGCTATCTTCGGCATTTCCCGCGTGGGCGGCAGCAACGCGACCCTGGCTGCGGAGCTGGATTTGGAGTCTCTGCGGGCAGATTGCGGGCACCGGTCGGGTTGGCGGTCGGAGCGATTCGCGCTGGTGGGCACGGGCTGAGCCGGGGCCTGGCACAGCGACGGTGGGCAGGGAGAGCCACCGACCCGATAGCCAGCCCCCTTGCTCGGCGGTGTCCGGGGTCAAGGGTGGCCGGAGGCCATCGCGTAGCGACGCGTAGCGCCCTTGAGGTCGGGCGCCGGCGTGCAAATCCTCCTCTATCGGGTCGGCGGCTCGGAGGTGAGTGTGGCGTCGTTCTGGAGCGATCACACGAGGCTCGGCGGTGGAGAGTGTGAGTTGCCTTCGGTGGTGTCGATAGTGCTGGATGGTGTAGCCAAGTACGTCTTCGACGGTCATGTACGGACGGAAGTAGGGGTCCCAGTCGACGGGGAAGTGCATCCCGCGGGCGAGTTGGTCGTCGGTGGTGTGTTCGAGGATGCGGAGCAGGCTGGCGGTGACGTGGTCCATGAGGCGTTCCATGCCGCTGTGGCCGAGGAGTCTGGCGCCGGCGAGCGAGCCGAGATAGTTGATGACGTGGAATGGCCGGCTGACCTTGTTGAGTGCTTCTTCGAACGTGCGGGAGTAGGCAGGCGGCAGGAGAGCGAAGCCGCGGGACGAGCCAGAGCAGGGTGCGCACGATCAGGTGGCCGAGAAGCATGTGGAACAGCAGCTGACCGTCGGTCCACTTGGTGCCGTTGGAGCGGACGCGGAGTTCAGCGGTGGTGGCCTGGTCTACGAGCTGGCGGAAGTCGTCGCGGCTGGCCCGGAGGTCGTCGGCAATCGTGGTCCTCGTCATGACGACTCCTCGGTGGTGACTGCTGTGAGCCAACGCTAGTCGCGGCGGGTCGTCGAGGGCAGTGTGAACCGCCCCGGGGTGTCTGGAGACTTCATTCGTTGGAAGGATGAAGCCTTATGTCACGTCCCTCGTCATACCCCAAGGAGCTGCGGGAGCGCGCGGTCCGGATGGTTGCTGATACCAAGGGCGACTACCCGTCAGAGTTCGAAGCGATCAAGTCGGTCGCGACGAAGCTTGGTATCGGTTCGGCCGAGACCCTGCGCAAGTGGGTCCGTCGGTCCGAGATCGATGCCGGCCAGCGACCGGGGGTGACTAGCGAGGAGTCGGCCCAGATGAAGGCGTTGAAGAAGGAGAACGCCGAGCTGCGGCGGGCGAACGAGATTTTGAAGGCCGCGTCGGCTTTCTTCGCGGCGGAGCTCGACCGCCCACACCGGTCCTAGTCGATTTCATTACCGAGTACAGGGATCAGTTCGGGGTCGAGCCGATCTGCGCCGTGCTGACCGAGCACGGCTGCCCGATCGCCCCGTCCACCTACTACGACGCTCGGAATCGTCAACCCAGTAAGAGGGAGCTTCGAGATCAGGAGTTGATCAACTTGATCCAGGCCGAGCGGAATAAGGGCAGGTTTGCCCGGCTGCTCGGTGCCCGCAAGATGTGGCTGCGGCTACGCGTCCAGGGCCACGATGTCGCTCGCTGCACGGTGGAGCGGCTGTTCCGGCAGCTCGGCATCAGCGGCATCACCCGGGCCAAGACGCCGCGGACCACGATCCCGGACCAGAAGGCCGAGCGGCCGACTGACCTGGTCGACCGGGCCTTCGCCGCCAGCCGACCCAACCAGCTGTGGTGCGCCGACTTCACCTACGTGCCGACCTGGGAAAGAATGGTTCTTTTCTACGTGGCGTTCCGTCTTCGACGTGTTCTCCCGCCGGATCCTGGGTTGGCGGGCGGCCACCTCGATGACCACCGACCTGGTGTTGGACACCCTGGAGATGGCGATCTGGATCCGCCGTAAAGACGGGATCACCGACCTGTCCGGGCTGGTCCACCACACCGATGCCGGCAGTCAGTACACCTCGATCAGCTTCACCCAACGGCTGGTCGATGCCGGGGTCGACGCCTCCGTCGGCACCGTCGGGGACGCCTACGATAACGCCCTGGCCGAGTCCCAGATCGGTCTCTACAAGAGTGAACTGATCTGGCCCGAAGGTCGTTGGCGGGACCGTGATCATGTCGAGATCGAGACCCTGGACTGGGTGCACTGGTTCAACACCGAGCGGTCGCACGAGTCGATCGATGACTTCGCCCCGGTCCAGGCCGAACAGTTCCACTACACTCACCAAGCCCGGCTCAGCCAGACCGGCTGAACCACAAAACCCGGTCTCCGGAAACTCCGGGGCGAGTCAGTGCCTTTGCTGGGTGCTGCCCTGTGTGCTGCGTGGGGCGGCGGTGGGGTGCGCGGAGGGCCGCAGGCCCGGAGCGCGGGGTCCTTGCCGGCGCCCCACGCTCGCGCCCGAAGGCGCGCTTGAGACAGTGAAGAAAATTCTCCCGACACGAACAAGACCCCGTGTCTCCCGTCGGTTGATGTGCGACGAGATGTCGGTGGCTGATCCGCAACACGAGCATTCGTCCCCGTCTCTTATATTTGGGGTCCCGGCCCGGCATGAGTGCTAAATCATCGATGAACGATTGGAGAAAACGTCTCCCGACCGCTCACACGTGCGTGGTGCGAGGTTGACGGTTACGTTGCCGACAACGTCCGAACCCAATTTCATTACGGTAATCGGCTCAGACCCCCGAATCATTGCACTTGCGACCAAACCACAGCAGTTCGATTCTTCACGTGATCCTAATGCCCAACCGGCGACGCCGGAAGTCGAGTCCCGCGCTAATCAGCAGCATCAATAGGAGAATCAACATCGTCAGCCATTCCGGCCCAAGTCGATATTCGCCATAGGGGCAAGTGAGGCACCCACGACATGGGCACCTTAAGCAGCAGCCAGGCGGCTATTGCACCCAATCCGGCCAGGATGCTAGCCGCCGCCACTCTGATTAACGGCTGAGAGAGATCAATATAGGCCGCGTCATCAGCCAGGAAGGCTAACGCCGAACCGAGTCCACGAAGACATATGGCGCAGCGCTCGCTGCTTCGATAGGGAAGAAGACGAGGCCGAAGAGTTGCGCAACACCGATACTCACACCAATGAGAAGCGCCGCACCGATCACGAACTTCGCAATGAACGCGGGCTTGGCGACCTCCAGGTACTCGCCGCTCCGGACCGGTTCGGTCGTGGGCATCATCCGGGCCATATCCAAGTCGCCTCTCGGAACCGCAGAGGATCGGCTCGCTCAAACTCCGTTCGAATGGAGGAATACCAAATCCGTCCCAATCCTATTCGCCGGACCGGTAGGTGATTGTCACTTTTTAGGCTCACCAAACCGAGGTCGGTGATTTGTCAGTCGTCGTTGGGTACGGATATGACCATTCCATTATTCCGGGTGCTCTGTGAAGGGTTCGGAATTATTCCAAGTCTCATGCGTAGCGGTATTACGAGGGTTCGCCAGAGTGGCTCAGCGATTCGCTCAGCGAGCACCGTTGGGTGCCGATTACGGCGTCCTGGGCGACAAGATAAGGGTAAATCTCATTGGCGCATATTTCATCAAGAGACTCACCATCAAGCCAGTAAAAGCCAGTTAAGTTTTGGTAGCCTCCATGGCCTTCTTTCGACCTGTCGACGAAGAGGATAGCCAACTCTCCGTCATTGTCCCACTGCTTCGTGGTGAGCTCGGACGCCCGCGAGAGGTCGGGCTGGTCGCCGACGCCCTTTGACCAGACTGTGGCACGAGAGCCAGAACGGCTTCGCAGCTGGAATCTTTACCCGTATTCCTGCAGATGGATGCAGAGAATACTCTCGCGGACTGAGCAAGAAGCTCCCGAAACGATCCGCCAGTCGGTGCATCCGTGAACTCCTCTTGAGCAGATTGAACCTGCAGCCACCGTTGGTGGAGGGTCGAGTTGGTCGATTCGGCAACGTTCGCGGCGAACTCGGCCGCGACCTCATTCACTTGGCTCTCAACGGACTGGATTCGCGCTGCGAGCCGTCGCTCAATAAGGTAAACGGGCACGAGGATCAAAAATGCGGTGCCGAGATTGATCAGGACTGATCGGGCGAATCCTGGATTGGACCACTTATTCGGATAGAAGTAAGCTGACATAACCAGCAAGACGCCGACGGCTGCAATCGAGAAGGACCGGACTATGAACCGCAATTCTTAACCTTTGGCGCGAGAGTTGTATGGAGGACAGGTGCGCTCAACGATAGTGCCCGCGGCGGGGTGCCGCAGAGAAATCCGGACGTTGGTTGAATCGGCCGGTCGAGCGGTTAGAGGCCGTGGCGGAGGGAGTCGCGACGCGGCGTGCAGCGCGGAGCGCAGTCCTTGCCTGTTTAGATGGGGAATGGACTATGTAGAGCAGGTGGATCCGACCGATCCGTCGACGATCCCAAATTTCGGCCTGGATGCTGCGGGCCGTCGAACCCTTAGGGGTCCCTGCATGCGCGACGCCCTACGCGACCACGCTGAACAGTCGCAGCAGTTTTCGCGATGGACCAGGTACGAGTGGGATACTCCTGTCGCAGTCGTCGGCGGCGTCGTGGCGGGTCTCCCCGGTTACGGACGGTGGCGCCGCTGTCGTTCTTGTGGTCGGTGGGTCGGTCCTGTTGTTGGACGGCGGACTTGGTGCGAATCGTAAGGCGGAAGCGCATGGCCCGGGCTCAGGACGATGAGAAGGCCGCTGAGGAGGAACGAGGGGCGCTGCGGGATGACCTCGCCAGCGTCTCTCAGGCCAGCAGGGCGACCTACCGTTCCTTGACGTAGGGCGACCTGGGGCTGGCAGCGGGGGCGCGTGACGAGATCTTGTGGGTGGAGGGTGCGAGGCTGCTTGTGGTGCGCCGTGTTCTGATGATCATCAGCCGGTGGTCGGTAAGCTTCGGCGGAACGATGCGAGGAGTTGATAGTGGCAGATGCGCGACCGTTGGTCGTCGACTTGTTCGCGGGTGCGGGTGGTCTGAGTCTCGGATTTGAGCAGGCAGGTTACGACGTGGTCGCGGCCGTCGAGCTGGATCCCATCCACTCCGCGATCCACGAGTTCAACTTCCCGTACGCAACGACTTTTTGCGCCGACGCGGGCGCGATTACAGGCCGAAACATTCGGGAGCAGTCTGCGGTTGGCCACCGAGAAGTGCACGCCGTTGTGGGCGGTGCACCTTGTCAGGGCTTCTCACTCATCGGCAAGCGAGCGCTTGACGACCCTCGTAACGCACTGCTCGCCGAGTTCGCTCGGATCGTGCTTGAGTTGCAGCCGAGGTACTTCGTTCTGGAGAACGTGGCCGGGCTGACGGTGGGCGATCACCGGAAGCTTCTGGACGAGGTCATCGAGATCTTCGGGGAAGGCGGTTACAAGGTGAAGACGCCGTACAAGGTGTTGCAGGCGGCTGACTTCGGTACTCCGCAGAGTCGGAAGCGTCTTTTTCTCATGGGAGCCCGGGCGGACGTCGAACTGCCCGAGTATCCCGAGCCGACTCATCACGCGCGAAGCATGAAGGGGATCAACGTGCCCGGTCCTCTGCCGTTCTCTCCTAGCGTCTGGGACGCCATCGGTGACCTCCCGGAGGCTGACCACTACGAGGAGCTCCTCGATAGTGACAGCGTGGTCGCCAAGTACGGAGCACCGTCCGAGTACGCGGCCGCGTTGCGAGGAATTCATCAAGACAAGAATGACTTCTCGCGTCCACGGCCGGTTGTCGACGACTGGCTGACTTCGAGCATGCGGACCGTGCACACGCCCATATCCATCGAACGGTTTTCGGCGACGCTCCCGGGCCAGGTGGAACCCGTCAGTCGCTTCTTGCGATTGCATCCGGATGGTATCTCCAACACATTGAGGGCCGGCACGGCTAGCGACCGCGGCGCATACACATCTCCTCGCCCCGTGCATCCTGTCTCGCCGCGCTGCATCACAGTTCGCGAGGCGGCGCGTCTCCACGGCTATCCCGATTGGTTCCGTTTCCACGTGACCAAATGGCACGGCTTTCGGCAGATCGGCAACTCGGTGCCGCCGCCGTTGGCGAGGGCAGTCGCGTCGAGCCTGCTCGCTGCGGACTCCGTGGTGCCTCAACGAGGCACATTAGTCGTTCCGGGTGAAGTCGCTTTGCTGGAGTTCACCGCGGCCAGGGCCGAGCGGCATTTTGGCATCACCGAGCGGGTCATTCCGCAGCGCAACCGACGGACCGTCTAGGTGGCTGGCAACCGTTACTCCCGCTTGATCGAGCGGGTCTTTACGAGCAACCACTCCGCAGGTGCGACCGAGGTCCACTTCACGCGCGAAGACCTTGAAATCGCCGCCGGCCAGGAAAACATCAACTTGCCGAAGAACCTCGGCGACGTCTTGTACTCGTTCCGCTTTCGCAACCCGCTGCCGACCTCAGTTCAGGCCAAGGCCCCGCACGGGAAACAGTGGGTCATCCGTGGTACCGGGCGAGGGCAGTACGCGTTCGCGGCCGTCGGAACGACTCGCGTGGTCCCAACGGAACGACTCATAGTCACTAAGGTGCCGGACAGCACGCCCGAGATCATCGCCGCGAACACACTCGGCGACGAGCAGGCGCTGCTCGCGCTGGTTCGCTACAACCGGCTCATCGACATCTTCTTGGGGGTTACTGCCTACTCGCTGCAAAACCACCTACGGACGACTGCTCCGGGGATCGGCCAAGTCGAAGTGGACGAGATCTACGTTGCGGTGGACCGCCACGGAACCCAGTTCGTCGTGCCTGTGCAGGCGAAGGGCGGCACCGACCAGATCGGGATCACACAAGCCGAACAGGACCTGGCGGTGTGCGCAGCGAAGTTTCCAGGTCTCGCCCCGCGCGCCATTGCCGCACAGTTCATGGCTAACGGAGTCATCGCACTCTTCGAGTTGACGATCCAAGACGACGAGATCGTGGTCGTGCGAGAGAGCCACTACAAGCTGGTGCCGGCCTCCGACATCACAGCGGAGGATCGACGTGCTTACGCCCAGAGGTCCGGGCTGTAAGTACGGTAGTGACGTGCAGCGTAGTCCCGTGCCATCGAGTGAACTGGCATCTCGGCGCTTCCGAAACACGCCGACGAGGGATACGCCGGCGGAGCTCGCCGTCCGTCGCATCCTCCACGCACGGGGCCTGCGGTACCGAGTCGACTACCGACCGGACCCGGGCACCCGTCGCAAGGCTGACGTCGTCTTCACACGCGCTAGGGTCGCCGTGTTCATCGACGGGTGTTTCTGGCATGACTGCCCCCTCCACGGGAGCGCACCGAAGGCCAACGCGGAGTGGTGGAGGGAGAAGCTGGCGACGAATGTCGCGCGTGATCGTGACACCGACGAGCGACTCAGCGTCGCTGGTTGGACTGTGGTCCGCATCTGGGAACATGAACTGCCTGCGGTGGCTGCAGACAAGATCATCGAAACCTTAAAAGACCGAGGACCGGGATGACGGCGGACAGTAAGCGCGTATGGCGGTCTGGGGTGCGCTTCGACTGTGCCGAGTGCGGCAGTCTGCTACGTGACGATGACGAACACGCTGAGCGCCTCCCAAGTGCTTGTCCCGAGTGCGATGGCCAGCTGCGTCTAGTCGGCAAGGGCGACCGGTTGGTGGAGTTCGCCAAGTGGTACCGCTGTGAGGAGTGCGAGAGGCTCTTCATGCGGCGTCGGGGCGAGATCGTCCCAACCAAGCCCAGGGCTGGGTCTCGACGCAGTTCGCCTGAGCCGGTTATAGCGTTCGACGGGTGGCGTATTGGTCAACGATGTGCCGCTTAAGGTACTTGCCGTGTGATGGCGCGGCCATGAACGCTCGATAGACCTTCTCGGGAACGTCTTCATACTCGTAGATCCAACCGTTTCGGAACTGGACCTCGAGAATTTTGGATAGGGCGTCGTAGCCGATGCTGGAGATGATCTCCGACTCAACTACCTGCCGTAGCACCCTTTTTCCCTTCTCTAGCGGTTAGCCGACTCAACCTCGATGGATGCGGCCGACTTAACCAGTGGGGTCTCTCCATACTGCGTGATGGCTGATGGGGGCTTTCCGGCGTCTCCTGCCACGTCGCTACCGACAAGGTGAGGTTAATGTTTCCCGACCGGCTTAATCGCGGTTCTTCCTCGGCCTGACGGCATTCCAACTTCTGATGGTCCCGGGCCTCCATATCATCATGCGGCCAATCCGACGATCCGGCTCCGGCATCTGCCGCCGGGCGATGTAGGCGCGGACCGTCGAGGCAGTGACACCGAGGAAGTCGGCGACATCCTCGTGGTCCACCAGTCGTCAGGGAGGGTCCGGTCCATGCTTGTCTAGACGTTCCCCTCGTAGGTGCGGGCGACATCACGCAACGTCGCGAGATAGTCCCGAAGTGTCGGGTCATCCTCGCCGGCAACGTAAGATCATCTCATGCGCCAGCTCTCGGCCCACCATGAGCAGTGAGGGTAGCGATCGGCGACTCCGCTGAGCGCCCCCACCCCCAGCTCCGCCGCCGTCTCGATGTCCCCGGCGCGTGCAGCAGCGACGCCGAGGGTGAGTTGTGCCTCGGCGCTGCGCATTGGGCTTCCCTCGTGGCCGGGGCCCCGGCGCCATCATGGATGACGTGTTCGGCGTGCATCACGGCCAGGTCGTCGTCGGCGAGGATCCGGTAGGCGTCCATCTCGTAGAACTGCCACTTGGTCGGATCGATCTGGAAGTGGTGGTCGGGATTGTCTGGCTTGGGCAGTGACTCAAGGAGGGCCCGGCCGCGGTCGAGGGTGGATTCAACTCCGCGGCGGTTGCCGAGGCGCGCCCAGGCCTTCGCTGCTTGGGCCGCCAGCTGCACGCTGACGCTGCGATGGCCGGCGGCGTCCATGCCGATCTCGCTCGCCGCGATGGCGTGATGGAGGTCCCCGGAGGTGAGCGCGAACCAAGCCGACATCTCGTGGGCCCAGCCCATGATGTTGCGGTCGTCGAGGGAAGTGCCCAGCTCCAGGGCGAACCGCCGGGTCGACTCGGCGGCGGTCTGCTGCCCGGAGTCGTACTCGACGCAGCCGACCAGCAGAGCGAGCATCGCGGCGATGGAGAGCAACTCGCCGTGCTGCTGGTAGGTCATCCGATGGTCCAGCAGGCCGGACACCTCGCGGAGCCAGCTCTGGCCCTCAGCGCGGAGATCGTCGTTGTCGCGGTGACGGTACTCGGTGCAAAGCCGGTCCGTCGTGATCCGCAGGGCGTGCAGCGCGGTGGCGTCCACCGTGGACTTGTTCAGCCTGGCGACAAGTTCGGCCGTGTCCATCCCGACTTGAGTGATGAGCGACTCGTTGGCCTGGCGGGGCGTAGGGAAGAAGTCCTCGGTGACCCCTCCGAACGCTTCGGCGATGTAGGGCGCCCAGTGCTGGGGCTTGACCCTGCCGGCCTCCCAGTCCTTCCACTCCCGCAGGAGGCTCTCCGCTGAGCCGGCCTCTTTGCCCTTGGTTCTCCGGGCGTAGGTGGCGCGCAGATTGGCCACGGCTCGCGACTGCGACCACCCGCGAGCCTCTCGCTCGCGCTTGATCCGCGCTGCCCAGTCAGGTCGGGTCTCGCCTGCCATGCCTCCATCTTGCAGCACGAATGTGACACCGGCGACCGGCCCGGCCTGGGGAGGTTGTGGGGAGACGGGGAGATCCGGCGGCTCTCCCCAGCGTCTCATCTACCCCACGCTGTGATTCGACCGACGGTTGGAAGCAGCGACGGAAGTCATTGACTACAGCGTTTGCGCTGTATAGCTTTACAGCATCAACGCTGTACTCAGCTCAAGGAGGTAGGGACGATGGCACTGCAGAAACGAGTCAGGGTCGGCCACGGGGACGTGTTCCCGATGGGTGCGTTCATGAAGGGCGTGGTGGAGCCGGTGGCGGATTTCGATGCGCCGGCTCGGGCGGATGGGTCGCGGCCGCAGCAGTTGGATCGGGAGACCGGGTTGCCGTTGTGGCAGGTGACGGTGCTGGATGCCGATGAGGAGGCGAGCCGGCGGGAGACGGCGGTGTCGGTGAAGATCGCGGCGCGGGTGCAGCCGGTGCCTCCGGACAATCAGTCCGGGCAGCCGTGGCGGCCGGTCGAGTTCGTCGGGCTGACCGCACTCCCCTGGGTCGATGAGACCGGCCCGCGGCCGCGGGTGGCCTGGTCGCTGCGGGCCGACGACATCGTGGCGCCGGGTGAGGGCAAGAAGCAGAGCACCTCGGGTCCGCGGGCGGCCTGACCATGTCCCGCCTGAGGAATGGCCTCCGCTGGCTGGGCGGCTGGCTACGCCGGTGCTGGCGGCTCCCGGCGCTCTCGACCGGCGTGGGAATGGTGGCCTGGTGGGTCGGCGTCGCCGGGCTGACGACTGCCGCCGGCTTGGTGCTGGTCGGCCTCCTGCCGGGTCTGCTCGGTGCCGGCTGGGTCGGTGTCTCCCCTGGTTCGTTCGAGGTGCTGGTGGCGCGGCCGTGGCGGCGGTGGCGGTGGCGTCGGCTGATCGCCGGTCAGTGGCTGGCGGTGGCCCGGGACGCTCACCTGGCCGAGCGTCAGGTGGTGACGCGGCGGAATCTGGCCGGTGAGCGGATCTCGGTGGAGTCCTGGCGGTGTCCCCGGCTGGGCCGGCTGCGGACGTCGGCGCATGCGGTCGAGTTCACGGTCCGCGCCCGGTCCGGGCAGACGGTGACCGAGTTGGAGGCCGGGGTGGAGCGGATCGCGTCGATTCTGGATGCGGCGGCGTTCCGCAGCTGGCCGGTGTCCGGCTCCACGATCGCGGTGGAGTTGATCATGGCCGACCTGCTCACCGGCCCGGTGACCGCTGGGCTGCCGGAGGCGGTGGTGGTGGATGCGGTGCGGCTGGGCCGGTCGCAGGCGGGCCGGGACTGGTGGTTGCCGATCACCGGCCGGCACACGCTCTGTGTGGGCGCCTCCGGCTCCGGCAAGGGCTCGGTGCTGTGGGGTGTCTGCGCGGGCCTGGCGCCGGCGGTGCGGGCGGATCTGGTCCGGCTGTGGGGTGTGGATCTGAAGGCCGGCGTGGAGCTGTCGATGGGCCGCAGCCTGTTCTCGGCGTTCGCGCGGACGGCGGATGAGGCGGTCCGGGTGCTGGCGATGCTGGCCGACGTCCTGCAGCAGCGTGGCGGCTCGATGGCCGGGGCAGTGCGTCAGCATCAGCCGCGGCCGGGTGATCCGGTGCATGTGCTGGTGATCGATGAGTTGGCCGCGCTGACCGCCTATGCCCCGCCGGATGTGCGGCGGGAGGCGGAGCGGCTGTTGTCGCTGATCCTGACCCAGGGCCGCGCCCTCGGTGTCGTGGTGGTCGCGTTCGTGCAGGACCCGCGCAAGGAGGTCGTGGGCATGCGCGGACTGTTCACCCAGACCATCGCGCTGCGGCTGCGGTCGGCCGAGGAGACGTCGATGGTCCTCGGCGACGGGATGGCCAAGCTGGCGCCGGCGCACCGGATCTCCCCCACCGTGCAGGGCACCGGGTGGCTGGTCGAGGACACCGGCCAGGTGGATCGGGTTCGCGCCGACTACTGGCCCGACCCGGTGATCCGCCAGGTGGCGCAGCGCTACCCCACCCGCGCCCTGGTCGAGCTCACCGTCCCGGACGAGCAGAGCGGCAGCGCCGATGAGACGGCTGGGCGGCGGACGCGACGGCCTCGGGCGCCTCGGCAGCGGGATGCGGCCTGATGACCGGGCAGCGGGCTCGACGCCTGACCGAGCAGCTGGCGGGTCAGGAGCCGCCGGAGTGGATCGAGCAGTTGGAGCGGATGGTCGCGGTGGATCCGAAGATGACGCTGCCGGTGGCGGCGG
Source organism: uncultured Actinomycetota bacterium (assembly GCA_963758075.1). Classification (GTDB taxonomy): domain Bacteria; phylum Actinomycetota; class Actinomycetes; order Propionibacteriales; family Propionibacteriaceae; genus Microlunatus. Next base: position 1,032,494 of record CAVWTT010000005.1, on the reverse strand, counting down.
AATGGGTCGGCCGCAACACCGTCACGATCTCCTGCTGGCTGCGCGCGACCGGCCACGACGACCTGCTGTTGCGGCTGCGGTGGGGTAAGTCGCCGGCGGATTGGGCCTGGCTGGCCGAGGAGGCTCTGGCCGCCGAGCCGGGGTTGACGCTGGAGGGGTTCGCGGAGCGGTACGGCCGCAAGCCGATGTGGATCGAACGGGCGCTGACCAAGGCGCGCCGCTCCGACCTGGTCCACCGGCTCCAGCACCTGGAGGTGGAGCACTCTCACCTGCAGCGGAGTGAGCCGCGGATGCCGGGCTGGGGTGCGGTGGTGGAGGCGGTGTTGATCGCGGACCCGACGCTGACCCTGGACGGGCTGGCCTGGCGGATCGGCCACCACCCCGACCTGATCGCCGAAGAACTGACCCGCGCCGGCCGCCAGGACCTGCTCCGGCAGCTCGACCGGAACGACGACCGTGGCCACCGCGATGTGGGGCGGGTGGCGTGATGGCCGACATGGGGTGGATGGTCGATGCGGCCTGTCAGGACCGGCCGGACCTGCCGTGGACCGGCCCGGTCCGGGATGACTGGACGCGCTACCCGGTGCCGACCGAGTCGCTGGCCCGGATGCGGGCGGTCTGCGCCGACTGCCCGGCCCTGAGGCGTGCCGGTCCTACGCCCGGCGCAGCGGAGGTCAGCGCCGGCTTCTGGGCGGGCCGGTGGCGTCACCGGCAGACCGTGCTGCGTGTGGTCGAGGCGAGCCGCATGACGGTCACCGAGGTTGGCGACGAGACGGCGTCGCCGGTCGGGCTTTCCCGGGTTCTCCGAGGATGCACCGCTGGATCTGTCCGGGATCTCGGCCGGCGCTGAGCAGGCGATGGTGCGCCGGCTGGTCGACCACTCGTTCTCGGCGTTCGCCGACACGGCGGCGGCGGTCGGCTATTGCAGCCATCCGATCCGGCTGGTCGGCTCGACTTCGAGGATCGATGCCGCGACCGGGGAGGTCCTGTCGACCTTCTCCTCGGCCGAGGCGCCGTTGGGGGTGTTGTACCGGCCGTGCGGGAATCGGCGCGCGGAGGTGTGCCCGGCCTGCTCGCGGGTGTACGCGCGGGACACGTTCGCGATGATCAAGGCCGGGGTCGCCGGCGGCAAGACGATCAGCGAGTCGGTGAAGGACAACCCGCTGCTCTTCGTCACCGTCACCGCGCCGTCCTTCGGCTACGTGCACGGGCCGCGGCCGCACAACGGCCAGCCGACCGGCGGGCGCTGCCGACCGCGGGACAAGACCAAGACCTGCCCGCACGGCCGTCCGGTCGGCTGCATGGCGGTCCATGATCACGACGACCCGGTGAACGGTGCTCCGCTGTGTGAGGACTGTTACGACTGGGAGAGCGCGGTGGTGTGGCAGTGGTGGGCGCCGCAGCTGTGGCAGCGCACGCCGAACACGATCCGCCGCAAGATCGCCGCCGAGCTCGGCGTCGCGGAGGACCAGCTGAAGCACCTGGCGCGGCTGGAGTACGCGAAGGTCGCCGAGTATCAGGCCCGCGGCCTGGTCCACTTCCACGGCCTGCTCCGCCTGGACGGCCCCGACGGCCCCGGCTCCCCCGCGCCGCTGGATGCCAGGCAGCTGGCCCGCATCGTCGAGCAGGTCGTGGCCGGGATCTCGTTGGAGGCGCCGCCGGTCGATGCCGAGGACCAGGCGCGGGTGCTGGCGTGGGGTCGGCAGGTCGATGTGCGGGTGGTGCGTGATCATCAGCGCACCGATGATCCGGACCGGCCGTTGACGGCGGAGCAGGTGGCCGGCTATCTGGCGAAGTACGCGACCAAGGATGCGAACAGCATCCGGCCGTCCAGGCGGTCGCCGGCGCATGTGGCGCGGCTGGTGCAGACTGCTCATGATCTTGGTGAGCGGGCTGTTGATCATGATCGGCGACCCGGTATCGGCTGTTGCCGAAGTGGGCGCACATGCTCGGCTTCCGCGGCCACTTCTCGACCAAGTCGCGCCACTACTCGATCACGCTCGGCCGGCTACGCCGGGCTCGCCATCGCTACCAACGCTTCATGGCCGAGGCACGCCGGACCGGCGAACCGTGGATACGCGGGACCTCGAGGCGCAGCTCCTGGCCGATGACGAGGACGAGACCACGCTGGTGATCGGTTCCTGGCATTACCAGGGCACCGGCTGGACGAATCCGGGTGATGAGGCGTTGGCGGTGGCGGCGGCTGCGCGGGCGCGGGAGTACGCGGTGTGGAAGGCGGAGAACCGATGGAAGGCGACGAGGACGGATGGGAAGGAGAGGGTGATGGCTGATCAGGATCATGATCAGGGCGGCGTGGTGATACCGCGGCTGCTGACGGTGAAGGATGTGGCGGCGATCTTGGAGGTGCCGCCGTCGACGGTGGCGCATTGGGCGGTGGAGGGTTCGGGTCCGCCGTCGTTCAAGATCGGTAAGCATCGCCGGTTCGATGCCGAAGCGGTGCGGGACTGGCTGGATGTGGTGAAGAGGATGTCGCTGCGATGAGCGTCAATCGGCGCGTGCTGCCGTCCGGCCGGGTGACCTGGCGGGTGCGGTATTACGGGCCGGACGGGCGGGAGCGGGCCAAGTCCTTCCGGTTGCGGCGGGATGCGGAGGCCTACGCGGCGCAGATCATCACCGGCAAGCAGCGGGGTGACTGGGTCGATCCTCGGCGCGGGCAAGGTGCTGCTCTGGTACGTGTGGGAGGAGTACCAGCAGGACGGGATGGGGCATCTGCGGGCGACGACGGCGGCCAGCTACCGCAACGCCTGGCGGCACATCTCGGAGGAGTTCGGCAGCTGGCAGGTGGCCAAGATCGAGCATGCCGACGTGGCCGCGTGGGTGCAGAAGATGGCGGCGACGTCGGGACCGGATCTGGTCCGGTACTGCCATCGGGTGCTGTGCCTGGTGCTCGATCACGCGATGCAGTCCCGGCGGGTGCCGATGAACGTGGCCCGCGGGGTGCGGTTACCGACCAGGCCGCCGGCTCGGGAACGGTTCCTGACCGCGGCGGAGATCCACGCGCTGGCCGATCGGCTCGGCCCCAACGGCGACCTGGTGCTGACGATGGCCTACCTGGGACTGCGCTGGTCGGAGCTCGCGGCGTTGAAGGTGGCCGACGTCGATCTCGGCCGCCGGCGGGTGCATGTGGTGGAGCGGGCGGTCGAGGTCGGTGGCCGGATCGATGTCGGCGCCCCGAAGAGCCGGGCCTCCAACCGGTACGTCGCCATCCCGCAGCTGCTGATGCCGTCCCTGACGGCCCGGATCGAGGGCAAGCCGGCTGATGCGCTGGTGTTCCCGTCCCCGGAGGGCAGCTACCTGCGCAACGGGAACTGGCGGCACCGGTCGGGGTTCAACGAGGCGGTGGCCGCGCTCGGCCTGGACATCACCCCGCACGACCTGCGCCGGTCGTTCGGCACGCTGGCCCGGTCGGCGGGGGCGGATCTGCGGTTCATCCAGAAGGCGATGGGCCATGAGTCGATCACGACCACGGCCCGGATCTATGCCCACCTGTACGACGACGAGTTGGACGCGGTCGCGGCGGCGTTGGACCGGATCGGCCGGGGCGTCTCGTGACCGGGCGGCCGGGTGCGGGCGATGTGCGGGCAAAGTACGGGCACGAACGGGGTTCTGGGAGCCTTGCCGATGTGGGCCGTGCTGGCGGTTATGGCCCTGACCAGGGCTTTCGTGGTGGAGCCACCTGTCGGAATCGAACCGACGACCTATTCATTACGAGTGAATCGCTCTACCGACTGAGCTAAGGTGGCGCGTTCGCCGCCGGCGGGCCGGACGGACGCAACGGCGCCCAATCATAGCGACGGATCAGGTGGCCGCGGAAATCGTCGGTCAGCCGTCGGTGCAGGTGGAGTCGCGCTTCGGCGTCCGGTCCTGGACCAGATAGCCGAGCACCTTCTGCTGGACGCAGGGGCTCTGGTCGTAGGCGAGGTGTCCGTTGCCGTGCAGGGTGATCAGCCGGCTGGACTTCAGCGCCTGGTGCATGTGCTGGGCGTACTCGTACGGGGTGGCCGGGTCGCCGGTGGTGCCGAGGATCAGGACGGTCCGCGGGCCGCTGTAGTGGATCGGCTTCTCGGTGTCGCCGGTCGACCTCACCGGCCAGGTGGCACATCCCAGGTCCGGACCGATGAACGGGCCCAGCGTCGGGGCCCGCTTCTCCACCCGATGCCAGTCCTTGAGCGCACCCGCCACCCCGTGACCGGTGATGTCGAGGCAGCGGATCGCCGGGAACGAGGAGTTGAACTGGCCGAAGTGGCCGGCATGATCGCGCTGGTTGTAGGCATCGGCCCAGCTGAGCAGGCTGGTGCCGTTGTTGTCGTACACCGCCTGTTCGAGCCCCTGCAGGAGCACCGGCCAGGCACTGGCCGGCGAATACAGGGCATAGACCAGACCGCTGGTGGCCAGCGCCTGGGTGAGGTCGCGACGGCCGCCGGGGATGGTGTGCTGGTCCAGCCGCTGCAGCAGCCCGGTGATGGCGTCCAGCACGGCCGCCTTGCTGTCACCCAGCCGGCAGCCGCGCGCCGCACACCAGCCGGCGAAGTTGCCCAGGGTGCGGTCGAAACCATAGGTCTGACTGACCTTGGCCGCACCGCCGATGTCGGTGGCCCCGTCGAGCACCATCCGGCCGACCTTGGACGGATAGCGGGTGGCGTACATGGCCCCGATCGAGGTGCCGTAGGAGGAGCCGAAGTAGTTCAGCCGCCGGTCGCCCACCAGCCGACGAAGCAGGTCCAGGTCCTGCACGGTGTCGGCGGTCGAGACGTGCTGGAGGAGCCGGCCGGATTTCGCCAGACAGGCCCGCCCGAATGCGGTGTCGAGACCGATCAGGCCCCTGGTCTCGGAAGGATTGTCCGGCGAATAGTCGGTGGCAGTGAAATCCTCCATCCGGCTGTCGTCGAAACAGTGCACCGGGGTGGACCGGCCGACCCCGCGCGGATCCCAGCCGACGATGTCATAGGACTTCTGCAGTCCGTGCGCGGCGAAGTAGTCGACGAAGTCGACCCCGGACCCGCCCGGCCCTCCGGGGTTGATGAACAGGGTGCCCTTCGACCGGCCGCTGCTGGGCCGGCGGGCAACCGCCAACGTGATCGCCGGCCCGCCAGGATGGCGATAGTCCAGCGGCGCCAGCACGGTCGCACACTGCTTGACCGTGTCGGCCTTGTCGCTGCAACTGCGCCACCGCAGCCGCTGTCCGGTGTAGCGCGTCATCGCCTCACCGGCGGGCGCGGCGACCATCCCCTTCGGCCGCACCGTGGGAACGGGTTCCAGCGGTCGGCTGGTGGACGTGGTGGTGGGCACATCGACGCCGGCCGGTCCGCTCACCGACGGCTCCGGCGACGGGGTCCTCGCGTCACGGGGGCCGTGAGCACCGGTGCAGGCGGTGGGCACGAAGATCGCGGCCGCCGCGATCGCCGCCGCCGCCCATCGTCGCCCACGCACGGGCCGAGCCTACTGAGCCGGCGCAGCCGTCAGTCGCGGTCCCGGCCGTCGGCGTCGTTCCCGGACGAGCCACGCCGGCGCCGGCGCGGTTTGCGCCGTTCGGTGCGGTCGTCGTCGCGGCTGCCGTAGGCGGCCCGGGACCCGCACACCGAGGCAAGCGAGCAGGTGGTCGTCGCACCCGAGTCGCGCATCCGGACGACGACGGAGTCCGACGGCACCTGGTGGGCGATGACGGTGCCGTCGCCCTCCTCGGTGGTCACCGTCGAGCCGACGGCCGGGGCGGTGCGAGCGAATTCGGCGTACAGCGGGTGTTCGTACTTCAGGCAGCACATCAGTCGGCCGCAGGCCCCCGAGATCCGGAGCGGGTTCGCCGGCAGGTCCTGGGTCTTGGCCAGACGCAGGCTGACCGGCTCGAAGTCCTTCAGGAAGGTGGCGCAGCACAGGTCGCGCCCGCAACTGCCGATACCGCCGGTCAGCCGGGCGGCATCCCGCGAGCCGACCTGGCGGAGATCGATCCGGGCGCGCAGACTCCGAGCCAGATCACTGACCAGGCTGCGGAAGTCGACCCGGTGCGGCGCGGTGAAGTAGATGACCACGAGCTCGTCGAAGTCCTCGCCATGGTCCAGGTAGTCCACGCCCACCACCTTCATCGGCAGGTCGTGGCTCTTGATCAGCTTCTTGGCGACCAGCCGGGACTCGGCCCGGCGCCGCTTGTTGGCCGCGTCCCGGGTCAGATCCTGTTCGCTCGCCCGGCCGGCGCAACGCGGCAGATCGCCGAAGTCCTCGCTGACCCATTCGGGGGCCCACACGCACTCGGCGACCTCGGGGCCGGCCTCGGTCGGCACCAACACCCGGTCCCCGATCGCGTACTCGTCGGCGCCGGGGTCGAGGTAGTACAGCCGCCCGTACCGCTCGAAGGAGACCGCCATCACCCGGGACATGAGGGTCAGCCTAGGCCTCCGCCGGTCGCGGCGGAACCGACAGCGGACAGCGTCACGGCCGTGGGGACGCGACAAGGCCCGGCGTCGGGGAAACGCCGGGCCTTGTCATCGGGGGTGTGGTGGAGCGTCGGTCAGAGCTCGATCTTCTGACCAGCGAGGATCAGATCGGGGTTGCTGATCTTCTTGTGATTGATGCTCCACAGAGCCATCCAGCCACCCTTGACGTGGTGCTTGGAGGCGATCTTGGCCAGCGTGTCGCCGGAGACGATCTTCACGAAGTTGCCGTTGCCCTTGTAGGCGTGCTTCGGCAGGTGGTACCGCGGGGTGGCGGGGGCGGCGGAGCCGCTGCTGTGCCGCGGGGTGTAGCTCCGGGAGTCATCCGAGCGGTAGCTGCTCGAGTGGTTGGAGCTGTAGTTGCTCGAGTGGTTCGAGCTGTAGTTGCTCGAGTGGTTCGAGCTGTAGCTGGGACGGCTGCTGCTGCGGCTGGTGTAGCTGTAGTTCCGGCGGCTGGTGGAGCTGCTGGACGAGCTGTAGCTGCCCACCGCACCGTTGGAACGGCTCAGCCCGGCGCGCGGGCCGCAGACCGGCCAGGCACCCGGACCCTGGGTCCGCAGCACGCTCTGGGCGACCCGCTTCTGCTCGGCCTTGGAGGCGTTCGCCGGGTTGCCGTGACCGCCGTTGGCGTTCCAGGTGGACTGGGTGAACTGCAGACCGCCGTAGAAGCCGTTACCGGTGCTGATGCCCCAGTTGCCGCTGCTCTCACAGGACGCAACGCGGTCCCAGACGTCCGCGTGAGCCGGGGTGGCGGTCGCCAGGCCGATTCCAGCAGACAGAGCGACAGCCGCTCCGGCACCCAGAACCCGCTTGGTGATCTTGGAGTTGGACAAGTCCTCTTCCCTTCCTGACGTGCACCCGAGAGGTCCGAACGTGAGCACCGGACTGTCAGGTGTCCGATCGCCCTGGTCGCCGGCACGCACGCGTTCCAGCGTTCCGACGTCATCCCTCGTGCATCGACCGTCCGCGGCGACCTTGCGTCGCGCCGACCCCTGGTCGATCCACCCTCACCTACCGCCCGGGACTTTCCCGGCATCCGGCCCCGACGGACGGGTCCTGCCAAACGGCCCAGGTGTCGGTGAGGTCCGGCGCACCCTGGGCACGTACCACCCACATGTCTGATGTGGCTGGTCACCCCGCTCGTCCGCGCATCCCCGTTGATAACGAATCGGAAACGAAGCGGTCATCACGTTAGGAAGCGATTCATCCCTGTGCAAGCCGGGTACAACGTCCTGAACGACGCTCCCGCGTGGGCGCGTGCTGCGCGAGGTAGGCCTCGGCGCAGCATTTGCTCAAGGCCGGATCAAGCCCCGCCGGGCCCGAACTCTCAGCCTCAAGGACGGCCGAATCGCGGGGTTGAGGAAAAAGTAACGGTTTGATATCGCCACCCGCCGCTGCTGAGCGCCGGGAGACAGCGATCAGCCCTCGATCAGCCCGATCAACATCGCCTCCACCGCCAGCAGCGGGGCGACGTTGTTCTCCAGCGCTTCCCGGCAGCCGAGCAGCGCGTCGATCCGTCGCAGCGTCTGCTCCGGTGCCGTGGTCCGGGCGTGGGCATCGATCCGGTCGGCCAGTTCGCTGTTCACCAACGGCGCCGCACTGGTCGTCTGCACGCTGAGCACGTCGCGGTAGTACCCGGTCAGCTCGGTCAGGGCGCGGTCGATCGCGTCGCGTTGCAGCCGCTTGGCCCGCGCCTTCTGCTGATCGGCGAGGTCCTTCAATGCCGCCTGGGCCTGGCGCGGCCGGGCCCCCTTGGTACCGAATCCCAGGGCCCGCTCCAGGTCGGCGCGTTCCCGCGCATCCAACTCCGCGGTCGCGGCCTCCGCCTCGGCCGAGCAGGCGGCGAGCAGATCGGCCGCGGCTTCCAGGCAGCCGCCCAGCCCGTCCAGCCGGTCCGGGATCCGCAGCACCTCCTGGCGGCGTTCGCGCGCCGCGGGGTCGCGGGCCAGCACCCGGGCACGGCCGATGTGACCCTGGGAGGCCCGGGCGGCGTAGTCGGCCAGCCCGGCCTCGATGCCGTCCCGGTCCCGCAGCAGCCCGGCCACGGCCCCGACCGTCGGCGTGTGGAGGTGTAGCGACCGGCACCGCGAGCGGATCGTCACCACCACGTCGTCCGCGGTGGGGGCGCACAGGATCCACACCGTCCGGGCCGACGGTTCCTCGATGCTCTTGAGCAGGGCGTCGGCGCCGCGTTCAGTCACCCGGTCGGCATCCTCGACCACGAGGACCTGCCGGCGTCCGTGGGTGGGACTCATCGCGGCCCGCCGGACCAGCTCACGGACCTCATCGACACCGATGGACAGTTGCTCGGTACGGACCAGGGTCACGTCGGGGTGGGCGCCGGACAGTGCGGTGCGGCATTCCTGGCACTCACCGCAGCCGCCGCGCGGGCACTGCAGGGCGGCCGCGAACGCGCGGGCGGCGTTGGAGCGGCCCGAGCCGGGCGGGCCGGTGATCAGCCAGGCGTGGGACATCGCGTGGCTGCCGCCGGTGACGGCGCGGCGCAGCACCGAGACGGGCTGCTGCTGTCCGACCAGTCCCGACCAGACACCGGACAGCACCGGCACCTCGTCGGCGCTCGTTCCGGCCGGCGTCGGGGTGTCGGCGGCGGCCGCCGGGGTGGTGGACATGCCCCGATTCTGCCGCGGGCCACCGACATCCGTCCGCACCGGTCCGGCGCGGACGGTTCGACGACCGACGCCCCGGCGGTTTCCGGGCGGTCGTTGCGGGTAGCGCAGAAGGGACGGCCGGCCGGGCTCGTACCGACCCCGCGGGCTCGGCGAGCCGGACCGGACGATGGCGAGCCGGACCGGACGATGGCGAGCCGGACCGGACGATGGCGAGCCGGACCGGACGATGGCGAGCCGGACCGGACGATGGACCGGACGATGACCGACAGACGCGGACGGAAGGCGATCCGACGATGGCACAGACGCAGATCAGTGACGAGCTCTGGACCGAGTTCCACACGGTGGTGAACATGACCTCGGCGGAGTTGGAGGAGTGGCTTCTGGTCGACGCCTCGGGTCAGGACTCCGAGGCGGTGCCCGCCCAGGACGAACCGGAGCTCGGCCGGCATGTGGTGAAGGTCCTGGGCAAACGGCGCACCGATCTGACCGGGGACGACATCCGGGTGATGCAGAAGGTCGTCGACCGGGTACGCAGCCAGCGCGGCGTCGACCTCGAACCCACCGCCGGCCAGGCCGACTGGCGGCACCGGTTGATGCGGATCGGGCACGACCCGCTCAAGCCGCCCCGCGACGCCGAGCGTCGCAGCTGAGAGTCCCGCCGCCACCCGTCCCCGGCGGCATCCCCGGCGGGGGCGTGGCGGCGGTACAGGCCGGCGGATCAGCGCGTGCGCAGGAGGGGGGCGACGCGGGCGCGGACGGCGTCGGCGATGGCCTCGCGGGTGTCGCGGGCATCCAGCACCAGGTACCGCTCCGGGGCCCGGGCGGCCAGCGCCAGGAAGCACTGCCGGACCGAGCTGTGGAAGTCGTCGCCGGCGGCCTCGATCCGGTCCTTCTCGGCCATCGTGGCGACCAGCCGGCCCGGATCGCCGTCGAGCAGCACGGTGAGGTCGGGCCGCAGATCGTCGGTGGCCCAGCGGGCCACCCGTTCCACCTCGCCGGCGTCGAGCACCCGGCCGGCGCCCTGGTAGGCCAGCATCGAGTCCACGTAGCGGTCGCAGACCACCACCTCGCCGCGGGCCAGGGCCGGTCGGACCACCGTCTGCAGGTGGTGGGCCTTGTCGGCGGCATAAAGCAGGGTCTCGGCCTTGGGCGCCAGGTCGCCGGTGGCCGGATCGAGCACGATCGACCGGATCGCCTGCCCGGCCGCCGAGTCGCCGGGTTCGAACGTCGGCAGGCAGGCGTGCCCGGAGGCGACCAGCCAGTCGCACAACAGGCCGACCTGGGTGGACTTGCCCACCCCGTCGCCGCCCTCGAAGACGACGAACCGGCCCGGCGCCGCCGGCGGGGTCATCCCCGATCCTTCGGCGATCGGGCCGGGGCGAACTCCGGCCACTGGTCCAGAAACCGTTCCTGCGCGGCGCCCAGCCGCTGCCGGCAGCGCTGGTAGGTACGGCCCAGGTCGAACGCCTCCGCGGAGGTGACGAAGCGGGCCTGCCGCTGGGCCTCCTCGGCCTGCTCCCACTGCTCCCGTATCTCCAGCAGGGTGGCCACCGCGGGGCGGAACCGCTTCGCCGTACGCCGTTCCCGTTTGGTCAGCACGCCACGGGACAGGTTCTCCAACCGGCGGACCTGGTCGGCGGCCTCCGCGGCCGAGATCCACGCTGCGGAGGTGGAACCGGGTCGGAGCCCACCACCGGCGGTCAGCAGCCGGTCGACCGCCGCGCCCAGCAGCCGGCCGAGGACCACCTCGGCCCGTTCCTGCGCGCGCTCCTCGACGACCCCGGGCCCGCGGACCGCGGTGACCAGCAGGTCGAGCATCCGCAGGTACCGCTCCCGGCGCAGCGTCGAACGCAGCCGCTGCTGATCCGCGCCGGCCTCGGCGACGGCGCCGCTGAACCAGCGCAGTTCCTCGCCCAGCTCGGCCAGCCATTCCGGCGCCAGCACCGGCGCCAGCCCGACCAGTTCGGCCCGCAGACCGGCCCCGACCGCAACCAACTGGTCGGCGGCGGCCGGATCGCCGCACCGTCCGGCCAGGTCGGCACCGATCAGGTCCCGCAGCCGGCCGGCGAGCACGGTGCCGATGAAGGTCTCCACCCCGGCGTCGGGGTCGAGCGGCAGCGGTTCGGGATAGTCGGTGAGTCCGGTGGCCGGGGTGCCGAGCCGGACGGACAGCGGCGGGAACGCCTCCACCCGCGTGCCGCCGGCTGCCTGCAGGGCGTCGGTCAGCCACCCGCGCTGGGCCGCGGTCAGTCCGGCCGGGCCGGGATGGATCCGTACCTCGCGGTAGCGGGCGGTCGTCACGCCGCCGCGGCGGACGGTGACCCGGTCGTCGGTGAGCCGGGCCAGGGCAGCCTCGGACCGGCCACTGCGGAACTCGAAGCTCTGCCGTTCCCGGCTGATGGCGGCGACCGGCCCCAGGGTGCCCCGCCGCCGGAACGGCATCACCAGATCGGCCAGGTCGTCGGGCAGATCACCGTGGCCCAACGGCACGATCCGCTCGGCGGGCAGCAGCGGTTCCCAGCCCGGAGCCCGCAGGTACCAGTCCCCCAGACCGTCGATCACCCGGTGGGCGAGTTCGACGCCGGATCGCAGCAGCCGGTGGTCGGCGACGTCGATGACCGTGACGTCAGCGGCGTACGCCTCGTCCCGACCGGCCAGCGACAGCATCCGCGGCAGGCCCACCCCGGCGTTGTCCAGCCGCGGAGGTTCGGCCGTGTACGGCAGGTCGAGCAGCAGCGGTCCGGACGCGCCGGAACGGGTCTTCACAGCTGCCCCGGGTCGATGATCATGGTCACCGCTCGGAGTCTGCGGATCCCGACCCTGCGGTCGCCGCAGCCTTCTTCGTCGTCGTCTTCTTCGCCGGCGCCTTCTTGGCCGGCGCCTTCTTGGCCGTGGTCTTCCTGGCGGCGGTCCTCTTGCTCGCCCCGGACTTCTTGGCCCCCTTGCGCGGCGCCGGACCCTTGGCCCGCTTCTCGGCCAGCAGTTCGGCCGCGCGCTCGGCGGTGATCGTGTCGATCTCGTCGCCCCGGCGCAGGGTGGCGTTGTACTCCCCGTCGGTGACGTACGGGCCGAACCGGCCGTCCTTGATCAACATCGGCTTGCCGGTGGCCGGGTCGTCACCGAGTTCCTTCAACGGCGGTTTCGCCGCGGCGCGCCCGCGCTGCTTGGGCTGGGCGTAGATCTTCTCCGCATCCTCCAGGGAGATGTCGAAGATCTGGTCCTCCGACTCCAGCGACCGCGAATCGCTGCCCTTCTTCAGATACGGACCGTAGCGGCCGTTCTGCGCGGTGATCTCGACACCGTCGGAATCGGTGCCGACCACCCGCGGCAGCGACATCAGCTGCAGCGCCTGCTCAAGGGTCACCGAGTCGATGCTCATCGACTTGAACAGCGACCCGGTGCGCGGTTTGGCGCTCTTGGGTGCGTTCTCCTCCAACACCTCGGTCACGTACGGACCGAACCGCCCGTTCCGGGCCACGACCTGATGCCCGGTTTCCGGATCGGTGCCGAGTTCGCGTTCCTCACCCATCGGCCGGCTGAGCAGTTCACGGGCCACCTCGGCGGTCAGTTCATCGGGCGGCAGGTCGTCCGGCACGGACGCCCGCCGGCCCTCGCCGTCCTCGACGTAGGTTCCGTACCGGCCCACCCGCGCGACCAGCGGCCCGGTCGAACCCTCCGCCGTCGACGCAGAATCAAGATCACCGATCTCGAAGGTGGACAACGCCCGGGCGTCGATGTCACCCAGTTCGTTGACCAGCTTGTGCAGGCCCTCCTGATCGCCTTCGCCGAAGTAGAACTCGTTCAGCACCGACAGCCGCTCAAGATCACCGTCGGCGATCCTGTCCAGGTCCTCCTCCATCTCGGCGGTGAACCGGTAGTCGACCAGGTGCGGGAAGTGCTCCTCCAGCAGCCGGGTGACGGCGAACGCCAACCAGGTCGGGACCAGCGCCGAACCCTTCTTGAACACGTAGTCGCGGCTGGTGATCGTCCGGATGATCGTCGCGTACGTCGACGGCCGGCCGATGTTGAGTTCCTCCAGCTTGGCGACCAGCGACGGCTCGGTGTAGCGGGCCGGCGGCTTGGTCTCGTGGCCGGAGGCGATCACCTCGTCGGCCCGCAGATCCTGGCCCTCGGTCAGGTTCGGCAGCCGGGTCTGTTGATCATCGGTGCCGGTGTCGTCGTCGCGGGACTCCACGTAGGCCTTGAGGAACCCGTGGAAGGTGATGGTCCGACCGGAGGCGACGAAGGTGGCGTCCTCGCCCTCGGCCGGGTGGGCGTTGATTCGCACGGTGACGGTGTTGCCCTCGGCGTCACGCATCTGGGAGGCGACCGTCCGCTTCCAGATCAGGTCGTAGAGCCGGAACTGGTCTCCGTTCAGGCCGGTCTGTGCCGGGGTGCGGAAGGTCTCCCCGGACGGCCGGATCGCCTCATGCGCCTCCTGCGCACCCTTGACCTTGCTGGCATAGACCCGCGGCCGTTCGGGCAGGTAGGTGTCGCCGAAGAGCCGCTGCACCTGGTCCCGGGCGGCGTGGACCGCCGACTGGGACAGGGTGATCGAGTCGGTACGCATGTAGGTGATGAACCCGCCCTCGTACAGGTCCTGGGCCACCGACATCGTCCGCTGCGCGGTGAAGCCGAGCTTGCGGCCGGCCTCCTGCTGCAGGGTGGTGGTCCGGAACGGGCGCATACGGGCTGCGTCGGTAGGGCCGCGACTCCACGGCGGTGACCGAGAACGCCGCCGGCCCGCAGCCTGGCGGCGAGCTCCTCGGCTGCGGACCGGTCCAGCTGCAGCAGCTGGTCGCTGCCCTGCTTGAGGTTGCCGCGGTCGTCGAAGTCGCGGCCCTGGGCCACCCGGGCGGCACCGACGTGGGTCAGCCGGGCCGGGAACAGCGACGGCTCGACCGGCCCGTCACCGTCGGTCGACGTCTCCTCGGCGGTCGAGAGGGTGGCGTCGAGGTCCCAGTAGCCGGCGCTGCGGAACGCGATCCGCTCCCGTTCCCGGTCGACCACCAGACGGGTGGCCACCGACTGCACCCGGCCGGCCGACAGCCGCGGCATCACCTTGCGCCACAGCACCGGGGAGACCTCGTAGCCGTAGAGCCGGTCCAGGATGCGCCGGGTCTCCTGGGCGTCGACCTTGTCGATGTCCAGGTCGCGGGGATTCTCGCAGTGCCTCGTTGATGGCGTTGCGGGTGATCTCGTGGAAGACCATCCGGCGGACCGGGACCTTCGGCTTGAGTTCCTCCAGCAGGTGCCAGGCGATCGCCTCGCCCTCCCGGTCGTCGTCGGTGGCCAGCAGCAGTTCGTCGGCGCCGGACAGGGCGTGCTTGAGCTGCTTGATGGTGGCCTTCTTGTCCGGCGACACCACGTAGATCGGCGCGAAGTCGTGTTCGACGTCGATGCCGGTGCGGGCCCACTTCTCGCCCTTGTACTTGGCCGGCACCTCCGACGCCCCGGTGGGCAGATCCCGGACGTGGCCTCGGGAGGACTCGACGACGAAACCGTCGCCGAGGTAGCCCGCGATCGTCTTCACCTTGGTCGGTGACTCCACGATCACCAGCCGGTGCCGGTCGGAGTTCGTTGCCACGCTGTCCTCTCTCCTGGGCGTACTGCGGGTGTTCCGCCTGGGCCCGACAGCCGGCGCTCGAACGTCGCCGGCCGTGTCCATGTATAGGGCGGGCGGTCAAGTACGGCCGTTCGACCTACCGGCCCGACCCGCGAGCGCTCACTCTACGTCGGTCAGCAGATTGTCCACGATCAGCGGTCGGATGTCGCGCACGATCTCATCGGTCAGCGCCGCCGGGTCGACCTGCAGCAGGGTGGCCACGCCGCCGACGATCTGCTCCAGCCGCAGTTCGCCGTCACAGGCGCCGACGACGGCGGCCAGCGCGGTGCCGGCCCGGACGGCGCGGCGGAACCCGCGGTGCTGGCGCAGCACGATCGCCTCGGGGTCGGCGGCGCCGGGCCGGCCGACGGTCTCCTCGGTCACGTCAGCGGCCAGCACCCAGCGGCGCTGGCAGGAGGTCGGCGTCGCTGAGCCGGGCGACCAGGTCGACGGCGTGCCGGCGGGCGGCCCAGGCCGGTCCGATCGGCTGCTCCACCGGATACGGCCAGTCCTCGATCGTCACCATCGGCTCCGACCGGCCGGCCCGGGTCAGCATCAGCCATCCCATCCCGACCGACTCGATGCCGAGGTCGGCGAAGTAGGAGCACCACCGGTCGTAGGCGGCGGTGTACTCCGGTCGGCCCAGCAGGCCGGCGTCGGTCAGCCAGATCTCGATGTAGGCGTAGGCGTCCAGCACCTCACGGCGGACGATGTGGGCGTCGCAGCCGGTGCCGGCGACCCACGCTGCCGGCCGATCCTGCCAGTCGGCCCCGGCCGGCTGGGCCCAGTTGCCGAGCACCTGCAGGGTGCCGCCGGGGTTGAGCCGGGCGGCGCCGTCGACCACGACCCGGCGGACCAGCTCGTCGCCGACCAGGCCTGCCTCCCGGTAGGCCAACCGCTGGGCAACCTGCCCGGGTGGGGCCATCACGTACGGCGGGTTGGTGACGATCAGGTCGAACGTTTCCGCCCCGACCGGGTCGTACAGGCTGCCCGACCGCACCTCCACCCGGTCCAGCCCGTTCAGCTCGAACGTGGCCCGGGCCATCGCCAGCGCCCGCTCGTTGACGTCGGTGGCGACGACCCGGCCGGCATGCCGGGTCAGATGCAGGCTCTGCACCCCGCAACCGGTGCCCAGGTCGAGAGCGGCGCCGACGGGTCGGCGCAGTGTCATCTCGGCCAGCGTGATCGACGCCGATGACACCCCGAGCACGAAGTCCGGGCGCACCGGGGTCATCGGTCGGTCCAGCCCGGGGGTCAGGTCGGAGAAGATCCACCCGGAGGCGCCGTCGTCACTGCCGTAGGGGCGCAGGTCGATCACGGCGCGGGCCTCGTCCTGGTCGACGGCGATGACGCCGGCCGCGGCGAGCGGTTCGCGGAGCCCGGGCAGGGCCCGGTCCAGGTCGGCGACCGGGACGGGGGCCTGCAGCGGCCACAGCTTGGCCAGGGTCGCCAACGGTCCGTGTTCGGCGGCGACGGCCCGCAGCGCCGGGGTCGTGTTGTTGCGGCCGAGGGCGGCGTGCTCGGCTGCCCCGACCAGCCCGACGACCGCGTCGACGGTGTAGTCGACGGCCGCCAGCCGGTCGCGCAGCACGGACGGGTCGATCTCCTCGAGCATCCCGTCATCGTTCCACAGCCTGCCGACCACCGACCGACCGTCGGCCCGCCGGCCGGTCGGCGACCCGCTCAGCGCGACGAATCCCGGCCTGACGAGGCGTTTTCTGACAACTTGTTGAGGCCGGGATCGGCGATGATTCCCGCTGAGCCGGGTCGGCAGGGAAAGATTGGAGCAGTGAGGGCCGATCCCGGTGTGTCCCCGACCTCGACGCCGCAGCGACTGGCGCGGTGGCTGACCGCGTTGTACGCGGCGGCGACCGTGGTCGCGGCCGGGCTGACCCTGTTCGGGCGCCAGCATCGTGGCGCCCACGTCTGGGAGATGGCCTTCGGGTTGGCGAACGTGCCGCTGGCAGCGAACTTCCTGTCGGTCGTGGTGCTGGCCGTGGTGACCCGGATGCTCGTGACCCGCAAGCGGCTCGCGCTGTTCCTGGTGGGGTTCTTCCAGCTCGTCGGCCTCTATGTGGCCGTGCTGGCGTTCGTGCCCGGCGAACCCCGGCTTCCGGTGGGCCTGTGGCAGGCGACCGGGACCCTCGGGCGGGCCCAGGACGTGCTCGGCGGATTCGTGGCCGTACTGCTGCTGTTCCTGCTGTGGCGCGGTCGGCGCGCCTTCCGGGGCCGGTTGCAGCCGGGTTCCTGGCTGCTGGCCGGGGTGGCGTTGGCGGTGGGTCTGGCCGTGACTGGCCTGGCGATGTGGTTGCTCTCCGGTGGCCGGCGGACGTCGGCGGGGCAGCTGGACGACATCATCGACACCGTCACCGCCGTGGTGGGGGGCCGGCCGCACACCCCGTTCGCCGGGCCTCGGCCGTGGATCGTCGATCTGGTTGCCGTCCTGGCCGGCCTGACCGTGCTGACCGCGATCGGGTTGTTCCTGGCCTCGGCCCGGCCGCAGAACCGGTGGTCTCCCGACCGCGAACTGGCGCTGCGGCGGCTGCTGGCCGACTACGGCCCGGAGGACTCGCTGGCCTACTTCGCGACCCGGCGGGACAAGTCGGTGATCTTCTCCCCCGACGGCCGGGCGGCCGTCAGCTACCGGGTGATCGCGGGGGTGACGCTGGCCTCGGGTGACCCGCTCGGACATCCGGACAGTTGGCGGTCCGCGATCGCGGCCTGGCGGTCGGAGGCGGTGACGTTCGGTTGGCAGCCGGCGGTGCTGGCGGCCGGCGAGTCCGGGGCGAGGGCGTACGCCGCCGCCGGACTGCGGGTGCTGGTGCTCGGGGACGAAGCCGTGTTGGACGCCGAGCAGTTCGCGCTGCGCGCGGCCACGCTGACCGCGGTCCGCCGCGCGGCGGCGACCGCCCGGCGGGCCGGTATCACGGTCCGGGTCCGACGGCAGTCCGAGCTCGGCGACGCCGAACTGCGCCGGATCGCCGACCGGGCCCGGGCGTGGCTGGGTGAGGCCTCCGACCGCGGCTTCTCGATGGCCCTCAACCGGCCGGCCGATCCGACCGACGGCCGATGTGTGCTGGTCACCGCCCACGACGCCGCGGACGCCCTGGTCGGTGTGTTGCGGTTCGTCCCCTGGGGTCGCCGCGACCTGTCCCTGGATCTGATGCGACGCTCTCCGGACGCCGGCCCGGGAGTCACCGAACTGATGGTGCGGGAGCTGCTGGGCCGGGCCGACTCGATGGGCGTCCGCCGGGTGTCCTTGAACTTCTGCATGTTCCGCGGGGTGTTCGGCGAGGCCGAGCGGATCGGCGGCCGGAGCCTGACCAGGTTCAACGCGGGCCTGCTGGGCTTCTTCGACCGGTTCTGGCAACTGGAGCGGCTGTATCGGTCCAACCAGAAGTACCAGCCGGACTGGGTGCCGCGATTCCTGTGCTACGACGACGTGCTCGCGGTCCCGCAGGTGGCCGTTGCCGCCGCTGCAGCCGAGGGTTTCCTGCCCTGGCCGCGGTTCCGGCAGGTCCCGGTCTCGGCGTTGCCCGCGGGTTTCGCCGACCGGGTCGTCGACATCGAGGCCGCACCCCCGGCGTTGCCGCCGGTGGCCCATCTGGAGTCGGCGGAGGGTCGGCACCGGCTGACGGTCGCCGACCGGCTCCGGTCGACGGGCGACGATCCCTGGCCGGCGGCACTGGACCGGCCGGCCGCACCGCTGAGCCAGGTCAGCGGCGGGTGTTGGTCGCCGGGTGTCCGCGTCGACGTGACCGGCAGGATCAGGTCGGTCCGCGACCATGGCGGTGTCGTCTTCGCCGATCTGGTCGACGGCGCCGCCCGGCTCCAACTCGTCGTCGAGCGGGCCGGCGGCGACCTGGCGGCCCGCTTCGCCGCCGATGTGGACAGCGGTGACCTGATCCGCTGTTGCGGCGTCACCGGCGCGTCCCGCACCGGCACGGCCAGCCTGCTGGTCGATCACTGGCGGACCGAGGCCAAGGCGTTGCGTCCGATCCGGTGGGCGCTGACCTCGGCGGCGGGCCGCAGCCGCCCCCGGGCGGAGGATCTGATCACCCGTCCCGACCAGGTCCGGATCCTCCGGCAGCGGTCGGCGGTGCTGTCAACGGTCCGCGGCCTCCTGATCGAACGGGGATTCTGCGAGGTCGAGACGCCGATTTTGCAGACCGTGCACGGCGGTGCCCGGGCCCGGCCGTTCCGCACCCATCTGATCGCCTACGGCGCGGACCTGTCGCTGCGGATCGCGCCGGAGCTCTACCTCAAACAACTGCTGGTGGGCGGCCTCGGGCCGGTGTTCGAGATCGGCCGCAATTTCCGCAATGAGGGCGTGGACGCCTCCCACAATCCGGAATTCACCTCGCTGGAGGCCTACCAGCCGGGCGCCGACTACCGCGTCATGCTTGACCTCACCCGCGAACTGGTGCAGGCCGCGGCCGTCGCCGTGCACGGCCGGCCCGTGCTGCCGCTGCGGACCGACCCCGGACAGGGCGTCCCCGGCCCGGACGGCTGCCCCGCAGCCCTGGCCATCGACGGGGCATGGCCGGTGGTGCCCGTGCTCGATGCGGTGTCGGCGGCGGTGGGCCGGCCGGTCGACCTCGACACCGACCCCGAGGACCTGCAGGAACTGGCCCGCCGGCACGAGGTCGTCCCTCCCCTGGAAGCGGGTCCCGGCGCAATCATCGAGGCGATGTACGCCGATCTGGTCGAGGCCCGGACGATCCGGCCGACGTTCTACGTCGACTTCCCGGTCGAGACCTCCCCGCTGACCCGCGCGCACCGGTGCCGGCCGGGATTGGTCGAACGCTGGGACCTGGTCATCGGCGGTACAGAGATCGGAACCGCCTACACCGAGCTCACCGATCCGCTGGAACAGCGGCGCCGGCTGACCGAGCAGTCGTTGAAGGCGGCAGCCGGGGACCCGGAGGCGATGGAGGTCGACGAGACGTTCCTCGCCGCGCTCGAGTACGGCATGCCACCGGCCGGCGGGATGGGTCTGGGCATCGACCGGCTGATGATGGTGCTGACCGGCCGGAGCATCCGGTCGGTGCTCGCGTTCCCTCTGGTCCGGCCGTCGGCCGGCCGATGACGGCCTGCGGCGACTGAACGGAGCGACGATGGGACTCACCGACCCTGCATGGGTGTGGATCGCGACGGCGCTGGCCGTGGCGGTGTTCGTGCTGCTGGTCATCGACCGGCCGCGGTGGCGGCTGCGTTGGCTGCGGCCGGTGACCCGGGGGGTGCAGGGCGTGCTGCTCGGTGTGCTGTCGGTGCTGATCTGCCTGCTGCTGCTCAACGACCGCTACATCTTCTACGCCAGCTGGGCCGACGCGTTCGGCGGACACGGCCGGCACCGGGTCATCCACCGGGGCGCGTCACCGTCGGCCGCCCCGGCGCCGACCCGCCGTCCGAGCGTCTTCACCACCCCGGTCCCGGGCGACTACCGGCTGCCCGGCCGCGGACGGCGGCAGACCTACCAGGTCCGCGACGCGGCCTCCGGGACCACCATGCACGTGCTGGTCGAACTGCCCCGCGGTTACGACCCGGCCGCCTCCCGCCGGTATCCGGTGATCATCGGCCTGCACGGCTACCCGAGCACGCCGCAGTCCTTCGCCAAACTGAACGTGCTGTCGACCGTCGACTCCCTGGACCGGTCCGGACGGCTGCAGCCGACCATCGTGGTCATCCCCCAGATCAACAGTCCACGCCAGTTGGACACCGAATGCATCAACGGCGCGGCCGGCCAACCGCAGACCGACACCTGGCTGTCCCGGGAACTGCCCAGCTGGGTGATCAGGCATCTGCGGGTCCGCCGGGACCGGGCCTCCTGGGCCGCGGTCGGTTTCTCCTTCGGCGGCTGGTGCGCAGCCGAGCTCGCGATGCGACATCCGACGGTGTTCGGCGCGGCGGTGATCTTCGACGGCTACTTCCGGCCGAAGTTCGAGGGCTACCACCCGCACAGCCCGGACCCGCACCGGTCCTACGACCTGATCGCCCTGGCCCGGAAGTCACCGCCGGCGGTCTCCCTGTGGGTCTTCGCCTCCAAACAGGACCGGGTCGCCTATCCGACCACCAAGAAGTTCCTGGCCGCGGTCCGCGCGCCGACCTCGGTGACCGCCACCATCGTCCCGACCGGCGGCCACCGGCCCGACGTCTTCGAGCCCTTCACCTCCGCGGCACTGTCCTGGCTGGCCCACACCCTCCCCGGCTTCCGCTGACAGATCTGCCGAGGAGTCAGCAATTCCTTGATCCACCCGGCGTGTCACCGGCTCGGTGACCCCTCACCGACCAACCGGATCAAGCAGCAGTCCACCCATCGCTGACTGCCGCGGCGCCGAGGCCGTCTCAGCCCTCGCCGACGTCGACCACCACCACCGGGCCGTCGGCGTCGTGCAGCACCTGCCGGCTGACCGAGCCGAGCAGCAGCCGCCGGACCAGACCCTTGCCGTGGGACCCGATGACGATCAACTGCGCATCGGCCGACAGGTCCAGCAGGACATCGGCCGGCGCGCCCTCCTCCACCAGGGACTCCACCTCGATCCCGGACCGGTCCGCACCCACCGCGGCCAGCGCCGCGCCGAGGATCCGGGCCGCCTCGTCCTGCTCGGAGCGGGACAGTTCGGTGATCACCGTCTGTTCCACCGGCACCGCCAGCGCCGGCGAGCGGTACGCGTTCACCGCCCGCACCGACGTCCGGCGCACCCTGGCCTCCGCGATCGCGAACCGCAGCGCGGCGATCGAGAACTTCGAATCGTCCACACCGACCACGATCGGACCGTCGGCCGGACGGCTGTCCTGCTCACCGACGACGAAGACCGGGCAGCCCGACCCGGTCGCCACCCGGATACTGACCGAGCCCAGCACCGCCCGTCCCAGCCCGCCCAGGCCCCGGCTGCCGACCACCAACGCGGCCGCGTCCTGCGAGGCCTCGATCAGCACCGCCGTCGGCGCGCCGATCTGGTGGCGGCTGCGGCAGGTCAGGTCGGGATGCAGCTCGGCCACCCGCTTGCGGGCGGAGGCCAGCACCTCCTCGGCGTACCTCTGCAGGGTGTCCACCTGCTCGGCACCGACCCGGACACCGTAGAAGTCGACCTCGGTGGGCAGGTCCACGGCGTGCACGATCTCCAACTGCCGGCCGCTGCGCGTCGCCTCCTCCGCGGCGTACTCCAGCGCACGCGCACTGGCCGTCGAACCGTCGACCCCGACCACGATCCGCTGCATGTCGATCACCTCCTGGTCATGACCACCATCGGTGATCAGCTGCGCTCGATCCGCCGCCCGAGCCTAACGATCGACGCCGCCCGGCCGGCGACTACGCTGGCCGACATGGCGATCCCGGTGATCGATCGGCAGCTGGACGGCGTACGTCGCCGGCTCGTCGGAGCGGTCACCTCCCGGCTGTGGGGCGACCGGCCCCGACCCGACGAACAGGCCCGTCGTGATCTGGAACGGGACCGGGCGGCCGACCCGTGGCTGCCGCCGGATTCACCGGTACGGACGGTGCACGCCGACATCGCCATGCTGATCGGCGGTCTGCGCGCGCTGCTGCTGCAGTCGCTGCACCCGCAGGCGATGCAGGCGGTGGCCGATCACTCCGGCTACCGCAGCGACCCGTGGGGACGCCTGCAGCGGACCGGCGACTTCATCCAGGCCACCAGCTTCGGGTCCGGCGCCGAGGCGCGGGCGGCGGTGGACCGGGTCCGGGCCGTGCATGAGCACATCCGTGGGCTCGGCCCCGACGGCCCCTACCGGGCCGATGACCCGCACCTGCTGCGGTGGGTGCATGTGGCCGAGATGGACAGCTTCCTGACCGCCTACCGGTACTACGGCCACGGGCAGTTGGACGACGACTGCACCGACCGGTACATCGCCGACATGGCCCGCACCGGGGAGGCACTGGGGGTGCTGGATCCGCCCCGGGACCGGGCCGGGCTGGTCGCCGCACTGCACGACTACCGGCCCGAGTTGCGGGCCGGGCCGGCCGCCCGGGAGGCGGCGCGGGTGTTGTTGCGCGATCCGCCGCTGACGGGACCGTCCCGGGCCGGATACGCCGTCATCGCCGGCGGCGCGGTCGCCGCACTGCCGGCGTGGGCGCGGACCGAACTGGGCCTGCCCACCCTGCCGGTCGTCGACCGGGCCGTGCTCCGGCCGGCCGCGCGGATACTGCTGTCCGCCCTGGACCACGCCTTCGCCTCGGTCTACGGCTGATCGGCGCGGGCCGGTCCACGGCGGCCCGCCTCGCCAGCCCGGCACCGCCTCGTCAGCCCGCCACCGCGGCACCGGCCGGCGTCGGGTCGGCTGCCGGCCGGTACACCCGCTGCAGACCGATCCGCCGCGACCACACCAGGATGCCGGCGACGGAGAGCCCGTTGACCACCAGCGTGGCCAGCGGCATCAGCGGATCACCGGTGGTGCCCTGCCCGATGAAGGCGTCGGCCCAGCCGCCGAAGAGGATGGTGGCGACCATCAGGGTGACGTTGTTGGTGGCGTGCAGGGCGATCGACGCTTCCAGGCCGCCGGTCCGCCAGGCCAGGAAGCAGGACGAGACCGCGAACACGGCCAGGTCGGCGAACACCCACGGGTCGAAACTGCCGTGCGCCAGCGCGAACAGGATCACCGACGGGATGATCGCCACCACCAGTCCGACGATGCGGTTGGCGAACCAGGATCCGACGTTCTGCAGGATCAGCCCCCTGAAGGCGTACTCCTCCCCCGCCGACTGGAACGGGATCCCGATCACCACGATGATCAACAGTGCAACCCACTGCCGGGGCTTGGGCTGGTAGTCCCAGCCGAGAGCGAACTGGACGATCAGGTACGCCACGAAGATCGGCACGCAGATCACCAGGCAGCGCAGCAACCAACCCCAGCGGAAGCCTCCGGCCACCGAGGACAGGAATCGGGGCCTGATCCGGTTGACGATCCAACTCGCCAGCATCGCCGACGGGATCAGGCTGATCAGACCGGCGACCACGTAGGAGAACGTCAGCGCGTCCATCGCCTGGCCGGAGGCCATCCGGTTGAGCGCCGCCATCGGCGACCCACCGGTGGCCAGCACCACGACGACCAGTGCGATGCCCAGCACCACCTGGGCCGACAGGGCGAATCCGGCGCACAGCAGCAGGGCCAGCAGCGGCCGCCACCAGGCGTAACGGCGGCCGCGGACCAGCTGGTGATACTCCCGCGGCCCGTCCGGCATCGGGTCGGCCGGCACCCGCGCCCAGGCGGGCACCGGCACCGCGGGCCAGCCGTACCCGTCCGGCGGCGGACCGGGCGTGCCGTCCGGGCCGGACGGCGCCGGCACCTGGTGGGGCTGCTGGGGCTCGGTCATGCCGCCGATTCTGGCAGCCGGCCCCAACAACCCGCGGTTTCAGTCGACCTTGTCCACAGCCAGTTCGGCGGCATCGGTGGTGCCGACGGACGTGCTGCCGGGCTCCTCGTCGTCCTCGGCGATACCGACCCGGCGGCGGGTGCTGATCACGACCACGACGACCACCACGGCGAACGCGACCAGCGCGATCAGGTATCGCAGCGGGTTGGCCGTGCTGCTCAGCGACGACATGCTCACCACCGCCGGTGCGATCAGCACCGCGACCAGGTTCATCACCTTGATCAGCGGGTTGATCGCCGGACCGGCGGTGTCCTTGAACGGGTCGCCGACGGTGTCGCCGATCACCGTGGCCTCATGGGCGGGGCTGCCCTTGCCGCCGGCGTAGCCGTCCTCGACGATCTTCTTGGCGTTGTCCCAGGCTCCGCCGGAGTTGGCCAGGAACACCGCCATCAGGGTGCCGGCGGCGATGGCGCCGGCCAGGTATCCGGCCAGCGCGGGAGCACCGAGGCCGAACCCGACCGCGATCGGGGCCATGATCGCCAGCAGACCCGGGGTGGCCAGTTCGCGCAGCGAGTCGCGGGTGCAGATGTCGACCACCCGGCCGTACTCGGGCTTGCCGGTGCCCTCCATGATGCCGGGGATCTCGCGGAACTGGCGGCGGACCTCGTAGACGACCGCGCCGGCCGCCCGACCGACGGCGCTGATCGCCAGCCCGGAGAACAGGAACACGACCGCGGCACCGGCGAGCAACCCGACCAGCGTGGCCGGGGCGTACACCACGGCCTGGGAGGTGAACTTGGTGTACGCGCCGGCCAGCACGCCACGGATGGCGTCGGTGTAGGAGCCGAACAGTGCGGTCGCGGCGAGCACAGCGGTGGCGATCGCGATGCCCTTGGTGATGGCCTTGGTGGTGTTGCCGACCGCGTCCAGCTCGGTGAGGATCTGGGCGCCCGCGCCGTGCACCTCACCCGACATCTCGGCGATGCCCTGGGCGTTGTCGGAGACCGGACCGAAGGTGTCCATCGCCACGATCACCCCGACCGTGGTCAACAGTCCGCAGCCGGCCAACGCGATGCAGAACAACGCGACGATGCCGGAGCCGCCGATCAGGAAGGCAGCGAAGACCGCTGCCGCGATCACCAGTGCGGTGTAGACCGCCGAGGACAGGCCCAGCGAGATGCCGGAGAGGATCACCGTGGCCGCGCCGGTCAGCGACGTCTTGGCGACGTCCTTGGTGGGACGATCCTCGGTGCCGGTGTAGTAGCCGGTCAACGACAGGATGATCACCGCCAGCACGATGCCGATCACCACCGAGACCAGGGCGACGATCCGCGGATCGTCGATCGGCCCGTTGAAGGTGCTGCCGCCGGGCAGGTGCAGGCCGGCGAAGCTCGACGGCAGGTAGACGAAGGCGGCGACGGCCACCAGCACCGCCGAGATGAGTGCCGACAGGTAGAACGAACGGTTGATGGTGCGCAGGCCGTTCTCGCCGGTCCGCGGGCGGGTCAGGAAGATGCCGATGATGGCGGTGAGGACGCCGATCGCCGGGACGATCAGCGGGAAGATCAGGCCGTCCTCGCCGAACGCGGCCTTGCCGAGGATCAGTGAGGCGACCAGGGTCACCGCGTAGGACTCGAACAGGTCGGCCGCCATGCCGGCGCAGTCACCGACGTTGTCACCGACGTTGTCGGCGATGGTGGCCGCGTTGCGCGGATCGTCCTCGGGGATGTTCTGCTCGACCTTGCCGACCAGGTCCGCGCCGACGTCGGCGGCCTTGGTGAAGATGCCGCCGCCGACCCTCATGAACATGGCCAGCATGGCCGCACCGAAACCGAAGCCCTCCAGGATGGTGGGCGCGTCGCTGCGGAAGAACAGCACCACCAGTGAGGCGCCGAGCAGGCCCAGGCCGACGGTGGACATGCCCACATGGGCGCCGGTGCGGAAGGCGATCCGCATCGCCGGGTTGCGTCCGTCGTCGCGCGCGGCTGCGGCGACCCGGACATTGGCCCGGACGGCCAGCCACATGCCGAGATAGCCGATCATCGCCGAGAAGAACGCGCCGACCAGGAACGCGACCGAGCGGAAGATCCGCAGCAGGGCCTGGCTGGCGCCGGTGTCGGAGTGGGCCGGCAGCAGCAGCAGCAGCAGGAACGCCGCCACCGCGAAGCCGCCCAGCGTCTTGAACTGCCGGGCGAGGTAGGCCGAGGCCCCCTCCTGCACGCCACGGGCGATGGATCGCATGGTCTCGGTGCCCTCACTGGCCATCAGCACCTGACGTCGGAAGACGAAGGCCATGGCCAGGGCGATGAGAGCGATGGCGAGCACGACGGCGGCAATGGTCAGGTTGCCGGCCGACACCGACACTTCTAGCACGGTCGGAACGTACATATACGTGCACTCCTGATGCTGCGGGGAAGGAGACGGGAGATGAAGCCTTCGGAGCGCGCCGTTGCGCGCAGCTTGGCCGGAGTCTAACCAGACGGGTCCGCCGGCGACATGAGCCGGGTCACATTGCCCATGGTGGGTGTCGGCACGGGCTGTCAGCGCCGGGCGGCACACTGGAACGGTGACGTTGTCGGCCGAGCTCGCGGTGGTGGCGGATCCGGACCGGATCCGGCACCGTCGGCGCATCGACGCGCGCACGGCCCGGTGCGCCGACTGGCCGGACTGGCTGCCCGCCGAGGTGGTCCGGGCGCTGGCCACCGGCGGGATCGAGCGTCCGTGGAGCCATCAGGTGCAGGCCGCCGACGCCGCCTATCGTGGCCGGCATGTGGCGCTGACCACCGGTACCGCGTCGGGTAAGACGCTGGGCTACCTGTTGCCGGTGCTGGCCGGCACCTACGGCGGCCCGGCGGCGGCCGCGCCCCGGCCACGGACCGACCGGGCCGAACTGCGGGACCGGTTGCTGCAGCCCCGACGGCCGCACACCGCGCTCTACCTGGCCCCGACCAAGGCCCTGGCCCACGACCAGCTGCGGGCGGCCGACGGGCTGGGCCTGCCGTCCTGGCGGGTGGCCACGGTCGACGGCGACACCGGCCGCGGCGACCGTGACTGGGCCCGCGAGCATGCCGCCTACCTGCTGACGAACCCGGACTTCCTGCACTACGCCGTGCTGCCCAACCACACCCGCTGGGCCTCGTTCCTGTCCACCCTCCGCTACGTCGTGGTGGACGAGGCCCACCGTTACCGCGGGGTGTTCGGAAGTCATGTCGCCCAGGTGCTGCGCCGGCTGCGTCGGCTCTGCGCGGCCCACGGGGCGACCCCGACCTTCATGCTGGCCTCGGCGACGGTCAGCGGCGCCGACCGGATGGCGGCCGAACTCGTCGGCTGCGAGGCCGACGAGGTGGTCGTGGTCGACCAGGACGGTTCCCCGCACGGGCCGGTGGAGATGACGTTGTGGGAACCGGAGGGGGCACCGACCGAGGATGCGACCGACCTGCTCTGCGGGCTGGTCGGGGCGGGGCTGCAGACGGTGGCGTTCATCCCGTCCCGTCGGATGGCCGAACTGGTCGCGCTGCGGGCCCAGGAGCGGGTCGACGGCAAGCGGATCGATTCCTACCGCAGCGGCTATCTGGCTGCCGACCGGCGGGCGCTGGAAGCCGGCCTGCAGGATGGGTCGCTGCGTGGACTGGCAGCCACCAATGCCCTGGAGCTGGGCGTGGACGTCGCCGGACTCGACGCCGTGGTGATCACCGGATTCCCGGGGACCCGGGCAGCGTTGTGGCAGCAGGCGGGGCGGGCCGGACGCGCCGGGCGGGCCGCCCAGGTCGTCTGGATCGCCGCGAAGAACCCACTGGACGCCTACTACTTCGACCATCCCGAACTCATCTTCGACGCTCCGGTCGAGCAGACCGTGCTGCACGCCGACAACCCGTACGTGCTGGGCCCCCAGCTGGCCGCCGCCGCCCAGGAACTGCCGGTCACCGAGGCCGACCGGCAGTGGTTCGGTCCGGCGATGGGCGAGGTGCTGGCCCGGCTGGAGCGCCAGGGAGTGCTGCGGCGTCGACCGGCCGGCTGGTTCTGGTCGCGCCCGGACCGGGCGGCCGATGCCGTCGATCTGCGCGGGTCGGGTGGCCCCACCGTCGACATCGTCGAACTCGGCAGCGGACGCGTCGTGGGTACCGTCGACCAGACCGCGGCCGACGGCACCGTCCATCCGGGCGCGGTGTACCTGCACCAGGGCGACACCTACCTGGTCGACGATCTCGACCACGAGTCCTGTGAGGCGTTCGTCCGGCCGGCCCGGCCCGGATACCACACCCAGCCCCGCAGCACCCACGACGTGCGGGTCGTCAGCGAGCGGACCGAGCGGCCGTTCGGCGCCGGCCGGCTCCATCTCGGGGACGTCGACGTCTTCTCCCAGGTGATCGGCTACCTGCGCCGGGACGAGGTCACCGGCGACGTCTGGGACGAGACCCCGCTGGAGATGCCCGAACGCCGGCTGCGAACCACGGCGGTGTGGTGGACGTTCGACCCGGCGGGGCTCGATCTGCCGGCGATGCAGTTGGGCGCCGCCGCGCACGCCGCCGAACACACCGCGATCGGTCTGCTGCCGATGTTCGCTCCCTGCGACCGCTGGGACATCGGCGGACTGTCCACCGTGCTGCACCCCGACACCGGGATGCTGACGGTGTTCGTCCACGACGGCCAGCCGGGCGGGGCCGGGTTCGCCGAACGCGGCTTCCGGGTGGCTGAGGACTGGTGGTCGGCCACCCTGGCCCGGCTGCGGTCCTGCGACTGCCCGAGCGGGTGTCCGTCCTGCGTGGTGTCACCCAAGTGCGGCAACGCCAACCAGCTGCTGGACAAGCAGGCGGCCATGCTGCTGCTGGCGACGTTGCTGGAGTCGCCGGCCCGCTGAAGCGGCAGTCACTGCACCGGACCGGCGCGGGCATCGACGACGACCTCGCCGGGAACGATGGGCGAGCCGGCCGGGACGGCGGCGACGATCCGTACGGTCAGCACGAAGTCGGTCGGGTTCCCGGCGATGTCGCAACGCTGCAGCCGTTCACCGTTGCGGGTCGCGTAACGTCGCGCCGCGGCACAGCCGTCGGTCCCGCTGCCGTAGGCCTGCGCGCCGGCGAGTGCGGCCAGGTCGGCCGCGGCCCGGGCCCGGTCCCGCACCACCAGGTAGCGGCCGATCGGCGCCATCGACGAGACCAGCGACAGCATGATCACGACCACCAGCAGGAGCAGCAGCGTGCCGCTGCCGCGCTGCTCCGGGCGGTTCCGGCGCCGGAGCCGTGACGGTGCCGACGTGCTCATCGCACTCCCGGCTCCTTCAGCGCGAACGCCTCGGCGTGCACGGTCACTGCGGGCACGAAGTCCAGCGGCCGCGACACCACCCGGACGCTGACCTGCACCTCCTCGGCGCCGTCGGTGATCCGGACCGTCGCATGCCGCGGCGCCCTCGCCCGGGCCGCGGCGACGGCGGCTTCGTCGCCTCGGGCGGCCTGCCGCGCCACGGCTGCGGCCGTGTCGGTGCAGCCGAGCTGCACACCGATCAGCAACACCGCCCAGCCGAGGACGGCCGTGACCAGCGACACGATCAGGAGGGCGAAGACGAGTTCGACGGTCACCATCCCCCGTTCCGACCGCCGCGCCCATGAGCCGGCGGTCACCCCGCCGTCCCGCCCGGTGACCCGTCGGCGACGGTGGACACCGCCGCCCGGAGTCACCCATCGACCGCCCACCATGTCCACCTCCTCGTGGTTCACCGACACCCGGCCCGCGCGGTGCGGATGCGGTGTCCGGGACGACCCGGCCACCCGGGCCCCGACACCACACCCGACCCCCACCGCGCGGCGCCACCGCCGGTGATCACTTCCTGATCAGATTGAGCAGCCACTGGATCAGGTTGAGGAAGAAGTCACCCATCGCCGGACGATGGATGACGCTGACGATGACGGTGATGATCGCGATGACCAACACGATCCCGAAGATGAACTCGACCGTGACGAGGCCGCGCTCGCCCGGTTTCGGTGGCGACAGCGTCCATCCGATCATCGCCGCGATCCAGGCGGTGGCCAGCGACCGCCCGGTCCGCGACGACCCGGCCGCGCGGGCGGCTGTCTGGGTCGCGACGGTGTCGGTGTCTGAGCACCGAGTGACGAGTTCCGACATGATCACTCCTTTGCTGGAAGGCATCCCGGTGATGCCAGTTCCGTCCTGCATGGAGATCGTGCGTCAGTCCGACGCCCGCGTTCGATCTGCGAACTGATCTGTGGAGACGGCTACGAACGGTCAGAACCCTGTGCACGAGGGCCGATCCGGACGACACCGCGGGCTGCGCGGACAACAGGCACCACCCGCATCAGCGGGCGTCAGCCGATGGCCCGGCCGATAGCGGTCACCATGATCGGCACGACGCAGACGGCCAGGAACGCCGGGACGAAACACAGCATCAACGGCGGAACCGATTTCACCCCCACCGTCCGGGCCCGCGCCTCCAGCGCGCCGTGCCGGTCACGTCGGGCCAGCCGGGCGTGCCTTCGTAGGGTGGCGGCCACCATGGTGCCGGAATCCACCGACCGGGCCAGGTCGACCGCGACGTGGCCCAGCACCGGGTGGGCGGACAGGTCCCGCCAGGCACGGCCCTCCGGTCGACCGAGATCGATGGCGGCGAGAACGCCGGACAGGTCGTCGGCAAGGGGACCGTCGGTGACAGCGATCACCGCGCCGATGGCGCGACGCAGCGGCAGTCCGGCCTGCATGGCCGCCGCCAGGAGTTCCAGGATCTGCGGCAACTCCACCGTCATCCGCAGCCGACGCCGTCGGGTGGCCGCACTCTCCGTCCGACCGACCATGATCACCGTGGCGACGCCGACCGGAACCGCGAGCAGCCACCCCGTCGAACCGGAAGCGGGGAACATCAGCTGGCGACCGAGCGCTACCGCGACTGCCGCGATCAGCGCCAGCGCGTACCGATGGCTCGGCGGCGGTGCACCCGGCCGCGGCGAGATCAGTGCGGCACCCCGACGCCACCGCGGTGATGGCCCCCGCCCGGGCCGGCGGTCAGGCCGATCAGGACCGAGGCGGCGCATGACCACGGCGGGACTGGAGATCAGGCCGCCCACGGCGCAGCCGGCCAGCATGACGGCGAGAAGCTGGAAGATCATCGATCAGCCTCCATTACCGCGTCGGCGACCCGATCCATCCACAGCACTCCCCCGCAGGACAGGGCCGTGCCGGCGACCAGACACGCCCAGCCGGCGGCCGAACCGAACAGGAAGCGGATCGGATCACCGCCGATCAGATAGCCCAGACCGATGCCGACCAGCGGCAACAGCGCCATGATCTTGCCGCTGGCCCGTGGGCCGGCCGCCTCGCTGGCGACCACGAGCGCCAACGACTCGTCCTCGTGCAGCGTCTCGGCCACCTGGTCCAGGACCTGCGCCATCCCCGCACCGGTGCTCTGCGCCAGCTGCCAGGCGCGAGCCAGGTCGGCCAAACCGTGCCGGCCCGCCTCGCGCGCCTGCCGGTGCCAGTGGGCGACCACGTCGCCGCCCAACTCGGCGGTGGCGACGGCACCGCTGAACACCGGGCAGTCCTCGGCCGCGGATCGCAGCGCCGTCAGCGGCACCTGTCCGATCCGGATCTGTCCGGCCAGCACCGTGCATGCGTGGGCGACGGCTCGCCGGCGTCGGGCGGCGGATCGGCGCCGGGCTCCACGCCGCGCCAGGACGGTGACCGTGCCGGCCACCATCGCCGCGGCCGTGGTGCACCACAAGCCCTGCCCGCCGTCGAGCACCGCCGCCGCCCACAGCGACACGACCAGCATCAAGATCACGAGCAGGTTCTGTCGGGTGGATGGGCGCTGCGGCACCGGCTGGTCGGCTGCGGGTGCGGCCAGCCGCTGCCGCCATCGGCGGCCCGGCGGCGCGCCGACGAACAATGCTGCGGCGATGCCCGCCAACAGCAGCGCAACCATGGTGATCATCGGCACAGCAGGCTTTCCAGCACGGCGGTGCCGCGGTCCCGGATGGCCTGTCCGTCCTCGCTGAACCGCACCGCAGGCACGGCGGCCACCCGGCCGGTACGACCGTCCTGCTCCAGGACGTGGATCTCACTCAGCTGTCGGTGTCCGTCGCGGCCTCTCCTGATGTGGACGACGACATCCAGCGCAGCGGCCAGCTGGGCATGCACCGCATCCCGTCCCAGCCCGCCGAGCGCGGCCAGGGCTTCCAGCCGCGCCGGGACATCGGCGGCCGAATTCGCGTGCACGGTGGCGCATCCACCCTCGTGGCCGGTGTTCATGGCGGTCAACAGGTCACAGATCTCGGCGCCGCGGACCTCGCCGACGATCAACCGGTCCGGTCGCATCCGCAGCGCCTGCCGGACCAGATCGGTCAACGTCACGGCACCGCAGAGTTCGGCGTTGCCGGGGCGACCCTCCATCCGGACCACGTGCGGGTGGTCGGGTGCCAGCTCGCGGGAGTCCTCGACGATCACCAGCCGCTCCGCGGCCGGCACGGTGGCCAGCATCGCCGCCAGCAGCGTGGTCTTTCCCGACCCGGTGCCACCGCTGATCAGGAACGCGGCGCGGGCCATGATCATCGCGCGGAGGAGTTCGGCACCGGCGACGGTCAGCGACCTGGCGGCGATCATGCCGTCCAAGGAGAACGACCGGGCCGCCGGGATGCGCAGCGAGACGCAGGTGCCCGGGTCGGCGAGCGTGCCCAGGACCGCGTGCACCCGGGTGCCGTCGGCCAGCCGCGCATCGACGAACGGCGAGGCGTCGTCGAGGCGACGACCCACCGATGCGGCCAGCCGCTGGGCGAGCCGGCGCACCTCGGCATCGGAGCCGAAGGCAACACCGGTCCGCTCGAGTCCACCACCACGATCGATGAACACCTGGTCCGGGCCGTTGACCAGGACATCGGTGACGCCGTCCAGCCGCAGCAGCGGATCGAGCACACCAGCCCCGACACTGTCGCGCCGCAGTGCCTCGACCGTCTCCAGCAGGGCCGTGTCGCTGACGACCAGACCGGTCTCCCGCATCGCCTCGGCGACGTCGGCGGACGTGTGCGCCCGCCCCAGTACCGCCAGCCTGGCCCGGATCGGGTCCAGATCTGCGACTGCGGTCATGCCGACCGGCCTCGCACCGCCAGTCCGGCGAGAACGCGGCTGCTGAGCCGCGACAACGGGCTCCTGGCCGAGCGGCCCGGCGGGTCACCGCGCTCGGCCGCCGGCCGCAGTGAGGCGTCGTGGCCGACGACACCGATCAGGTCCAGACCGAGAGTGTCGGCGACCAGACCACCGTCGACGCCGCCGGCCCGGGGTCGGCGGACCACCAGACACAGGTCGCCGGTGAGATTGCGCAACTCGCCCACCAGTTGCTGGGCCGCCGCGGTGGCACGCACGTCGGCTCCGGCGACGACCACGGTGTGATCGGCGCGGCGCAGCACCTCCCGGCCGATCCCGTCCAGGCGCCGGGCCAGATCGACGACCACGAGCCGGTGACTGCGGACGGCCGATGCCAGCACGGCCCGAACGGCCTCGACGCCGGGGCCACCGGTCGGGTCCTCGGCCCGGACGGTCGACAGCACGTCGACACCGGCCACCCGCGGCAGCTGGCCGGTCAGGTCGCCCAGGTGGCCCTGCGCAGCGTTCAGTCTCGGCCACCGCCAGCCCGCCACCGCCTCGGCACCGACGAGCAGGTCGATCCCGCCGCCCAGCGGATCCAGGTCGACGAGCATCGCGGCCGTCCCGTCGGACGCCGCCGTGACGGCCAGCGCAGCGGCGACCGACGACGCGCCGACACCTCCGCACCCACCGACCACGGCAATCAGCCGGCCGGCTCCGCCGGGTGCCCCGGTGGTATCCCAGATCGCGGCCGTGAGCACTCCCGCACCGGCCGGCAGGGCCACCACGGCTGCGCCGAGCGATGCGGACCAGCGCCAGAGATCGGCGAGATCGGCCTCGAGTCCGGCGAGGTAGACCTCGGGCCGTCTGGGCAGCGCCAGTTCGCCGACCAGCGGGGCCAGGTCCGATCCGACGACGACGACCGGCGCCGCCGCCCAGAGCGGACGCAGTCCGGGCGGGTCGGCGACCACCGTGGGCTCGAATCCGGTGGCCGCGGCTGCCGCGAGGATGTGGTCCAACAGATCCACGTCGGCGGTGCTGATCAACGGCGACGCCCCGCCACCCGGGCGCTCCAGGCCGGGCGCAGCCCGATCGGGCGCCCGTCGGTCGTGTTGCCGACCTGCGCCGGACCGGATGGATGCCTGGATATTCACCCCTCCACGCTGCGCCATCCGGACCCGGTCCGGCCGCGACCGACAGGATCTGTGCACAACCACAGGGTCCCGCCGATGCTGTGGACAACGGCCGCCGACGGCGCACCGACGCCCTCGGCACCGTGGATGATCTTGAAAGCGGCGCCCCTCGGATCTCCGCAGCCGGTGGCGGATCTGATGAAGAGAACACGGTCCAGGTCTTTGCAAACCGGTTCGGAAGGGGTACAAAAGAGGTCAAGGAAAACCGAATGATCGCGGCAGCGAATGCAAGCCGGAATCGTCGCCCTGCTTAGGATTCCGGCGCCTCACCACTGGTGGTGGGACGTCAAGGCGACGGCTCCGACCGAGGACCGAGCGGGTCCCGCAGTCGGTCCGCGACCAGGCGGGGATCCTTGCGCAAACACGGCGAGTACCCACGCGGTGACCACCCATCCGTAGCGGGGCGTTGCGTTCCGGGCCCGACCTGGACCAACCCTTTCAGAGTGCACGCTTGGTCACTCAGCCCGATGCGCTGGCCGGCGCCCGCCTTCCGATGCGGGCGCCGAGTCATGTCCGGACCGCGGTGGTCCGGACATGACTCAGGCCGACGTCGACATCGGGCTCAGTTCCGCGCCCCGGGCCACTGCGGCGGCCGTGTACAGCAACCAGGAACGCATCCCGGCGACGGTGCCGGTGCGATAGTCGGCCAACGCCTGCCGGTAGCGGTCCCGCGCCGCCAGGTGAGCGGCCTCGGGCACGGTGACCGCCGACGGATCGACGTCGCCGTCGATGAGGATCAGGTGCTCCATCGCGCGGGCGACGATTCCGTTGCCGGCCTCGAACGGGGCCACCGTGGCCACCTCGCCGTGGGCGATCGCAGCCACCACGATCGCCGGCGCCGTGGTCGCCGCGGCCAGGGTCCGGTCCAGCGCGGCCAGCCGGTCTGCCCGACCATGCTGGGGACGTACGCGGCCGAGTCGGTCGTCGGGCAGCAGGCCGCGGCCCAGCAGCGCGTGCGCGCGGGCCATCGCCTGTCCCGGGGCGACCCGGACCAGCGGCGCCAGGGTGACGAACTCGGCGTGCATCCGGATCGCTCCGGGTCCCCACCGGTCCGGATCGGCGCCCGAGTCGGCTCCCGGATCGGCTTCGGCATCGGCTTCGGCATCGGCTTCGTCCTCGAGGCGAGCCGTCGCCCGGGCCGCCGACAGCAGGGCGGCCGCCGTCTGCTCCGGCCGGACGACGCGCCGGCCGCGGTCACGCAGAACGGCGTCGACAGCATCGCGTGCGGCGGCGACCGCGGAGGGCACACCCTCCAGCCGGGCCAGCTCGGCCAGCGGATCTTTCAGCCCTTCCGGCATCGTTCCTCCTCCTGCTCGCTGTGGCCCACCGGGCCTGGTCCCATGCTGACAGCGGCGATCCGCACGGCCCCGCCTGGAGCCGGCGGTCGCGCGCGGGCACTACGATCACGCCATGCCCGCAGTCCGTCGCACCGCCTTCCCGGAGGCGGCGCTCAACTGGATGCTGGGCGACGTCCCCCAACGGGTGCTGGACCTGGCCCCGCAGCGCGGTCGGTTGGCCCGGACGATGCTGGACCGGGGCCACCAGGTCTACACGGTGGACCGTTCCCGCCGGGCCGTGCAGGCGCTGGTCGGCCGGGTCCCGGCGGCCCACCACGTGGTGGCGCAGGCGGAGTCGCTGCCCTTCTCCGACCGGCAGTTCGATCTGGTCAGCTCGGCCGAGACCCTGCACAAGTTCGCCCCCGGGCTGGCGGGCGCCGAGATTGCCCGGGTACTGCGGCCCGGCGGCCGGCTGGTGGCTGTCTACAACACCCGCGACGACACCGTGCCGTGGGTGCGCAGGCTGGCACGCATCCTGCAGCCGGTCGACCCGGAGGCGATGCAGGGTCGCTACGGCCAGGACTCGGTGATCGCGCTGATCGACGGCCCGTACTTCGGCGATGCCGAACAGCGCAACTTCCGCAACTGGGTACCGATGGACCGCGACGGTCTGCTGGAGATGGTGCAGCGCCGACCGGCGACGGCCGCACTCGACGAGCACCATCGTGATCAGCTGCTGGCCGAGGTCGGTGAGCTCTACCAGACCTACGCCCGCCCGCCGGAACCGCTGATGCTGCCGTTCCAGACATCGTGTTGGCGCGCGGTCGTGGATCACCGGGCCCTGGCGGTGCCGACCGGCGACGATTCCGGTCTGGAGATCCCGCTCGGCTTCTGACGGCTCGGACGGCGACCGGACCGGATCGCCGTACGGTGATCCCATGGCCGAGCGCAGCGGGCAGGATCCAGCAGCCACCGAGATCACCGACGAGGACTGGTACGGCCGCGAGCTGAGGGCTGCCTCGTTCACCGGGACGAGGTTCAGCCGGGTGGACCTGACCGAGGTGGGCACCCGCTCGGTGATCTTCACCGGCTGCACGTTCTCCGGCTGCGCTTTCAACGTGTCCACCCACCACAGCAGCGCGTTCATCGGCTGCACGTTCGAACGATGCTCCTTCTTCTCGGCGACTCTGGACGGTTGCAAGTTGTCCGGGTCCAGCTTCGCCGACTGCAGTTTCCGCCCGTTCACCGTCCGCGGCGGACAGTGGCGCGGGGTGACGCTGCGGGGCGCGCAGCTGGCCGGGACCGACTTCTCCGACGTCGACTTCTCCGAGGCCGACCTGAGCCTGAGCGACCTCAGCGGCGCCACCTTGACCGGATGCGACCTGCGTCGGGCGGTCCTGCGCGACACCCGGCTGGTCGAGGCGGTGCTGGTCGGCGCCCGGCTGGACGGCGCCGATCTTCGTCAGGCGGTGTTCGGCGACACCCACATCGATGTTGCCGGTGCGATCAGCATCGCCGCGGCTCTCGGCGCCGTCATCGGCTGAGCACCGGCTCGGCCCCGTGGCGGGGGTGGCCGGCCCGCCGGTCCCGCCGACCCTCGACGAGGCGGTAGAGCACCGGCACCAGGATCAGGGTCAACACCGTGGAGGAGACCAGACCGCCGATCACCACGATGGCCAGCGGCTGGGAGATGAAGACCCCGCCGCCGGTGACGCCCAACGACATCGGGATCAAGGCGAAGATGGTGGCGATCGCCGTCATCAGGATCGGCCGCAGGCGCCGCCGGGCGCCGTCGATCAACGCGTCGTCCACCGACTCCCCGGCCGCCCGGTAGTGGTTGACCAGGTCGATGAGCACGATCGCATTGGTGACGACGATGCCGACCAACATCAACAGGCCGATCATGGACGGGACCCCCAACGGGGTGCCGGTGATCACCAACGCGAGCAGTGCACCGACCGCCGCGAACGGGATGGACACCAGCAGGATCAGCGGCTGCACCAGGCTCTTGAACGTCGCGACCATCACCACGTAGACGATCGCGATCGCCACCAGCAGGGCCAGCCCGAGTTGGGAGAACGCGTCGGCCTGGTCGGTGGTCACGCCGCCGAGTTCGGTCTGTGCGCCGGCGGGTAACCGCACCTCCTGCAGGGCGGCCTGCACCGCGGCATTGACGCTGCGCAGGTTGTCACCGGTCGGGGTCAACGACACCGTGGCGCTGCGCTGTCCGTCCCGCCGGGTCACCGTCGGCGCGACCCGGGCGCGGGATACGTCGGCCACTGCGGACAGCTTCACGGTGCGTCGGGTCGGCGTCGGCCCCGTCGACTTGCCGGTCGGGCCAGTCTTCGTTCCGGTGGGGCCTGTCGTCGTACCGGTGGGGCCCGTCGTCGTTGCGGCGGGGGTGACGGCGATCTTCAGATCGCGGAGTTCCTGCAGTCCGACCGGCGGGTCGTCGACGCGCAGCACCACGTCCTCGTCGGTGCCGTTGATCTCGACGGATCCGACCGTGGCCGGGGACAGGATGCCCTGCAGGGTCTGGGTGACCTGGGCCGTCGACACGCCCATGCGACCGGCCTTGACCGGGTCGACGTCGACCCGGACGATCGGCTGCGCCGCGACCAGCGACGAGGTGACGTTACTGACGCTGTCGAGCTTCTTCATCCGCTCGACGACGAGCCGGGCGGCCCGGTCCAACCGGTCGGCATCCGGTGCGGTGATGATCACCTGGACATCGGAGCCGGCGCCGAAGCCGGCGTTGTTGCTGACGGTCACGGTGCCCACCCCGGTGAGGGCGTCCAGACGTGCGGTGAGGTCATTGCGGACCCGCTGCTGGTCGGCGCCGGTGTCGGTGGTGACGGTGAACGACGCCGAGTCCTGTCCGCCACCGAAGATGCCGGCCAGCCCGCCGCTGCCGATGGTGGTCTGCACGGTCTGCACTCCCGGCACAGCGGCGATCGCCCGCTCGACCGTGCGGGCTCGACCGCTCTTGCTGTCCAGGCTCAGCGCCGGCGGGAAGTCCTCGGTGATCGTCACCGTGTTCTGGCCGCTGTCACCGAGGAAGTTCGTCTTCAGACTGCCGGCGAGGGTGCCGGTCCCGGCCATCACCAGCACGGCGAGCAACACCGTGATCAACGGGTGCCGGGTGGCGGTCCGGATGATCGGCACGTAGCCACGCTGCAGCAGACCGCGATGCTCGCTGGCCTCCGCCGCCCGGCGAACCTCCTCCGCAGCGACCGCCGTACGCGGCGCACGCAGGAACCAGTAGGCCAGCACCGGAACGATGGTGAGCGAGACCAGCAGGGAGGCCAACAACGCGATCGTCACCGTCGCACCGAACGGCCGGAACAGCTCGCCCACCTGACCGCCGACCAGGGTGATCGGCAGGAACACCGCGACCGTGGTCACCGTGGCCGCCGTGATCGCCGTCGCGACCTCACCTACCGCGGTGGTGATCGCGGCCAGCTTCTCCTCGCCGTAGGACAGGTGCCGTTTGATGTTCTCGATCACCACGATCGAGTCGTCGACGATGCGCCCGACGGCGATCGTCAACGCGCCCAGAGTGAGGATGTTCAGCGAGTAGTCGGCCACCCGAAGCCCGATCAGGGTGATCAGCACCGACACCGGGATCGAGATCGCCGTCACCACCGTCGAGGTCCCGGACAGCAGGAAGATCAGGATCACCACGACGGCCATGACCAATCCCAGACCGCCCTCGGTCATCAGGTCGCTGATCGACTGGGTGATGAACGGCGCCTGGTCGAAGACGGTGGTGAACCGGGCCCCGTCGCCCAGCTTGGTGGCGATACCGGGCAGTGCGGCGGTGACCGCAGCACTGACGTCGACGGTGTTGCCCTCCGGTGTCTTGGTGATCGCCAGCGACAGGCTGGGACGTCCGTTGGTGCGGGCGATCGACGACGCCGGCGCATCTGTGCGGCGGACGGTGGCGACGTCCCCGATGGTCGTGGTGGAGCCGCTGGGCGTGATGATCTTGAGCGCGGCCACGTCGGCCGCCGAGTGCAGGCGCCGGCCGACGTCGACCGACAGCGTCCGGTCACCCGCGCCGATGCTGCCGGCCGAGGACACCACCCCGGCGGCCTGCAGGGTCCGGCTCACGTCGGTCGCGGTCAGTTGCCGGCGTTGCAGCTCCGTCAACTTCAACGCGACCTCGATGCGCTGTGTCGGCGCGCCGGAGACCGTGACCGCACGGACCCCGTCGATCTTCTGCAACTGGGGGACGGCGACGGTGTCGAGTCGGTCGGCGAGGGCGGCCTTGTCATCGGAGGCACTGGTCACGCTGAGCTGGATGACGGGAAAGTCCTCGATGCTGCCGGTGCTGACCTGGCTGTCGGCTCCGTCGGGCAGGGCGGACCGGATCCGACTGATCGCGGCCTCGAGGTCCTGCTGGGCCGCGGTCATGTCGGTGCCGTACTGCATGTCCACCGTCACCCGCGAGGTGCCGGTGGAGGAGGTGGAGGTGATGTCCTTGATCCCGGCCACCCCACCGACGGCCTGTTCGACCGGAACGGTCACGCTGCGGGCCACGACCTGCGGCGACGCCCCGGAATAGCTGGTGGTGATCACCGCGGTCGGCACGCTGATCGAGGGAATGAGTTCCTGCTTCAACTGACCGGCGGTGATGGCACCGAAGATCATCACGAACACCGTGACCAGGGCGATCAGCGCGCGGTTCCGCAGGCTCAGCCCAGCCAGTCGTCCCATCGGTCGGTCACCCTCACAGCCGTCGCGAACCCTTCGCCGGCGGCCCGGTCGGGCGCCGATCCTCCCAGCACAGCCGAGTGCCCGTGCCCGGCCAGTCTCCCCGAGCAGCCAAACGGCGGCGAACCGACGTCTGCGGTGTCGGCGGGGGTCGATAGGCTGACCGGTGTCCATTCCACTCGAGGAGGCGCGTTGTGAGTGACGAGACCCTGTCGAATCTGCTCTCGGAGAACCGACGGTTCCCGCCACCCGCGGACCTGGCAGCCTCGGCCAACGTCACCGAGGCCACCTACGCCGAAGCCGAGGCCGACCCGGAGGCCTTCTGGGCCCGGCAGGCCGACCGGTTGACCTGGGCGACCAAGCCGACCCAGACCCTGGACTGGAGCAACCCGCCGTTCGCCACCTGGTACGCCGACGGGACACTGAATGCCGCCTACAACGCCTGCGACCGGCATCTCGAGGCCGGCCACGGCGACCGGGTCGCGTTCCACTTCGAGGGCGAGCCGGGCGACAGCCGCGCCATCACCTACGCCGAACTGACCGCCGAGGTGAAGCAGGCCGCCAACGCGTTGATCGAACTCGGCGTCAAGGCCGGCGACCGGGTGGCGATCTACATGCCGATGATCCCGGAGGCGGCG
Organism: uncultured Actinomycetota bacterium; assembly: GCA_963758075.1. Lineage (GTDB taxonomy): Bacteria > Actinomycetota > Actinomycetes > Propionibacteriales > Propionibacteriaceae > Microlunatus. The sequence goes on along the minus strand of CAVWTT010000005.1, from coordinate 991,577 downwards.
GTAGCGATGCTGGCCTGCGCCCGGATCGGGGCGCCGCACACGGTGGTCTTCGGTGGCTTCTCCGCCGAAGCCCTGGCCAGCCGGATCGTCGACTGCGACTGCGAGATCGTCATCACCGCCGACGGTGGCTACCGCAAGGGCAAAGCGTCCTCGCTGAAACCTGCCGTGGACCAGGCGCTGACCGAATGCCCCGGTGTCCGCAACGTCCTCGTCGTCCGCAGGACCGGCGAAGAGGTGGCGATGACCGAGGGCCGCGACCTGTGGTGGGACGAGTTCGTCGGCCGCCAGTCGACCGAACACGAGTGCGAGGCGTTCGCGGCCGAGCACCCGCTCTACATCATGTACACCTCCGGCAGCACCGGGAAGCCGAAGGGCATCCTGCACACCACCGGTGGCTACCTGGTCGGCACCTCCTACACCCACTGGGCCACTTTCGACCTCAAACCCGAGACCGACGTCTTCTGGACCGCGGCCGACATCGGCTGGGTGACCGGGCACTCCTATCTCGTTTACGGCCCCCTGGTCAACGGCACCACCTCGGTGATGTACGAGGGCACCCCCGACACCCCGCACCAGGGCCGCTGGTGGGAGATCATCGAGAAGTACAAGGTGTCGATCCTGTACTGCGCGCCGACGGCGATCCGCACCTTCATGAAGTGGGGCTCGCAGATCCCGGCGAAGTTCGATCTGTCCAGCCTGCGGGTGCTCGGTTCGGTGGGCGAGCCGATCAACCCGGAAGCCTATGTCTGGTACCGCACCCACATCGGCGGCGACCGCACGCCGGTGGTGGACACCTGGTGGCAGACCGAGACCGGCATGCACATGGTCAGCCCGATGCCCGGGGTGACCGCCGGCAAACCGGGTGCGGCGATGACCCCGGTGCCGGGCACCAGCATCGACGTCGTCAACGACGAGGGCACACCGGTCGGCAACGGCGAGGGCGGCTATCTGGTGATCACCAAGCCGTGGCCGGCGATGTTGCGCACGCTGTGGGGCGACGATGACCGGTACGTCCACACCTACTGGTCGCGGTTCCCGGGCAGGTACTTCGCCGGTGACGGCGCGAAGAAGGACGAGGACGGAGACCTGTGGCTGCTGGGCCGCGTCGATGACGTGATGAACGTCTCCGGCCACCGGATGTCGACCACCGAGATCGAGTCGGCGCTGGTCTCCCATGCCAAGGTGGCCGAGGCTGCGGTCGTCGGTGCCCGGGACGAGACCACCGGCCAGGCGATCGTGGCGTTCGTGATCCTGCGCTCCGAGGCCGGCAACGGAGGCCCGGACGTGGTGCAGGAACTGCGTCGGCATGTCGCCTCCGAGATCGGGCCGATCGCCCGTCCGCGGCAGATCATGATCGTGGAGGAACTGCCGAAGACCCGTTCGGGGAAGATCATGCGGCGACTGCTGCGCGACATCGCCGAGAACCGCGAACTCGGTGACGTCACCACCCTGACCGACTCCACGGTGATGGACATCATCCGCACCAACCTCACCGCCGGGGCGGCCGGCGAGGGCTGAGTCGACCGGGACGGGCCGCCGGTCGGGGACGGCCTGATCGACCGACCGGCGGTCCCGGCTCAGGCCCCTATGCTGGGCTGCGGAGCGCCGGGAAGCCTGGTCGGCATCGCCCGTCGTCGACCCTGAAGGTACCCGCGTGATCATGTCCGTCCGTCGTCACATCTTCAAGGCGCCCGCCGACCGGCGGACCGTCGCCGACTTCCTTCGCGACGAGACCGTCGGCGGTGTCCTGATGCTGCTGGCCGCGGCGGCCGCGGTGGTGTGGGCCCAACTCGACCACCACGGCTACGAAGTCGTCCGGGAGTTCCGGATCGGCCCGCTGCCGTTGGAGAGCTGGGCCGGCGACGGCCTGTTGACCATCTTCTTCTTCGTCGCCGGACTGGAACTGAAGCGCGAGCTCACCGTGGGTTCGCTGTCGAGACCCGCCGACGCGCTGGTGCCGATCGTCGCCGCCGTCAGCGGGATGGTCCTGCCTGCCGCGGTCTATCTGGTGATCAACCTGACCGCCGACGGCGGCCGGCCGGAGGGCTGGGCGATCCCGATGGCCACCGACATCGCCTTCGCGCTGGCGGTACTGGCGATCGTGGGCCGGCAACTACCGGCCAGCCTGCGCGCCTTCCTGCTGACGTTGGCGATCGTCGACGACCTGGGCGCGATCCTGGTGATCGCCACGGTGTTCACCGACACCGTCCGATGGAGCTGGCTGGCCGGGGCGCTGGCCTGTGTGGTGCTGTGGTGGCTGCTGCAGCGCCGCCGGATCGACGCCGGCTGGCTCTATCTGCCGCTGGGCGTCCTGGCCTGGATCTGCACCCTTTCCAGCGGCATCCATCCGACCATCGCCGGCGTCGCCATCGGTCTGGTGACCCGCGCCGGACCGGATGACACCGATCCGCCGGTGACCCGGTGGGAACACCTGTGGCGACCGGTATCGGCGGCCGTCGCGGTGCCGTTGTTTGCCCTGATCGCGGCGGGGGTAGAAATCTCGGCGGACAGCCTGGCGTCGTTGGTCACCGAACCGCTGGCGCTGGGGATCGTGCTGGGCCTGGTGGCCGGCAAGGCCATCGGTGTGTTCGGCGGTGCATTCCTGACCGCCCGCTTCACCCGAGCCGAACTGGCACCGGACCTGCGATGGGCGGAGGTGTTCTCGGTGGCTCTACTGGCCGGTGTCGGTTTCACGGTGGCCCTGCTGGTGTCCGATCTCGCCTTCGGCGTGGGCGACGTGGCAGGTGATCACGCCAAGACCGCGGTGCTGGCCGGATCGGTGCTCGCCGCGGTGCTCGCCGCCGTCAGCCTGGCCCGGCGCAGCCGGGCACGGCGGGTTCCGGTACGGATCCGCACCGACCCGGGACGGCCCGGCCGCGGCTGATCGACTGGCCGCGCCGGCGCGGACCGATAGGCTCGGCGCCGGCACGGTTTCCCGGCAGCAGCATGCTGCACGGCAGCAGGATTCGGACAGCGTCGCTGCGGCGATGTGGGAGGAGAACGCGCAATGGCGAACTCTCGACCGGGGCAGACGCCCGGATCGACCCCGGCGGCCCGGGGGGTCGGCGACATCGTCAAGGACATCCAGGGCGAGATCCGGACGATCGTCAAGGGCGAGGTGGACCTGGCCAAGGCCGAACTGGTCCCGTCGGCGAAGAATGCCGGCATGGGTGCCGGCGCGTTCACCGGCGCCCTGTACTTCATGCTGAACGCCCTGCTGCTGCTGTACGTCGCCGGTGCGCTGGCGATCTGGCAGTGGCTGAACATCCCGATCGCGCTGGGCTTCGTGATCATGGCCGGCGTGCTGTTCGTGATCGCCGGGATCCTCGGCCTGTTCGGCCTCGGCCGGGTGAAGAAGGTCAAGGGCCCCGAGCGCACCGTCGCCGAGGGCCGGCAGACCGTCGACGCGGTCAAGGTCGCGGTCGCCCGGGGCAACGCTGCGGCCACGGCGGAGCGCATCGAGGGCCGGACCGAACCCACGCGGGCCGTCCCCGCCGGTCGCACCCGGAGCTGAGCAGAGATTCGTCCAGCACCGCCGGTGATCTACGCCATCCGGCGGATGTCGACCGAAGGCGGTGCCGTTACCGTGGCCCGGTGAGTTGGACCGTCGATGTCGTGGGGCGCTGCGACCCGACCGCCGACCGGTCGGCGCCCGCAGTGATGGATCGGCTGTTCCCGCCGGTGGAGCCTCCGCACCCGGGATGGCGACGCCCGGGTCCGGGACCCGCCGGGGCGAGGGCCGATGCGATCGCCGCCGGCGCCCTGTGCGTGGCGGCGGTGATCACCATGCCGCTCTACCCTTGGGCAGGTCTGGCCGCACCGATCCACACCCCGCTGTGGCTGGAACTGGTCTGGTCGGTGCTGGTCACCCTGCCGCTGGCCTGGCGGCGGCGGCGCCCCAACACCGTCGCGGTGGTGGTGTCAGCGCTGTTCATCGCCGGCGGCATCATCTTCGGGGTCTCGCTGTTCTTCCCCAACATTGCCCTGTTCACCGCCTTCTACACCGTCGGCGCCTGGGATGCCGATCGGCAGCGGGCCGGATGGAGCCGGGCGGCGATCACCGCGGCGATGTTCTGCTGGCTGGTCATCGCGATCTTCGTCTACGCAACCAAGGGCGCCCCGGACGCCGCCGCGCAGACGGGACCGTTCTCACCGCTGGTGTCGGTGGCTCTGATCCAGCTGCTGACCAATGCCACCTTCTTCGCCGGCGCGCACCTGCTGGGCAATCGGGGGTTCGCCCAGGCTGTCGAGCACGATGCCTTGGTGCGGCGCACCGAGGAGCTGGCGCAGGAACGGGAACGGACGACGGCGCAGGCGCTGGCGCTGGAGCGGATGCGGATCGCCCGGGACCTGCACGACGTGGTGGCCCATCACGTCTCGGTGATGGGCGTCCAGGCCAGTGCGGCGCGCATCGCGTTGGAGCAGGACCCGCCGTCGGCCCGAACCGCGCTGGGTCACGTGGAATCCAGCGCCCGCACGGCAGTCGAGGAACTGCGGGGCATGCTCAGCACTTTGCGCGACTGGCACCCCAGCGACGGCGCCGACCGGTCCGGCGAGTCCGGTGATCGCACCGAGAGCGGCGCCACCGTGGGGGTCCGTCGGCTGCCGGCGCTGGTGGAGGAGACCAGCCGGGCCGGCCTGCCGACCCGGCTGGAGCTCATCGGATCGGCGCGTCCGCTGCCGTCGGTGATCGACGTGAACGTCTACCGGCTGGTCCAGGAGGCGCTGACCAACGTCCGCAAACATGCCGGACCGACGGCGACGGCCGACGTCCGGCTGCGATTCCACCCCGACGAGGTGGAGATCGAGGTCACCAACAGCGGCCGGCATGTGTCCCGCCGACCGGACCGGGGCGGTCTCGGGCAGCTCGGTATGCGCGAACGCGTGGCTGCCTCGCGCGGCAGCATCGAACTGGGCCCGCTGGACCGTGGTGGGTATCTGGTACGTGCCCGTTTCCCGGTTCCGACCGCCGGGGTGGAGCAGTGATGGCCGGTCCGGGCGCGGCCACGACTGGCTCCGATCGGCCGGTCCGGGTGCTGCTGGTCGATGACCAGGACCTGGTCCGGTACGGCTTCCGGGTGATCCTCGACCTGGCCGGCGGCATCGAGGTGGTCGGTGAGGCGGCCGACGGCCGCGACGCCGTCCGGGCCGCACGGGAACTCCGGCCCGATGTGATCTGCATGGATGTCCAGATGCCGGTGCTCGACGGCCTGGCTGCGACCCGTGAGGTCATCGCCGACCCCACCCTGGATGCCTCGGTGCTGATCCTGACCACCTTCGACCGCGACGACTACCTCTTCGCGGCGCTGGAGGCAGGAGCCAGCGGCTTCCTGCTGAAGAACGCGACGCCGGAGAAGCTGGTGGAGGCAGTCCGGGTCGTCGCCGCCGGCGACGGGCTGCTCTCCCCCGCGGTCACCCGCCGGGTGATCGCCGGCCGGGCCGGCCGTCAGGCGCCCGGTAGCCAGGCTCCGGCCCGGCCGACTGATCGGCCCGAGGGGATCGCCGTTGCCCTCACCGGTCGGGAACAGGAGGTGCTGCGGTTGATCGCCCGGGGCCTGTCGAACGCCGAGATCGCCGCCGAACTGGTTGTCGGGGAGGCGACGGTGAAGACCCATGTATCCAACCTGCTGGCCAAGTTGCAGCTGCGCGACCGGGTCCAGGCGGTGATCTATGCCTACGAACGCGGCATCGTGTCACCGACTCCGTCCTGAGGCGGAACCGGGAATCCCGTCGGCCGGCGGAGGCGGCTGATAACCGGATTCCGTAGCCTCGAACCGTGCTTGAAGTGAAGTCCGTGAACCGATCGTTCGAGTCCCGACGGGTGCTGACCGACGTCAGCTTCCAGGTCGCCGGAGGCCGGATCACCGGTTTCGTCGGCCGCAACGGGGCCGGCAAGACGACCACCATGCGCATCATCCTCGGTGTGCTCACCGCCGACAGCGGCGAGGTCCGCCTGAACGGCACCCGACTGACGTCGGCCGACCGTCGACGGTTCGGCTACATGCCGGAGGAGCGCGGGCTGTATCCAAAAATGCCATTGGCCGAGCAGTTGGTCTACCTCGCCCGGCTGCACGGACTCGGTCTCGGGAACGCTCACCGCAACACCGACCGGCTGATGGAGCAGCTGGACCTGACCGAACGCAGCACCGACCGGGTGGAGACGCTCTCTTTGGGCAACCAGCAGCGCGCCCAGGTGGCAGCCGCACTGGTCCACGATCCGGAGGCGCTGATCCTCGACGAGCCCTTCTCCGGGCTCGACCCGCTGGCCGTCGACGTGGTACTGGCGGTGCTGCGGGAACGCGCCGCGGCCGGCGTCCCGGTGCTGTTCTCCTCCCACCAGCTCGACATCGTCGAACAGCTCTGCGACGATCTGGTGATCATCGCCGACGGCAGCATCCGTGCCGACGGGGATCGGGAGGCGCTGCGCGCCCGGTACGCCGGCACCAGCTATCGGATCAGCCTGGGTACTGACGCCGGCTGGCTTCGGGATCGGTCCGACATCAGCGTCCTCGAGTTCGACGGCCCGCACGCCGTCTTCGACGCCGACGGTCCGGATGCGGCCCAGGCCGTACTCGCCGAGGCGGTCCGTCGCGGTCCGGTGCTTGCCTTCACCCCACGTCGCCCTCGTCTCGCCGAGATCTTCAAGGAGATCATCCAGTGACCACGTCGCCCGACCTCACCGCCACCGGATCCGTGGCCAGCGGTCCCGGTGCCCCGTCCACCGGGCAGGCCGTCCGGCTGGTGGCCGTACGCGAGATCATCGCCCGGCTGCGCAGCAGGGCGTTCCTGATCTCCACCGCGATCATGCTCGTCGCCGTGCTGGCCGGCATCGTCATCGGTGGCATCACCTCCCACCACCAGTCCGCGACGAGGGTGGCAGCCGTCGGCACGGCCGCGCAGCGACTGCACCACAGCGACGGGCTGCAGGTCGACAATGTGGGCAGCCGAGCGGCCGCCGTCCGGCTGGTCCGCAGCGGATCCGTGGCCGCCGCGATCGTCGCCGATACCGGCAATCCGACCGGGATCAGGATCATCGCCGACGACGCCGTACCGGAGGCACTGGTGACCACGCTCAGCGTGCAACCACCCGTCGACCTGTTGCACCCACCGACGATCCCAGCCGGCGTACGGTACCTGGCCGCACTGGGATTCGGGCTGGTGTTCCTGATGTCAGCGGCGACGTTCGGCGGCACCATCGCCCAGAGCGTGGTGGAGGAGAAACAGACCCGCGTGGTGGAGATCCTGCTGTCCAGCATCCCGGCGCGGCTGCTGCTCACCGGCAAGATCGTCGGCAACAGTCTGCTGGCGTTCGGCCAGATCGTCCTGCTGGGCGCCTGCGCAGTGATCGGGTTGGCGGCCACTGGTGACACCCACCTACTCGGCATGCTGGGCGCACCGATGGCCTGGTTCGTGATCTTCTTCGTGCTCGGCTTCGTGCTGCTGGCCTCGATGTTCGCCGCCGCCGCGTCACTGGTGTCCCGGCAGGAGGACGTTCAGGCCACCGTGATGCCGGTGAGCATGTTGGTGATGGTGCCGTACTTCCTGGTCGTCTTCTTCAACACCAACGAGGTGGTCGTGACGATCATGTCCTACGTGCCGTTCTCCGCGGCCGTCGGAATGCCACTACGGCTGTTCATGTCCACGGCGGCATGGTGGGAACCGCTGCTGTCGTTGCTGATCCTGCTGGTCACCACCGTCGTCGTGATCATGATGGCGTCCCGGGTCTACCGCAACGCGCTGCTGCGGACCGGGGCACGGGTGTCGTTGCGGGATGCGTTCGGTGGCGACAGCTGACCCCGCCGCCGGGGCCGGTCAGCGGGTCGACAACGGCCAGCCGTCCGGGTCGAGATCGTGGCGGACACCGAGCCGCTCGACCAGCGCCATCGCCTCCTGCCGCAGGTTGCGCTGCGCGGTGTCCTCGAGCCGGCGGCCGGCCGTGGTCCGGAACAGCTGGCGACCGCCGAACCGCATCAGCACCTCGAGCCGACCGCGGTCGAACTGGTCGTCGTCCAGGGCGCCGTACTCCTGGCGGACGTCGGCGACGTACTCGCGGTAGCGGTCCGGATCCGACCCGAGCACGGCCAGGTCGGCATCGCACAACAGCTCGCCGTTCGGATCCGATCCGACCGGACGGTGGGTCTGGGTCAGCCGCACCAGCCGGGCTACCTCGCCGATCTCCTCCTGCTCCAACCCGCACCGGCCGAGGGTGCGGATCGACAGCCGGGCCGAGGCTTCCTCGTTGCTGATCTGGCCCGGCGGGATCGCGTACACCGCGTCGTGGAACCAGGCCGCCAACGCGACCGCGAAATGATCATGCCGGCCGGCGGCGAACTCGTCGACCCGGTCCAGCACGGCCCTCAGGTGCCGGCAGTCGTGGTAGTGCCGGTGCGGTTGGGCGTAGCGGTCCAGCAGGTCCTCGGCGACATCGCCCTGTCCCGGCAGCAGCTTCTCGAAGCGGGCCAGCAGCGCCGTCCGGTCCTGATCGTCGGTCATTCGATCTCTCCTTCGAGTGCGGCATCGATGTCCCCGTCGATGTCCCCGTCAGCGGCGTGGCGGCCGAGGTAGCGGGGCGGAACCTCCATGGTCCGGTTCCGGTTCCACGGTCGCTGCCAGCCGCCGAGGCTGAGGACGCCGTCGAGCAGGTGCCCGGTGACCCCCCAGATCAGCAGGTCGTCGATCAGGAAGCCCGGTCCGACCCGGCCGCTGGGATGCAGCATCTGGTAGCGGTTGTCCGGGTCGGTCAGCGCCGACACCGTGATCCGGCGGACCGCCGCCACCTCGCCGGGATCGACGACGTCGACCGGCCCCGGCCGGTGCCACCAGCCCAGCACGGGCGTCACCCGGAAACCACTGACCGCCACCTCGACGGTCTGCAGCAGTCCGAACACGCGGACACCGGCGGGTTCGACCCCGGTCTCCTCGGCGGTCTCTCGCAGCGCGGTGTGGACCAGGTCCCGGTCGCCGGCCTCGACACCGCCGCCGGGGAACGCGACCTGACCGGGATGGGACCGCAACGAGGCGGCCCGTTCGATGAAGAGCAGGTCGGGACCCTCGGCGTCCTCGCCGAACAGGACCAGCACCGAGGCCGGCCGGCCGGACCCGCGAGCCCCGGCTGCTGCGGTGACGGCTCCCGGCCGGTCCACCGGGGTGACCGCGTTCTGCAGCCGGTGCAGCCAGGACGGCAGCCGGCTGCCGTCACCGGTCACAGCGACACCCCCAGATGATCACGGACGGCGGCTGTCAGCTCGGTCGTGGACCGGAACGGGCCGTTGTGCCGGTAGGTGATCCGGCCGGCCGCGTCGACGAAGATGGTGGCAGGTACTCCGATCAGTCGCAGCGGGCTGCGGACCGTCCCCTGCCGATCCTGCAACTGCGGGTAGTGCCAGCCGGCGGACCGGGCGAAGGCGATGGCCGCCAGCGGGTCCGGATCCTCGTAGTCGATGCCGACGAACCGGACCCGGCCGCCGGCCCGTGCCGCGACCGCGGCCAGGTGCGGGGCCTCCTGCCGGCAGGGCCGGCACCACTGCGCCCAGATGTTGATCACCGACGGGGTGCCTCGCAGGCCGGCCAGCCGGACCGGCTTCCCGCCGCCCAGGCAGGACAGCCGCAGGTCGGGCAGCCCGTCCGGGCGGCCCGCGACGTCGGCTGCGGAGGCAGGGCAGCCGCGGATGCCGGCGGCCTTGCGCGCGGCCCTGACCGCGGACCGGTCCGCCGCGTCGGCCGACGGGCTGGACGAGGCGTGGGCCGTACCGCCGGCCGGCGCGGTCGCGGTCGGCGGGGTCGCTCCGGACGAGTTGGCGGCGGTGCCGCCGGCGCAGCCGGCCAGGGCCGTCACCGCGGCGAGCACTGCGGCCGCCGTGACGGTGCGCAGCCGACCGAGCCGCAGCCGACCGGGCCGCGGCCGACCGGGCTGAACGGTCGGCCTCATCCGCGCGGTTCCCGGACCAGCTTGGCGGCCTTGACCGGGTCGGTCGGACCCGCACCGAAGGACGGGCACCAGCGGGCCACCGGGCAGGCACCGCAGGCGGGGTTGCGGGCATGGCAGCGGCGGCGTCCGTGCCAGATCACGTTGTGACACAGCTGCGTCCAGTCCTTGCGTGGGAACAGGCTGCCGACGGCGGCCTCGATCTTGTCGGGTTCGGTCTCGTCGGTCCAGCCGAACCGGCGGACGAGCCGGGCGAAGTGGGTGTCCACGGTGATGCCGGGGACATCGAAGGCGTTGCCGAGGACGACATTGGCGGTCTTGCGGCCGACACCGGGCAGCGTGACCAGCTCGGTCAGCTTGGCCGGCACCAGGCTGTCGTACCGCTCGACCAGGGCGGCTCCGAGCCTGAGCAGCGTGTCGGTCTTGGCACGGAAGAAGCCGGTCGGTTTGATCAGTTCCTCCAGTTCGGCGCGGTCGGCGGCGGCCATCGCGGCCGGCTGCGGGTAGCGGGCGAACAGGGTCGGCGTGACCTGGTTGACCCGGCGGTCGGTGGACTGTGCCGACAGGATGGTGGCCACCAGCAACTGGAACGGTGTGCCGAAGTCCAGCTCGGTGCGGGCGTCGGGATAGGTGGCCTGCAGTGCACGGTTCATCGCCCGGGCTCGGCGGACCAGGGCGGTCCGGCTGACATCCACCGCGGTGCCGCCGCCGGTGGCCGGGTCGGCGGTGCGGGGTGCTCGCGCGGTCCGGCCTGCAGTCATGCCGGTCAGCCTACTGAGGGCCCGCGACGGTCCGTGCGCCCCCGCTACGCCGCTTGACGGGCTGATGATCGGGTGCACACCATGACCGCGGCCGGTAGCCTGTCGGAGATTGTTGCCAACGACCAGGAGGGCACGTGGACCCCGAAGTCTTGAAACAGGCTCCGCTGTTCAAGGGACTCGAGGACGAGGCGGTGTCGACCCTGTCGGCGGCGATGGGGACGATCAAACTGACCAAGGGCGAGATCCTGTTTCACGAGGGTGACACCGAGGACCGCCTGTACGTCGTGGTCAGCGGCAAGATCAAGCTGGGCCGCAGCGGCTCCGCCGGCCGGGAGAACCTGATGGCCGTACTCGGACCCGGCCAGATGTTCGGCGAGCTGTCCGTCTTCGACCCCGGCCCGCGATCCACCACCGCCACCGCGGTGACCGGCTGCGAGCTGCGCGTCCTCGAGCACGATGTGCTGAACCAGTGGCTGGTCGGCCGGCCGGAGGTCGCCAACGGCCTGCTCAGCCAGCTCGCCGGCCGGCTGCGCCGCGCCAACGACACCAACGCCGATCTGGTCTTCTCCGACGTGCCCGGCCGGGTGGCCAAGGCCCTGCTGGATCTGGCCAGCCGTTTCGGCGATCATCGCGAGGACGGCGTCCACGTCCACCACGACCTCACCCAGGAGGAGCTGGCCCAGCTCGTCGGTGCCTCCCGGGAGACGGTGAACAAGGCACTGGCCGATTTCGCCGCCCGCGGCTGGATCCGGCTCGAGCCCCGTTCGGTCACCCTGATCGACGTCGAGCGGGTGGAGCGCCGGGCCCGCTGACCGGCGCCGCACTGCCGGCGGCCGACCAGGCCGGGATCAGGCCGAGCCGAGGGTGGCCCTGGTGGTGTGAGAACTCCCGCCGCGCTGGTACGTCACCGTCACGGTGGTGCCCGGCGGGTAGTAGTGGGTGGCCGCGATCAGACCGTCGGCGGTGGTCACCCTGAACCGGTTCAGGGCGGTCACCACGTCACCGGCCCGCAGGCCCGCCTTCGCCGCGGCACTGCCGGGGCGGACCTTCTGCAGCGCCACCCCGGCGGTGGTCGAGCCCAGGCTGCCGTTGTCGGTGGCCGAGATGGTGACCCCCAGGACGGCATCGGCAGAGGACCCATGGTCGATCAGTTCGGAGGCGATCCGGACCGCCACATCGGACGGGATGGCGAACCCGATGCCGATGTTGCCGGCCTGACTGCCGCTGGTCTGCTCCGCGGTGGAGGCGATCGAGGAGTTGATGCCGACGACCGACCCGTCCAGGTCGACCAGCGGACCACCTGAGTTGCCGGGATTGATCGCCGCGTCGGTCTGGACGGCCATGTAGACCGCGTCGTTGTTCTGACCGGAACGGACCGGGCGGGCGGCGTTGGAGACGATGCCGCTGGTCACCGTCTGGGACAGGCCCAGCGGCGCGCCGACGGCCACCACCGACTGGCCCACCGACAGCGACGACGACTTGGCGAACGAGGCCGGCTTGAGGCCGGTCACGCCGTTGACCTTGATCACCGCGAGGTCGTCGGTCTCGTCGGTGCCGACGATCCGGGCCGTGGCGGTCCGCCCGGTGCTGAAGGTGACGGTGATCCGCGCCCGGCTGCCTCCCGGAATGCCGCCCTGGTTCTGCACGGCAGCGGAGACGACGTGGTCGTTGGTGAGGATGTGTCCCTGCTTGTCCAGCACGACGCCGCTGCCGATGTCTCCGCCGGAACCGGTCTGGACGGTGATCGTCACCACCGACGGCTCGATCGCCTTCGCTGCGGCCTCGACGGTGCCGTTGGTCTTGGCCTGCTGGTCGGCCTGGTGGGTGGTCACGGTGACGGGCGAGGTGGTCGTCCCGCCGGAACCGTGATCGAGGTAGGCGTAGGAGCCGATGCCGGCCCCGGCCCCGATCAGGGCGGCCAGCGCCAATGACCCGACCACCAGCCCGCCACGACGACGCGGGCGCGGGACCGGCGTGGCCGCCGCCGCCCCGGTCGGCTGCCCGACGGCCTGATCGCGCGGACCGTAGCCCGGCTGTTCGCCCGGCGGCGGATAGTCGGCATAGCCGTAGCCCTGCCAGCCGTACCCGCCGGCGTGATAGCCGGGTTGGTGCGGCTGGGGCCGGCCGAAGCCCTGGCTGCTGTCCTCCTCGGCGCCGCCGGCGCCGACACCGGGGACCGGGCGGGTCGGCTCGGACGTCGACTCCGCGCCGTACGACTCCCCCGGGGGGCGGTGGAATCCGTCATCTGTGGGCCGGTTGTCGTTCATGACACCCACAGTCCACGCGAAGCTATGTGCAGGCTGTGGATCCGCTGTCCGGTCAGTTTGGACGCCGCGGCGCGGGCCCGCCGCCGGCCTGATCGGCCAGATAGTCCAGTTGGGCCCGGACCGACTGGCCGGCCGCAGGCCACAGGGCCGGGTCGGTATCGGCGTGCACCCGGCGGACCACCTGCCCGGGAGTCCGGTCCCCCGCCGCCAGCGCCGCCCGTACCTGCTCCAGTCGTTCGATCCGGTGCCGCCGGTAGGACCGCAGCACGCCGGCCGGGTCGGTCACCACCTCGCCGTGGCCGGGCAGGATCGCTGCCACCCGGCACTCGTCGACCAACTGGATCAGCCGGTCCAGCGAGGTCAGGTACGCGCCCAGGTCGCCGTCGGGGTGGGTGATCACCGTGGTGCCGCGCCCGAGCACCATGTCGCCGGTCAGCAGCAGCGCGGGCCCGTCCGGCCGCGTGATCAGGAACGACATCGAGTCGCTGGTGTGGCCGGGCGTGGCCAGCACCGTCAGCCCCAGGCCGCCGACGTGGCGACGGGTACCGTCATCGAGACCGGCGGCAGGATCGGTGGCGAAGGCCGGGTCGGCCGCCATCACCGGGCAGCCGGCCGACGCCGCGAGCCGGGCGGCGCCGTCGGTGTGGTCGCGGTGTCGGTGGGTGATCCAGATGGCACCGATCCGTCCGCCGGCCGCGCGCAGCACCCGCTGCAGGTGCCCTTCGTCGGCCGGGCCCGGATCGACCACGATCGGCTCGGTCCGGTCGGGATCGCCGAGCACCCAGGTGTTGGTCCCGTCCAACGTCATGGGACCGGGATTGGGCGCCACCAGCAGCCGAACCGCCGGCGCCAACTCGACGTACGTCGCCCGCGTCATCCGGTCCTCCGGTCCGATCCCGGCAGGACGCAGCCGGTGAGCCCGGTCTCCTCCCGGGCGTGCCGGTGCGGCAGCTGGGTCTCGAGCCGGAGCAGCACGTCACGGGAGGGCGCCGGCATGGTCGTTGTCAGCCGACCCGGGCGGTGATCTCGACCTCGACCGGAGCGTCGAGCGGCAACGAGGAGACGCCGACGGCGCTGCGGGCATGGATCCCGTCGACGCCGAACACGGCGGCGAAGAGGTCGCTGGCGCCGTTGGCGACCGCCGGTTGGGCGACGAAGTCGGGCCCGCCCGCGACGAAGACCACGACCTTGACGATGCCGGTGAGATGATCCAGTCCGCCGGCGGCGTCGGCGGCGGCGGCGATGGCATTCAGGCCGGCGATCCGGGCGGCCTCGGTGGCCTGTTGCGGCGTGACCGAGCCACCGACCTTGCCGGTGAAGGCCAGCCGGCCGTCCACCAGCGGCAACTGGCCGGCGGTGTGCACCAGGCCGCCGACCCGGACGGCCGACCGGTAGGAGCCGATCGGGCGTGCCGGCTCCGGCAGGCTCAGCCCCAGTCCGGCGAGCCGCTCGGCGGCAGTCGTCCCGGCCGGCTGTGCGGTGGTCATCCCTAGCCGGCCGCGGTGCCCTGGTCGGGGATCGGCCGCTTGAGGTAGGCGACCAGGTTCTCGGCGTTCATGCCCGGCACGACCTGCACCAGTTCCCAGCCGTCGGCTCCCCAGTTGTCGAGGATCTGCTTGGTGGCGTGCACCAGCACCGGAACGGTCACGTACTCCCACTTCGTCATGGCCTCACCCTACTGAGGCGGGCCGGTGCTCCGACGGCGAAGTGGTGCCGGACGCCCCATTACCATCGAAGCCATGACTGCAGGCACCCCCGAGGCCAGGACCGTCCGACCGCCCCGATCGATCGGCATCCTCGGCGGCACCGGGCCCCAGGGCCGGGGGCTGGCCCGCCGGTTCGCCGCGGCCGGCTACCAGGTGCTGATCGGTTCCCGCGACGCCGACAGGGCGGCCCGCACGGCCGCCGACTACGCCGACGTCGGCGAGGTCCGTGGCGTGGTGAACGCCGACGCCGCCGGAGCCGATCTGGTCGTCGTCGCGGTGCCGTACGAAGGCCACACCGAACTACTCACCGAGCTGGCGTCCACGCTGGCCGGCAAGATCGTCGTCGACTGCGTGAACCGGATCGGCTTCGACTCCCACGGCCCTTTCGCGGTGCCCGTGCAGGCCGGGTCCAGCGCCCAGGAGGCCGCGGGCATCCTCGCCGATTCCACCGTTGTCGGCGCCTTCCACCATGTCAGTTCGGCGCTGCTGGACGATCCGTCGGTGGACCGGGTCGAACTCGATGTGCTGGTACTCGGCGAGGACCGCGAGGCGGTCCGACTGGTGTGTGATCTTGCCACCGCGATCCCCGGCGCCCGTGGCCTGTACGGCGGCCGGCTGCGTAACTGTGGCCAGGTGGAGGCGATGACGGCCAACCTGATCGCGATCAACCGCCGGTACAAGGCCCACGCCGGCCTGCGGATCACCGACGTCTGAGAGCGAACCGATGATGGCCACACAGCGCCGACCGGCCTGGTTGACCCCGCCCCCGGCGGGAGGACCACGCCACACCCTGCACATCGTCAGCGGCAAGGGCGGCACCGGCAAGACCACCATGGCCGGTGCGCTGGCCTGCGCGTTGGCGACCCGCGGCCGCCGGGTGCTGGTCTGCGAGGTGGAGGGCCGGGAAGGCATCGCCGAACTGTTCGACGCCGAACCGCTGCGCGGCGCCGGGGAACGCCGGCTGGTCCGCACCCCCGCCGGCGGCACCGTGCACGGGCTGTCCATCGACCCGGAGAACGCGTTGATGGAGTACCTGGAGACCTTCTACCACCTCGGTCTGGCCGGTAAGGCGCTGGACCGGTTCGGGGTGATCGACTTCGCCACCTCGATCGCGCCCGGCCTGCAGGACGTACTGCTCACCGGCAAGGTGTACGAGGTCGCCCGCCGGTTGATCAAGAACCGGCCGAACGCCTATGACGCCGTCGTACTGGATGCGCCGCCGACCGGACGGATCGCCGAATTCCTCAATGTGCACGAGGCTGTCGCGGATCTGGCCAAGGTCGGTCCGATCCGCGGGCAGGCCGATTCGATCACCGCGGTGCTGCGGTCGGACCACACCGTCGTGCACCTGGTCACCCTGTTGGAGGACATGCCGATCACCGAGACCTTCGAGGCGATCACCGGTCTGGAACCGACCCGCATCGCCCTGGGCACGGTGATCGCCAACATGATCACACCGAACTCCCTGCACGCCGGTGATCTGCGGCTGGCCGTCGACGGCCGGTTGCCGGTCACGGTCCCCGGTCTGTCGGAGGTGGCGAACAAGGCGCTGGCCGCCGAGTTCGGACTGGACGCGCAACGGATGCTGGCCGAACAGGAACGCCGCGAGCGGCTGGCCACTCTGGGCCTGCCGGTGGTGGAGATCGGACTGGACCCGATGGGCATCGACGTGGACGGATTGTTCGGGATCGCCGGCGATCTGCGGCTGCAGCTGGCCGCGGAGGTCGCCCCATGAAGCCGTTGGACGTGTCCGCCCTGCTGGCCGACCAGGGCACCGAGATCGTGATCTGCTGCGGGTCCGGCGGCGTCGGCAAGACCACGACGTCGGCGGCGCTGGCGCTGCGGGCCGCGGAGTCGGGTCGGCGGGTGGTCGTGCTCACCATCGACCCGGCCCGCAGGTTGGCGCAGTCGTTGGGGATCGAGGAGCTCGACAACGTGCCCCGCCCCGTGGAGGGCATCGACACCGCCGCCGGCGGCTCGCTGGACGCGATGATGCTGGACATGAAGCGGACCTTCGACGACGTGGTGTCCGCGCACGCGACGCCGCAGAAGGCCGAGGCGATCTTCGCCAACCCCTTCTACCAGGCACTGTCGACGTCCTTCTCCGGGACGCAGGAGTACATGGCGATGGAGAAGCTGGGCCAGCTCGCCACCGAGGCACGCTCGCAGGACCGGTGGGACCTGATCGTGGTGGACACCCCGCCGTCGCGGTCCGCGCTGGACTTCCTGGATGCGCCCGAGCACCTGAGTCGGCTGCTGGACGGCCGGTTCCTGCGGCTGCTGCTGTCCCCGGCGAAGGGACCGCTGCGGCTGATGAGTGTCGGCTTCACCCTCGCCTACGCGGCGATGGAGAAGATCCTGGGCGCCCAGATCATCACCGACGTGAAGACCTTCGCCACCGCGTTCGAGACCCTGTTCGGCGGGTTCCGGGCGCGCGCGCAGCAGACCCTGGCGCTGCTCGGTTCGACCCGCACCACCTTCCTGGTGGTCGCCACACCCGAGCACGACGCGTTGCGGGAGGCGAGCTTCTTCGTCGACCGATTGACCGACTCCGGGCTCGACCTGTCCGGGGTGGTGGTGAACCGGACCCACGGCAGCGAACTGGAGATCTCGGCCGAACGCGCGATGTCGCTCGCCGAGGACCTCGAGTCAGCCTCCGACCACACCGGCACGGAGGACGACCACAGCGTCGAGGTGGCCGCCCTCCGCCGGCACGCAGACCGGATGCGGATGATCGATCGTGAGCAGCGCCTGCTCGGCCGGTTCATGGCCTCGCGACCCGACGTCGCGATCGCCCGTGTCGCCGCCCTGCCGAGCGACGTCACCGACCTGCCGTCGTTACGACGCCTCGGCGCGTCGCTGGTCGACCAGCAGTGACCGCCAGCTGGTCACATCCGGATGCTGGCGCAGCACCGCCCGGCGTTCCCGCTCGGTCATGCCGCCCCAGACGCCCCACTCGATGCGATTGTCCAACGCCTCGGCGAGGCAGTCGGGACGAACCGGGCAACTCCCGCACAGCGCGCGGGCCCGCTTCTGTTCGGACGCCTCCGGAAAGAGCGCGTCCTCCATCCCCCGGCACTTTGCGCGCAGGGTCCAGTCCTCTTGATGCAACGCAGTCATTGCGTAAACCCCCCAGTCGAATCGACCCCGTGCCCGTACATCCCCAACGACGAGCTATTCCCCAGCGGGATCGAGTGATGTCATCGTACGGATTAAAACCACCTGAGGCCAGTGACCAAAGGTCCGAGACTTTTTCGCAACATTTGCGCGCCGCCGAGGATTCGGTCCGCCCGCAGACCTCACGTAGCCTGTAGGTCATGCCTTTCAGCCCCAAGCGTGCGGGAAGCGTCGCCTACTCGGCGGCGATGTTCCTGGTGGTCAGCATGGTGGCCGGACTCCTCGTCGCCGGTCTCGCCGTTCCGGTGGCGGCGATGGCCGGCGTCGGTGGCCGGGCCGCGGAGAAGACGATCGAGGACCTGCCGCAGGAGTTCGAGACCCCGCCGCAGCCGGTGAAGAGCCGGGTCACGATGGCGAACGGCAAGACCCTGGCCTATTTCTACGACCAGGACCGGACCTACGTCAGCCTGGACAAGATCGCCCCGATCATGCGGGAGGCGCAGCTGGCGATCGAGGACCACCGGTTCTACCAGCACGGTGCCCTGGACGTCACCGGCACGCTGCGGGCGCTGCTGACCAACGCTGCTGCCGGCGGCGTCTCTCAGGGTGGATCCAGCATCACCCAGCAGTACGTGAAGATGGTGCGGATCCAGGAAGCGCAGCTGGCCGGCGACGAAAAGGGCGTGAAGGCCGCGCAGGACGACACCTACGCGCGCAAGATCCAGGAACTCAAATACGCGATCGGTCTGGAAAAGAAACTCAGTAAGGACCAGATTCTCGAGCGTTATCTCAACATTGCCTACTACGGCGACGGCGCGTACGGCGTGGAGGCGGCCGCCCGGCATTACTTCGACACCTCCGCCGACAAACTGACCCTGCCCGAGGCGGCGATGCTGGCCGGGTTGGTGCAGAGCCCCGACGCCGACAACCCCGTGCAGCATCCCGACGCCGCGATCGCCCGTCGCAACGTGGTGCTGAACCGGATGGCCGAGCTGAAGGTGATCACCAACCATCAGGCCACGGCGGCCAAGAAGGTGAAGTTCGACGCCGGCAAGGTCAGCCAGACCCCGAACGGCTGCATCAGCAGCAAGTTCCCCTTCCTGTGCGAGTACGTCTACCGCAGCCTGTTGAAGATGCCGACCCTGGGCAAGACTCAGCAGGACCGGATCAACACGATCAAGCGCGGCGGTCTGACGATCGAGACCGCGATCGATCCGAAGACCCAGAACGCCGCCCAGAAGGCGGTCAGCGACTACGTCGGGCCGAAGGATCCGGTCATCGCCACCATGTCGATGATCCAGCCGGGTACCGGATTGATCATCGGCATGGCGCAGAGCCGGCCGGAGATGGGCGGCAACGCCAAGTTGGGCCAGACCTACTACAGCTATCCGGCGCCGTCCGATCTCGGCGGCAGCCCGGGCGGCTTCCAGTCCGGGTCGACGTTCAAGGCGATCACGATCGCGGCAGCACTGGAGAAGGGCGTGTCGCCGGCGAAGACGTACGACGCAAAATCGCCGATGTACATGGGCAACATGGTGTTCCAGGGCTGCAAGGGCCCGGTCCGCGATCCCAGCTACACGCCGAAGAACTCCACCGGTGTCAACGGTGTGATGGACATGCGCAAGGCCGCGAAATACTCGGTCAACACCTACTTCCTGCAGTTGGAGCGGACCATCGGCATCTGCCCGGTGGCCAAGATGGCCCAACGGCTCGGGGTGAAGCTGGCCTCCGGTCAGAACATCGCCGATTCGGTGTACGCCGAGGCTCCCTCGCTGACCCTGGGCGTGGCGAACATCGCGCCGCTGAGCCTGGCCGAGGCGTACGCGACCTTCGCCGCCCGCGGCATCCACTGTGACCCGATCATCATCGACAAGATCACCAACTCCCAGGGCAAGGAGATCCAGCCGCCCAGCGCGAACTGCAAGCGGGTGCTCTCCAAGAACGTCGCCGACGGGGTGAACTCGATCTTGCAGGGCGTGATGGAGAACGGTGGCACCGGATCACCGGCGCGCATCCCAGACGGCCGTCCGCAGGCCGGCAAGACCGGTACCACCAACGACGACCAGGCGGTCTGGTTCGCCGGCTACACCCCGGACCTGGCCGGTGTGTCCTCGATCGCCGAGGACGTGACCCAGAAGCCGTTCCGGGCCGGTCACGTCCGCTCCGGCGGCATCTCCGGCTACTACCTCAAGGACACCGGGATCTACCTGCAGGGCACCGGCGGCGGTGACGCCGGCGCCGGCATCTGGTCGCCGGCGATGAGCAAGGCGCTGAAGGGTGTGCCGCACACCAAGTTCGCCAACTACAAGAACAGCGACACCGCGACCTCCAAGAAGGTCGCCGTCCCCGATGTGCGGGGCATGTCGCAGGCGAAGGCGATGAAGGTGCTGCGGGCCGCCGGCTTCAGCATCGTGCCGACCCACATCTACAGTTCCTCGCCCTACGGCTACTTCCTCGGCTTCTCCCAGTACGGCGGCAAGGCGGTGCGCTACAGCACGATCTACGCCTACTACTCGGCCGGGCCCAAGCCACAGCCGCCGGCGCCGGCGCCGAAGACGAACAGCGGTAGCGGCAACAACAACACGAACAACACCACCAAGAAGCAGCAGCAAAAGAAGAAGCAGCAAAAGCAACAAACGACCGGCAGCTCCTCGACCAGCAGTCCGAAGCCCAACCCGCCGAAGAAGAGCACCCCGCCGAAGAAGAGCACCCCGCCCAAGCAGAAGGGCTGATCGTCGAGCCTGCGGTGCGGGTCAGCCCGCGGACGAGGCGCTCAACTGGCGGCGTACCTCGTCGGCGACGACCTTGCCGTCCGCGCGGCCCTTGGTCTGGGCGGTGACGGCGCCCATCACCTTGCCCATGCCCTTCATGCCGAGTTCGGCAGCGCCGGTCGAGGCGATCGCGGCGGCGACCAGGCTGCTGACCTCGTCGGCGGAGAGCTGGGTCGGCAGGTACTGAGCGAGCACCGCTGCCTCGGCGTCCTCCTTGTCGGCGAGTTCCGGACGGTCGGCGGACCGGAACGCCTCCGCCGACTCCCGGCGCTTCTTGGCCTCACTGATCACCACATCGCGGACCTGCTCGTCGGTCAGCTCGGTGGCCTGGGCGCCGGCGGTCTCGGCGCGGCTGACCGCGGTCAGCACGCCGCGGATGGTGTTGGCTCGGAGCTGGTCGCGGGCCTTCAGAGCGGTGGTGAGGTCTGCTCGGAGCCGGCTGAGGAGGTCGGAGTCGGTGGCCATGGGGCCAGTCTCCCACCGCTCACCGGCACAGCCACGACCGGCGGCGCCCCGACGGGGACGGCGCCGTCACGGCTGCGACCGGTCGACGTCCACCGCCGGTCCGCTCAGGTAGCCTTTCGGGCATGTCTGCCGGATCCGCCCGTACCGTGCTCGGGCGGGTCGCCCGAGGTGCCGCCGTGGTTGCGGGGATCGGCGCCGCCTGCGTCGGCTACGCGGCCGCGTACGAGGTGCGCGCGTTCACGCTGCGCCGGGTGGAGGTCGCGGTGCTGCCGGCCGGCGCGTCGCCGATCCGCATCCTGCACATCTCCGATCTGCACCTGACCCCGTACCAGCGGGCCGAGCAGCGGTGGCTGTCCCGGCTGGCGGGTCTGGAGCCGGACCTGGTCGTCGACACCGGCGACAACCTGGCCCACGCCGATGCGGTGCCGTACCTGGCGGCGGGGCTGGGCCGCCTGCTGCAGGTGCCGGGGGTGTTCGTCTGGGGCTCCAACGACTACTTCGGGCCGCGGTTCAAGAGTCCGCTGCGCTACTTCGGGTCGCGCGACCGGCCGCCGCAGCCGAGCGGCCCCGAACTGCCGTGGCGGGATCTGGCCCGAGTGTTCACCGAGTCCGGCTGGGCCGACCTGACCCACGCCCGGCACACCGTGACGGTCGCCGGCACAACCATCGAGTTCCGCGGCACCGACGACGGCCACCTGGAACTCGACCGCTATGCCGAGGTCGCCGGGCAGGCCGCGGACGGCGTCGACGTGACGATCGGGGTGACGCATGCGCCGTACCAGCGGCTCCTCGACCCGATGACCGCCGACGGCATGGACCTGATCATGGCCGGCCACACCCACGGCGGTCAGGTCTGCGTTCCGGGCTACGGCGCGCTGGTCTCCAACTGCGATCTCACTCCCCGCCGAGCCAAGGGGCTGTCGGTGCACCGGGCAGCCGGCCGCGAGAGCTACCTGCACGTGTCCGCCGGGCTCGGCACGTCCCCCTACGCCCCGATCCGGTTCGCCTGCCGCCCCGAGGCCACCCTGCTCACCCTGGTGCCCCGTCCCCTTCCCCCGTCCTGAGCTCGAAGGACGCGGCCTGGCCCCGGCCGGCTGCACCGCGACAGGAGTTCGCGGCGCGGCGTCGATTCGGAGCCACCCACCCGGATGGGCTACACTCTCCGAGGTTCCCGCTACGGCGGGACGACCGGGGTGTGGCGCAGCTTGGTAGCGCGCTTCGTTCGGGACGAAGAAGTCGCAGGTTCAAATCCTGTCACCCCGACCAAGGCAATGGTCAGCGCCATGCTGTGGTGATCCGTAAGGTGATCCTGCAGCTGCGCGCGACCGCGCCGGCATCCGTCCATGTTGAGCCAGGTCGAAGACGTGGTGGTCGCCACCCTGCGGTGATGCCAACGAACGCGCCCCTGGCCGCGGGTGACGATGCCCGAAGAAACCGTGTTCACCGCGTCAAGACCCCCGACAGGGCGATGATCAGCTTCTTGCGCGGGAGCGTCGAAGCGCATGTGCAAAGTTCTGGCCAAGACCGAGATCGCCGAGCAATCCCCCCGATGCGCTGCGGCGGCGGGGTCGGCGTCTCAGCAATGATCTTGCGCTGGTCGACCGGGCCGGTCCCGGCCGCGGCTCGTCGGTCAGGCCATCCATGCCGCGTTCGACATAGCGGGACCGCCACTTGTTCACCGTCGGCCGACTCACCCGAACCGGTCCGCGATCACCTGGTTCCGTGTCGCTTCAGCGGCCAGCAACACGATCCGGGCCCGCACCGCGTCCCCGGCGACACCGTCGAGGGCCGGGCCAACCGTTCTGCGCCCCGGTCACCAGCCGGCAACACCAACGCTTCCGCGGTATGCCCAGCCATACCCCAGGGCGCCCTAGGGCTCGTGACTGGGTCCTCGTTGTGACGATTTGCGCGCGCGTGCCCCGAAGTTGACGTAACGTGACCGTCGTGGGTCGGGTTGAGGAAAGAGTCGCGATGCGTCGCGGGGTTCAACATACTGGGGATGAGGAGGACGGCCAGGTTGACCGGGCCGCTGCGACTGGGGGTTCTCTCAAGCTCCTGCTGGTCGAAGATTTTCAGCAGCACCACCGCTCATGGGTCAGTCCAGGACTCCACGCCTTGTGGGTATACCGAGTCGGGCATTGGGGACTGTCGCAGCCGGGACCCATCCGTTTGCTTGTCAAGATCGGTCACCGCCTCGTCAATCGGTTGTGGATCCAGAACGTCTATGGCACGGAGATCTCCGACGAGGCGTTCATCGGGCGACGTGTGTCCATCCCCCACCATGTCGGCGTCCAGATTCCCGGCTTCAGCGTCGTGGGCGACGACTCGGTGATCCGCCACAACGTGACGATCGGGTTCACCGGACAGGAACTGACGCGCCGAGACGTCCCACGCCTCGGCAGGCGAGTTGAGGTCGGCGCCGGGGCAACCCTGCTCGGTCCGATCACGATCGGCGACGACGCCAAGATCGGTCCACATGCGCTGGTGACCGTCAACATTCCCGCTGGCGCAACGGCGTTCAGCCCTCCGGCGCGCATACTCAAGCCCGAGGCCGGCACCGGGACGTCCTGGTGACCGCTCTGGGCCGCGCTGAGAGCGCCGATGTCGAGGACGACGTGCTGCTCAGCGCGCAGGCTGCTGTGTCGAACAGCGCAATACCCACCACGGCCGCATGCCTGGACCTTGCGAGGGTGTACTTGCGCAAGGAGGACTACCGGCGGGCACGGCAATGGGCGTTCGCTGGCTGTGACGCCGGCGACGAATTCACCGCGTGGCTCGCTGCGGCGAGAATTTACCAGCGTTGCAGGCCCTACCTGCAAACCGCTGCTCGGTCAGCACGAGTGGCCGTGATCGGTAGCTACACCACTTCGCAGTTCACCTCATTACTGCCGTTGGCAGGGGCACGCGCTGGCATAGACGTGACGTGTTACGAGAGCGGGTATGGGCAGTACCGCCTCGATGTCCTGAACCCGGACAGCCCGCTGTATTCGTTCAAGCCCGACATCGTCGTGCTGGCTGTCCACGACGCCGAAGTCGCCCTACCGGACTTCAGCGACGATCCAGAGGCTGCAGTCGAGAACGAACTAGCGCGGTGGACTTCGCTCTGGAACCACATCGAAGCTCGCCTAGGGGCCCGCGTTGTTCAGCACAATTTCGCCATACCGCCGGAGGTGAGCCTCGGCCATCTGGCCGCCCGAACGCCAGGATCTCGCTATGCCATGCTACGGCGTCTCAATGAGCGTCTTGGCGAGGCGGCCGCTGACCGAGTCAGCATCGTCGACTGTGACCGACTGTCGGCAGCCACCGGCAAGCATCAGTGGTTCGACGCCCGCTATTACCACGCCGCGAAGCAAGCAGTCGGCCTGAACCGTGTGGCCGCCCTCGCCCGCCACACAGCGGCCGTCATCGGCGCCATGCTAGGGCTGTCTAAGAAGGTTCTGGTGCTCGACCTCGACAACACGCTATGGGGAGGTGTGCTTGGCGAAGTAGGCGCAGCGGGCGTCGTGATCGGAAGTGGCGCGACCGGTGAGGCTTTTTCCGCCTTCCAGCGTTACGTGCTTGAGCTCAAGCACAAGGGCGTCGTATTGGCGATCTGCTCCAAGAACAACGATGCCGACGTTCGCGAAGTTTTCGCTACCAACCCGGACATGTTGGTGCGCCTCGAGGACATCGCCGTCCTGATGGCAACCTGGGATGACAAGCCGAGCGCGATCCGTCGCATCGCGCAGACACTCGGCGTCGGGCTGGACTCCCTCGTCTTCGTTGACGACAACCCAGCTGAGCGTGAAGCCGTACGCGAGCTGATTCCTGAGGTCGACGTCATACCGCTGCCGGAGCATCCGGCCGGCTATGTCCGAGGGCTCAGCGATTACCCGTACTTCGAGTCCGCGGCGCTCACCAGCGAGGACTCCGTCCGAACCGAGCAGTATCGAGCCCGTGCAGAAGCGGTGGCGCTTCAGGAGCGCGCTGGAACGGTAGAGGATTTCCTACGCAGCTTGCAGATGCGCGCCGACATCGCGGCGCTGGACGCAGGTAACGTCGCACGCGTTTCCCAGCTCATCGGTAAGACCAATCAGTTCAACCTCACGGCGCGGCGGCACGGCCAGGCAGACGTCGAGATGATGAGCCGGGATGGTTCATGGGTCACCCAAGCTGTGAGACTCAAGGACCGCTTCGCTGACCACGGAATCATAGGAGTGTTGTTGGCGCGGGAGGTAGGCGATGCCCTCGACATCGACACCTGGCTGATGAGTTGTCGAGTCATCGGCCGCACAGTCGAGGACGAAATGTTCTGGCATCTTGTGGAGACCGCGCAATCCCGCGGTTGCCGGCGGCTCCTCGGTACCTACGTTCGAACGGCGAAGAACGCACAGGTCGCTGACCTGTTCCGTCGGCTCGGCTTCGAGTCGACTCAAGACGACGGCGAGACCACGCACTGGCACTTCGATCTCCCGCAGACACGTTCGACGAGCAGCCTGATCACTTGCACGACGTCTCACACAGGAGATGAGGAGGTCACATCATGAGCGTGCTCGAACGCATGCAGGAGGTGATCCGAGATGTACTCGACGACGATAGCCTCGTTCTGTCCGACGACCTGAGCGCACGTGAGGTGGAGGGCTGGGATTCCCTGGCGCACATCAACATCATGTTCGCGCTCGAGTCCGAGTTCGCTGTACAGTTCGACGACACGCAATTATCTCGCTTGAGGAACGTCGGCGACTTGCGCCGGTTCATAGAGCAGGCAACGAAGGTTTGAACGCGCCGGCCGGGACCCCTGGGGGGCGACCTGAGGCTGAGGAGCCGCCCGGCATTGCATCAGCGGCATCGCAGCAGCCAGCGTGGCGTCGTCTAGTCGGTAGGGCATCGCTCAATCTCGTCGACCAGGGCCTTTCCGCCCTCACAAACGTGGCGCTTGCCTTCCTGGTTGCTCGCGCGGTCGACGCCACCGCGTTCGGCGCGTTCTCCGTCGCCTTTTTGATCTTCGGCCTCTTCATCGGGCTCGAACGCTCGCTCGTCGGTGAACCAATGAGCATTCGGTTCAGCCACGCGCAGGGCCAGGATCGTCGGCACGCGGTTGATGCGGCCGTAGCCACCACGATTGCGGTCACCTTAGCGGGTGCTGCGCTGCTGGCCTTGGCCGGCGTCGGTGTGCGAGGCACGTTGGGGCCGACACTGCTCGCACTCGCTGTCGTGCTGCCGGGACTCGTCCTGCAAGACAGTTGCCGCATGATTTTCTTCGCGCAGAGTAAGCCCCAGCACGCGGTCATAAACGATCTCGTGTGGGCACTACCGCAGTTCGGCGCGATGGCGGTCATGTACGTCAATGACGTGAGCGAGGCTTGGCCGTACGTGCTCGCTTGGGGCATTTCTGCCGCCGTGGCCGCCAGTGTCGGGCTACGGCAACTGCGGTCACGTCCAGCCTTCAAGAACGTCGCGTGGTGGATCCGGTCGCAGATCGACGTTACCGGATACCTCTTGATGGAATACGTCATCGGTGCGGCCAGCGCACAAGGAAGCATCCTGCTCGTCGGCGCGGTGGCGTCGCTGCAGGACGTCGGATCCCTCCGCGCAGCTCAGACACTGCTCGGGCCCCTCGGTATCGTGTCGGCCGCGATCATGACGTTTCTGCTACCCGAAGTATCACGTCGCGCTCAGCTGCCGGAACGGACGAAACTCAAAATCGCGGTGTCCGTCTCAAGCGCCATCGTCGTCGGATCCCTCGTCTACACGGTGATGCTGCTCATCCTCCCTGATTCCCTTGGAACTGCCGCTCTGGGCGACACATGGACTGGGGCCAGCGCTGTCATTCTCCCGATGTCACTCGCGTCGGCCGCCGCAGGTGCATCGCTGGGCCCAGCGATCGTCATTTACGCGATGGGCCAAGCCCGCAAGACGTTCCGTCTACATCTTTTCGAGGCTCCGCTGATCATCCTGTGCATGGCCACCGGCGTACATATCGGCGGAACGCCAGGTGCCGCCTGGGGAATGGCCACGAGCATGACGATGATGATCCCGCTCTGGTTCTGGCAGCTTCACGCGCTGCTTCGCGGGCAGAAGTCTGATGTCGTCGGGGGCTCCCCACGCGCGGTGGAAGCGCAACCCGAGCGCGACGTTCACCTGTAAGCCATAATTCTCCGACTGCCTGCTGCTGAGGGTAGTGATCGGGAGCGGTAGGAGGCGCTCGACAACGCCGTGCCAGGATGTGCGCTCATGCCGCTCGATCTGACCCCGTACCCCGTCGATCCGACCGAACGACCGACCGTGCTGGTGCTTCCCGGCGGCGGCTACCGCCACCTCGCCCCGCACGAGGGCGAACCGGTGGCCCTGTGGCTGAACACGCTCGGCCTGCACGCGGCGGTGCTGCGGTACGCGATCGGGGAGGGCTGCCACCCGCAGGCACTGGTCGACGGCCGCGACGCCATCCGGACGCTGCGATCCGGCCGGGCCGGGATCGAGGTCGCGCCGGGACGGCTGGCCGTCCTGGGTTTCTCCGCCGGCGGCCACCTGGCCGCGATGCTGGCGACCGACTCCGACGACGTGATGGGCGCCCCGGTGCGCAGCTACGCCGGCCGCCCGGATGCGGCGATCCTCTGCTATCCGGTGACCGACATGCGTGAGACTCTGGCCGGCCGGATCCCGAACCTGCACCTGAGTTCGGCCCGGGCACTGCTGCCGGAGGCCGGCCCGGACCTGCTGGCCGACCTGTCGCCGGCCGCCCGGGTGACCGAGGACATCCCGCCCTGCTTCATCTGGACCACCAGCGACGACGAGGGCGTGCCGGCGCTGCATTCGCTGGAGCTGATGACGGCGATGGCGGTGGCCGGTGTCGCCTTCGAGGCGCACGTCTTCCGGCACGGGCGGCACGGCCTGGGTCTGGCCGACGAGGAGGAGCCGACGGTGGCCCAGTGGCAGGATCTGTGCGCGACCTGGCTGGACGACCTCGGCTGGCTGCCCGACCCCGGCGCCTGACCACAGCGGTGTGATCACACCCGCTGCGGCACACTGCAGAGGTGACACACGTCGACGTCGTCGTCATCGGTGCCGGGCTGGCCGGGTTGGCCGCAGCACGTCACCTCAGCGATGCCGGTCGTCAGGTGGTCGTGTACGAGGCCGGTGACGCTCCCGGCGGCCGGGTCCGGACCGACCGGGTCGACGGCCTGCTGCTGGACCGCGGTTTCCAGGTGTTCACCCCGTCCTATCCCGAGGCGCGGCGGATGCTGGACCTGCCCCGGCTGGACCTGCAGCCGTTCCCGGCCGGCCTGGTCGTCCGGACCGGATCCGGGACCACCCTGCTTGCCGATCCCCGCCGGCACCCCCGGCACCTGCCCGCGACCCTGGCCGGGCCCGGGTCGCTGCCGAGCAAGATCAGCTTCGGTTGGTGGGCAGCCACCGTCGGCCTGGGTCCGGCCGATCTCGTCCGGCGCCATCCGGACCGCAGCCTGGCCGAGGAGATGGGCCGCCGAGGCATCGACGCACCCCTGCGCGCGGTGATCACGCAGTTCCTGGCCGGAGTGCTGGCCGAGGAGCAGATGCGCACCTCCCGCCGGTTCGGCGAGTTCGTGATCCGCTCGTTCGTCCGCGGCGCGCCCAGCCTCCCCGCCGCCGGGATGCAGGCGATCCCCGAGCAGCTGGCCGCCGGCCTGCCGGACGGCGTGCTGCAGCTGAACGCGCCCGTACACGGTGTCACCGGCACCACCGTGCAGACCGCAGCCGGCCACAGCACCGCCGACGCCGTGGTCGTCGCCACCGACCCGCGGGCCGCGGCCCGGCTGCTGGGCCGACCCGAGCCGGAGATGAGGTGGTTCACCACCTACTACCACCGGCTGCCCGAAACGCCGGAGCGCTCGGGCTGGCTGCACGTCGACCCCACCCGCAGCGGCCCCCTGGTCAACACCGTCGGTGTCTCGCGGGTGGCGCCGACCTACGCCGACCGTGGCCTGCTGGTCGCCTCCACCGCGCTCGGGCGCCATGACGCCGCGCTCGAGCCGGACGTCCGCCGGCATGCAGCCCGAATGCTCGGCTGTCCGGACAGCGCCTGGGAGTTCCTCCGGCCCTACGCCGTGGAAGCCCTGCCGGTCCAGGCGCCGGGACAACCGCTGCAACGTTCGGTGATCGTCCGGGACCGCGTGTTCGTCGCCGGTGACCACCGCGACACCCCCTCCATCCAGGGCGCCCTGGTGTCGGGGCGGCGTTGTGCCGCCGCCGTGCTGGCCGGCCGTGAATCCGCACGCTGAGAGCCGAGACGAACGGCAGACCACATCGTGGTGGGCGGTGGCGATCCTCCGGATCGAGCCGTCGGTCCAGGCCGGTGAGCCACGCCCGGTGGATACACGCGCCTCTTCGACGCGCCCAGCTGACGCGGATCGGGAATAATGGCCGGGTGTCGACGACCGCGGACCTGCAGCTGACCGACCCGATCCCCGCCCGCTGGGAGTGGCTGGATCCCGACCAGGTGATCGGCGGTGACCGGTCGGTGCAGCGGGTGTTCAGCGGCGGGCACTGGCTGGAGGGGCCGGCGTACTTCCCGGCCGGGCGCTATCTGGTCTTCAGTGACATCCCCAACAACCGGATTCTGCGCTGGGACGAGGCGACCAACCAGGTCGGCGTCTTCCGCTCCCCGGCCAACTACACCAACGGGCACACCCGGGACCGGCAGGGTCGGCTGGTCAGCTGCGAGCACGGGGCCCGCCGCGTCACCCGCACCGAGCACGACGGCACGATCACCGTGCTCGCCGACAGCTACCGGGGCAAGCGGCTGAACAGCCCCAACGACGTCGTGGTCGCCACCGACGACGCTGTCTGGTTCACCGACCCGGCCTACGGGATCGACACCGACTACGAGGGCTTCCAGGCCGAATCCGAGATCGGCTCGTGCAACGTCTACCGGATCACCCCGGACGGCACCGTTTCCCTGGTCGCCGACGACTTCGATCGGCCGAACGGGTTGGCGTTCACCCCGGACTTCTCGAAGCTGCTGATCGTTGACTCCGAACGTCACCACATCCGTGCATTCGCCGTCGGCGCCGACCAGACGCTGTCCGGCGGCGACGTGGTGATCGACCGCAACGCCGACGGCATCCGGTTCGACAACCAGGGCCGGTTGTGGACCGGCACCCACGAAGGCGTCCACATCCACAGCCCGAACTTCGAGCTGATCGGGAAGCTGCATCTGCCCGAGGTGGCGGCGAACCTGTGCTTCGGCGGACCGAAACGCAACCAGCTCTTCATCACCGCGACCAGCACCCTCTATACGCTGCGGGTGAAGGCCACCGGGCTGCGGTAACACCCACAGGGGCCGCTGAGGGCGAAGGAGCTGTCGATGGACAAGGTCGTCCGGGAGGCCGGGCAGTCGGTCGCCGACATCCCGTCCGGCTGCACCGTCGGGGTCGGCGGTTTCGGCATCTGCGGCATCCCGAACACGTTGATCTCCGCGCTGCGGGACGCCGGAGCCGACGAGTTGGAGATCGTCTCCAACAACTGCGGGCTGGACGACTGGGGTCTGGGCATCCTGCTCGGGGCCCGGCGGATCCGCCGGATCGTCGCCTCCTACGTCGGGGAGAACCGGGAGTTCGCCCGGCAGTACCTGCAGGGTGAACTGGAGGTGGAGCTGACCCCGCAGGGCACGCTGGCCGAACGGCTGCGGGCCGCCGGGTCGGGCCTGCCCGCCTTCTACACCGCCACCGGTGTCGGCACCCAGATCGCCGACGGCGGCCTGCCCTGGCGCTACCACGCCGACGGCACCGTCGCGGTGTCCTCGCCGGTCAAGGAGACGCGGACGTTCCCGACTCGGGACGGCGTACGTCCGTTCGTGCTGGAACGGGCGCTGGTGTGCGACTTCGGCCTGGTGCACGCCTGGAAGGGTGACCGGCACGGCAACCTCGTCTATCGGCGTTCGGCTCGCAACTTCAATCCGCTGGTGGCGATGGCCGGCCGGCTCACCGTCGCCGAGGTCGAGGAACTGGTCGAGCCCGGCGAGCTCGACCCCGACGAGGTCCACACCCCCGGCGTCTACGTCCACCGGGTCGTCCCGCTGCGTCCCGACCAGGTCGACAAGCGCATCGAGCGTCGCACCGTCCGCGCTCGTCCGACCCGAGCGGAGCCCGCTCCGCGTCCTGAGCCTGATGTCGAAGGGCGCGGCCGCGGATCGGGGCCCGGATCGAGCGGAGCGGGAGCATGAGCTGGACCCGCGACCAGATGGCGGCCCGGGCGGCGGCCGAGCTCGCCGACGGCAGCTACGTCAATCTCGGCATCGGCCTGCCGACACTGGTGCCCAACTTCGTCCCCGACGAGGTGGAGTTGGTGCTGCAGTCGGAGAACGGCCTGCTGGGTGTCGGCGCCTACCCCTACGACGGTGACGAGGATCCCGATCTGATCAATGCCGGCAAGGAGACCGTCACCCTCCGTCCGGGGGCGGCGGTGTTCGACTCGGCCACCTCCTTCGGGATGATCCGCGGCGGCAAGATCGACGCCGCGATCCTCGGGGCCATGCAGGTGTCGGCCGGCGGTGACATTGCCAACTGGATGATCCCGGGCAAGATGATCAAGGGCATGGGTGGGGCGATGGACCTGGTGCACGGCGCCCGCCGGGTGATCGTGCTGATGGAGCACCTCGCCAAGGACGGGTCCTACAAGATCGTCCGCGAGTGCACGCTGCCCTACACCGGGCGCGCGGTCGTCGATCGGATCATCACCGACCTGGGGGTCGTCGACGTCAGCGCCGACGGCCTGGTCGCCGTCGAGCTCGCGCCCGGGGTGTCCGGAGCGGAACTGGTCGCCGGAACTGAGCCGGAACTGCTCGATCCACAGGGGATCCTGCGCTGATCGACCGGCCGCGGAGTACCGTTCGCAGCACAGACTCGGCGGCATGCCGATCACGGATCAGGGGGTGGCGATCATGACCGTCGGGGATGCGGGCGACCGCCTGCAGCAGCGCGCCTCGGATGCCGCCGACAACGCCGAGGACGCCGCCACCGACGCGCGTGACAGTCGCCCGTTCAAGCTGCTGGTCACCGTCGGCCTGGTCGCCTACGGGATCATCCACCTGACCGTCGCCTGGATCGCGCTGCAGCTGGCCTGGGGGCACCATCAGGGCTCGGCCGGTCAGCAGGGGGCCCTGCATGCGCTGGCGTCAAGGCCCGGCGGACCGCTGCTGTTGTGGATCGTGGCCATCGGCCTGTTCGCGCTGGTGTTGTGGCGGCTCGGCCTGGCGCTGTGGGGCTACACCTGGAAGCATCCGCAGATCCGCCGGACCGGTAAACGCCTGGGGTCGGTCGGCTACGCGATCATCTATGGCGCGCTCGGGGTCAGTGCCGCCCGAACCGCGGTCGGCGGCGGTTCCAGCAGCAGCGGCAAGGAACGCACCATGACCGCGCTGCTGATGCAGCACACCGCCGGAATCATCCTGCTGGTGGTGATCGCTGCGGCGATCGCCGGCACCGGGATCTACACCGTCTACAAGGGCATCCGGAAGAAGTTCACCGAGGAACTGGTCGGCGGCAGCCGGCGCTTGGTGGCCTTCGGCCAGGTCGGGTACGTCGCCAAGGGTGTGGCGCTGGTGATCGTCGGCGCACTGGTCGCCTGGGCCGTCCTCAGCCATGACGCCAACCGTGCGACCGGGCTGGACGCCGCGTTCCGGACGGTCAAGAACCAGCCTGCGGGGCCGGTCCTGCTGACGGTGCTCGCGGTCGGCATCGCCTGCTACGGCCTGTACTGCTTCGGCTGGTCCCGGCGGGCCCGGCGCTCCTGAGCACGCCTCGCCGCCCGCTGCGGCTCGTCGTACGGCTCCGGCCGACTTCCGGCTAGCTTGACGATCATGCTGCACCTGCGGATCATCTCGCCGCCGTCGCTGACCAAGGCCACGGTGGAGCTGCTGGAGGACGACGAGGCGGTCACGCACCTGTGGGTCAGCGAGGGCGCCGCCCGCAAGCCCGCGGGTGACCTGGTCAGTTGTGACGTCGCCCGCGAGGCGGCCACCGATGTGCTCGGCAGGCTGCGCGACCTGGGCCTGGAGGAGCAGGGTGCGATCGCGGTCGAGAACATCGACGTCAGCCTCTCCACCGCCTCCGAACAGGCCGAGAAGGACGCGCCCGGTGAGGGCAGCGACGCGCTGGTCTGGGAGGAGTTGGAGCAGCGCAGCGGCGAGGAGACCGAACTGTCGGCCAGCTATCTGGCCTTCATGGTGGTCGCGATGTGCATCGCCTGCGTCGGTGTACTGGAGGACCAACCGATCCTGATCGTCGGCGCGATGGTGGTCGGCCCCGAGTTCGGGCCGCTGATCTCGATCTGTGTTGGGCTGATCGACCGGCGACCACGACGCGCAGCCGCGGCGCTGGGCACGCTGGTGACCGGCTTCGCCGTCGGCATCTTCGCCACTGTGCTGTTCACCTGGGGTCTGACCGCGGTCGGCCTGGCCGACCATTCCATGCTGACCCGGGACCGGCCGTTGACCAGCTTCATCTGGCAGCCCAGCCCGCTCTCCTGGATCATCGGCGGCCTGGCCGGCATCGCCGGCGTGCTGGCGCTGACGTCGGCGAAGTCGGGCGCGCTGATCGGTGTGCTGATCTCGGTCACCACCATCCCGGCCGCCGCCAACGCTGCCGCCGCCCTGGCCTACTGGGTGCCCAAGGAGGCCATCGGCTCGATGCTGCAACTCATGATCAACCTGACGGCCATCATGGGCGCCGGGATGTCGACGCTGCTGGTCCAGCGCCGCTACCAGCACAGCCTGCAGGAGCGGCGCGCCCACAGCTGACCGCCGCTGCGCGCGGCGATCCATGCGATGCGGTCCTGCTATCGGCCGGTGCCGGCGTAGACGACGGCCTCGTCGACCGAGTCCAGTCCGAACGCGGTGTGCGCGGCGCGGACCGCCCGGTCGACGTCGTCCTGGTCGACCACCACGGAGATCCGGATCTCGGAGGTGGAGATCATCTCCAGGTTGACCTCGGCACCGGCGAGTGCGGCGAAGAACTTGGCCGTGACCCCGGGATGGGACCGCATGCCGACACCGACCACCGACACCTTGCCGATCTGGTCGTCGTAGAGCAGGTCCTCGAAGCCGATGCTCTCCTTCAGCGCGTTCAGGGTCGCGATGGCGGCCGCGCCGTCGGTCTTCGGCAGCGTGAACGAGATGTCGGTGCGGCCGGTGGACACGGCGGACACGTTCTGCACGATCATGTCGATGTTGACCTCGATGGAGGAGACCGCCTGGAAGATCCGCGCCGCCTCCCCCACCCTGTCCGGCACGCCGACGATCGTGATCTTGGCCTCGCTGCGGTCGTGCGCGACCCCGGAGATGATGGCCTGTTCCATCTCGGTTCCTTTCTCGAGACTGGTGACCCAGGTGCCTTCGTTGGTGGAGAAGGACGACCGGACGTGGATCGGGACATGCTCCCGACGGGCGTACTCGACACAGCGCAGATGCAGGATCTTGGCGCCGCAGGCAGCCATCTCCAGCATCTCCTCATAGCTGATCCGCGGGATCAGCCGGGCGTTCGGCGCGATCCGCGGATCGGCGGTGAAGACGCCGTCGACGTCGGAGTAGATCTCGCAGTAGTCGGCGCCGAGGGAGGCCGCCAGCGCGACCGCGGTGGTGTCGGAGCCGCCGCGACCGATGGTGGTGATGTCCTTGGTGTCCTGCGACACACCCTGGAAGCCGGCCACGATCACGACGTCGCCGGTGTCCAGGGCGGAGGCGATCCGGCCCGGGGTGATGTCGATGATGCGGGCGTTGCCGTGGGTGCCGGTGGTGATGACACCGGCCTGGGACCCGGTGAAGGACCGGGCCCGCAGCCCCTGGTCCCCGATCGCCATCGCCAACAGTGCGGCGCTCATCCGCTCGCCGGCGGTCAGCAGCATGTCCAGCTCCCGCGGCGCGGGCTGCGGCGACACCTCCAGGGCGAGATCCATCAGCTCGTCGGTGGTGTCACCCATGGCCGAGATGACGACGACCACCTCATGCCCGGCCTGACGGGTCGTCGCGATGCGCTTCGCCACCCGCTTGATGCTGTCCGCATCGGCCACCGACGAACCGCCAAATTTTTGCACGACGCGCGCCATGCGAGGAACTCCTTCTGTCCGACTGGCCTCAGTCGCGTCCGTACGGGAGAATCTGTTGTCATCTGTCCGGCCGGTGTGCCGCTCCGAAGGCCCCCGCCACTCTAATCCTTCCCACCCCGATCAGCCGATTCCGTCTCGGCCGCATCCCAGCTCCGCAGCACGCCCCGGCCCAGCCTCACCAGCTCCACGATCCGCGCCAGGGTCGCCTCCGGTGTCAGCGCGGAGTTGTCCAGCACCACGGAGCCCGCGGGCAGCCGGCCCCGGAACAGGGCCGCCTCCTCCAGCAGGCCGGCGGGGTCGCGGTCCGGTCGGCCGACATTGCGGGCGAGCAGGACCTCGGGATCGGGGGCCAGGGTGACATGGTGCACGACCGTCATCGGCGACAGCGCGCCTTGCAGCACGGCGATGTCGGGCGGGTCGAAGAGACTGTTGCCGCAGATCATCACCACCGGTCGGCCGTGGTCGAACAGGTCGGTCGCCAGCCGGGCGGCCTGCCGCAGGACCATCGCGTTACGGTCGTCGTCGTAGGGCAGCTCCCACCGGGCATCGACGATGCGGTAGAGGTCGTCGGTGTCGATGGCCGCCGCGGGGGCGTCCCAGGCCGCGAGCAGGGCGCGGTGACCCAGCCGGCAGACCGTGGTCTTGCCCGCACCGGCCGGCCCGGACAGCAGCACCACCCGGTTCTTCGAGCTGTCGTGCACATCGTCCTCCTGTCTCGGCTTCGACCGGCCTGCGTGGAATGGTCGACCGGAGCGCTCGCTCCGCCACCTGTCCCAGCGTGCCCGACGCTGACAGGTACCGGGAGGGGCGGGACCCCGGTCGCTACTGTGGCGCCGTGGCTGAGCGCGTGATTCGCTGGGGTATCGCCGGTCCGGGCCGGATCGCAGACCAGGAGGCCGGCGACTTCGGTCTCGTGCCGGGCGCCGAACTGGTCGCCGTCGGTTCGCGGTCCGCGGAGCGGGCGCGCGCGTTCGCCGACCGGCACCGGATCCCGCGCAGCCACGGCAGCTACCGGGCCCTGGTCGAGGATCCCGGGGTGGACGCCGTCTACATCACCACCCCGCATCCGCAGCACCTGGCGATCGCCCGGGCCTCGATCGGCAACGGCAAGGCGGTGCTGGTGGAGAAGGCGTTCACCGCGACGGCGGCGGGTGCCGAGGAGTTGCGGGACCTGGCCCGGTCGCGGGGAGTGTTCGCGATGGAGGCGATGTGGACACGGTTTCTGCCGGCCTATGTGACCCTGCGCGAGCTGATCGGGTCCGGCGCCATCGGTGAGGTCCGCCAGATCCAGGCCGACCTCGGCGTGCACCGGCCGTACGAACCCGGCCACCGGCTCTACGATCCGGCTCAAGGCGGTGGTGCGATGCTCGACCTCGGCGTCTATCTGGTTTCGCTGGTCCAACATCTCCTCGGGGTGCCGGACCGGGTGGTGGCGACCGGTTCGCTGGCCCCGAGCCGGGTGGACGCCGAGTTCGGCCTACTGCTGGGCTACGACGACGGCCGGGCCGCGACCCTGCTCGGCTCCATCCGCTGCGCCTCGCCCGGCACCGCCCGGATCGTCGGCAGCGAGGGCTGGATCGACCTCCCGCCGCGGTTCCATCATCCGGACCGGCTGGTGCTGACCCGCTCCGGCGGCGAGCCCGAGGTGATTCACCGGCCCCCACTGGGCCATGGCTACCCGCACCAGTTCATCGAAGTCGGTGAACGGCTTCGGGCCGGCCGGACCGAGAGCCCGATCATGTCCCTGGACGACAGCGTTGCGGTGCAACGCATCCTCGAGCAGGCCTGCCTGCAGCTGGGCGTGCAGCACCGCGAGGACGCCGACGTACCGGTCTAGGACAGTCCGATCGTCGTCGTCGGCGTGCGCCGATCACGGTCACGGTCCAGCCCTGCCCCGGGCGGGTCGGTCGCCCAGGGCAACAGCGCGCGGAAGCCGTCCGACGGCGCGACCCCCAACTCGTCGGCGAGCAGGGCCGCGCAGAGCTCGTACTGCCGCAGCGCCTCCGAGGCGTTGCCCTGACTGAGGTGGATCGTCGCGACCAGGATGTGCAACTGCTCGTCCAGCGGCTCGGCACCGAGCGCGGCCAGCGCCAGGTCCAACGCCTCCGGCAGCCGCCCCCTGGCGCGTAGCCGCTCCGCCGCCCCGCGCAACACCTCCACCCGGATCGCCAGCAGCCGTTCCCGGTGGAACAGCACCCAGTCGTCGTACCACCCAGGAAGAAGGTCTGCACGGCCGCGAAAGACCTGCGCGAGTTCCTCGATCTGCTCGTCGACCCCGGCTGCAGCTCGCAGCAGTCGGTCGGCCTGGTTGAGGACGGCTTGCAGATCCACCTCGGCGACGAGCCGCAGGTCGGTGTTGCCGACGCCGACCACCATGCCGGGACAGAGCCGGTTCAACCTCCACACCGCGGTCCGCAATGCGCCGAGTGCATGATCGACTTCGACGTCGGGCCAGAGCGTGGTGGCGAGCAGTTGTCTCGACAGCGACCGCCCGGTCAGCCCGAGCAACGCGATCAGGCGTTGGATCCCGTGCGGCAGCGTCGGCTCCCGTCCGTTGCGCACGCAACGGAATCCGCCGATCAGGGCGACCCGGGCCGGCGCCGGCGCGCCGGCCGGTAGCCGGTGATCATGGTCGACCCGGCGTCCGCCGAGACGGCGATCTGGATCAGTGGCCGGTCGTGACTGCAGTGACGCGGCAGTGGCTGGATAGAGCGTTGTCATGCACGGCTCCCTGTGGATCGGTCGGCCCGTTCCCATCAGCCGCGCCACCATCAGCCGGGGGGTGCAGCCTGTGACTCGCGACCTGCAGTGCAGGTGGAATTCCACGCTAACTCGCCATCGGCCGGCCCGGCGGCGGAACGGGAATATCCCCGTCCGAACCCGCTCGAAATCGGGTCCTTCGGCCCACAGGGCAACGGATATCCCTGCATACGCGCACAGTTCAGCGCGCCGCCGACCGCATTCCGCTGCCGCCGAGAACGCAGCTGTAGCCGGACCGTGGTGCCGACCGCGGGCCCGGTCCGCCGGACCGTCGGGCTCAGTGACGGACCTCGCGCTCGAGCACCGGGCGCATCAGGTCGATCATCAGTTCGGACGGCGCCAGACCAAGATCACTGCGCAGCAGCTGGGCGCAGAGTTCGAACTGACGCAGCGCTTCGGCGAGATTTCCTTCCGCCAGATGGATCCTGATCACTTCCCGGTGCGCGCTCTCCCGCAGCGGCGCAACACCGACCGCGGCCATGCCGACCTCCAACGCCTCGGCGAAAAGTCCTTGATCAGCAAGATTTCGCGCTGCGGTTTCCAGGGCGTGCACCCGCATCTGCCGGAGCCGCTCCCGTTCGAGCAGGACCCAGTCGTCCGTCCAGCCCGGCAGCAGGTCGCCCCACAGCCAGTCCGGAAGCCCGGTGATCTTGACCAACGTCGGGTCGCCGACCGGGTCGGCATCGGTTGCGGTGGTGGTCAGCATGCCCGCGAAGAGCCGACGCAGTTCGCGGATATCGACGGTCACGTCCTCGGCGACGGTCAGCGACTCGCCGGTGGCGATCAACAACCCCGGGCAACTGCGGGCAGTCCGCCAGACGGTGGAACGGAGGCTGCCATGGGCGTGCTGTTCGGACACATCCGGCCACAGTGTGCCGGCGGCGTAGGTCCGGCTGACATGATCATTGAGACTGACGAATGCGATCAATCGTTGTGCAGATGCAGGAATCCGCCGTACGTCGTCGCCGCGGCTCAACTGCCAGCCGCCCAACAGGGTCAGCCGGAAGCGCGGATCCGGGCTCGCGATCGCCGGCGTCTCCTGGACTTCGGAGGCTACCGAAGTGCGGTCCATGGTCATCCCCTTCACCGGCGGATGTGGATCAGTCAACCGGGACGCCGTCACCGGCGCGTGAACGCATCGTCACCGGCGGGTCACCGTTCGGTCCTTCCCCCAGGGTGCACCCATCCGGTGCGGCTGTCAGCCGCGAGCACCGGTAAGTCCGGTGACGGCCCGTTGACGCCGCGCGACCACGATCAGCCGGGTGGAGACATCGGGCCGGCGTCGGGTGTCCCTGATGGTGATCAGGGTCTGGCGTGATCCCGGTGACCGCGGACCGCTGCGGGCCCGGATCACCGAGTCATCCGACGCATTGCAGGGCACCTGGGCGGTGGCGACGTGTGCGTCACCGGAGGAGATCCTGCAGACGGTCGACCGCTGGCTGCACACCATGCCGTGAGCGGGTCTCTGCGGAGACTGTCGCTGGGGGCTGCGGGTCCAAGCACTGTCGAGGACCGCGGGGAACCGCGCTCAGGCGGTCACGTAGCGACGGCCCTCGAATGCCCGGCCGAGCGTCACCTCGTCGGCGTACTCCAGGTCACCGCCGACCGGCAGCCCGGATGCCAGCCGGCTGACCTTGACCCCCATCGGCAGCAGCAGCCTGCTCAGGTAGGTGGCGGTGGCCTCACCCTCCAGATTCGGGTCGGTGGCCAGGATCACCTCGGTGACCGTGCCGTCGGCCAGCCGTTCGCAGAGTTCGCGAATCTTCAGGTCGGCGGGGCCGATGCCGTCGATGGGGCTGATCGCTCCGCCGAGGACGTGGTAGCGGCCGCGGAACTCGCGGGTGCGTTCGATGGCCACCACGTCCTTGGACTCCTCCACGACGCAGATCTGGGCGGGATCGCGGCGGGCGTCGCGGCAGATCCGGCAGCGCGTGTCCTCGGACACGTTGAAGCAGACCTCGCAGAACTTGACCTTGCTCTTGACCTCGATGAGCACCTCGGCGAGGCGGCGGATGTCGTCGGGATCGGCGGCGAGGACGTGGAACGCGATCCGCTGCGCGGACTTGGGACCGATGCCGGGCAGCCGTCCCAGCTCATCGATCAGATCCTGGACCGGACCCTCGTACACCTCATCCCCTTCCGCTGTCGCCGGCCTGATCGGCGGCGGTCGTTGCTGACGCCGGTCTCCGGGATGACCGGGGCCGGCGACCGGACGGTCTCAGATACCGAGGCCGCCGGTCAGCGGGCCGAGCTTCTCGGCTGCCGCCTGCTGTTGCTGTTCGGTGGCAGCACGGACGGCGGCGAGCACCAGATCGGCCAGCGTCTCGGTGTCGGCGGGGTCGCATGCCTCCGGCTTGATCGTCAGACCCTGCAACTCGCCGGTGCCCGAGAGCCTCGCGACGACCAGGTCACCGCCGGCCGTGCCCTCGAACTGGGCCGCAGCGAGCTCGGCCTGAGCCTGCATCAGCTGCTGTTGCATGGCCTGGGCCTGGGCCAACATGCCGGAGAAATCCAGTCCGCCCGGCTCCACCCCGGAGTCACCGCCCAGCGCGCCGAGGTCGGGCAGACCGGGAACGCCACTGTTCTCGCGGGGGTCCGGCGGCGTGGTCGGGTCAGACATGGCAGCTCCTGGGTCGGGGTGTCCGGATGCCGGTGGCGCTCTGTCCTTGCCGCCGCCGGAAGCCCCAGCCTATGCGCCGGTCTCCTCCTCGGCGATGATCTCCGCTCCGAGTCGACGCTGCAGCAGCTGGGTGTGTGTCTCGCCCGACTCGTCGAGGGTCTGGTCGTCCCGGTCGGCCGCCGCGTCACGGACCTCCCAGTCGTCGGTCGGTGCGGCGGTCACCTGCCACGGCGGCGGCTCACTCGGTGCTGCCGACGACCGGACGGAGCCGGCGGGCCGCGGTGCTCCGAGCTGCTGCGGGGGTGATGTCGGCGCCGCCCATGGATCCTCGGGCGGAACCCAGGAGTCGTCGGGCGGCGCGCCCCAGGGATCGTCCGGCGGGGCGGCCCACGGGTCCGGTGGCGGAGACGTCTCGGGTGCCGGGGCACCCGAGACGCGCCCGGCAGGTGCGGGCCCGCTCGAGCCCGATCCGGTCGGGGCAGCGCCGTTCGAGACCGATCCGTTCCGAGCGCCGTTCGCAGGCTCGCCATCCGGCGCCGGCGCATCCGGAACCGACCGTGGGCCGGCCGGGCTGGGGCGCTCCGGAGGCTGCGTGGACGACCGTCCAGCCGGCGAAGCCGCTCCTCCCGACGTCGGTCCTGTCGATGCCGGGGAAGTCGGGGGTGCTGATGCCGGGCCCGGTCCGGGTCCCCCGGCCGGCCCCGACTGCGGGCCCGACGGCCGTCCCGGTCGGGCGCCACCGCCGCCACCGGGACCCGCGCTGGGATCGACCATCGTTTCGATCCGCAGGTCGGCGCCGAGGACGCTGATCAGCGCCTCGCGCAGGACGTCCTCGCTGCCGCCGCGGCCGAAGCTGTCCCGGGCGCCGACGTTCGGCATCGCCAGCACCAACGTGCCGTTGGTCAGGTCGGCGACGTGGGCGTTCTGGCTGAGCAGGATCCAGGTGAACCGGCGGCGGCCCTTGACCTCCTCCAATACCTCGGGCCAGAGCCGACGAAGGTCGGTGATGGACAGACCCGATCCCTGACCGGCCGGCCGCTGCTGCCCGGGTTGGCCCTGTGATGGATCCGCAGGCTGCTGCCGGCCGGCGTCGTGGCGGCCGTCCACGGGCTGGCCCTCACCCGCATCGGGGCGCTGCGACCGGCCCGGGGCTGCGGATGCGGCCGGCCGGCCCGGACGCCCGGGATCGCTGTCCGGAGCGGACTCCGACGCGACCTTCTGCGGATGGGCCCGGGGGGAGGGCCCCGCTCGTTCAACCGGCGGCCACGCGGAGGGAGTCCCCTCCTGCGGGGCCGTCTCCTGGTCTGGGGCCGCGGACCGACCGGCCGGCTGCGGGACCGGTGCAGCAGCGGCGGACGTCGCGGCCCCGGAAGACCCCGACACGGCCGCGCCGGCCGACGCCGGACTCCTTCGGGTGCCGGTGGGGTCAGCGGGAGCCGGGACGGGGCCGGACGTGTCGCCGGAGCCGGACGTGTCGCCGGAGCCGGACGTGTCGCCGGAGCCGGAGGTGTCGCCGGAGCCGGCGGCCACCGCGCCGGTCCCGGACATGCCGAGTCGGCGCTCGAGCCGATCCAGCCGGGCGTGCACGCCCCGGTCGTCCAGGTCGGTGCCGGGCAGCAGCACCCGGGCGCACATCAGTTCCAGGTGCAGCCGCGGCGCGGTGGTGCCGCGCATCTCGGTGAGACCGGCGGCGATCACCTCTCCCGCCCGGGTCAGTTCTCCCGCACCGAGGGCCGCTGCCTGGGAGCTCAGCCGTTCGGCCTGATCATCGGCGACATCGACCAGTCCGGAGGTGAGGGCGTCGGGGACCGCGGCGACGATGACGAGGTCCCGCAGCCGGCGCAGCAGGTCCTCGGCGAACCGGCGCGGATCCTGGCCGACCTCGATCACCTTGTCGACGCAACGGAACACCCCGCCGGAGTCCCCGGCGGCGAACGCGTCGAGCATCTCGTCCAGCAGCGAGTCCGGGGTGTATCCGAGCAGGGCCGCTGCCTGGGCATAGGAGACACCCTGGGCACCGGCGCCGCCGAGCAGTTGGTCCAGGACCGACAGCGAGTCCCGGACCGACCCGGCGCCGGCGCGCACGACGAGTGGCAGGACACCGTTCTCGACCTCGATGCCTTCGGCCGCGCAGAGCTTGGCGAGGTAGTCGCTGAGCACCCGTGGCGGCACCAGCCGGAAGGGGTAGTGGTGGGTCCGCGACCGGATCGTGCCGATCACCTTGTCCGGCTCGGTGGTGGCGAAGATGAACTTGACGTGCGGCGGGGGTTCCTCGACCAGCTTCAGCAACGCGTTGAAGCCGGCCGTGGTGACCATGTGCGCTTCGTCGACGATGTAGACCTTGTAGCGACTGCTGACCGGGGCGAAGAAGGCCCGTTCACGCAGGTCGCGGGCGTCGTCCACGCCGCCGTGGCTGGCCGCGTCGATCTCGATCACGTCGATACTGCCGGGGCCGCCGGTGGCCAGGTCGCGGCAGGACCGGCACTGCCCGCACGGCTCGGCCGCCGGGCCCTTCTCGCAGTTCAAGGCGCGGGCGAGGATGCGGGCCGAGGTCGTCTTGCCACAGCCCCGCGGGCCGGAGAAGAGATAGGCGTGATTGACCCGGTTGTTGACCAGCGCGCGTTGCAGCGGCTCGGTGACATGCTCCTGCCCGATCACCTCGGCGAAGGTGTCGGGACGGTACCGGCGGTAGAGCGCCAGCGGCGGCGCCACGGCCGGGGCCGGCGCCTCGATCAACGCCTCGTCGGGAACAGGTGCATCCGCCACGCCTTGCACCCTATGCCGTTGCGCCGACAGTTCCGGCGCCCACTTCCCGGCCTGCCCGCACCGCTCTCCGACAAGGCCCCCGGGGAAAGGAGAAAGCCCCCCGCGCACCCGACAGAGCTCGCTTACCCTTGCTGCCTTCCGACCCTGGGGGAGTTGGGCAAGGTGCCGCCACGCGGGGGACCGGGCCCGAGTGTACGCGATCCCGGCCCGGCGACGCACCCGGCGGACGACGACGGTGCGCCACGACGGCCCGAACGGCCCGGGGCGGGCTGTCGGTGGCGATAATGGCGTCATGACGGAGCCGGTACGTCCTCCGCAGCGGATCGGTGACACCGAACGTGACCGCGCCGCGGAATACCTGCGCGAGCACATGGCCGCGGGTCGGCTGGACGCGGCCGAGTTCGACGAGCGGATATCGGCCGCGCTCAGCGCGAAGGTGCAGTCCGACCTGGACCGGCTGTTCGACGATCTGCCGTCGCCGACCCCGCAGTCACCGAGCGGCAAGGCCGCACCGGCGGTACTCGCCCATCACGACGACCGGCCCGGCACCGGGGCGCCGGTCGGCTTCTCCCGCCGAACCCGCAACACCATCGATCTGCTCGTCGGGGTCGCCTGGCCGGTGACGATCGCGCTGTGCTTCATCATCGGCTGGGACCACTGGTATCTGATCTTCGTCCCGCTCATCCTGACCTCGGTGTGGGAGAAGAAGAAGCAGCAGGATGCCGCCGAGCTCAAGCGCTGGGAACGTGAACACCGTCGGCTCGGCACCGGCCCCGACAGCGTCGACGACTCCGACGAGCCCGCCTGACCTGTGCTGTTGCGGCCGTGGACCGGCGCCGGTAGCGGTGGCGGCACCGACTCCGGCAGCAGCGTCGGTAGCCGATTCGCGGTCGCGGGGCCGAGCCTGTACCCTCCTCGTCTTGGAGGATTCGCCTAGTGGCCTATGGCGCTCGCTTGGAAAGCGGGTTGGGTTCACGCCCTCGCGGGTTCGAATCCCGCATCCTCCGCCATGCCACCAGGGCAAACGCTGACCGCCATCACCGGCCGTTGACCGCCATCACCCGGCGCCAGGCACGCGGCGCTCAGTGGTCTCAGGTGCCCCCGGATCGGACGGTGCGGCGGCCACAGCAAGCCACCCACCTGGGTGGCCACCGCCCGCCTGATCGGGCCGGTCATATGCTGATACGGAGCCGCCATCGCGGTGCTCGACCAGCCCATGATCCCCATCACCGTCCGCTCCGGCACGCCCAGCACCAGCAGCACGGTCGCCGCGGTATGCCGGGCATCGTGAAGCCGGCCCTCCCGGACGCCGGCCTCCGATTCGTCGGCCAGGGCGGTCGGCTCGGCGTCATCATCAGCGGTGAGCTCGCTGACTTGTTCCTCTGGTTCGTCGGTGCGGTGCCAGCCCTCCGCGCACCCCCGGGTGAATAGTGCCGTCCAGGCCGGCTCCCAGGGCCAGGCCTTCGGTAGATGCAGGGTGATCCGACGGGCCGAGGACGACACGCGTGTCGGCACGGTGATCAGTTTGCGACGGATGGTCGCGGTG
This sequence comes from uncultured Actinomycetota bacterium, assembly GCA_963758075.1. Classification (GTDB taxonomy): domain Bacteria; phylum Actinomycetota; class Actinomycetes; order Propionibacteriales; family Propionibacteriaceae; genus Microlunatus. Next base: position 946,815 of record CAVWTT010000005.1, on the reverse strand, counting down.
CTCGCCTTGGCGAGGGCTGGTGCCGCCACGGTGCCGGCCGCACGGGCGAGGTTGAACGCGATGACCGCGAGCACCAGCCACGCCGCGTTGGCGGTGAACATTCCCGATGGCAGGTGTGCGAGCGCGGAGTGCTTCAGGTCGGCGTGGACCTGCTCGATGACCGCGTGATGCCGGTGGGTCTTGTCGGCGGCGACCGTGTCGAGGATCGCGGGGTCGGTGGTGGTGAAGAAGGCGTGGAACCGCCAGGTGTCGAACAGGGTGTCCTGGCCGGCGGCCTTGTTCTTCTCGGCGTTGAAGTCGGGGATCCGGCGGACCACGAGCCGGCCGGGAACGTGGTCGGCCTTCTTCTGTGCGCTGAAGGCGGTGAAGTCCACCTCGGCGACCTCGGCCCGGGAGATCCAGCGCCCGGTGGCTTCGTCGAAGACGGCGTCGGTGTACTCGATGGTGGTCCACGCGTCGGCGTCGATCGCAGCGATCGCCTTCTTGACCGTCTTGTCCATCCGCACGGTCACTGACACCGCTGCGGCGCCGCCCTTGATGGCGGCGTGGACCGGTCCGCGGCCGTAGAACGCCGAGTCCATCCGAACCAGGATCAGCTGGTTCTTGCCGAGGAGTCGCCGCGCGGTCGTCACCGCGTCGCCGACCAGACGCTTCGCGCCGCGCGGTGACCCGCAGGCGCCCTTGCGGAGCCGTTGCGCCACGATCACCGGCGCGCTCGTGGCGGTAGTCAAGGTGGCGAGTAGCGCGTTGAGACCACGAACCCCGCAGTAGCCGAACCCGGCGCCTGCTTGGCGTGACCGTGGACCTCGATGATGGTGTCGTCGACATCGAGCAACGCATATCCCGCATCCGGCCTGGCGCTCATAGGGCCGGCGGGTGCACCCAGCAGCCGAGTCAGCCCGGCCAGCGCGACCAAGAACCTCGAGGCGATGGCGTCGAGCTGGCGAACGTGTCCGAAGGTGAACGCCCGCAGGAACGACCCCAATGTCGAGGGCGCGTAGGCCCGGGCGAAGACCCGAACCATCCCGCCATGACGCAACACGGCCATGTCATCGATCGAGTCGGCACCGGCGACCATCCCACCGACCAGCGAGGCGACCTTCACCCGGCGTTCGCGCCCTTGTCGGTCGGGACCGTCAGGTGCTCATCAGCCAGGTCACGCAGGCCGCAGGACTCGGCCAACGCCAGCACGGGCACCAAGCCGCCTGCCGACACGAGATTCGGATCGTCGAGCGCCACCGACGTCCGACCCAGAGTATGAGAGAGTCGCATCGTGAAGATGCCCTCCTGAGGTGGGTGGTTTGGAACCGTCGCAAGTCCCAGACTCCCAGGAGCCGGGCCGCGGGCCGTCGTTCTCGCTGTGGGACCTGAACCAGTCCACCGACGGACCGCTCGCGCGACTACCCGCAACCTAACGACAGCCCAAACGTGTCCCGTGAAGGATCCCGCTGTGGCACGCTCCGCGTGCCGATCCCGCGTACGGCGAGAGGTCAAAGCTCAGCCTGAACAGGCGACCGCGACTGCAAGGGCGGCGCAGATCTCGCGCATTCGGGCATCAGCCACGCGCCCAAGGCGTTCAACGAGGATCGCAATCGAGACGCTTTCGATCGAGTCCAGGTTGACCGCCGAGCGGAGCGGCACCGGGTCGTCTCCAGGCTCGAGGAGAACTTCGCTTGGGAGGTTCCGGATGGTGGTCGTGCACGGGGCGACGAGCGCCCGGCGATGGCGCGGGATGACGGCGTCGCGAGACAAGATGACGACGGGTCGGCGTCCGATCCCGGGCATCTCACACCACCACACTTCCCCGCGTGCGGGGAGCTCCGTCACGAGGCCGCAACCGCCCGTCGGAACGAGGCCAAGTCTCCCCACTCGTCGGGTTCATCGAGGGGGTGCGCGTCGTAGGCGGCGTAGCTGGCGTCCACTTCGGCCGAGCGATGGCGGGCTAGCAACGCAGCGAGGGCTTCGTCCACCAGCGCTGAGTCTGGCTTCCCGGACGCGCTGCGGGCTCTCTCGAGGAGGCCTGCGTCCACTGTCGTGCTCAGCCGTGTGCGACTCATGCCACAATTATGCCACAAGTGGTCACGGAAGCGATGGCGTGGAGGCCGATCCACCCGCACCCGCTGCTGGCGTTGCGGTAACGACTCCGCAGGCGCCCGCTGGTGGGGTCGGGCGCTGCCCCGATGCTCGAATCGCCCGCATCCCGCGGCACGACCGAGCCGAGCTCCGGAGGTGCGTTATGAGCGCGCTGCTTGTCGGGTGCGCCCGATGCTCCACCGATCAACAAGACCTCACCGCGCAACGCGACGCCCTGCTCAGCCTCGGCGTCGAGTCTGAACGAATCTACGTCGACCACGGCCTGACCGGCACCAACCGCGAACGTCACGGGCTTCGCGAGGCACTGGCCGCATGTCGAGCCGGTGACACCTGGTGGTGACCAAGCTCGACCGACTGGCCAGGTCTCTGCCTGATGCCCGCGCGATCGCCGACGAGCTCACCACCCGGCAGACCAGCCTGGGCGGGTCGGTCTCTGCGACCCCACCGACGCGGTCGGACGACTGCTGTTCAACGTTCTTGCCATGGTCGTTGAGTTCGAGTCCGACCTCATTCGTCTCCGGACCCGGGAAGGCATGAAGGTGGCCAAGGCCAAGGGCCGGCTGCGCGGGAAACAGCCCAAGCTCAACCGCCGTCAGGAAGCCCCTCTCGTCTCCCTGGTCCACAGTGGCGAGTACAGCACCGTCGAGGTGGCCGAGCTCTTCGGCGTCGGTCGATCGACGGTCTACCGCGCCATCGAGCGACAACGCGTTGAAGCGAGAGCCGGCCTCGCGGATGCCACATCGAAGCGCTGACATGCTCACGGCGCCGGCTGTCCCGCATCCGACACCCCTGCGGGACAGTCGGCGCCTCACTCAAGCCGTCAGGGTGACCGTCCTCATGGGGTTCCCCGGCAGACGCCACCGACCGGCGCCCGAACGCGGGCCGGCCGCGGGCACACCATCGGGCAGCTTCACCGGGCACCTGCTGCGCGTCGGATCGGTGCCTCACAGGGGATCGTTGAGCGGGGACGCGATGGGCGGACAGCGAGTGCCCGGTGATCCTGCGGCGAGGTCCCTTGGTCGACCAGATTGAGGGGGATTCACCTGTGGGCACGTTGCTTGTCTGGGGACGGCCTTCGCGTCTTGGTCCGGCGTCGAGGCTTGGTAGCTCAGTAGCTAAATGGTGGCACTGCGTCATAGGCAGTCATACGCTGTGTCAGTAGCTCGGGTACGCACGTGATACAGGAGACCTTCGATGCGAGCAGCAGACGCGATCCTTCGCCTCTCTCCTTCAGCTTCTCCTGTTTTGAGGATTTCGCGTGTCACCAGCTTCTCCTTCTCGCTTTCTGAATCTGGGCATCCTGGCCCACGTCGACGCAGGTAAGACAACCCTCACCGAGCGACTGCTCTACCTGGGCGGGGTGATCGATGAGCCCGGTTCGGTCGATTCCGGCACCACCCGGACAGACACCCTCGCGTTGGAGCGCCGCCGGGGCATCACGATCAAGTCCGCCGTCGTGTCGTTCACACTGAGCGACCGGCGGATCAACGTCGTTGACACACCCGGCCATCCGGACTTCATCGCCGAGGTTGAGCGCGTTCTGGGGGTTCTCGATGGCGCCATCCTGGTGCTGTCGGCGGTCGAGGGGGTGCAGCCGCAAACCCGGATCCTGATGCGGGCCTTGCAACGTCTGCGGGTGCCGACGCTGATCTTCATCAACAAGATCGACAGGGTGGGTGCCGACGTCGACCTCGTGGTTGCCGCGATCCGCGCTCGGCTGAGCCCTGACGTCCTGGTCATGGGCGAGGTCCATCAGGCGGGATCACGTGCGGCCGACTTCGGCCTCTCCAGTTGCGACGACCCGGCGTTTGCCGAGCGGGTGACGACAACGCTTGCCGAGCACGATGACCAACTGCTGGGCGGATATGTCGATGGTGCTTCGGTTTCGGGCAGCAAGCTGCGTGCCGCCATCTCTGCCCAGACGATCGCAGGGCTGCTGCATCCGGTCTTTGCTGGGTCTGCCGCAACTGGCGCCGGGGTCGGTGACCTGATGGCGTCGCTGTCGACGCTGTTGCCGACCGCATCCGGTCGTGCCGATGATGCTGTCTCGGCCCGAGTGTTCAAGGTGGAGCGCGACTCGACTGGCGACAAAGTCGCCTACCTCCGCATGTTGAGCGGCACACTCCGACCGCGACAACTGCTGCAACTGCCCGGCCAGCGCCGCGGCAAGCCCACCGCGCTCGAGACGTTCGGCGACCAGGGTTGGGAACTCGTCGACAGCCTGGGTCCCGGCGCCATCGGCAGGATCCATGGCCTGCCGGCAGTCCTGGTCGGCGACATGGTCGGCGACGTACACGATGTGGTCGAACCGCAGTTCCCGCCACCCACGCTGGAGGCGGCAGTTCAGACCGGGCGCCCCAAGGACGGCCCAGCCCTGCGGACCGCGCTGGCCCAACTGGCCGATCAGGACCCGCTCATCAACGTCCATGCCGATGCCTTCGGGCGGCCGACTGTTTCGCTCTACGGCCGGGTGCAGCAGGAGGTCCTCGAAGCCACGCTGGCAGATGAGTACGGCATCCAGGCTCGGTTCACCAACGCATCCGTGGTGCACATCGAACGACCCATCAGCGTCGGTACCGCGGCGGAACGGCTCAACACGCTCAGCAACCCTTACCAGGCGACGATCGGGTTGCGGATCGAGCCGGCAGACCCCGGTACGGGGCTTAGTTTCGTCGTCGCGGCGCCGGCCCGAGACATGCCGCTGTATCTGTACGGCAATGCTTCCCGGTTCGCAGCTACGGTCGAGCAGCACATCCGCGCCGCTCTGGCGGCCGGGCTCTACGGCTGGATCGTCACCGATTGTGTCGTCACGCTGATCGAGGTCGGCTACAGCGTGGCCGACGGCCCCCCATCGAAACGTGGGCCCCGCAGTACGGCTCTGGACTATCGCAAAGTCGCGCCGGTGGTCTGCCGGCAGGCGCTCCGCCGTGCCGGCACCCAGGTGTGCGAACCCGTCCTGGGAGTCGCGCTCGAGATACCCGACGACGACGTCGCCGCACTGCAAACCTTGCTTGCCCGGATGGGCGCTGAACCCCTCGGCCAGTGGCCGGCCGGCACCATGGCACGGATCGAGGCACGGCTCGTAGCGGCACGACTACACGACCTCCAGCACCAACTTCCCGACCTGACCGGTGGCCAAGGAATCCTGGAATACCAGTTCGTCGGCTACCAGCCCGTTCACGACCGCCCACCCCGGCGCACCCTTCGGCTCGGCGCTGCCGAAACAGCCGAATCGCTCACCTGAACATGGTGACCTTCGCCGAACGCGAGGACATCGCCCTGCGCCGGGCCCGCGGTGAGGGCGTGCGTGAGATCGCCGACTGCCTCGGTCGCAGCCCGTCGACGATCAGTCGGGAACTACGCCGCAACAGCGACCGGACCGGCTACCGGGCCAGCGACGCCCACGCCCGCGCCTACCAACGAGCCAGCCGCCCCAAACCGGTGAAGGTCGCCGCCGACATCGACATCTACTTCGCCGACCCCCACTCACCCTGGCAGCGGGGGATCAACGAGAACACCAACGGGCTACTGCGTCAGTACATGCCCAAGGGCACCGACCTGTCGTGTCGGTGCACAGCCAGGCCGACCTCGACGCGATCGCTGCCGAACTCAACGACCGACCGCGGAAACGACTCGACTACCGTAAACCGATCGAAGAAATCGGACCGCTGCTGTTGCAATGACCGCCAGAATCCGCCGATCGCTCACCGGGCAGGTTTGGCCTGGGCAGCTGGCGGTCGGTACAGGGGCTCACTCTTCGGCGGGCCGTAACGGGTTTGACTGCTGACCGTGTCGGAACCGATGTAGCTGCTCTCCGCGGACGAATAGACTCAGTGCGACCGCGAACGCCAGCACTTTGGAAGTGATGTTGAGCGCCAGTGGCAGCCCGTCGGTTGGATAGCTGAAGCCGATCATGGCCCAGATGGTGAAGATCGCGAACATCGCTGCCGAGAATGCGGCCGGCCAGCGGGTCACTCGCACACCGGGACGAGTAAGAGCAAGGGTGATGGTGACCAGTTCGATGGCGACCAGCGGCAGGAAGAACAAAGCCACAAACAGCCCTGACTCGCCCCGGAGTTTCCGGAGACCGGGTTTTGTGGTTCAGCCGGTCTGGCAGAGCCGGGCTTGGTGAGTGTAGTGGAACTGTTCGGCCTGGACCGGGGCGAAGTCATCGATGGACTCGTGCGACCGCTCGGTGTTGAACCAGTGCACCCAGTCCAGGGTCTCGATCTCGACATGATCACGGTCCCGCCAAGGACCTTCGGGCCAGATCAGTTCACTCTTGTAGAGACCGATCTGGGACTCGGCCAGGGCGTTATCGTAGGCGTCCCCGACGGTGCCGACGGAGGCGTCGACCCCGGCATCGACCAGCCGTTGGGTGAAGCTGATCGAGGTGTACTGGGCGCCGGCATCGGTGTGGTGGACCAGCCCGGACAGGTCGGTGATCCCGTCTTTACGGCGGATCCAGATCGCCATCTCCAGGGTGTCCAACACCAGGTCGGTGGTCATCGAGGTGGCCGCCCGCCAACCCAGGATCCGGCGGGAGAACACGTCGAAGACGAACGCCACGTAGACCATTCCTTCCCAGGTCGGCACGTAGGTGAAGTCGGCGCACCACAGCTGGTTGGGTCGGCTGGCGGCGAAGGCCCGGTCGACCAGGTCAGTCGGCCGCTCGGCCTTCTGGTCCGGGATCGTGGTCCGCGGCGTCTTGGCCCGGGTGATGCCGCTGATGCCGAGCTGCCGGAACAGCCGCTCCACCGTGCAGCGAGCGACATCGTGGCCCTGGACGCGTAGCCGCAGCCACATCTTGCGGGCACCGAGCAGCCGGGCGAACCTGCCCTTCTTCCGCTCGGCCTGGATCAAGTTGATCAACTCCTGATCTCGAAGCTCCCTCTTACTGGGTTGACGATTCCGAGCGTCGTAGTAGGTGGACGGGGCGATCGGGCAGCCGTGCTCGGTCAGCACGGCGCAGATCGGCTCGACCCCGAACTGATCCCTGTACTCGGTAATGAAATCGACTAGGACCGGTGTGGGCGGTCGAGCTCCGCCGCGAAGAAAGCCGACGCGGCCTTCAAGATCTCGTTCGCCCGCCGCAGCTCGGCGTTCTCCTTCTTCAACGCCTTCATCTGGGCCGACTCCTCGCTAGTCACCCCCGGTCGCTGGCCGGCATCGATCTCGGACCGACGGACCCACTTGCGCAGGGTCTCGGCCGAACCGATACCAAGCTTCGTCGCGACCGACTTGATCGCTTCGAACTCTGACGGGTAGTCGCCCTTGGTATCAGCAACCATCCGGACCGCGCGCTCCCGCAGCTCCTTGGGGTATGACGAGGGACGTGACATAAGGCTTCATCCTTCCAACGAATGAAGTCTCCAGACACCCCGGGGCGGTTCACCCCGGTGCCGGAGGTATCGCGCTGGTGCGTGTCATCACAATCATGTCGAAAGGCAGCTCGAAGATCATCGGAGCGACGCATGCGCAGAGCAGGGCGTTCCCAAGCCGGGTTCGTATGCGAGCCGGAGTTAGTACGGCGACAATGACAAAGCTGGCCGCGGCGCAGGCGAGAGTCACGGGTGTCACGCGGTTCGGTGGCGATGGAAGAGTGAAGTGTGCCTCCTCCGCTTGGATGCCGTAGGCGGTGATATTGACAAGAAAGGCGGCGATCACCACTAGCCAGACGGCCACTAGCAGGGCCACCACCCCCGGGCTGGCCGACAGGCCCGGAATCGGTGTCCGTAACCGCAGTGCGACGACCCCCAACGCTGCGGTGACGGCCGCGAGCAACAGCGCCAGCACTAACACGCCCACGCCGGCGTACGGGACCCAGCTGTATTCCATGCCGGCTACTTCTTCCATTGCGGTCAGGAGCAGATTGCGTCTCGTTGCCGAGGGCCTAACATGATCTCTTCCGGCTTCCACTCCATGTCCCGCTAGATTCCTGCTCGAGCCAGCGCGGGACTACTAGGTGAGGCTCAACCTATCGGGTGCCGGCTAGCGGTCGAGTGCACTTCACCGAGCACCGGGGACTCACCCCTGCGCCCGGCCGTCCGCAACCGATCGATCACCGGGCACGTGCCGGGTTGCCTTACTCCTCGTTCCCGAACCATCGGTCACGTGTGGCACCGAGCCCATCTCCCGCCCAATCAGACGACGGCCGAAAGAACTTCCAGGCGTACCCGTATGGATCGACACACTCGGCGTACCGCTCTCCCCACGGTGAGTCCTGCGGAACTGCGGTCAGCTCACACCCGACCCCCTCGACATATTCGGCTGCGCTGTCGACGTCGTCGACCAAAATCCCGATGACCACGCCGAGGCCCCGCGGCCCAGCCAAGGTCTGACGCTCCCGCTCGCTATCCGCGAACGGCATACCCACCAGAGCATCAACCAGCAATTGAAGAGCACCCAGCCGCAAAATGACCATGACCGGGTGACCATCGTGACCCGGAAGCTCCGCTAACCGATCAAAGCCGAGCCCCGCGTAGAAGTCCGCCGCCGCATCGACGTCACCGACCCGTAAGCCCACTTTGTACGAAGCCTCGTCACTCATTCGGCCTCCAGACCTCTCCCGGGCACCACCGAGCCTGACACCAGCCCTACGCACGACACTATGGGGTTGACCCCGTTTCGTGGACATCGGTTAAGCGGCTTGTGCCGCCGGGTTGATGTGTTGCTTTTCGAAGGTTACCGGTGGGATCTGGCCGAGTGCTGAGTGTCGTCGGCGGCGGTTGTAGACGTGTTCGATCCAGCTGGTGACGGCGTGGATCGCCGCGGCCTGGGTGGCGAACTCGTGACGGTCGTAGTACTCGGTTTTCAGGGTGGACCAGAAGCTTTCCTGTTGGGCGTTGTCCCAGCACACCCCGGTCCGACCGACCGAGAGCCGGACGTCGAACTCGCGGGCTGCCTGGTCGAGCTGGTCGGAGGTGTACTGGGCTCCGCGGTCGGCGTGGAAGATCACGCCGGCCGTGGCTGGGGTGGCCGGGTCGCGGAAGCTGACCGCGCGGCGTAACGCGGTCTCGACCAGGTCGGTGTGCAGGGTGTCGGCGAAGGCGTAGCCGATCACCCTGCGGGAGCAGCCGTCGCGCACGGCGCACAGATACAACCAGCCCTGACCGGTGGCCAGATAGGTGATGTCGGAGGTCCATACCCTGTTCAACTCGCCCTGGTCGAACCAGCGGCCGACCAGGTCAGGGATCGTATGCGGTTTCGCGTCCGCGATCGTGGTGACCGGCCGCCACGGCCGTGGGCTGATCCCGCGAATGTTGTTGTCCCGCATGATTTTGGCCACTGTCTTGCGGGAGACGAGCTCACCAGCGTCGCGGAGATCAGCCAGGATCCGTGGTGCACCGTTGACCCCGTCGGAGGTCCGATGGAAGTCCCTGATCTTGCTCAACAGCCCTGACCGGCGGGCGGCGCGTGGGCCCGGATCGGCCTCTTGCCGCGCCGTCCAGGCGTAGTAGCCCGATCGCGACACCCCGAGCAGGTCAGCCATCCGCTCGACCGTGATCACACCATGATCAGGTTCATGATCAACTTCACGGTCGTGATCATCATCGTTGAGGTTGTGGTCGGCCTTCTCCGCATGGATCACCGCGAACTTCCGTTCGGATGCTGGTTCTCCGTCACGAAGAAGGCCGTAGCTTTTTTCAGGAACTCCCGGTCCATCCGCAGCTCGGCGTTCTCCCGACGAAGCCGCTCCAACTCGGCACGCTCATCGACATCCAACGCCGGCGGCGGATCATCCATCCTGGACCGCTCCACCGCGACCCAGCGACCCAGCAGCTGTTCGCCCACGCCGATCTCCCGGGCCACCTCAGCGATCGTCCTGCCGGTGTCGATCACCAGATGCGCAGCATCCCTACGGTAGGCCGGGCTATAGCTCTTCCTCTTCGCACCCATCACGGGCATCCTCTCTCACCAGGCCACGCCTGGCACGATCAGGATGTCCACCAAAACGGGTCAACCTCAACTAGTGTCCTGCGCCAGGGATTCGTTGCATATATCGGGCGAGTCTTTGGAGGATTTCGTCGGCGCTGCGTCGCCAGGTGAAGGGGCGTGGGTTGGCGTTCCACTGCCCGATCCAGGTTTCGATGTCGGCGCGGAGTGTGGTGACGCTGTCGTGGATTCCGCGGCGGAGTTGTTGATCAGTCAGTAGCCCGAACCAGCGCTCGACCTGGTTCAGCCAGGAGGAGCTGGTCGGGGTGAAGTGCAGGTGGAAGCGTGGGTGCGCGGCGAACCAGGCGGTGATGGCCGGTGTCTTGTGGGTTGAGAGGTTGTCGCAGATCAGGTGCACTTCCAGGTCGGCGGGGACCTGTTGGTCGATCTGGTTGAGGAACTTCTTGAACTCGGTAGCGCGGTGACGCTGTTGGATCGAGTGGATGACCAGCCCGCTGGTCACGTCGAGCGCAGCGAACAGGTCGGCGGTGCCGTTGCGGTGATAGTCGAAGCTGCGCCGCTCAGCGATCCCGGGCATCATCGGTAGCAGCGGCGCGGAGCGGTTGAGTGCCTGGATGCCGGATTTCTCATCTACACAGAGAATCACGGCTCGTTCGGGTGGATTCAGATACAGGCCGACTACGTCACGCACCTTGGCCACGAACTGTGGATCGGTGCTGAGTTTGAACGTGTCGACCAGGTGCGGCTTCAATCCGAACGCACGCCAGATCCTCCCGATCGCCGACTTCGACAGGCCGGAATGCTTGGCCATCGATGCCCGTGACCAGTGCGTCGCATCAGCAGGCGTGCTCTCCAATGTGTCGATCAGGACCTGTTCGACTTGATCATCGGTGATCGTTCGTTCGCCACCGGGACGTGGCTCGTCCACTAGACCATCCAGGCCCCTGGCGATGAACCGCCGCCGCCACTTGCCGACAGTCGCCGTTGAGCAGCCCAGCCGGGCAGCGACAACGGTGTTGTCCGAGCCCTCGGCACAGCTCAAGATGATCTTCGATCGCAGCGCCAACCACTGGGCCGACTTCGCCCGCTGCGCCCACCTCAACAATTGCGCGCGGTCCTCATCGGCAACGACCAACTCCGCCTTCGGGCGGCCCGTTCTCGGCATACAGCATTCTACGACTTATCTAACGAATCCCTGGCGCAACACACTAGTTGGGAGTGGAGTCAGTAGGGGTTCGTTCAGCGCCGCCGCTCGGCGGTATAGCTCGCGGCGCCCTGCCGTGCCGTAAGCCGATCCGTGAGCGGATCGAGGTCTGACGCTGCGCGTATCTTTCTCATTGTGGGCGAACTAGCGCTCCGCGCTGTCGACGTGACCGGTCTGGATGTGGTCCGGCGGCTGTTCAACACCCAGCGCTCGACGCGACACTGTTCGTGCATGGCGTTCTGTTCTTCCAATCGACAGTTCCTGGCTGGTTGGTACGGCGGTGGTAATCGGCGACGCTTCGAAGAACTCACCGCATCCGAGACGGTGCCGATCGGCGTCGTTGCGCTGCTCGATGACGAGCCGGTCGGCTGGTGCTCCTGCGGGCCGCGATCTCGCTACACCGCCGCGATCGCCGGCCGCAGTCAGCTACTAGCCCAACGCCCACGCGTCGAAGACCAAGACGTCTGGCTGGCCGCCTGCATCTTCGTGCGACCCGGGCACCGGGGCGCAGGCATCCCCAAAGCACTGGTGCAAGAAGCCGTGTTGCTCGCCCAGAATTACGGGGGATCAGCGATCGAGGCCTGGCCGCTGACCACCGGCACCAATCGCCGGGCGGAAGCACACGTAGGCCGCGAGGAAATGTTCGCCGAGCTGGGCTTTCGGTCCATCCGCCGACTAGGCCCCGACCGCGCCTTCATGCGATTGGAGTTCGCTCAACCACACACGCTCTAGACACGCTTCCGCGGCCCGGTGATCGTTCGCCCACCGATGCAGCGGGTCTGGCCCGAAGCATCTGCGCTGGCCGGTCCGTAAGCGGATCCCTCTACCGGACAGCCGGTAACAGCCGCCTGCGGCGCCCGTGGTCGAACCTTGGATTCGAGCGGTGATCGCAACACCCCGGTCTTTCGTAGATGAGAGATGAGGTGTGCTGGATGAGGTTCTCTGTCCGGATGGTTCCCGAGATCCCTCAACAGTTCTGGGAAGCGATCCTCCTTCGGGACGCCCTCTTCCCACCGCGGTACCGCAGAGGCGTTCTCAGCCGGGGAACGGCTATCGGGGCGCTCCTCCCCAGTCCGGCGGATAGGGTCAGGCACGTGAAGGTGCTGTGTATGCATGCCGCGGGGCTTGGTGATCTGGTTGCGGTATCGCTCAGTGCCGACCTTGACAGCCGCGTCCTCTACGCCGATGACAGCGCGGTCCTGATCAGCACCAAAGCGCCGGCCGTGAGGCTGGGGCGCCTGACCTATGTCAAGAACGCATTTGTCGTGTTGGGATCGGTACCGCGTCGACGGGAACTGCGACAGGCGGTCGAAACGATCAGCCGAGCGTTGGCCCGGTGGCAGCTGCCACGCTCACGCCGACCGTTCCGGTTGATGTTCTCTGAAGATGGGCAGCTGGCTAGCGTGCCAAGTGTCAGCCGGTCAGGGTTGGAGGCGGCAGTGACTCGGGCCACTGGCGGCCGATTCACTCCGCGAGGCGGAGGAGATGAGTATTGGACGATCAGCCGCCGGGATCTGAGTGAGGTGTTGTTCTGTCGGCGGGCTGCACGTCCCCAGCGACAGCAGCCGCCAAGGGGAGGTCTGGCACCTGACGTCGCCCACGTCATTGTGAACGCGCTAGGACGGCCCCAATCACGCGATGTTGTACTAGACCCGTTTGCTGGCAGCGGCGCCCTGATCGCCGCACGAGTTCAGACGCCATTCCGGGAGGCGATCTGCTCTGATCTCGGCTACGGCGACGGATCGGCCGAGATACGGCCAGGGATTGCTGACAATCCCAAGATTAGAAAGCTGGCTGACGATGCCCGGACATTGGCGTCGATTCCCGACCACAGCATTGACGCCGTTGTCACCGATCCACCATGGGGTGAGTTCGATGAGGACCCAGGCTTGGCCGAATCGCTGATCGCCGCCGCGCTGGGCGCCATTCACCGCGTGATGCGACCTGGCGGGAAGGTCGCGATGCTCGTGGCGCGTCGACTGGCCGCCGATGTCGGCAAGCAGTGGCTGGATAACGACTTTCGAATCCGCAAGTCCTACGACCTCCTGGTCAACGGCCACCCGGCGACTCTCCTCGTCGGAGACGCGTCGAGGACGGACTCACCAACCGCTCGGTGACGGAACCGCATACGGAGCAGCCGGTGCGAGGCCTGCACTGCGTCGGTGGCCGAACGGTTATCGGGCTGGAGGATCTTCGGGGCCAAGCGCGGCCGGCGTCTAGGTGGGGACTGGCTGCGTCGGGGCGTCTGGGTCGGGCGTTGCGGTGGCCTCGGGCATCTGGTCTGGGTAACTCCTGACTTGAACATGGCCCATGTGAGGACCGTCGCAAGGGTTGGACCACTCGCCTGGTCAGCCCGGTGATCGTTCGATGACCGGCCCACAAGCCGTGCGGCCAGCGAGCTTTACAGCGCACCGGGGGTCGCGCTGGCTGTCCCGCAAGCGGATCTGAGGTTGACCCGTTTTGGTGGACGTCCTGATCGTGCCAGGCGTGGCCTGGTCAGAGAGGATGCCCGTGATGGGTGCGAAGAGGAAGAGCTATAGCCCGGCCTACCGTAGGGATGCTGCGCATCTGGTGATCGACACCGGCAGGACGATCGCTGAGGTGGCCCGGGAGATCGGCGTGGGCGAACAGCTGCTGGGTCGCTGGGTCGCGGTGGAGCGGTCCAGGATGGATGATCCGCCGCCGGCGTTGGATGTCGATGAGCGTGCCGAGTTGGAGCGGCTTCGGCTATGCCGTCCACGAGTTCGGCATCGCACGCCGCCGAGCCTTGACGACCAACAACGCATCGATAGGCGTCGCCAGACGACTGGGCTTCGAACCCGGCTGTCCATAAATCGCGCTTCACTCTCAACCGCACGACCGGAGGGGATCGTCAACTGGTTGGGGCTACGGCTTCTTGAAGACATCGTGATCACCGACGCGTCGCCACCGGCAGCGCAGCTCACCGTCGACGGTGACTAGCTCGAAAGTCGCACGTCCAGCCGGGCTGGCGAACGACCAGGTCATTTCCAGAATGCCCGGAGCTGACTGCACAGACTTGACGCGTAACGAGGTAGGCCACGGCGTGGTCGGGTCCTTGACATAGGCATCGCACGCCGGCGCGAACTTCTCTCGGACGAGGTTCGTGAACGCAACAGCGTGCTCGCGCGTGAGCCGCCGGTAGTCGCCGTCGAACGCCGGGGTGGTCTCGAACTTCACTCGGCGTCGAGTTCATCGAGGTGGCCGAGGAAGTCCTCGGTCGACTCGTGGACCGCCACGCGGCCTGCGACGACGTGCTCGTCGACCTCGCGCTCACGCTCCTGCCACCGCTCGGCCCAGAACCAGCGCTGATCGGCCGGCACGGGCAAGGCCGACCGCAACTCGATCACGCCGTCGGCGCGCTCGGTCATCTCCAGCTGCGCGCCAGGTTCGTCCAAGTGCAGCCGCCGACGGACGTCGGCGGGCAGCGCGATCGTCCCACGGCCTTGGACGCCGAGATAGCGGTGCTCGGTCGGTGAAGTCATGACCACAGCGTACGTTGCTAAGCGGCAGAGCAGGAAGGCTGCAGAACCGCAGCTTGCACGACCTGAGATTGTCGCCGGCTGCGCGCCGGTTATCGACCCCTTGCGGTCGCGGCGACAGCGCAAGCGATCACGTGTGGTGCCCGCTGGTCACGACGTGGGGTCCGTTGACCGGGCAGGTATCGGCCACACGTGACCGGGCAGCCGACGTAGGAACAGTGCCAGCGGGCAAGGGTGCGCAGGTGGAAGAGACCACGGACGCCATCACTGCCGCACAGGCCGCGATCGATGCGTCGTTTCAGGAACACGTAGGTGCCTGGCGTCGCAGGTCGCCCCATGCGCCCAGGATCTGGCAAGAGTAGAACTTCGAAATGTCGTTCGAGACCTGGCTCACCCCGGATGAGGTGGCGCAGGTCAGCGCCGGCATCTCGGCCGCGATCCGGAGCGTGGTCGAAGGCCGAACGAAACAGCCGGGCCGCGAGGCCCGGGTGCTGCTGCACGCCTCCGGGTTCCCAATCGGCGAGGACCTGCTCGAAGCGCCCGAGTCCGATGTCGAGCCTGCGGTGCGTGCCTGATGGCCACGTCTGCCGCAAGAGTAAGCGAGTGGTCGGCAATGGGCCGAGCGATCCAACTGGTGGCGCGAACCGGCAGGGGCTCGTTCATCGCGACCGATAAGCGACATGGCCGCGGCCGTGGTCCCGATCCACGCGGTCGAGCCGGCCCCACTCGGTGTCCAGCACCAGGCGTTGGACGTCGGTCAGGTAGCGGTCGACCTCGCAGCTCTTGACGTCGCCGAACCCGCGACCATCTCTTTGGCCATGTCGGTGCGGTACTCCCCCACCCACTCCTAGACGTCCTGGAACAAGTGCCGATGGATCGCCCGGACGTGCGATGGGTTGGTTCGTCGGATCGAGATCGCTCAGGTGGTGCTGACGTACTCCTGGTCGGTGACGTGCTCGAGCCAGGTGACGGCCTGGCCGTGGCCGTCTGCTTCTTGCACAGCGACGTGGGCCATGAACCGGTCGGGTGTGGCGCCGTGCCAGTGCTCTTCGCCGGGTTCGATGTCGACGACATCGCCGGGCCGGATTTCCACGGACTCGCCGCCACGGTAGGAGACCAGCCCGATGCCGTCGGTGACGTACAGCGTCTGTCCCTTGGGGTGGTGGTGCCAGGCGGTCCGGGCGCCGGGGGTGAAGCGGACGTGGGCGCAGCCGATCGCGGACTGGTCGTCGGGGTTTCTGACGGTGTCGATGTAGACGTCACCGGTGAACCAGTCAGCCGGGTGGTTCGTATGCCCTACTGGGCGGTGTAGCCGCCGTCGACGGGGAGGGCGACCCCGGTGACGAACCCGGCGCCGGGGCTGGTGAGCCACAGCACGGAGGCGGCGATCTCTTCGGGGCTGCCGAGCCGGTTGATGGGCTGGTTGGCTTTGGCGACGTCGAGGTCGAGTTCGCCCTTGACGATCATGTCGGTGACCATCGGGGTGGCGATGGTGCCGGGGCAGATGGCGTTGATCCGCACTCCCCGCGGGGCGTACTCCAGGGCGGCGCTCTTGGTCAGGCCGATGACGCCGTGCTTGGTGGCGTGGTAGGCGGCCCGACCCGGAAGACCGACGAGCCCGCCGAGGGAGGAGTTGTTGACGATCGCCCCGCTGCCCTGGGTCCGCATCTGCGCCAGCTCGTGCTTCATGCACGCCCACACACCGCGGAGGTTGATGGCGTTCACCCGGTCGAAAACCTCGGCGGGCTCGTCCGCGGCGTCACACGGCGGGACCTGGATGCCGGCGTTGTTGAACGCGTGATCGAGCCGGCCGAACGCGTCCACCCCCGCCTTGACGGCGGCGGCGACGCTGGCCTCGTCGGCGACATCACACACCACGGCGAGTACCTGACGGCCCTGCCCGGCCAGCTCCTCGGTCGCCGCCTGCAGCGCCGTCTCGTTGACGTCGGTCAGCACGACGGCGGCGCCGGACTCCGCGTAGGCCTGGGCAGTGGCCAGACCCATGCCGGAGCTGGCGCCGGTGACCAGAGCCACCTGGCCGGAGAAGTCGTAGGTCGGGTTCATCATCGGCCTTTCGCAGCGGAGTTCAGGGTGCAGTCGGTTCGGGCCCGGCGGGTCGGGTCCGGGTCAGGGTTGGAGGAGGACCTTGATGGCGGTGCGCTCGTCCATGGCGGTGTAGGCGTCGGCGGCCTGGTCGAGCGGCAGTTTCAGGTCGAAGACCCGGCCTGGGTTGATCTGGCGGTTCCAGATCCGGTCGATCAGGTCCGGCAGGAACCGGCGCACCGGAGCCGGCCCGCCGTGCACGTGGACATGGGTCATGAAGATGTCGTCCCCGCCGATCTCCACGTCGTGCAGGACGCCGACGAACCCGACGTGCCCGCCAGGCCTGGTGGCGCCGATGGCCTGCAGCATCGACTCCTGGGTGCCGACCGCCTCCACCACGGAGTGCGCGCCGAGCCCGCCGGTCAGCTCCTTCACCTTCGCGATGCCAGCGTCGCCTCGTTCCTCGACGATGTCGGTCGCGCCGAACTCGCGGGCCAGGGCCTGCCGGTCAGAGTGTCGGGACATGGCGATGATCCGCTCGGCGCCGAGCTCCTTGGCGGCGAGGACGGCGAGCAGTCCGACCGCCCCGTCTCCGACCACCGCCACGGTCTTCCCGGGGCCCGCCTCGGCGGCGACCGCGCCGAACCAGCCGGTGCCGAGAACATCGGAGGCCGCCAGCAGGGACGGGATCAGATCCGCGCCGGGCTGGCCGGGCGTGGCGACGAGGGTGCCGTCGGCCAGCGGGACCCGCATCAGCTGGGCCTGCGACGGGCCCGGGAAGTCGCGGTGAATGCAGTTGGTCTGGTAGCCGGCCCGGCAGATCTCGCAGGTGTTGTCGGAGGCAAAGAACGATCCGACCACGAAGTCGCCGACCTTGACCTGCTCGACCTGGTCGCCGACCTCCTCGACGACCCCGACGTACTCATGTCCCATCGGCGTGGGTTCAGACACGTCGTCGGCCCCGCGATAGGGCCACAGGTCAGACCCGCACACGCAGGCCGCGGCGAGCCGGATGATCGCATCGGTCGGTTCCTGGAGGGTCGGCTCGGGCAGATCCTCGACCCGGACATCACCAGGGGCATGCATCACAACACCACGCATCAGGGTGCCAACTCCTCAGATCACTCAGATCGGTTCGTGCGGAACTGATCCCCAGTCAACTCTGGTCGGCGGCGGTGTGGGAGTCCCTGTCGTGGGGTGTACCGACGGGGCATCCCAGTGCTCCGGTCCAGGTCGTAGCGTCGATGATCGTGGACACGCCAGCCGACAACCGTGACGAGGTCCGCGAGTTCTTGATCTCGCGGCGCGCCAAGATCACGCCCGCCGACGCCGGGCTACCCCTCCATGGCGAACGGCGCGTTCCGGGGCTGCGCCGAGTCGAGGTTGCCGCCCTGGCCGGTGTCAGTGTCGAGTACTACTCGAAGCTCGAACGCGGGGCGGTCGCCGGCGCGTCCGCCTCGGTGTTGGATGCGATTGCCAGCGCCCTGCAGCTCGACGACGCCGAACGGGCCCACCTGTTCCGCTTGGCCCAGGCGGCCGACGGCACCACCGCCGGCATGCGACCCCGACGTCGGCCCTCGAAGCGGTGGCAGCCGCGGCCCGGCCTGCAGTGGGTGCTGGATGCGTTCACCGCCCCCGCCCTCGTCCGCAACGGCCGGATGGACCTGCTGGCCGCCAACCACCTCGGCCGGGCCATGCACGCCACTTAATAAGTGCTCAGAGGTTTGTCATCCGTTCGAGGTGCTCTGGGTACCGGCCGCCTTCGATTGTGGCGGTATCGGCCGCTTGTTGGATCTCGGCGAGGTCGGCGGCCGGGAGCTGGAGGTCGGCTGCACCGATGTTCTCTTCGAGTCGGTTCAGCCGACGGGTGCCCGGGATGGGCGCGATCCATGACTTCTGGGCCAGCAGCCACGCGAGGGCGACCTGGCCCGGAGTGGCGGCCAGGCGTCGGGCCACGGCGATGATCTTGTCGACCAGGTCCTGGTTGGCGCGACGGGCGTCCTCGGTGAAACGAGGGATGGTGCGACGGATGTCGCCGTCGGTGAAGACGGTGTTGTTATCGACCGTGCCGGTGAGGAATCCCTTGCCGAGCGGGCTGTACGGGACGAACCCGATCCCGAGCTCTTCGCAGGTGGCCAGGACCTCCTCTTCGGGCCGGCGCCACCACAGCGAGTACTCCGATTGGATCGCGGTCACTGGTTGCACCGCGTGGGCGCGGCGAATGGTTCCGGCCGCAGCTTCAGACATGCCGAAGTGCTGCACCTTCCCTTCGGCGACCAGGTCGGCGACGGCGCCGGCGATATCTTCGATCGGCACGTTCGGGTTGACCCGGTGCAAGTAGTACAACTGCAGGCTGTCGACTCCGAGTCTGCGCAGGGAGCCCTCGGCTGCCGCCCTCACTTGCTCGGGCCGGCTGATCTGTCCCTGGTTCTTCCCATAAGCGTCGAACAGCACATTGAACTTGGTCGCGATGACGACCTGATCGCGGTAAGGCGCGAGCGCTTCTCCGACGAGTTCCTCATTGACCCACGGGCCGTAGGCCTCGGCAGTGTCGAAATGGGTGACGCCGCGCTCGACGGCGGTGCGGATGAGGGCGACCGACTCCTCTCGGCTGGGCGAGGGGCCATAGCTCTGGCTGAAGCCCATGCAGCCCAGGCCGATCGCTGAGACCTGGAGGCCAGTGGAATCCAGTGTTCTGATCTGCACGATGACGTCCTTTCGATGAGTGAGCGTTCCGTGTTGGGAGGTGACGGGTCGGTCGGTGAGGGCAGCGTCAGGATCGGCTCGGCGGGTCAAGAGATAGGCGGCAGCGGCGAAGATGGTGCAGACGAGCTGGCGACGCCTGCATCCCATCGCCACTAAGCGGATAGGGCGCGTCCAGATGAGCCAACCGTACCAGATGATCCGGATACCATCTATCCACATCGTCTAGACTGGAGTCATGCAAGACACCGAAACTGCGCCGAAATCCCGGACACTGCGCAGGGACGCTCAGGAGAACAAGGAGCGGTTGCTCGTCGCCGCCCGGCAACTGTTCGCCGAGCGCGGACTCGATGTCACCCTCAACGACATCGCCCATCACGCCGGCGTGGGGGTAGGCACCGCCTACCGACGATTCGCCAACAAAGCCGAGATCTTCGAAGCGATTTTCGCCGGTCAAACCGCAGAACTAGCCGCAGCCGCGGAAGCGGCGTTGGGCGACGCCGATCCCTGGCACGGATTGGTCAGCTACCTGGAGACAGCCCTGGCCCTGCAACTCAGAGACAAGGGATTAGCGCAGATGCTCAACGGCGACCAGATCAGTGCCGAGCAACACGACTGGCACAGAGACATCATCGCCCCAAGAAACCGCGCACTCATTGCTCGGGCCCGCCAAGCAGGGTTGCTCCGTGACGACATTGAAGGCACTGACCTGGCCTTCATCCAAGTCGGGCTGAACGCGATCATGGACCGCTCCCGCGGCGCTCATCCCGACCTGTACCGGCGCTACCTGCACCTGATGCTCGACGGGCTCCGCGCCAAGCCGACCAACCCCTCGCCACTGCCGGTCTCAGCACTCACCAGCGACCAGACCCACGCCGTCATGCATCCCAGGCCACCAGACCGAAACCACACTGAACCCGTCAGCGAACCGCGAACACGGACGAATCAGTAGCCGCTGATGCGGCATGTGCCGATCACCAGTTCGCGCTGACGCACGTCCCGCGTGACGGGAATCACACCTCCGCAGGATCCCCCGGGGTACGTTGCCGGCATGCCCGACCTCGCGATCAAGGCGCTCACGCCCCAGACCTTCGACGACTTCGCGGCCCTCGTCGAGCGGAACAAGGGCATGTTCGCCAGCTGCTGGTGCACGAAGTTCCATCCCGATTGTGCGGAGAAGGGCCAGAGCGCCGAGGGGAACCGAGCATTCAAGCAACGCCTGGTGGCCGAAGGGGTCGCGCACGCGGCGCTGGTCTACGACGGCAACCGGGCCGTCGCCTGGGCCGAGTACGGATCACCCGAGGAACTGCCCGACATCCATCACCGCAAGGAGTATCTCGCCACCGCCGCGCGACTGCCCGACTACCGGATCACCTGCATCCTGGTCGAGCGCGGCCGGCGCGGTCAGGGCCTGGCGGCGACCGCCCTGCGCGGTGCCGTCACGCTGATCGCAGAGGCCGGCGGCGGCCTGGTCGAGGGCTACCCGCACGACACCGGCGGAATCCGGAAGAAGAACTCCTCCTTCCTGTACAACGGCACCCGCGCGATGTACGAGCGCGAGGGCTTCAGCTACGACCGGCCGAAGGGCCTGGGCAACTGCGTGATGGTTCGTGAGGTCGCCCCGAGCACGGGCGACCCGACCGGTCCGGCGCGACGATCCCATAGCGGGGATTCCCCATAGCCGGGGATTCCCCATAGCCGGGGATTCCCCATAGCCGGGGATTCGCGCCGCCGCACACCGGGCAGTCGTCCAAGCCTCCGCGACCCGAGCCTGGCTTCCACACGCAATGCCTGACCAGGCGCAGTCATCGATCGACCACCGAGCGCTGTCGCGTCTGATGGGAATCCTCGGTGACCACTGCGACTCCTTGGCCGGACGACGTTTCGGCGCTCTGGGCGCAGTCAGGTTCTGTTCCGCCTGCCCCGTCCGCGGCTTCTGGTGAGGAGGAGCCAACGAGCAGTCCGAGCAGTTCGCCGATCGTCGGCTCCCGGCCGATGGGTTGCCGCAGTGGGAGATGGTGTTGGATCCGGTAGCGGTTGCGGCGCCCCTCCTTCTCCTTGACGACGTAGCCAGCCCGGGTCAGGTCGGTGACGATGCCGAAGACCGTTCGCTCGGTGATGCCGAGCAGATCGGCGATGTCTCGTAGTCGCAGGCCCTCGTCGCGGGCGATGCAGACCAGCACGCGCGCATGGTTGGTCAGGAAGCTCCACTGTGCGTCCACGGGCAAACCTTAACAGCAATTGCTAGAAATCTATTGCTAGTAGTTGACGACACGCGTAGCGTCGTCAGCAGAAGTGCGGGGTACGCCCGTCCCACCCGCTGACAGCGATGCAGCGCCAGCCCGACGGTGATACTGGAGCTTCCAGGCCGCCCCACAGCGAACTCGCGTCACCCACGCGACAGAAGGGCCCGGCAATGGACAACAAGGCGTTCCCCTACCCGCTACACCTCACCGGCGAGCTTGCGTCCGGGCTCAGCCGCGGCCTCTGGCTCGTCAAGTGGCTGCTGGCCATCCCGCACTACATCGTCCTGGTGTTCCTCTGGCCGGCCTTCATGGCGGTGAGCGTGGTCTCGCTCTTCGCGATCCTCTTCACCGGCCACTACCCGCGCCGACTGTTCGCGTTCAATGTCGGTGTGCTCCGCTGGTCCTGGCGGGTGGGCTTCTACTCCTACAGCGCCCTGGGCACCGACCGGTACCCGCCGTTCACCCTCAAGGACGTAGCCGACTACCCGGCCCGGCTCGAGGTCGAATACCCGGCCTCGCTCTCCCGCGGACTCGTGCTCGTGAAGTGGTGGCTGCTCGCACTGCCCCACTACCTCATCATCGGCGTGTTCACCGGTGCCGCGTTCGCCGGCTACAGCCAGGTCAACAGCGGCAACGCGTGGGCCTACGGCGGCGGTCTGATCGGCCTGCTGGTGCTCATGGCCGGGATCGTCCTGCTCTTCGCCGGCCGCTACCCGCGCGGCCTCTACGATCTCGTGCTCGGCATGAACCGCTGGGTCTTCCGGGTCGCCGCCTACGCCGGCCTGATGACTGACGCCTATCCGCCATTCCGGCTCGACCTGGGCGGCAGCGAACCACCGACCGCCACTACACCCGACCTCGGCCCGCTGACCCCCGCACCGGTCAGTCCGTGACCACCGGTGCTGACGCGCAGCTGCGAACGGACTGAAGGCATGCACCACGGACACGGACCACAAACCGAACGGAGAATGTCATGACCGCCGCTACCGCCCACCTCCGGCCCACCACAACGGTCGCCGCACCAGCCGCCTCTCGCCGATGGATGGACCCGATGAGAAGGATCTCCCTGACCGTCGGCATCCTGTACGTCCTCACCTTCGTGTCCATGCCCACCCTGGTGCTGTACAAGCCGGTGAAGGACCACGTCGGCACGTTCATCCTGGGCGGCGGCAGCGACACCGGAGTGCTGTGGGGAGGCTTCTCCGAACTCGTCGTCGGCGTCGCCGGCACCGGCACCGCCGTGGTCCTCTATCCCCTGGCCAAGCGGGTCAGCCAGACCGCCGCGCTCGGGTTCGTCGCCGCCCGAGTCGTGGAGACCAGCCTCATCTTCGCCGGCGTCGCCAGCCTGCTGACGATCATCACCCTGCGCACCGACGTCGCCGGAACCACCGGCGCCGACCCCGCCTCACTGGTCACCACCGGCCACAGTCTGGTCGCCGTCTACAACTCGACGTTCCTGGTCTCGCAGAGCCTCATGCCGGTCTTCTGCGACCTGTTCCTGGGCTACGTGCTGTACCGGTCCCGGCTCGTGCCCCGCATCTGGCCGATCGTCGCATTCGTCGGCGCCCCGCTGCTCCTCGCCTCCGACGTCGCCGTCTTCTTCGGGGTCTACAGCAACGTGTCCTCGCTCGCCGTCCTCGCCGCGCTCCCCGTCGCCGCCTTCGAGCTATCCCTCGGCATCCGGCTGATCGCCAAGGGCTTCAAACCGACACCGCTGGCCTCCACCAACGCACTGCCCCCGCCGACCCAGGACACGATCCCGGTCGCCTGAGAGCACGGTCACCGGGGAGGGCGTCGCCATCAGCCCGTCAGCTCCACCGAGGAGGGAAGTGACCACGGGCCCGATGGACCGGGTTGATGCGTGATGAGGAGGCACCCTTCCGCCTCGACGAGGACGACAAGAGCCCGACCAGATCGGCGGGCCCCCACACCAGGTCTGGTCAGCAGCCCGTCCGAGCCCCTCCCTGCAGACACAGTTTCGGGATGGACTCGACGGGCCTGCAGCACAAGGGGCGAGTATGCAAGAGATCAACGGCGGGCCGATGGCCGACAGAACAGTGCTGGTCACCGGCGCGAGCGCGGGCATCGGCAGGGCGACCGCCATCGCCCTGGCTGCCATGGGCGCCGAAGTCGCCATCACGGGCCGGCGTCGCGACCGCGCCGAGGCCGTAGCCCGGGAGATCCGCAGAGCCGGCGGGCGACGGGTGCACGTGTTCGTCGGCGATCTGTCCGCCCAGGCCGACGTACGACGGCTCGCCGAGGAAGCACTCCGGGCACTGGCCCGACTCGATGTGCTGGTCAACAACGTCGGGGGCTACTGGAACACCCGGCACGTCACAGCAGACGGCCTGGAGCGCTCCTTCGCGCTCAACCATCTCGCGCCATTCCTGCTGACCAACCTGCTGCTGGACCGGCTGACCCGAAATGCCCCCGCCCGGGTGATCACCGTCTCCTCCAACGCCCACACCCAAGGACGGATCGACTTCGGCGACCTCCAGGGCGAGCGTTCCTACTCCGGGGCACGGGCCTACAACCAATCCAAACTCGCCAACGTGATGTTCACCTACGAACTGGCCGACAGGCTTCGAGCCACCTCCGTCACCGCCAACGCGCTACATCCCGGCGTGGTCAACACCTCCTTCGGCGCCGAAGACCCGGCCAGGCTTCAGCGGCTGCTCGTCCCCCTGCTACGGCCGTTCATGAAGACCGCGACTCAGGGCGCAGCGACGTCGGTGTACCTGGCATCGGCTCCCGGGCTCGAACAGGTGACCGGCCGCTACTTCGTGAACAAGGTGGCGACGAAATCCTCCAAGCCCAGCTACGACCGAGCCGCTGCGGCCCGGCTCTGGCGGGTCAGCGCCGAACTCGTCGGCCTCACCACCGCCGCAGGCACCCCTCTGCAACTTCGGCCCACGTCGACCACCCAGCCGGGATCGTCGGCAAGCCGTTCGATCACCGGAACGTGATCGGGGCTGCCGCACCGCATCAGCAGGCCGGGCGACGGCCGCCCGTAGGACCCGCCCGGCTTCCCGGGGCCCGACAACCGGGGCCGCTAGGGACGGGAGATCCGGCGGCCGGACAGCTCGGCTCGGTCGATCTGACCAGGGGCAGCGCAAATGGGCGTCGAAGACCCTTCACCGGGCAGATCTCAGCACGTCGAACTCGGCTCCCGGCGAGGATGGGTCGAAGCCGTGCTCGATCAGCCAGCGGGCCGCGCTGAGGCTCCGCCACGACCACCACCCGCGGATCACGTCGAGGTCGACGTCGGTGCCATAGCCGGCAACGACGTCACCGAGGTGCTCCTGGTGCCCCAGGGTCAGGATGGCCAGGTCGTACAGGGCGTCGCCCTGGCTCGCCTCGGACCAGTCGATCACGCCGGTGATCTCGTCACCGTCGACGAACACGTGAGTGATCTGCAGGTCGCCGTGGACGAACACCGGCGTCCACGACCTCAGCACGGTCTCGGCGATCCGTCGATTGCGCGTGATCAGTTCGGCAGGCAGGACCTGGTTGCTGGCGAGCCATTCACACTCGTCGTCGAGCTCTGCTGCGATCCCGTCGAGGCTTCGACCCGGCCAGGGCGGCAGCGGTGCATCGTGCAGCAACCGCACGGCAGCCCCCGCTGCGACCCACGCCGCAGGCGAGGCTGTCGACGGCTCACCGAGGCGGCCGAGTGCCGTGCCGGGCAGGGCCGCGAGCGCGAGTACGGGCCGCTTGCGCCACAGGACCTGCGGGGTCGGGATCGGTGCCCTGGCCATCGCCGCGACCTCGACGTCGGTACGCCTCTGGTCGGCGTCGATCTTCAGGAACACGTCGCCGACGCGCAGGGTCGCGCGCTCGCTGTGGGCGACGACGACCTCGATCTGATCCATGCCGGCCAGTATCGCGGGCCTGGGCGGGGTGGGATGGTGGGTCCATGGAAGGGGAGCCTCAACCGGTCCTGGAGTTGCGGTGCGTCGTGAACGCCGCCCCCGGGCGGGTCTTCGGTGCGCTGACCGAGCCCTCGGTGTTGGCCCGATGGTGGGGACCCACGGGTTTCACGACACCGGAGATCCAGCTCGATCTTCGGCCGGGCGGCCGCTTCCGGTTCGGCATGCAACCGCCCGACGGGACGTTGTTCCACCTCGCCGGTGAGTTCCTCGAGATCGACCGACCTCGCCGGCTCGTCTACACGTTCCGCTGGGAAGAACCCGATCCGGACGACCGAGAAACCGTCGTGCAGTTGTCCCTCGGCCCGGTCGGCGCCGGCACCGAGCTGTCCGTCGTGCAGGACGACTTCGCCACCGATGCGCGGTTGGCGCTGCACCGCAGCGGCTGGACCGACAGCTTCGACAAGCTGCGCGGACTGATGGAGCCGGCCGGCTAGCCGACGCCGATCCGGACCCCGGCCGTCCCGGGGTCGGTTTCCTCGGGACCGGTCAGGGACCGACCCCGAACGGTCGCCCGAAATCCCGTGAGATAGTTGACAAGTTATCTGAAGAGCGATCCGCACCTCCGTACCATCGCGTGCGGGTGGCAGGCGGGGTGAAGGGTACGTGGATGAGCGGAAACGCGACGTATCGGCTGACGAACACCAGCGTCCTGTCGGTCTGTGGGGTCGAGGCCCCGGTGGTGGCCACCTCCGAGGCCTTCGACGACCGGCTGTTGGCGACCTACGAGCGCACCGGCATGCGCCGCGGCATGCTCGAGGAGCTGGCCGGAGTGAGGGAACGGCGCTGGTGGCCGGAGGACGTCAGCTTTGCCGACGCCGCCTCCATGGCGGGTGCCAAGGCTTTGGCCGAAGCGGGGATCACGCCCTCGCAGGTCGGCGTGCTGATCAGCACGGCCGTGACCCGTCCGCACCTGGAGCCGTCCTCCGCGGTCGCCGTGCACCACCAGCTGGGGCTGCAGACGAGCTGCCTCAACTTCGACATCACCAACGCCTGTCTGGGATTCATGAACGGCCTCCACGTCGCCGGCATGATGATCGACTCCGGCCAGGTCGACTACGCGCTGCTGGTCGACGCCGAGTCCGTCCAGCACCTCCACGAGGCGACCCTGCGGCGGCTGGAGCGGCCTGACGCCACGGCCGAGGAGGTCAAGGCGGAGTTCGCCAGCCTGACCATCGGCTCGGGCGCCGCAGCGATGGTGCTCGGCCGCAGCGACCAGCATCCCGAGGGCCATCGGGTGATGGGCGGAGTCAGCCGGTCCGGCAGCGAGCACCACGAACTCTGCATCGGCGACCTGAACCTCATGCACACCGACAGCCGCGCGCTCTTCGAAGCGGGCATCGCGCTGGCCATCGAGACCTGGGAGCAGGCCCGCGAGGACTTCGACTGGTCCCAGGTCGACTACTTCTTCTGCCACCAGACATCGGTCAAGCACATCGCGGCGATGGCGGCTGCTCTGGGCGTCAGTCCCGACCGCTGCCCGACGACGGTCGAGACCTTCGGCAACCTGGGTGCGGCGGCGGTGCCGTTCACCCTGGCCCGCAACGTCGACCGGCTCCAGCCCGGGATGCGGGTCATGTTGCTCGGCATCGGCTCCGGGCTGAACACCTCCTTCGCCGAGATCATCTGGTGAGCGGCCTGACCCGCCAGCGTCGCCGGCGGGTCGGTCTGCCGGCCTCGTCGCCGGATCTGCGCAGGTTCGCCGACGTCGACCCGGCCTGGTCGCGACTGGTCCAGGTCCCCGACCCGTCCGGGACCGACCACACCTGGCACGTCCTGGACACCCATGCGCACGTCGCCCCGGGCCAGCCGGTGGTGGGCACGATGCTCTGCGTCCACGGCAACCCCACCTGGTCCTACCTGTGGCGACGCTTCCTGGCCGAGGCGCCGGCCGGGTGGCGGGTGGTCGCGGTGGACCAGCTCTCGATGGGCTGGTCGGAGCGGCTCACGCAGCCGCGCACGCTTGCCGAGCGCGTCGCCGACCTCGGTGCGCTGACGGCCGAACTCGGGATCGACGGCCCGGTGGTCACGGTGGGCCACGACTGGGGCGGCATCATCTCGCTCGGATGGGCGCTGCAACACCGTGACCGACTGGCCGCCGTCGTACTCGCCAACACCGGCCTCGACCTGCCCTTCGGGGGAAACCTGCCCGGGCTGATCCGGATGGCCCGCACCCCGGCGCTGTTGCAGGCCACCTGCGTCCGTACCCCGACCTTCGTCCGGGCTGCTGCCGCCCTGTCCCGCCCCGCACTGCCGGCGCTGGTGCGCTCCGGTCTCGCCCAGCCGTACCGCAGCCCGGCCCGGCGGCAGGCGGTCGGCGACTTCGTGGCCGACATCCCGCTCGAGGCCGACCACGTCAGCCGCCCGGCCTTCGACGCGATCGCCGCCGGTGTCGAGCAGCTCGACGTACCGGCGTTGCTGCTCTGGGGAGGCCGCGACCCCGTCTTCAACGACCGCTTCCTCGTCGACCTGCAGCGACGGCTGCCGCAGGCCGACGTGCACCGTTACCCGCACGCCTCCCACCTGGTCACCGAGGACGCTCCGCAGACCGCCGCCGACACCTGGCGCTGGATAGGGCAGCGGGTGACCTCGCCCGAACCTCAGCCGGCTCGCGAGTCGGTGACCTGGACCGAGGACGACCTGCCCTGGGCCGCGCTGGTGCGTCGAGCCGAGGACCCGGCGACGGCGGTCGCCGAGGTGCACGACAAAGTCACCACCACCGTCTCGTTCGCCGAGCTCGAACGCCGGGTCGCCGACACCGCGGCCGGGCTCAGCCAGTTCGGCCTGCGGGCCGGTGACCGGGTGGCCATGCTGGTGCCGCCGGGGCTGGACCTGACCGTTGCGGTCTACGCCTGCTGGCGGGTCGGCGCCGTGATCGTGGTCGCCGACGCCGGGCTGGGTGTCCGCGGCATGGCGCACGCCCTGCGCAGCGCACAGCCGCGCTTCGTGATCGGCATAGCCAAGGGTCTGCTGGCGATGGCTGCCCTCGGTGTGCCCGGACGCAGGATCGGCGTGGGCGGGCCTTCCGCACCGGCCCGCATCGGCGGTTGGGACGCCGATCTGGCTGGCCTGGCGGCCGACGGCCGGGGCCGTAAGCTGCCGCCGCGGCCGCCGGCCGATACCGAGGCTGCGGTCCTGTTCACCTCCGGCGCCACCGGCCCGGCCAAGGGTGTGGTCTATCGGCAGAGCCAGCTCCGGGAGCAGATCGCCAAGGTCGCCGGCATCATGCGGGTCGGGCCGAACGATCGACTGGTGGCAGCGTTCGCGCCCTTCGCCTTGTACGGCCCCGCCATGGGCATCGGGGCGGTCGTCCCCGACATGGACGTCACCGCGCCGGCCACCCTGACCGCGGTGGCGCTGGCCGACGCGGTGACGGCGCTGGACGCGACCGTCGTCTTCGCCTCGCCCGCAGCCCTGCGCAACGTGGTCGCCACCGCCGGCTCGCTGACGACCGACCAGCAGGCGTCGTTGCGGGGCGTCCACACCGTCCTGTCGGCCGGCGCCCCGGTTCCCGCGGCACTGCTCCGCGAGGTGCAGCAGATACTGCCGAACGCCGAACTGCACACGCCGTACGGCATGACCGAGGTGCTGCCGGTCACCGACATCTCGCTGGCCCAGATCCAGGCTGCCGGCCGCGGCAACGGCGTCTGCGTCGGTCCGGCGCTGCCGGGGGTGACCATCCGGCTGAGCCCGATGGACCAGCTGGGCCGGGCCGACGGACCGCTGACCGACGAGGTCGAGGTGACCGGTGAGATCTGCATCGCAGCGGCCCATCGCAAGGAGCGCTACGACAAGCTCTGGGCCACCGAACAGGCCAGCTCACGCAAT
Source organism: uncultured Actinomycetota bacterium (assembly GCA_963758075.1). Taxonomy (GTDB): domain Bacteria; phylum Actinomycetota; class Actinomycetes; order Propionibacteriales; family Propionibacteriaceae; genus Microlunatus. The sequence goes on along the minus strand of CAVWTT010000005.1, from coordinate 917,372 downwards.
CCCGGCTATCACCGCAGCGGCGATGTCGGGCATCTGGACGACCAGGGCCGGCTCTGGGTCGAGGGGCGGCTGGTGGACGTGATCGTCACCGCCGACGGTCCGGTCACCCCGGTCGGTGTCGAGCAGCGGATCGAGGAGCTGGCCGAGGTCAGCGCCGCGGCGGCCGTGGGGATCGGTCCCACCGGCACCCAACAGGTCGTGGCCGTGGTGGTGCCTACGGCCGGAACGGCGTCGCGGCAGCGCCTGGCGAGTTCCCAGCTCACCGCCGCGGTCCGCGCGGCCTCACCCGTGCCGGTGGCCGCTGTACTGGTGGTCGACGCGCTGCCCGTGGACATCAGACACGCCTCCAAGGTCGACCGGGCCCGGCTGGGCCGCTGGGCCGCACGGTTGCTGGCCGGCCGGCGCGCCGGAAGGGTCTGAGGCCTCGACATGGGCAGCGGGTCAACGGCAGGGTCGGTGCGGTGAAGATCCTGGTCACCGGGGCAAGTGGGATGCTCGGCGGCGCGACCGCCCGGGCCCTGGCCGAACGCGGCGACGAGGTCACCGTGCTGCAGCGGCGGCCCGCCGGTCTCGGCCTGCGCGAGGTGCTCGGTGATGTGGCGGACCCGGACGCGGTGCAGCGCGCGGTGCAGGGTCAGCAGGCGGTGATCCACCTGGCCGCCAAGGTCAACGTGACCGGCGTCGAGGCCGACTACCGGCGGGCGAACGTGCAGGGCACCCGGGCGGTGGTCCGGGCCTGCCAGGCCGCCGAGGTCGAGCGGCTGGTCGACGTGTCGTCGCCGTCGGTGGCGCACGCCGGCACCTCGCTGGTCGGCGTGGGCGCCGGCCGGGCGGATCCCCACCACGCGCGCGGCCCGTATGCACGGACCAAGGCCGAGGCCGAACTGCTGGCCCTGGCGGCCGATTCACCCTCCCTGGCCGTGCTGGCGATCCGGCCGCACATCGTCTGGGGGCCCGGGGACACCCAGCTGGTGGGCCGGATCGTGGCCCGGGCCCGGCAGGGCCGGCTGCCGCTGTTCGGGCAGGCCGCGGCGCTGGTCGACACCACCTACGTGACCAACGCGGTGGACGCCCTGGTGGCCGCGGTCGACCGCTGCGCCCCGGACGGCGTGCACGGCGAGGCACTCGTGGTCAGCAACGGCGAGCCGCGGCCGATCGGAGAGATTCTCCGCTCGATGGCCCGGGCGGGTGGTGCTCGGCCACCCACTCGGCACGTGCCGGTGAGGTTGGCGTACCTGGCCGGCGCCGTGGCCGAGACAGTCTGGTCACTGCGGCCCGGCGATGACGCCGATCCGCCGCTGACCCGGTTCCTGGTCGAGCAGCTGTCCACGGCGCACTGGTTCGACCAGCGACGGACCCGGGAGGCGCTCGGCTGGCGGCCTGCGGTCAGCCTGGACGAGGGATTCGCCGAGCTCGCCCGCTGGTACGCCGCCGTTCGGCGGTGAAACCCGCCGCCGGGGCGCCGCCGAGCCGCCACAGGGCGACGGCGATCCAGACCAGCCAACCGAACAGCAGGAGGCCGTAGAGCGCGTACCCCCAACCGAGCACGGGCCGCAGGATCTCGGAGAAAATCCCCACCACGCCGGTCGCCACACCGAACCACGCCAGCCTGCGGGAGAACGTGCCCCTCAGCATGAGCAGCGAGATCAGCAGCACGCCGAGGGTTTGCATAACGCCGATCACGGCCGGGACGTCGTTGAGCGCGATCAGCGTTTCGGCCCCGGCCACGAACGGGGCTCGTTGGCCGGCAGTGGCCGCGCCGGTGTACTTGTCGCTGAGCAGCACCATGGCGAGCGAACCGTCGCCGGTCGTCGGCCAGGCCAACGACACCGCCCAGGACACGATGGAGATCAGGCCCGCGACCGCGGCGAAACCTCGGCCCAGCCGTCGGAGTGCGACGGCCAGTGCGAGGAAGACCACCATCAGGAAGAGGCTCGGACCCAGCCACAGCAGTTGCCGGACGATGTACATCGTCCGGTGCGCACCGACATACTCGAGCACCGTGGCACCACCCGTCGTCGGAGCGGCCGCACCGACGGTGACGATGACCAGTGCCACGCCGTACAGGATCACGGCCAGACCTGCTGAGACCGCCCCCGCGCGGTAGAGCCCGCTCCAGGATGGATCGCCGCCGGGCGGCGGACGCCCCTCAGTTCGTGAGCCGACGAGACTCTCACCTGTCGAAGACATCGTTGCCTCGCTCCTCCTGATGTCGGATGCTTCTGCCCCGACGTGATTCACCGGGACGGCCACCAACGCCACCAGCCCAGCCACTCAGATCGATCCGGCTTACAGCGCGCCCGTGGGCGCGTCTTCCAGATGCCGCTTCGAGGCCGCCCAGGTCCGCTGCTCCTGGCGCACTCCCATCCAGGTGATCAGCGGACCCAGCAGCCGGGACGCACCCTTCGGTCGCACCTGCCCGGACCACGGCATGCGGGTCCGGGACTCGACCGGTTGGAATCTGAGTGCGTACACCTCCACCTCCACCTCCACCTCCACCTCCACCGAACGATCCAGCCTCGAGGGCTCCAGCGACCCGCCGGTCTCCTCAGCAAACTGCGTGACGAGCAGACCGACAAGGGCAGTTCGGCCCCAGCCCACCGAACCCAGGTCCCTCGTCACACCGAGTTCGGTCGTCGTTCATCCGTTGGCCGCTGCGGCGCCGATCGAGTTGCCTAGCGTGCTGGTGACCCGGCGGCGTCCGTCCGCGGGCTGAAGGAGTCTCGCATGCCCGAACGGGGCCGCGGACCCCGGGCACGGCATCCGGCAGTTCACCATCGGCACCGGCGGCGAGGGCCTCGACCCGCTCTACCGGAGCGCATCGAACCTGGTCACCGGGCAGGACCGGGACTACGGCGTGATGAAACTGACGCTGAACGCCAACGCGTACAGCTGGGACTACCAGACGGTGAAGGGCAGCTACCGCGACACCGGCAGCGCCCGCTGCCACGGCAAGGCCTGACGGTACGGCGGCGCCGGTGGCCGGGACCGAAGGCCCGGCCACCCTCACAGGTGCCAGGCTCGGGGCCCATCGTCCTGGCGCAGCGATTCCTCGGCCAGCAGCAGGATCCGGGTCGCGGCCAGCGACTCCGCCGTCGACACGGCGGGCCGCGACCGGCGGACCAGGTTGTCCAGCACCCAGTCGGCCGGCTGGTCGAGCCGTCCGCAGCCGACCGTCCGCGGATCCGCCCCGTTCACCGCCGAACGCAGCAGTCCGCTGTCGACATCCCATTCGACGGCGCCGGTGCTGCCGGCGAGCTGGAACAGCTCGCGGCCCTCCGCGGCGCCCGGCCGGCGGCGTACCTCCAAGATCAGCTCGCCCGGCCAGGTCGGGCTCGATGCGGTCACCATCACCACCAGCGCGCCGTAGGCGTCGCTGAACTCGGCCGGGTCGTCAGCGCGTGCCGGATGATCATTGCTCACCGCCGAGACCTGGCCCGAGGTCGCGCCGGTCAGCCAGAGGAACAGGTCGAGCCCGTCCACCATCGATCGGCGGAACCCGTCGTCGTCACCGGCCGACAGCAGTGCAACCAGGTCGCCGCGGCCCAGTCGACCGTCGTCGAGCAACTCCTTGGCCACGCGGCTGGCCGGATGGCCTCGGTAGGTGTGCGCAGCCGTCACGCGCCGCCCCGATCGAGTGACCAGGCCGGCGATGGTCTCGAGTTCGGACAGCGTGTCGCACACCGGCGGCGCCACGACGACGTCGACACCGTGGTCGAGCGCATCGATCACCGCCGGCCCGGACCCGGACCGCTGCGCCACCGCCACCAGCGACGGGGCCGACAGCTCCAACAGCGCCCGGTGGTCGGGCCGGCCGGGCAGGTCGTACTGGAGGGTCAGCTCCTGCCGCAACGCAGCGTCGGGCTCGCTGACATCGACCACACGAACGCCGGCGCGACGCCGCTGCGCCGCCGCCAGGAACCAGCGATGGCGCGGGTCGGCCGCGCCGACCAGGCCCATCCGGATCACCGGTCGGCTGCGCTTCCATGCGGCTCCACGGTCGGAGATCGTATCGGCGGCGCCGCCCGCAGTCGAGACCTGGCGTCATGCGCAGCAGCACCCGGTCCGGGGTGGCGGCGATCCCGCGCCGATGACCCGCTGACGTCGAGGGTTCGATCAGGGGTGACAGTCGGGGTCGACCGGGCCACGATGAGAGTGGTGGTCGGCACGACGCCGGCAGGCGCGGATCGCGAGGAGGTCGGTATGAGGACGTTGATCGTCGGCGCCGGAATCGCCGGCCCGACACTCGCCTACTGGCTGCTTCGTGCCGGGCACCAGGTCACCCTGGTGGAACGAGCGCCCGAGCTGCGCCGGGGCGGCTACCTGGTCGACTTCTGGGGCGCCGGCTTCGACGTGGCCGACCGGATGGGCATCGTTGCCGAGCTGCGACGACGCGGCTATGTGATCACCGAGGCACGGGCGGTGAACTCGGCCGGGCGCCGCATCGCCTCCCTCGACCCGTCAGCGGTCATGCGGACCAACGACCGCTACCTCAGCATCGCCCGCTCCGACCTGGCCGCCGTCATCTACGACGCGCTCGGCGGCGGCGCCGAGTTGATCCTGGACGACACCGTTGCGGAGATCGTCGAGCGGGACGACCGGGTCCGAGTGAGGCTGGAGAGCGGGTCGGAGCGGGATTTCGAGCTGGTCGTGGGCGCCGACGGCCTGCACTCGCGGATCCGCAAGCTGATCTTCGGACCCGATGCGCTGTTCGAGAAGTACCTCGGCCTGGTGGTGGCGGCATACGAGGCACCGGGCTATCAGCCGCGCGACGAACTCGTCGCCATCATGCACGCCGACGTCGGCTTCCAGGTCGTCCGACTCTCCCTGCACAACGACGTCACGCTGGTGCTGATCACCGCACGACACGATGGTCCGGTCCCCACAGATGATCAAGCTGCGCAACAGGCGCTGATCCGGATGAAGCTTGCCGGGAAGGGCTGGGAGACGGCGGCTCTCTCCCAGCTGATGTCACGCTCGACCAGCTACTACTTCGACGCCGTCAGTCAGATCCGGATGCCGTCGTGGACCCGCGGACGGGTGGCGTTGATCGGCGACGCCGCCGCCGCACCCTCCTTCCTGGCCGGCCAGGGATCGGCCCTGGCCATGGTGGAGGCGTACACGCTGGCCGCTGAACTGGCCCGGTCACCGGCTGATCACCGGCAGGCGTTCGATCGCTACCACCGACGACTGGGACCGCTGTTGCAGTCCAAGCAGGAGGCGGCAACGAGCCTGGGACTGGCCTTCGCCCCGAAGAACAGGGCGCAGTTGCTGGCTCGAAACACAGTGATGCGGCTGATGCAACTGCCACGGGTCGCCGGCCTGACGATGGGCAGAAGCTTCTACGACGCCGTCGAGCTTCCGCCGTTCGTCACCTGAGTCTCCCGCACGTTCGGCACGGGCGAGTCGACGCGCCCGGCCGGGCGGGGCTCAGGACCTGGTCATCGGATGCAGCAGCACCTTGGTCCAGCCTTCCTCTCGCTTGTCGAAGCTGTCGTAGGCCGCCGCGGCCTGCTCCAGCGGCAGCTCGTGGGAGACGATCCAGGACGGATTGGCCCGTCCGTTGATGATCAGGTCGCGCAGTTCGCGGTTGTACCGCTTCACCGGGCACTGTCCGGTGCCGATGCTGATGCCCTTCTCGAATGCCGCGCCGAAGTTGAAGGCGACCCGGCCCTCCTTGGCCCGCTCATCGACACCCTTCGGGTCCTGCGGGACATAGACCCCCACCACGCCGATGTGCCCGGTGGCTCGGACCACGTCGACCAGGTTGTCCAACACCATCTCCGGGTGCTCCTCGCCGCCCTGGTCGTGGGCCTGGTAGCCGACCGCCTCCACGCCACAGTCCACGCCGAAGCCGCCGGTGGCATCCATGATCGACTCGGTGACGTCGGCCGTGGAGAAGTCGACCGGGGTGGCGCCGATCTTCTCGGCCAGCCGCAGCCGGTCCGGCTCCTTGTCCACCACGAACACCTGGGCGGCGCCGCGGAGGAAGGCACTGTGCGCGGCCATCAGACCGACCGGACCGGCGCCGAAGATCGCCACCCGCTTGCCGGGACCGACCTGGGCCAGTTCGGTGCCGTGGTAGCCGGTCGGGAAGATGTCGGACAGCATGGTGAAGTCGTTCTCGTGTTCGGTGCCCGGCGGCAGGTGCAGCAGATTGAAGTCGGCCCACGGCACCCGCAGGAATTCGGCCTGGCCGCCCCAGTACGGGCCCATCTTGGGGTAGCCGTACCCGGCGCCCGGATTGCCGCTCGGATTGGCTCGCAGGCAGGCCGACGTCCAACCGTCGTTGCAGTTGCGGCAGCTGCCGCAGGCCAGGTTGAACGGCACCGACACGCGGTCGCCGACCTTGATCCGGTTGACCCCCGAGCCGACCTCCTCGACGATGCCCATGTTCTCGTGGCCGAGCACCATCCCGGAGTCCAACTGGGCACGCCCCTCGTAGGGGTGAAGATCGGATCCGCAGATGTTGGTGGTGGTGATCCTGATCACCGCGTCGTTGGCCGCTTCGATGGTCGGATCGTTCACGTCCTCGACGACGACGTCGTACTCACCGTGATACACGACTGCCCGCATGATCTCCTCCTCCGATCGCCACGTGCCGATGCTGCACGCGCTTCTGCACTGTGCCCGTCCGCCGGAATCGCAAACAGCACAACGGGTTTCCACACCCGACCTGCGCGCGGGTGCCGGCAGCCCTGCACCGACCGCCGACCGCCGACCGTCGACCGTCGACCGTCGAAGCACGATCACGACACCAGCTCGGTCAGCAGCCGCTCTCCGGCCGGCCGGGCGCGAACTCGAGCAGCGTGATAGGTCCGGGTGTGGAACCACGGGGCCCGAGGCCGCCGAAGATCTGGTTCATGGCTGTTCGGTGGCCGACGCCGGTCCCGGCGAGACGGCCGACCGCCCGAGCGCGACGGGTGTTTCGGCGGCCCGGATCGGCCGATCAGGTCCAGAACGCGTCGAGATGATTGACGCGTGGTCCCCCGGCGAGTGCAATGGAGCATCGGTCGGCGAAACGACGCCGACACCGCCCCGCCACCCGGGAGAGGACCCATGACCCGCAAACAGGACCGGCTGGACCCGGCACGCCTCCCGGTTGCCGTGGACGTCTCCGACAATTCCCCGCAACTGCGGGCCGTGGCCGACGTCATCGCCCGTGGCCCGTTCACCGACAGCTGGGAGTCCCTGCAGGGCTATCGGGCGCCCCGGTGGTACCACGACGCAAAGTTCGGGATCTTCCTGCACTGGGGTGTCTTCTCGGTGCCGGCCTTCCGCAACGAGTGGTACGCCCGGTCGATGTATCTGGAGGGCACGCCGGAGTGGCAGCACCACGTCGACACCTATGGTCCGCATCGTGACTTCGGCTACAAGGACTTCATTCCGAGCTTCCGGATGGAGCAGTTCGATCCCGAGGCCTGGGCGGCGCTCTTCCGCCGGGCCGGCGCCCAGTTCGTCGTTCCCGTCGCCGAGCACCACGACGGGTTCGCCATGTACGACAGCGACCGGTCCCGCTGGACCGCGGCCCGGATGGGCCCCGAACGCGACGTGTACGGCGAGCTCCGGACGGCCGTCGACCAGGCCTGGATGGTGATGGGCGCCTCCAGTCACCGCGCCGAGCACTGGTTCTTCATGAACGGCGGCTCCCGGTTCGACTCCGATGTGCGTGACCCTGCCTACCTCGACTTCTACGGCCCTGCGCAGCGGCCGGAGACCGCTCCCAACGAGCGGTTCCTGGAGGACTGGCTGCTGCGCTGCGTCGAGATCGTCGACAAGTACCGGCCGCAGGTCTTCTGGTTCGACTGGTGGATCGAGACGCCGGCGTTCGAGTCCTACCTGCGCAAGTTCGCGGCCTACTACTACAACCGCGCCGCCGAATGGGGCCGGCAGGTCGTGATCAACTTCAAGTGGGACGCGTTCCCGCCCGGGACGGCCGTCTACGACATGGAGCGCGGCGCCATGGGCGACATCCGTGCCGACGTGTGGCAGAACGACACCTCCGTGTCGCGTACCTCCTGGGCCTGGGTCGACAACCACGAGTACAAGACGGTGAACGATCTGGTCGCCGAACTCGTCGACACCGTCGCCAAGAACGGTGTGCTGTTGCTCAACATCGGCCCGAAACCCGACGGCACCATCGCCGAACCGGAACAGGAGCTGCTCACCGGGGTCGGTGCGTGGCTGCAGCGCAACGGCGAGGCCGTCTACGGCAGCCGTCCGTGGACGATCGCCGCGGAGGGCCCGACCGAACTGGCGACCGGGTCGTTCGTCGACGCCACCTCGCCCGACTACACGGCCCGGGACATCCGGTTCACCACCCGGACCGACGTCACCGGCGACTACATCTACGCCACCCTGCTGGCCGAGCCGTCGGACGGCGTCGCGCGGATCCGGTCCTTCGGTACCGCCGCGGGCCTGCTCCGACGCGGGATCGCCGACGTCACCGTCCTGGGCGTGCCGGGGAAGCCGGCATGGTCTCGGTCACCGGAGTCACTCGAGGTGGTGCTGCCCCCGCACGAACCGCTGGCCGCCGGCCCGGTGGTCAAGGTCCACCTGGAGCCCGAGCCGGTACGGCGCCGCACCGATTCCGTGCCCGGGTGAGCCGGTACGCCCTTCTCGACCAGGACTCGCACCGGCTCCATCGGTGACCGCCACCCCGACTACGCCGGCACACCCGCCGCGCTCAACTCGGCATACCGACCGGCGCGGGCCCGCAACTCGGCGTCGGTGCCCAGCTCGATCAGCCGTCCGTGATCGAGGACGGCGATCTGGTCGGCGTTCTGGATCGTCGACAGCCGGTGCGCGATGGTGATGGTGGTCCGTCCCCGGGACACCGCGGTGAGGGCATGCTGCAGCCGACGTTCGGTCGAGGTGTCCAACGCACTCGTCGCCTCGTCCAGCACCAGCACGGCCGGGTCCCGCAACACCACCCGGGCCACGGCGAGCCGCTGCTGCTCCCCGCCGGAGAAGCGTTGTCCGCGGGCGCCGACCACGGTGTCCAGAGCTGCGGGCAGGCCGACCACCAGGTCGTCGATCTGGGCGACCCGCAGTGCGTCCCACAGCTCGTCGTCGGTCGCCTCGGCGCGGGCCAGCAGCAGGTTGTCGCGGATGGTGCCGTGGATCAGGTACGTCTCCTGGGTGACGACACCGACCAGCGCGGCGATGGTCGCTGAACCCAGCTCGCGCAGGTCGTAGCCGTCGATGGTCACCGCACCGGTACCCGGGTCACGCAGCCGCGCGATCAGCGATGCGCAGGTGGACTTGCCGGATCCGGTCGCGCCGACCAGCGCGAGACTCGTTCCCGCGGGCACATCCAGGCTGATGCTGCTCAACGCGTCCCGATCGGCGCCCGGGTAGCGGTAGCTGACGTCGCGGAAACCGACCGTGCCGGTGATCAGCTTCGGGTCGATCGTGATCGGGTCGATCGGTTCGGGCACGTCGGTCTCGGTGTCGAGGTATCCGAAGATCCGGGAGAACAGCGCCATCGAGGAGATCCACTGGGCCGTCACGTTGAGCAGGCCCATCATCGGCCGGAAGATGGCCGACTGCAACGACGCGAACGCGACCAGGGTGCCGATGGTCACGCCGGTCGGGCCGATGGGCAGCCCGGCGACGAGATAGATCAGCGCCGGGATCGCAGCGAAGATGATCGACATCGTCGCCATCCGCCAGCGACCGGCCAGCTCCGAACGCAACGCGAGATCGACCAGCTCGTGAGAGGTCAGCTCGAACCGTTCGGCCCGGTACCGGCCCGCACCCATGGTCTTGGTGAGCAGCACGCCGCTGACGGAGAGCCCCTCCTCCACCTGGGCGGAGAGATCAGCCATCCGTCGCTGTTGCTGCCGGGTGACTTCCCGGCGCAGCGCAGCCACCCGCCGGGTCAACCAGATCGCGGGCGGCAGGACCAGCAGGGTGAACAGGCTGAGCTGCCAGCTCAGCGCGATCATCGCTATGCCGGTGGCGATCACGGTGGTGATGTTGGTGGCGATGGAGGTGGCGGTGTTCGTCACCACCTGCTCCATGCCACCGATGTCATTGGTCAACCGGGACTGGATCTCACCGCCCCGGGTCCGGGTGAAGAACGACATCGACTGCGTCTGCAGGTGGTCGAAGACCCGGGTCCGCAACGCGTGCATGACACGTTGGCCGACGCGAGTGGCGATCCACGTCTGAACGACGCCGAGCAGCGAAGTGACCACGGTGATCATCAACATGCTGACCACCAGCAGCACCAGCAGACGCACGTCGCGGTGAGGCAGGGCGCGGTCGATGATGCTGCGCAGCAGGAACGGGTTGGCCAGACCGGCCACGGAGGTCGCGATGACCATCGCCGTGACGCCGAGCAAGGGCCAGCGGTGCGGCGCGAAGAGGGCGGCCAGCCGGTCCAACCTGACCGGGCTCTCGGCCAACTGCGCGACGTCGGAGGGATCGGTACGGGCCGGTCCCCGCGGCCCGGGGCTGCGGTCGGCACTGCGATGACCCACGCCCGGTGGGCGGGCGACTGGGTCATCGGTTCTGGTCATCGTCATGCGCGTCCTCTCGTTCGCCGCCCGGGCGATCAAGCCGTCGTGCACGGCGATCGAATATCCTGAGCAAGCCCTATATTGAGGCTACCTCATTATTATCGGCATGGTCAACTCACTACACTGCGGGCATGACGGGTCAGGGGGCTACCACGGGCAAGGGCTCGGGCCACGGATCCCAGCCTGATCTCGGCGAACTCCTCCGCCGCGCGTCACATGGCATGCGGCACCGCTTCGCCGAGCTGCTGCGACCGTGGGAGCTGTCCCCGCACCAGCTTCGCGCCCTGCGGGTGATCAGCGCCAACGAGCCGCTGCGGCTGAACACGCTGGCCGAGAACCTGCGGATCACACCGCGCTCGGTCACCGAGGTCGTCGACGCGCTGAGTGACCGCGGCCTGGTCGAACGTGCGCCCGACCCCGCGGACCGACGGGCGACAACGGTGAGCACCACGGCCGACGGCCGACACCTGCTGCACGACGTCGAACGAGCCGGTCGCGCCGACTCCGCCCAGTTCTTCGGTCGGCTCACCGGCGAGGAGCGTCGACAGTTGGCCACACTGCTGGCCAAGCTCACCGCTAGCGAGGCCGGCCCCCCTGGTCCACGACCTCCCCGAGAACAGTGACGGCGGAGCAGGCTCCGATCCCCGAACGGGGTTGCACGACGACGAATCTGATCACCGCGCCGACACCGACCAGCAGCACCGCTGCCAGACCGGGCCAGACCACTGCATCGAGATATCTCCGGACCACCGACTCACGCAACGTGTCCTCGGCCACCGCGATCCCGGCGTAACCGGCACGGCCGTCGACGCGGGCCTGCAGCATCTGTCCCCGACCGGTGACGCGTTGCGCGCTGTCGTGCAGGTCGACGAAGGCCTGCCGGCCATCCGGAACCGAGATCCACGCAGCCAGAGCGCGACCATCGCGTCGCTGCAGGCCGAGCTCCTCGACGCGGTAGGCGTGGCGGCGCGCATGAACGAGAACCCAGTTCCGCTGCGCGACCGTCTCGTGCGCCCCCGCGACGCTCCGCACGGTCCAGGAGCACCAGCCGACTGCGACGGCCGCGACCACGACGATCAGCAGAAGTCTGGCCTGGGCTGGCGCATGATCGACGCGGGCGGCCGACGGAGCAGTTGCCATCTTCACACTCGGATTATCCCGCCATCGGCCTGTGATCACGCGGTTCAGCCGGCACTTCGCCGGCCAGAGCTGCACTTCTTCATCTTGGTCGGACGACCGGAGCATGATCTTCATGCTGCCGGCGACAATCCCGTTGCGCCCACCTCACCACGGACGTAACGTTGTTCCTGCGCGGTTCCGCGCGATCACATCGAAGGAGGTGGCACCCATGATCAAGTCCGATGAGCTCCGGCTCGCCGACGCACCGGCTGACACGCCGACCGGCACACTGGGCGCCGACCTCTCCGGCGTTGCCTGGCGCCTGCCGCCCACGCCGGCTCCTCGGCACGGCTGAGCCGGGTCATCCGCACCGGATCACGGCACCGTGATCCAGCACCGGCGATGCCAGAGACCTGACCTCGCCACCATCTCCGCAGTCGATCGACACCGCTGACCCGCGACGGGCCCGTGTCTTGCTCCGCCGTTTCCGCGGTGCGGTCGCTGCGTCCCCTCCTGCCGCAGCACCGTTCTGATCACTCAGCACCCATCCGTCCAGAAGGACCCACCATGTTCAACAACGCGGATCCCGTCTACCGCGACGTCTACATCGCCCTGGAGCGCGACCGCAGTCTGCACGCGGCCGAGCGACACGAACTCGAGGAGGCCCTGCGCGATCTCGCCCGCCGGCGTCGCAGCGCCCGGCACCAACGGCGTCGGCACTGGTTCGACCGGCTCCGCCCCGTTCAGCGCCGGCGCCGGATGGCCAGTCGTCCGGCCTGAGCGCAATGATGCGGTCGGATCGATCCTCGACCTGCCAGCAGGACCGGCGGAGTGTCCGCGGCTCATCGGGCCGCATGCTCCGCCGGTTCGTGCTGTCCGACCCCTGTTCCGCTCCGGCGCAGCCCGACTGCGCCGACATCGTGACCGGACCGTTATGGTCCGGCCGCACCCTCAGCGACTCCGCGCCGGTACCTGAATCGTGACGATGTCGTGTTCGGGATGGCCTGCCTGCACTGACTAGAGTGACGGCGTGATTTTCAAGCGCGTCGGTGACGTCCGCCCGTACCCCGACCACGGGTACGTCCAGAAGCAGTGGGCCGCCATCGCCCCGCACCAGGTGCGTCTTGATCAACTTGTCACCACCAAGCGCACGCTGGACCTGGAAGCCCTGCTGGAGGAGGATTCCACCTTCTACGGCGACCTGTTCGCCCATGTGGTGTCGTGGCGGGGCGATCTCTATCTGGAGGACGGTCTGCACCGGGCCCTCCGCGCCGCTCTGCAGCAGCGCCAGACCATGCACGCCCGGGTTCTCCAACTGGACGAGTAGCCCAGGTCCAGGGGGCCCGGCGATCGACGATCGCCGATGGAGCACAATCACATCGGATCGGGTCGACTGGCCCCACGACACCACAGGAGGAATCGAGGCATGGTCGGACGCGTGTTCCGCATCATCCGGACTCCGCTGACCTTGCTGATCCTGCTCGGCGTCCTCTGCTACGGCGCCTGGTGGGGCTGGAAGAACATCGTCGCACCGCCGGAGAAGACACCGCCGCCTCCGTGCGTGCCCACCAAGGTCACCGACAAGGCGCTGAAGAGCAGCCAGGTCACCGTCCGCGTCTACAACGGCGGCGACAAGCGTGGCCTGGCTTCCGACGTCAGCCGGTCACTGCGGGCGAAGGACTTCAACGTCCTCACCCCCGCCAACACCAGCAAGAAGGTGACCACCACCGTCATCGTCGGCAACGGGGCCAAGAACCCCGAGGTGCTGCTGGTGAAGTCGTTCTTCAAGAAGGCCAAGACGAAGGGCGACGGCCGGACCGATCACACCGTCGACGTCCTGGTCGGCACCAAGTACGCCGGATTCAACTCCAAGGCCCACACCAGCTATCCGGTCAAGACCAGCACCGTCTGTCTGCCGGCGTCCTCGGCAAGCGCGACCGCCGGCAGCTGACCCGCTCCGGGATCGGCATCGGTCGGCGGGCTGCCGGTCACCGCGGCCCACGGGCGGCATCCCGCCATCCCGCCAGTCGGCCGCCCTGGCCGATGGCGCGGAGCCGCCGTTCGGTCTGCTCACGGAGGTGGCTCGGCGTCACGATCAACAGCTCGTCGCCGACGATGATCCGGTCCCGCGGGCCCGGGACCATCGAGGCCTGATCGCGGATGATGAGCGACACCGCCGCGTTCTTGCCCAGCCGCAGTTCCGCGATCTCGACGCCGTTGAGCTTGGACCCGGCCGGGATCTTGACCTGCATCAGGTCTGCCCGCATCCGTTCCAGCGGCGCCACCTCCACCTCGACATCGGTGGGCTGGTCACGTTCGGCGAGCCCCAGCCGGCCGGCCACCCAGGCCAGCGTGGGTGCCTGCAGCACCGTGAAGACGATGACGAAGATCAGCACCACGTCGAACAGCCCGGTGGCGTTGGGCACCCCACGGGCCAACGGGATCGTGCACAGCACGATCGGCACGGCGCCGCGCAGCCCGGCCCAGGACAGGAAGACCTGATCCCGCCAGCCGAGCTTGAACCACACCGTCGACACCCAGACCGACAACGGCCGGGCCACCAGGGTCAGGAACAGACCGGTGGCCACCGCGATCCCGACGTCGGCCAGGCCCAGACGTCGCGGCGAAGCCAACAGGCCCAGCATGACGAAGAGCCCGATCTGGGCGATCCAGCCGATGCCCTCCACGAACGACCGGGTCGCCACCCGGAACGGCAGCTGGCCGTTGCCGAGCATCAGGCCGCAGACGTAGACGGCGGCGAAGCCACTGGTGTGCAGCTGACCGGCACCCGCATAGGCCAGCACCGACCAGCCCAGCGCAGCCAGCGCGTACAGGCCCGAGGACGGCAGCTTGATCCGGCGCATCAACTGCACCCCGATCCAGCCGAGCACGGCGCCGATCGCCAGGCCGCCCACCAGTTCGGCGAAGACCAGCAGCACCATCACCGCCACACCACCGTGCGGCTGCTCACCGACCGCGGCCGCGCTGGCCAGGCCGACCACCAGGACGGTGGGAGCGTCGTTGAGCCCGGACTCTCCCTCCAGGATGCCGCGGACCTGATGCGGCAGCGGAACCCGACGCAGCACCGAGAAGACCGCGGCGGCATCGGTCGGGGAGGTCACTGCACCGAGCAGGATCGCCGTCCAGGGGCCGAGGCCGAGCACGAAGACGCCGAACGCGGCCACCGCGGCGATGCTGACGCCGACACCGATCGTGGCGAGCGCGATCGCCACCAGGCTGGAGGATCTGATGTTGGACCACTTCGTGGTCAGGCCGCCCTCGGCCAGGATCAGGACCAGCGCGCCGAAGCCGATCGCCCGCGCCAGGTCGACGTTGTCGAAGCGGAAGCCGATCACCGAGTCGCCCAGCAGCATGCCGATGCCCAGGAACAACAGCAGCGCCGGAAGGCCGAACCGGGCCCCGACCCGGGCAGCGAAGATGGCGGCGATCAGGACGAGGGCACCGACCAGCAGAATGCTGTCGAGATCGATCATCCGGCCACCTCCCCTCCGGGTCCTTCGCAGCTCAGGTCCGGACGGCCTTCACCAGCAGGTCCTGCAGACGTTGCCGGTCCCTCACGCTCAACCCGTCCAGCGGCGAGTCCTTGGTCAGCTGCCGCATCAGCCGTGATCGCAGCGCCCGCCCGTCCGGGGTCAGGCTGACCCGCTTGACCCTGCGGTCCTCCGGGTGCGGGGTCCGCTCGACCAGGCCGCCACCCTCGAGCCGGTCCACGACGAACGTCACGTTGGACGCCTCACAGGCCATCCGGGAGGCGAGCTCCCGCATCGTCAGCGGAGTCTTCAGCTCACGCAACGCCGCAGCCTGACTGGGCGTCAGATCCATGCCGTGCAGGTGCGACCGGAGATGATCATCGATGCGCTTGGCCAACTCCGCGATCATCAGGCAGACCTCACGATCATTCTCCATGATCATGAGCGCTCACCTTCCTCCCCTCATGGTCAGGAAATATGACCCGGACGAGTCTCGTCAGGGTGTCTCACTCTAGCAACACCGAACGATGCGACACCTGATCGTTCTGACTGCGACCTTTCGACATCGAAGTGATGTCATCGGCGCTGCGCTGCTCCGGGACCGGTGCGACGCAGGCTGCGGCCGGCCAACTCGTCGGTCAGCCCGCCGCCGTCGAGCACCAGCCGTCCACCGACCAGCACCTGGTCGATGCCCTCCGACAACTGCCGGGGCCGGTGGTAATCCGCACGGTCCCGGACGGTCGTCGGATCGAGCAGGACGAGGTCGGCGGCCGCACCCGCGCTGACCCGGCCCCGGCCCGTCAGGGCGAACCGTTCCGCGGCGCGGCCGGAAGTGATCATGGCCAACTGCGGCCAGTCGAGGTCAGCGCGTTGCCGTCCGAACAGGCTGTACATCCGCGCGCAGCAGCCGTACGCGCGCGGATGCGGCGCACCGCCGAAGAAGATGCCGTCCGAACCCGAACAGGCGCCCGGCAGCCGGAACTGGGCGGCGAGGTCGTCGTCGGTACGCGGCTGCGGGATTCCCATCACGGTGGTGGCGGCGAGGCCGGAGTCTGCGAGCACCTGATAGCCCAGCCGCAGCGGATCCATGCCCCGTACGGCGCCGGCCCGGCCCAGCGACAGGCCCTCCAGGTCGGCGTGCTGCGGGCTGCCGGCATCGGCGATCCGCACCCGGTCGGCCCAGCCGGGACCGAGGTTGGTGTCGGTGTCGACCCGAGCGGCGAACTCGGCCTCGAGGTCGGGCAGGTTGGCCGGGTCCCGGAGTCGGGCGGCGGCGGCCGTGTTCCCGGCCATCACCAGCTGTTTGGGCAGCAGCACCATGCTGAGCAGGGTGAATCCGAAGAAGTACGGGTAGGCGTCCCAGGACAGGTCCACGCCGTCGGCGCGGGCGCGGTCGACCAGCTGGGCGACCAGATCCGGCCGGGCGTGGAAGTGCGAGACGTGGGCCCGTACACCGCTGCCGCGGCAGATGTCGATCAGCTCGGCCACCCCGGCCGGCGCGTTCTCCTCGTAGCCGCGGATGTGGGAGACGTAGATACCGCCGGCCGCGGCCACCGGCCGGCAGAGGGCTGCCAGTTCGGCTGCGTCGGCGAACGCACCGGGCACGTAGTCCAGTCCCGTCGACAGGCCCAGCGCACCCGCGGACAGGCCGTCCCGGACCATCGCGACCATCGCGTCGAGTTCCGACACCGACGGGCTCTCCGGACGGCTGCCCATCACCTCGTGCCGGATGGTGCCGCCGGGCAGCAGGTAGCCGAGGTTGAGCCGGGTCGCGGCGTCGTAACCGGAGAGCAACTCGGCCACGCCGCCACCGCGGTAGCGCGGATGCGGGCCGTTCAGCGGCCCGAAGTAGTCGGTGGCGTACCGACCGTCACCGGGGGCGAAGGAGACACCGTCCTGGCCGGTGATCACCGTGGTCACCCCGGAGCGCAGCAGGGCGAGCTGGACGTCGTCGTCGAAGATCCGGGCGTCGGCGTGGGAGTGGGCGTCGATGCCGCCCGGCAGTACCAGCAGCCCGTCGGCGTCGATGGCCCGGTCGGCCACTCCGGTCGCCGACATCCCGCCGGCTTCGATGGCCGCGATGCGGTCCTGCTCGATCAGCACGTCGGCCCGGTACTGTCCGTCGACCGGGTCGACGACCGTGCCACCGCGGATCAGGATGCTCATCGACGTACCCCGTTCAAACCTGGACCGGATCAGAAGTAGGTGGGCACGACGCCGCGGACGCGCGGTGGTTCGCCCTCGACCAGCAGCACCGACCGCCACTTGTCGAACATCGTGCAGGGGTGGGAGAGTCCGAGCCGGACCACGTCACCGACCCGCAGGGCGCCCGGCTCGGGCAGCCGCACATAGCCGTGTTGATCATTCGTCGCGTGCAGCGGCATCGGCCCGGCCGCGACCGGCTGGCCGTCCCGCAGGACCTGCTGGACCACCGGCAGGCCGGAGTCGTAGGGGACGTCCCGTTTGCCGACGTCGAGCAACGCCAGGGTCGGCTCGGGCACCGAGATCACCCGGGCCCACACGTGGGCGGCCGCATGGAAGACCGGACCGCTGCGCTGCGCGGCCGGGGTGGTGGCGGCGTACAGGTCGTCGTCGTGGACC
This sequence comes from uncultured Actinomycetota bacterium, assembly GCA_963758075.1. Classification (GTDB taxonomy): domain Bacteria; phylum Actinomycetota; class Actinomycetes; order Propionibacteriales; family Propionibacteriaceae; genus Microlunatus. The sequence continues at coordinate 899,635 of CAVWTT010000005.1, read as the reverse complement.
ACGTAGGCCCCGGATCGCAGCACCAGCCTGGTGCCCGGCGTGCCGGCGGCCACCGGGGCGAGCACGTCGACGACCAGGTCGAAGTACGCGCTGCCGCCGGCGGTCAGCAGCGGATCGTCGGTCTCCACCAGCGACGCCAGCGCGGCGAAGCGCTCCCCCATCGTTGCCAGGAACCGCCGGACCCCGTCGACCTTGGTCGCCGGGTCGTCGGCCGGGACCGATCCCTCGTACCCGGACACCCCCCGCAGCTGCAATCGGGGCGAGCCGACGGCAGCGCGCGCGACCTGCTCGGCCTGGTCCGCCTCCCGGGTGCCGGCCCGGGCGCCCGGGTGGCCGATCTCGACGCACACCGGCAGTGGCCGCGCGGCGGCGGCGGCCGTCAGGTGCCGGGTCATCTGCTCGGCGGCGGCGGTGGAGTCGACCCACACGGTGACATCCCAGTCCGGGTCGGCGTCGAGCTCGCCGGCCAGCCAGGCCAGCCCGGCCGGCGACAGGTATTCGTTGGCCACCAGCACCCGCGGGATCCGCGCAGCCCGGGCGACCCGCAGCTGGGCCTCGTTGGCGACCGTGATCGCCCAGGCGCCTTCGGCGAGCTGCCACCACCACAGCGCCGGGCACATGGTCGTCTTGCCGTGCGGGGCGAGCCAGACACCGCGCTCGGCGGTCCAGTCCCGCATCGCGGCGATGTTGGCCGCCACCAGATCCAGATCGACCGCGAAGGCCGGCGTGGAGAGCTCGGCCAGCGGCAGATCGGTCCGCGGTCCTTGCTGCTGCGCGGCCGCCAGGGCGGGACTCCAGTTCTTGTCCCGCAGGTCCAGGGTGATCAGATGGTCGCGTACGGCGTCCGGAAGCGTCACGGCCCTGACCCTAGCCGGGTGCGAACCGCGGCCGGCGGCCGGGAAACACGACGGGACGCCGACTCGCGATGGAGCCGACGTCCCGGTGCGTTCCGCTGGCGGTGGCGGCGGGATTTGAACCCGCGGAGGGTTTCCCCTCACGCGCTTTCGAGGCGCGCTCTTTAGGCCGCTCAGACACGCCACCGCCGGAGAGGCTACCAACGCGCGCACGACACCGCGAAATTCGCTCCGGCGCCGAGGCCGTGCCCCAATCGGCCGGGAGAGGCGCCCTTCGGCGGGCTCAGCAGGCGGGAGTCAGCGGCGAGGGGCGAAGAAGGCGCGGATCAGCCGGCCGCACTCGTCCTCGCCGATCCCGCCGATCACCTCGACGCGGTGGTTCAGCCGACGGTCCCGTACGACGTCCCAGAGCGAGGCGACGGCGCCGGCCTTGGGGTCGTAGGCCCCGAACACGAGCCGGCCGATCCGGGCCTGGACCAGGGCGCCGGCGCACATCGTGCACGGCTCGAGGGTGACCACCAGGGTGTGATCATCCAGGTGCCAGTCCCCGACGCTCTCGGCGGCCCGGCGGATGGCCAGCAGCTCGGCATGCGCGGTCGGGTCACCGGTGAGTTCGCGTTCGTTGCAGCCGGCCGAGACCACCAGCCCGTCCGGGTCGAGCACCACCGCACCGATCGGCACGTCATGGTGCTCGGCGGCCCGACGCGCCTCCGCCAGGGCGGCCGCCATCGGCCGCCGCCAGTCGGTCCCGCCCGCCGCCGGGCGATCAGTCACTGAAGGCGGATTCGATGACCTTGCGGAACTGCGGCCCGATCCTGATCTTGTCGGCCACCTCGGTCAGCAGTTGATCACTGCCGAGATCGAAGTCGTCACACATCGCGGCAAGATCGAACTCGGGCACGCCGAGATCCTTGAGGATGCCGAGATCACCGATCGGCTCGGACTCGTCGTCGTCCTCCTCGGGGATGTCCTCGCCGAGGAAATCGGCGATGTCGCGGGCGATCGGCCAGTCGTTGCCGGCCGCGCTGTCGGACAGCATCACCTGCACGTGCCGGCCGCGGACCCGGACGATCACCGCCACCTCGCCGACGATGCTGAGCAGGCCGACGGCGCCGGCATCGCCGGGCAACCGCCGGAGCTGGACGATGAGCTCGTCCAGATCGTTGGCCAACCCCTCCGACAGGGCGTTGACCACGCTCTGGCCGTCCTCGCGGTAGGCCGCGACGATGAAATCGACATCCTCGGGCTCGGCATCCTCGAGATCATCGTCGAGTTCGTCGTCATCCTCGGAGTCCGCATCGTCGTCGGCTTCGGCGAGGTCGCGGCTGGACGCCGACTGGCTCGGGTCCTCGTCCTCGAGATCGAACGGGTCGTACTCGTCGTCGTCGCTGGTACCGGCCACGATCTCCCCTCCACTCCGTCACTGCAGGCCCCGGCAGGACCGACTTCCTATCGTGTCAGAACATACGTCGATCCCGATACCGATCGGTGCTCGAATCCCGCCTCCGGCGGCCCGGTTCCGGCCGCGACGCTCGACGGGGCCGGGCCGGATACGGTGCACCTGTGGAACTGCGTACCGTCGATCACCCGCTGGTGGCCCACAAGCTCACGACACTGCGGGACCGGGCCACCGACTCCCCGACCTTCCGCCGGCTGACCGAGGAACTGGTCACCCTGCTGGCCTACGAGGCCACCCGCGAGGTACGGATCGAACCGCACCGGGTGCGTACGCCGGTGGCCGACTGTGACGGCGTGACCCTGTCCCGACCACGGCCCCTGGTGGTGCCGATCCTGCGTGCCGGGCTGGGCATGCTCGACGGCATGACCCGGCTGATCCCGACCGCCGAGGTCGGCTTCGTCGGCATGGTGCGCAACGAGCAGACCCTGCGGCCGACGACGTACGCCGAACGACTGCCCGACGACCTGTCCGGCCGCCAGTGCTACGTGCTCGACCCGATGCTGGCCACCGGCGGCACGCTGGCCGCGACCGTCCGGTTCCTGGTCGACCGCGGCGCCGACCACATCACCTGCATCTGCCTGCTCGCCGCCCCGGAGGGGCTGCAGCGGCTGGAGGGGCTGCTGGAGGACCTGCAGGTGCCGTGCACCGTCGTCGTCGCCGGCGTGGACGAACGGCTGGACGAACGCGGCTACATCGTCCCGGGCCTCGGCGACGCCGGGGACCGGCTCTACGGCATCGTCGGCGCCGGCTGAGGGTCCCGGCAGTCTGCCGCCCCTCACCACGCCGGACCGGTGTAGTCAACGGGCACGGCCAGCCCGCACCACCCGGATGCCGGACCGCTCCGCTGCCGATCAGGAGCCGGTGCGACCCGGTGCCGTCCGGTGCAACGCCGGCGGCCTTGGCGAGCGCGCTGCGCTTGTTGACCGTCAGCTTGATGGGACCGGTGTCGAACTCGACGTATCTGAGCGGGCATGTTCGGCCGCCGGTTCCCAAGGTCATGGCGCGGACCCGGGGCCGGCGGTAGACAGTTGGGAACGCAGTTGGCCAGGCTCCAGGCCGTGCGCTGCCAGGATCGCAGCAGCAGGGTTGCTCGCGCCGATGCTCCATCCGAGCCGGGCCAGGTGCTTGCGGCCGCGCCGCCCCAAGCTGCCAGGATTGCTTGGAACTGGCCGGGCACCCGAACTCGGGCCATGGTCGGGCACACTGGCGGGGTGCGTCTGTCAACGACCATCCCTGCACTGCCTGTCCGTGACGTCGCGGCCGCGGCGGCGCACTTTGCTAGCCGTTTCAGGTTCTCGGCCGTGTACCAAGACGATGCATTCGCTGCGGTGGTCCGCGACGACTCGCGCCTCCACCTCTGGCGCGCGGACGACGCCGGCTGGCGGCTCCGACCGGTTGAGGACCTCCAGGTCTCCCCCGTTCGCACAGGCGCGGAGGACTTTCTCGCCGGGACCGCGAGTTGCCGGATCGAGGTCGACACCGTCACGTCGGTCGACGAGCTCTATGCCGAGCTCGCCGCCGCCGACGTGCTGCACCCCACGGATCGGGGCAGTCCGGTCGACACCGACTTCGGCACTCGCGAATTCGCCACTCTGGACCTCGACGGCAACCTGATCGAGTTCTATCACTGGCGGTAGCGCCGGCCCTTGTTGAGTCTTCGACCCGGGCCTGACTTGCTGACGCTAGGCTTCTGGGTTCGCCCGAAGGGACCCAGGCGAGCATTGCACGGTCACCAGGCCGCGGAGTCTCTCCGCAAAGTCCACGGCGATGGATCGCGCCTACCGCGAGCAACTCGATGGTCGAGCGGTCGCGGTGATGGCCCACCTCTCGCCGGCGTATTTCGGTCGCTGCTTTCGCTCGATCTTCGGCGAGACACCGCACCGCTACCTGCAGCGCCGACGCGTCGAGCGTCGATGTTCCTGCTGCGTGAGACCGATCGCACCAGCACCGATATCTGTTTCGAAGTGGGCTTCACCAGCCTCGGAACATTCAGCAGAAGCTTTCGGAACATCGTCGGGCAGACACCCAGCGGCTACCGTGCGGGGCAGGGGCCCTTTGTGGCGCCTCACTGCGTCCAGCTGGCCGCGATGCGCCCGTGGAGCGGCGTCACCCGGACGGCACAGTCGAGCAGGTTTGGATAAGCCCGCCGGGTCGATGGCCTCCTAGGATCAATCGCGTCCGACTGGAACAACGCGGGAGAAGACATGATCACCAGGTTGAACGTCGCATCCATCTACGTCCTGGACAAGGAGGAAGCGCTCGACTTTTATGTCAACAAGCTCGGGTTGGAAAAGGGCAACGACGTGCAGCAGGGCGAGTACCGCTGGCTGACGGTGCGAACCCCCGGGGAGTCGCCGACCGAAATCTCGTTGGAGCAGCCCGGCCCGCCGCTTCACGACGAGGCGACTGCCGAGCGGATCCGCGAACTGGTCACGAAGGGAGCCCTGGGCGGGCTGGTCTTCATCACCGACGACGCCCGTGCCCTGTACGACACGCTTCGCGAGCGCGGCGTCACCGACTTCACCCAAGAGCCCACCGAGCACTTCTACGGCACAGACATGGAAGTTCGAGATCCCTTCGGCAACGCCATCCGGATCCTGCAACAGGGAAAGGCCGCTCAACAAGCGACTGCCTGAGCGATCTCAACGACCGGGCGACGATCTGCCCGTCAGCTCGATACAGCCTGACAAGCGCGCGTGAAGTCTCGAACCCAAAGACACAAGATCCGCGGCACTCCCTATCCGGGCGGGCCTTCCGCAGCGGGATCCCCATACGGCGGTGAACGTCCTCAGCATCCGGGGAGGCGCTCGATGCTCGCCGAATGCCTCCCCCTGTCCGGCCATTGGAGGGCACCGAGCCTTGCCGCACCAGGCAATGAGGTAGTTGATGCCGACACAGGGCCACGGGAGTGTCGCTGGCCGCCCCTATCGTTTGGTGGTCGGAGAGCCATCGCAAACGCGCCCAATCAGTAGTACCAGGGGTATTCCGACCAGTCGGGGTCGCGCTTCTCCAGGAACGCGTTGCGGCCCTCGACGGCCTCATCGGTCATGTACGCCAACCGGGTCGCCTCCCCGGCGAACACCTGTTGCCCGACGAGTCCGTCGTCGATGCCGTTGAGCGCGTACTTCAGCATCCGTTGCGCGGTCGGGCTCTTGGCGCAGATCATCCGGCCCCACTCCAGGCCGACGGTCTCCAGGTCGGCGTGCGGTACCACCTCGTTGACCATGCCCATGCGGTGGCCGTCCTCGGCGCTGTAGGTGCGGCCGAGGAAGAAGATCTCCCGGGCGAACTTCTGCCCGACCTGCCGGGCCAGGTAGGCCGAGCCGAAGCCGCCGTCGAAGGAGCCGACATCGGCGTCGGTCTGTTTGAACCGGGCCAGTTCGGCGCTGGCCAGGGTCAGGTCGCAGACCACGTGCAGGCTGTGGCCGCCGCCGGCCGCCCACCCGCCGACCAGCGCGATCACGACCTTGGGCATGAACCGGATCAGTCGCTGCACCTCCAGGATGTGCAACCGGCCGAGTCTGGCGGGATCGACCTCTTCGGCGGTGTCACCCTCGGCGTACTGGTAGCCGGCGCGGCCGCGGATCCGCTGGTCCCCGCCGCTGCAGAACGCCCACCCGCCGTCCTTGGGCGACGGACCGTTGCCGGTCAGCAGCACCGCGCCGACGTCGGCGGAGGTGCGGGCGTGGTCGAGGGCGGTGTAGAGCTCGTCGACGGTGTGCGGCCGGAAGGCGTTGCGTACCTCGGGCCGGTCGAAGGCGATCCGGACCACCGGCGCGCCCTTGGCCCGGTGATAGGTGATGTCGCTGAACGCGAACCCGGCCACCGGTTCCCACAGCTCGGGACGGAACGGGTTGTCGGTGGGGGTCTGGGTCACCGGATCACCGTAGCCTCACCATGGCGTCCCGCCCACCAGCTGCGCCCGGTCACCGTCCACGGGACCGCGGGCGCATCGAGGGGGCGGATCGACACGGTCTGCCGCGGATCACCGGGACCAACGCCTCTGCAGTCGCGCCCCGGCCCGGCGTTGGCTGCACCCATGGCCGCTCAGACGCTCACCCGCCGCCGACACCGGCGCAACCACGCCCGCCGCCGCGGGTCGGCCGTGCTCACCGCTGCGGCCGCGGCGACCGCATCCTGGCTGCTGTCCGGGCAGCTGGCCGGCTGGCAACGTCGGTGGCTGGCCACTCCGGCGGAACAGCAACTCCAGCTCCCCGGCGACGACGCCGTCCGGCACCCGGCCACCCAGATCACCCGCGCGATCACCGTCCACTCCCCGGCCGAGCAGGTCTGGCCGTGGCTGCTGCAGCTCGGCGCCGACCGCGGCGGCTTCTACAGCTACGACTGGCTGGAGGATCTGTTCGGGCTGCAGATCCACAGCGCGGACCGGATCGTCGAGGCCTGGCAGCAGTTGCAGGTCGGCGACCTGGTCTATGCCACCCGGAAGCGCACGGGTGGCTGGTACGTCGTCGAGCTGATTCCCGGGCAGGTGCTGACGCTGCAGGTCGCCGACCTGCGCCGGCAGCGACCGCTGCGCCGGGAGGATCCGCCCGGCTGGGAGTTCTCCTGGACCTTCGCGGTGCGGCCGGACGGGCACGACCGCAGCCGACTGCTGGTCCGGGAGCGGGTCGCATTCGCCGACTGGCGGATGCGAACGGCGATGCGGCCGGTGGGCCTGGTCAGCTTCGTGATGACGCGGCGGATGATGCTCGGCATCCGCGACCGCGCCGAACACTCCGTCTCCGCGGCCGACTGAGATCGGTCAGGAGCGGCGGTGGCGCCCGTAGACGAAGTAGCTGATCGGACCGATCCAGTTCACCAGCAGGGCCAACGACCAGAACAGCTTCGAACCGCGCAGGTCCGCCCGATCGCGGCGGGCCAGGTCGCGGTAGGCCGCCGCGGCGAGCGCGACCTGCACCGTCCCCATCGCGACCACGCCTCCGCGCTCGCGCGGGCTGAGATCCTGCCAGCGTCGACGTCCAGCCATGACTCCATGCTGGCACGCCCCCGCCTGCTGCGGGCAGGTTCCGCCGATCCGCGTGCCGTGCCCCCGGGCTCAGCGCGCGGGAGGGGTCAGAGTCGGCCGACGGCGGTGATGGTGATCACCGGGACCCCCTCGGTGTCGCTCGCGTCGAGGTCGATCTCGGCGCTGAAGCCCCAATCGTGGTCGCCGTTCGGGTCGTCGATGATCTGGCGGACGGTCCACCGCCGACCGGTCTCGTCCATGATCAGCAGGCCGGGACCGCGGGCGTCGGCGCCGAGCAGGATCTCGTCGTGGTCCTCGAAGTACGGCTGCAGCGTCTCGGCCCAGGACTCGGCATCCCAGCCGGAGCCGGCATCGAGCTCGCCCAGGGCGGCCCAGTCCCGGCGGGCAGCCAGCTCGACCCGGCGGAACAACGCATTGCGGACCAGCACCCGGAAGGCGCGGAGGTTGGCGGTGACGGGTGGCGGGGTGTGGTCGACCGGCGAGGTGGCGGTCGGCACCCGATCGGGATGGGCGAGCTGTTCCCACTCCTCCAGCAGGCTGGAGTCGGTCTGGCGGACCAGCTCGCCCAGCCACTCGATCAGATCCTGCAACTCGGGGCTCTTGGCCTCGTCCGGCACCGTCTGGCGCAGCGCCCGGTAGGCGTCGGAGAGGTAGCGCAGCACCATGCCCTCGGACCGGGCCAGCCGATAGGAGGAGACGAACTCGGTGAAGTTCATCGCCTGTTCGGCCATCTCGCGGACCACCGACTTCGGCGCCAGCGGAGTGTCGGCCAACCAGGGATGGGTCTGCAGGTAGGTGGTGAAAGCCGGCTCCAACAGGTCGGCCAGCGGCCGCGGATAGGTGACGTCGTCCAGCTGTTCCATCCGCTCGGCGTACTCCAGTCCCTCGGCCTTCATCCGCGCCACCGCCTCGCCGCGGGCCCGGTCGCGTTGGGCCGTCAGGATCGGTCGCGGGTCGTCCAGGGTCGCCTCGACCACCGAGACCACGTCCAGCGGGTAGTCGACGGACTCCACATCGAGCAGGTCGAAGGCGGCCAGCGCGAACGGCGACAGCGGCTGGTTGAGGGCGAAGTCAGGCTGCAGGTCCACCGTGACCCGCGCCTGCCGACCCAGGTGGTCGGGTTCGGGCAGTTGTTCCACCACCCCGCCGCGGAGCAGCCCGCGATAGATCGCCAGCGCCCGGCGGATGTGCCGGTGCTGACGTGGCGGCGGTTCGTCGTTGGTGGTCAACAGATGCCGCATGGCGGCCATGCAGTCGCCCGGCCGGTTGATGACGTTCAGCAGCATCGCGTTGCTGACCGCGAAGCTGGACTCCAGCGGTTCCGGATCGGCGGCGACGAGCCGCTCGAAGGTCGGCTGGCCGTAGCCCACGGTGCCCGGCGGTGGCTTCTTCTTCACCACCTTGCGGCGCTTCTTGGGATCATCGCCGACCTTGGCCAGTGCCTTCTCGTTGGCGACCACATGGTCCGGTGCCTCGACGACGACCGTGCCGGAGGTGTCATAGCCGGCCCGGCCGGCACGGCCGGCGATCTGATGGAACTCCCGCGCGGTGAGCAGCCGGGGCCGGATCCCGTCGTACTTGCTCAACGACGTGATCACCACGGTGCGGATCGGCACGTTGATGCCGACGCCGAGGGTGTCGGTGCCGCAGATCACCTTGAGCAGCCCGGCCTGCGACAGCCGCTCGACCAGTCTCCGGTAGCGCGGCAGCATGCCGGCGTGATGGACGCCGACACCGCTGCGCACCAGTCGGGACAGCGTCCGGCCGAAGCCCGCAGAGAAGCGGAAGTCGCCGATCAACTCGGCGATCCGGTCCTTCTCCTCGCGGCTGCAGATCCGCAGGCTGACCAGGCCCTGCGCCTGTTCGATCGCCGCGGCCCGGCTGAAGTGCACCACGTAGATCGGTGCCTGATGGGTGTCCAGCCGCTCGGTGATGGTCTCGTGCAGCGGGCTGGTGACGTACTCGTAGTGCAGCGGCACCGGCCGGTCGGCCGTGCTGATCACGGCGGTGGACCTTCCGGTCCGGCGTTCCAGGTCCTTGCTGAAGCGGCCGACGTCGCCGAGGGTGGCCGACATAAGCAGGAACTGCGCACGGGGCAGTTCGATCAGCGGCACCTGCCAGGCCCAGCCCCGGTCCGGGTCGGCGTAGTAGTGGAACTCGTCCATGATCACGGCGCTGACGTCGGCGTCAGGACCGTCGCGAAGTGCCAGGTTGGCCAGGATCTCGGCGGTGCAGCAGATGATCGGCGCATCGGCGTTGACGGCGGCGTCGCCGGTCAGCATGCCGACCTGATCATGACCGAAGGCCTCCACCGCGGCGAAGAACTTCTCACTCACCAGCGCCTTGATCGGCGCGGTGTAGAAGATGCGCCCGGTCCGGCCGGAGGCCCTGGTGAAGAACTGCAGCGCGGTGGCGACCAGGCTCTTACCCGACCCGGTCGGCGTGGCCATGATCACGTTCGCGCCGGTGAGCAGTTCGATCATGGCGTCCTGCTGGGCCGGGTACGGCGTGATGCCGCGGTCGGCCGCCCACCCCGCGAACGCCTCGTAGAGGTCGTCGGGATCGGCGTGGTCGGGGATCAGGTCGGTCAGCGTCATCAGATTCATCGGGCCCGGGGCGGCGGAAAAGGTTCACCGTATCGCACGGGTCGCTGCCCCGATCTGGCCCAATGCTGAGGAAAAGTAGGGACCAAGCCAAGTTGCCGGTTGGCCCACTGCGTCAGCGTAGGCGCCACGGGAAGGAGATTCATGACGGAGACCGGCCCCCAGCCTCCGTCCGCCGAAGCCGAGTTGCGCCGTCTGTGCTCGAGTCTTCATCTGGACGCCCCCGTCGTACGCCACTTCATCGCCGACTATCTCCGGTTGATGGAAGACCGGCTGCAGCGGATCGAGAACCACCTGCGAGCGGGTGACACTGCCGCGGCCACGGTGGCCCTGCTGAGCCTCGCCACCTCCAGCGCCATGCTCGGCGCGTGGGGCGTGGTCGAGGCCGCCGACCGACTGCGTAGCCATCCGGTGCTGGACAGCCTGACCGCTGTCGCCGAGGAGCACCGGCTGCTTCTGGACCAGGCCGATCACGCCCGCCGGCGGCTCGCCGACCTCCAGTCCGTCGCCGCCTGACGCTTCGCTCGTCACTGGCGCCCGCGCCGCTCCCCCTGCGATGCCGGGGCGAAGGCGAGGGGTGGACGCCGGGCCGGTCAGGGGGCGAGGCGGTAGCCGACGCCGCGGACGGTCTGGACGAACCGCGGCTTGTTGACCGGGTCACCCAGCTTGCGCCGCAGGTTGGCCAGGTGCACCTCGACCGCGCGGCGGTCGTTGTCGCTGATGTAGCCGCCGCTGCTCGCATCGCCACGCAACTCCAGCACCAGCTCGTTCTTGGTGATGACGCGGCGGCGGCGTTCCAGGATGGCCAGCATCAGGTCGAACTCGCTGCGGGTCAGTTCCACCGGTTCACCGTCCAATTCGCTCAGCCGCATCTGCGGGTGCATCCGCAACCCGTTGTGGCTGAGCCAGCCGGACTCCTCCTCGACCTCACCGGCCTCGCCGCCATCAGCCGCCGGTTCTCCGGCCAGGGCGCTGCCCGGTGTACGCCGCATCCGACGCAGCATCGCCTCGACCCGGGCCCGCAGCTCCCGCGGGCGGAACGGCTTGGTCATGTAGTCGTCGGCGCCGGCATCCAGACCCATCAGGGTGTCCACCTCGTCGGTCCGCGCCGACAACATGATGATGTAGGTGCCGCTGAACTCGCGGATCCGGCGGGCGACCTCGAAGCCGTCGATCCCGGGCAGGCTGATGTCCAACGTCGTCAGGATGGGCTCGTGCTCCCTGACCGACTCGATCCCGTCCACCCCGGTCGGGGTCTGGTACGACTCGAAGCCGGCCTCGGCGAGCACGGCCGCCAGCAGGTTCGCGATATCGTCATCATCCTCGATGATGACCGCGACCCGGCGCTCGTCCCCGTCTGCCATGGCACTCACGGTAACGGAACCGGCTGCCCGGCCATACTCACCACCGTCGCCCGTCCGACCGGATGTGGCACATCGGTGGCAACCGGTTGTCCCCAGACTCTGCGGATCGGTATACCTGGCCGACGGAACAGCGAGAGGACGAGGATGTTCAAGATCGGTTTCAGCACGCTGGGGTGCCCGGCCTACACCGTCGACCAGGTGGCCGCCCTGGCCCGCGAGCAGCGTTTCGACGGGGTCGAGATCCGCTTCATCCGCAACGTCGTCGACCTCGGCACGCTGGCGGAGTTCTCCCCCGCGCGGATCGCCGAGACGCGACGGATCTTCGACGACGCCGGCGTCGAGGTGAGTTGTATCGACACCAGTGTCCGCTTCACCTCGGCCGATCCGGCGCAACGGCAGACCCAGCGTGAGCTGGCCAAGATCAACTGCGAGATCGCCAACGGGCTCGGGGCGCGGTTCATCCGGACCTTCGGCGGCCCGCTGCCCGTCGGCGCCGGGCTCGCCGATCACGTGGGCGGGATCGGCGCCGGCCTGGCCGAGGTGGCCGAGGACAGCTGGTCGGTCGGGGTCGAGACGCTGTTGGAGACCCACGACGACTTCTGTACCGCCGACACGGTGGGGATGGTGCTGGCCCACAGCAGTGACCGGCTGGGCATCCTGTGGGACTTCCTGCACACCTTCCGTCACGGCGAGGATGCGGCCACCACCTGGGCGGCTCTCGGTCCGCGGATCCGCCAGGTTCATGTCAAGGACGCCCACGTCGCCACCCCGGAGACGTTCGACCTGGCCCTGACGGGGACGGGTGTCGTACCGATCGGCGATCTGGTCGACGTCCTGCTGAAGGCCGATTTCGGCGGCTACGTCGACTTCGAGTGGGAGAAGGCCTGGCACCCCGAGATCGAGGAGCCGCAGGTCGCGATCCCGCACTTCCGCACCGCCATCGACGAGATCGTCGCCGGCCGCCGGTAGCGGTCAGGCCGCCGCACCGGTCCGGGCCGCGATGGCGACCAGGTCCCGGCCGGGACCCTGACCGGGGTAGCGGCCGCTGCGCCAGATCGCCGACAACGGCCGGGTCAGTCGCAGGTCACGGACCGGGACCGCGCGCAGCCGGCCGAGAGCCAGGTCGTCGGCCACCGACAGCCGGCTCAGCACGCCGGGTCCGATCCCGGCGCCGATGGCGGCACTGACCGCACTCTCGGTACTGAGTTCGACCGCCGGACCGGCCATGGACACGTCCGGCGCCGACTCCGCCAGGATGACCTCCAGGGCACGCCGGGTGCCCGATCCCGCCTCCCGGGTGACCAGGGGCGTTCGTGCCAGCTGCTCGAGACTGATCGAACGGCGGCGGGTCCACGGATGGTCGGGTGCCACCACGACGACCAGTTCGTCCTCGGCGACCACCCGGTGTTTGAGACCCTTGGGCAGCTCGGGGGTCTCGATGAAGCCGACGGCGGCCTTCTCCGCACGCACCAGATCGATCACCCGGGCACTGTTCCCGGTGATCAATTCGACATCGGTCGGCCGGGCGCCGACGCGCAGTTGCTGGCGGTGCAACTCGACCAGCCAACCCGGCACCAGGTGCGCCGAGGTGGTCAGGCTGGCGGCCAGACGCATCCGGGCCGAGCGGCGTTCGTGCAGGGCGGTGATACCGAAATCCATCCGTTCGGCCGCCGCCAGGACGTCAGTGGCCCAACCCGTCACCAGCCGGCCCGTCTGGGTCAGGTGTGAGCCGGTCGGGCTTCGCCGCACCAGTTCGGCGCCGACCTGCGCCTCCAGCGAACGCATCCGCGAGGACGCGGCCTGTTGGGAGTAGCCCATCTCCTGTGCTGCGGCCGAGAGGCTGCCGCAGCGGTCCACCGCACACAACAACTGCATCGCCGACAGGTCCGGTACGCGCCCGCTCAGCACTGGGTCTCCTCCATGATCACCGTTGGGGTCCGGCCCGGCACACCGCTGCCACGCTGAGCCGCCACAATCGAATCTTGTGCCGGCCAGCCTAGGAGGCAGGCACTGAGATGACACTGAGCGTCGGCGGCCCGAGGATGTGCTCGGGCGTGCGGCTGCCCCCGGGCGGCTGCCGGCGGCTGCGCCGGCCGGATGCTCTGTCAGGATGCCGGCTATGGACTGGCAGGTGGCCCGCATCGGTTTCGCGCCCATCAAGGGCACCCGGCACCTGAGCCTGTCCGAGGTCCGACTGGACCAATCCGGGCCGGTCGGTGACCGCCGGTTCTGCCTGGTCGATCCGGCAGCCTCCCGGGCACTGCGGACGGTGGAGAATCCCGATCTGGTCACGGTGTCGGTCGACTGGCGTGACCCCTTCCTGTGCTGCGCTTTCCCCGACGGCGATGAGGTCGGCGACGCCGTCCGGACCCGAGACCCGGCGATCACCTTCGACTACTGGGGACGTCAGGTCACCGGCCGGGTGGTCGACGGCCCGTGGGGCGAGGCGTTCAGCCGTCGGATCGGTCGTCGGCTGGTGCTGGTCGCGTGCGCACCGGGTGCTGTGGTGTTCGGCGACAGCGTCACCGTGATCACGACGTCGTCGCTCGATGCGCTCGGACGAGCGCTGGCAACTCCTGTGGACGCTGCCCGGCTGCGAGCCACGCTGGTCATCGACGATCACGGTGAGGAGGCACCCGCGGTCGCGGCGCGGGAGTCGGGCTGGCCCGGTCGACGGCTGGTCGTGGGCGCGGCCGAGGTGGAGATCACCGCCGCGGTGGCCCGCTGCGCAGTGATCGACATCCATCCGGTCACCGGCAACCGGGACGGACGCCTGCTGCGGACGCTCGCCACCATCGCTGCCCGCGACGAGACGTTCGGCGACCCGGTCTTCGGTGTGCAGGGCCGGGTGGTCCGGCCGGGCGTGGTGCGGCCCGGTGATCACGCCCGACTACTGGACCGGACCTCCACCGCCGAGAGTCGACCCCGCCGGGCCCCACTAAGCTCCTGAGCACCGAGAGCACGTCCGATGGCGCCGAGGACCCAGGTGACCCGATGACCGGTGAGTCAGCCCAGCACCCCAGCACCGACCCGGCCGGGGACCGCCCGGCGCCGAGCGCGAACGCCGGCAGCGGCGGCCGGACGACCGCGCGGCACCCGGCGGCGCCGACTGCGGCGCCACGCCGGCGGATCCACCTGGTCGGGAACGCCCACCTCGATCCCGTCTGGCTGTGGCCGTGGCAGGAGGGGTACGCCGAGGCCCGGTCGACGTTCTGGTCGGCCATCCACCGGATGGAGGAGGACCCCGACTTCGTCTTCAGCTGCGACCAGGTGGTGCTGCTGTCCTGGGTGAAGGAAGCCGACCCGGTGCTGTTCGACCGCATCCGCGAACGGGAGGCCCAGGGGCGATGGGTCAACGTCGGCGGCTGGTGGGTCGAGCCGGACTGCAACCTGCCGATGGGCGAGTCGTTCGTCCGGCAGGGTCTGTACGGGCAACGGTTCCTGCTGGCCGAGTTCGGCCGCGCAGCGACGGTCGGCATGAACGTCGACCCGTTCGGCCACCAGGCGATGATCCCGGCCATCCTGCGCGGGCAGGGCATGGACACCTACACCTTCCTGCGCCCCGGCCCGCACGAGGCCGACCTGCACGACCGCCCGTTCTGGTGGCAGGCGCCGGACGGGTCCCGGGTGCTCGCTGCTCGCATCCCCTACGAGTACTGCTCCCCGCCCGGCGACATCGCCCACCAACTGGAGAAGGGCCTGGCCCAACTGGACCGGTCCTTCGGCCCGCTGCTGGCCTTCTACGGCGTCGGCGACCACGGCGGCGGACCGACCCGGGCGAACCTGGCCTCCATCCACCGGTACCAGGCGATGGGGACGTTCGGGGAGTTGATCATGTCCTCGCCGCGCGACTTCTTCGACGAGGTCCTGGCCGGCACAGCCGACGACCTGCCCACCTGGACCGGCGACCTGCAGCACCATGCCGCCGGCTGCTACTCCGCACACTCCGGGATCAAGGCGTGGCAGCGTCGCGCCCAGCACGCGGTGCTGCAGGCCGAACGCTGGGCGGTGATCGCCCACCAGCTCGGGGCGGCGATCAATGCCGCCCTGAGCTATCCGCGCGGCGAGCTGGAGTCGGCCTGGAAGCAGGTCTTGTTCAACCAGTTCCACGACCTGCTGCCTGGTTCGGCCATCGCCCCGGGTTTCGAGGACGCCCGCGACCAACTCGGCGAGGCGGTCGCGATCAGCAAGCGGATCGTGACCCGCTGCCACAACGTGATCGCCCGCCAGATCGACATCCCACTGGTCGAGGACACCCAGCCGGTGGTGGTCTTCAACTCCCACCCGTGGCCGGTCACCGCCACCATGAAGATCAACTACAGCGGACTGCCGGACGAGGTCACCGCGAACGACGCCGACGGCCAGCCGGTCCCGACGCAACGGGTGGCGCCGACGGCTGTCACCGGATTCCGGTCCCGCGGCGCGCTGATCTTCACCGCGGAGTTGCCCGCGCTGGGATATCGGCTCTACCGGCTGGGCGGTGGACGGCCGCCGCAGGCCGGCGAGCTGACCGTGTCGGTCGGCACCGACGGCCGGCCCACGCTGCAGAACCGGAGGATCACCGCGGTGATCGACCCGGAGTCGGGCTGGCTCGCCTCGTTGGTCGATCGTGACAGCGGCATCGACGTCGCCGGCCGCGGTGACCATCTGCAGCTGTGCGCCGATCCGACCGACACCTGGGGGCACCGGGTGGTGTCGTATGCCTGGCCCGGCGCCGGCATGCCGGTGACGGCGATCCGGATCGCCGAGCAGGGTCCGGTCCGGGTGGCCGTCGAGGTTGACCACGCCTGGGGACGGTC
Organism: uncultured Actinomycetota bacterium; assembly: GCA_963758075.1. Taxonomy (GTDB): domain Bacteria; phylum Actinomycetota; class Actinomycetes; order Propionibacteriales; family Propionibacteriaceae; genus Microlunatus. The sequence goes on along the minus strand of CAVWTT010000005.1, from coordinate 883,569 downwards.
CACGCTGACCGAACGGTTCTCGCTGACCCCCGACGCCGACGCCCTGCGGGTGGACGTCGACCTGGACTGGCAGGAGCCGGCGCACCTGCTCAAGCTGCGCTTCCCGGTCGCGGTCGACGATCCGCAGGCCACCTACGAGATCCCGTACGCCACGCTGGAGCGACCGGTGGACGGCGCCGAGGAACCGGCCCAGTCCTGGGTCGACCTCAGCGGTCAGCTCCGTGCCGGTGATCGGCGCGGCGGTCTGATTGTGATCAACGACGCCAAGCACGGATACGACGTGTCCCCCGCCGGCACCCCGACGGCCGGGTCCGATCCCAGCATCGGCGTCACCGCCGTCCGCAGCCCGGTCTACGCCTGGCACGACCCACAGCCGCTGGAGCCGGATCGCCGCTACCACTACCAGGCCCTGGGCCGGCAGGAGTTCAGCTGTCTGCTGGTGCCGCACACCGGTGACTGGCGGAGCCGGCAGCCGACCAGGCGGGCCGCCGAGCTCGGTGCCGCACCGCGGGCCATGCTGGAAGGCTTCCACGACGGCCACCTGCCGGGCTCACTCAGCTTCGTCGAGGTGATCACCCGGTCCGGCGACGGTGCGGTCGTCGCGACCGCGGTCAAGGGCGCCGAGGACGACTCGGCGCCCGACACGCAGCCCGACACGCAGTCCGACACGCAGCCTGGCACGGACGTCGACTGCGATCTGGTGGTGCGGGTCTCGGAGACCGTCGGCCGCCCCGCGACCGCGGAGATCCGGATGCCCCTGCTGGGCCGGACCGTGACGACCGAGCTCGGCCCCTACCAGCTGCGCACCTTCCGGATCCCGGCCGACCCGGACCGGCCGGTGACCGAGACCGACCTGATCGAGCGGCGGGACCGGCGCGAGAACGCCGAACAGCCGTTCCGCGCCGGCACCTGCGACCGCGTGGAGCGGCTGCGGGCCACCGACCTGATCATCTGACCCGATCAATCTGACCTGATCCCCTGACCTGATCGTCGCCGGCTGACGCCGTGCTCGGCCGCCGGCGCCTTCCCCCGCCGACACCGGCGCTGAACCCGGCCGCCCTGACCCGGTCGACCACATCGGACTGCACCTGACGCCACACCGGCTCGGGACGGATCGACAGTCCTTCCTAAGGTACGTACATCCGACGGAGGAGGCCCCATGGACGTCCACATCATGCCGACCACCGAACTCGGCGACCGCAGCTACATCGTTCACGACCGGTCCGACCCAGCGTCGGCGATCGTGGTGGACCCGCAACGCGACATCGACCGGGTCGAGTCCTACCTGGACACCCACGGGCTGGGATGCGCGATGGTGCTGGAGACCCACATCCACAATGACTACGTCACCGGCGGCTACCAGCTCGCCCGCCACCATGACGTGCCCTACCTGGTCAATGCCGAGGACCCGGTCAGCTTCGCCCGGCACGCGGTCCGCGATGGCGATCTCCTCAGCGCCGGCCCGCTGCGCGTGCTGGTGCTGGCCACGCCGGGCCACACCCGTACCCATCTCTCCTACACCGTCTGGTCAACGTCCGAGGACACGTCGTCGGGCGACGGTCACGCCGCGGCAGATCCGTCCCGTCCCTTCGGCACGCACCGGCCGGTGGTCTTCACCGGCGGCTCGCTGCTGTTCGGCAGCGTCGGCCGGACCGACCTGGTCGACGCGGCCATCACCGAGGACCTGACCCGGGCCCAGTTCCACTCCGCGCGACGTCTGGTCGCGCTGCTGCCCGACGAGACACCGGTCTACCCGACCCACGGGTTCGGCAGCTTCTGCACCTCCGGATCCGGCAGCGGCGCAGACGAGTCGACCATCGGTGCGGAACGCCGGCACAACGACGCCCTGGTCACCGACGACGAGAACGACTTCGTCACCACCCTGATCGCCAATCTGACCGCCTACCCCGCCTACTACGCCCACATGGCGCCGCGGAACCTGGAAGGCCCCGCACCCGTCGACCTGACCCGGCCGAGCCCGGTCACGCCGGCCGATCTGCACGACCGGATCGCCGGCGGCGGCTGGGTGATCGACCTGCGGGCCCGGACCGCGTACGCCGCCGATCACCTGCAGGGCACGGTCAGCGTCGAGATCGGTGACCAGTTCTCCACCTACGTCGGCTGGTTGATCCCCTGGGACGCCGATCTCACCCTCGTCGGCGAGACGGCCGACGACGTCGCCACCGCCCAGCGTCAGCTGGTGCGGATCGGCCGGGACGAACTCGGCGGGGCGGCCGTCGGCCCGATCGACCAGCTGGCCGACGGGCAGGAACGGACGGCGTACCCGGTGACGGACTTCGATGATGGGGAATTCCGCGCCGGCTCGGTGCTGCTGGATCCGGACCGCAGCGAACGGTCGGTGCTCGACGTCCGACGCGACGACGAGCGTCGCCACAGCGCCATCCCCGGGTCGCTGCACGTGCCGATCCACCGGATCGTGGCCGACCTGGACACCCTTCCCGACCGCGAACTGTGGGTGCACTGCGGCAGCGGGTTCCGCGCCGGTGTCGCCGCCAGCATCCTGGCCCGCGCCGGGCGCCGGGTGGTCCTGGTCGACGACGCCTACGACAACGCCCTCTCCCGCGGTATCGCCCGCGAGAACTGAAAGGCCCAGCCCCCTCGTGCCGTCCTCTCCCCCGCACCGTCCATCCCGTCGGCGTGCCCGTGCCGTCGGCATCGCCGCCGCCGTCGCCGGGTTGGCCGTCCTGGTCATCGCCGCAGTGACGAAACCGGCCCCCGACGGTGCCGCCGGGACGACCCCGGTGCCGTCGGCGACGCCGGCCGGCACCCGACCCGCAGCGTCACCGTCCGCCGCCGCGACGACCCCGTCCGGCCGGCAGACCGGACGCATCGACACGGCCCGGCGGATCGCCGGGGATCCTCGCGCCCTGGGGCGGCTCGATGCTCCGGTGGTGCTGGTGGAGTACGCCGATTTCCGCTGTCCCTTCTGCGGCATCTTCGCCCGGCAGACGAAACCCGCGCTGATGCGCTACGTCCGCGACGGGACGCTGCGGATCGAGTTCCGGGACATGCCGATCTTCGGCATCCAGTCCGAGTACGCCGCGGAGGCGTCCCATGCCGCCGCGGCGCAGGGCCGGTTCTGGCAGTTCTACGACGCGGTGTACGCCGACGCGCCGCGGCGAGGCCATCCGGATCTGACCACCACCCAGCTGGAACGGATCGGCCACCAGGCCGGTGTGCCGGACCTGGCCGACTACCTGAGCGCGATCAAGTCCGAGCGCTATCAGCAGGAGATCCAGGCCGACGTCGACGAGGCGTCCTACCTGGGCGTGACCACCACCCCGTCGTTCCTGATCAACGGCATCCCGGTGGTGGGTGCCCAGCCGACCGCCGACTTCGTCCGGTTGATCGAGAAGGCGGCGAAACAATCATGATCGGCGACCGGACCGGTTCGACGGGGCTCAGATCCTCATGATCGACATCGGCTATGCCGGCGCCCTGCTCGGCGGCCTGCTGACGCTGCTCAGCCCGTGTTCGGCGGTGATGCTGCCGGGATTCTTCGCCTATGCCTTCAGGTCACCGCACCGGCTCGCCGCCCGCAGCCTGGTCTTCTACGCCGGTCTGGTCAGCACCCTGGTACCGCTCGGTGTCGCCGCCTCCGCGCTCGGCGCCCTCCTCAACCGGTACCGCGACATCGCGGTGACCGGACTGTCGGCGCTGATCATCGCCCTCGGGGTGGTGCAGATCCTCGGGCTGCGGCTGCGGCTGCCGTGGCCGGCGTCCGGCTCGTCGGGACGGGTCCGGGATGCCACCGTGCCGTTGTCGGTCTACCTGCTGGGATTGGGCTACGGCTTGGCCGGCGTCTGCTCCGGACCGATCCTCGGGTCGGTGCTCGCGGTCGCGGCTCTCGGCTCCGGTCCGCTGTACGGCGGCACGCTGCTGGCCGTCTACGCGCTCGGCATGGCACTTCCGGTCTTCGTGCTGGCACTGCTGTGGGAGCGCTTCGACGTGTCGTCACGGCGGTTACTGCGTCCCCGCGCGCTCCGACTCGGACTTGTGCGGACGACCACCGTGGGCGTGCTGTCCGGTTCGCTGTTCGTGATCATCGGGATCCTGATGCTCGCCACCGGCGGCACCACCGATCTGGGCGGTGTCCTGACCACGGCCCAGCAGTTCCGTCTGGAGGAACGGGCACGAGCGATCGGCGACCACATCCCGGACCTGGTGATCACCGCTGTGCTGGCCGGCGTCGTCGCGGTCCTGCTCGTGCTCCGGCACCTTGGCCGGGCCGAGGGGTCCGAGGCCGACTGAGCCGGGCTGCCGGGGCCCGCCGGCGGCCAACCAACGACTCGCGGGGCGAGGACCATCGACCCTGTCGACTGTCCGCGCGGCCGCGGACCATGGCGGCATGGAGCTCGACGGGCCGCCGGCCCACCGCGGTATCGCGCACCGCGACACGTCACCGCGGTCGGCGACCGGGAGCTGGGCGGTGATGCTGGCCGGCCTTTCCGTCAGCGGCACCGCAGCCCTTTGGTTGGCGTTCCGGCTAGGCCTGCAGCCGGCCGACCGCTTCGGCGCCAACCGGTCCCTCGATACCGCGGGTGCGGCGATCCTGGCCGCCGGCGCCGCGGCCGGCGTTGCCGGGGTGCTGGCCCTCGTCCGTCACGACCGTTCCTGGATGGTGCTGGCCGCTACCCTCGTCGGTGTTCTGGTCACCGCACTGATGCTGCAGCAGGTGGTCGAGGGCCTGGGCTGGATCGCGTCCTAGCTATTGCCACTTGCATCGCTATTGCCACTTGCATCGCGCCGCCCGCCCTGGCAGTGACCGCAGCGGCGGATCGTCCGGTTCGGAGCAGCACCGATACCGTCCGGCCACAATCCCGGTTTGTGACCGGACAAGGATGTGGCCCCTGGTCCGACGACAGCTGACCGACGATGATCGGATCATCATGGCGCCCACTACCCCGACCCGATCTCAACCGCGGACGACCCTTCCCGGGCTTGCTCCCGGGCTGGCTCCCGGCCTGGCTCTCTGCACGGCGATCGCCGTCCTGGCCGTTCTGATCGGCCGCTGGCTGCCGATCCTCGGCAGCGCCGTGCCCGCCATCGTCATCGGCGCGGTGATCGGCATCACCTTCCGGCCGGGGGATCGGCTGCGGCCGGGTATCGGGTTCGCCGGGCGCACCGTGCTGCAACTGGCGGTCGTCCTGCTCGGCAGCCAGCTGTCGATAGCCGATGCGGCCCGGGTCGGACTGTCCTCGCTGCCCGTCATGCTCGGCACGCTGGCGGCCTGCCTGCTGGCGGCCTGGCTGATCGGCCGCGCGCTCGGCGTCGTCGGCAACCTGCGCACCCTCGTCGGTGTGGGCACCGGGATCTGTGGCGCATCCGCGGTGGCCGCGGTGGCACCGGTGATCGCGGCCGCCGATGCTGAGATCGCCTACGCCATCTCGACCGTGTTCGTCTTCAACATCAGCGCCGTCATCGTCTTCCCGATCATCGGCCACCTGCTCGGACTGAGTCAGCAGGCGTTCGGTCTGTTCGCCGGAACGGCGGTCAACGACACCTCCTCGGTGGTGGCCGCCGCCACCAGCTACGGACCGGAGGCGACCCAGCACGCCGTCGTGGTCAAGCTGGTCCGGACGCTGATGATCATCCCGATCACGCTGACGCTCGGGGCTCTGGCCGGACGAGAGGGCCGGACGACCGGCCGGTCCTCGACGGCGACGCCGGCACCGACCCGCTCACCACAGCGCGTGCTGCGGCTGGTTCCACCGTTCCTGATCGGCTTCGTCATCATGGCCCTGGCCAACTCCGCGGGGCTGGTACCCGGGTCGGTCCGACCCCGGCTGGCGCAGGCCGCGGTGTTCCTGATCGCCGCAGCGATGGCCGGGGTCGGGCTGTCCACCGATCTGCCTGCGCTACGCCGGGCCGGAGCCCGCCCGCTGCTGCTCGGTGGCATCCTCTGGGCTGTCGTGAGCCTGACCAGCCTTGGCCTCCAGAGCCTTGGTGGCGCCCTCTGACAACCCGCGGGGCCCTTCGCCCCTGGCCTCCTGTGACTGTCCAGGCCGAGGGATGGGTCCTTGGTCCCCTCTCGTGGGCCGGCCACCGCAGCCATGGTGAAAGGCATGACCCGCGAGCAGATCATCATCATCGTGCTGGCGGCCTGGGTCGGCGCTGGACTGGCCAGCATGCTGTGGATGGCCCGGCGCGGGCACCGCGATCCACTGTGGCTGCTGGGTGCCGTGCTGCTCGGCCCGGTGCTGGCCTTCATCGCCCCTGATCGCATCGAGCGCTCACCGAAGGTGCTCTCCACCGAACGCCACGGGAAGCCGGACGCAGGCACCCGGGTACTCATAGGGGTCGACGGATCGGCCGAGTCATTGGCCGCGCTGCAATCCGTGCTGGCCTTGCTGCGCCGGCGAATCGGCTGGTTGGTGGTGGCCGAGGTCGTGGACTACGACACCGCTGAAGATGACTGGCGGCAGCGGCAAGCGGCAGCCCGGCAGCACCTGGCGGCTGCCCGGACACTCTGCGGTGAGCATGCGGTCAGCTGTGAATTGCTGGCCGGACCCCCTGGACAGGCGTTGGCGGAGCGTGCGCAGCGAGATGACATCGACCTGATCGTCGTTGGGCGACGCGGCCACGGACTCTCGGTGCGACTATTGGGCAGCGTTGCCGAGTACCTGGCTCGCACGGCGCTGGTGCCCGTGTTGATCTCCGGCACAACGACGGCCGCCGGTCAACACGGTCTCGGTGCCGACCCTCGATCTGCGAGTACGACGCGATCCGAGCGGAACGGAGGGTGACGCCGCAACCAGGATCCGACAGATCATCCCGCCCCAGCTCGGCGGTCTGCACCGGATCAGCGCCGACGGCGGTCCCCGCACTCCGAGGACGACCAAGGTGACCACCTCGATCTCGGCATCGAGTGGGTCCCACCATGCGCTTGCAGCACATGTTGCGGTGCTGCTGCTGGAGACCGACTCCCACCGCGGGCTGTCTCACCGGGAGGCCGCCGAACGGCTGGCCGAGTTCGGGCCGAACGTGCTACCGGCAGCGAAGGCAGCCGGACTGCTGGGGCGGGTACTCCGCCAGTTTCGCAACCCACTGATCTATGTGTTGCTGGTCGCCGGCGGCATCACCGCCGTGCTCGGTGAGCATGTCGACTCGCTGGTGATTCTTGGCGTGGTGCTGATCAATGCGGTGGTCGGTTTCGTCCAGGAGTCCCGAGCCGAGGCCGCGCTGGATAGCCTGCGGTCGATGGTACGCACGCACGCGAGGGTGATCCGCGACGGGCGGGAGCGGACAGTTCAGTCGGATGACCTGGTCCCGGGTGATCTCGTACTCCTCGACGCCGGTGACAAGGTGCCCGCCGACCTGCGGCTGACCCGGTCGGCCGAGTTTCGCGTGGATGAGTCAGCGCTGACCGGCGAATCCGTCCCGGTCGACAAGGACGAGACGGTGGTGTTCCCGGTGGCGATCCCGGTGGCCGATCGACGGAACATGGCCTACTCCGGAACCCTCGTCACTGCCGGCACCGGTGCCGGAATCGTGGTCGCGACCGGTGCCGAGACCGAGGTCGGCGAGATCCACCGGCTGGTCGGGACTGCGGAGACCTTGGCGACACCGTTGACCCAAAAGCTCGCCCGGTTCAGCAAGCTCCTCAGCGTGGGCATCCTCATCCTGGCCGCGGTGACGTTTGCCGTGGGTCTCCTCCGGGGCCACCAAGCGGTGGAGACGTTCGTCGCCGCGGTCGCGCTCGCAGTCGCGGCCGTTCCAGAAGGTATTCCCGCCGCCGTGACGATCACCCTGGCTATCGGGGTAGCGAGGATGGCCCGCCGGCGCGCGGTCGTTCGTCGCCTGCCGGCGGTGGAAACCTTGGGAAGTACCACCGTCATCTGCACCGACAAGACCGGCACACTGACGACGAACCAGATGACTGTGCGCGCTGTGTGGACCCCCGCCGGCCGATACACGGTGACCGGCTCCGGCTATGCCCCGGACGGCCGCCTGCACGACCCGGCCGGTAACCCGGTTGCCGCTGATGCCGACCGAGCGCTGCACTGGTCGATGGTGGCGGCGGCTGCCTGCAACGATGCCACCCTGGTTCACGACGGCGGACGATGGAAGGTCGGCGGCGACCCGACCGAAGCCGCGCTCCTCGTGGTGAGCGTCAAGGCCGGCCATACCGCGCACGAGGTCGGCGCCCTGTTTCCACGGATCGCGACAATCCCGTTCAGCTCCGAACGCGGTTACATGGCGACCCTCCATCGCAACGCTGCCGCGGGCGAGCAAGCCGGTCAGGTCGTCCTGACCAAGGGTGCGGTCGAACGCCTGCTGGACCTCTGCGACACCCAACTCGGGCCGGATGGCAAGCCGAAGCCGTTGGATCGCCAGCTCGTGCTGCGGGCAGCCGAGGACCTGGCCCGTCAGGGACTGCGGGTTCTGGCGACAGCCATGCAGACCTGGCCCCACCCCGAAGCAGGCGACCTGGAACGATTCCACGACGGCGAACCGCCCCACAACCTTGTCCTGACCGGGTTGCAGGCCATGCTCGACCCTCCCCGTGGGGCCGCAGCGGCCGCGGTCGAAGCCTGCCGAGGGGCCGGCATTGCGGTGAAGATGATCACCGGCGACCACGCCGCCACTGCGACCGCTGTCGCAGCACAAGTCGGTCTACTCGACACACAGGTGCCGGGTTCGCGAGAAGTACTGTCGGGCTCGGAGTTGGCCCGGCTCCCGACCGACGAGTTTCCCGACGCAGTGAACCGGTGCAGGCTGTTCGCCAGGGTGTCACCCGAACAGAAACTGCGTCTGGTGCAGGCGTTGCAGGCCCGCGGTCATGTCGTCGCGATGACCGGAGACGGCGTCAACGACGCCCCCGCCTTGCGTCAGGCCAACATCGGTGTGGCGATGGGTCGGGGCGGCACGGAAGTAGCCAAGGATGCCGCCGACATCATCCTCACTGACGATGACTTCGCGACCATCGAGGCGGCCGTCGAGGAGGGCCGGGGCGTATTCGACAATCTCACGAAATTCATCACCTGTGTGCTGCCGACTGGCCTGGGAGAAGCATCCATCATCCTGGCGGCGATCGTGTTCGGGACCGCGCTGCCGATCCTGCCGACCCAGATTCTGTGGATCAACATGACCACCGCCATCGCCCTCGGCCTGACGCTCGCCTTCGAGCCCAAAGAAGCCGGAATCATGACCCGGCCACCGCGTGACCCCGACCAGCCATTGCTCACCCGGGCCCTGCTGGTCCGGATCATCCTGGTGGCGGCCATGATGGTGGCTGGCTCCTGGTGGCTGTTCGAATGGGAACTCCGCCACGGCGCCGGCCTGGACGAGGCCAGGACTGCGGCACTGAACCTGATCGTCGTGATCGAAGCTTTCTACCTCTTCAGCTGCCGGTCACTGACCCGCTCCGCCTGGAGTGTCGGGCTGTTCTCCAACCGCTGGATCATCATCGGTGTGGCGGTTCAGGCGGCCGGCCAGGTTCTCATCACGTACCTACCCGCCATGAACTTCGTCTTCGGTACGGCCGCCATCGAGGTCGGGGCCTGGGTGCGGATCCTGGCCATCGCGATCGTGGTCACTCTCGTGGTGGCCGCTGACAAGCGCCTCCGGCGAGGCTCATGACCGCCGAGACGTCCTGCAAGTTGTGCGCGTTTGCCGACAGCGAGTGGCTGTTGACCCATGCCGCCGACGGGCCCGTTGGTGAAGGCACCTGGGAAACGCTGCTGACACTCGGTAACGGCTATCTGGCTACCCGGGGCGCGGCTCCAGAGGTCCGTGCCGACCGTCGGCACTACCCCGGCACCTATCTCGCCGGCGTGTACAACCGACTGCAGTCCCGTGTAGATGGTCAGACTCGGTCGGACGAGAGCCTGGTGAACGTTCCGAACTGGCTGCCCGTCACGGTGCGGATGGCTCAGCACAGCGCGGGGAATGTGGTGGACACCAGTGATCCTGGTCGAGTCGTACACGACCACGTGGTTCTCGATCTGCGGCGCGGGCTGCACTTGCGTGAACTCGTGATCGACCATCACGACTCTCGTCGCACCCGCATCCGCCAGGAGCGGCTGGTCTCGATGGAACACCCGCACCTGATGGCGTTGCGGACACAGATCACTGCCGAGAACTGGTCCGGCATGCTGCGGATCCGCAGCATGCTCGACGGCCAGGTGGAGAACGCCAACGTTCCCGAGTTCGCGTCCTTGGCCAAGAACCACCTCACCGCCCCCACCTCGGGAACCGATGGCGCCACTTGTTGGCTTGTGACGGAGACGACCCAGTCGCGGATCCGCATTGCCGTCGCAGCTCGCTCGACCTTGTCCGAGGTTCAGGATGGATCCGTGGACGGCGACCGTCGAGTTCTCGACGGCCATGGACGGGTCGGTCACGAATGGCTCGCACCGGTTCGGGCCGCGACGCCGATGACGTTGGACAAGATCGCGGCCATCTTCACCTCCCGCGACCATGCGATCTCCGAACCCCTGCACGCCGCCCGAGAAGCGGTCGCAGAACCACCGGACGTGGCCGCCCTTCGGACGGGACACATTCTGGCTTGGGACCATCTGTGGCAACGGCTGCACCTGAACCTCAGCATCGGCGTTGACCGCAAAGACGACGAACCTGTCAAGGCCCAGCGCGCAGTCAACGTGCACCTGTTCCACGTCGCCCAAACATTGTCTCGGCATACAGCCGATCTGGATGCCGGGGTGCCCGCCCGCGGCCTGCACGGTGAGGGCTACCGAGGGCACGTCTTCTGGGACGAGCTTTTCGTCTTTCCGTTGCTGAACCTGCGAGTGCCGGAACTGACCCGATCATTGTTGCTCTACCGCCACCGACGGCTACCGCAGGCGCGGCGTGCCGCCCGACTCGCCGGCGCCGAAGGTGCGCTCTTCCCGTGGCAGAGCGGAAGCGACGGCCGGGAGGAGACACCGGAATCGTTCTACAACCCGCTCTCTGCACGGTGGATGGCCGACAACTCGCGGCGGCAGTACCACGTCAATCTTGCGGTCGCCTACAACGTCTGGCAGTACTACCAGGTAACTGCGGACATCGACTTCCTGGCTGCCTACGGAGCCGAACTCCTGGTCGAGATCGCCCGCTTCTGGGCCGCCATCTCCCACCACGATCCGACGACTGACCGCTACCACCTGCGCGGGGTGATGGGACCTGACGAATTCCACGACGGCTACCCCGGCCGACCTGGGGTGGGCGTGGACGACAACGCTTACGTCGCGGTCATGACGTCCTGGCTCTTCCGCACTGTGTTGGACGCCCACCACGTTCTCGGCGGGCACCACACCGAAGATCTGTGGCGACGCCTCGCCGTCACCGAGGCGGAGCTGAGACACTGGGACCAGCTGAGCCGCCGCCTGTATGTGCCGATGTTGAAGACAGGAATGATCGCGCAGTTCGACGGCTACGATGATCTGCTGGATCTGGACTGGCAACGCTACCGCGCCGAGTACGCTGACATCGGCCGCCTCGACCTCATTCTGGAGGCCGAGCACGACACGCCCAATCGCTACCAGGTGTCCAAACAGGCCGACGTGCTGATGCTGCTCTACCTGCTGAGCGCCGAGGAGCTCACAGCAGTTCTGGGCCGGCTGGGTTATGACTTCGACCCGAGCACCATCCCCGATACCGTCGCCCACTACGTCGCTCGCACCAGTCACGGCTCGACCCTGAGCCGTGTCGTGCATGCCTGGGTGCTGTCTCGAGGCGACCGAAGCGCATCATGGCGGCTGCTGCGCGAGGCGCTTGATGCAGACCTCGCCGACACTCGAGGCGGAACGACCCGCCAGGGCATCCACCTCGGCGCGATGGCCGCAACGGCCGACATCCTGCAACGGTGCTATGCCGGTCTGGAGATCCGCGGCGACACCTTACGGCTGCACCCCCGATTGCCTGATCCGCTGACCCGACTCGACTTCGACCTGCGCTACCGCGGCCACTGGCTCCGGTTCAGCCTGAGCCATCAGATGCTCCACGTCCGGGCACGACCCAGCGCCGCAGCCCCGATCACGATCGCCGTCGACGGCCAGGCACACCTGCTGGCCAGCGGGGGCCGCCTGACGGTACAACTCCCAGGACAAGCGCATCGACAGATCGATCCGTCGGTAGACGTCCGCCACCACCGGGCGGCGACACCATGACGATGGACCCGCACACGTTCTCTCTCATCGCGCTCATCCTGGCCATCGCCGCGGTGGCCGGCCTGGTAGCGGTTCGGCTCCGGCAGCCGACGATCATCGCCTTCATCGGCGTCGGCATCCTTGTTGGGCCGGTCGGAACCGGCTGGATCGACGAGGACACCACGATCCAACTGCTGGCCAGGATGGGCATCGTGATCTTGCTGTTCCTGGTCGGCCTGCGCCTGGACCTGCACCTGGTCCGCAGCACCGGCCGGGTCGCGATCATCACCGGGATCGTCCAGATCGGGTTCACGGCCCTGTTCGGATACCTGATAGCGATCACACTCGGCATGGCGACGGTGACTGCGCTTTACGTCGCGGCAGCGCTGACCTTCTCCTCCACGATCATCATCGTCAAGCTCCTGTCCGACAAGCGCGAACTCGACCAATTGCACGGCCGGATCGCCGTCGGATTTCTCATCGTCCAGGACATCGTCGTGATCCTGGTGATGATCGCCTTGACCGCATTCGGCGAAGGCACCGGTGACAACCTGCCGTTGACCATCGTCCTGGTGCTGAGCAAGAGCATCGGCCTCCTGGCCGGAATCGGTGCGCTGATGCGTTACGTCCTGCCGTGGCTGATGAAGCACGTAGCCCGATCGCAGGAGCTACTCGTTCTCTTCGGCGTGGCCTATGCCGTGTCGATCGCCTCCGTCAGTGAATGGCTTGGTCTCAGCTCCGAGGTCGGCGCATTCCTGGCCGGTGTGTCGTTGGCCACCACGTCGTACCACGATGCGCTCGGTGCCCGACTGGTGAGCTTGCGCGACTTCCTGCTGTTGTTCTTCTTCCTTGACCTCGGCACCCGGCTCGGATTTGCCCATGCCGGACAGCAGATCGCCCAAGCAGCCATCCTCTCCCTGCTTGTGCTGGTGGGTAAGCCTCTCATCGTCATGTCGATCATGGCAGCTCTCCGCTACCCGGCACGGGTAGCGTTCCTGGCCGGCCTCACGGTTGCGCAGATTTCGGAGTTCTCTCTCATCCTTGCGGCGCTCGGGCTGAGCCTGGGGCACATCACCAATGCAACTGTCAGCTTGATCACCGTTGTCGGGCTGGTCACCATCGGCGGTTCGACGTATCTGATCATGTACTCCGAGCGGCTCTATCAACGCCTCCGACCCTGTCTGCGGGCCTTCGAGAGGAGGGGCAGTCGCACACCACCGATCGCGCACAACGCCGATATCGATGTGATCGTCTACGGCCTGGGTCGCTTCGGCGGACACCTCGCCACGCGATTCGGCGCCGCAGGCAGTCGAGTGCTCGCCGTCGACTTCGATCCTCACCAGGTGGCGAGTAATCATCGCGGCGGAGTGACAGCGATCTTCGGCAGCGCGGAGGACATCAGTCTGCTGGACGCGTTGCCGCTCAGTGGGGCGCAGTGCATCGTCAGTGCCATTCCTGAACTCGGTACGAACATGGCACTGCTGCACAACCTCCGCGCCCACGAGTACGACGGCACCATCGCGGTCACCGCACACACCAGTCATGACGCCGAGCAACTGCGTAGAGCCGGTGCAGACACGGTACTCGAACCGTTCGCTGCGGCAGCTGACGCGACCTCCGACGAACTGCAAAGACTGTTGGGGTCCGTTCGCGACAGCAGTGGCGACCGCAGGGATCCACCTGCGCCCCAGTGACGACAGCGCCGCGCGATGTGCTGGGCGACCCTTGCGGCCCGGACTCGGATGGCGACGCCACCGCCTGCGAGGACTGACCTCCCACGTTCTGTGCCGGCTGGTTCGAACCGGACCTCAGCCTTCCGCCACCGGCACCAGTTCGGCAGTGGCCTGCTCGGCCGCTGGGTGTACGGCGTCGGCGGCCACCGCTCGGGAGACGAACAGCGACAGCACGAACGCCGAGCCGGCGGCGACGGCGGCGGCCACGAAGGCCAGCCGGAACCCACCGAGCTGAGCCTGCAGTGCCGGCACACCCGTCCTGGCCAGGGCGGTGGAACGGACGGCCAGCAGGGCGATCAGCAGGGCAGCACCGGCCGCGCCGGCGACCTGCTGCAGGGTCATCAGTGCGGCGCTGCCGTGGGAGTAGAGCCGCGGCGGCAGCGGGTTCAGCCCGTTCGTCATCGCCGGGGTCATCATCAATCCGAAACCCCCGCCGATCATCACGGCGTACTGGGCGGCCAGCAGCCAGACCGGGGTATGCAGCGTGGTGAACGCCATCATGACGAGCATGCCCGCGAGCAGGCCGGTGCCGGTGAGCATCAGGCCCCGAGGGCCGTAACGGTCGTACAGCCGGCCGGTGATCGGCGACATCACGGCCATCAGCGCACCGCCCGGCAGCAGCACCAGGCCGGTGCTGAGCGTGTCCAGACCGCGGACCTGCTGCAGGTACAGCGGCAGCACCAGGATCATCCCGAAGAGTGCCACCACCGCCAGCAGGGTCACGATCAGGCTGCGGCGGAAGTCGGGGTAGCTGAGCACCCGCAGGTCGAGCAGCGGGCTGCCGCCGCGCTGCAGGCGCAGTTGCCGCGCCGCGAACAGGGCCAGGAACACGACGCCGACCACCAGGGCCAGCACACCGAGGAGCGGGCTGCCACCCTGGCCGCCGTCGCCGAGCCGGTTCAGGCCGAAGACGAACAGGCCGAACGCCGGCACCGTCAGCGCAACCGAGAGGATGTCGATCCGGCTGGTGTTCTGTTCACCGACGTTGACCAGCCGCAGTGCACCCAGCACCAGCGCGGCGAGAGCGATCGGCAGCACCAGGAAGAACATGAACCGCCACGACAGGTACTGCAGGATCAGCCCGGACATCGTCGGTCCGATGGCCGGGGCCACGGCGATGACGATGCTGACCGTGCCCATGAAGCTGCCCCGCCGGTCGGCCGGAACGAGGTTGAGCACGGTGGTCATCAGCAGCGGGATCATCACCGCGGTGCCGGAGCCCTGCACGATCCGGGCCAGCAGCAGCACCCCGAAGCCCGGCGCGAGCCCGGCCAGCAGGGTGCCGGCGCTGAACAGGCTCATCGCCAGCAGGAAGACCGTCCGGGTGGTCAGCCGCTGCAGCACGAAGCCGGTGGTCGGGATCAACACCGCCATGGTCAGCATGAAGGCCGTGGTCAGCCACTGACCGGTGCCGGCGGTGATGTGCAGGTCGGCCATCAGCCGCGGCAGCGCGACGCTCATCACCGTCTCGTTGAGGATGACCACGAACGCCGCGATCAACAGCACGCCGATGACGGTCCGGTCCCGGCTCGACATCCGCTCCGGCACAGCCTGACCGTCCGAACGGACGGCTTCCGAAATCGTCACAGGTGTGGCCTTTCTCGCGTCTGTCGGGCTCCGCTCTCGAGGCGCCCTCGACCACAGGTCGAACGGACCCGCGCCGTGTCGACATCCACGGTGCAGGAAATTCTGGAATCGGGCGCAGCTCACCCGTGACCGGATGGTTTCCGTCACGTTGCTGCGCGCGCCGGATCGGCGCGCATCCCGGTGCGGTCGTCATCGACCACTGCAGCAAGGAGCAGCCTATGGGCGCGAGCTATTCCCGCGCACCGGAATTTCTCGCCATCCGGGCGACCGGGTGAATGGTCGACCCCGCGACCGGGTGAATGGTCGACCCCGCGACCGGGTGAATGGTCGACCCCGCGACCGGGTGAATGGTCGACCCCGCGACCGGGTGAATGGTCGACCCCGCGACCGGGTGAATGGTCGACCCCGCGACCGGGTGAATGGTCGACCCCGCGACCGGGTGAATGGTCGACCCCGCGACCGGGTGAATGGTCGACCCCGCGACCGGGTGAATGGTCGACCTCGCGACCGGGTGAATGGTGGGCGCTTCTTCGAGCCGGGGTGTCGGTGTGGGGAGTCAGGCCACGGGGTATGGCGCGCGGTCGGCCGCGGTCTGCCAGACGGTGTCGGCGAAGGTTCCGGTGCCGAGGTCGTGGGTGCCGGCCGGGTTGGTGACGATCACCCGCCCGAACCTGGTCCGCCACACGAAGGTGCCCGCGACCGGTTGTGTCACGTTGATCGGGCCGAACGTCTTGTACCGGTGCTCACCCCGCGCCAACGGACCCAGATTGCCCAGCCGGGTCTGCCCCGGTGGACCATTGGGCGGTCCGCCAGGCGGACCGGTGTAGCGCACCGTGTGGTCCAGGTCCAACCGGTGCCGGCTGGTGGTGCCCGACCAGGGGAACACGCTGGCCGGGGACCGGGCCAGCACGGCCTCGACCATCCGGTCGGGGATCTCGTAGCCGTCGGCAGGCTGGGATCTGGGCCGGGTCGAGCACCGGCAGGATCCGGACCCGGCAGCCCCGACCGAGCCATTCCCGCACCGACGCCAGCAGCACCGGGCCGACGCCCTCCACCCGGGCCACACCCGGATCCTCCCCGCGGTTGAACGCCGGCAGGGCGTCGGCACCGATGTGGACGTGCAGGACCACTCTGGGGGTGAGCTTGTCCGGGTCGATCCGTCGGGCCAGGTCCTTCATCACCGCCTCCCGCCGCTCCGCCTCGCTCGGCTCAGCCATCGGTTGCGGGTCCAGCCCTGGCCGGGGATCGTCGGATCCGGGCTCGTCGGGCATCGGCAGATCGGGGCCGGGCAGGTCCGACGCGGGCAGCTCTGTGGGTGGTCCCGGCTCGAAGTCGGCAAGGTCCGAGGCGGGCGGCTCTACAGGTAGTGCCGGCTCGAAGTCGGCAAGGTCCGAGTCCGAAGGCTCCGACCCCGGACCTGGATCCGGCAGGTCAGGCATCGGTAGATCGGGCATCGGCCCGGCCGGAATCTGCCGGTCGCGCATCGGCTGGCCGGGCATCGGCAGATCGGCCGCCGGCACCCCGGTCGCAGCGGTCCGGTGGGCCGCCACCTGGAGGTGGGCTTCGAGGTCGGTGAACAGGTCCGGCTGGTCGACGGCGGCCAGCACCTGCAGGGCCAGCGCGGGTTGGGCCAGGATCCCGGCCGCGACCGCCTGCCATTCAGCCGCCGTCCGCGCTCCCCGATCCGGGACGCCGGCCGGCAGGTCGTCGGCCCGGCCCATCAGGATGTCGGCGAGTCGCTTGGTTGCTGCCTTCAGCAGGATGGCGTCGGGGGTGTCGACCAGCATCGACACCTCGGTCAACCCGTACTCACTGCCCTGCCCGGTGCGGATGTAACGGAACCGCTTCGCGTTCTCCGTCTCCTGCTCCACCCGGACCCGGTCCACCCGCAGGATCTCGGCAGCCAGCAGGTGTTCCAGCCGGGTCCAGGACAGCTGTCCCACCACCCGCACCACCCGACGATCCACCACCATCGCCTGGTCTTGGGTGAGGAGTCGGGTGCGGGCGGCGACCCGCCGGGCATCCCTGGCCGGCACCTGACCGGCCTGCACCCGCCCCCACAGCCGCGGCAGCCGGTGCCGCAGGTCGAGGGCGTCGGCGATCAGCATCCGCGCCTGGCCGGGACTCAGGCCGATCTCGACTCCCAACTCGGCGGGGGCGAACTCGGCCACCTCCGGGGTCCCGTCGCCACCGAACCGGGCCGACTCCTCCCCGGCGACCGCCAGGTCGGTGAACTGGTGCAGGATCCCGCCGGCCGGATGCTGATCGGCCCACACGGCGGCAAGTTCGAGGAGGCGGCAGCCGGCGGCCCGTTCGGCCCGCACACAGGCGGCTGCGGCGGCAGCCACCTGGTGGCTGTCCCACAACTCCAACACCTCTCCCATAACCACCACGCTAGACGGGAGCACTGACAAAACAGCCCCCGTCCCGGGCGGCATCCGACGCCTGGTGACGGGCCCCTTCGGCGAGCTCCGGACGCCCGTCGACATGCTCCGGACGCGGGGCTGACGCTTCGACACGATCAGCACGCCGGCCCGGCCCGTTGACACGCCCAGGGCGCGGAGGCGGGAGCACGCCTCGGCAGGGGCAGGGCGCGAGGCCCCCAGGTCCCCGCGCGGAGGCGCGAGCGCTTCGGCAGGGGCAGGGCGCGAGGCCCCCAGGTCCCCGCGCGGAGGCGGGAGCGCTTCGGCAGGGGCAGGGCGCGAGGCCCCCAGGTCCCCGCGCGGAGGCGCGAGCGCTTCGGCAGGGGCAGGGCGCGAGCCCCCCAGGTCCCCGCGCGGAGGCGCGAGCACGCCTCGGCAGGGGCAGGGCGCGAGCCCCCCAGGTCCCCGCGCGGAGGCGCGAGCACGCCTCGGCAGGGGCAGGGCGCGAGGCCCCCAGGTCCCCGCGCGGAGGCGGGAGCACGCTTCGCCAGGGCAGGGCGCGAGGCCCTCAGGTCCGCGCGCGGAGGGCCTTCAGCTGGAGGTAGGTCGGGGCGTAGGGACGGACCCCCAGGCTCATGCCGGCCTCGGCCGGGGTGCGGCTGCCCTTGCGTTCGTTGCATGCGGCGCAGGCGGCGACGAGATTCTGCCAGGTCGAGCCGCCGCCGCGGGACCGCGGCACGATGTGGTCGACGGTGGTGGCCCGTCCGCCGCAGTAGCCGCACCGGCCGTCGCGGGCGTGGATTCCGGTCTTGGTGCACGGCGGAGTGCCGCGGTGCACCCACTTCATCACCACGTAACGGACCAGCCGCAGCACCCGCGGGACCGGGTACGGACCGAACCGGGAGCCGTCGACCTCCTCCTCGACGACGGCGACCTGGCGGTAGAGCATGCCGATGGCATGCCGGAGGGTCACTCGCTGCAGCGGCTCGTAGCTCGCGTTCAGCACCAGCACGTCGCTCATCGGCGCCTCCTGGGCAGATATTAGACGCGCAGACGCCAGGAGTCGCCCCGTAATCCCAGCGGTGCGGCCGGATACGGTGTCCCCCATGACGAACCGGGAAGACGCCCCTCCGGGCCGGGTGCTGGTCACTGGCGGATCGGGCTTCATCGGCCGTGCGGTCGTCGCCGAACTGCTGCGCCGCGAGCTCGCGGTGACCGTGGTCGACCGGGTGCCGTTCGCCGAGTCCGGCAAGGACATCCCCGGCGCCGACCGGGTGCGGATGGTGACCGGTGACCTTAAGGACCCGGTCGTGGCCGAGGAGGCCGTCGGCGACGACACCCGCGGGATCATCCATCTCGCCGCGGTGACCTCCGTGCTACTGAGCAAAAAGGACCCGGTCGGGACCTACCAGGAGAACGTCGCGGTCACCCAGGATCTGCTGGAACTGGCCCGACTGCACCGGGTGCCGCGCTTCGTCTTCGCCTCCACCAACGCGGTCGTCGGCAATGTCGGTACCCGCACCATCACCACCGACCTGGCCATCCGCCCGCTCACCCCGTACGGCGCCACCAAGGCCGCCTGCGAGATGTTGATGTCGGGCTACGCCGGCTCGTACGGCCTGAGCACCTGCGCGCTCCGGTTCACCAACGTCTACGGACCCGGGATGTCGCGCAAGGACAGTTTCGTGCCGCGGCTGATGCGCGCCGCCCTCTCCGGCGGCGGTGTGCAGGTTTACGGCGACGGCACCCAACGCCGCGACCTGGTGCATCTGGATGACATCGTCCAGGGCATGCTGCGTGCACTCGAATCCGACTATGTGGGCACCACCATCATCGGCGCCGGTGAATCGGTGACGGTTCTGCAGATGGTGCAGGCCGCCCGGGCCGTCACCGGCGCACCGATCCCCGCCGAGCATGTCGACCCGCCGGCCGGAGAGATGCCGGCCGTCATCGTGGAACTGGCCGACAGTGAGAAGACCATCGGCTACCGACCGACGGTGACCTTCACCGACGGCCTGGTCAGCACCTGGCAGTACTTCCGCGACACCGTCGGCACCCCGTCGTGAGTCCCGCCCGGACCGCACCGGCCGGGACCGACCAGCCCGCTGTCGAGACGCTGCCCGGACCGGATCGATGGGCACGGCTGCGCCGGCAACTGCGCCGACACCGGCTGTTCGTGATCTTCTTCGCTGTCGGATTCGGGCTGCGGATGATCACCTGGCTGGCCTACCAGCCGATCCTGCTCTACATCGACTCGTTCCGCTATATCGGCAACCTGTCGCGGCTGGCGTTGGACGGCCTGAACCCGGTCGGCTACGACATCCTGCTGTGGCCGTTGCTCTACGTCGGCCGGCTGTTCGGATCCGGGCTGGCGCTGACCGCGGCCGTCCAGCATCTGCTCGGTCTGGGCGTCGCGGTGGTTCTCTACCGGCTGTCGGTGGGCCTGGGCGCGCGCCGCTGGGTGGCGGCGGTGATCACGCTGCCGGTGCTGCTGGATGCCTACCAGTTGCAGATCGAACAGAACCTGATGGCCGAGGTCTGGTCCGACGCCATCCTGCTCGGCGCGCTGTGGCTGCTGTTGGCCTGGCGGTTGCGGACCGGCGATTCCGCGGAGCGGAGCCGCAGTCCGATGGACCGCACCGGCCGGCCGCGGTCCGGCCCGCTGCCCTGGCAGGCCGGTGTGGCCGGAGCCCTGATCGCGGCCAACGTGCCGATCCGGGTGATCGGCATCGTCGTGCTGATCCCGTTCGCGGCCTACCTGATCCTCGCCGGCGCCCGCTGGGCCGACCGTGGCTGGCGCCGGCAGATGATCACCCGCGTGATCGCCGGAGCCGTCGGCGTGACCATCGTGCTGGGCGGCTACATGATCACCTTCCGGGCGGTCACCGGGGTCTGGGGACTGACCGGTGCGAGTGTCGATGTGCTCTACGGTCGTGCCGCGACCGTCGCCAACTGCAACGAACTGAACCTCGACCGCAATCTGGCCCAGCTCTGTCCGGACCAACCGCGGGACCAGCGCTTCGGCGTCGACGCCTACGCCCACAGCGCCCCCCGGGTCGATCCGCTGCCGCCGGGCAGCACCCAGGGCGAACTGCGCCACAAGTTCGGGATGATCGTGCTGAAGCACCAGCCGCTGGATTTCGTCACCAGCGCGCTGCGGGACTTCGCCAAGGGCTTCGCCTGGACCAGGACCACCTCCCACAACGACGTGCCACTGAAGCGGTGGCAGTTCCAGATCGACTATCCGCGATGGGAGGCGACCGATGCCGATGCGGTCACCCAGTACTTCGACAACACCGATCCGCACATCATCCGCGCCTTCACGACGTTCCTGCGCGGCTACCAGCTGCACGGCGGATACACCCCCGGCACCCTGCTCGCCGCCGCCGGTCTGGTCGGCATCGGCGGCATCCTCCGGCGACGCGGCAGGCTGCGGGCCGAGTCGCTGCTTGCGGTCGGCGTCCCGCTGCTGCTGCTCGGCGGCGCGGCCGCGTTCGAATTCTCCTGGCGCTACCAACTGCCCGGACTCGTCTTCTTCCCGCTGGCCGCTGCGATCGGCTTCACGGCGATGACGGCCCGCCGCACACCCGCCCTGGCCCCGTTCCCCGACCCCACCGACCGGGCTGCGCTGGAGGCGTTCGAGCGGCGGTACGGCGACGTCCGGTTCCCCGACCTCGTGGTCGTCATCGCCGCCTACAACGAGGAGAAGGGCATCGGCCCGGTGCTGCAGCGGATGCCGACGACCTGCCCGACCCCGGACGGCGGCGCCGTCGACGTGGCCACCCTGGTCGTTGTCGACGGCGCGACCGATCGCACCGCCGAGATCGTCGCCGAGCATGACAGCTATGTCTGCGCGGCCCCGCAGAACCGCGGCCAGGGCGGCGCGCTGCGGTTGGGCTATCAGCTGGCCGCCGACCGCGGGGCGCGCTACATCGTCACCACCGACGCCGACGGCCAGTACGAGATCGACGAGTTGCCGGAACTGATGCGGCCCATCCTCACCGGTGCGGCCGACTTCGTCACGGGTTCACGGCGACTGGGCCACGAGGAGGCCGACAGTCAGGTCCGTTGGGTCGGGGTGCGGGTGTTCGCCGTGCTGGCCTCGCTGCTGACCGGCCGGCGGATCACCGACACCTCCTTCGGCTTCCGGGCGATGCGCGCCGAGGTGGCCCGCGACGCGGTGCTGACCGAACCGCAGTACCAGGCCTCCGAGTTGCTGCTGGGCGTGCTGGCCCGGGGAGCCCGGATGGTCGAGGTGCCGCTGACCATGCGGCTGCGGACCAGCGGAAAGTCCAAGAAGGGCGGCAGCATCACCTACGGCGCCAACTACGCCCGGGTGATGATCGGCACCTGGCTGCGGGACTGGGTCGGCAACCGGGCCAACCGCAGGCTCCGCCGCCAGGGCCGGCCGGTCACGGCTGAGGATGCTCGTCGCGGTGACGGAACACCAACCGGTCCAGCAGCATGAACTTGACGAAGAAGACCACCCCGTAGCTGGCGATGTTGGCGATCTCCAGCACGAGGGTGCGCTGGGCCAGGCTCAGGTCCATCGGCCGGATCAGATGCTGGGTCAGGGTCGCCACCGCGATCGACACCGCACCGCCGGACGTGATCACCACCAGATAGGGCAGCATCTCCTTGACCGGGTGCGGTCGACGTCGCCGCCCCCAGGTGAACCGCCGACCGACCATGTAGTTGAAGACGGCGCCGCACAGGAACGCCACCGTGCTGGCCAGGGTGGCATCGGCACGAGCCAGCACCAGCAGGCCGATGTAGACACCGTGGGAGAGGATCGTCGCCATGACCGAGGTGGCGCCGGCCCGCATCAACCGGCCGAACACCCCGGGGTGCGTGGCTACCGCAGGGTCGCCGCGGTCAGCTGTCGGGTCGGGCGAAGCTGCCGGGGAGGTCGCGGAGGCGGGCGGCCCCGCGGTTCCGGATTCCTCGAAGGCAGCTGGCATAGGAATCAGTGTCCACCCATCGGTCGGTTCGTCGTGCGTCCCGGGTGCGGGCCGGACGGTTGGTGAGGCCTCATCGGTCACAGCAGTATCAGCCGCGGATCCGCAGCCGTGGCTTGCGGGGGTGGTCCCGCCGACAGGCTACGATGCCTGGAGGTTTTGAGCGGGTCTCGCTTGAGACCGCCAGAGTGAATGAGCGATCTGCAGCGATCCGCGGAGGTGGACTTTACGTGCGAGTACTGATCCTGGGCGGTGACGGCTACCTCGGGTGGCCGACAGCCCTGCACTTCTCCCAGGTCGGCCACGAGGTGGCCACCCTGGACAACCTGGCCCGCCGAAGCTACGACGACGAGTTGGGCGTGCAGAGCCTGGTGCCGATCGAGGACATGGACACCCGGATCAAGGCGTGGCAGGACGTCTCCGGGAAGACCATCACCCACTACGACGGTGACCTTCTCGACGCCGACTTCGTCTACCAGACGCTGCGGGAGTTCAAGCCGGATGCGGTCATCCACTACGCCGAGCAGCGGGCCGCGCCGTACTCGATGATCGACCGCGAGCACGCCGTCTACACCCAGCACAACAACGTCGTCGGCAACCTCAACCTGCTGTTCGCGATCGCCGAGACCAACCCCGACATCCACCTGGTCAAGCTCGGCACCATGGGCGAGTACGGCACACCGAACATCGATATCGAGGAAGGCTGGCTGGAGGTCGAGCACAACGGTCGTAAGGACCGGATGCTCTACCCGAAGAAGCCGGGCTCCTTCTACCACCTGTCGAAGGTGCACGACTCCCACAACATCGAGTTCGCCTGCCGGATCTGGGGTCTGCGGGCCACCGACCTGAACCAGGGTGTGGTGTACGGCCTGCAGACCGACGCGACCAAGCTCGATCCACGGCTGTCGACCAGGTTCGACTACGACGGCGTCTTCGGCACCGTCTTGAACCGGTTCGTCATCCAGGCCGTGCTCGGCGAGCCGCTGACCGTGTACGGCACTGGTGGCCAGACCCGTGGCTTCCTGGACATCCGCGACACCGTGGAGTGCCTGCGGCTGGCCGTGGAGAACCCCGCCGACCGTGGCGAATTCCGTGTGTTCAACCAGATGACCGAGTCGTTCTCGGTCGGTCAGCTGGCCGATCTGGTGGCCGAGGCGTTCCCGGGCCCGGTGCAGATCGAACACCTGGAGAACCCGCGGGTGGAGCAGGCCGAGCACTACTACAACGTCAAGCACACCGGTCTGGTGGAGCTGGGTCTGCAACCGCACCTGCTGTCCGACACCCTGATCGAGTCGCTGTTCGACATCGTGTCGGCGCACAAGGACCGGGTGGACACCAAGGCGCTGGCGCCGACGGTGACCTGGAAGCGCCCGGCCCAGCCCGCCGGGCACGCCTGACCGGCTACCGGATCCGACCCCTTCGTTCCCCGCCAGAACGCCCTCGCACCGCGTGTGCGGGGGCGTTCTGCGTGCCGGGCGCGTCCTGAGCCGTGCTGCGGACGTTTCGCAGTCGTGCCGAGGTCTCACAGCAATCACACAGACCGTTCAGATCATGGCGACAAGGACGGCGACGAGGCTGGAGCCAACTCGCCAGGCCGCCGGCGTCTGTTCCGACCGGGCCCCGCGAGGTCGGGTCGGTCCGGTCCGCGGGCCGCACGGAAGGGGAACATCGGTCATGACAGCAACCGCTGCACCGCCACGGCCGCCGATGACGGCGCTGGCCCCGGTGCCGCCCGGCAGCCGGGCCCATGTCGACCGGGCGATCCGACTGGGCATGGGCCTGCTGCTCTGGCTGGGCATGCTCGTGGTCGCGTACTGGTGGGACGTCGACGGTGGTATCCGCGACCTCGCCGGCTGGGCGACCGGACTGACCTCGATCGGCCGGATCACCGGGCTGTGGTCGGCGCACCTGCTGCTGGTGCAGGTGTTGCTGATGTCACGGCTGCCCCCGCTGGAACACGCCTACGGCCGGGACCGGCTGGTCCGGATCCATCGGGTCGTGGGGCTGGCGTCGTTCTGGTTGATGGTCACCCATATCGTCACGATCATCCTCGGATACGCCTCCGGCAGCTGGGCGCAGGTGCCGAGCACGACCTGGGGCCTGATCACCGGTTACGGCGGCATCCTGCTGGCGGTGGCGGCCACGGCGGCGATCGTCATGGTCGTGGTGACCAGCATCAAGGCGGCCCGGCGCAAGCTGCGGTACGAGTCCTGGCACCTGCTGCACCTGTACGCCTACCTGGGTGTCGGGCTGGCGCTGCCGCACCAGCTGTGGACCGGGCAGGAGTTCCTGCGGTCGCCGGCGGCGACGGCGTACTGGTGGACGCTGTGGATCGCCGCCGCCGGAGCGGTGCTGATCTGGCGGGTGCTGCTGCCGCTGTGGCGGTCGCTGCGGTTCCGTCTGCGGGTCGAGTCCGTGGTGATGGAAGCTGCCGACATCGTGTCGGTCCGGCTCTCCGGCCGATCCCTGCATCGGCTGCCGCTGCAGGCCGGACAGTTCGTCAACGTCCGGTTCCTGTCCGGGCGGGGCTGGACCCGGGCCAACCCGTTCTCGCTGTCATCGGCGCCGAACGGTCACCACCTGAGGATCACCGCCAAGGCGCTGGGGGATGGCAGTTCTCGGCTGGCCACCATGCGGCCGGGCACCCGGGTGCTGTTCGAGGGGCCCTACGGACGGCTCAGCCCCAGGGCCCGTAGCCGGCACCGGGTGATGCTGATCGGGGCGGGTGTCGGCATCACACCGATCCGGGCCCTGGCCGAGGGCATGGCCTATCGACCCGGTGATGCGGTCCTGCTGCAGCGTTACACCGATGTCCCGCTGTTCGCCCGTGAGTTCCAGAATCTTGCCGCCCGGCGCGGACTGGACATCATCCCGCTGCCGGGTCGCCGGCACAGCAGGGGCTCGGTGCTCGGCCCGGCCGCCCAGGGACTGGACGAGGCCCGGGTGCTGCGGCACTGGGTGCCCGACGTGGCCGAACGGGACATCTACATCTGCGGGCCCGCCCCTTGGGCGAACGGCGTGGAGCGGCTGCTCGCCGCCGCCGGCGTCCCCACCCAGCAAGTCCACACCGAAAGCTTTGGATGGTGACCTGATGCGACGAATCGCGATCTGGCTGGCCTCGACAGTGACCATCGTGGTCCTGTTGTTCGGCTACCACACCTCGACCAACCAGACCACACAGACCGTGGGCAGCAGCGGCTTCGGCGGCGCGACCAGTTCCGGCCCGGCCGGCTCGGGCACGACAGGGTCGGGCACGACCAACTCGGGCTCGACCAGTTCAGGCTCGACCAACTCGGGGTCGTCCGGTGCGGCCGGGTCCCCGCCGGACGACTCGGGCCACCGGCACAACCGGGGCGACGACGATTCCGGCGAGTCCGACGACGGGCCGGTGATCGGCGGCAACTCCGCGGGCAGCGGGTCGGGCACCAATTCCGGCACCAACTCCGGGAGCTCGTCCACCGGCAACTCCGGGAGCTCGGCCGGCAGCAACTCGGGTGGCTCCTCGAGCAGCAACGCCGGGGCCAAGACCTACACCGGCGCGGTGGCGCAGACCCAATGGGGTCCGGTGCAGGTGCAGATCAGCGTGCAGAGCGGCAAGGTCACCAACGTCAACCTGCTGCAGTACCCGAACGGCAACGGCCATGATGCGCAGATCAACTCCTACGCGCTGCCCATCCTGGTGCAGGAGACGATCTCCAAGCAGAGCGCGAACATCGACATGGTCGGTGGCGCGACCGTGACCAGCACCGGCTACGTGCAGTCGCTGCAGTCGGCGCTGGACCAGGCCGGGATCTGAGCGGTGGACGATCATGACCGAGGACATTGATCATCAGATGCACCGGCGGGTCGAGCAGATCATGGGCATGCCGATCAGCCTGGCGGTTCGGGGCGAGACGGCGGCGCCCGTGATCGATCAGGCCTGGGCCGAGGTGGTCGCCGAACTGCGCGAGGTCGACCGGGTGTTCAGCACCTACCGGGACGACTCGGTGATCAGCCGGCTGGATCGCGGCGAGATCGCGATGGCCGACTGTCCGCCGGAGGTGGCCGAGGTGATGGAGCTCGGCCGACAGGCCTCCGACCGCACCGACGGCGCCTTCTCCGTGTGGCTGCCCACGCCGACCGGTCGTCGGCTCGATCCGAGCGGCGTGGTGAAGGGCTGGTCGGTGCAACGGGCATCCCGGCTACTGCAGGGTCTGCAGGCCGACTTCTGCCTGTCCGCCGGCGGCGACATGGTCTGCCACGTCACCGGTCCCGGGTCGGCCCCGTGGCGGATCGGCATCGAGGATCCGCGCGACCCGGCCCGACTGATAGCTGTGCTGCCGGTGACATCGGGCGGGGTTGCGACCTCGGGTTCCGCCCACCGCGGCGCGCATATCGTCGACGCCCGCACCGGTGAGCCGGCCACCGGGACGGCATCCGCCACCGTGATCACCGACTCCCTAACGGACGCCGACATCGACGCCACCTGCGCCTACCTGCAGGGTGACCGTGCGGTGGACTGGCTCAGCCGCCGGTCCGGGCGGCTCGCCCTGGTGGTCCGCCCGGACGGCTCGACCACCACGGTGGATGCGCGCGGAGCAACCCCACGCATCCTGCACACGCCGGTGCGCCCGGCACCGGCGGCAGGCGCTGTCTGATGGACGCGGCGACGGACCCGGAGCCAACGCCTGCTCCGTGAACAGGGGTCCGACGATCGGTCACCGGCCCGGCACCCAGCGCCAGGGCAGGGGACCGGATCGTTGGGATCTGCCTCGTAGAGAGTGATCTCGGAGTTGCCGGCGGACCAGCTGTGCTTCGGGCCGGCCGGTGTGCGAGCCCAGGCGATCGGCCGCGGCGGCGCGCCGGTCGACCACTTCGAGCTCACCGTCACAGAGACCAGCGTGCACGTCGTCAACGCGCCGAGTCCGGCAGTCACGGCCTCGCTGGCCATCGCCGAGCATCTCGTCACCGAGGTCGACCGCGCCTTCGCCCTGCGTTGATCGGCGGTCGACCTGAGATCCTCAGCCTACCGACATCTGCATCGCGACCAGCGCCGCCACCCTCACCACTCCGAGCCCGGCACCGATCAGGCCGAACAGTCGACCTGACCCGGCCTCCATCACCGGACTGCAAGCTCTGCTGCGCGCGACTTCGGTCCGAGACCGACGTCGTCGTGATCCATGACGAACAGCCGTCGGTGGGACTTCGTTATTGCATCGTCATAGGGAAATGGCGGCCGGATCGGCGGGTGAAGGGTAGAAATGTCTGGCGCAGAGTTTCAATAGCGGCCACATCATTTCCCGGTTCGGCAGGTGCGGAGGTCATCGGTGAGTCAGGATCGCGGCCGGTATGCCGACCCGCAGCGCCCACGGCAGCGGCGTCATCAAGGCGGCCGGGAATCGTCCCGGCACCGTACGGTCAGTCCGGCCAGGTCCGCCAGGCGCATGGCGGTCCGGGTCGGTGTACCACTCGGCTGCCTGCTGGCCCTCGTTGTGCTGGTGGCTCTGCTCTCCCCCGACCCCACGACGGACGCCGTCCCTGCGGCCGGCGCCGGTGCAACCTCGACGCGCACGCCCGGGGTGCCGGTCCCGACGTCGACGGCGACGAGCACGCCCACCGTGCCTGCGGCGGCGACAGGCACGGCGCTGGCCGCGGCCAAGGCTCTCACCGTCAAGGGCCGGGCGCCGAAGACCGGCTACGACCGGGACAGGTTCGGGCCGGCGTGGAAGGACACCGACGGCAACGGATGTGATCAGCGCGACGACGTGTTGAACCGCGACCTGACACACAAGAAGTTCGACGGCTGCATCGTCCTGCGTGGGATCCTTCACGACCCGTACACCGGGCGGACGATCCGCTTCCGGCGCGGCGTGTCCACCTCATCGGCTGTGCAGATCGACCACATCGTCGCCGAATCCGATGCCTGGCAGACCGGCGCGCAGCGATGGGCTGCCGCACGAAGGTTGAGTTTCGCCACCGACACGCTGAACCTCTACGCCGTCGACGGCCCCACCAACGAGTCGAAGGGCGACGGCGACACGGCCACCTGGCTGCCGCCGAACAAGAGCTTCCGGTGCACGTACGTGGCCCACCAGGTCGCGGTCAAGAAGGAGTACCACCTGTGGGCGACACCCGCCGAACGCTCGGCGATGGTGGGGGTGCTCTCCAGTTGCCCTTCGATGAGGCTGCCCACACGGCAGACCATTCCCTCCCATCCCCCCATCCAGCCCGAGCCCACCGACCCGCCGGCCGGCTCGGCCGGTGCCCGGGTGGTCCATCCGGGTACGTTCTGTGCACCGCAGGGAGCCACCGGGGTCACATCGTCGGGATCCCCTATGGTCTGCACGACCACGGCGACCGACGACCGCGCCCGCTGGCGCAGCCGGTAGACGCTCGCAGGTTCCACGACCGGAGCCGGCAGCGGCGGGCCGGGGCGGACTCGATCGCCCACCGGGCATCCGGCCGAGCTCGGCTCCGTTCCGGCCGCCCCGCAACGGTCACGGGCAGTGCATGACAGCAGAACCGACGATCACGTCGCCGATCTCGGCCGACTGCGACGGTTCGGGCGTGAAGTTCGTCGTCTGGTCCCAGACGCTGCCGGTGGCTTGCGCGTCGCGACCGGTGCCCTTCCAGCGATCGATGACGCGGCAGCGGCCGCCGTAGAGGTCGTTGGAGAAGCTGCGGTTGCGGTAGAGGTCGCCGGTCCCCAGCCAGGTCATGTCGACCGTCAGCGGGAACGAGGCGCCGGACACGTCGTCGACCACCGGGATCGTGCTGGACAGCGTCGCCCCGTCCAGCTGCTTGGAGACGACCAGCTCGCCGGCCGGCAGCGGTGTCTTCTCGCCGTACGCCGACAGCAGGGTGGTGCCGGTGCAGGTGTTCTGCTGGAAGACCCCGACGGCGGCGTAGCCGTTGCTGGTCGGTTCGGTGGACTGGCGGGCGATCTCGTCGTTGGCCGTGACGAACACCTCGGTGTCGATGCATCCGGACGGGTCGGTCGAGGCGAAGCTCGCGTTGACCAGCGATCCCTTCAGGCTCACCGTCGACACGTTGTCGTTGGTACCCGCGTTGGCGGTCGTCGGCGCCAGGACCGAGACGCCGGCCAGCGCGGAGATGGCCAACGCCCGCAAGAACGGCCTCATGACAGTTGCCTCCCGCCGGAGCGGCCGCTGCGTGCCGCCCGTCTGGTGACCGGCCACGCTCCGGACCTGTCCATCGTGATCACCGGCCATGCCTGTGGTACAGAGGCCAATGGTCCGACCCCCAGGTGGCCCACCCAGGCTGCGCGGCCCGACAGGTCCGGTAGCTACCCCTCGGTGGTCGAGGCCAGCAGCCGCCGGGCCCGGCGCCCGAGATCATTGAGGTCCACCCGTCCTGCCTCGGCGGCCGCGGCCAGTCGATGAGCCAGGTCCAGCGCCTCGTCCAACGCAGGTGCGGCGGCGACGGCCTCCTGGCCCATGTCCCGCAGGAT
Organism: uncultured Actinomycetota bacterium; assembly: GCA_963758075.1. Classification (GTDB taxonomy): domain Bacteria; phylum Actinomycetota; class Actinomycetes; order Propionibacteriales; family Propionibacteriaceae; genus Microlunatus. The sequence goes on along the minus strand of CAVWTT010000005.1, from coordinate 853,368 downwards.
GGTCATCTCGGTTCGTGACGCGATGATCGGGTCGGCGATGCCTTCCACCCACACCTTCGTCCGTCGCCCGTCGCCGCGGTCCGCACCGATCAGGGGCTCGAGGGCGTAGATGCGGTCGGCGCGGGCGAACTTCCCGAAGCCGAGAGAGACCATGTGCACGGCCTGCGTCACGATCTGATCATGCCAGTTCGGCACCCCGGCCACGGGTGCCGTCCGAGTTCTCGATGGCTGCTGCGCCGCAGCCCGGCGGGCCGCGCACATCCCTTCCCGACACCGCGCACTCGCGTATGCTCCCGTTCGGCGTGCGCTCCCGTTCCGCATCAACGCAGATCCGATTGCGGCATCCGGGCTGTGCGCGTCCAGGCCCCGGGGGGACCTGGCTTTGACCATGAGCGCGTGACGCCCGTCGAGGTGGTCCGCGTACCCACCCCCCGAGAGGACACGACATGGCGACCGAGCCCGCGTTCGAGATGCAGGTCATCGAGTCAGGACTGACCGACGGTTACTGGATCCAGGCCATGGATGTCGACGGCGACGGCCGGCCGGACATCCTCACATCCGGGCTGAGTGACGGCCGCGTCTCCTGGTACCGCAACCCCGACTGGCACAAGTCCCCCATCCACGAGTTCTCCCGGCCCGTGTCGCTCGACCAGGGTGAGGTCTCGGCCAGCGGGCGGCGCGACCTCGTGGTCTGCCATGACTACGCCCGAACGATGTTCGAGGCGACTCCGGCGGACGGGAAGATCTCCTGGATGGAGAACCCCGGTGAGGTCGGGGCCGAGTGGACGGCCCACTTCGTCGGCCAGCTCGGCTCCACCCACCGGCTTCGGCTGGGCCACTTCACCGATCCCGATCAGCTGCAACTTCTCGCGTTACCGGTCGTCGGGCAGAAGTCCGGACAGGACGCGGTTCACGCCCCGATCAAGGTGATGCTCTACCATCGCCCCGACGACGTCCTCGGCGCGGACTCGTGGTCCGGTGAGCCTGTGGACGAGACCAGCTTCCGTGTCATCCACGCCGCCCAGCTGGGCAATTTTGGTGCACCGTCTCCGGCTGGGCTCGATGCCGTCATCCTGGCGTGCGAGGAGGGCCTTGTCTGGTTCGGTGTGGATGAATCCGGCACCTGGCAGCGTCACCTGCTTCATGCCGGCGAGACCACCCAACAGGCCACGACCGGCTACAAGGGCAGCGGCAACATCGCGATCGGACGCATCGGCGATGATCAGTACGCCTATCTGGCAACTGTCGAACCCTTCCACGGCAACACCCTGGCGCTCTACACCCGTGCCGAGGCTCACGCGGGGATCGTCGGCGGCAGGTGGGAGCGTCGCGTGCTCGAGGTCTTCGGGGAGCCGAACGATGCGGGTGAGGGCCCGGCCCACCACGTCGTCTGCGCCGACTTCGACGGCGACGGCGAGGACGAACTCCTCGTCGCCCTCCGCGGGCCCATGCCCCACCAGGGCGTCTTCCTGTACAAGTTCACCGACGTCGGCAGCGGCACGTTCGAGAAGACCCGCCTCTCCGACGCATCGGCCGCCCGCATCGCCGTCGCCGACTTCGACGGGGACGGTCGGCTCGACTTCGCCACCCTCGGCTACTACGTGCCCGGGTACTTCCTGTGCGAGGACCCCCAGCTGGCGCTGTTCCTCAATCGCTACGCGACGCCGGTCCCGGATGCACCGGTGATCCCGTCGCTCCCGCTGGGCGGCTAGCGGTGGGAGCCCAGCAGCAGGCGACCGCGCTGGACCGGGAGTCTTCCAGCGCCGGTCCCGAGCACGGTCAGCCGGCGATCGCGGCGGACCGGCACGCGGTCGAGCGGGAGCGGGACTTCGATCGCTTCCTCACGTTCATCGACGCGATCGTCGCTATCGCGGTCACCCTCCTGGTCCTTCCCCTCGTGGAGATCGCCGGCGGTGAGTCCAAGCTGTCGATCGACGCCCTGTTCCACGAGCACACGGGGCAGATCTTCAACTTCTTCCTCAGCTTCTTCGTGATCGCCCAGCTCTGGTTCGCCCAGCACAACATCGTCCGTACCGTGGTGGTGCAGGACCGCATTGTCACCCGGTGTCTGATGGCCTGGGCGTTGACGGTCGTGGTGTTGCCTGTTCCGACCGCACTGGTGGCGGGGTCACACGAGGGCGACAAGACCGAGGTGCTCTACATCGGCACCATGGCGCTGAGCAGCTTGTCCCTCACCGTGGCCGCGTTGCGGGTCGCGCGGACCCCGGCGATCCGGGACGGCGGGATCCCGCCCAGCTCGGTCGACTCGATCACCACCACCGCGATCATGGTGCTCGCGATGGTGCTGTCGTTGATCATCCCCGGTGCCGGCTACCTCCCCCTGCTGCTGTTGCTGCTCAGCGGTCGCGTATCGGCCTTGATCAGATCCCGCCGGAAGCGCTGAGCCCGGCGCGGCCGCACGGCCTTCCGGTGACATTTGCGTGACATTCGCGATTCCGCACCGACTTCGTCACCGGGCCGCTAAAGTGACCTTCGTTCCAATCGTTCGTCCGTCGTTTTGCGGGCGGACGTTTGGGGTGAGCCTGACGGGGGCTGCATCGCAGTGGCAGTGATCAACGACATGCATTGTCGGACGTTGAGAGGAATCCCCCGTGTTCAAGGCTGGGTCTGTGCGCGTCGCTGCGGTACCGAATGCCTGGGTCAACGACGATCTTCCTGAACTCGGCAGGGGAACCTCGTTCGAGCAGATCGTCAGCGAGATGGCCCTCGCCGGTTACGAGGGCACCGAGCTCGGCAGTACCTACCCGACCGATGCCGCGGTCCTCGTCGCGGCACTCGAGGCGCGCGGGCTGGCCCCTTCCGGCGGCTGGGTCTCGACCTGGTTCGCCTCGAAGGGTGGCGCATACGAGCAGACGATCGACGCGTTCCGCGCCCGGATCCCGTTCTTCACCGCGATCGGTCTGCAGGACGTCTACGTCGCCGAGGTGACTGGCGCGGTGCACCAGCAGCCCGTGCCGGCGCTGGCCAACCGGCCGGTTTTCGACGACGGACAATGGGATGCGCTGGTCCGCGGACTCCGCGAGATGGGCAAGATCGCCGCCGACCACAACCTCCGGATCAACTACCACCATCACACCGGCACCGGGGTGCAGTCCGCGGAGGACATCGACCGGCTGATGGCCGACACGGTGGCCGGTGAGACCTGGCTGCTGCTCGACACGGCGCACCTGCTGGTGGGAGGCGGCGACCCCATGACCGTGCTGACCCGGCATGAGGGCCGGATCGGTCACGTCCATCTGAAGAATCTGCGCCGGCCGGTGCTGGACCGGATGCGCCTGGAGGCGTTGAGTTTCTGGGACGCCCTGCGGCAGGGCATCTTCACCGTGCCCGGGGATGCGCAGGGCTGCATCGACTTCGCTCCGCTGCTGCGCAAGCTCGCCGACGACGGCTGGGCGGGCTGGTTGGTGGTGGAGGCCGAACAGGACCCGGCCACGGCGCACCCGCTGGAGGCGTTCCGCCTCGCCCGCCGCTATCTCGCCGACGTGGCCGGTCTGTAGACGTGGCGACGGCCGAACATGACCGACTGACCTCGGCCAACACCGACGGGATTCCGTGGCGCCGCTGGGGACCCTACCTCGCTGATCGGCAGTGGGGCACGGTACGCGAGGACACCTCCGCCGGCGGTGACGCGTGGAACTCCTTCCCCCACGACCATGCGCGCTCCCGGGCGTACCGGTGGGGCGAGGACGGGCTGCTCGGCATCAGCGACGACAGCCAGCGGCTGTGCTTCGGCCTCGCCGTGTGGAACGAGGCCGACCCGATCATCAAGGAGCGGCTCTTCGGCCTGACCAACGGCGAGGGCAACCACGGCGAGGACGTCAAGGAGTACTACTTCTACACCGATTCGACGCCGACCCACTCGTGGATGCGCGCCCTGTACAAGTATCCGCAGGCCGCCTACCCCTACGAGGACCTGCTGCGGACCAACGCCGCGCGCGGCAAGCACGACCCCGAGTACGAGCTGGTCGACACCGGCATCTTCAACGACCAACGCTACTTCGACGTCGAGGTCGTCTACGCCAAGGCCGGACCCGAGGATCTGCTGATCACCATCACCGCCACCAACCGCGGTCCCGACCCGGCCGTGCTGCACCTGCTGCCGACCCTGTGGCTGCGCAACACCTGGGGCGACGACCAGCAGGCGCCACGGCCCCGGCTGACCGCCGACACCGACACCCGACGGATCGACGTCGACTGCCCCGAGCTGGGCTGCTATGCGATGGCCTGGGAGGACGACGTCGAGGTCCTGTGCACCGAGAACGAGAGCAACTGGGCCAGGCTGTACGGCGGGACCAACGCCACCCGCTACGTCAAGGACGGCATCAACGACGCCGTCGTCGAGGGCCGCCGGGATGCCGTCAACCCCGACCTGACCGGGACCAGGATCGCCCTGCGCCGGCGTGACGTGATCGGCGCCGGCGAGTCGGTGACGATGCGGCTGCGGCTGGCGACGTCGATGCCGCAGCCGGCCCTCGGCGATCACACCGACCGGGTGCTGGCGCAGCGCCGGACCGAGGCGGACGACTTCTACGCCGCCATCACGCCTCCGTCGGTCACCGCGGACAAGGCGATGGTCATGCGCCAGGCCCTGGCCGGCATGCTCTGGTCCAAGCAGTTCTACTGCTACGACCTCGACCGGTGGCTGAGCGACCGCAACGTGCACCCGTTGCGCGACGAGGCCGGCCTCGATCATCGCAACGCCCGGTGGTTCCACATGGTCTGCGGCGACATCATCTCGATGCCGGACTGCTGGGAGTACCCGTGGTTCGCCGCCTGGGACCTGGCGTTCCACACGATGACACTGGCCATGGTCGACAGCGTCTTCGCCCGCGATCAGCTGCGACTGCTGCTGGGTGATCATTACCTGCACCCCTCGGGCCAGATCCCGGCGTACGAGTGGAACTTCTCCGACGTCAACCCGCCCGTCCACGCCCTGGCCACCCTGTTCAGCCATGTCGAGGCCACCGACACCGGGGTGGACTACGACCACGACTTCCTCACCGACATGTTCGACAAGCTGGTGCTCAACTTCACCTGGTGGGTCAATCGCAAGGACATCAACGGCGCCAACGCCTTCGAGGGCGGCTTCCTCGGGCTGGACAACATCGCCGTCTTCGACCGCAGTGCCGCGCAGCTGCCCACCGGCGGTCGACTCGAGCAGGCCGACGGCACGGCCTGGATGGCGCTGTACTGCCAGAGCATGCTCGAGCTCTGCCTCGAGCTGGTGAAGTCGGATGCGAACTACGAGGCGATGGCCCTGAAGTTCGTCGAGCACTTCCTCTACATCTGTGCAGCGATGGAGCGCGGCGACGGCATGTGGGACGACGAGGACGGCTTCTTCTACGACCAGCTGAGGCGTCCCGACGGTTCGGGGCAGCGGCTGCGGGTGCGCTCGATGGTCGGGCTCATCCCGCTGTGCGCGGTCACCGTCGTGCCCGAGACCGCCTTCGGACTTCTCGACGAGCGGTTGGCCGGTTTCATGGCGCGCCATCCCGACCTGCTCGGCCAGATCTCCGACCCGCTGGTGCCGGGAGTCGCCGGACGTCGACTGCTCACCCTGCTCAACGAGGATCGGTTGCGCAGCGTCCTGGGCTATCTGCTGGACGAGGACGAGTTCCTCAGTGCCCACGGCATCCGCGCGCTGTCGCGCTACCACCGCGACCACCCGTTCTCGATGGAGGTCGCCGGCCAGACGTTCGGGGTGGGTTACCTTCCCGGAGAGTCCGACAGCGGGATGTTCGGCGGCAACTCCAACTGGCGTGGACCGGTGTGGATGCCGGTCAACTTCATGATCATCCGGGCGCTGCTGCAGTACTACCTCTACTACGGCGACGAGTTCACCGTGGAGATGCCGACCGGGTCGGGTCAGCAGCACACGCTGTTCGAGGTGGCCCGCGAGATCGCCGACCGGCTGGTGTCGATCTTCCTGCCCGACGGCGACGACCGACGGCCGGTGTTCGGCGGCGTCGAACTGTTCCAGTCCGATGCACACTGGCGCGACAACCTGCTGTTCTACGAGTACTTCCACGGCGACAACGGCGCCGGCATCGGAGCATCGCACCAGACCGGCTGGACCGGCCTGGTGGCCAAGCTGGTCCAGCTCTTCGGGACCGTCGACCCGGCGACCGTGCTCGCCGACGAGCGGCCGCACCCGTCGACGACGCTGTTCCGCCGCAATGTCAGCTGACCTCGAAGACGTTGTAGCCGTGGGGCGGCAGATCGAGGAACAGACCGTGGGCGGCGACCTCGATGGCGTCGCGCTCGTACGCCGTGCCCGGATGCATCCGGTCGGTCAGGGTCAACACCCCGGCCGGCGGGAGGACGTCGGCCAGCCGGACCCGGGTCTGAGCCTGTCCGTCGCTCAGGTTGACCAGCACCGGGTCGGAGCCGCCGATGTAGCGTTGCGGCGCGTCCAGCAGTCACGGGTGATCGATGGCGGTGTGGTTGGGCACGAAGTCCAACAGCAGCTTCAGGCCACGCTGGGCCAGTCTGCTGCGCAGCCGGGCCAGCGCCGGGTCGCCACCGAACTCGCGGTGCACCCGGTAGTCGACGATCGCGAACGGCGATCCGGCGACATCGGCCGGCGTGAAATCCGGCAGCGCGTCGACGTACTCGGCCAGCCAGCCGGGGTTCGACGCGGAGACGGCGCGACCCGCCTCCCCGGTCTGCCAGATCCCCAGCATCCAGACCCAGTCGAAACCGCGCGTCGCGACGTCGTCGAGGAAGGCGTCCGGCACATCGTCCAGCGTGGCGGGGCGATCCAGGGCGACAGCCAGTTCGGCCAGCAGCATCCGGGTGTTCACCTGGTACAGCAGGGGATTCATTCGGTCTCCAGGGGCAGGAACGCGACCGTCGTCGGAAGCCGCACCGCACCCCACCCCGTCCGCCGCCGTCGCGCCACCACATCCCCGTTCGTGCACCATCCGTCTGAGAAGGCCCGCCAGTGACAAACGAGATCGATCACGCCACCGCAGCCCGCAGCACCTATGACGCCCTGGTCGTCGGCTCGGGGGTCAGCGGCGCCATCGTCGCCCGCTCCCTGGCCGAGCGTGGCCTGCGGGTGCTCGTCGTCGAGGCCGGCCCGGGGGAGGAACTGTCGGTCGCCGAGTACGAGTCGTACCTGACCCGGTTCTACGGCGCGGCCGCCAAGGACAACAACTCGGCCTACGAGGTCAATCCGAACGCGCCGATGCCGCGCTCCCCAGACGTCCGCCGCCTCCAGGCCGGTCATCCCGACTCGACGAGCTACCTGATCCAGAACGGGCCGTACGAGATGGACAGCACCTACACGCGGGTGCTCGGGGGCACGACCATGCACTGGGAGGGCAAGGCGATGCGCATGCTCCCCGAGGACTTCCAGATGCGGACCCGGTTCGGCCGGGGCCGGGACTGGCCGATCGGCTACGACGAGCTCGAGCCGGACTACCGCCGGGCCGAGCGGGAACTGGGCGTCTCGGCCGACGTGGCCGACCAAACGTTCTACGGCATCACCTTCCCGCCGGACTACCAGTTCCCCATGCACGGTCTGCCGCCGTCGTACCTCGACAAGGTCGTCGCCGGCGGCCTCGACGGCACCACCGTCCAGCTCCAGGACACCACCTGCACGATCTCGGTCCGCCCGACCGCGCAGGCCCGCAACGGGATTCCCAATCCGGCCTACGACGGCGGCAAGGGCTACGTCCCCGTCGGCGCCGTCAGCACCCATCAGATCGACCAGGGCGATCGCTGCCAGGGCAACATCAACTGCGTGCCGCTGTGCCCGGTCCAGGCCAAGTACAACGCCCGCAAGACGCTGTCCATCGGGTTGCAGACCGGGCGCATCGACATCCTGACCCAGACCGTCGCCTCCCGGGTGCACGTCGGTGCGGACGGCCGGATCAGTCACATCGACTACCAGTCCTACGGCTCGACCGGCTCACCCGACCACGTGACCGGCTCGCTGCGGGCCAAGGCCTACGTACTGGCCGCCAACGCGGTCGAGAACGCTCGGCTGATGTTGGCGTCCGGCCTGCCGGGCAGCAGTGGCCTGGTGGGCCGCAACCTGATGGACCACGCCTACCTGCTCACCTGGGCGCTGCTGCCCGAGGTGGCCGGGACGATGCGCGGCTCCCAGTGCACCTCCGGGATCGAGGACTTCCGTTCCGGGGAATTCCGCAGCTTGCACGCCGCGATGCGGGTGAGCATCCACAACGACGGCTGGTCCTGGCCGACGGGCTCGCCGTACACCGATCTGATCGAGTTGGTCGACGACGCCAACGCCTACGGCGCGGCCCTGCGCCGCCGTGTGGTGGACCGGATCTCACGCCAACTGATGCTGTCGTTCATGATCGATCTGCCGCCCGAGCCGAGCAACCGGATCACCGTCGACGGTCGCTACATCGATGCGCTGGGCAATCTTCGGCCGGTGCTGTCCTACTCGCTGCCGGAGTACACGATGGATGCGGTCTCGGCGAGCCGCCGCGTCTCCCGCCGCTTGTTCCAGCGACTCGGCGCCGAGGACCAGACCCGCTACGACCCGCTCGACCCCGGTTACGTCGGCCACCAGGGTGAGGGTTACGTCATCCGGGGCGGTAACCACTGGGCCGGCACCCACATCATGGGCTCGTCGGGTCGCGACTCCGTCGTCGATGGTCACCAGCGGTCGTGGGACCACCGGAACCTCTACCTCGTGGGCGCCGGGAGCATGCCGAGCATCGGCACGTCCAACACCACTCTCACCCTGGCGGCGCTGTCGTACCGCACCGCCGACCACATCGTGTCCGAACTGACGACCCGCCCGTCCATCACCATCGGGGGATGACCTCATGACCCTTCGCCGCATCGCCACTGTCGAGGATCTGCACGCCTACCTGCAGGTCGCCCTGCAACTCGAGCACGCAACGATCCCGCCCTACCTCACCGCGCTGTACTCCATGCACCCGGTCAGCAACGCCGACGCCTACCGGGTCATCCGGGTGGTCGCGGTGGAGGAGATGCTGCACCTGACGCTGGCGGCCAACCTGCTCAATGCCGTGGGCGGGGATCCGGACCTGACCGTGGACGGGTTCGTGCCGGTCTACCCGTGCCATCTGCCCGACGGCGAGGACGATTTCGAGGTCGGCACCCGCGCCTTCTGCCGGGAGTCGGTCGAGACCTTCCTGAAGATCGAACGTCCCGCCGAGTCCGGGGACCAGCGCTTCGTGTCCCGGGACCGGTCCCGGCGTGCCCTGCTGCCGGCGGTGGACGTCCACGAGGACGACCTGCACTTCTTCAGCATCGGGGAGTTCTACGCCGAGATCGGCGACGGCCTGCACCGCCTGCACGAGGAGATGGGCGAGGCGCTGTTCTGCGGTGACCCGGCCCGCCAGGTCGGGCCCGAGTACTACTACTCCGGCGGCGGCACCATCGTGAAGGTCACCGACGCGGCCTCGGCGGCGGCCGCGATGCGGCAGATCAGCGAGCAGGGCGAGGGTCTGGGCGGCGGCATCTTCGACGACGAGGGCGAACTGGCCCATTACTTCCGGTTCCAGCAACTGCTCCTCGGGCGCTACTACCAGCCCGGAGACCGGCCCGGCAGCCCGACCGGCCCGACGCTCGACGTCGACTGGGACGCCGTCTACCCGATCGTCGATGACGCCGACTTCCCCTCCTACACCGAGCCGGGTGAGCTGCAGGACGCGGTGAGGGCCTTCAGCACGGCCTACGGCGACTTCCTGGCCCGGTTGACCGAGGCCTTCCGCGGCCGGCCGGACCTGCTGGTGCCCGCGGTCGTCGACATGTTCAAGATCAAGGAGCTCGCCACCCAGATCATGCGCAACCCGATGCCGGGGCGCCACGGCCTGAACGCGGCGCCGATCTTCCGTGGGCTCGCTGCGCTGGCGGTGGCCTGAGATGGGAGTCGACGACATGCAGGCGGCGTTCCTGGAGCTGTCCGCGACGCTGACCGGCTACTCGCAGTTCCGGCTGCTCGGCACCGGCCAGGCCGATCCCTACCTCGCGACGACCCGCGCGGCGGTGGGCGATGAGGTGCTCTGTGAGCTGCTGATCGCGTTCACCGAGGTGGATCGCGACGCGGCCGGCGATCCGGAGTCCCTCGACCGCGGGCTCCGCACCCGGGTGCTCAGCGACGAGAAGCTGGGCCCGGTCGCCCGCAACCTGATCAAGATGTGGTTCGTCGGCACCTGGTACGAGCTCGCCCAGGACTGGCGCGACCGGTACGCGACCGGTGAGCCGGTGTCCACCCACGTGGTGTCGCCGGCGTCGTACACCGAAGGGTTGCTGTGGCCCACCATCGGCGCCAACCCGCCCGGCGCGAAGGGTCAGGGCTTCGCCAGCTGGGTCGGTCCACCCAAGATCGACGTCGGCTGAGTCGCTCACCCGGCCTTGATCGGCGGGCGCACGCCCCGGCATCACTCCACTCGACGCGCAGAGAGCAGATCCATGTCACAGAACAATCCGTTCGCCCGGCTGCCGGTGGTCCCGTCCTTCGACCTCACCAGCAGCTCGGTGGAGGACGGCAAGCCCTGGTCCGCCGCCCAACTCTCCGGCATCTTCGGGATGCCCGGCGGCGCCGACGTCTCCCCCGCCCTGTCCTGGTCGGGCGCACCCGCCGCCACCAGGAGCTTCGCGGTGACCGTCTACGACCCCGACGCCCCGACCGGATCGGGATTCTGGCACTGGGCCGTGGCCAACGTCCCCGCCGACACATCGGCCCTACCGGAGAACGCGGGGCGCGAGAACGGGGCCGGCCTACCTGCCGGCGCCTTCCACCTGCCCAACGACGCGCGCCTGGCCCGCTACGTCGGCGGCGCCCCGCCGGCAGGTCACGGCGAGCACCGCTACTTCGTCACCGTGCACGCGCTCGATGTCGAGGAGATCGGCGTACCGGCAGACGGCACGCCGGCCTTCCTGGGCTTCACCATGGCGAACCACATCCTGGCCAGGGCGACCCTGGTCGCGACGGCCGAGACTCCGGCGACCTGAGGTCGGCGGCCACGAGGTCACCCGTCGCCCCCGCACAGCGGCCCGGGGAGCCGACCAAATAGTCTGTCGGGCAGACGTTCGCAGCGGCCTGATCCCGTGGTGAAAGGACAGCCTGTGGGGATGCATCTCTCCGACCCGGAGCTCGACCAGTTCATCACGCAGGGCTACGTGACGCTGAAGAACTGCTTCGCGGCCCAGGACGTCAAGGAGTGGATCGACCGCGGGTGGTCCCGCATCGGCGTCGATCGCGATGACCCGGCCCAGTGGGCGGAGAAGCGCGTCCACCTCTCCGCGCACGAGACCGTGGACGCGAAGGAGTTCGCCCCACGTGCTTGGCACGGCGCCATGGAACTCCTCGGCGGAGCGGATCGTGTCGAGCTCCCCTGGGAGTGGAGCGACGGCTTCATCGCCAACCTCGGTGTCGGCGACGACCGGCCCTGGGATGCGCCCGGGCCGGACGTCGGCGGCTGGCACAAGGACGGCGACTTCTTCCGGCACTTCCTCGACTCACCCGAGCAGGGCCTGCTGACGCTGGTGTTGTGGACCGACATGTACCACCAGGGCGGCGGCACCTTCGTGGCGACCGACTCGATCGGCGTCGTCGCGAGATATCTCGCCGCGCATCCCGAGGGTGTGCTGCCGACCGACATCGACGTCGACGCCCTGATCCACCAGTGTCACGACTTCGTCGAGATGACCGGCGAACTCGGCGACGTCGTGCTGATGCACCCCTACATGCTGCACGCCACCTCACAGAACGTGATCAAGCACGGCCGCGTCATCACCAACCCGCCGATCAACCTGCGCGAGCCGCTCCGGTTCGACCGCGACGACGCCGCGGACTTCTCGCCGGTCGAGCGGGCAGTGCTGCGCGGGCTCGGCGTCGACCGCTACGACTTCCGGCGGACCGGCGAACGGGAGAAGGTCGTACCGCAACGTGTCCTCGACCAGCGGGCCCGCGACGCCGAAGAGGCGGCGCGCCTGGCGAACAAGGGCGAAGACGCCTGACCGCCCGCCGCATCACGCTGCCCGGGACCACCCCCACCTGGTCGTGCCACCCGCCGGGGTACACCGAGAGGCTGCAATGGGCGACGATCGACGCCAACCGGGCCGCCGCCAAGGACCACGGTCACCGGCGGGGGTCGACCCGTCCAGGAGTGACCCGACATGAACCATCCGGGCGGCGAGCCCGTTTGTGTCTGTGAACGGGGCGTTCGTGCGCTCGGACGGCGCACCTCGGGTCCACCGGTGGGCCGGCCCCGGAAGGGGGAATCATGAGGAAGACCCGCAGCCTGATCGCCGGCGGTCTGCTGGCATCGGCCCTGGTGCTGGTCCCGGCGAGCACGGCATCCGCGCACGTACACGGCATCACGCCGCTGCGGTGTACGCCGGCGCCCGACAACGCCGGCGCCAACCAGACCAACAACACTCCGGCGGCCGCCGCCAATGGCGGTCCGATCTCGGGCGTCATCCCGATCACCATGGGCGGCAACGTGCCACTCTTCGGCGGTGGGTTCAACGCCGCCGTCTGCGCGCCCTGACCAGTCCGGGGACGGGTCGGCGGAGGTCCGCCGACCCGCCTCAGGCCCGCACCGCCGGGGGCGGATGCCGCGCCCGACGGGCGCCACGGACAATGGGGCGGAGGCCGGCACCTGCCGGAGCTGCGCGATGAAGCGAGGGATGATGAGCGAGACGAATCTGCCGGTGAACACGCTGGGCCGGACCGGCCTGGAGGTCACGAAGCTGGGCTACGGCGCGATGGAGGTCCGCGGCTCGCGGATCTGGGGCGGCCGACCGGTCGAGGACCAGCAGGCCGAGACCATCCTGAACGCCGTGCTGGACGCCGGCATCACCTTCGTCGACACGGCCAACGACTACGGCCGCAGCGAGGAGTACATCGGCCGGTATCTGGCCGGACGTCGCGATGAGTACGTGCTGGCCACCAAGTGCGGCTGCACCGTTGTCCGCCGCGACGAGGAGACCGATGACACGCCGCACGTGTGGACGCGGGACAACCTGTTCCGCGGACTCCACGAGAGCCTGGAGCGGATGCGCACCGACCACGTCGATCTCATCCAGCTGCACAACCCGTCGGTGGAACAGTGCGAGGACGGCGACCTGGTCAGCGTCCTGCAGGAGATGAAGGACCAGGGCAAGGTCCGCTGGATCGGGATCTCGTCGACCGATCCGCATCTGCAGACGTTCATCGAATGGGGGGTCTTCGACACCTTCCAGATCCCCTACTCGGCCCTGGAACGCCAGCACGAGCAGCTGATCCAGGCAGCCGCCGACTCCGGCGCGGGCGTGATCGTCCGCGGCGGTGTTGCACGCGGCGAGCCCGGTGCCGGTTTGGGCCCGGAGGACACCTGGGCGGTCTGGGAGAAGGCCGGCCTGAACGACCTGCTCGACCCCGGCGAGACCCGGACCCAGTTCCTGCTCCGCTTCACCAACGCCCACCCGGGCATGAACACCAACATCGTCGGCACCCTCAACCCCGAGCACTTGGCCGCGAACGTGGCCGCCGCCTCCAAGCCGCTGCCAGAGGACACCTACGCCGAGGCCAAGCGGCGGCTCGACGGGGTGGCAGCGGGGTCCTGACCCGGTCAGCCGTACCGGGGCCAACGGGCCGAGACTTCATCGGCCCGCTGACGAGGGCACCTGTGTATGGCAGTCGGTGGATCGCTCCTCGTGTGGTTCACGGTGTGACGACGAACGGCAGCATCATGTCGTTGTCCTCGTGTTCGACGATGTGGCAGTGGTGGACGTAGGTCTGGGGTGCTGTCACGCCGTTTGGTAGCTCGAACTTCGCCCGGATGGTCGTGAAGTAACCGGGGTGGGCCATGGTGGTGTCCTTGAAGCCGCGTTCGGTGGAATTCGGCGGCTCCGTGGGGCCGGTCGCGAACGGGGTGGGGTCGGTCCCTCCGGAGCTACCGCCGAAGTCGCCGGTGCCTGCGGCGGCCCTGTAGGCGGCGACGTCGAACGGTGTGCGGCCCACGACCTGGTGGGTCACTAGGTGGGTGTGCATGGGATGGGTGTCGCCGGTCAGGTTGACATACACCCAGTCCTCCACGGTCCCGGCGCGGGGCGTCTCCGTGGGCGTGGAAAGCTCGAAGTCGAGGCCGTTCAGGTTGAGGGACCAGTCAGCTGTATTCGGGTTGATTTCGTTGAGTGTGATGAAGCGCGTCGCCGCGATCGGCCCGGCCACGTCTGCGGCTCGTCCCGGGAGGCTGGAGGGGACGGTCGCCGGGCCGGGCCGGGTGACGGTGGTGCCGACCCGGATCTGCATGATGGCCGTGAGCGACGGCGCCGGGGTAACAACCGGTTTGGGTGGGCGTGTGTTCTTCATGACGAGCGTCATGCCGGGCGAGTGCCGGAAATCGGCGATGACGTCGGCTCGCTCGGCCGGTGCGAGGACCAGGTTCTTCACCGGCACCGGTACGTCCCACATGCCGCCTTCGGCGCCGATCTGCCATAGCCGTGCACCACCCAAGCGCAGGTTCAGAATCCGAGCGTTGCAGCCGTTGAGAATGCGGAACCGGTACAGCCGGGGCTCGACGTTCAGGAACGGCCAGACCGCGCCGTTGACCAGCATCACATCGCCGAAGTACTCGCCGATCCAGACCGAGCCGGGGATGCCACTCATCGGGTATCGGAAGGTCCCGTCGGCATTGAATTGACGGTCCTGGATCACCAACGGAATCTCATAGGCCCCACCCGGAATGCCGGCCGGATTCGGCTCATTGCCGGTATCGCTCTCGTCCCGCAGAATGTAGGCGGCTGCGAGCCCGGCGAAGACATTCAATCTCGTGGCGCCGAACGCGTGATCATGGAACCACGAGAGTGAGGCCGGCATCTGCGGCAGCTGATTGGTGTAGAGCACCTCCTGCGTCTCGCCGGGGCCGAACCCGTCGAAGTCGACAGCTGGGCTGCCGTCACTGTCGGCGGCGACAAACCCGCCGTGCAGATGCTGCATCGCCCGTACCACCCTGTCCGGCTGCGCCGTGAGCCGAGTGTCCACCGGGATCCAGTCAGGGTAGGTCGCCGGAAGATCATTGATAAATCTGGCCCGCACCGGGACCCCGCTCCGTGCGGCCAGTGCCATTCCGAACGAGCCGACCTGACCGCCCAGCCCCGAGCCGTCGTCGTATGCCCAAAACGGCGTTGGCGGCAGATCAGGATGTAACCGCCGGCTGATCTCCCGCAGCGCGAACGCGTAGGTGTTCGCGCCCTCAGTGGGAGACGCCACGACGATTCCATTCCCCGGCACCGGCAGCGGCTGCACGTACTTGGTCAGCCTGCCGCCCACCGCGGCCGATGCTGACCGGGTGCCAACTGTCCATGGCAAGGCGGCGGCGGCACCCGCTCCCAGGCCGTACGCGAGAAGCCGACGACGGGACAGACCAGACATCCGAACCACCCTCCTCCTGGTGGCGGTCGTCCGCTACGCCGCAGCCGGCCGCCGAGGTATCGCACAGAATGATCATGGGCTGCAGTGGATGCAGTGACGATAGACGCCCCGACAGTGGCCCGCGAAGGGTACGAGGTCCCACGGGTGTGCCAGCCCTAAGTGACGTCGCTCTGAGTGGCGGAATTCGTCGGCTCCGTGCGGGTCAGTGTTTTGATCATGCCGTCATAGGTTCGGCTTCGGTCACCTCCTCGGCGTTCTTCTCGCTGCCGGCCTTGGGCACCTGCGGGGTCCGGCGCAATGACGATGCCGGCCGGCCGGGGGGCCCGGGGCGTGACAGGACCACGGCCTCATCTTCGCCACCGAGATCGGCACGCCGCTGGATCCGGACACCTTCTCCCACGTCTTCACGCGGCTCACGGCCAAGGCCGGCCTTGGGCACTGGCATCCGCATGACCTGCGCCACTGCGGTGCGTCACCGATGCTCGCGCAGGGGACGGACTTGTACGTGGTATCGGAGGTGCTCAGCCACGCGAGCATCGCGATCACGAAGGACGTCTATGGCGACCTGGTCGAGGGCCACAAGCGGGAGGCGTCGAAGGCGATGAGCGAGGCGCTCTTCGGAGGGGGTTTGGCTCCCACTTTGGCGATGAGGAACTGCAGGGTGGGGATTCAATGCTTATGGCGACGTTCCACCCTGTGACAGGTGGTTTGCCTGGGGCGCGCCCGGAGGGATTCGAACCCCCAACCTTCTGATCCGTAGTCAGATGCTCTATCCGTTGAGCCACGGGCGCCGGTCGCCGGGACCTGGGTACCGGCAACGCCGACTCAGCTTAGCGGGCCGACGCGGTCCACCAAAATGGGCTCGCCGTCCCCGACTCGCCGAGGCGACGGGAGACCGCTTGCAACATGCACGTCGACGGCCGGTCACCTATTGTTCATCGCGTGGCGGTTGACGAACTGCACCAGTCCGGCGGACCCCAGCGGTCCCGGTCGAGGACCCGACTCCGGTGACCGTCGCTCTGTTCGTCGTCATCTGCGTCATCATCGTGGCGCTCGTCTTCGACTTCACCAATGGGTTCCACGACAGCGCGAACGCGATGGCCGGGCCGATCGCCACCGGCGCGCTGAGGCCGCGGACGGCCGTGATGATCGCGGCCCTGCTCAACATCGTCGGGGCCTGCCTGTCCACCGAGGTCGCCAAGACGATCTCCAACGGCTTCTTCGACGAGAAACTGGTCAGCCCGGCCGTGGTCCTGGCCGGCCTCGCCGGCGCGATCGTCTGGAACCTGGTGACCTGGCTCTTCGGCCTGCCGTCCAGTTCCTCACACGCCCTCTTCGGCGGTCTCATCGGCGCCGTCATCGTCGGCGCCGGGCTGCACTCGGTGCACTTCGCAGTGGTCGTCTCCAAGGTCTTCATCCCGGCCGTCGCAGCACCGTTCGTCGCCGGACTGGCGGCGGCGCTGGCGACCTGGATCGCCGACCGGATGACCCACTCGGCGCCGCGCCGACCGGTCGCCAAGGCGTTCCGCCGGGCCCAGGCCTTCACCGCCTCGCTGGTCGCCCTCGCCCACGGCACCTCCGACGGCCAGAAGACCATGGGCGTGATCACGCTGGTGCTGATCGCCGCCGGACTGCAGCCGGCCGGTACGGCGCCACAGTGGTGGGTCATCGCCGCCGCCGGCTTCGCCATCGGCCTGGGCACCTACTCCGGCGGCTGGCGGATCATGCGGACGATGGGCAAGGGCATCGTCGAGATCGACACCCGCCAGGGCGCCGCCTCGGGTGTGGCCACCACCGCCACCATCCTCGCCTCGGCGCACCTGGGTTTCGGACTGTCCACCACCCACGTCTCGACCGGAGGCATCCTCGGCGCCGGCGTCGGCCGCAAGGGCGGTGACGTCCGCTGGCACGTCGCGCGCCGGATGGTGTACGCCTGGCTCCTCACCCTGCCCGGCGCCGCCATCATCGGTGGCGCCGCCGCGCTGCTCGCCGACCTCCACCTGCTCGGCGCCCTGCTGCTGCTCGGCATGCTCGGGCTGGCCTGCCTGATCATCTTCGCGGTCTCCCGACGGAACCGGATCGACCGCACCAACGTCACCGAGAGCGCGGAGGTGCTCATCCTCAACTCCGCCCGCGCCGACCGGCTCGGTCAGCCCTACCGCGGCGACAAGGACGACCACAGGGACGTCGCGCGGACCTCCCGGGGAGATGGCCAGTGAGCATCGAATGGGGCAACCTGCTGCTGGTCGCTGTGGTGGCCATCGCCAGCACCGGCATCTTCGCCGTCCTGCTCGCCGGCAGCATCCGGCTGCTCGCCCAGGCGCGCGCCGCAGCCGACACCGGCCGCCCCACCACCGGCTCCCGGATCGGCGCCTGGACCCTGCTGGGGCTGATCGGAGTCATGCTGCTCTTCGCCCTCTACCTGATCGTCCCCCAGTTCCACTGACCCGACCAGTTCCACTGACCCGACCGGCCCGCGGCCGGGGGCGTACCAGCGCAACCGACCAGAGATACCAGACGGCGGCGATCCGGCACGCGACCGCCGCCGCGTCCACGCGGGTCCTCTCCGGGTCACCGCGCCCGCAGGCCGATCGGCGAACTGTTATCACCACGTGACCAGACCAGTGGATGAAGTGGACTATCGTGCCAATCAGGTGGTGGCTGATTCCGCCGGCGGCGTGCCCCCAACTGCCGCGCCGGCCACCCAGCAGGACCGAGGCCATCAACGTCGATGGTCTGCTGTGGGCGCCGTCAATGGTGATCCGCCCATGTCGAGGCCCTCGGCAGCGTCGCCGGGGGCCTCACGCACGCCCACACCGCTCACACCCGAACACTCCTGGGCGGACAGCGGCGGGTCCGGGACGCGGAAACGCCCCGGGAATCGTCTGACTCCCGGGGCGCTCGATCGGCGGAGGCGGCGGGATTTGAACCCGCGAGAGGGTTTGTGCCCTCAACCCGCTTAGCAGGCGGGCGCCATAGACCGGACTAGGCGACGCCTCCCGACCCGTTCACAGCGGAACGCCCGGCAAGACTACCGATTGCCGGCCCCTGGGAGCAAAAACAGCGACCAACCCCTGCTGCCGACGCAGTTTCGGTTGTTCTCGGCAGTCACACGTACAGTGGTGCCGATTCGGCCGGCGCCGGTGTGCGGGCGGCCACCCCCATCACCTATCTGATGTACGACCGGCGAGGAGTTGTCCCGTGTCCGACGACCAGCGGAGTCCTGACCTCCCCCGTCGTAGCGACGAGCAACCGGCCGAGACCACCGCCGAGGAACCGGCCGAGACCACCGAGGAGCACTCGGCCGAGACCACCGACGCCGCCGGGGCCGCCGGCCCCAGCCCGACGAAACGCACGTACGACGATCACTACGGCCGGACCCTGCTGTTCACCGTCCTCGGTGCGATCCTGCCCGGGCTCGGTCTGATCGCTGCGCATCGACGCAAGCTCGGCGGGATCGTGCTCGGGGTGTTCCTGGCCATGGTGCTCGCGGTCGGCATCTGGGCGCTGGTCGACACCGGCTCACTGATCGCCACCGCCGTCGACCCGTCGCTGCTTCGACGGCTCTCGGTCGGACTGATCGTGCTCGCCGTGGTCTGGATCGCCGTCATCGTGATCAGCCACCTCAGCCTGTCCCGCCGGCCGCTGCGGCGGACCCAGCGGGTCGGTGCCGGTGTCCTGGTCGCCGTACTGTCCTTCGCCGTGGCCGCCCCGGCCGCGGTCGCCGCCCGCTACAGCTACGACCAGGCCGGCCTGGTCACCACCGTCTTCCACCGCGAGAAGGACTCGCACAGCGCCACCCGTCCCAGCCTCCAGCCGACCCACCGCTCCGACCCGTGGGCCGGCACGCCGCGTGTCAACATCCTGCTGCTCGGCGGCGACGCCGGCGCCGACCGCACCGGCACCCGGACCGACACCGTGATGGTCGCCAGCATCGACACCCGCACCGGGGACACCACCTTGATCAGTCTGCCGCGCAACACCGCGCGGATGCCGTTCCCGGACAGCTCACCGCTGCACAAGTACTACCCGAACGGGTTCACCAACGGCGACGGGAACAACGCCGAGTACTTCCTCAACGCGATGTACGACAACGTGCCGCACACCGTGCCCAAGGACATCCTCGGCAAGACGGACAATCTGGGCGCCGACGTCATGAAGATCTCCGTCGGTGACGCCCTCGGGCTCAAGATCGACTACTACGTGATGATCAACCTGGCCGGTTTCAGGCAGTTGATCGACGCCCTCGGCGGCATCACCGTCAACATCAACACCTACGTGGCGATCGGCGGCAACACCGACCTGCACATCCCGCCGAAAGCCTGGTTGAAGCCGGGCCCCAACCAGCACCTCGACGGCGCGAAGGCACTCTGGTTCGCCCGCGGCCGTTACGGCGCCGACGACTTCCAACGGATGGACCGCCAGCGCTGTGTCGTGAACGCGATCATCGACCAGGCCAAGCCGGCCAACGTGCTGACCCGCTACGAGGCGATCGTCAAGGCGGGCAAGCAGATCGTGCAGACCGACATCCCGCAGGAGTCGCTGCGGGCGTTCGTCGATCTGAGTCTGCGCGCGAAGTCCGGCAACGTCCGCAGCCTGGTCTTCAAGCACGGTGTGAACGGCTTCCTCAGCCCGGACCCGAACTTTCCGCTGATGCGACGCCAGGTGAAGCAGGCGCTGTCGGAGACCGAGCAGCAACCGAAGAGCAGCCCCTCCTCGGCGTCGACGACCAAGCCCGGTAAGCCATCCGGCAGTCGGACGCCGGCCAGCCAGCCGACGAGTTCGGGCAGCTCCGACACCCAGAGTGTGGCCACCAAGGACGCCTGTGCCTGGCAGCCCGATGTGGCGGCCACCGCGCAGCCGCCGCACTGACGCCGAACCGGTCGATCAGAGCGGCCGGTAGCCGCGGTCCTGATCAAGCCGTCGGGCCAGCTCGGCCGCCAGCGCCGCGAACTGCGGATCGGCGTGACCACGTGGGCTGTCGATCTTGAGCGCGGGCCGGTCCTCGCCACGGCTGAGGAAGATCGCCCGCCGATCGCTGGTGACTGCGGTGATCTCCCGCCACCGCGCGGTCGCGGTCCGTCCGCCGGCGGTGATCATGATCTGGTCGTCGTCGAGCCGTGCTTCGGTCCGGACCTGGCGGCGCAGCACCGTGGCGGCGGCCACCAGAGCGGTGCCGGCCGCGAACAGGACGGCACCGATCACGATCAGCAGCACGCTGTCGTGGGTGAGGCCGAGCACCAGCAGCACCGCACCGACCAGATCGACCACGGCGCTGATCCCCGCGGCGCGAACCGGCTGACCGGCCGTCAGCACGTACGTCTGCATCAATCTCCGCCTCATCCGTGACCGGCCTCTGCCGCGGCGAGGGTGGGATTCGAACCCACGGAACGGTTTGAGCCGCTCGGCCGCTTTCAAGGCGGCTGCACTAGTCCACTATGCGACCTCGCCAGTCCCGTCCGCGTCGACGTACGGGTCTCCGCGATCCTAACCGACAGCCGGCCGCCGGGCCGGCCGCGCATGCACCGGGATGCGCGGAGCGCGACGTCAGGGCTGCAGCAGGATCTTGCCGATGTTGTCGCCCGATTCCAGCCGACGGTGGGCTTCGACCACCTCGTCCAGCCCGAACCGGGTCTCCGGCGCCGGCCGGATCCGCCCGTCGGTGATCATCGGCCAGACGCGTTCGGCCACCTCGTGGCAGATCGCCGCCTTCTGCTCGGCCGGCCGGCCACGCAGCGAGGTCGCCATCACCGCGGCCCGCTTGGTCAGCAGCGCCCCGATGTCGAGCGTCGCCTTTCGACCGCCCTGCAGCCCGATGATCACCAGTCGACCGTCGGGTCCGAGCGCGGCGAGGTTGGACTCCAGGTAGCCGGCGCCCATGTTGTCCAGGATCACGTCGACACCGCGGTCGGCGGTGAACTCCCGCACCGCCGCAACCCAGTCCTGCCGGTAGGAGACGGCCAGGTCGGCGCCGACGGACCGGCAGAAGGCCAGCTTCTCCTCCGCGCCGCCGGTGGCGATCACCCGGGCACCGAGCGCCTTGGCGTACTGGATCGCGAAGGCGCCGATCCCGCCGGCACCGCCGTGGACCAGGAACGTCTCCCCCGCGGCCAGCCCGGCCTTGGACAGGTTCGAGGTCACGGTCGCCGCGACCTCCATCAGCCCGCCGGCGGTGACCAGGTCGACCCCGGCGGGCGGGCGGACGACCTGTCCGGCCGGCACGGCGACGTACTCGGCGTAGCCACCGCCGGCGAGCAGCGCGACGCACGGCTCCCCGATCTGCCAGTCCGCGACGTCGGGGCCGAGGCCGGCGACGTACCCGGAACATTCCAGGCCGAGGGTCTGCGAGGCTCCGGGCGGCGGCGGGTAGACGCCGCGGCGCTGCTGCAGATCGGCCCGGTTGACCCCGGCCGCCTCGACCTTGATCAGCAGCTCACCGGGTCGCGGCGTCGGATCGTCGACGGTGCTGACCCGAAGCACCTCCGGATCGCCGGGCTGGTCCACGGTGACGGCACGCATGGCTCCAGTCTGCCGCCCGCACCGACAGCCCGGGGTCGGGGGCGGTGGCCGACGGCGGGAGGATAGGTTTCCGACAACCGGCCCGGACTCGGACCGAACGACTTTCCTGATCGAGAAGGCGGCCTTCTGTGACCACACGCGAACTCTCCGTCGGCATCGTCGGCTTCGGCATGCGCGCCAGCCTGTGGAAGTACGCTCACCGTCCCGACGATCCGCAGCTGCCGAGCCGGGTGACCATCGTCTGCGACCTCAGCGAGCGTGGCCGCGCCGACGCCAAGGCCGCGCTGCCCGAGGCGGAGATCACCGACGACCTCGACCGGCTGCTGTCCTCCGGCATCGACGCGGTGCTGGTGACCACACCCGACGACCAGCACTTCCCGGTGGCGAAGAAGGCGCTGGAGGCCGGTGTCGCGGTGTTCTGCGAGAAGCCGCTGGCGACCACGATCGAGCACTGCGACATCCTGCTGAACACCGCCCGCGACACCGGCACCCGGCTCTACGTCGGTCACAACATGCGACACATGCCGGTGGTCCGGCAGATGCGCGACATCATCGCCAGCGGCCGGATCGGTGAGGTGAAGACGATCTGGTGCCGGCACTTCGTCGGCAACGGCGGCGACTTCTACTTCAAGGACTGGCACGCCGACCGCAGTCGCTCCACCGGTCTGCTGCTGCAGAAGGGCGCGCACGACCTGGACGTCATCCACTGGCTGGCCGGCGGCTACAGCGCCACCGTCTCGGCGATGGGCGACCTGATGGTGTACGGCAAGATCACCGACCGTACCGATCACAGCGGTGAGCGGATGTGGGACTGGTTCGACCCCGACAACTGGCCGCCGACCGAGCAGACCGGGCTGAACCCGGTGATCGACGTCGAGGACGTCTCGATGATGCAGATGCGCCTGGACAACGGGGTGCTGGCCTCCTACGAGCAGTGCCACTTCACCCCCGACTACTGGCGCAGCTACACCGTGATCGGAACCCACGGGCGGATCGAGAACCTCGGCGACGGCCCCGGCGACACCATCGCCATCTGGGACCGCCGGCACGGCGGCTACGCCGAGCCGGACGAGAAGGTCGTCATCAGCGAGGGCGCGGAGGGCGGCAGCCACGGCGGCGCCGACCCGAATCTGATCGCCGAGTTCCTGACCTTCGCCGCCAACGGCGGTCGTACCGACACCAGCCCGGTCGCCGCCCGGCAGGCCGTCGCCGCCGGCTGCGTGGCCACCGACTCCCTTCGCTCCGACAGCTCAGCCCGCCCCGTACCCCCACTGCCGGAGGACCTGGTCGCCTACTTCGAGGCCGGCCAACCCCGCTGAGGAGTCACTTGTTCCCCGGTCTTCGCAGCGTGTCGGTCGGTCACTGACCCCTCGCCCGCGGTCCGGCTCCCGAGGTAAGCCGCTCGTCCCGCATCCTCGCGGCATGTCGACGCCGGGTGACCCCTCGCCGCGGTCCGGGCCCCAGCGAGGGGTCACCAGCTCACCGACACACCGCGAAAATCAAGGATCAAGTGACCCCTCGGCGAGGGGGTCAGCTGGTCCAGGCGTGCCAGAGGGAGGCGTAGGCGCCGTCGGCGGCCAACAGCTCGTGGTGGCTGCCGAGTTCGGCGATCCGGCCGTCGATCACCACCGCGATGCGGTCGGCGTCGTGGGCGGTGTGCAGGCGGTGGGCGATCGCCACCACCGTCCGATCCTCCAGCAGGGCAGCCATCGAACCCTCCAGGTGCCGGGCGGTGCGCGGGTCGATCAGCGAGGTCGCCTCGTCCAGCACCAGGGTGTGCGGATCGGCCAGCACCAGCCGGGCCAGGGCGACCTGCTGCGCCTGGGCCGGCGTCAGGCTGAGATTGCCCGATCCGATCAGGGTGTCCAGGCCGGCGGGCAGCCGTTCCACCCAGTCCCAGGCGTCCACCGTCCGCAGCGCATCGATGACCGCCCCGTCGCCGGCATCCTCACGGGCCAGCACGATGTTGTCGCGGATGGAGCCGACGA
Organism: uncultured Actinomycetota bacterium; assembly: GCA_963758075.1. Taxonomy (GTDB): domain Bacteria; phylum Actinomycetota; class Actinomycetes; order Propionibacteriales; family Propionibacteriaceae; genus Microlunatus. The sequence continues at coordinate 829,470 of CAVWTT010000005.1, read as the reverse complement.
AGACGTGGTGCTCCTGGGTGACCAGGGACACCTCGGTCCGCAGCTGGTCCAGCGGCAGCTTGATCAGGTCCACCCCGCCGACGGTGACCCGCCCGGTGCGCGGCCCGTTGATGCCCGACAGCAGCCGGCCCAGGGTCGACTTGCCCGACCCGCTCGGCCCGACGATCGCCAACCGCTCCCCCGGCTGCAGGTCGAGCTCGACGCCGTGCAGCACGTCGTGACCCTCCCGGTAGGAGAAGCGCAGGTCGCGGCCCTCCAGGTGGGAGTCCGTCGGACGTTCCTGGCCGGCCTCCCGGTCCTGCGGGACGGCGGCGATCCCCAGCAACCGGGTGGTCGAGGCGACCCCGACCTGCAGCCGGTCGACCGTCTGGATCAGCCGGTCCAGCGGCTCGATGACCGCCTGGATGTACAGCATCGCCGCGGTGATCTGGCCGAGCGACACCCAGCCCTGGGCGTACCCGATGCCGCCGAGCAGGATGGTCCACACCAGCGGGGTGTTGTAGGAGATGTCGATGACGCCGAACAGCAGGTTGCGCAGCGACATGGTGTACCGCTCGGCCTGCGCCGACTCCTCCACGTCGACGTCGGTGAGCCGGGTCCGGTTGCGCTGCAACCCCAGCGCCTCCACGGTCCGGGCCCCCTCGACGGTCTCGGTCAGCGACGTGTTGATCTGCGAGTACGTCCCGCCCTCGGTGATGTAGCCCATCGGTGCCCGCTTGAGATAGCGGCGCACCGCGATCCACAGCGGCACCGCCGACCCCAGGATCGGCAGGGTCAGGAACGGCGAGTTGAGGAACATCGCCACCACCGTCAGCACCGTGGTGACCGAGGCGACCACGGCCTCCGGCAGCCCCCAGCGCACCGACTCGCTCATCGTCGAGACGTCGCGGGTGACCCGGGTGACCAGATCACCGCTGCTGGCGCTCTCCACCCGGCTCAACGGCAGCCGCAGGACGGTGCGGACGATGTACTCGCGGGCCGCGGCCAGCAGGTCCTGGCCGAACACGGCCGCCGAGCAGCGAGCCCCGAAGGTGAACAGGGCCTGCAGCAGCACCACCCCGATGACCGCGGTCGCCAGCCCGTTGATGGTGGCCGCGACGGTGCCGGAGGCCGAGGCCACGTCGACGAGCCGGCCCAGGATCCGCGGCACCACCAGCCCGGCGACCGCTGCCAGCCCGTTCAGCACCAGCAGCACGACACCGAGGGCGCGATGCCGGGTCAACAGGTCGCGGACGAACTGCGCCACCGCGGGCCAGTCGGCCACCGGCAGGCCGCGCTCAGGATTGCGGGACCGGGCGTAATAGGTCTGGGCCCGCTCCTCACGCAGCCGGTGGCGTCCCCGCCAGGCGCGCAGCCGCTCGCCGACGCTGCCCTCCCGTGACGGAACCAGTTCGGCCGGGATCCGCGACGGTGGGCCCGCGACTGCCACGCCCCGGGAACGGTCGTCGTCCCAGGTCGCGGCCGAGTCGGCCATCGGCGCGGTCACCGCCGCAGCCTGGGTCATCGCTCTCCTCCGTCCCGGTCGCCGGCCAGCACCGGCGCGTCCTCCCTGCGGTACGCCATCTGGCCGGTCTCCTGCTCCGTGTCCTGATCCGTCGGCCGGTCCCGGCCGTGGTCGGGGCCCGGCCGCGGGTCCGGTTCCGGTTCGTCGTCCATCGCCCGGGTGACCACCCGGCGGTAGCGGGCTTCGCCGGCGATCAGCTCGTCATGGCTGCCGACGGCGACGATCCGGTCACCCTCGAGCAGGGCGACCCGGTCGGCGTGGTGCAGCAGCAGCGGTGAGGCGGTCATCACCACCGTCGTCCGGCCGCGGCGGTGCGGGCCGAGCCGTTCGGCGATCATCGCCTCGGTGTGGGCGTCGACGGCCGAGGTGGGTTCCACCAATACCAGCATCTCCGGGTCGGCGGCCAACGCCCGGGCCAGGACCAGCCGCTGCCGTTGCCCTCCGGACAGTCCGCGGCCGCGCTCGTCCAGCCGGCCCTGCCAGCCGCCGGGCATCGCCTCGTACACGTCCTCGGCGGCGGCGGTGTGCATGGCCCGCTCGGCCTCCTCCCGGCTCAACCGGGAATGCGGGTCCACCGCCTCCTGCAAGGTGCCGGCGAAGACCATGCTGGCGGTGTCGCTGACCAGGATGTGCGCGCGGACCTGGTCGATCGGAACGTCGGCCAGGTCGACGTCACCGACCCGGACGCCCCAGGCGCCGGCGGCCGTCGCCCGGTCGTTGATCATCAGCAGCTGTCGCTGGCGTTCCCGCTCCGCCCGGGCGCGGGCGGCCGCCCGGCCCTTGAGCGACTCGTCGACCTCCATGCTCACCGGCTCGTGGTCCACCACCAGGTAGCGGCCCAGCCGGTCGGCCAGCGCCGCGGAGGAGTCCGGCAGCGCGGAGACCACCATGGTCAGCTGACCCGGTTCGGCCCGCAGGCCGGTGCGCTCGTCGATCAACGGGGCACCGACGGGCAGCACTCGCGGGCTGTTCGGTTGGGTCCACGGCGGCTCCTGTTCGAGCACGGCGACGGTCTTGGCCGCCGACACCAGCGCCCGCACCGCCTTCTGCGCCAGTTCGAAGAACGTCTGGATCGGGGCCACCATGAACAGCGCGTAGCCGAAGAAGCTGACCAACTGGCCGACGGTGAGCTCGCCGTTGAGGACGTCCAGCGCGCCGATCCAGGTCAGCGTGACCAGGAACATGCCGGAGAACAGCACGCCGGTGGCGTCGGTGGCGGCCTGCCAGATGCCGGCGCCCACCCCGGCCCGGCGGACCTGCTGGGACTGCCGGGCGTAGTTCTCACCGAAGGTACGCTCGCCGCCGACTCCGCGCAGGATCCGCAGCCCGGCGACGATGTCGGTGGCCATCGAGGTGAGCCTGGAGGACCGGTTACGTTCGATCGACTGCCGGCGCTGCAACGGTCGCAACAGCGGCATCGCGATCAGCACCAACGTCGGAGCGGCGATCAGCACCAACACGCCGAGTACCGGCGAGGTGGACAGCACGATGCCGGCCACGATCAGGAACGCCACCAGCGACCCGACCGCCCGCGACAACACCTCGGTCAGCGCGCCGTACTGATCACTGTCGGCGGAGGAGACGCTGAGCACCTCCCCGGTCGGCGTCCGCTGCGGCAGGACGTGTCCGAGTTGGCCGGTCTTGCGGGCCACCAGTTTGGTCGTCCGGTAGAGGGCGATCAGCCAGCCACGGACCACCAGGGTGTGGCCGAGGATGCCGAAGCCGGCACCGATGACGATCACCGTCAGCAGCACCGCCGCCCAGAAGATCAGCGAGCCCACCGAGTGGCCGGTGATGCCGTCGTCGATGGCACGGCCGATCAGGTAGGGACCGATGGTGCCCGGCAGCATCCAGACCACGGCCAGGCCGGCGCCGACCAACAGCACGTCCGCCTGCTGGCGGAGCAGCCAGATCAGGAAACGGACCGGGCTGCGGGTGTCGGGTTGGCCGGCCGACGCCCGCCGCCCGGGCCGGGTCGACGACCGCCGCCCGGTCCGATCGGTGCCGGGTGAGGAGGTATGGGTGGTGGCCGGACCCTCCGGCCGGAGGCGGTCCGAGGAGGTGGGAACCGTCGTGGAGAAGCCGGGAACGTCCGGCGGGAAGTCGTGCATGACCTGCTCACTCTAGGCAAGATCGTCTGTTTCGTTCCATCGGTTTACCCCCGACGGCGGGTGCCGACGGCCGGTCGGATCGGCGGCGGACAACCGCCATGGCCGGGTTGGCCTCCAGGGGCCGGTCCGCGGCCGCCGATCTAGGATCGGCGGCATGACCGAACAGCAGGACCCGCAGGGCGAGCCGACTCCCGGCGGTTCGCCGCCCATCGCTGGTCGGACCGAGGACGGACGCGTCTACGTCGTCACCCCGCAGGCGATGGCGGTCGAGTCGGCCCCGGCCGAGGACCACGATGATCAGCCACCGCGGCCGACCTCGGTGACGGACATGGTCGAGCAGCCCGCGAAGGTCATGCGCATCGGCAACATGATCCGGCAGCTGTTGGACGAGGTGAAGTCGGCGCCCCTGGATGAGGCGTCGCGGCAGCGGCTGCGGGACATCCATTCGGCGTCGGTGGCCGAACTGAAGGACGGTCTGGCCCCGGAACTGGTGGCAGAACTGGACCGGCTGGCGCTGCCGTTCGCCGGCGATCAGGCGCCCACCGAGGCGGAGCTGCGGATCGCCCAGGCGCAACTGGTCGGCTGGCTGGAGGGCCTGTTCCACGGCATCCAGACCGCCCTGTTCGCCCAGCAGATGGCGGCCCGCGCTCAGCTGGAGCAGATGCGCCGCGCCCTGCCCGGTCCGGGCCTGATGCCGGATCAGCCGACCCAGCCGGGACAGCCGCCGACCGGTGAACGCCGCGACAACGGCGGCATGTACCTGTAATTGCCTTACTGATCAGAATCTCTGAGAATGAGGCCGTTCCGCCATTTCTGACCACGCAACAATTGCAGCGGATCAGGCGTCTCACGAAAGGCGTGTCAACCCTCGGAATGACACGGATCGTCCTTTCGGCGTATTCCCTTGGACGCATTTCTCCGGTTGAATGTCTGCACACTCTCGGCAGAGTGCGCACACGATTCACCTGACCGGGCCACCGGCAGAGGAGTCGCGGAGGCGAGGAACCGGTTCCCGGGCCCGGCGCGTCTCGGTGCAGCCACATGTTCCGCCTGGAACACATCAAGGGGAAAATCCGTCATGAGCGAGACCGACGTCCGCGAGGGATCCGTCACCGGTTGCGTCCGCTTCGCCGCACTCTTCCAGCACCGGTTGCTGGACGAGCCGCCCACCGGCAGCGCGCCGGCAACCGTCCGGCGCCGCTACCAGCACCTGACCGAGCGGGCCGGCGCGGTCTGCGGCACCTGCCCCCTGCGGCCGACCTGCCTGTACGACGCCGTGGTGGTCCATGACGTCTCCGGCTACGTCGCCGGCACGACCCAACGCCAACGGCTGGAGATCCGTCGCCGCGTCGGCGTCACGATGCATCCGGAGGATCTCGACACGATCGCCGGAGCCACCGGCCCGAACCGTCCGGTCGACCACGAACAGGTGCTGCGGCTGCGACGGGCCGACCCGGACGCCACCCTGGAGACGATCGCGCACCGGCTCGGCTGCTCGCTGTCGACGGTCAAGCGACATCTGCGGCGGGCCCGGGACGCCCGGGCCAGCGATACCCGGACCAGGGGCGACATTGGGGCGCCGACCCACCGGCCCCGGCCGACGGTCGGTGAGGTGATGGCGGCAGCCGCCGTGCTGCTCTCCGGTCCGGTCCGGAGCCTGCGCCGGGCCGCCTGACCGGCTCTCCGGCGCCCGACCCGGCCCGGTCTACACCCAGCGTCGGAGTTCCTGCACGGTCCCGCCGTCGTCGAAGCGGCCGGTGACATGGTCGGCGACCTGCTTGACCTCGTCCGGAGCATCGCCCAGGGCGACCCCACGGCCGGCCCAGCGCAGCATCTCCAGGTCGTTTCGGCCGTCACCGAGCGCGAGGACGTCGGCGGCGTCGATCCGGCGCCGGGCCACGATGTCGGCCAGCGCACTGGCCTTGGTGACGCCCTCGGGCACGATGTCCAGCCAGGCGCTCCAGCCGATGAAATAGCTGCACCCACGCAGTCCGAGGCTCTCCGCCAGTTCCATGAATTCCCGGTCGGTGCTGCTCGGGTCGCGCAGGATCACCCTGGTCACCGGTTCGGCGATCATCTCATCGATATCGCTGATGATCATCTCCCCGGTCAGGTCGCCATCGGGGAACAGCGCGCTGACCCGGTAGCCGCGGCCGACCTCCTCCACCGCGACCAGGGTGTTGGGGCTGCGTTGCAGCACCTGCTCGACGACCTCCCGGGCGTCGAAGGTGACCGTGCGAAGGATCTCGGTCGGCGGATGGGTGAGCACCACGGCGCCGTTGGAGCAGACCACCGGTCCGTGCGGCAGGTCGAGTGCGGTGACGATCGGTTCGGTGCCGTGCCAGGAACGGCCGGTGGCCAGGACCACCGGGATGTGGCGGCGGACCAGGTGTCCGATCACGTCCCGGACCGGGTCGGGCAGCTTGCCGTCCCGGTCGACGACGGTGCCGTCGACGTCGAGCGCGACGAGCCGGGGTCTCCAGCTCATCGGGGCCCGGTTCCGCCGGCCGGCGGAGTGAGGGCCTCCCGGCCGCCGAGGTAGGGCCGCAGCGCCTGCGGCAGGTAGATGCTGCCGTCGGCCTGCTGATGGTTCTCCAGCAAGGCGATGATGGTCCGGGTCATCGCGCACAGGGTCCCGTTGAGGGTGGCGACCGGTCCGGTGCCGTCCTCGAACCGGGCCCGGATGTTCATCCGCCGGGCCTGGAACTCGGTGCAGTTGGAGGTCGAGGTGATCTCCCGGTAGCGCTGCTGGCTGGGGAACCAGGCGTAGCAGTCGTACTTGCGGGCTGCGCTCAGGCCGAGGTCGCCGGCGGCCAGTTCCAGCACCTGGAACGGCAGTTCGAGCCGGCTGATGAAGTCCTTCTCCCACTCCAGCAGCCGCCGGTGCTCGGCCTCGGCGTCCTCGGGCGCGCAGTAGCTGAACATCTCGACCTTGTCGAACCAGTGCACCCGGAAGATGCCGCGGGTGTCCTTGCCGTACGACCCGGCCTCGCGGCGGAAGCTGGGGCTGTAACCGGCGTAGCGCAGGGGCAGCCGGTCGGCGTCGAGGATCTCCTCGGAGTGGTACGCCGCCAGCGGCACCTCGGCGGTACCGACCAGGTACAGGTCGTCGGCCTCCAGCCGGTAGACGTCGTCGGCAGCCTGGCCGAGGAAACCGGTGCCCTCCATCGCCGACGGCTTCACCAACGCCGGCGGGATGATCGCGGTGAACCCGTTGCGCAGCGCGGTGGCCATGGCGAGGTTGATCAGGGCCAGTTCGAGTTCGGCGCCGACCCCGGTCAGGTAGTAGAAGCGGGCGCCGGAGACCTTCGCCCCGCGGGGCACGTCGATGGCGCCCAGTGCCTCGCCCAGTTCGAGATGATCACGGACGACGACGCCTTCGGCGGCGAAGTCGCGCGGCGCACCGTGGGTCTCGCGGACCACGTAGTCGTCCTCGCCACCGGCCGGGACGTCGTCGAAGACGAGGTTGCCCACCGACAGCAACAGCTGGTGGAATTCCGCCTCGGCCTCCTTGGCGGTGGCGTCGGCAGCCTTGACCTGGTCCGACAGCTCCTTGGTGCGGGCCAGCAGTTGCTGCTTCTCCTCGCCCTGGGCCCTGGGGATCCGCTTCCCCAGTTCCTTCTGCTCGGCCCGGGCCGACTCGAAGGCGGCGATCGCCCGGCGACGCGACTCGTCGACGGCGACCAGCTCGTCCACGAGTTCGACCGATTCACCTCGCGCCTGCTGGGAACGGCGGATCCGGTCGGGGTCGGTTCTGAGCAGTCGGGCGTCGATCACGTCCCCAGCCTAGTGGCGGGCCTCTGCGCGCCGGGCGGGGATTTCCGCGGCGCCGGGCGGCCGGGCCGGCATGGGATGATGGGATCACCATGGCCCGCCCCCGTCCCTCCACCACCTCCCTGCTGATCGGTGCGGTGCTGGTGGCGGCGATCACCGGATGGACCGTACTGGTGCTGACCACCGGCTGGGTGCCGGCGCTGGACGACCTGTTGTCCCGACGTCCGGTCAACCCGCTGTCGGCCACCGGCCAGCTTGCCTCGGCGCTGGCGTTGGTGCTGGAGCCGGTGTTGATCTACCTGGCGGTGCTGGCCGCGGCACTGTGGGCGTTCCGGAACCGGATGCGCGCGTTGGCCGGATCGCTGGTGATCATGGTGACGCTCGGGTATCTCGGCACCTGGGCGTTCAAGGACCTGGTGCGACGGCCCCGCCCCGTCGACGCGGTCCGGCTGCTCACCACTCACGGCTTCGCCTACCCCGGCGGGCATGTCACCGCTGCGACGATCGGCGTCATCGCCGTCACCGCGATCCTCGTCGTCACCCGGCGGCCGCGTTCACTGCAGATGCGATGGAACGTCGCCGGCGCGGTGATCCTGGTGCTGGTCGGTGTGGACCGCTGGCTGGTGGCCGCCGATCGCGTCTCCGACCTGATCGGCGGCCTGCTGTGGGGGTCGGCCGCGGCGGCGCTGTCGTTGCTGATCAGCGGCGTCACGGTGATCCCGCCGTTCGTCGTACCGGTGCCGCTGACCCGGGCGGCCCGCAAGGCGGCCGCGGACACCGCCGCATCGACACGGGCATCGGCCTCGAAACGCTGCGCGGTGGTCTACAACCCGGCCCGGATCAGCGACTGGGTCGGCTTCCGCCGATCGCTGGAGTACGAGCTGCGGACCCGCGGCTGGGGTCAGGCGTTGTGGCTGGAGACGACGGTGGAGGATCCGGGCCGCGGCATGGCCCGGCGCGCGATCGACAGCGGCGCCGACCTCGTCATCGCCGCCGGCGGGGACGGGACCGTGCGGGTGGTGGCGGCCGAACTGGCCAATGCCGGCGTCCCGTTCGGCATCATCCCGGCCGGCACCGGCAACCTGCTGGCCAAGAACCTCGGCATCCCGCTGGACGAGCGGGCGGCGATGGAGGTCGCGTTCGCCGGCGTGACCCGCTCCATCGATGTCGTCGAGGTCACCATCGACGACGATCGCACCGAGCATTTCGTGGTGATGGCCGGCATCGGCGTCGACGCCTCGATCATCCGGTCCACCAACCCGGAGTTGAAGCGAGCCGTCGGGTCGGCGGCATACTTCCTGTCGGCGGCGCGACATGCCAACCATCCCGCCCTGCACGCCACCATCACCGTGGACGATCATGAGCCGTTCCGCCGCCGGGCCCATGTGCTGGTGATCGGCAACGTCGGGTTCCTGCAAGGCAACATCCCGCTGATCCCGGACGCCAAGCCCGACGACGGACTGATCGACATGCTGATCGCCTCGCCCCGCAAACCCAGCGACTGGGTCCGCCTGTTCGCCCGGGTGATGACCCGTCGGGACCGGAACGAGGATCAGCTCGACCGGATCATCGCCAGTCGGATCAGGATCGAGGTCGCCGAGGGCGACAACTTCGAACTGGACGGCGACCCCGCCGGCGAGTGCCACACGATGACCGCCCAGATCCTGCCGCGGGCCCTGCCCGTCCGCGTCCCCCGCTGATCGTCGACCTCCGCCTCCTGCACTCCTCGACGGGCGCCCACCCAGGCAGAACGACCACGCCCCCAGGCACAACGACCACGCCCCCAGGCAGACCGACCACGCCCCCAGGCAGACCGACCACGCCCCCAGGCAGACCGACCACGCCCCCAGGCAGACCGACCACGCCCCCAGGCAGACCGACCACGCCCCCAGGCAGACCGACCACGCCCCCAGGCACAACGACCACGCCCCCAGGCACAACGACCACGCCCCCAGGCACAACGACCACGCCCCCAGGCACAACGACCACGCCCCCAGGCACAACGACCACGCCCCCAGGCACAACGACCACGCCCCCAGGCAGAACGGCCGCGCTCCCAGGCAGGCTCGGGGCGGGAGTGCGGGGACTGTCAGGCGGTGGGGTTGCGGAGGTGGGCCAGCCAGGCCCGGGCGGCGCGGTAGTCGGCGTTGGAGGTGCCCTCGAGGATCTCCGGGCGGCCCTCGTCGGCGCGGGGATAGCTGCCGAGGAAGATCACCTGGGACGAGACCCGGTGCAGGCCCATCAGCGCCTCACCGAGTCGGTCGTCGTCGATGTGACCCTCGGCGTCGATGGCGAAGCAGTAGCTGCCCAGCGTCGTCCGGGTGGGCCGGGACTCGATCCGGCACAGGTTGACGCCGCGGCTGGCGAACTGGTCGAGCAGTTCCAGCAGCGCACCGGAACGGTCGGCTCGCATGAACAGCACCAGGCTGGTCTTGTCGGCGCCGGTCGCCACCCCGACCGGCCCGGGGCGCCGGAGCAGGATGAAGCGGGTGACCGCGGTGTCGTTGTCGGCGATGTCGGTGGCCAGCGGATCGAGTCGGTACATCTCGCCGGCGATCCGGGAGCAGACCGCGGCGTCGTAGCCGGAATCCACGTCGGCGACCGCGGCCGCCGCGGCGGCGGTGGAGCCCTCGGTGGTGATGGTGGCCCCCGGTAGCGCGCCGGCCAGCCAGCTGCGGCACTGCGCGGCGGCGTGCGGATGGGTGAGCACCTGGCGGACATCCGCCAGCCGGGTGCCGGGCCGGGCGAACAGGGTGAACTGGACGGGCAGCAGCACCTCCCGGGAGATCATCAACGGCTCGCCGTAGGTCAGGTTGTCCAGGGTCGCCGACACCCCGCCCTCAACGGAGTTCTCGATCGGCACCAGCCCGGCATCGATGTCGCCGGCACGCACCGCGTCCAGGCAGCCGGCGACCGTCGCGTACGGCACCGCACGGTCGGCGTCGACCTCGGACAGCGTCAGCAGCGCCTGGTGGGTGAAGGTGCCGGCGGGCCCGAAGTAGCCGTACCGGTCGGCGGCCGGTCGGTCGGAGGCGATCTGGTCGGGCGCAACGGCAGGCACGGGCTCAGAGTAGCCAGGGTGGACGCCGTCCCCGGCCCCGGTTCAGCGGGTGATCCGCACCGAGTCGATGCAGCGCTGCAACGCCCGCCGCACCGGCTTCGCGGTGGCGCTCGGCCGCCGCCGAGATCCAGGCGACGGAGCCATCGCCGCGACCACCACCACCACCACCACCGCGATCAGGCCCAGAGCCTGCTGACCGACCGTAGGGCGGGATCCGAGGGCACCGGGAAGTGCTTCGATTTTCGATAACGCCGGTACTGAGTACTCTGGGTATTGAAATTCGGTGCCGGCCGAGACACCGACGCGAAAGGAGGCCGACCGATGAATCCCTCGACACCGGTCCAGCACCGTCCCAGGCGGGCCGACGTCCGGGCGCGGGTGCTCGCCGCAGCCCGGGAGGTGTTCCTGGTCGACGGCTACCGCCGGGCGAACCTGGGCGAGATCGCGGCCCGGGCCGGCTTCTCCAAGGGCGCGGTGTACTCCAATTTCGGCGGCAAGACCGACCTCTTCACCGCGGTGATCACCGACCAGACCAGCGCGGTGATCGAATCGGTGCTGGCGCCGGTGCAGCTGTTGGCCGCCGACCGTGACGGCGACGACGACGTGATCGCCGACATCGCCGCGGGCCTGGCCGAGGCGATCATCGCCCACAGCGCCGCGCTGACCATGCTGGCCGAGTTCCGGTCGCTGGCCGCCGACGACCCCGAACTGGCCCAGACCTACGGTCGGCTGCGCCGCTCCCAACGCGAACTGCTGGTGGCCGACCTGCACCGCCGGGCCGGCGACATCCGGCTGGACGTCGCCATCGACGAAGCCGCCGCCGTACTGCTGCTGACCCTGGTCCAGGCGCTGGCCGCCGACCACGCCACCTGCCCCGAGGCGATGGCCCGGCCGCTGATCGAGCAGACCGTCCGGTACGCGATCCGCGGGATGCTGCGGTGAGCCGCGCCGTCATCGATCCGGCCGCAGACACCGACGACCAGTCCGACGCAGACCGGCCGCCCGACGCAGACCGGCCACCCGACGCAGACCGGCCACCCGACGCAGACCGGCCACCCGACGCAGACCGGCCACCCGACGCAGACCGGCCACCCGACGCAGACCGGCCACCCGACGCAGACCGGCCAGCCCGACGCAGACCGGCCACCCGACGCAGACCGGCCACCGACGCAGACCGGCCACCCGACGCAGACCTGCCCCTGGTCCGTGCCCGCGGACTGGACGCCGGCCACGGCTCCCGCCGAGTGTTCGGCGGACTGGACCTCGACCTGCCCGCCGGCGCGTTGACCGTCATCTCCGGGCCGCGCGGCAGCGGCCGGTCGCTGCTGCTGCTGGCGATGACCGGCCGCGCGACCGGCATCACCGGCCACCTGCAGGTCGCCGGGCTCGACGCCGTCGCCCGACCGCGCCGGCTGCTGAGGATCACCGGGGTCGCACGGATCAGCACCATCGTCGATCTGGAACGACGGCACACGATCGCCGCGGCGATCTCCGAACGCGCCGCCGCGGAAGGCATCTCCCGCGGCGCCGCTCGGCGCAGGTACGCCACCCTGGCCGAACTGCTCGAACTGTCGGCCCCGGCGACGACGGTCGTCGACGAGCTGGACGGCTACCAGCTCACCGCGCTCGCCGTCGTCCTGGCGGCCCTTCGGGACAGCGAACTGGTCGTCCTCGACGACGCCGACCGCGGCCTCGACGTCGCCGACCAGCGCCGGCTCTGGGCCAGCCTGGAGCGGCTGATCAGGGCCACCGGCGTCACCGTCGTCGCCGCCACCAACGAAACCCACACCATCCCGGACGACGCCGTCGGGGTCCGCCTTCCCGCCGCCGGCATCCCGGCGGCCCAGCACAGGTGATCATGACCACTCCGTTTGCCCTTGCCGCCGCCGAGTTCCGCCGCTTTCGTGGGCCGGTCGCCAAGATCGCGCTGGCCTTCGTCGCGCTCGTCCCGCTGATCTACGGCGCGATCTATCTGGCCGCCAACTGGGACCCCTACGGCCGGCTCACCGACCTTCCGGTCGCCATCGTCAACACCGACCAGCCGGCCACCGCGCAGGGCCGGACGGTCACCGCCGGCGACGACTTCACCCACGACCTGATCGCCCAGCACGAGTTCGACTGGCACCAGGTCGACGAGGCGACCGCGTTGCGGGGCCTGCGGGACGGTGATTACTACCTGGTCGTCACGGTGCCGAGCACCTTCTCCACCGACCTGGTCAGCGGTCAGACCGACGACCCGCGGCGGGCTCGGATCGAGATCCGCCGCAACGACGCGAACGGGTTCGTCATCGGCAGCATCACCTCCAACGCCCAGACCCGGATCGAGCAGGCCGTGGACCGGTCGGCGGTGGCCAGCTACTTCCGGGTCGTCTTCAAGAACCTCGCCACCATCAAGGCCGGGCTGGATGACGCCGCCGCCGGCGCCGGACGTATCGACACCGGCGCCGCCCGGGCCCACCGCGCCTCGGGGGACCTGGCCGGCGGTGCCGCCGACCTGGCCGACGGTGCCCGGAGCCTGCAGACCGGATCGGCCGACCTGGCCACCGGCCTGCGCCGCGCCCGGCGGGGCGCCGACCGGTTGTCCTCCGGACTTGACCGGTTGCACACGCAGTCCGCCGATCTGGCCGACGGCGCCGACCAGGTCGCCGCCGGCACCCAGCGGCTCAGCGACCGGGTGATTCCACCCCTGACGACACTGCAGCAGGAGCTTCCCCAGCTCCGCCGGAGCGCTGGACAGGCCTCCACCGCGATCAGCGACATCGCCGACACCGCGACCGGCGGCAGTGCTTCGGTCGCCGGCGACCTCGACCGGGCCGACCGCGACCTGGCCCGGCTGCGGCAGCAGCACCCCGAACTGGCCAACGACCCAGCCTTCACCCGGCTCAGCCAACGGGTCGGGTCGGCCGCCGACCGCGCCGACACCATCGCCACCGCCGCCCAGGGCCAGGCCGACACCGTGGCCGCGCTCGGCGCCGATGCCCGCACCGGCCTGCAGCAACTCTCCCGCTCGGTCAGCACCGCAAAGTCCGACATCACCGACCTCAACCGGGGCGCGCACCAGGTCGCCCGCGGCGCCCACCGGCTGCATACCGGCATCGGCACCGCATCCTCCGGCGCGGCCGGCCTCGCCGACGGCGTCTCCACCGCAGCGACCGGCGCCGACCGGCTGCACCGCGGCGCCTCCGACCTTTCCGTCGGTGCGGACCGGCTCGCCACCGGCAGTCACGACCTGCACACCGCGCTCGGCCGTCTCGCCGACGGTGCCTCGACCCTGCACCACCGGCTGGCCGCCGCCGCCAAGAAGGTGCCCGCGGTCACCGCGGACCAGCAGGACCAGGCCACCCAGGTGCTGTCCGCACCGGCCGAGGTGCGGATGCACGTCGACAATCCGGCCGTCTACTACGGCCGCGGGCTGGCACCGCTGTTCTTCTCCATCGCGCTGTGGGTGTTCGGCATCTCGGCGTTCCTGGTGATCCGGCCGTTCGCCGGCCGCACCCTGGTCGGTCGGGCCGGGCCCGTCGCCCGCCAGCTCGGCAGCTGGCTGCCGGCCGGCCTGCTGGCGACCGCGGGCGGCTGGCTGACGATCAGCACCGTCTGGCTCTTCCTCGGCCTCGACCCGGTCCGTCCGTGGGCGTTGTACGGCGTCACCGCCCTCGGCGCGATCGCGTTCTCCGCGGTCGCCCAACTGCTGCGGATGGCGCTGGGCACCCCCGGATCGGCGCTGCTGCTGATCTGGCTGATCCTGCAGCTGGCCTCGGCCGGCGGCACCTACCCACCCGCGGTACTGCCGCGGTTCTTCGCCACCATCAACCCGTTCATGCCGATGACGTACCTGATCGACGCCTTCCGGGTGACCATCTCCGGCGGCGAACTCGGACACCTGCTCACCGATGTCGCCGTCCTCGGCGGGATCGCGGTGGTGGCACTCGGATTGGGCGTCGGGGCGATGGTCAGGAAGCAGAGACTCGGGGCCCGGGATCTGCATCCTCCGCTGGCACCGGCCTGACCGCTTCGCGGTCGCGCCAGAACGCCCACAGCGGGCGCCGGTCGGGCCACTTCCACCAGATGATGAAGGCGATCAGTACGAAGATCTGCACGGTCGGGGAGGCCACGTCACGGACCCGGGCGGAGGTCCAGGTCAGTGCGGCGCCGAAGTCGATCGCCCGGCCGGGCACGTAGGCCGCCGACAGCACCGCTCCGCGCAGCACCATCAGCCGGTCGAGCTTGCCCCCGGCCAACACCGCCAGCGGCATCCAGAACTGCAGGTCGTACCAGCTCAGGGTGTACATCGAGGTGCACAGCCAGCCGATCCCGATGATCATCGCCGTCCGCAGCGCGACGGTCATCGGGTCCGTGCGCGGGTCGGCGCCGTCCGGCAGACCGGGTGCCGGCGTCCACGGCACCACCCGGGACAGCATCCAGACGATCACGGGAAGGAGCGAGTAGGAGATCACCCCGACGATGATCTTGCCGGTCGGCGGGCTGAAGGCATGGGCGAAGAGGGTGTAGAGCGGACTCACCCAGGACCCGACCGAGACGTACTTGCCGTTGCGGAGCACCTGAACCAGAGCGGTCGGCTCCCAGACCGCGTAGGCCAGCACCATCGGGATCGCCGCGCCGAGGCAGATCTTGAGCATCTGCTTCGGTTCACGGCGGTAGGCCCACAGCATGGCGAGGCCCCAGACGCCGATGCTGACCTTGGCGCAGCCGGCCAGCCCGACGCCGAGGCCGGCCAGGAACGGGCTCTTGCGGATGAAGATCATCCCCGCCACCGCGAACACCACCGACAGCGCCTCGTTGTGCGCGCCGGCCACCACCGCCCAGATCAGCAGCGGGTTGGCGATGGTCAGCAGCGCGGCCCGGGCCCGGCGTTCCGGGTCGGCGTTGCGGGCGATGACCAGCATGCCGAGACAGGTCAACACGAACGGCAGCGCAGCGAACACCTGCAGCCAGAAGACGACGTCGTGCATGTTGGTGCCGCCGAGCTGGTTGGCGGCCACCTGGGTCCAGGAGGTGATCGGACCGTACACGCTGGGGGTGTCCTGCCAGGGTCGTTCGGTCCACTTCAGCACGGGGTCGAACTGGCCGCGGAAGATCTCGGCCGGGGTGATCTCGTACGGGTTGCGGCCGGTGACCTGCAACCGGCCGTAGGCGGCGTACATCAACACGTCCGCCGAGGTCAGCGGCGGCACCAGGATGGTCGCGGTGACCAGGCTGACGCCCAGACCGGCCAAGCCGGCGGGCCCGCGGCCGCCAGCCGTCGGCCAGCGCCCGCATGGCGATCCAGAGACCGACCGCGCCGACCGCGATGGCGGCCCAGACCATCAGCGACACCAGCCACTCGTTGGGGTCCCACAGCCGGTCCGGCAGATTCCACGGGGGCAGCAGGCTGCGTCGCGGGCCGAGGGTGATGGCGACCACCGACGGGCCGAGCGCGCCGGCGATCACACAGAGCACGGTGGCGGCGATGATCCCGGCCATCCCGGCCCGGTGGTCGCGGTGCCAGACTCGCGGCCGGTACGCGACAGCGACCTCCTCGCTCACGGCCGGTGACGCCTCCGGCAGATCCGGGCGACCGTCGGCCGCGCCACCTGGACCGGGGCGGTCCGCCACAGCATCCGAAGGATCCTCCTCAGCACCGCTGCCATGATCAACTCTCCGTCGTGGTCGGTGTCCCCGGGTCGCCACCCCGGGTTCCGGGCCGGAACGATCCGCTCACCGTCTTGTCCGGTCACGGTACCGGCCCGGGGTCCGGGCAGCGGTCCAACGGTCCGCCGCCGGCCCGAAACCCCGAAATCGGCACGTCATCGCGGTCGCGGATCCAGCCTGAGCGGGGAATCGTCGCGGACACGGCGATGACGTGCCGATTTTTGGGGTGGCCGGTGGGCAGCCGGCTTCCGGGCCGCGGTGTCGGCGCCGATCCATGGGGTGGTGTGCAGGAGGGACCGCGCTCACCGGCGACGGAATCGTTGCACCAGACCGGCCACCGTCGGATCGGCGCGCAGACCTGCCACGGTGCTGCCGATCAGACCGCGCGCGGTCAGCGCCCGGGTGACGTCGGCCAGCTGCCGGGCCCGGTGCACCTGCCCGGCCAGGTCGTTGCCGGTGGCGCGATGGCTCAGTTCGACGTCGACCTCCTCGACGGTGAGCCCTGCGCGGATGATGTCGACGGTCATGCCGACCTCGACACCGAACCCGGCGGCCAGCGGGCTGGCCAGTTCGAAGGCCCGGCGGGTCAGGCAGCGTTGCCCGGACAGCGGTGCGCGGGCGGTGAAGCCGCAGAGTTCGGCGATGCCGCGGCGGGCGGTGTTGACCACCATGCCGTGGCCGCCGGCTGGCGAGCCGTCGGCGGTGGTCTGCGCCGGCAGCACCCCGATGGTGAGCGCGGCCCGGCCCTCCAGCACCGGGGTGATCAGCGGCCCGGCGTTGCCCGCACTGGCGCCGAGGTCGGCGTCCAGCAGCAGCAGGGCGTCGGCAACCGGCATCCCGTCGCGTTCCTCGAGTACGCCGAGGGCGTTGACGCCGGACTCGATGGCGGCGGCCTTGCCCCGGTTGCGTTGGTGGCTGACGACGACCGCCCCGGCGGCGGCAGCGACCTCGCCGGTGCGGTCCGAACTGCCGTCGTCGACGACGATGGTCGTGGCGACCGCAGCCAGCCCGGTCACCGCCGAGACGGTGGCGGCGATCCGCTCCTCCTCGTTCCTGGCGGGAATCACGCAGGCGACCCGGCTGCCGGTCCTCGTCACGCTGCCCAGGCTAGCCGGTCGGTCGCCGGCCACCCCGGCGCCGAGCCCTGGTCGGCTAACCTCCCGACCATGGTTGCCTCTCCGACGCCGGCCGACCGGCGTCCGGTCCGAGGTCGGGCGGTTGCGGACCGTGCTGATGCATCGTCCCGGCAACGAGCTGCGCCGGTTGACCCCGCGCAACAACGATGCGCTGCTCTTCGACGGGATCCCCTGGGTGGACCGGGCCCGCGACGAGCACGACGCCTTCGCCGCGACGTTGCGGGCGCGCGGTGTCGAGGTGCTCTATCTCGCCGAGCTGCTCACCGAGACGCTGGAGTCCGAGGCCGCCCGGGACCGGGCGGTGGACCTGACCGTCGCGGACCTGCGGCTGGGTGACCGGCTGCGGCGCTATCTGCGCCGGGCCCTGGCCGGGCTGGCGGCCGACCGGCTCGCCGAGGTGTTGATGGCCGGGTTGCGCAACGACGAACTCGGCGGCGTCCGCACCCTGGTCACCGGACTGCTCGCGCCCGACGACTTCCTGATCGACCCGTTGCCGAACCTGCTCTTCACCCGCGACTCCAGTTGTTGGATCGGCGACCGGGTGGTGGTCACCTCCCTGACCATGCCGGCCCGGCGCCGGGAGACCCAGCTGACCGAGCTGGTGTACGCGTTCCATCCGCGGTTCGCCGGCTCGGCCCGGATCCACGGCTGGACGGCGGAGAACCTCGAGGGCGGCGACATCCTGGCGCTGGGCCCGGGAGCACTGGCGGTCGGTGTCGGGCAGCGCACCACGCCGGCCGGAGTCGAGCGACTGGCCCGAACCGTGCTGGAGGCCGGCCTGGCCCGGACCGTGCTGGCGGTCCCGATCGACCAGGACCGCGCCACCATGCATCTGGACACGGTCTGCACCATGGTCGACACCGATGCGGTGGTGATGTATCCCAACATCGCCGACCGGCTGGACGCGCTGCCGATCACGCTGGCCGACGACGGGGAACTGGGGATCGGCGCGCCGCGGCATTTCCTCGACGTCGCGGCCGAGGCGATGGGGGTCGACCGGTTGCGGTTGATCGACACCGGACTGGACCCGGTCACCGCCGAGCGGGAGCAGTGGGACGACGGCAACAACACCCTGAGCCTGGCGCCGAAGGTCGCGGTCGCCTACGAACGCAACACCGAGACCAACGCCCGGCTGGAGTCGGCCGGCATCGAGGTGATCGGCATCGAGGGCTTCGAACTGGGCACCGGCCGGGGCGGGCCGCGCTGCATGTCCTGCCCGGTGCTGCGCGACGATCCCGAGCCGTCGGCAGCGACGGCTAGCCGGTGAGGGTGCCGACCACCACGTCAGGGACGTCGGTGGTGAAACCGGTGACCCCGAGGTCGCGGCAGAAGACGGTGTCCTCCGGCGTGTTCACCGTCCAGGCGTGTACCTGGTTTCCGTGGCTGCGGACCCGCTGTACGAATCCGGGGTCGGCGCGGAGCAGTTCGATGTCCGGGCCCACCACGGCGACGCCGTCGGGCAGCACGCCGTCCTCGACCCCGTCCAGTGTGGACACCAGGAAGGTCCGGCGCAGGTCGGGCAGCACCTCCCGCATCCGGGCCAGCGCCGCGCGGGAGAAGCTGATCAACCGGACCGGGGAATCGGCCCCGTCCCAGCCCCGGTCGGCGAGCAGTTCGGCGACCCGGTCCTCGATCTCCAGCCCACGCGGATTGGGATGCTTGGTCTCCAGGTTGAGGGTGATCGCCACCCCGCGGGCGCGGGCCTCGGCGATCATGTCCAGCAACTCGACCAGGGTGATGATCGACCGGGCCGCGGGCGGCGGCCCGGCCATGAACCGGCTGCCGAAGTCGATGCCGCGCAACTCCTCCAGCGTCCGCTCGTAGACCGGCCCGGTCTCATCGGAGGTGCGGTCGACGGTGAGATCGTGCAGGCAGATCAGGTGGTCATCGGCGCTGAAGTGCACGTCGCACTCCAGGCCGAGTTCGATACCGGTGGCCGCGGCGAACCCGATCGCGGCCGCGTAGGCGGCCGGCGTGGACTCCGGATAGCGTCCGCTGAAACCGCGGTGGGCGAAGATCTCGTATCCGGCCTCGGCCAGAACCTGTCCGGGTGCGGGGGTCACGCACCCAGTGAATCATGATCACGTCGCCCCACCGGAACGGGCGCCCACCACGATCGCCGACGCCGGCGCGGATCGGCCGCGGTGTGGTCAGCGCAGTCCCTCGGCGGCGGCCTCCACGACGGCGTCGGCGAGCCGGGCCAGGCTCGGCGAGTGCAGCTTCCACTGCTGCCAGTAGAGCGGGACGTCGACGTGGACGCCGGCGTCGATCTCGACCAGCCGGCGGTCCCGCTCCAGCTCCGCGCTCTGTTGCCGCGGCAGCATGCCCCAGCCCAGCCCGAGCGCGATCGCCCGGGCGAAGTCGGCCGAGACGGGGATGTAGTGCCGGGGCGGTTGCAGCCGGCGTCGGGTGCGGCGGCGCAGGTAGCGGTCCTGCAGCCGGTCGTCCCGGTCGAAGGCGATCATCGGGGCCTCCGCCAGCGCCTCCACAGTGGGACCCGCGGGGAACCACCGGCGGACGAAGTCGGGACTGGCCATCGGCCGGTAGCGCATCGTGCCCAACGTGCGCACGGTGCAGCCCTGCACCGGTTCGGCGACCGAGGTGACCGCCGCCATCACCGCGCCATCCCGCAGCAGCTGGGTCGACATCGCCTCGTCGGCGCGGTGCACCTCGAAACAGATCCGTCGGTCGGGATCGACGCGGGCCAGCGCATCCAGAGCCCAGGTGTTGAGCGAGTCACCGTTGATCACGATCGGCAACGTGCTGGTCGCAGCGACGGAGCTGCCGCCGAGCTCGACGGCGGCGTCGGCACTGAGCACGATCAGCTGCCGCGCCATCCGCAGGATCACCTGGCCGGCCGCTGTCGGCCGGACCGGCTTGGTGCGGCGGAGCAGGACCTGCCCGACCGAGGATTCCAGCGCCTTCAGTCGTTGGCTCACCGCCGACGGCGTGATCTGCAACTCGCGGGCGGCCGCGTCCAGGGTGCCGTGGTCCACCACCGTGACCAGCGTACGCAGCTGGTCGGTGTGCAGGTCCATCAGATCTCCTCATGTATCGTCAAAAAGATTAGCTTCACTGTCGGTCACCCGCGACGTACGGTCGGGCGTCATGAACGGTTCTCACCCGGACGAACGGTGAACGCGGTCGCGGCGATGACCACCGCCGGGCAGGGATTCGTCATGATGCTGTCGCTCATCGTCGTGATCGGCGCGCAGAACACCCTGTTGCTGCGCCAGGGGATCGCCCGTAGCCACGTCACCTGGTTGGTGGCGATCTGCGGACTCTCCGACCTCGCGCTGGTGGCGATCGGCGTCAGTGGTGTCGGCGCGGTGGTCGGGCAGGCGCCGTGGGCGATGACGATGGTCCGGCTGGGTGGCGCGCTGGTGCTGTTCGGGTATGCCGGCTTCGCGCTGCGCCGGGCGGTACGTGGCCAGATGCTGGACGTGACCGCCGGCGCCGCGGCCCGGTCACGGCTGTCGGTGATCACCACCTGTCTGGCGATCACCTGGCTCAACCCGCACGTCTACCTGGACACCGTGGTGATGGTGGGTGCGGTCGCCAACACCCACGGCAGCGCCGGTCGGTGGTGGTTCGGCGCCGGCGCGGTGACCGGCAGCCTCGCCTGGTTCGCCGCCCTCGGCCGCGGCGCACGGCTGCTGCGCCCGCTGTTCCGCCGACCGCGGGCCCGGCGGATCATGGACGCCGGCATCGCAGCGATCATGATCGGCACCGGGCTGCGGCTGATCGCCGGCTGATCGCCGGGTTCAGCGGCTGAGTGGCCGGGCGCCGGCGACCCAGGCATGCAGCCCGCCGGCCAGGTTGACCGCCTCGCGGCCGGTGCCGTTGAGATAGGCGGTGGCCTGCGCCGACCGGGCTCCGGCGGCGCAGATGCAGACGACCCGGTCGCTGACCTCGTTCACCCGGGCCATCAACTCGTGCAGCGGGATGTGGATGGAGCCCTCGATCCGGCCGTCGGCCCACTCGGCGTCGGTACGGACGTCGAGCAGCATCCACTCCGGTCCACGCAGGGTGTCGAGTTGATCGCATGTGATGGTCGGCACCTGGGGCATGGCCTCATTGTGGACTCGCCCGTGCCTCCACCGCCGCCCCCGCAGGAATCTTCGCCCCACCTTTGCCGAGGAGTCACCCATTCCTCAGTTCGTGCGGGGTGTCGTGACCTCAACGACCCCTCGGCGCGGGCGCGGGCGGGCTGCCGGGGGTGCCGGGACAGGGGTTGGGGCCGGGGCGGAGCTTGGGGCCCGGCCGGAGGTTGGGGCCCGGGCGGAGCTTGGGGCCCGGGCGGAGCTTGGTGCTCGGCCGGAGGTTGGGGCCCGGGCGGAGCTTGGGGCCCGGCCGGAGGTTGGGGCCCGGCCGGAGGTTGGGGCCCGGCCGGAGGTTGGGGCCCGGCCGGAGGTTGGGGCCCGGCCGGAGCTTGGGCCCGGCGGAGGTTGGGGCCCGGCGGAGGTTGGGGCCCGGCCGGAGGGTGGGTCCCGCTCTGGGGTTGACCCCGGGCGGAGGTTGGGGCCCGGCGGAGGTTGGGGCCCGGCCGGAGGTTGGGGCCCGGCCGGAGCTTGGGCCCGGCGGAGGTTGGGGCCCGGCGGAGGTTGGGGCCCGGCCGGAGGGTGGGTCCCGCTCTGGGGTTGACCCCGGGCGGAGGTTGGGGCCCGGCGGAGGTTGGGGCCCGGCCGGAGGTTGGGGCCCGGGCGGAGCTTGGTGCTCGGCCGGAGCTTGGTGCCCGGGCGGAGCTTGGTGCCCGGGCGGAGCTTGGTGCCCGGGCGGAGCTTGGGGCCCGGCCGGAGCTTGGGGCCCGGCCGGAGCTTGGGGCCCGGGCGCGGAGGTTGGGGCCCGGTCTGGGGTTGACCCCGGGCGGAGGTTGGGGCGCGGCGGAGGTTGGGGCCCGGCGGAGGTTGGGTCCCGGGCGCGGAGGTTGGGGCCCGGGCGGAGGGTGTGAGGTTGACCCGTTTTGGTGGACATCCTGATCGTGCCAGGCGTGGCCTGGTGAGAGAGGATGCCCGTGATGGGTGCGAAGAGGAAGAGCTATAGCCCGGCCTACCGTAGGGATGCTGCGCATCTGGTGATCGACACCGGCAGGACGATCGCTGAGGTGGCCCGGGAGATCGGCGTGGGCGAACAGCTGCTGGGTCGCTGGGTCGCGGTGGAGCGGTCCAGGATGGATGATCCGCCGCCGGCGTTGGATGTCGATGAGCGTGCCGAGTTGGAGCGGCTTCGTCGGGAGAACGCCGAGCTGCGGATGGACCGGGAGTTCCTGAAAAAAGCTACGGCCTTCTTCGTGACGGAGAACCAGCATCCGAACGGAAGTTCGCGGTGATCCATGCGGAGAAGGCCGACCACAACCTCAACGATGATGATCACGACCGTGAAGTTGATCATGATCCTGATCATGGTGTGATCACGGTCGAGCGGATGGCTGACCTGCTCGGGGTGTCGCGATCGGGCTACTACGCCTGGACGGCGCGGCAAGAGGCCGATCCGGGCCCACGCGCCGCCCGCCGGTCAGGGCTGTTGAGCAAGATCAGGGACTTCCATCGGACCTCCGACGGGGTCAACGGTGCACCACGGATCCTGGCTGATCTCCGCGACGCTGGTGAGCTCGTCTCCCGCAAGACAGTGGCCAAAATCATGCGGGACAACAACATTCGCGGGATCAGCCCACGGCCGTGGCGGCCGGTCACCACGATCGCGGACGCGAAACCGCATACGATCCCTGACCTGGTCGGCCGCTGGTTCGACCAGGGCGAGTTGAACAGGGTATGGACCTCCGACATCACCTATCTGGCCACCGGTCAGGGCTGGTTGTATCTGTGCGCCGTGCGCGACGGCTGCTCCCGCAGGGTGATCGGCTACGCCTTCGCCGACACCCTGCACACCGACCTGGTCGAGACCGCGTTACGCCGCGCGGTCAGCTTCCGCGACCCGGCCACCCCAGCCACGGCCGGCGTGATCTTCCACGCCGACCGCGGAGCCCAGTACACCTCCGACCAGCTCGACCAGGCAGCCCGCGAGTTCGACGTCCGGCTCTCGGTCGGTCGGACCGGGGTGTGCTGGGACAACGCCCAACAGGAAAGCTTCTGGTCCACCCTGAAAACCGAGTACTACGACCGTCACGAGTTCGCCACCCAGGCCGCGGCGATCCACGCCGTCACCAGCTGGATCGAACACGTCTACAACCGCCGCCGACGACACTCAGCACTCGGCCAGATCCCACCGGTAACCTTCGAAAAGCAACACATCAACCCGGCGGCACAAGCCGCTTAACCGATGTCCACGAAACGGGGTCAACCCCAGGTGGCCCGGGTTGGGGCCTGGGCGGGGTGGGCCGGGCCGCGGGTGGGGCCGGGGCTGGGTGCCGGAACGGTGCAGGTTGCTACTTCAACAGCCGCGACAGACGGCGGTCGGCAAGTTTCTTGCCGCCGGTCTGGCAGGTCGGGCAGTACTGCATCGAGGAGTCGGCGAAGGACACCTCGGCGATGGTGTCGCCGCACACCGCGCAGGTCTCGCCGGCCCGGCCGTGGACGCGTAGGCCGGACTTCTTCTCGCCCTTGAGGTCCTTGGCGGCCAGACCCTCCGACCGCTGGATCGCCTCGGCCAGTTCGCCCTTGATGGCCGCGAAGAGGGCCCCCCGCTCGTCGTCGGTGAGGCTGGCTGCCGGCTTGAACGGACTCAGCCTGGCGGCGTGCAGGATCTCATCGGAGTAGGCGTTGCCGATGCCGGCGATCGCCCGCTGATCTTTCAGTACGCCCTTCAGCTGGGCCCGGCCGGCGGCTGCCAGTACGCCGGCCAGGGTTTCCTCGGTGAACGCGTCCTGCAGCGGGTCCGGGCCGAGGCCGGCGATACCCGGCACCGTCTGCGGATCGGTGACGACGTAGATGGCGAGCTTGCGCTGGGTGCCGGCCTCGGTCAGGTCGAAACCGGCGTCGTCGTCGAGCCGTACCCGCAGGGCCATCGGCCCCTTGCCCGGCCGCAACGGCTTGTCCGACAGCTCCTCGCGCCAACGCAACCAGCCGGCCCGGGCCAGATGGAAGACCAGGTGGATGCCCTGGGCGTCGATGTCGATGAACTTGCCGTGCCGCCGGACGGAATCCACCTCGAGGCCGTGCAGTGCCGCCAGCGGCGGGTCGTAGGTCTTCAACGCGCTGAAGGCGGCCAGCTCGACCCGGGCGATGGCCCGTCCGCGCAGCCTGGCATCGAGGAACCGCACCAGCGACTCGACCTCGGGCATCTCCGGCATGCGGCCATTATCTCGCCGTCCTCCCCCGGACGCGGCAGAACGGCCCGCGCACAAGGACAGGACCAGGATCGGTTCAGGCCCGAGCGGACTGCGGACCGGGCCAGGGCGGAGCCGGCAGTTGCAGCGCCCGGTCCAACCGGCGCAGGTACTCCTCACGGCTCACCTCGATCACGCCGAGGGTGGCCAGGTGCGGCGTCTGCCACTGGACGTCCAGCAGCCGCGGCAGTCCGTCGGCGCGGAGCAGGTCGACCAACGCCACCAGCGCGGCTTTGGAGGCGTCACGGCCGATCACGGGGTCGTGGAACATCGACTCCCCCGCGAACAGCCCGGCCAGGCCGACGCCGTACAGGCCACCGGCCAGCCGGCCGTCGGCGGTCCAGGCCTCGACCGAGTGGACGATGCCGCGTTCGTGCAGCCGGGTGTAGACGTCGCCGATCCGGTCGTCGATCCAGCCCCCCGGCCGGGACGGGTCGGCGCATCGCTGCAGCACCTGGTCGAAGGCGGTGTCCACACCGATCCGGTACCGGGTCAGCATCTTGCGCAGCGACCGGGTGACGCGCAGTTGATCCAGCGGCAGAATGCCCCGGTCCAGCGGGGAATACCAGCCCATCAGCCGTCGTCCGCGGAAGCCGTCCTGCGGCATCGGGAAGACCCCGCTGCGGTAGGCCGCGACGGCCAACTCGGGATCGAAGTCCTCCGACATGCCGATCAGATCGCTCTGCGGCCACCGCTCCGGCGGCCCGAAGACCGATCCCTTCCCTGCCGACATCCGCACGGCTGTGCAGTCTGGCACGACCCGGGGCGATCCCCCAGTCGTCCCGCTGACCGTCGGCCCACCCGGCCCGGACACGTACGCTTGCCCCACCACCCGACCGCTGCCGCGGTCGGTGCGGCGCAGCCCACACTCGCAGGTCCAGGAGGTTCGATGCCGTCAGCGCGAGATGTCGGACGGGCGGTCGCCCGCCGGCTGCAGCCGGTCGCCACCGGCGGTCCGCAGGCCGCCGGCAGCGTGTTGCGGCGGATCCTGCAACTCGCCATCGACGGCAGCAGCGCCTTCCCCAGCGCCCGCAGCACCGCAGCCAAGCACCTGCAGCGCCGCGGCGGCCGGGTCGACGACGCGATCGAATCCGTCATCGACAGCCACGTCCGGATCGGTACGGCCCAGGGTTTCGTCACCAATCTCGGCGGCATCGCGGTGGCGCCGGTGACGGTGCCGGCGAACCTGGCCGGGGTGGCGGTCGTCCAGGTCCGGATGATCGCGGCCATCGCCCACCTGCGGGGCTACGACATCGACGACCGCCGGGTCCGCACCGCCATCGTGATGTGCCTGTTGGGTGGCGAGCAGATCGGCCGGAGTGTGGCCAGCGGCAAGCTGCCCACCTCCCCGATGGCGATCGCCACCGCGCCGGTCTTCGATCCGGCGCTGGATGCCCGGGTCGCCGAGGCCGTGGTCGGGGCGCTGGTCACCCGGGTCGGCGGCAAGCACCTGCCGCTGATGGTCACCCGCCGCATCCCGTTGCTCGGCGGCGGAGTCGGCGCCGTCCTGGACGGGATGGCGACCTATCAGATCGGCCAGTTCACCAAGGGTGAGCTGGTCCGCCGCCGCGCCCTGCGGTCCTGACCCACCTGGCTGCCGAGTCGTTGCGGCACCGGCGTCGTCGGGGACGCTCGCAACGGACCGCCCGTCGCGCACCGCCGCCGTCCGGTGGCCTGCATCACATCAGCTCCGACTTGCACGGACCCCTCCGGCGACTTAGGTTAGGAGAGCCTCATCTAATTCCACGGACCGGGACGGGGACAACCGCCACCATGATCGCCAACCTTCTGATCGGCCTGCGCGAGGGACTCGAAGCCGCGCTGGTGGTCAGCATCCTGATCGCCTATCTGGTCAAGAGCGACCGTCGGCACCTGCTGCCGCGGATCTGGGCCGGCGTCGGGATCGCCGTCCTGGTGTCGCTCGGCTTCGGCGCGCTGCTGACCTTCGGACCGCATGGACTGACCTTCGACGTGCAGGAGGCGATCGGCGGTTCGCTGTCGATCCTGGCCGTCGGCTTCGTCACCTGGATGATCTTCTGGATGGCCAGTGCCGCCCGGTCGCTGTCCGGCCAGCTTCGCGGGCAGATCGACCGGGCCGCCGAGGGCGCGCGCTGGT
Organism: uncultured Actinomycetota bacterium; assembly: GCA_963758075.1. Lineage (GTDB taxonomy): Bacteria > Actinomycetota > Actinomycetes > Propionibacteriales > Propionibacteriaceae > Microlunatus. The sequence goes on along the minus strand of CAVWTT010000005.1, from coordinate 802,834 downwards.
CGCTGGTCGTGGTGGCGCTGCTGGCCGTCGGCCGCGAGGGCCTGGAGACCGCCCTGTTCCTGTGGGCTGCGACGCAGGCCAGCACCTCGGCCGGTGCGGGCAGCGCCGGTCCCCTGCTCGGCGCCGCCGGCGGTATCGCCGTCGCGGTGGTGCTGGCGTACCTGATGTACCGGGGCGCGTTGAAGATCAACCTGTCGAAGTTCTTCACCTACACCGGCGCCTTCCTGATCATCGTCGCCGCCGGCGTCCTGGCCTACGGCGTGCACGACCTGCAGGAGGCCGGCATCCTTCCCGGGGAGGACATGCTGGCCTTCGACGTGTCCGCAGCCATCCCGCCGGACTCCTGGTACGGGACGCTGCTCAAGGGCATCTTCAACTTCTCCCCCGCCACCACCGTGCTGCAGGCGGTGGTCTGGCTCTGCTACGTCGCGCCGGTGATGACGATCTTCGTCCGGCGCAACCGCAAGGCCCACCAGCCCCGTCCGGCCGCGCAGACCCCGACCGTCAGCACCTCCACCGGAACCCGGTCGTGAGCCGGGCTGTGAAGCCGGTGCGCCTGCTGCACCGGCGGGTCGCCGCCATGTCCGCGCTGGCCCTGGCGGCAGTGCCGCTGGCGGCCTGCACCGACAACGGCGACGCCTCCTCCGCCCGCTCCACCGACGCCCGGACGATCATCGTGCAGTCGGGGGATTCCCGCTGCACGGTGTCGGCCGACCGAGCACCCGCCGGCACCCTACGGTTCAAGATCAGCAACGTCGGGAAGAAGGTCACCGAGTTCTACCTGCTCGCCGGTGACGGGCAGCGGGTCCTCGGTGAGGTCGAGAACATCGGTCCCGGCATCACCCGTGACCTGGTGGTCACGGCCACGCCCGGCAGGTACGTCACCGCCTGCAAACCCGGCATGGTCGGCGAGGGCATCCGCGCCCGCTTCACCGTCTCCGGCTCCGGCACGCCGTCACCCAGCACGAACGCCGACGACCGCAAGCTGGTCCACCGAGCCGACCAGCAGTACACCGGCTACGTCACGAAGCAGACCGCACAGCTGCTGACCGCGACCCAGCGGTTCGTCCGGCTCTACACCAGCGGCAAGGACGACCAGGCCCGAGCGCTCTATCCGAGGGCTCGCCTGCACTGGGAACGGATCGAACCGGTGGCCGAATCCTTCGGCGATCTCGATCCGAAGATGGACCTGCGGGAGGCCGATCTGCAGCAGGGCCAGAAGTGGACCGGCTGGCACCGGATCGAGAAGGATCTGTGGCCGCAGCGGGCCACGGACTACACGGCGCTGACCCGGGCCCAGCGCAAGAGCTACGCCGACGACCTGCTTGCCAACACCCGCGCGCTGTACCGACGGACCCGGACCATCAGCTTCACCGCCGACCAGATCGCCAACGGCGCCAAGAGCCTGCTCGACGAGGTCGCCACCGGCAAGGTCACCGGTGAGGAGGAGTACTGGTCGCACACCGACCTGTGGGACTTCCAGGGCAACGTCGACGGCGCGAGAGAGGCCTTCGACGACCTGCGACCGATCCTCGCCACGCGGGATCCGCAGCTGGACCGGACCATCGCGCAGCGGTTCGCCGCCGTGCAGAAGTTGCTGGACGGACACCGCAGCGGGGACGGGTTCGTCAGCTACGACAAGCTGACCCCGGTCCAGGTCAAGCAGCTCAGCGATGCCGTGAACGCGCTGTCCGAACCGCTGTCGCAGCTGACTGCTGCAGTGGTCTGAACCCCCTCGGTAATTCCATGCCACCGGGTGATCGCGGTCGGGGAGAGCGCGCCCTCCGACAGCCTCAGGACGCGGAATCCGACGGACGCTCCCTCCGACAGGCTCAGGACGCGGAATCCGACGTGCGTGCCTTTTCGCGGGCGCACGACGCGGAGCCCGACGGGTTCCGACAGGCTCAGGACGCCGAGGCCGACGTGCGTGCCTATTCGCAGGCGCACGACGCGGAGCCCCACGGACGCGCCCCCCGACAGGCTCACGACGCCGAGACCGACGGACGCGCCCCCCGACAGGCCCAGGACGCGGAGCGCGACGGACGCGCCCCCCGACAGGCCCAGGACGCGGGGCGGCGGCGGGTCGGGCGGCGCGGGGTGCTGGCGGCGGGCATCGGGGCGGCCGGGATCGGGGCCGGACTGGCCGGCGGGATGGCGATCGGCGCGACCCGCGATGATGCGGCGGGGGCGAGCCGTCCGGTGGTGTATCCCTTCCACGGCGCCCATCAGGCCGGCATCGTCACTCCGGCCCAGGACCGGCTGCACTTCGCCTCCTTCGACGTCACCACCCGCTCGCGGTCGGAGTTGATCACCCTGCTGCAGGCCTGGACCGATGCGGCGGCGCGAATGACGCAGGGCCTGCCGGCCGGCTCGCTGGGGCCGACCTCCGGCTCGTACGAGGCACCGCCCGATGACACCGGCGAGGCCATCGGCCTGCCCGCGGCCGGGCTGACGATCACCTTCGGGTTCGGTCCGTCGCTGTTCGCCGACGCCCGCGGCCGGGACCGGTTCAAGATCAAGAGCAGTCGACCGGTGGCGCTGCAGCCGCTGCCGCACTTCCCCGGTGATCAACTGGAGCCGGAACGCAGCGACGGGGACCTGTGTGTGCAGGCGTGCGCCGACGATCCGCAGGTCGCCGTGCACGCCATCCGCAACCTGGCCCGGATCGGCTTCGGCACGGTCGCCCTGCGCTGGTCGCAACTCGGCTTCGGCCGCACCTCATCGACCAGCACCAGCCAGGCCACCCCACGAAACCTGTTCGGCTTCAAGGACGGCACCGCCAACCTCAAGGCCGAACGTCCCGGCCAGGTCGATGATCATGTCTGGGTTCCCCGGGGCGCCGATCCGCGCGCGGACTGGCTGGCCGGCGGCTCCTACCTGATCGCCCGCCGGATCACCATGAACATCGAGGTCTGGGACCGCAGCTCGTTGCGTGAGCAGGAGTTCGTGGTCGGCCGGACCAAGGCCGAGGGGGCTCCGCTGTCGGGCGGCGGCGAGTTCACCCCGCCGGATTTCGCGGTCACCGGTGACGGCGGCAAGCCACTGATCCCGACCGATTCCCATGTCCGGGTCGCCCATCCGACCCTGAATCACGGCGCGCAGATGTTGCGCCGCGGCTACAACTTCTTCGACGGCAGCACCCGGCTCGGCCGGATGGATGCCGGCCTGTTCTTCCTCGCCTACGTCACCGACCCGCGCACCCACTACATCCCGATCCAGACCAAGGTCGCCCGGGACGGCATGGCCGAGTACGTCCAGCACACCGGTTCGGCGATCTTCGCCGTCCCGGCCGGCATCGCCCCCGGCGGCTACATCGGCCAGCAACTCTTCGAAGCCTGACGACACTGGAGTCGGCGGCCCGGGCCCAGCGTCCAGCTCCAGCCGTCGCCGTCGGGGAGCGCCTGGCGGGAGTCGGCCCGCACCGGCACGGCGTGCGGTTCGGCTGCCGACGTGGGGCAACTCACCGGTCGGTCCCGGTCAGTGTCTCGCCGGCGAGGTGGCGCGGCACGACGACCTGCGGCGTCGGCCGCTTGGCGGTGATGCCACGACCGTGCGGCCGGTGCATCATTCCCCGGCCGAGCCAGGGCAGCAGCCACCGCACGGCCCAGTCCAGCTCGTCCCCGATCCGGCCGAAGAAGTGCGTCGCCGACGGCTCGCCGGGCAGCGGGTCGGCCCAGTGGTCGAACCCGTCCAGTCCGAGCAGGTGGGCCAGTGCTTCGGCCATCCGCTGATGGCCGAGCCAGTTGGCGTGCAGACCGTCCTCATAGATCAGCCGCGGATCGCCGGCGACCGGATACCGCTGCAGGTCGAGGACCCGGACCCCGGCGTTGTGGGCCGCCGCCCGGGTGATGTCGTTGAGGACGCGGACCCGGTCCCGGGCGTACCGACCGAGCGGGTTCAACGACGAGGGGTCGGGCGTCAGATAGGTGAAGACGGCGATGCCCCGTTCGACCGCCGCACCGAACATCGCTTCGAAGTCGGCGGCCAGTCCGCCGAAGTCGGGCCGGGGGCCGATGACATCGTTCACACCACCGACGATGCTCATCAGATCCGGCTGCAGCGCCAGCGCCCGTTCGAACTGGGTCTGTCGGATCTCGTGCACCCGCAGGCTGCGGACCGCCAGGTTGGCGTACTCCAGCGGCTCGTCCTGGGCGGCGGCCAGATATTCGGCCAGACGATCGGCCCAGCCCCGATAGCCTCCGTTCTCGTCGAAATCCTGGAGTCCCTCGGTGGCCGAGTCCCCGATCGCCACATAGCGGCGGTAGGTCCTCACCATTCCGATTCTGCCCCAGCCGACAAGACGGTGCGGACTGCGGTTCAGGCCCGCACAAAGCGCCGGCGCTCCACGGCGCGCCGGATGCTACGGCGGACCCGCGTCCGCAGCAGGAAGGAAAGCCGCACCCGGTCCCGGCGGGTAGAGCGGATCATCGGGTGCTGCCGGCATCTGGTCGTCCAGGGCCGGCTCGACGGCGCGCCGAACAACAGCACCTTCAGGTGGTTCAGGGCCCTGCGACCTGCACCAGGTCGGGATACTGTCCCTGGTCGACCGGCTCGGCACCCGCCTCCGGCCTGCAACCGGCCGAGCGACCCGGCCGCGCCCCGGCAGGTCCGCACCCGGGTCGGTGGCATCGACTACGGCCTGTGGGTTGCCCCGGCCGGCGTGGTGATCCGGCTGTGGGCCAGCCCGGCCAGGCAGGCGGCCTGGTCGGCGAGGACGGCGTCGTCGAAGGCGGCGCGGGCGGAGTGGTTGGTCGGTGCATCAGGCTCGACCGGACCGGGATGAGCGCCGAGGAAGAGGTAGGCGCCGGGGACCTGCTGCAGGACCAGGGAGAAGTCCTCCGATCCCATCCGCGGCTCGGGCATGATCGTCACCCGCTCCGCACCGAACGTCCGCTGCAGCTCCTCCACGACGAAGGCGGTCTCATCCGGGTCATTGACGGTGACCGGGTAGAGGGTGTCCAGGGCGACCTCGGCGGCACAACCGTGGGCAGTGGCGATCCCCTCGGCGAGCCGCGGCAGTTCGACCGCGAGCTGATCGGCCGAGGCCTGGGACAGGACCCGGACCGACGCCTTGATCGTCGCCGTGTCCGGGATGATGTTGAACGCCGTCCCGGCCTGCAACTGACCGACGGTGATCACCACGGGGTCGAAGACATTGATCCGGCGGGTGACGTAGCTCTGCAGGGCAAGGACGATCTCGGCGGCGACCGGGACGGGATCGACGGCGGCGGACGGGGTCGATCCGTGGCCGCCGCGGCCACGGACGGTGATGACGAGGTCCTCGCAGCCGGCCATCAGGGTGTGCGGCCGCAGCGCCCATTGGCCGGCCGGTTCGGAGGCGAAGACGTGGACGCCGTAGGCGGCGTCGGCCTTCCGGCCGGCGGCGGTCAGCACTCCTTCCGCGATCATCGGGCCGGCGCCGCCCGGCCCTTCCTCTCCGGGCTGGAACATGAAGACCACGTCACCGGGCAGATCATCGACGTGCGCGCTGAGCAGCCGGGCGGCCCCGACCAGGCCAGCGGTGTGCAGGTCATGACCACAGGCGTGCATCGCCTGGTTGCCGGAGGCGAAGTCCAGGCCGGTCTCCTCCACCACGGGCAGTGCGTCCATGTCACCGCGCAACAGCACCGTCGGCCGAGCCGTCTGGTCGGCGACCGGGGCGCGGCCGCGGAGCACGGCGACGACAGAGGTCACGTCCCGGCCGGTGATGACCTCCAGCGGCAGTCCCTGCAGCGCCTCCAGCACGACCGCCTGGGTCTGCGGCAGCTGGTTACCGATCTCCGGGACGCGGTGCAGCGTGCGCCGCAGGCTGATCAGGTCGGGATGGATGGCGCGAGCCTCGGCCGGAAAGTCGATCACGGCGTCACTCTGCCATCCGGGCCTGGCCGTGGCGACGCCGGTGGTCCTGCCCGCCCGGTTCCGATGCCGCGGCTCAGACTGCGAACGCGGCGGTGATCTGCTCCTGCGGCACACCGCCGTGCAGTGCGCTGTAGAAGGGATGGCCGGGCACCAGGTCGGTGCGGTTGACGGGCCGGCCGGTGATCGCGGAGGCGTACACGGCGCTGACCAGTTCCATCGTCGGCCGGGTGCTGGCCAGCGTGGTGTCGTGGGTGCGGCCGGCGAGCAGGTCGTCGACCAGTTGACTGAGCTGGGCGCCGTGGTTGCTCGGCACGTCCGCACCGGCGGACGCGGTCCACGGGTCGCCGGCCTCCTCCCCGGCGGTGTCGGCGTCGTCGCCGCGTTCGCCGGGGTTCAGTCCGAACTTCGACGCCCGGGCGGCATCCGGTGCCGGATGGAAGCTCCAGTCGGCGTCGGAGTAGCCGTAGAGGTGGTTGACCTCCAACGTGCCCCCGGTGCTGTCGATCCGGATCCGGCTGAGCTCCTTGGGCGACAGCAGGCTGTTGATCATGGTGGCGACAGCCCGGTTCTCGAAGATCACCGTGGCGGCCGAGACGTCCTCGAACTGCACCGGGCGGTCCTGCCGGACCGCGATGGCGTTGATCGTCCGCCAAGGGCCGAGCAGGTGCAGCAACAGGTCGATCTGGTGGATGCCGTGGCCCAGGGTCGGACCGCCACCCTCACCGATCCAGGTGCCGCGCCAGTCCGGGTCGAAGTAGCTGCGCGGCCGGAACCAGAGTGTCTCGCAGACGGCGACGGTGGGGTCCCCGAGCGCGCCGTCGTGCAGCAGCCGGTGGGCGCGACGCGCGCCCGAACCGTGCCGGTGCTGGAAGATCACGTACACGTTGCCGGCGCTGGTCTTCTCGGCCTCCAGGATGGCGTCCAGTTCGGCCAGGCTGAGCACGGGCGGCTTCTCCAGCAGCACCGAGCGGCCCGCGGCCAGCACCTCCAGCGCGATCTCGGCATGGGTCCCGGGCGGGGTGGGGACCGAGACGATGTCGGGTTGCTGCTCGGCCAGCAACGCCTGCACGCTGGGGTAGGGAGTGGACCCGTAGGTCTCGGCGTACTGCTCGGCGCGTTCAGCGACGATGTCGGCGACACCGACGAGATCGGTGCGGCCGGTGGCGGCATAGCCGCGGGCATGGTTGTTGCCGATGTTGCCGCAACCGACGATGGCGACCTTGAGCCGGCGGTCGGATGCGGACGGGGCGGGCGAAGTCACTGGGCGTCTCCTCGGACGGTGGCGTTCTGCTGGGCGACCAGCGCCAGCCGCATGGTCTCGAAGGTGTGCTCCTGCGGGACGGCGGTCTCGGTCCGGTTGCGCACGTCGTCGACCAGGTCGCGGTAGTAGGTCAGCTCGACGTCGGAGGAATCGACGTACTCGGTGCTGTTCTGGTCGACCACGAACAGGTGGTTGCCACCCTCCCGGCCGGCGATGTCGACATACTTACGCATCTCGATGTAACCCTCGGTGCCCAACACCATCAACCGGCCATCACCCCACGTCGGCAACCCCTGCGGCGTGTACCAATCCACCCGGATATAACCCTGCGCCGACTCACTGCGCAACAGGATCTCCCCGAAATCCTGCAACCCCGGCGTCTGCGGATTCGCGAAATTACCCACCGTACTGGCCACCACCTCACCCGTCGCCGACCCGGTGAACCACAAGAACTGATCAATCTGATGCGACGCGATATCAGCCAGGATCCCGCCGTACCGCTCCTTCCGGAAGAACCAGTCCGGACGACCACCGCCACCGGCCAGATGGCCCCGATCCCCGACCCGATGCGGACCCAACCCCAACGTCTGCACCACCCGGCCGATCCGTCCCGACCGGACCAGCTCGCCGGCCCGGGTGACGCAGCGGACGCCGAAGCGTTCGGAGAAGGTGACCGACCAGAACCGGCCGGTGTCGGCGACCGTCTGCCGGATCTCCTCCAGTTCCGCCAGGCTGATGCAGCCGGGCTTGTCGGCCACCACATCCTTGCCGGCCCTCATCGCCGCGATCGCGATCGGACCGCGCCGGTCGGGCACCGCGGCGGTGGTGATCAGGTCGATGCCGTCGGCGTTGATCAGGTCGTCGGGGTTGTCGAAGACCCGGACGTCGGGGTGTTGGCTGCGGACCTGGCGCGCGACTGCCGCGTCCGGGTCGTCGGTGGCGAGCCCGACCAGCTCACAGCCCGCCTCCAGCAGGCCGGAGATCTGGCCGAAGATGTGCGCGTGGTCGAGTCCGACGGCGGCGAATCGGATCGGTCGGGGCGCTGCGGTCATGGTGGTCCTTCCGGATGGTGGTGCTTCATGGTGGCGCTTCGGACGTCCGCACTCATCGACAGGCTCAGGACGCGGACCTGGTACCTCGACAGCCGCGGGATCATCCGTACGGGTCGACGGCCTCGTACTGCACCGGGACAGCGACAAGTCACTGGTCTTGCACTGTATTGCCACCCCGGAGACGCTGCAAACGTTTGATCCACCCGGTTTCGGCATTCCGAGCGGCAGCCGTGCGGACGCCACCGGCCCCGCGGCGTGGGAGAGGTTGTCGCGGTCGGTCGGTAAACACCAACGGCCGGACCCATTGCACATCGGGATCCGGCCGTGCGGATGTCGTTCGACATCGTCTGGTGCGCGAGGAGGGATTTGAACCCTCACACCCTTTCGGGCACTGGCACCTGAAGCCAGCGCGTCTGCCGTTCCGCCACTCGCGCAGGTCGCGTGAGCTATGCCCGCGAACCGCCGAAGAAGGTTAACACGACCGCCGCCGCGATGCCGCATCGGTGATCATGGCGAACGCCGGCACCGACCGGCCGGCAGCGTTGCGGCCGGCCGGCAGCAGGCCGACGTCGGTCCCGCCGCCTCCTGTGAGGCAGACAAATGTTTGGTAACCATGGCCGCAACATGCCCCAACGAGGTGGTCTTGGCGGCCGTTTTCGGTCACCGTGGGTGCCGACGTCCGGCCGGCGCGGGTACGCCGCGGCGCGGGCGGTGCCGCGTCGGAGGTTCGGGCCGCCGGAGCGGCTCCGGTTACGATCATGGATGGTGCCTGCACCGGTTCGCCCGCGTCCGCGGCGGTCCGGCGTCGGTCGGTGACCGGCCGGTACCAGCCGACGACGACAGCGAAAGGAGGGGCATGGGGGTCTTCGACCGGTTCGAGCGCCGCATCGAGGGCGCGGTGAACGGGATCTTCGCGCGCGCCTTCAAGGGTGACGTGCAGCCCGTCGAGATCGCCGCGCGCCTGCAGCGCGAACTCGACTCCGAGGCCAAGCTCATGTCCCGGGACCGTCGGCTGGTGCCCAACGAGTTCGTCGTCCGGTTGTCCCGGCACGACTACGACCGGCTGGCGCCGTACGGCCGGACCCTGATGAACGAGTTGCTGCCCGAGCTCAAGCAGCACGCCGCCGACATGGGCTACGTCTTCAACGGCCCCATCATGATCCACCTGGAACTGGACGAGTCGCTGCCGACCGGCCGGTTCACCGTCAGCTCCGCCGCGGTCGCCGACGACGGGCAGGTAGGGCCGGATGCCGGACCGGCTCAGCCATCGGCGCACCGGGAATCCGGGGGATCCGGGGGATCCGGTCAGGCCGACTCCGGCCCGCCGACGGCGGCGATGCCGCCGGTGCACGGCCGGAACCGGATGGTGCTCGAGGTCAACGGCATGCGGCACCCGCTGCACCCTCCCGGCCTGGTGATCGGCCGCGGCACCGACGCCGACCTGCGGATCAACGACCCGGGCATCTCCCGCCGGCACGCCCAGCTGCGCGTGGTGGACCGCGGCGACCGGGTCGACATGGAGATCATCGATCTCGGATCCACCAACGGCATCGTCGTCAACGGCCGTCGGGTGCAGCAGGCTCCGGTCGGTGAAGGCGCACGGATCGAGCTCGGCAACACCCGGATGCTGGTCCACACGCCGGTCGAGCGCTGAGCGGACCATGTCGGAGATCACCCTTACCGTCGTCAAGGTGCTGTTCCTGGCGCTGTTGTGGCTGTTCATCTTCTTCGTCGCCTCGGTCATCCGCACCGATCTCTTCGGCCGCGCCGTGCCCGGCACCGGGCGTCAACTGCAGGATCCCGACCGACCGCGGAAGACCCGCCGGTCCCGGGGGCAGGCGCGGGTGCTCACCATCACCAACGGCCCGCGAACCGGCAGCCAGGCCGACGTGACCGCCGGGACGGTGCTGATCGGCCGCGGCGCGGACTGCCAGCTCATTCTCGACGACGACTACGTCTCCACCCGGCATGCGCGGGTGGAGACCGGCGACAGCGGCCTCTACATCGAGGACCTCGGCTCCACCAACGGCACCTACGTCAACGGCCTGCGGATCACCGCACCCACCACGATCACCCTTCAGGACACCGTGCGCATCGGCAAGACCGTGCTGAAGCTGGAGACGTGACCTGATGGCCCCCGAACAGGACCGCCCCGACCAGGGCAGCACCGGCGTCCCCGGGCCCGGGGACACCAGCCGGCTGGCCTGGGACTACCTGGCGCACTCAGAGATCGGCCTGGTCCGCAAGAACAACCAGGACTCCGGTCTGGTCAGCGCGTCACTGCTCCTGGTCGCCGACGGGATGGGCGGGGCGGCCGCCGGGGACCTCGCCTCCGCCGTGGCCGTGGACACCATCGCCGGAATCCAGGGACGCGACGAGCCGGACAGGCTCCGGCTGCTGGCCGGCGCCATCTCGGCCGCGAACACCCGGATCGCCGACCTGGTCGCCACCGACTACACCCTGGAGGGGATGGGCACGACCGTCACCGCGGCGATGCTCGACCGGGACGCCGTCGGCCTGGCCCATATCGGCGACAGCCGCGCCTACCTGTTCACCGGCGGGCGACTCGAGCAGATCACCCATGATCATTCCTGGGTGCAGTCGCTGATCGACGAGGGCAAGCTCAGCGAGCAGGAGGCCGCCGGCCATCCGCACCGGTCGCTGCTGCTGAGGGTGCTCAACGGTCAGCCGTCCAACGAACCCGACCTCAGTACGGTGCCGCTCCGACCCGGCGACCGGCTGCTGCTGTGCAGCGACGGGTTGTGCGGTTTCGTCGATCACGACGACATCGCCGCCGCACTGGCCGGCACCAGCCGCGAGCTGGCGATGAGCCGGCTGGTCGCCGCCGCCCACACAGCCGGCGGTCTGGACAACATCACCATCATCATCGCCGACGTGTACGACGCCGAACAGACCGCGACCCGGATCGGGGCCGCTTCCGTGTCGGAGAACGACGGCGGCGAGGTCGGCGGACCGGCGCTCGACGGCGCCGGCCAGGAGGTGTCGGGACCGCTGCCCGAGGGCATCCAACTGATCGGTGCCGCCGCCGAGCGCGACGTCGCCGCCGCCGAGGAGGAGGTCCGCCGGCGGGTTGCCGACCGTGAGGCCGAGCAGGAGGCGTACGACCTCGACGACGAGGACGACGACCACACCGACATCGAGGATGAGGATCGCTACGCCCCGCAGGCGCCCACCCACCGGCGCTGGCGCCGGCCGCTGCTGCTCAGCCTGGCGCTGCTGCTGGTGATCGTCGCCGGGGCCGCGGCCGGCTACAGCTGGACCCGCACCCAGTACTACGTCGGTGCCGCCGACGACCGGGTCGCCATCTATCAGGGGTTGAGCGAGTCCATCCCCGGCATCCCGCTGTCGCGGGTGTACGAGGTGCAGCAACTTCCGCTGACCGACCTGCCCGTCTACTACCAGGGCCTGGTGCGGGCCACCATCAACACCGGCACCCTGGAGTCGGCTCGAGCCACGGTCCAGCAGCTGAAGGAGACCGCCGCCCGCTGCGGCACCCAGGGCTCCGGCAACCCGACCCCCGCAGCCACGGCCAGCGGCAGCGCGCGGGCCACCGCTCGCCCGACCGCCACGGCCACCTCGGCGACGAAGCCGAGCAGCAGGTCCAGCAGCACCGCCGGCCGCAGAGCCAGCGCCAAACCCGGCCACAAGCCCAGCAGCGGGACCAGCCCGACCGCCGCCCGACCGGCCGGCTCGGCATCCGCGACGGCGCCCGGCCCGTCGGCCACCTCGACCTCGGCCGGGCAGCTGCCCGGCGATCCGAGGTGCTGAGATGAGCAGTCAGAATCAGCTCGTCACCGTCCTGCCGCGCAAACGCCGGACCGTCGAACTGCTGTTGGTGATCTTCGCCAGCGCGCTGTCGCTGGCCGGCTACGGACAGGTCGACCTGAACGTCACCGGAGCGCTGCCGGCCCACTACCCGACGGTCGCGGCCGTCGGGTTCCTGCTGCCGATCCTTGCCCATGTGGCGATCCGGTGGCGGCTGCCGTACGCCGACCCGGTGATCCTGCCCTGCGCGACCCTGCTCAACGGGCTCGGGCTGACCATGATCCACCGCATCGACCTGATCAACGACCCACCGACCTCCGGCGCCAGCCAGCAGCTGGTGTGGACCGGCCTGGGTATCGCGCTGCTGATCATCGTCGCGGTGGTGATCCGTGATCATCGACCGCTGCAGGGCTTCCCGTACACGTTCGGCCTGGCCGGGGTGTTGTTGCTGCTGCTGCCGTTGGTGCCCGTGATCGGTCACGGCGAAGGTGGCGCCCGGATCTGGATCTCGGTGGCCGGCTTCAGCTTCCAGCCCGCGGAGGTGGCCAAGGTGCTGCTGGCCATCGCCTTCGCGTCGTACCTGGTGGAGAAGCGGGACGTGCTGGCGCTGGCCGGCTGGCGGGTGCTCGGCGTCGATCTGCCCCGGGCCCGTGACCTGGGCCCGATCCTGCTGGTGTGGTTGGCCAGCGTGGCGGTGCTGGTGTTCCAGAACGACCTCGGCACCTCGCTGCTGTTCTTCGGCCTGTTCGTCACCATGCTGTACGTCTCCACGCAGCGAGCGGGCTGGGCGGTGATCGGCCTGCTGCTGTTCGCGGTCGGTGCCGTCGGCGGCTATCTGCTCCGCGGCCATGTGCGGGTCCGGGTCGCGGCCTGGCTGCATCCGTTCGACGACGTGCAGCAGTCCTGGCAGCTGATCCAGGCGCAGTTCGGGCTGGCCTGGGGCGGTCTGCTCGGCCGCGGTCTCGGCGAGGGGCGGCCGGGGCTGACCCCGCTGGCGCGCAGCGACTTCATCGCCACCTCGCTCGGCGAGGAACTCGGCATGGCCGGGCTCTTCGCGATCATCCTGATCTACGGCCTGATCGTCTCCCGCGGCTTCCGCACCGCGCTGGCCTGCCGGGAGCCGTTCGGGAAGCTGCTGGCAGCCGGCCTGTCCTTCACCTTCGCCCTGCAGGTTTTCCTGATCATCGGCGGGGTCACCCGGCTGCTGCCGCTGACCGGACTGACCACGCCGTTCATGTCGCAGGGCGGATCGTCGCTGATCGCCAACTGGGTGCTGATGGGACTGCTGCTGGTGATCAGTCACCAGGTCCGCCGGCCGCCGGCCACCACTCAGGGCCTGCCGGCCGGTGGCCGGCTGATCGTCGAGCCGGCACCGCGCGGCAGGGTCCGCGCCGGCCGGGGCGCCATGCCCGCCGAACCCGACGGCCAGCAGGACGGCGACCCCACCGAGGCGATCCGCCGTCCGGTCTCCGCCGCGACCCCGTCGGCCGACGCCGTCGGCGCCGAGGAGCCGACCCAGGAACAGCCGCAGGCCGGGAGGCGGCCCCGATGAACAAGCCGATCCGCCGGGTCACCGTGGTGATGATGGTGCTCTTCGCGCTGTTGTTCGCCAACGGCACCTACCTGATGGTCTTCCAGCAGTCCTCGCTGAACGCGAACCCGTTGAACCGGCGGGCCCGGGACGAGGACTTCGGCCAGAACCGCGGCTCGATCCTGGCCGGCAACGACCCGATCGCCTACAGCAAGCCCTCCGGCGACCGGTTCAGGTACCAGCGGATCTATCCCGAGGGCAAGACGTACGCGCCGGTCACCGGGTTCTTCTCCTACGACCACGCCAACACCGCGTTGGAGAACTCCTACAACACCGAACTCGCCGGCACCGACGACAGCCTGTTCGTCCGGCGCATGATCGACATGGTCACCAACCAGTCCCCGCAGGGCGCCAGCGTCCAGACCACGATCAACCCGGCCGTGCAGAAGGCGGCCTACCAGGCGCTGGCCGGGCAGAAGGGTGCCGCGGTCGCGCTGGATCCCAAGACCGGTGCGGTGCTGGCCCTGGTGAGCACCCCCAGCTACAACCCGAACAGGATCGCCGGCCACGACGTGGGTGCGGCCGACAAGGCGTACCGGAAGGCGGTCACGGATCCGGACAACCCGATGTCGGACCGGGCGGCCCGGGAGATCTACCCGCCAGGTTCCACCTTCAAGTTGGTCACCGCGGCCGCCGCGCTGGAACAGGGACTCAACCCCGGCAGCATGGTCGACTCACCGGACCGGCTGCTGCTGCCCGGAACCAGCACCTACCTGCACAACGAGAACAACTCCTCCTGTGGCGCTGCTCGGATCACCCTGACCCGCGCGCTGGACATCTCCTGCAACACCGCGTTCGCCAAGATCGGCCTGAACCTGGGCGCCGACACCCTGCGCAGGCAGGCGGACAAGTTCGGCTTCGACTCCCGTCACCTGCCCGAGATCGGCGGGGTCGAGAGCGTCTTCCCCGACCAGCTCAACGAGTCCCAGCTGGCGCTGAGCTCGATCGGCCAGTACGACGTGGCCGCCAGCCCGTTGCAGATGGCGATGGTCTCGGCGGCGATCGCCAACGACGGCGTGGTGATGGATCCCTACCTGGTGTCCACGGTCCGATCGCCGGACCTGCAGGTGCTGTCCCGGCACCAGCCGGACCAGCTGGCGACGGCGATGAGCGCCGGCCACGCCGCCGAACTCAAGCAGATGATGGTCAGCGTTGTGCAGAACGGCACCGGGACGTCGGCGCAGATCCCCGGAATCGGGGTCGGCGGCAAGACCGGGACGGCTCAGTCGGACCCGACCCGGAAGCCGTACGCGTGGTTCACCGCGTTGGCTCCGGCGCAGGACCCGCAGATCGCGGTCGCGGTGATGATCGAGGACGCGAACATCTCACGGCAGGACATCGCCGGCGGCCGGCTGGCCGCACCGGTGGCTCGGGCGATGATCCAGGCGGCGGTGAAGCGATGACGGTGAAAGGAACGGAGTAGATGACAGACCCCGAGACGCCGGCGCACAGGCTGGTGGGGGGCCGGTACGAGCTGGGTGACCTCCTCGGCCGCGGCGGCATGGCCGAGGTCCGGAGAGCCGTCGACAACCGGCTGGGTCGTCCGGTGGCGGTCAAGGAGCTCCGCGCTGATCTGGCCACCGATCCCACCTTCCAGGCCCGGTTCCGCCGGGAGGCCCAGTCGTCGGCCGGCCTGAACCACCCCAACATCGTCGCCGTGTACGACACCGGCGAGGAGCCGGATCCGGCGACCGGGGTGTCGGTGCCCTACATCGTGATGGAACTGGTGGAGGGGCCGACGCTGCGCGACATCCTCCGCGAGGGCCGCAAGATCCTGCCAGAACGGGCACTCGAACTGACCTCGGGCGTGCTGGATGCGCTGGCCTACAGCCACCGTGCCGGCATCGTGCACCGCGACATCAAGCCGGCCAACGTCATGCTCACCCATGCCGGCAACGTCAAGGTGATGGACTTCGGCATCGCCCGGGCGGTGGCCGACACCTCGGCGACGATGACCCAGACGGCGGCGGTCATCGGCACCGCGCAGTACCTGTCGCCGGAGCAGGCCCGCGGCGAGACCGTCGACGCGCGCAGCGACCTCTATTCGGCGGGCTGCCTGATGTACGAACTGCTGGTCGGGCGGCCGCCGTTCACCGGTGAGTCGCCGGTCAGCGTGGCCTACCAGCACGTCCGGGAGGCTCCCGTCCCGCCGAGCCAGGTCGATCCGGCGGTGGGCGCGGACATCGACGCGATCGTCCTCAAGGCATTGGCCAAGGAGCCGGACGACCGCTACCAGTCGGCGCGGGAGATGAAAGCCGACATCAGCCGGGTGCTGGCCGGTGAGCAGGCGACCGTCGCGCTGGCCGCGCCGTCGGCACGACCGGCCGCGGCCGTGGCAGCCGCCGACGCGGACGCGACGCGGGTGGCGCCGGTCGCCGCTGCACCGGCCGCGGCGCCGGGGCTGCTGCCCGGATCCGGCCCCGACGACCTGGCCGAGGAGGAGCCGCGCCGGCGGCGTACCGGTCTTGTGGTCGGGCTGATCCTCGCCATCGTGGTGGTGCTGGCCGCCCTCGGCGCCGGCGCCTGGTGGTACTTCAACGACCACCAGCCGCCGGCCGCCGCGCCGCCACCGGCGAAGGTGACGGTGCCGAGCGTGATCGGCATGGACCGCACCCGGGTCGAGGCGGAACTGCAGAGCAAGGACCTGAAGGCGGACATCGTCGGTGTCAACGGACCCGACGACGGCACCAAGAACACCGCGGTCAAGCAGGACCCGACCCAGGGCAAACGCGTCGACCCGGGTTCGACGGTCAAGGTGCAGATCAACAACGGTCCCAAGACCGCGACCATTCCCAGCGATCTGCGCGGTGAGAAGGCCAAGAAGGCCGAGGCCGAGCTGACCGCCGCCGGTTTCAGCGCGGATCACATCACCCGGGTGGACGCCCAACAGCCCGAACCGCTGGACGCGACGAAGAACGAGGTGCTGGCCGTGGACCCCAAGGAGGGCGAGACGGTGGCGGTCGACACCGACATCACGCTGACCGTCGCGACCGGCAAGTCGGAGGTGCCGAGCCTGCTGGGCAAGCTGGCCGATGCCGCAGCGCAGGACGCCCAGGCCGCCGGGTTCACGACCAAGGTCAAGACCGTGTTGGACAACAAGGACCCCGAGGGCAGCGTCATCGCCCAGAGCATCGACGCCGGCAAACTGGTCGATCGCGGCACCACGATCGTCATCAGCGTGGCCAAGCCGAAACCGCAGCCCAAGCCGAAGCCCAAGCCCAAGCCGACGACGCCCGCCCCGAGTCCCTCTGACACGCCGACCCCGACCCCGTCGGAGTCTGCTTCCCCGTCGCCGAGTCCGTCCGGCAGCGGTGGCTGATCCGCCCGCAGACTCACCGAGGTGTCACCACCAACACCACCGAAACCGTCACCGAAGTCCTGACACAGAACCGTCACCGATGTCCTGCGAGATGACCTCCGCCGACGCCGCCGGCACCTCACGGATTCGAACGTCTGTCCGATACCGGTGTTAGCATCGAGACCATGAACGCCATGACGACGGCGATGGCGCCGCAGGCCGCGCTGCAGGGTTCGCTGCTCGACCTCGTCGAGGACGTCGAATTGGGAACGCTGGACGGCCGGGTCGAACGGCGACAACTCAGCCGGGGCGCGTGGATCGACGCTGCGGCCGGGCTGGTTGCAGGGCGCCGACGCGCTGATGCAGGACCTCATGCACGAGGTGCCGTGGCGGGCCGAGCGGCGGCAGATGTACGAACGGGTGGTGGACGTGCCCCGGATGCTGAGCTTCTACGCTGCCGACGACCCGTTGCCGCATCCTGTCCTGACCCGGGCCCGGGAGATGCTGAACGTCTACTACGGCGACGAACTGGGCGAGCCGTTCACCACCGCCGGGCTGTGTCTGTACCGCGACGGCCGGGACTCGGTGGCCTGGCACGGTGACACCATCGGCCGCGGCAAGAGCGAGGACACGATGGTGGCGATCCTCTCCGTCGGCGCGGCCCGAGCACTGTCGCTGCGGCCCCGCGGCAGCACCACCACCTGGGCCAAGTACCCCCTCGGCCACGGCGACCTGATCGTCATGGGCGGCTCCTGCCAGCGCACCTGGGAACACGCGATCATCAAGACCTCCAGACCCGTCGGCCCCCGCATCAGCATCCAGTTCCGCCCGACCGGCGTCCGCTGACCCACCCGCCACATCCTGAACCCCTCGAGCCGCCCCCGGCCCCCGAACTCCAAGAGCGCCGAGCTTCCGCGTCCTGACCTCGAAGGGCAGCGCTCACCCGAAATGACACGCACCGGCCTGCGCCCGAATCCCACGATTTCGGACCGCGGTCCGCATTCGGGCCTGCTGCCGCGGGAACGCCTCGCTTTTCGGACCACGGTCCGCATTCGGCCCCGCGGCCGCGGGAACGCCCCGTCGTATCCGGACCACGGTCCGCATCCAGGCACGGCACCCCCGGAGCGCCTCGTCGTATCCGGACCACGGCCCACATCCAGGCACGGCACCCCAGAACGCCTCGTCGTATCCGGACCACGGCCCGCATCCAGGCACGGCACCCCGGAGCGCCTCGTCGTATCCGGACCACGGCCCACATCCAGGCACGGCACCCCAGAACGCCTCGTCGTATCCGGACCACGGCCCACATCCAGGCACGGCACCCCAGAACGCCTCGTCGTATCCGGACCACGGCCCACATCCAGGCACGGCACCCCAGAACGCCTCGTCGTATCCGGACCACGGCCCACATCCAGGCACGGCACCCCAGAACGCCTCGTCGTATCCGGACCACGGCGGACTTCCGGCACGTGTCGGGGCGAGCGTGCACCTCGGTAGCGGCGGAGACCGCAGGAGGTGACGACTGTGTATCGCTCGACACCGATGCGCGCGGGCATCCGGTGTCGGAGTGCACGGTCGCGAATCCGTGCGTGGACACCGAGGCGACGCGCTCTTCGAGCTCGGGCTGGGGAGACGGACCGGGAATGGCAATCCATGGCAAGCGCTTCCATCCCCGGTTCGCCCCGGCCTACGGTGCTCAGACCAGTACGACGGTGAACCCGAAGGAGAGTTCCGTGCCCAAGATCGGCGTCCAGGCGATGATGCTCAAGAAGCAGGTGGCCGAGCGAGGTGCGTTCGAGGTCTGGAAGCAGTTGTCGGACATCGGGTTCAGCGTCGTCGAGGTCTCCCAGATCGCGCTGACCCCTGAGGCGCGCGACGAGATCGCCAAGGCCAACGACGAGTTCGGGATGAGTGTGGCCGCCATCTCCGCCGGCATGGGTGAGAGCGGGGGCGGCGGCAACGACTCACTGCGCGAGTCGTTCGACAAGATCGTCGCCGACGCCCGGGCGTTGGGTACGAACCGGATCCGGATCGGCATGATGCCGATGACCGCGCTCGCCTCCACCGAGGCACTGCTGTCGTTCGTGCACGACACGAATGCGATGGCCCGCCGGCTCGCCGACGAGGGCATCATCCTCAGCTATCACAACCACCACATCGAGTTCGCCCGGATCGACGGCCAGCACATCCTGGACCTGATCCGCACCGAGGCACCGGACCTGAAGTTCGAACTCGACGTGCACTGGATCCAGCGCGGCGGCATGGATCCCGTCACCGTCCTCACCCGGTACGCCGGTGCGGTCGACCTGGTGCACCTGAAGGACTACCGCGTCGCGCTGCCGCCCGCCGAAGCCTTCGAGGCGCTGGCCGCCGGGGACCGGGAGACCTGGTCGCGGCACTGGACCAATGTCGTCCAGTTCGCCGAGGTCGGCCAGGGCAACCTCGACTTCGCCGGAGTGGTCGAGGCCGGTATCGACGGTGGCGCGGAGTACCTGCTGATCGAGCAGGACGACCAGTACGGCCGCGACATCTTCGACTGCCTCGCCGACTCCCGCGAGCACCTGATCAACCTCGGCTACGCCGACCTGATCTGAGCCCCGCGGAACCGGCCTTCGCCAGGCACCGGCAGTACCCGGGTGTGACGCCGTTCGTCACGATGTTCCCTCAGACCTCACGCAGTAGGGGTGTGCGAACCACCACTGCCCGAGGAGAACATCATGCCCAGCGCACAGCGGCTGACCACGCCGGTCGGCGTCGATGCCGACGAGATCGAGGGACGTTACGCCGAACTCGGTGACTACACCGTCGGCTTCGAGACCTTCAAGCAGGACGGCGATCCAGCGCCGTACTTCGTCGGGCTGCCCGACAACCGTTGCCCCTGCGTGCACTGGGGGGTGGTCACCGCCGGACAGATCACCCTACGCTGGCCCGACCACCAGGAGACCTACGGGCAGGGCGAGGCCTACTACGCCCCACCCGGACATCTCCCCCTGGTGACGGCCGGCTCCTCGGTGATCGAATTCACCCCGAGCGCCGAGCTGCGACACACCATGGAGGTCCTCGAACACAACATGGCCTCACAAGGGGTCGGAGCATGATCACGACCGATCCCCTGGTGATCCACGACGCTGCATCGGTGAACGGCGCCGCCCGGCGGCTGATCAACTACCTCGAGTCGGGGATCGCCGCGGAGGCCCTCTTCACCGCCGATGCGTTCTGCGATCTGTCCTTTCCGCACTGGCGGATCCAGACCGCGAGCGCCGCGCAGGTGCTGGCTGCCCGTGCCCACACTCACCCCTACCCGGGCACCGTCCGGGTCGAGCGTCTGGACAGCACCGACCGCGGCTTCGTGCTCGCCTTCGAGGAACGGTGGATGGATGCGGGTCAGCACTGGTACAGCCGGGAGCTGGTCCGGGCCGACGTACTCGACGGCCGGATCGTCGACATGTCGGTGTACTGCACCGGTGACTGGGACGAGGCGCGACAAGAGCAGCACGCCCGGGAGGTGACCCTGATCCGTCCATGATGTGCCGGTTTCCGCGGCCAGAGCCTAGGCTGGCTGCCGAAGGACCGACATGCCGCGGCAACTGATCACCGACGATCTCCTCGACCGCGCCGGCACCGCACGGGCGGCCGGCCGGGGCGACGCCGCGGCCCGGCTCTATGACGATGCCATCGACGAGTATCGGCGGATCGGCGATCTGGACGGCTGGATCCGGGCAGCACTCGGCGCGGCCTCGGTCTATGTTTTCGGCGCCGAACCCGGCAGGCTGCCGGCCCGGCTGCACGAGGTGCTGCAGCAAGCGCACGATCCCGTCGATCGGGCCCGGCTGACCGCCGAGCTGGCTCGCTGTTGGGTCTATGCCGGCCATGCCGAACGCGCCGTCTCCTTCGCCGAGGAAGCGGTCGCCGTCGCCGCCGGCACGAACCGTCCCCAGCTGCTCGCCGACTGCCTGGACGCGGCGTTGGCTGCGCACTGGGGTCCCGACGATCTCCGGACCCGCGTCGACCTGGCCGGCCGGCTGGATGCCGTGGCGGCCCATGTCGTCGATCCGGACGCCCGGCTGCAGGCGCGGCTGTGGGGTCTGCAGGTGGGCTGCGAGGGTCTGGATCTTCCCGCCATCCACCGGCACATGCGGGCCCTGGAGTTGCTCGGCGAGGAGTCACCGCGCGCCCGGTTCTTCGCAGCGTCGCGCCGGCTGATGCTGGACCTGCTCCGCGGCCGCACCGACACCGCCGACGAACTGATCCGGGTCGCCGCCGCGGCCGGCCAGGAGGCGTCGCTCGCCGATGCCTGGATGGTGGTGGAGTCGATGAAGGGCTACACGGGCGTCCAGGCCGGGGACCGGTTGACCGCGGCCCGTGTCGCCGCGGAATGCGAGCAGTTCGGCACGGCCGAGGGTGCGACCGCCGTCTGCGCCGAGGCCGCCTGTCTGTGGGCCGCCGCCGACCGCCCGGATCGGGCCGCCGCCGTGCTCGACCAGTTCGATCCGGGGCTGCTCGAGCGGCTGCCGCGGGACGTCAACTGGCTGCTGACCCTGCAATGCGTGCTGGAGTCCGCCCTGACCATCGACCGCACCGAGCTCATCGCCACCGCATCGCGCCTACTGACCCCGTACGCCGGCCGGGCGGTGTTCAACGCGGGCGCGGTGATGTTCCACGGCGTCACCGACGACACCCTGGCCCGGAGCGCGGCGGCGATGGACGACCCCGCCACGGCCGCACACCTCGCCGCCCGGGCCCTGGCGACCTACCGGCGGATCGGCGCCGGTTGGTGGGAGGACCGGCTGTCGATGGCACGACAACGAGGGTCACCGCACGGATCGGTGCCGGCATCGTCTGCGGCCGGCGACCGGCGGATCGTGCACCTCCATCCGGCGGCGGACGGGCTGTGGCTGATCGGCGCGGTGGGTGCGGAGACCACGGTCCGGAGTCTGCGCGGCTTTCACCACCTCCGCGAACTGCTGCGCCGACCGGGCCTGATGATCGCGGCCACCGAGTTGGCTGCGGTCGGGCCGACGGTGGTGCAGGCCGGGATCGGCGAACTCGCCGACCGGCAGGCTCTGCTGGCCTACCGGGCACGGCTGCGGGAACTCGATGCGGAGCTGACCGAGGCCGACGCGTGGGCCGACCTCGGCCGCGCCTCCTCGTTGCGCGCCGAGCGGGCCGCGCTACTGGCCGAGGTCGGGTCGGTCACCGGATTGGCCGGCCGGGCACGGACCGTGGGCGCCACCCAGGAGCGGGCGCGGGTCGCGGTGACCAAGGCGGTCGCCACAGCGCTGGACCGCATCACGGCCGTGGACGGCCCGACCGGCCGCCACCTCCGCGCGACCATCCGGACCGGGACGTACTGCAGCTACCAGCCCGACCCCGACGTCGCGATCGGCTGGATCCTCGACGAGTGACTAGGGTCGTGCGTCGGAACTACGTTGAACGATTTGGGGCATGAGGTGGTGAGCTGCAAGGCGGAGAAGATGCGCGGGCCGGGGCCCGCAATCCGACGACGACGCAGCAGATCGCCGCTTCAGGTCACGAAGCGCCAACGCAGTTACGACGCGCGACCTAGCGGGCCGACATCAAGGGGGTCAGCCCGGCGGCCCGCGCCGGCGCGCCCTCGTCACCGCAGTCCTTGAGCCAGTTGGCCAGCAACTGGTAGCCGTGCTCGGTCAGCACCGACTCGGGGTGGAACTGCACCGCCTCCACCGGCAACTCGCGGTGCCGGACCCCCATGATCACGCCGCTCTCGGTGCGGGCGGTGACCTCGAGGACGTCCGGCACCGAGTCGGGCATGATCGCCAACGAGTGGTAGCGGGTCGCCGTGAACGGCGATGGCAGCCCGGCGAAGACGCCGGCGCGGTCGTGGTGGACCAGCGAGGTCTTGCCGTGCAGCAGTTCGGGCGCCCGGCCGACCGACCCGCCGTAGGCGACGCCGATGGCCTGCAGGCCCAGGCAGACGCCGAAGATCGGTCGCCGGCCCGCCTGTTCACCGACCACGTCGATGCAGACGCCGGCACGTTCGGGGGTGCCCGGCCCCGGCGACAGCAGGATCCCGGCGTAGGGATCGGCCCAGCCGCTCTCGGCGAAGCGGGCGTCGTCGTTGCGCCAGACATCGACCACCGCGCCGACCTGGGCCAGGTAGTGGGCCAGGTTGTAGACGAAGGAGTCATAGTTGTCGACCACGAGGATGCGTGGCGGCTGAATGTCGGGCACGGCCCCATTGTTCCAGCAGTTCGCTGGACTCCCGACTGCGTCGGGCCGATCGCTCCAGCAGACGGGTCGGGGTCACCTCGCCCCCAGAAATCGGTACGTCATCGCCGTCCCGGTCACGCGCCCAGGCGTGAACGGCGAGCGATCACGCCGATGACGTGCCGATTTTTGGGGCGATCAGATGGATCGGTGGGTCAGCGGCCCGGTGAGGCCGACGGCGACGGGCTCGGCACCTCGGCGTACTGCAGGTCCAGGGCGCCGCGGTAGGCCGGGAACCGGGCCCGGCCCTGGGTGGTGACGTCGTAGCCGAGCCGGAACCGGTCGACGTACTGCTGGTAGATCTGCACGAACGCCGACGTCTGCAGCACCCGCTGCAGCCGCTGCTGGTTGCCGATGGCCCTGATCCGGTACGGCGGGCCGTACGGGATGCCGTGCAGAATGACGGTGTTGCCGACGCATTTGATGCCGGTGGTGGAGACGACCCGCTGCCCCTGGATGGTCATGGCCTCCGCGCCGCCGGCCCAGAGCAGGTTGACGATCGCCTGGATGTCCTGCTGGTGGACCACCAGCAGATCGGGATCGACGCCGTCGGGGACGACGTCGGCAGGGGCGTCGTTCAGGGTGACGGTGACCGCCGGGCCGACGACCGGGCGCAACCCGGCCTGCCGGGATCGCTGCGTCAGTTCGGCGTTGGAGACGCCCTGGTCCTGGCCGACGGCCAACCGGTCCACCTCCCGGCGCAGCCGGGTGACCTGGTTTGCCAGGTTGGCGTTCCGCCGGGACTCGGACTGGACCAAACCGACCAGGTCGGTGTTGCGGGCGGGGCGCAGGTCGATGCCACGGGCGCTGATGGCGCTGATCGTGATCATCAGGCCGGCGGCCACGCAGACCAGTCCGGTGAGCAGCCGACCGGAGAACCGGCGACGGGTCCGGATCCGCTGACGGGCCCGCGCGCGGAGTATCGCCCGGCGGACCCGTTCGCCGATCGATCGCTTGCTCACTGCTGCACCTCGTCCGTCGCGGGGCGGAGGAATGTGTCTCCGCGCCGGGATTGACTACGCTACCCACAACCCCTGCAAGGAGAGATCGTTGCCCGAATCGAAGACCCGCAAGGCCGCCGAGGACAAGCGCAAGCGGTCCGCCTCCCGACCCGCCAAGGATTCCACGGGTGTGGGCTACCGGGCTGGTTCGAGCACCCGGACCGCTCCGACGGGCACCGACCGTGCACGCGCCCGGTTCGTCGACGACGCCGGGTCCGATCGGCGACGCTGGCTCGCGCCGGTGACCATCGCACTGGCCGTGCTCGGCATCGCCTGGGGCGTCATCTGGGTGGTGGCGAGCCACCTGCTGGCCTTCATGAGGCCGCTGGGCAACTGGAACCTGGCCATCGGCGCGGGCGCCCTGGTGCTCGCCGTGGTGCTGTTCCTGGTGCTGCGCCCCCGGACCGGCACGCCGTACGCGCCCGGCGCCCGGCGCTGGGTGCCGCCCACCTTCATCGGTGTCGGCCTGTTCGGCGTCGCCTGGCTGATCGTCTACTACGTGGCAGGCCAGTACATCCCCTTCATGACCCCTCTGGGTAACTGGAACATCCTCGTCGGCATGGCCGGCATGGCCGCCGCGTTCATCATCGCCACTCTCTGGAAGTGACCGCCGGGGTGAATTACACCCCTGTTGTTCTCCCCAGCATGGGGACAATCCTGTGGACAACCCGGCGAGGAGTCAGGTAATCCCCACTCCATACGGGGTGTCGCAGGCTTGGTGACCCCTCGGCGGTGAGCTGCGGGGGGGTATGGCCGGCTGACGCCGGACGACTGGCGGATCCGCGCGGTGTTCATCCGGGCCTTCGCTGCTGCCGCCGGTGACGTAACGTCGGGGCTGTCGGGCGGTGTGGGCCGTCCACACTGGGTTCAGGGAGCCGAACGTGAACACCTTGGCCGACGCCGTCATCGTCGATGTGCTGCGCACCGCCTCCGGCCGTGGCAAGCCCGGCGGCGCGCTGTCCGGGGTCCATCCCGTCGAGCTGTTGGCGACCGCGCTGCGCGCACTGGTGCAACGCAACGATCTCGATCCTGCGATGGTCGGCGACGTGCTGGCCGGCTGCGTCAGCCAGGCCGGCGAGCAGACGGCCAACATCGCCAGGAACGCGGTGCTGGCGGCCGGCTTCCCGGAGTCGGTGCCGGCGACCACCATCGATCGGCAGTGCGGGTCCAGCCAGCAGGCGGTGCACTTCGCCGCGCAGGGTGTGATGTCGGGGGCCTACGACGTGGTGATCGCCTGCGGGGTGGAGTCGATGAGCCGGGTGCCGATGTTCTCCGCGGCCATCGGCAAGGACCCGTACGCACCGCTGGCCGAGCGCTATCCCCGCGGACTCGTGCCGCAAGGGGTCAGCGCCGAGCTGATCGCCGCCCGGTGGAAGCTGGACCGGGAATCCCTGGATGCGTTCGCGGCGGAGTCCCATCGCCGAGCCGCGGCGGCCACGGCGGCCGGCGACTTCGCCGCCGAGATCCTGCCGGTCGGCGACCACACCGTGGACGAGACGATCCGGCCGTCGACCACCGCTGACGGTCTGGCCCAGTTGAAGCCGTCCTTCGCCGATCCCGCGCTGGCCGAACGATTCCCGGAGATCGACTGGTCCATCACCGCCGGAAATGCCTCACCGCTGACCGACGGTGCCTCGGCGGCGTTGATCATGAGCGAGGCGCGCGCGGCCGAACTCGGTCTGACGCCACGGGCGCGGTTCCACGCCTTCACCGTCACCGGCAGCGACCCGGTGATGATGTTGACGGGCGTCATCCCGGCAACCGAGCGTATCCTGAACCGGACGGGCCTGGCCATCGACGATCTGGACGCCTATGAGGTGAACGAGGCCTTCGCGCCCGTCCCGCTGGCCTGGCTGCAGGAGTTCGGAGCCGACCCGGCCAGGCTCAACCCGCGCGGCGGCGCCATCGCGCTCGGCCACCCGCTGGGCGCGTCCGGAACGAAATTGCTCACCACCCTGGTCAACCAGCTGGAAGCCGTCGACGGACGGTGGGGCTTGCAGACGATGTGCGAGGGCGGCGGCATGGCCAACGCGTTGATCATCGAACGACTCGGCTGATCATCGACGCTGACGCCGTTCACCAGGGTTCTCAACGCTGAAGGGACATCGATGGACATCAGCTCCGACACCGTGGCTCTGATCACTGGCGGCGCCTCCGGCCTGGGCCGCGCCACCGCGGCCCGGCTGGCCGGGCTGGGTGCCGAGGTGGTGATCGTCGACCTGCCGTCGTCCTCCGGTGAACGGACCGCGTCCGAGCTCGGCGGCACGGTCCGGTTCGCGCCGGCCGACGTCACCTCCGAGCAGGAGGTATCGGCGGCCCTGGACGTCGCCGCGGATCTGGGCCATCTGCGTTTCGTGATCAATTGCGCCGGCATCGGCACCGATGTCTATCGGGTGGTCGGCCGGAAGGGACCGTTCCCCTACGACAAGTTCCGCCGCACCGTCGAGGTGAACCTGATCGGCAGCTTCAACGTCATCAGGCTTGCCGCCGAACGCATGATCGCTGAAGAACCGGTCGGCGAGGAACGAGGCGTGATCGTCAACACCGCCTCGGTGGCCGCCTTCGACGGTCAGATCGGGCAGGCGGCGTACTCGGCCTCCAAGGGCGGCATCGTCGGCATGACCCTGCCCATCGCCCGCGACCTGGCCCAGCACCTGATCAGGGTGATGTCCATCGCCCCGGGCATCTTCAACACCCCGATGATGGCCGGTCTCCCCCAGGAGGCCCAGGACTCGCTGGCCCAGCAGGTCCCCCACCCCAGTCGGCTCGGTCGGCCCGAGGAGTACGCCCAGTTGGTCGAGTCGATCATCACCAACCCGATGCTGAACGGCGAGACCATCCGCCTGGACGGCGCGATCCGGATGGCCCCCCGCTGACCGTCTCCGCGACGCCACGCCACGCCATCGAAGGGCCTGGCGCTGCGGTGCCCTGAGCCCTCGAAGCGCGCCACGTATCCGCGTCCCTGGGCTCGTCGAAGGGCGTCCGTCCGTGCCGCCGACCCGTACTGGCACCGACATCTTCGACATGATGGCAACAAATGCCTCCCCGACAGCAACTGCACGCGCCGCACGGACGCGAACTCGACCGCGAGATCCTCGCCCTCGCCGTGCCCGCGTTCGCGACCTTGGTGTCCGAGCCGGCGCTGCTGCTGGCGGATTCGGCGATCATCGGCCACCTCGGCACCACCCAACTCGCCGGGCTCGGCATCGCCGGCAACCTGCTCGGCATCCTCACCGGGCTGAGCATCTTCCTGGCCTACGGCACCACCGGTACGGTGGCCCGCCGCCTGGGCGCCGGTGACCGCCGCGGCGCGTTGGCGGGCGGCATCGACGGCATGGGGCTCGCCGTTCTGCTCGGCGCCGCCCTGTGCCTCCTTGTCCAACTGCTACTACCCACGGTGATCGGCTGGTACGGCGCCGGCGCGGCGGTATCGGCGGCGGCCGAACGCTATCTGCGGGTCGCGGCCTGCGGACTGCCCTCGGTCCTGCTCCTGTTGGCCTCCACCGGGGTGCTGCGCGGGCTGCAGGACACCCGCACCCCGCTGGTGGTGGCGATCAGCTCGAACCTGATCAACATCGGTCTGAATGCGATGCTCGTGTACGGCGTCGGCCTCGGCATCATCGGTTCCGCCACCGGCAGCCTCATCGCGCAGACCGCCAGCGCGGTCTTCCTGGCGGCTGTCGTCGTTCGCGGCGCCCGCCGGCAAGGAGCCCACATCGCCTTCCATCCTCGGGGCGTCCTGCGCGCCGCGCGATCAGGCTTCTGGCTGGTGCTGAGGACGGCGACACTCCAGCTGTCGATCACCGTGACGACTGCGGTGGCGGCCGCGATGGGCGCCGTCGGACTGGCCGCGCACCAGGTCACGGACAGCCTGTGGAGCTTGCTGGCGTTCGCCCTGGACGCCATCGCCATCGCCGCACAGGCAGTGATCGGCCGCTATCTCGGCTCCGGTGACGTGGCCCTGGTCGAACGGCTGACGCGCCGGATGATCGGCTGGGGCGTACTGTCGGGAGTCGCCTTCGGACTCGTCCTCGCAGCCGCCAGGCCGCTCTACGACCACTTGTTCTCATCCGATCCGGCCGTGCAGTCGCTGCTCGCGCAGGTGCTGCTGGTGCTGGCCGCGATGACCCCGGTCGCCGGGGTGGTCTTCGTCCTGGACGGCGTGCTCATCGGCGCCGGCGATGGCCGCTACCTGGCACTCGCCGGACTGATCGCCATGGTGTCCTATCTCCCGCTCGCGCTGCTCGTGCACGTCCGTGGCGCCGGACTGGTGTGGTTGTGGATCGGGTACGGCGGCTTCATGCTGGCCCGGATGGGCACCCTCGTCCTGCGCGCCCGCTCGACGGCGTGGATGCGTACGGGCGCGTGAAGGGCCGCCCAGCAGCGGTCGGTGCGGGCCGGGTCCTGCGGTCGTGCTTGAATCGCGGTAGCGATCGCGGATCGGACCGAGGAGTGTGGCCGTGGGCAAGCCGGTGTTGGTGATGATCGATCCGGTCTCCCGGACGGATCCCGTGCCGGAGCTTGGTGAGCGCCTGCGCGTGTTGGATCCGGAGCAGCCCGCGATCAGTGTCATCGATCTCGGGCTGACCCGCGGCGACGGCATCTTCGAGACGTTCGGCGTCGTGGAGAACAAGGTTCAGGCCGTGCTGCCGCACCTGCAGCGGTTGCAGCGATCGGCGCGGATGCTGGACCTGCCCGAACTTGATCTCGACGCCGTCGAGGCGGCCGTTCGGCTGTCGGTCGATCGGCATGAGTGCGACGACCTGCTGGTCAAACTGGTCGTCACCCGCGGGCTCGAGGGCGTCGAGCGACCGACCGCGTTCGCCTACGCCTACGAGGGCGAGGACTTCACCTCCCGGAGGCGGGACGGTATCCGGGTGGTCTGCCTCGACCGTGGCTACCCACACAACGTCGCGGCCGGTGCGCCGTGGCTGCTGCAGGGCGCCAAGACTCTGTCGTACGCGGTCAACAAGGCAGCGTTGCGCGAGGCAGCCCGCCGTGGCGCCGAGGACGTGATCTTCGTCAGCAGTGACGGGTTCGTGCTCGAGGGACCGACGTCGACGGTGATCATGCGCATCGGTCAACAGTTCGTCACACCCCGCACCGATCAGGGCATCCTGGAAGGAACGACGCAGGCGGCACTCTTCGGCATCGTCGAGTCCCTCGGGTATGCGGCCGGCTACCGCTATGTCCGCCGTAAGGAGCTTGGCGAGGCCGACGGCCTGTGGCTGGTGTCCAGCGGCCAGCAGATGGCCCCGGTGATCGCCTTGGACGGGCTCGAACTCGACCATGATCGCGAACTGACGGCGGCGATGCTGGCGAAGCTTCGGGCACGTCGGAGTTGAGCCGGCCGTCGGTCAGCCCGTGACCAGGCTCTGCAGTTCGCCGACGACCAGCTGTCGCTGAGAGGCCAGCACGATCGGGATCGTTCCCGAGCCGATCGGCGTGCTGTAGGCGACGTTCCAGCGCTGCACCGCCGTGATCGTGTAAGTGCCGCCCGGCTGATGGGACGAGGTCCGCTGGTAGCGGTGTCCGCACGTCGGCGACTCGTTGTAGAGGTCGTCGCCCCCGCGGTACGGCGTGCCGGTGCCTTGGCAGGTGACCGTGTGCCCATCGCCCATGTCGAACTCCACGCTGCTCAGGGTCGCATCGAGGGTGACCTGCATGCCGGCGGTCGAATCCGAAACGGGTCCGAGGTGCGTCGGGCCGGTGACCCACATCCAATACGGATGTCCGACCACCGCCATGTGCCACTTGCTCCCGTCGGGGTCGGGCCCGAGTTGAACGTCGGCCGACGGTATGTCGAGTGCCACCGAGACCGCGATGTAGGCGGCCTCCTCCGGCGTGAGTTGTGGGACCGGCTGCTGCGCCTGCGCCCCGGCGCCGGCCGAGGAGTTGTTCGCGGACTTGCCCTTCGGCGCCTTCGGAAGCTGTTGGATGTCGGCGGGCGTGATGGCGCTGCAACCCTGGCGAGTGGAGACGCCTTGGTTGAGGAAGCCGCACACGCCCGAGGCCATCAGTTGATTGCGCGTCCTGATCTGGTCAGCGACGCGTTGGCGCTCGGCCAGGTTGTGGGCGCGGATCGAGTCGACCTTCTGTTGCCACGGCGTTCTTGTAGACCCACTGCCGTGTGCAGTGACCCGCACAACGCTGACCGCCCCAGCGCGGCTGTGCATAGGGGGCCCTGCTGCATTTGGCTGCGGCGGGGAAGAAGTCCGATGGCTATCTTGTGAGCCTGAAATTCGGGAGCAAGTATTTTGCACAATGGCGTGACTTGCACCCTCAACGGTCCCGGTAGTACACGAATCAGCCCGCGCGTTTTCCACCGTGCACGGAAGTAGCATGAACGCCAAGAGGATCGCGGTCGCCAGAGATCGCGTCACAGCTGTCATCGACTGCCACCTACACAGACGCTCGACGAGAAGTCGGCGACCTTCGTGGTGCTGACACTGTCGACCTTCCACTGCCCGCCGGCCCGTTTGAGTGCAATGGCGCGCTGCAAATACCGAATCGGACCGCCAACGGGTAACTCGGAACCATCCTTTTTCAGCCACCTGACCTTGCTGTAATCCTCACAAGCGGTCACTGGACGTCGGGTCTCGGTGCCTGCACCAACGGAAATGCCCACAAGCTTCCCGTGGCCCCTCTGCTTCAGACCCGCCTTCTTATCTGCGCGGAGGACCTTCATGTAGTTCCGAAGATGGTTGCCTGAGATCGTTTCTCGGAGGATCGGAGTCGGCTGTTTCGCACCCCCCGCAATCTCCAGTCGATTTAACTCATCAAATGACCGCCTGTACGCGGTCTCGATTGCGGCGGCAGCTTCCGTCTGCTCGTCGGTGCGGCTCGCCGAGTGATGCGCTGCGGTTGGACTTGTCGAGGAGCTAGGGATCGGGTTCCCGAACAGCCCGCATCCCGCCAGGGCCAGCGCGAGCGGCAGCACCAGGGCTGCTGCACTGCGACGCACCATGACACGGCCTCCCAGGTCCGGCGGATGAGACACAGCTTAGAAAACAGCGGGCCATCCCGCACCTGTCCTGTGGACAACTTCGGTCGCGTCACCCAGCGTCCACAACACCAGTCACTTCAGCTCCAGATCCCGCCGTCGCAGACCTGTTATCCCCAAGAGAACCAGCCCGGCGGCAATCGCCGTCAGGACCGCGAGCGGCGCCCAGGTCATCTCGGCCGCCGGCAGTTGCGGCACATGGCCGAACGGGGACAGCTTGTCCATCCATTCCGGCAGCTGCAGGATCCGGCCGAAGTAGCCGGTGAAGAACGCGTAGATGACGAGGATCCACACTGCGGCGCTGAACCGCGGCAACCAGCCGTACAGGGCGACCGCGACGCCGAGGAC
The DNA here is from genome assembly GCA_963758075.1 of uncultured Actinomycetota bacterium. Classification (GTDB taxonomy): domain Bacteria; phylum Actinomycetota; class Actinomycetes; order Propionibacteriales; family Propionibacteriaceae; genus Microlunatus. Next base: position 771,389 of record CAVWTT010000005.1, on the reverse strand, counting down.
CACCCACAGCGCCGGCGCGTAGGCCAGCCCTGCCAGGGGCAGCCGCCAGACCAGCGAGGCGTCACCGATGGCGATCGCCCCGGCGATGCCGAATCCGAGCCCGCCCAACAGCACCATCAGCGTCCCCGCGGCGGCAATCACCGCGACATGGCCGCCCAGCCAACGCGACCGGGACATTCCGGTGACGAGCACGGCCTCGGTGCGCCCGTTGGCCGCCTCAGCCTTGGGACGCAGCGCAGCGATGGGCACGAAGCAGGCGGCGATGAGGACCAGGACGAGCATGATCAACGCTTCGAAGGAGTCGAGCAGCGACCGGCCGCCGATCCTCTGCAACGCCTGGTCCAGCTGCGTGATCCCGGTCAGCATGTCCCGCACTGATCCGATGATGGAGCCGTACATCACGCCGAGCACGAAGACGCCGATGCCGAAACCGATGATCAGGCCGCGATGCAATCGCAGCGCCAGGCCGATCGGCGTGGCGAGCAGGGCCGATGCACGCGCCGGCCCGGGATGGGTGGCGGTCATGCCGGCCCCGACGTCGCGGCGCGCACCGAGCGTGAAACCGATGATCCCGGTGATCACCGCCAGCGCCAGCTCGAGCAGCAACGGCCACCAGCGGTTGTCCAGGAACGGATAGGTGCGCTGGGCCCAGCCGATCGGCGACAGCCACGAGAGCAGGTCGTTGCCGATCGCGTCCCCGGCCGCCCGCAGCCCGTACGCCAACCCGGCCACCGCCAGCCCCATCCCGATCGCACCCCGCCCGTGCGCGGTGATCTGTACGGTGATCGCCGCCACCCCGGTGCAGAACAGACCAACGCCGGCATGCGCGCTGCCGTAGAGCAGGGACCCGGACAGATCCATGCTGGCGACACCCAGCACCGCCAGCCCGAAGCCGAGCCCGAGCGCGATCATGACGTTCGCGATCACCGCCACAACGACCGCGGCGGCCAGATGGGCGTGCCGTCCGACGACCGCGGAGCGGATGAGTTCCGCGCGGCCGGTCTCTTCCTCGGTCCGGGTGTTGCGGGAGATGATCATGATGCTCATCAGACCGACCAGTACGGCGGTGTAGCCCATCATCCGCTGGCTGTAGGAGCTTCCCAGGGTCAGCACGTCCAGGTAGTGCCGCGGTCCGGTCATTGCCAGCGCGGCCGGGCTGCTCATCGTCGTGGCGACAGCCGCCAGCTGCTGCGGTCGGCCGTACAGTCCGGACAGCGTCGACGCGACCATCATCGACCCGCCCACCACCGACACGAACCAGACGGGAATCCGGACGCGTTCCCTGCGCAGGTCGAAACGGATCAGCGGCCACAGCCCGGTCAGCGGTCCACCTTCGCGGTCAGTGCTGGCCGCGGAGCGCCCTTCGACAAGCCCAGCACGCGGAACCGCAGTCATCGCTGATCACTTCCGACGGCGTGGCGTGCGACCGGTTCGGTCGTCGGGTGGCCATCCGCGGCGAGCTCGGCGGAGTAGTTGCGCAGCATCAGCTCCTCCAGCGTCGGCGGGTGACTGGTCAGGCTGCCGATGCCGTACGAGCTCAGGCGCTTGATCACCGCATCCAGATGATCACCGTCGACGGAGAAGCTCACCGTCCGACGGACCGGGTCGAAGTGCAGATTGTGCATGCCCGGCTCGTCCTCCAGCCCGTCCGGCGGTCGCCCCAGTTCGGCCTCGACCTCGGTGCGGGTCAGGTGCCGCATCTCCGTCAAGGTGCCGGTCTGCACGGTGCGACCGAGCCGGATGATGCTGACCCGGTCGGCCAATTTCTCCACCTGGCCGAGGATGTGGCTGGACAACAGCACCGTTCGTCCGGCGCCGCGGATGTCGTTGATCACGTCCTGGAAGACCACCTCCATCAGCGGGTCCAGTCCGGCCGTCGGCTCGTCCAGGATGAGCAGTTCGGCGTCGGAGGCCAGCGCGGCGACGATCGCGACCTTCTGGCGGTTGCCCTTGGAGTAGGCGCGCCCCTTCTTCGTCGGATCGAGATCGAACCGCTCGATCAACTCGTCCCGTCGGCGGGCATCGATGCCGCCGCGGAGCCGGGACAGCACGTCGATCGCCTCGCCGCCGGTGAGATTGGACCACAGCTCGACATCCCCGGGCACGTACGCCAACCGACGGTGCAGTTCGACGGCGTCGCGCCACGGATCGCCGCCGAGCAGACGCATCTCGCCGGCGTCGGCCCGTAGCAGCCCGAGCAGGATCCGGATGGTGGTCGACTTGCCGGATCCGTTCGGGCCCAGGAAGCCGTGCACCTCCCCGGTCCGGACGGTCAGGTCGAGACCGTCCAGGGCGCGGGTCTGCCCGAAGGACTTCCGCAGTCCCGAGACCGCGATCGCTTCCGTCATGACCTCAGCGTACGCACCGATTCACATAGTTGTGAAGCTTTGAAACTTTCGGAATGTTATCTATTCTGACCGGTGATGAACTCAGCACACCCGTCAGATGCAGGGGCCGTCCCACGCTTCGTCGAGGACCTCGCCACCGTCCTCGTCGACTCCGGCGTGCCTCGGATGCCGTCGAGGGTGATGGCCTGTCTGATGGCTGACGACCGTGGCGCTCTGACGTCGGCGGAGCTGTCCGAGCGGCTGAAGATCAGTCCTGCCGCGGTGTCGGGGGCGGTGCGCTACCTGTCGCATGTGCAGATGCTGCGGCGGACCCGCGAGCCGGGCAGCCGCCGCGAGCTGTATCGGGTCGACCACGACGTGCTCTACCAGGCGATGGCCGGCCGCGGCCCGCTGCTGGAGCACTGGGAGAACGTGCTGCGCGCCGGCGTCCGGGCCGTGGGCGCCGACACCGACGCCGGCGAACGGCTCAGCGAGACCGCCGACTTCCTGCAGTTCATGGCCACGGAGGTCGAGGGCATGCTGCAACGCTGGCGCGCCCACCTCGCCGAACGCCGATCCGGCGCCCGCACCTAGTGTCGTGCGTCGGAAATAGTTGAACGATTCGGGGCATGAAGTGGTGTGCTGCAAGGCGGAGGAGGTGCGCGGGCCGGGGCCGCAATCCGACCACAACGCAGCAGATCGCCGCTTCAGGTCACGAAGCGTCAACGCGTTACGACGCGCGACACTAGACGCACCGGCGCGCTGGAGCCGTCGAGGCAGGTGCTCAGCCGTCGAGGGGACAGCCGCCGGGAAGCCGGACAGCGTCGTTCGACAGGATCGGGCGCACGCGGGGCAGCCGGTTCAGCCGCGGTTGCGGCGCCAGATGTCGGCGTTCAGGGCGGTGGCGAAACCGCACCACAGCGCGTACGGCACCAGCAGGGCGGCGGCCTTGCCGTCGGTCCGGGCGGTGCGTTTGATCAACTGCAGGTTGCTGGCATTGAGGGCAGCCAGGCCGACGAGTCCGGCCGACGGGTTGTGGGCCTTGAAGAACAGCCAGTTCCAGCCGGCGTTGAGCGCGAGGTTGGTGCCGAGGCTGGCCGCGTACGCCGGGCGCTCCTCAGCGCTGACGCGGTTGAGCACCCGACCGGCGGACCAGGCGATGGTGCCGTACAGCGGGGTCCAGACGATGCCGAACGCCGGGGCCGGCGGCTGCCACGGCGGCTTGCGCAGTTTGCGGTACCAGCGCGAGTCCGGGTCGACCGCGACGGATCCGGTGACCGCCGTCGCCGCCACTGCTGCGGTCGAGACCACATAGCCGAGCCATCCTCGTCGCTGCCCGTGATGCCGTGTCATGGCCCCATCCTGCTCGGCCGCCGGACCGGATCAAGCCCTGGACCGCAGCCCGGCCACGTGGATGAATCGGATCAGTGGTCCGGCCAGACGATGCCGACCTTGCCGGCGCTGCCGCCGTCGGCGACCCGGTAGGCCTCCGCGACACGTTCCAGCGGGAACGTGTGGGAGACGACCTGCTCCGGGTGCAGGTTCCAGCGGACCAGGTTGTCCAGCAGTTCCTGCATCCGCACCGTGGAGGTCACCCAGGATCCGTGCACGGTCAGTTGGCGGTGGATCAGCACCTCGCTGACGTCGACGCTGAGGTGCCCACCCTCGCCGACCAGGGCCGTACGACCCCAGCGGCGGGTGTGTTTCAGCGCCGCGAGCTGACCGGCGCCGCTGCCGGAACAGTCGATCGACGTCTCCGCCCCGTCACCGAGGATCTCGACCAGCCGATCGTCGTTCCCGGCCTCGACGGCGACGTCGACCGCACCGAGGTCCAGCGACAACTGCCGCCGCTCGGCGCTGACGTCGACGCCGACCACCGTCGTCGCCCCCATCGCCTGGGCCATCAGCCCGGCCGCATTGCCGACCGGCCCCAGCCCGACCACCAGCAGCCGGTCGCGGCCGGAGACGTCCAGCCGGCACAGCGCCTGGTAGGCGGTGCCGAAGCCGCAGGCCACACAGGCACCGTCGACGAAGGTCAGCTCGTCGGGCAGCACCAGCAGGTCGCGTTCCTCGGCCAGCAGCAGGTCGGCGTGCCCCCCGTTGCGCTGCCATCCGTACGCGGCCCGCCGCGGCGAGGTACAGCTGATCTGATATCCACGACGACAGTCGTCGCACTGCCCGCAGCCGCTGATGTGATAAACCGCGACCCGGTCGCCGACCTTGATGCGGTCCACACCCTCGCCGACCTCGACCACCCGCCCGGCCGGCTCGTGGCCGCCGGCCACGTCCTGGTAGGCCTCCGGTCCCGACCCGAGGTGCTCGCGATAGATGGCGCGCAGGTCGCTGCCGCAGATGGTGGACGCGCGCATCGCGACGACGACCTGACCGTGGTCCGGCCTCGGGTCGGCGATCTCGTTCAGCTCGACCTGGCTGCCTCCGGGTAGGAACGCGGCACGCATCGACTCTCCTCCGGGTCGCTGTCCACAACGTGTCGAACAGTAGAGGACATCGGAACCGGGACCCACCAGAGCCGCGCCATGCCATCGCCGACAGGCCATGCCATGTCATGTCGTCGCCGACCATGCCGACTCCGCCGGAGGTGTCGGTTGACCCGGCCGGCCGGCGACCGGACAGCGCCTCCCGGAGCCGCGGGCTGATCGGGCCGATGACGCAATCGCGGGCCCACATCCGCTGCCTCGCTCGGCCCGTTCCGATGCATCGGGTTTGCAGATCTGGTTGCCCCGGATGTCTCCGCGGACGGCGAGCTGCCGGGACCTTGGTTGTCAGCATCCTGTGTAGCGGCCAAACATTGTCCGCACCTGCTGCGACGCCCGATCCGTTGCTGCATAGTCGACAGTGATCACGCATTGGGGGTGGTGGGTGAGCGGGTGGCGGAGTCCACAGTTGGCGATCGCGGCTGCGGCCGGGGTTTCGATCTTCGGCGCGCTGGCCGGGGCCCCGGGCCCGGCGGCCAGTACCGCCGGGTGGTTGGAACCTCAGGCCGCCGCTGCTGCCGTGCACCGGATCGCCGACCCGCCGTCGAATTCGCGAGTCCTCGTCCAGGCGACCGAGCCGATGCCGCGGCCGGCGCCCTCGGTCCCTCCGGCGGCCGGCCCGGACGTCTCGGTCCCGCAGAGGTCGACATCCACCGGCATCGGGTCTACGCCCGCCGCCGCAGCCGGAGTGTCGCCGGCCGTCGCCGGAGCCATCCCGGCCCAGGCGCTGCGCGCCTACCGCAATGCTGCCGACGTCATGGCCGCCGCCCTGCCCGGCTGCCGTCTGACCTGGTCGCTGCTGGCCGGCATCGGCCGGATCGAATCCGACCACGGCCGCTTCGGCGGGAACGTGATGGATGCCAACGGTACGGCGCATCCGGGCATCATCGGCCCACCTTTGAACGGTGCCGGCGTCGCAGCCATCCCCGACACCGACGCCGGCCGCTGGGACGGCGATCCGGTCTGGGACCGCGCCGTCGGGCCGATGCAGTTCATCCCCTCGACCTGGCGTGTCGTCGGGATCGACGGCAACAACGACGGCGTCAAGGATCCGCAGAACATCGATGACGCGTCGCTGGCCGCCGGGGTGTACCTGTGCTCCTACGGGACGGATCTCTCCACCCCGGCCGGCGCCCGCACCGCGGTGTTCGGCTACAACCACTCCGCCAGCTACGTCGCCACGGTGCTGGCCTACGCCCAGGGGTACGCCTCCGGCACCTCGGTGGCCGCGACCGCTCCGGCCGGCCCGTCGGGCACCGGAGCCGGCCCCAGCACGAACGTCGCCGGCGGCGTTCCGGTCACCTCGCGCGCTCGGATGCAGCCGTCCACCGCCGGCGGCCCGCCACCGGCCGCCCGGGCCTCCCAACCGCCGGCCCCGTCCACACCCGACGCATCGGGGCCGTCGCGGACCCGCCCGGCGTCGTCACCATCGACGCCGGATCAGCCCTCCTCCGCCGTGACCGCGCCGCACCCGTCCGCCACCTCCCCGACCGCACCGGCGGTGAAGCAATCCCCATCACCGAGCACGTCACCGACACCGAGCAGGTCGCCGACACTTCCCACCACGCCGCCGACACCGACTCCCACCGGCGATCCGGCCGGCCCGATCACCCCACCGCCGACGGCGAACACGGAGCCGACCGGTACCCCGGCTCCGCCCGATACGGCGAATCCGACCTGGACCCCCTCACCCACCACGGCGCCGACGACCAGTCCACCCCTGACACCGACGACACCACCGCCGTCGGACCCGTCCCCGTCGGTCCCGGGGCCAACGTCGATCACGCCGTCATCCACGTCGACGCCGTCCGCGCCGTCCCCGTCGATGTCCGCGAGTGCCGACCCGGTCGTCTGTCAGGAACCCGATGATCCGCGGACCGGCACGCTCAGCAGCTGCACGCAGGGCGACACCGCCCTGGAGCACTACCTGTGCCGTGACCCGAGCACCGATCAGCTGATGCGGCTGGGCACCCAGCAGCAGGAGGAAGCCGCCGAGCCGCCTGGCTGCGTCTACGTGCCGTCCACGCAGACGGCACAGGCCTCGTCGCCCACCTGAGTCAGCGGTCGGGCAGGTCCAACCGCTTCAGCCGGTCGTAGGCGCCTCGGATGTGCTTGTCGATCGCATCCTGGGCGGCCTGCGGATCACCGAGCGCGAGCGCGTCGCGCAGTTCCTTGTGTTCGCTGTAGCCCACCTCCAGGAAGTCGGGGAAGCTGACGTTGCGGGCCCGGAGGAAGACGGTGACCTGACCGCGGATGGACTCCCAGACCCGCTGGACGCGACTGTGGTCGCAGTAGGCGTAGACGATGTCGTGGAACTGCAGGTCCAGCCGGACCGCGTCCTCGGGGTCGATCCGGGTGTCGACGCTCTTCATCTGTTCGAGCACGGCGTCCATCTCGGCGAAGCCGTCGCCCTCCATCCGGGTGCAGGCCCGGCTGGCTGCCAGCCGCTCGATCGCCCCGCGCAGGGTGTGCACCTCTTCGACATCGGTCCTGGTCAGCGTGCTGACGAAGGCGCCACGATGCCGGCGTAGCTCGACGTGTCCCTCGACCTCCAACCGCGCCAGCGCCTGCCGGATCGGCCCCCGGCTGACCTTCAGCGCGTCCGCGAGCTCGGCTTCCTTGAGGTGTTCGCCGGGCTGGAACCTGCCGCCGGTGATCATGTCCCGCAGCACGTCGGTGACGAGGTCACCCAACGCGCGTTGGGACGGCAGGGACGGCAGCGGTGAGACGGCGCCCTCGGGGATCAAGGCACGTCACCTCCTCGAGGGATGCGATCGGTCTACGGCGACCGACTCTAGCCGTGGGTCACGACTCCGTAAATTGTAAACGATTTGTCATTGACAATGCCGTGGCGCCGGGCAAGACTCTCGGAAAGTCCTTCACCGGATCCCGGGCCCCGACCGAGCGGCCCGAACCCACCGGCCAGCGAGATCCCCACCGCCTACGAGGAAGTAGAGGCCAGCCAAGGCATGAGCACCGACACGTCGACCGCCCACGTGAGCCGCGTGAGCCTCGGTCCGTTCCCTCCCGCCGCCCCGCACCGTCCGGAGGCGCCGCACGTCACGCGGGCCCGCGTCGAAGTGGATGTGGCAGACGCCCAGGGACCACTGACGCCGGTCTGGGAGAGCATCGGCTACGACGAGTTCAACTGGACCTACATGCCGACCGGGAAGCGGCTGCTGCGCACGTTCGGCGAGTTCTCAGGCGGCGGCTATCACGTCCGTCCGCACTACGTCTTCTGCTCCGGCAGTGGTTTCGGCATCCCGCACTGGAGCTCGGGGAACGTCTACCACGAGGACGCCGACGGCAACCCCTACTACGACTTCACGATGGTCGACCAGGCCTACGACGCCATCGTCGAGGCCGGACACCACGTGCTGGTCGAGCTTGGGTTCACCCCCCGCGACCTGCTGCCACCGGAGGCCGACGAGCTGACCGTCGTGCCCAGCCCCACCGTGTACACCGCCTACGAGGCGGGCGCCTGGGGATATCCGCCCCGGGACTACGACAGGTGGGCCGGCCTGGTGGCCGCCCTCGCCCAGCACTGCCTGGAGCGCTACGGCGAGGCCGAGGTCTCGACCTGGCTGTGGGAGCTGTGGAACGAACCGGACATCGACTACTGGCGCGGGACACTGGAGCAGTTCAACGAGCTCTACACGGTCACCGCCCGGGCCGTGCGGAGCGTGCTACCGCAGGGTCAGGTCGGTGGGCCGACCGTGACCAGCGGCGGACTGGAGTTCCTGAAGGGATTCCTCGACTACACCTCCAGCCGCAACGAGCCGCTGGACTTCATCTCCTACCACACCAAGGGATGTCGGTTCCCGACCCGCGACTATCGGCCGGCCAGCGCACCGCCGGCGGAGAAGCTCAGCCCGTCGGCGACGAAGATGCTCTACGACATCCGCGAGTTCGACCGCGCCATCGCCCAGTACGAGGCCTACCGGGACCTGCCGGTCTACGTCGACGAGTGCGACGCTGCCGTCCCGGCGCACTTCGGCCGCTACGACAACCGCAACTACGAGTTCCAGAACACCGAGTACTACCCGGTCTTCCAGGTCAAGCTGATGAAGAAGATCCTGGACCTCAACGCCGAGGAGCCGGTCCGCGTCGAGCGGGCCACCTCCTGGAGCTTCTACTTCGAGGCCGAACGCTACTTCGAAGGCACCCGGTCCTTCCTCACCGCCGGCGGTGTGGAGAAGCCCTTCCTCAACGCCTACCGGATGCTGGCGCTGCTGGGCCCGGAACGGGTCCGAGCCAGCTCCGACGCCTCCTGGCAGACCCGAGCACTGGACGACACCGACGGCAGCAGCATGCCCGAAGAGGTCGACGTACTCGCCTCCCGCTCCGACAACGGATCGGTGGCCGTGCTGGTGTGGCGGCACACCGATGATCAGTACCAGACCAGCCGGGACGAGTCCGCGGTCAGCCTGACGATCCGCAACCTGCCCGATCGCTCCTTCCGGCTGAGGCACTACCGCATCGACGCCGACCACAGCAACGCCCACACCGTCTGGAAGGAGCTCGGCTCGCCCCAGGATCCGACACCCGACGAACTGGCCAGGATCACCGCACGGCAAGGGCTCGAGGAGTTGGAGGAAGCGCGCTCCGTCTCCCCCGAGCGGGGCGCAGTGACCCTCGACACGACCCTGCCGTTGCCGTCGGCTTCCCTGCTGATCCTCGAACCCGTCGACTGACAGCACACCGAGACGATCAACCGCGTACGAAGGAGGCCGGATGAGCTCAACGATGACCATCGGGTTGAACAACGGGGTGCAGATCCCGCAGGTCGGCTTCGGCGTCTTCCAGGTCCCGTCCGACGACACCCAGCGGGCCGTCGAACACGCGATCGAGGTCGGCTACCGGCACATCGACACGGCGGCGGCGTACAACAACGAGGCCGGTGTCGGGGCCGCGGTGCGCGCCTGTGGGATCCCACGGGACCAGCTCTTCGTGACCACCAAACTGCGCAACGGCGAGCAGGGCCTGGAGTCGGCCATGACCGCCTACACCGACAGCCTCGGCCGGCTCGGTCTCGACTACGTGGATCTGTATCTGATCCACTGGCCGAATCCGGCCGCCGATCGGTACGTCGACAGCTGGCGTGGCCTCGAGCGGCTGTACCGCAAGGGACAGGTCCGGGCGATCGGTGTGTCCAACTTCCTGCTCGAACACCTGGACCGGCTCGCCGCGGAGACGCAGGTGCCTCCGGCGGTCAACCAGGTCGAGGTCCATCCCAGCTACCAGCAACGTGAACTGGTGCGGGTGTGCCGCGAACGCGCCATCGCGATCGAGGCCTACTCACCGCTCGGCCGGGGCCAGGATCTGACCGATCCGGTGATCACGGCGATCGCTGATCAGCACAGCGTGTCGGCGGCGCAGGTCATCCTGCGCTGGCACCTGCAGCTGCGTCACATCGTGATCCCCAAGTCGGTGTCCGCCGACCGCATCCGGTCCAACATCGATCTCGCCGACTTCGAACTGAGCGATCCGGAGATGCAACGGATCCGCGGGCTGGACCGCGGAGACCGGACCGGGAACGATCCGCGCACCTTCTCCCTGAGCCAGATCCGGTGACGGGTGATCAGGAACGGGACGGGCCGATGACCATTCACTCCGAGTCCCTGGGACGCACGGACCGGGCCGGACGGAGGGCCTCCGCCGTGGAGACAGCCACCCCACGCAGAAGGCGTCCGGACTGGAAGAAGTCCACCTGGATCTGGATCTTCCTGCTGCCCACCGTGATCCTCTACGGCCTGTACACGATCTATCCGATCATCATCAGCTACTGGTACTCGCTGGTCGAGTGGAACGGGTTCGACTCCCACCAGAAGTTCGTCGGCATCCAGAACTACCGCCAAGTGCTGGCCGACCCGCTGTTCTGGAACTCGTTCAAGGTGACTCTGCTGTTCATGTTGTTCGTGGTGCCGGCCAGGGTGCTCCTCACGCTGCTGCTGGCCATCGTGTTGAACTCGCCGAAGTTCCCGTTGGTCGGCGTCCTGCGCTCGGCCTTCTTCATTCCCGTCGTCACCACCACAGCGATCATCGGAGTGGTGATGCGGTTCATCCTCGATCCTGCGAGCGGCCCGATCAACAGCATCCTGCTCAAGTTCGGCTCCGGCGGCATCGACTTCCTCGGTGATCAACACTGGGCGTTGCCGACAGCGGCCGCGTTGTACATCTGGAAGTTCTTCGGCGTCACGATGATCTACTGGCTGGCCGCGCTGCAGACGATCCCACAGGAGATCTACGAGGCCGCGCGGATCGACGGGGCCGGCGTGCGGCGACTCTTCACCAACATCACCCTGCCGATGCTCAAGCCGTTCCTGATCATCATCACCGTGCTGACCATCGAGGAGACGTTCCACAACTTTGATCTGATGTACACGCTGACCGCCGGCGGACCGTACTTCCACACCGAGATCATCGAGATCTACATCTACCGCTGGGCCTTCGCCGCGGCGATTCCGCAACTCGGCTACGCCTCCGCGGCCGCGGTGCTGTTCGGGCTGCTGGTCGCGATCGTCGGCGCCGTCCAGCTCTGGGCCGTCTATGCCAGCCGTCGGATGAGAGGGGCGCAGCAATGACCGCCGACACCAGCACGGCAGGCACGGAGCCTGTTGCCGGAGCGGGACGATCGCCGCAACGCAAAATCCCCCGTCCCCGCTGGATCGTGCGCCGGCTGCCCTGGTGGATCGCGGCGGCGTTCCTGATCGGTGCCGCGCTGCTGTGGATCTTCCCGTTCATCTGGATGGTGTCGGCGTCGCTGAAGGACAACATGGAGATGTTCACCGGCGGCCTGAACCTCGTCCCCCACACGTTCGTCTGGGAGAACTACGTCCGGGCCTGGAACGACGCTCACTTCGGCCGCTACCTGATCAACACCGTCGTCGTCACCGCGGCGACCGTCACCATCGTCACCATCCGCTGTGCGGCCGCCGGCTACGTGTTGGCCCGCTTCCGCTTCCGCGGATCACGGATCTTCCTGGGCGTCCTGATCGGCACCCTGTTCGTGCCGACCGGCTACACCATCATCCCGGTGGTCAAGATCTCGATGCAACTGGGACTGATCAATTCGCTGGCCGGCATGATCCTCGCGCTCAGCGGCGCCGCCTATGTCTCGGCCATCCTCATCTACTACGGCTACTTCCGACAGATCCCCAAGGAACTGGAGGAGGCCGCCGTCGTCGACGGCGCCGGGTTCGCGCGGACCTTCTTCTCGGTGATGCTGCCGCTGGCGATGCCCGTCACCGCGACGGTCGCCGTGCTCACCTTCATCACGACTTGGAACTCGTTCTTCCTGCCGTTGGTGTTCTCGTTCAGCCGCCCCAACATCCGCACTGTCAGCGTCGGCATGCAGGCCTTCGTCGGCGAGACCGCGACCGACTGGACCGGGATGGCGGCGGCCGGCGTGATCTCCATCGTCCCGGTCGTCGTGCTGTTCATCTTCCTGCAGCGCTATTTCGTCGAAGGCATCTCAGGGGCCGTCAAGTCCTGACCCACCGTATCCACCGTGATCATCACGAAGGAGTGCAAACGATCATGACCAGATTCACCCGCAGGTCCCTACTGGGATCCTCCGCCCTTGCTGTCGCCGCGATCGCCGCGGGATGCAGCAACGGCTCCGACAATTCCTCCGGCTCGTCCGGCGGAGGCAACGGCGGCAATGCCGGTGGCCCGTCCGGTTCGATCGACTGGTGGGACCACTTCAGCTCCTTCCAGAATCTCAACGACGGCTGGGCGAAGAAGCAGTCGACCGCCCTGGGCACCACGGTGACCCACACCTACTACGACGCCTCCAAGGCGCCGCAGGCTTTCCAGCTGGCCCATCAGGCCAACAAGATGCCCGATGTCTACTCCAATGTCATCGGTCTGCCGCTGGCGGCTCTGGTCAGCGGCAACTGGGTGCATGAACTGCAGCTGCCGCAGGACACACTGTCGAAGATTCCCGAGAACACCCTGACCGAGGGCATCACCAGCCTGGACAAGAAGCTGTACGGCTTCCCGTTGTTCAGTTTCCGGCAGCGGACCGCGCTGACCTGGCTGAACAAGGACCACTTCACCAAGGCCGGCCTCGACCCGAACAACCCGCCGAGCGACTACTCCGGCTTCAAGGACACCTGTCGCAAGCTCAAGGCCGCCGGCATCGTGCCGCTCACGTTGGCCCTGGGCGCCGACGGCGGGCGGGTCCGCGACGAGGTCGACGACATGGCTCAGACGGCCGGCTTCCCCGGCTACCAGGGACTGCGCTTCGACACCGGTCAGTACGACTACCACGACGACAGCTACGTCACCGTGATCGAGTTCTTCAAGGAGCTGTGGGACTCCAAATACATGCTTCCCGGCACCAACAACCTCAGTGTGGTCGACTCCCGCACGCGCTTCGCCGCCGGCGCCACAGGTCTCTATCTGGACGGGATCTGGTGTGCCGGCGGGGCGAAGGCGCTGGTGCCGACGTTTGCGCAGAAGATCGGATCGGGCAAGACCCCGATCCCCGATTCGGGCTCCAACCAGTGGACCTACCGGGGCCGGCCGGGTGCTGCCTACTTCGTGTCCCACGACAGCAAGAATCCCGACGCCGCCAGCAAACTGATCGGCTCCTTCATGAGTGAGGAGTACCAGAAGGGCATGATCTCGGCGATGGACCAGCCGCCGCTGAATCTGGACCTGGTGGCCTCCTCCGACGCGCTCGACGCGTACAAGTCGGTGGTCTCGTTCTGCAAGGACAACGTCTTCCTGATGCCGCAGGCGATCGTCCGCAATCCGGAGATCGCCAAGGTGGAGGCCAAGCGCAAGCCGATCACCCCGACCGTCGGCAACATCGTGCAGGGCTATCTCGGCGGGTCGATCAAGGATCTTCGCGGTGCTCTGAAGAAGCTCAGCGACGCCAGCCAGTCCGATCTGGAGAGCGCGATCAAGGCGGCCAAGTCCGAGGGCGCGAAGGTGTCCATGGACGACTACGTCTTCAGCGACTGGAAGCCCGGCCAGGACTACCAGGGTTCGGGCAGCTGACCGGCATGCAGACCACAAGATCATCACGGGCGCCTGGCAGCGCTGACAGGAAGGTGTCACAGTGAGCGGGACCCCAACAGAGCGGAGCGCGATCATCACCGGGGCGGCCTCGCCGCGCGGCATCGGCCGGGTGACGGCGATGGTGTTGGCCGAACGCGGGTGGGCCATCGGCGTCCTCGACATCGACGCCGCCGGCGGCGAGAAGCTCGCCGCCGAGGTGGCTGAACGCTACGGAGTCCCGGCCCGGGCGGTGGCCGCCGACGTCTCCGACGAGGTCCAGGTCCGGGCGGCGATCGACGACCTGGAGCAGATACTGCCGCCGATCGGGGCGCTGGCCAACATCGCCGGAATCAGCTCGCCCACCGAGTACCTGGAACTGACCTCCGAGGAGTGGCACCGGGTCATCAACACCAACCTCAATGGTGTCCACTACGTCACCCGCCGGGTGGCGGAGTCGATGGTCAAGCACCGCTTCGGCAGGATCGTCAGCATCTCCTCCGTCTCCGCCCAGCGCGGCGGCGGCACGTACAGCAAGACGCCCTACACGGTCGCCAAGGCCGGTGTGATCGGCCTGTCCCGGGCCCTCGCCCGCGAGCTCGGGCCCTACGGGATCACCGTGAACGCCATCGCCCCGGGTCCGATCGACACCGACATCATGGGCGGCCCGTTGACCGCCGAGCGCCGAGCTGCGCTGGTCGAGGACCTGGTCGTGACCCGGTTGGGGGTTCCCCGGGACGTGGCGCTGGCGATCGCGTTCCTGATGGATGAGGACTCGGGCTACATCTCGGGACAGACACTGAATGTCGACGGTGGGCTGTACATGCACTGACGTACGGTGCGCCTGGCGCCGTTAGTCCAGGACTGCGGACCACCAGATCCTGACCTGGCGACGCAGCGACCGACGCCGGATGGCGAACTGATGAACTCGGCCGCCGTTGGCGCCCGACGGATGCGGGAAGCCTTCAAGGACCCGAGCGGTGTCAATCCCAGCCACGTCTGTGGCACGCTCGACAGCTGCGCTGGCAGCCTGTCCCAGCGGCACGATGAGAGCCTTCGGAGCCATGGCCAGGTTGGCGGCCAGCACCTGCTCGACGAACGCCGTGAGAATCCGTGACCTGTCGAAGGTCGGGCTGTGACCGGTGTAGTTCTTGCCGTCTACGAAGACGGCGTGCAGGATCGCCGACGTCCCGTCGATCAGATCGCGCCGCCCGCTGAACATGGCGGCGGTGCTGTCGATCCCCAGCGCCTCGGGCACGCCGATTCCATCGAGCATCGTGATGAGGTTGTGTCGCATAGAGCCTGCAAACCCGCCGGTATCGCTGGCTGAGAGGAGCGCCTTCCGCACGCTGGCGCCCGCGCGCAGTGTCGATTGCGCGGCCGCCACCGCCAGCCGCCACTGCTGCAAGCCCGGGGTGATGCCGACGAGCAGGACCCTGGCCCGCGCGTCGACTCGGTCGAACGGAGTAAAGACAACGTCGATCCTCTTGCCCCGATACCGCTCGGTATGCAGACGCAACTTCCGCATCACGGTGGAGTCCGCGTGCCGGAGGTTGAGGTCGTGGATGATCGGCGCGTACGTCGCCAAGCACCAGTCGGGCGAGATCAAGCCGCCTGATCCGCGGACGACTGGACACTGGTGCCCAACGGCTCGTCGTCGCTGCGCACTCGAGGAGTCGTCGGTCACCGAAATCACCCCATCAGAGCTCACTCGTCTGACCTATGCTGCAGCCGTGGACCTCCTTAGTTACATTGCGCCACATAATCCGACCACCCGCAGGCTGCTGTGACCCGTCGCGGCCACGTCTTTGTCGTCGAAGGCACGATTGGAAAGCTTGTCGCCGACGCCACGATCATTCCGACCGATCGCGATTTTACGGTGGAGCAGCACTGGCACAAGCTCGTCTCGGCGGGCGGTGCCTTCGACCCCGACCGGTTCGAACCAGCTGGATGGTCGAACACCGGGTGGGGTCGAAGCCGCGATGGCAGCAGCGTTTGGTTCGTCGACGTCGCGGACGATCTGCGCGGACCACCGCGGCGCTATGACCGGCTCCGCGCCGTCCTCCAAGAGATCGCCTCGATGTCGATCAGGCCGACCTGTTGGCGTGGTACGACGGCCGGCCGGCGGACGTCGGCGGCACGACAGCCGGCGGATTGTCGTCGTACCGAGTCAGTGGCGACCCCCGGGCCGGATCCGTCGGTTCCCGGAGCGTGGCGAACGGCTCCCTGATGCGATCGGCGCCCTTCGCGCTCATCGAAGGCGACGCCGCGGAGCTGGCCGCTGACTCGTCGCGCACAACCCATGCTCATCCCGAGGTTCTGGCCTGCGTGCGCCTCTACGTCCGGATGCTGCAACTGCTGCGTGAAGGACAGCCCGTCGATCCGGACCAGCTGGCGGACCTCGCCGAGCGGCAGCTCCACCTTCACCCGGGCGCCGAGCTCGCCGACATCCCCTGTGGCGGTGCCGGCCACGCGGTCTATGCCGTGGATCTCGCTGTCTGGGCCGCGACCATGGCGCGGGATTTCACCGGCGGAATAGCGGAGATCGTTCGCACGGGTGGCGATACCGACACGAACGGCGCCATCTGCGGAGCGATTCTGGCTGCGCGCTTCGGCTTCCCGGACTCCTTGAGCAACGATCTCGATTCAGTCCGCGTGATGGAGCTCGAGACGCTGGCTGACCGGCTCTGTCACGTCGGCCTCGAAGACCTTCACCCATGACAGGCGACCACTGGACCTACGCCTCGGCTGTCAGGCATGGCGCGGATATCACCGGTCACCAGTGGAGTCGGGCTGATCTACCATTGATCGAGGCACTACACACCCGCGTTACCGGGCGCGGCGAGGAGCGGCTGCCGGGTTCGTCGGCCGCACCTTTTGACAGGCTCACGACATGTCCGTGGCCATGAAAGTGTCCCCACTGGTGCCGCCACAGCTGAACGCGCTGCACGGTGCAGGAAATCTGGCCTGCTGAGCCCCTCCAAGCACGCCGATCAGAGCGCAACGCATGCGCGCTTCGAACTCAGGTCGCGGGACCCAACACGCAGAATCATGTGCTGATCCGCGCGGACTGGGGTGACACCATCGCCCGCATCCGTCGGATGATGATCATGCGGCGGGAAGGCGGCAATGACGAGCTCAGTGGTGATCATCCCCATTCTGGGACCAGATGGCCGATCTGCTGGACCGCGTGCCGGCCGATGCCTGGCCCTACTCCGCTCCGCGCTGATCCGAGCGGCCACACGGCCCGTGTCCGAGGCCCTGTCGGAGCAGATAGCCCGACCCGGGCCGCGCCCTTCGACAGGCTCGGGACGCGGGCTCGATGTCAGCACCATCGCCCCCTCACAGGGGCTGGGGAGGGGCGATCCGACGGGCCGCCAGCACCTGCTGGCGGGGCAGCACGCCGACCTCGCCGGCCCAGTGCTGCCAGCGTTCGGCGAGGCTCGCGACCAACTCGGGACGGGTGCCGGCCAGGTCGGTCTGCTCGCTGCGATCGGTGCTGATGTCGTACAACTCCCACGGCCGGCCGTCCTCGCAGACGAGCTTCCAGCGGCCGTCGCGGATGGCCTGGTTGCCGATGTGTTCCCAATAGAGCGGGTGCTCGACCGCCGGCCCACCCCGCAGCGCCGCGAGCATGCTGACACCGGGCGGCGTCGGCAGCGGAACCGCGTCGCGCTCGGTCAGCCGCTCCACCTGGGTCGCCTCCAGGAGCGTCGGCGCCAGGTCGGTCAGTTGATGCGCTGCGTCGAGCACCGATCCGTCGGCCAATCCGCCGTTCGGCCAGGAGATGATCAACGGCGTCGAGATGCCGCCCTCGTGCACCCACCGCTTGTACAGCCGGAAGGGCGTGTTGGACAGGTTGGCCCAGGCCTGTCCGTAGCTGGTGTAGGTGTCGGCGGTGCCAGGGTGGATGTCTGGCGAGTTGCCGACCTTCATCGGTGTCCCGTCCGGGGCGCGCGGCGGGATGATCAAGTAGTTGCCGCGGAAGCGTTCGGCCTCCTCCGGTTCGGCGGACAGTTCCTCGGCGCAGCCGCCGTTGTCGGACAGGAACACGACCACCGTGTCGTCACGGAGTCCCGTCTCGTCCAACGCACGCAGGATCTCCCCGACACCGCGGTCCATCGCCCGGACCTGCGCGGCGTAGGCCTCCATCCGTTCCAGTTGCCAGCCCTGCTGCGGTTCGTCCCGCCAGGCCCCAACGGCCGGGTCCCGGACGTCGAGGGTGGCGTCCTCGGCACAGATGCCGGCGGCGATCTGCCGTTGTCGGCGACGCGCGCGGAGCTCGTCCCAGCCCTGGTCGAAGCGCCCGCGGACCGCGGCGAGATCGGCACCGAGGGCATGCAACGGCCAGTGCGGCGCGGTGAAGGCGACGTAACTGAAGAACGGCCGGTCCTCCCCCGCCGCCCACCGGATGCCGTCCGCGGCCCGTACGCCGATCTCATCGGTGTAGTAGAAGCTCGGCTCGAGTTCCTCGATCGGTACCGGGGTCTCGCCGTCATGCAGGGTGGTCGGCTGGAAGTAGCTGGCCGCGCCGCCGATCGTTCCCCAGAAGGTCTCGAACCCACGCCGGGTCGGCCAACTCGCGTCCGGACGTTCGCGCTGATTGGACAGGTGCCACTTGCCCGTCATCTGGGTCCGGTAGCCGGCGGCCCGGAAGTTCTCGGCCAGGGTGGCACAGCGCTCGTTGAGGCTTCCCGGATAGCCGCCGGGGCCGTCGTTGTCGACGAGTTCGGCGATCCCGGTCTGGTGCGGGTGCAACCCGGTCAGCAGCGAGGCGCGGGACGGGCTGCACCGCGCGGTGTTGTAGAACTGCGAGAACCGCACGCCGTGCTGCGCCAGGCCGTCGACGGCCGGGGTGCCGATCTCGCCGCCGTAGCAGCCGATGTCGCTGAACCCCATGTCGTCGACGAGGATCAAGACGACATTGGGCCGGTCGGGGTTCGATCGCCTGGCGGCGGCGTCCGGAGGGTCCGTCTCGTTCGACACTGCGTGCTCCCTCCCACCTCGCCGTGGACACGGTGTGGCGGCCTGGGCCACCGCTGGCAGCGTACCGATGGGCGGGTCGGGACGGTCGGTGTGCTGGCCTTGTCAGGACTCATGCACTCCAGTGGCTGGGTCAGACGCCCTTCGACGAGCCCAGGGCGCCAGGCCCAGCCCTCCACGAACCGCGTGCTGAGCCTGTCGAAGCACGCCTACCCCCGTGGCCGGGTCAGATGCCCTTCGACGAGCCCAGGGCGCCAGACCCGGCCGTCCACGAACCGCGTGCTGAGCCTGTCGAAGCACGCCTACCCCCGTGGCCGGGTCAGATGCCCTTCGACGAGCCCAGGGCGCCAGACCCGGCCGTCCACGAACCGCGTGCTGAGCCTGTCGAAGCACGCCTACCCCGTGGACGGGTCAGACGCCCCTCGACAAGCCCGGAGCGCGGAGCCCGGCCCATGATCAACCGCGCTCGGACCTCGGTGATCAAGGTTTCCTGCGCCAGCGGCGGCGGAGGGCGAAGGCGGCGGACTTGGGTTGGCGGTCACGGGTGAAGACGCCCTTACGGTTCCCGCCGACGCGCATGATGCCGGAGGTGGTGGCGAAGTCGGCGAAGTTCCAGACCTGCTCTCCGACCACCGCGTCGATGCGGTCGAAGACGCGGTGGTTCATGTCCAGGTAGGCGACCTGGTACTCCTCGGTCCACGGGCTGTTGTCCAGCACCGAATGCAGGCCGGGGTAGGTGTCTGCGCCGTACTCGGTGATGATGATCGGCTTGTTCTCGCCTGCCCAGCCGCGCAGCTCGGCCTCCCACGCCGCCTCGGCGGCGTCAAGATCACCGGTGTTGACGTACCAGCCGTAGTAGCGGTTCAGCATCAGCACGTCGGCGAACTGGGACACCCGGCACTTCCCGTACGGCGCCAGCATCACGTTGACGAAGCCCACCGGCCGGGTCGGATCCGCCTCGCGAGCCACGTCGAACAGCGGCCGGAAATACTCCTCGGCCTCCGCGGTCTCCGACTCCGGTTCGTTGGCGATACTCCACAACACCACGCTCGGATGGTTCTTGTCGCGGCCGATCAGCTCCCGGATCGCCTGCGCATGCACCTGCTGGGTGACGTCGTTGGCGGTCTCCGCGGAGAAGGTCCGGTACCCCTGACCACCGAAGATGCCGCCGCCCAGGCCCATGTTGAGACCGACCGCGGCCGTCTCGTCGATGATCACGATCCCGTGCCGGTCGGCGTAGTCGATGACGTCCTCGGAGTAGGGATAGTGCGAGGTGCGGAACGAGTTCGCGCCGATCCAGTCCAGCAACTCGAAGTCGTGCACCAGGTGGGCATTGTTGTGTCCCTTGCCGATCACCGGCAGGTCCTCGTGCTTGCCGAAACCGGTGAAATAGAACGGTTCTCCGTTGATCAGGAACCGGGCACCGTCGACCCGCACGGTGCGGACGCCAACACTCTGGTGGTAGCTGTCCAGCAGTTGATCACCGCGGCACAGCTGCAACTCGAGGTCGTAGAGGTAGCCGTCACCGGGTGCCCACTTGTGCACCCGGGGCACCCGTAGGGTGCCGGTGATCCCTTCAGCGGTGGCGATCTCGGTGCCGTCCGCGTCGCGCAGCACCACCCCGACCGAGGTGTCGGCCGCGGTCTGCGCCTCGGCCCGGTAGGTGATCACGCCGTCGGCGCCGTCCAGATCGGTGACCACGGTGACGTCACTGAGGTGATCGACGGCGGTGGCGTACAGCCAGACCGGGCGGTGCAGACCGGCGTAGTTGAAGAAGTCGTGCCAGTACCGCTGCCGTCTGCCCTGCGGCGTCTCCTCGACCACACCCGGCGGGATGGTCTGGAAGCTGAGCCTGTTGTCGACCTCGACCGTGATCCGGACCTGCCGGCCCGCGGTGACGTGGTCGGTGATGTCGACCTCGAACGGGGTGTAGCCGCCCTCGTGGGACACCACCTCGACGTCATCGACCCACACCGTCGCCCGGTGGGTGGCCGACTCGAAGTGCAGCACGATCCGCCGATCCGACCATCCGGCCGGCAGCCAGACCGTCCGCTGGTACCAGACCGGGCCGACGTGGTCGCGTACCGCGGCATCGGCGACAACATCGTTGTAGCTGGCCGGCACCGCCATCTCCCGTGCTCCGGCCAACGGGCCGGCGAACCAGCGCGCGGCCCGACCGACGCCGTCCGCGTCCAGCGCGAACTGCCACAGCCCGTCCAGATTCTTGCGTTCACGGGTGCTGGTGTCCTGCGGACGCAGCATCACGGACCTCCCTCAGTCGGCGCGGCTCACGACCGGAACCGGTCGTCGCCCCATTCATTTCATTGCGGGTGCACCGGGCACCAGTTGTTGCCGCTTGTTGCGGGAGCGTCTAGCTTGCCGACAGGAGGACTGACATGGGCGACAGTGCGGAGCCCCGGCCGACGATCTACGACGTCGCTCGGGCGGCTGGCGTGGCGCCGTCGACGGTGTCCCGCGCGCTGGCCAAGCCCGGCCGGGTCAGCTACCGGACCGCCGATCACGTCCGGCGGGTGGCCGAGGAACTGGGTTACCGGTCCGGCCGGATGCAGGTGCCGATGTCCACCCGCGGCACCGGCGTGCTCGCCTTGATCGTCGCCGACATCGCCAACCCGGTCTTCGTCGGGATGATCCGCGGCGCGGAACGGGAGGCGGGCCAGCACGGCGTCACGCTGGCGATCATCGAGACCCAGGAGTCGCAGCAGGGGGAGCAGCAGGCGATCGGCCGGCTCGAGGCAACCGTGGACGGCTTCGTGCTGGCATCGTCGCGGATGCCGGATCGGATGATCCGGGCGCTGGCCAAACGCAAGCCGGTGGTGGTGCTCAACCGGACCGTCGGCGAGGTTGCTTCGGTGGTCAGCGACAACGTCCGAGCGATCAAGAAGGCCACCGAGCACCTGACCCAGCTGAAACACACCTCGATCTGCTACCTCGCCGGCCCGGACGCCTCCTACGCCAACGGCATGCGCTGGCGCGGTCTGAAGGAGGCGGCGGTCGAACTGGACCTCCACGTGCGCCGGCTGGGCCCGTTCCTGCCGACCATGCGCGGCGGTGCGGACGCGGCCGAAGCGTGGATGAGTCGACCGACCTCCGCGGTGATCGCCTACAACGACCTGATGGCGATCGGCTTCCTGCAGGCGGTCACGGCCGCCGGGATGCGGATACCGCACGACGTCAGCGTGATCGGGTTCGACAACATCGTCGACGCCGAACTGGTGGATCCGGGCCTGACCACCATCGCCGCACCGCTGGTCAGCATCGGGTCTACCGCGGTGGCCTACCTCGCCGGCAGTACGGACCGCGCCGGCCATGCACCCGAACCGATGCTGCTACCGGCTCGCCTGGTGGTGCGCGACTCGACGGGCCCACGAGCCCGCTGAGCCCTCCGGCGACACATGGATCGAAACCCCGGGCCGGCTCGCGTGCCGTCCACCGGAGCGGGGTCTTTCGCCGGTGAGGCCACCGCCCGATCCCTGCGCCGACCGGCGGCCCACGGCCGCAGTCGTTGTTGCCCGGAGTTGTCACCGAGGCCCCGCCCGGCTTGGCCACACCGTCCGCGGACGGCACAGTGGTCAGCATGACCACCTCGGCCCACCCGTCGCCCAGTCGACGGACCGCGGTGGTCGTGATGGGGGTGGCCGGATCCGGCAAGACCACCGTGGGGCGCCGGCTGGCCGGATCGCTGGGCTGGTCGTTCGTCGAGGCCGACGACTTCCACCCGCCGGCCAACGTCGCCAAGATGCGCGCCGGCATCCCGCTGGACGACGCTGACCGGTGGCCGTGGCTGGATGACATCCGCGCCTGGCTCGACGACATCCCCGGCAGCGCCGTGGTCACCTGTTCGGCGCTGCGCCGCAGCTACCGCGCCGTACTCGACCGGGCCGAGCCACGGGTCCGCTACGTCCACCTGCACGGCACCACCGAACAGCTCGGTCAGCGGCTGTCGCAGCGCCGCGGCCATTTCATGCCGGCCATGATGCTGGCCTCCCAGCTGGCGACGCTGGAGCCGCTGACCGCCGACGAGGACGGTGTCGTCATCGGCATCGACCAGACCGTGGCGGCCATCGTCGCCGAGATCCGCACCCGGCTACAGCTCGGCTGACTTCTCGGTTCGGGCCGCGGCGGGTGCTGCCGACCGAACCGGGCTTCGCGCTCCGTTGAGGCGGACCGGTCCGATGGCCACAAGCGGCAACTTGGCAACTGCTGGCAAGTTCTGGGGCCGGCCGGCGCGGACGCGTTGAATGCAAGCACCAGCCGATGTCTGACTGCTCAGATAATTTCTCACCTCAGGAGTGTCAATGTCGAACCCTGCTGCCGTGCACGGGCTCCGGTCCATGCAGAGGTTGTCGTTCAAGACCGTGGCCGGGTACGGCGCCGGCGACTTCGCGTTCAACCTCGCCTTCAGTCTGAGTACGGCGTTCCTGCTGTACTACTACACCGACGTGGCCGGCATCTCCGCCGCCGCGGTCGGCACCATGTTTCTCGTCGTCCGGCTGTGGGACGCGTTCGCCGACATGATCGCGGGCCGGCTGGTCGACCGGACCATGACACGCTGGGGCAAGTTCCGGCCCTTCCTGATGTTCGGTGCGGTGCCGCTGCTCTTCATGAGCTTCCTGGTGTTCCACGTGCCGGCCGGCTTCGCCGACAGCACGAAGATCATCTACGCCTACGCCACCTACGCCGTGCTCGGGCTGGTGTACTCGCTGGTCAACATCCCCTACGGATCGCTGGCCTCGGCGGTGACCCAGTCGGTGCACCAGCGGGCGAAGCTGGTCGCCGCCCGCGCCTTCGGCGCCGGTATCGGCGGGGTGGTGCTGACCTTCGTCATCGGCAAGTTCATCAACGACCTCCGCGGTCAGAAGGCCATGATCAAGAGCCCGGAGGACCTGCTGGCCTATCAGGCTGCGGTCCAGGGCGTCTTCACCAGGGTGACGCTGGCCTTCATCGTGATCGGATCGCTGGCCTTCTTCTTCACCGCCTGGGCCTGCCGGGAGCGGGTGGTCCGGCGCCAGCCGCGGATCTCGGTCAAGGAGACCGTGGCGACGCTGAGGAGCAACCGGCCGCTGGCGTACCTGTGCGGGTCGAGCTTCTTCTACCTGATCGGTGTGTTCGCGGTCGGCGGCACCACCGCCTACTACGCCATGTACGTGCTGCACAACATCGGCCTGGTCGGCCTGCTGACCCTGGTGAACACCGGCATCAGCCTGGTCATCACGCCGTTCATCCCCAAGCTGATCGATCTGTTCGGAAAGAAGAACGTCTTCCAGTACTGCGGGGTGTTCACCATCGTCGGCGGCATCGGACTGTTCCTGGCCCCGGGCAACATGCTGTGGCTGGTGTTGGTGACGCTGGCGATCAAGGGCGTCGGTGCGAGCCTGATCAACACGGTGATGTTCGGTCTGGAGGCCGACACCGTCGAGTACGGGGAGTGGAAGACCGGCCGGCGCAGCGAGGGGGCCACCTACGCGCTGTTCTCCTTCACCCGCAAGGTGACCCAGTCGATCGGCGGAGCGGTCGGCGCCTGGGCGCTGGCGATCGGCGGCTACGTGGCCGCCAGCGCCGCCCATCCCAGCCCGGTCCAGCCGGCCAGCGCGATCCTGGCCATCCGGATCACCATCGGCCTGCTACCGGCGGTGGCAGCGCTGATCGCCATGCTGATCTTCGCCAAGTACCCGCTGAACGACCGCCGGTTCGCCGAGATCCGCGACGAGTCGGAGGCCCGCAAGCTGGCGGAGCCGGAGGGGGCCGGGACGTCTCGCTTCGCGTCGACCTCCACGGCCCCGAAGCTGGCAGAGAACGCCAACGCGTAGCGATCGAGGACCGCGGAACTCACCAACCGCCTGCTGAGCCTGCCGCAGCACACGCCACCCAGCCGGCGCGGCAGGCGCCGTTCGACAGGTTCAGGGCGCGGGATGCGGAAGAGGGCGGCTCTAACGAGCCGCCCTCTTCTGCGCGTACTGACCGACGATCGAGCGTCGGTCCGGATCCGATCAGGACTCGGGGACCACCGCGACGTTGATGTGCGCGGTCACCGCGTCGTGCAGCTTGATGCCGACGGTGTGCTCACCGAGAGAGCGGATCGGCTTGGCGATCTGCACGGTGCGCTTGTCGATGGCCGGGCCGCCCGACTTCTTGATGGCTCCGGCCACCAGGCTCGGCGTGACGGCGCCGAAGAGCTTGCCGCTCTCGGACGCGCGGACCGGGACCTGGACCGAGACCTGCTCCAGCTGGTCGCGGACCTGCTGGGCGTGCTCGACCCCGCGGATCTCGCGGGCGTCACGAGCCCGCTTGATGCCGGCGATCTGCTTCTCGCCACCCTTGGTCCAGCCGATGGCATAGCCACGCGGGACCAGGTAGTTGCGACCGTAGCCGTCCTTGACCTCGACGATGTCGCCGGCGACACCGAGGTTGTCGACCGGCGCAGTGAGAATGAGCTTCATATCCGTTTCTCCTCGCTCAGCGTGCCGTCGAGGCGTACGGCAGCAAGGCCATCTCGCGGGCGTTCTTGATGGCGATGGCGACCTTGCGCTGGTCCTGGACACTCAGTCCGGTCACCCGGCGGGCGCGGATCTTGCCGCGCTCGGAGATGAACTTCCGCAGCGTGGCGGTGTCCTTGTAGTCGACCAGCTGGCCCTTGCGCAGCGGGTTGGCCTTCTTCTTCGGCTTGCGCGTCAGGTCACGTGCGTTGGCCATTGTGGTGCTCTCCTTACTCGAGCCCGGCTGGTGCCGGAATGTGCCAGATGGTTTTCGGATCTTGCGCGGTGTGCGACCTTTCACTGGCTCAGGACGCGGATCGCGCGGGTGCGTCCCTCGACGGGCTCAGGACGCGGATGGTGCGGGTGCGTCCCTCGACGAGCTCAGGACGCGGATCGTGCGGCGTGCGTCAGAACGGGGGCTCGTCGGAGGTGTTGGTGGCCCACGGGTCGTTGCCGGCCATGGACCCACCGCCGGCGTTGCCGCTGTTGGCCCCGCCGGTGTTGCCGCCGCCGGTGTTGGCGCCGCCGGCAGCCCACGGATCGGCGTTGTTGTTGCCTCCGTAGGAACCCCCGCCGGAACCGCCCCCGGAGTTGCTGTTGCCGTAGCCACCGCTGCGCTGGCCGCCGCCACCCTGGCCACCGCTGGTGCGGGTGACCTTGGCGGTGGCGTACCGCAGGGACGGGCCGATCTCGTCGACGTCGATCTCGAAGACGGTCCGCCGCTCACCCTCGCGGGTCTCGTAACTACGCGACTTCAGCCGGCCCTGGACAACGACCCGCATGCCCTTCTGCAAGGACTCGGCGACGTTCTCGGCTGCCTGCCGCCAGACGGCGCAGTTGATGAACATCGCCTCGCCGTCGCGCCACTCGTTCGACTGACGGTCGAACGTCCGTGGCGTGGAGGCGACGGTGAAGTTGGCCACGGCCGCCCCCGAGGGGGTGAAGCGCAGCTCCGGGTCGGCGGTCAGATTGCCGACGAGGGTGATGACGGTTTCGCCTGCCATTGATGTCTCCGGTGGTCAGCGGTTCTCGGTTCGTGGATCAGTGGTGCCCACTGTGCCACTGCCGACTGACAGTCTGGGCTGCCGATCCCCAAGCGTGGTCGCTCAGGCAGCGTCGGTGCGCAGCACCTTCGTCCGCATGATCGACTCGTTGATGCCCAGCTGGCGGTCCATCTCCTGGACATCAGCCGGGTTGGCGGTGAGGTTGATGACCGCGTAGATGCCCTCGGGCTTCTTGCGGATCTCGTAGGCGAACCGGCGACGGCCCCAGATGTCGATGTTCTCGACGGTTCCGCCGGCGTCGGTGATCACCTTGAGATAGTTGTCCAGCGTCGGGCCGACCTGACGCTCGTCGGTGTCCGGGTCGATGATGATCATGACCTCGTACTTGCGCATACGCGAACTCCTCCTCCTCTGGTCTGTTGCGGTCATGGGACGTCCCCATGACAGGAGGGCGATGCCCGGCCCTCGGCGAACGGGTCGCCTGGGCCAGCGGTCAAGACTACCGGCTGGCGGCGGTCCGGCGCCAATCGTCGACCGTCGGCTACGCCGCAGCGCGCGAATCGGACCCCGGCCCGAGAACGATCGCGGAATCGGACCCCGGCCCGGAACGAGCACAACCATGCACCGATCCCGCTCCGAAAGCCGCCGCGGTCCGAAATCGGCACCCATCCCCCGGCACCGCAGGCGCCGAACTCGACCCTGGCCCGGAAACGAGCGCGGGATCGGACTGTGGCCCCGAAACGAGCCGCCCGGGCAGTCGGACTGTGGCCCCGAAACGAGCGCGGGATCGGACTGTGGCCCCGAAACGAGCGCGAAATCGACCATGGTCCGAAACGAGCACGACCGTGCCCCGATCCGGCTCCGAAAGCCGCCATGGTCCGAAATTCGACACCCATCCCCGGCACCGCCGGCGCCGAACTCGGACCGTGGTCCGAAAACGTCGGCGCAGACCTGCTGGCGGGAGCCCCCGGCGGGCTCGGCGCCGGGGCCGGCGGGGCGGCGGTCCGCTCGGTCACCGCCCCCGGTGAGAGCCCGAGGGGTCACGGACACACCGACACGCCGCCTGGGATGAGGAATAACTGACCCCTCGGCTCAGGGGGGTGTGGGAAGCCCGGAAGTCAGTTGGAGGTGCGGGACACGAGCCGGGCGTAGGCGCCGGCGCCAACCGCGGCGACACCGGCGATGACGGCCGCAGCGAACGGGATGACGCCCGAGCCGTTGCCGTGCGCGGTCCAGCCGAAGCCGTAGATGACGAGGCCGAACGCCGCCAGCGCGCCGCCGATCAGGGCGGGGACCATGTCGGCGCCTCGGCCCAGCCGGCCGTCCCGGGGACTTCCGGCGACGGCGCTGGCGAGGGCAGCCCAGAACGTGCACACCAGCAGCGCCGCCACCACGTCGCCGGGCCGATGCCAGCCGGCGATGACGGTGCCCAGCCCGGTCAGGCTGCCGACGGCCGCTCCGAGCAGGGCGACCAACCAACGCAGTCCCCGCGGGGCCACCAGGATGCCGGCGAGCACCAGGGAGAAGACCACCGTGGTGTGGCCGCTGGGCAGCGAGTTGTTGATGCCGTGACCGAAGTCGACCCGGTCGAGGAGGTAGAGCTTGAGGACCTGGGTGCTGAGGTTCGCGCCGGCCACCAGCATCAGCGCGGCCAGCCCGACCCGGAACCGGCGGCGGATCAGCGCGACGACGAGCATGGCCAGCAGAGCCAGGGCCGCGGTGCCGATGGTGACCTGGCTGAGCACCTCGAGCACGTGCGCGTTCAGCGAGGTTCCGCCGCCCTCGAGGAGCCGGCGGGCGCGCTCGTCGTAGCTCTGACCCCAAGCCGTGTAGAGGGCGACGTAGGCGGTCGCCACCACGCCCATCAGCGAGGCCACCAGCAGCGGTGTCACCGACCGCCGCGACCGTGACCACGCGGTCGGTCCGTCCTGGCGTACGGCCATAGACCTCTCCCCGAGCAGTGTCATGGGTCCAGGGTGGCCGATCCGGACGATCAGTGCAGCAGGAATCGGGACCTTGTGCCCGTTCTCATGGCAACTTCACAGCCCGCTGGGAAGGTTCGGTGACCGGGCCTGACCGGCGTGACCGGGCCTGACCGACGTGACCGGGCCTGACCGCGCCGTGACCGGCGCCTGACCGACGTGACCGTGACCGACCGCGCTGACCGGGCCTGACCGAGCCTGACCGGGCCTGACCGGGCCTGACCGGGCCTGACTGGGCCTGACCGGGCCTGACCGGGCCTGACCGGGCCTGACCGGGCCTGACCGGGCCTGACCGGGCCTGACCGGGCCTGACCGGGCCTGACCGGGCCTGACCGGGCGTGATCGACGTGATCGACGTGATCGACGTGATCGGTCAGTATCCCCACGGCTGCAGCCAGATCACCGTGCCGATGACGCCGACCAGGAGGGCGACCGGGTACCAGCGCAACGGACGGCCGGAGCGGTCGCCGGTGCTGCTCCGCCCACCGAGCCAGAGCGGAACGATCGAGCCGATGACGACGAGTCCGCCGATGATGCTCCAGGTCGACGACATCATCACGCCGAGCACGGTGAAGATCACTCCGAGTACGGCGACCAGGACCATCATCAGCAGGTCGAACATCCGCTCCGCGACATCGACGGAACCGCGCCGGTCGGCGGGGCGGCCGGGCACGGCCGATCGACGTCGGACTGCCACCGCCTCATGGTCGCACGGCACCGCGCCCCGAACCCGTCGAAGGACACAGCACCGCGCCCTGAACCCGTCGAAGGACGCCGCCGGCAACGAGTTCGTCCTGGCCCGGGCTGATGGTCGATGCACCGTCGCTCATCCGGCACCAGATCGCGTCGCGGGCCGCCGCAGGGACCGGGCGGCAACCGCCGCATCGGGACAGGTCGATCCGACCCGGCCCGGGACTGCCGCTCCTACACTCGCGGTGTGAGCTACGCGACGCAGCGGGGGGTCGGTCGGGGCCGGACCCGTTTCCCCGACATCAGCCCCCGGGCGTACGAACATCCGGCCGATCGGGGCGCGCTGGTCGCGTTGCGGGCCGTGCCGGGCTTCGACACCGTGCTCAAGACCGTGTCCGGGGCGATCGGCGAACGCAGCATCCGGCTGCTGTACCTGGCCACCGCGATCCGGGTGTCGCCACGGCAGTATCCCGACCTGCACCAGATGATCACCGAATGCGCGACCACGCTGGACCTGCAGCCGATCCCCGAGCTCTACGTGGAGCAGGACCCGGTGCCGACTGCGATGGCGATCGGGCTGGACAAGCCGATCATCGTGATCACCACCGGGATGCTGCAGCTGCTCGACGAGGACGGGTTGCGGTTCATCATCGGTCACGAGGTGGCGCACGTGCTCAGCGGGCACGCGGTCTACCGGACGATGATGCACCAGCTGATGGGCATCGCCCAGTCCATCCAGTGGCTGCCGATCGGTGCCTGGGGCATCCGGGCGATCATGGTCGGGCTGAACGAATGGTTCCGCAAGTCCGAACTGTCCTGTGACCGGGCCGGCCTGCTCTGCGTCCAGGACCCGGCGGCGACCCTACGGGTGCACGCCGCGCTGGCCGGAGCGCTGAACCCGGACGAGATGGACGTCGCCGGATTCTTGGACCAGGCCCGCGACTACCAGTCCCGCGGTGACGTTCGGGACTCGGTGCTGAAGCTGCTGCAGATCTCGGGGCAGAGCCATCCGATGGCCGCGCTGCGGGCCGCCGAACTGCAGAAGTGGGCGGCCGGCACCGACTACCCGCGAATCCTGGCGGGTGACTACCCGCGCCGTTCGGCCGACAAGGACGCCCCGATCAGTGACGACGTCAAGGCCGCCGCGGCGTCCTACCAGGAGGCGTTCCGCAGCAGTTCCGATCCGCTGCTCAAGGTGGTGGGGCGGCTCGGCGACGTCGTCGGTGGTGTCGGTGGTTTCGCCGCCAACCGGGTCCGGGACTGGTGGCAGGCCCAGCGGCAGGAACCGCCCCAGGACGGCTCCTCGACCTGAGCGCGGCGCCGGGCACCGGCGCGGATCGGGCCGTCGGTGCGGTGACCTAGGGTCGGGGCCATGAGCGCGTTGTTGATCGGTGGGCATGTCGACCAGCAGGATCCGATCGGCGAGGCGAAGGCGCGCAATGCGGGGCTCTCGCAGTTCTTCCTCGGTGACCCGCAGGGCTGGAAGGGTCCGCAGGTGGCCTACCCCGGCGGCGCCGAGGCGTTACGGGATGCCGCCGCGGAGGCCGGCATCCGGTTGTACGTCCATGCGCCCGTACGTGCTCAACGTCGCCACCAGCAACAACCGGATCCGGATCCCGAGCCGCAAGCTGCTGCAGCAGACCCTGGACGGGGCCGCGGCGATCGGGGCCGCCGGGGTGATCGTGCACGGCGGCCACGTGCTGGCCGAGGACGATCCGGAGGTCGGCTTCGAGAACTGGCACAAGTGCATCGAGCGGGCCGAGATCACCGTTCCGCTGCTGATCGAGAACACCGCCGGCGGTGACCGCGCCATGGCCCGGCACCTGTCCAGCATCGCCAAGCTGTGGCAGGCCGTCAGCGCCGCCGACCCCGACGGCCAGGTCGGTTTCTGTCTGGACAGCTGCCACTTCCATGCCGGCGGCGAAGCCCTGGACGGTCTGGTCGAGCGCGTCACCGCGATCACCGGCCGGATCGACCTGGTGCACGCCAACGACTCGCGGGATGCGTTCGGTTCCGGGGCGGACCGGCACACCAACCTCGGCTCCGGTCAGGCCGACCCGGACGGGCTCGCGGCGGTGGTGACGGCCGCCGGCGCGCCGGTGGTGGTGGAGACCCCCGGCGGGGTGGAGGGTCAGGCAGCCGACATCGCGTGGTTGCGCGACCGCTGCTGCTGACCCCCCACGACCAGCCTCCCCAGCGGCCGGTCCCCTACCCCGATTCCCCGGGAGGTGGTCCTTCGTGAGCGTCCTTCGACCGGTCCAGGACGCGGATCACGACAGCGGCACCGGCCGGTTGCTGCGGATGACGCCGGCCGGGTCCACCCGTCGCTTGATGTCGGCCAGTCGAGTCAAGGTCTCGGCGGAGTAGTTGCCGGCGGCCAGCGGCCCGAAGTTCGGCAGCTGTCTGCCGGCATCGACCGCGGCCAGCGCGGCCCGGACGGTGATCATCTCCGCCAGCGCGGCGGTGACCGCTTCGGGGACCGGCGCCATCGCGACCATCAGCAGCCCGTAGGGCTGCCGCACCGGCGCCATCGCTCCCCGGCCGGCGTGCTCGCGGGCCAGTTCGCCGCCGAGTTGGCGCACCTCCACCAGCGTCAACGCCGACGACCTGCCGATCGCGTCCAGCAGCGCCCGGGCGTCCTCGGCGTCGAAGCGTTCCAGCAGCATGCTCGTCTCCACGGTCGGCACCGGCGTGGTCGGTTCGGCACAGATGTCACCGAGCGCGGCCAGCGGCAGCCGACCCCGACCGTCCATGAGCGGGGCGGGCAGCCGGTCCAGCAGCGGCCGCAGCAGCGTCTCGCCGTCGGCGTCACTGCCCAGGAAGGTGATGTCCACCGCGACCGCGCGCCGTCCGCGCAGCGGTGAGGGCACCATCTCCAGATCCGGCAGCTGGAGCACCCACGCCCAGAGGGTCAGCTCGTCCGGCGCGGTCGGTGCGTACTCGGCGACCGCGGCCAGCACGGCCTCGGCATGGTCGCCCGACCACACCATGCGGCCGCCGTAGAGTTCGTCGATCCCGACCAGTTCGATCTCGACCGCGGTGATGACGGCGAAGTCACCGCCACCGCCACGCAGCGCCCAGAACAGATCCGGTTCGCAATCGGCGGTCGCGGTGATCAACTCGCCGGTCGCGGTGACCAGCTCGATGGCCCGGATCCGTTCGGCGGCGAGACCGTACCTGCGAGCGAACCAGCTCAGTCCGCCGCCGACGGAGTAGCCGACCACGGACACGTCGCCGGTACTGCCGGGCAGCCCGGACAGGCCCGTGCCGGTCAACGCCGAGTTGACGGCCTGCCACTTCACCCCCGCGCCCACCCGGGCGGTCCGGCGGTCCAGATCGATGGTCAGCTCCTGCAGCGCGGTCGTCCGCAACACGATCACCCCGGTCAGGGCGTCGGTGACTCCGTGGCCGGACGGCTGCGCGGTCACCGACAGGCCGTGCTCGGCGGCGTACCGGACGGTGGCCACCACATCGGCGGCATCAGCGACCTCGACCACCGCGTACGGCTCGACATCGACGGTGAGGTTGAATCCGCGGCGTTGGGACTCCCAGTCGGGATCGCCTGCGGTGATCACCCGGCCGCGCACCGCGCGGGTCAGGGGATCGACGTCGTCAACGAGCAGCGTGTCGGTCAGGCTCATCCGAGGGCTCCATCACACAACAGCGGGGACGGCAGAAGATGATCACCGGCGACACGTTCCCCCGTGTGCGTGTCGCCGGCGGGACGGTCCGGACGAGCGGACCGTCATCGGTGCGTTGACCTGGCGATGACGTTAGGACCGCGGGATGGGCGGGCGCCAGAGGCGGCGGCCGATCTCATCCCTGCGTCAGGCCGGATTCATCCCCCGGTATGACGCCGGTACGTCCCGGCTCCACCCGGCCGGGAACCGCTGTTCAGGCAGGGATCGCGGTGTTGCTCGGGCAGCTGCCGATCATGATCATCGGTGGCGCGCCGGCGGGTGCGCTGGGGCGAGCCCAACGACAGGACGATGCCGGATCTGCCGGGCATCGGCCTCGATCAGGACGCGGACGTCACCCTCAGGGCGCGGGACGCAGGGCGGTTCCGGCGGGATGGCTGTGGACGCGTACGCCACCGTCGCCGTCCGGGCGGACCAGGTGTGCCGCACCGCTGCCGACGACGCGTGCCTCGGCTGGCATCTGGAGTGCTCGGCGATGGCGGGCACTCCCGGCGCCGGCCGGGCACGGGTCGAGCACGAGCGCGGTGTCCTCGTCGAGAGCGACGCCGGACGGCACCAATCCAGCGGCCACCGCCGCCTGCAACCGGCCCAGGGTGCCCCACTGGGCGGCATGCACGTCCACCGCGAACGGCACCAGCCCCAGACCGGCCACCACGGTGACCGGGTCCAGATCCTCGGCGGCGTCCTCGGGGCAGACGGCCCGACCCGACAGGCGATGGCCGCCGACGATCGCCCGTTCCGCCGCGACCGCGGACCCGGCGGAGAAGCCGGCGTACGGCCGCCCCTCGGCCACCCAGGCGCGGATCTCGGCCGCCACCGGCGCCAGCGCGGTGGCGTACGCCGGGGTCAGGCCGCCGCCGACCAGCAGTGCGGAGCAGTCGTCGAGGAAGCCGCTCTGCATCGTCGCGCCCACCTCGACGAGCACCGGGCGGGCTCGGCAGGGTGCCACCGAACGGAGCGTGGTGACGAACCGGTCGGCGTACTCGGCGCCGTCGCCCTCGTCGATCACCACACAGGCCACCACCGGATCCGGGCCGGCGGCGAGGAGGAACTCGGCGTAGCCACTGGTGTCGTTCCAACCGCCCCCGACCAACACGACCGCCACCCGGGGCACTGTACGGCCGCAGCGGCTGACGCGGGCGGTGTCGGCCATCCTCGGGACACCCGCTATCGCGCCCCTAGACTCCTGGCCATGTCTACTGCCCTCATCACCGGTGGAACCTCGGGCATCGGTGCTGCGTTCGCGCGTCAGCTCGCGGCCCGCAATCACGACCTGGTGCTGGTCGCCCGGGACACGGCCCGGCTGGACGAGGTGGCTGCGGAGTTGCGTACCGGATACGGGGTCGAGGTGGAGACGATGTCGGCCGATCTGGCCGACCGCGACCAACTGACCCGGGTGGTCGAACGCCTCCTGGACCCGGCCCGGCCGGTCGACGTCCTGATCAACAACGCCGGTTTCGGGGTGCATGCCCAACTGCTCGACCCCGACGTCTCCCGGCACGAGGCGGCCTTCGAGGTGATGTGCCGGGCCGTGCTGGTGCTGTCCAATGCCGCCGGCCGGTCCATGCGTGAGCGGGGCACCGGCGGCATCCTCAACGTGTCCAGCTTCGCCGGTTTCATCAGCATGGGCAGCTACTCGGCGATCAAGGCGTGGGTGACGACATTCAGTGAGGCACTCGCCGGTGAACTGTCCGGCACCGGCGTCCGGGTGACCGCGCTGTGTCCGGGCTGGGTGCGCACCGAATTCCACGCCCGCGCCGGCATCAATGCCGCCAAGATCCCCGGCCCGCTGTGGCTGCAGGCCGACGACCTGGTCCGGCAGGCACTCGACGACCTCGATCACGGCCGGGTCATCTCGATCCCGTCGCTGCGCTACAAGGTGCTGTTCTGGCTGGTCAAGCTCGCGCCCCGCAGCGCCGTGCGAGCCGTGTCGCGGGTGATGGCCTCCAGCCGCAACCGCGACTCCTGACGTCACCGGCTCGGTGCCGCGCCGGCGACGGTCCACACCGCGATCGGCCCGGGCCACAAACGCGCGGTGGCCGGCGTGATCAGGGCGGAAATGTCCGGTAACGCTATGGTGAACGGGTGAGCAGTCGGAGCCGGTTTACCTCCCGAGGGCATGCAGGGCTGCGGTTCGTCGCCCAGCGGGGGCTGATGAAACCGTTCATCTGGTCGTTGACCTCGGTGCAGGTGTTCGGCCGGGAGAACATCGCCGACCTCGACGCTCCCTTCATCGTCGTGGCCAACCATTCCAGTCATCTCGACGCTCCGCTGGTGATGGGGTCGCTGCCCCGCCGGCACACCCGTTACCTGGCCTCCAATGCGGCCGCGGACTACTTCTTCGACATCCGCTGGCGCCGCACCCTGACCCAGCTGTTCTTCAACGCCTTCCCGGTCGACCGCACCGGGCTGCGCGGCCGCAACGGGGTCGCGAAGGAACTGCTCGGTTCCGGCGTCCCGCTGTTGGTGTTCCCCGAGGGCACCCGCTCGATGAGCGGCGAGATGGGCCAGTTCAAGCCCGGCGCCGCCGCCCTGTCGATCAGCCAGGACGTGTCCTGCCTGCCGATGGCGATCGTCGGCGCCTACGACGCCATGCCCAAGGGGGCCGGTTTCGTCCGCGGCGGCCGGCCACCGATCACCATCAACATCGGCCGGCCGATGGCGGCCGGCCCGGACGAGGACGCGGTGCAGTTCTCCGACCGGATGGCCAAGGAGATCCGCGCACTCGGCGACGAGGCCGTGGAGCGGCGCGAGCGCCACGACCGCGCGCATGGCAAGATCGGCTGACAGGATCGCCGACACCGGATCAGTGCAGACCTCGCGGCCGCCCGGCCGGGACCGGTCCGCGTCCGGGGAAAGAGAACGCATGACCACCCAGAACGTGACCAGCACGACCTCCGCCAACGGCGTCAAGCACATGAAGTGGTGGGGCTGGGGGGTCGAAGGGGTCGCGTTCCACTTCGACGACAAGCCGAAGTTCGCGCCGTTCGTCAAGCAGGCCGTCGGTCTGGACCTGACCGGTCAGGCGCCGCCGTCGCACCTCGACTTCAGCGAACTGAAGGTCGCGGCGCCGCGGCTCTCCGACGACCTGCTCACCCAGCTCCGCGGCTCCGTCGGCATCGAGAACGTCACCACCGACGACCAGGAGCGGGTCGTCCACACCTACGGCAAGTCCATCCGTGACCTGCTGCGGATCCGCGCCGGCGACCTGCCGCGGGTGCCGGACGTGATCGTCTATCCCGGCGACGAGACCGAGGTGCAGAGCATCGTCGAGCTGACGGTCGCCGCCGATGCCGTGCTGATCCCCTACGGCGGCGGCAGCAACATCTCCGGCAGCCTGGAGCCGCCGGCCGCCGAGAACCGGACGGTCATCTCCCTGGACCTGGGCCGGATGAACAAGGTGATCGACGTCGACGAGGAGTCCGGTCTGGCCCGGATCCAGGCCGGCGCCCAGGGACCGGACCTGGAGGCCCAGCTCAACCAGCGCGGCTGGACCGTGGGCCACTTCCCCGACAGCTTCAACCACTCCACCATCGGGGGCTGGGTCGCCACCCGCTCCTCGGGCATGCAGTCCGACAAGTACGGCGACATCTCCGACATCACCCGCGGCATCCGGGTCGCCACCCCGGGCGGCACGCTGGTGCTGCGACCGCTGCCGAGCACGTCCACCGGACCCAGCGTGCGGGAGATGGTGCTGGGCAGCGAGGGCCGGCTCGGGGTGATCACCGAGGTCACCGCCCAGGTGCACCGGCTGCCCGAGGAACGGGTCATCCTCGCCTACTTCTTCCCCACCTTCGACGCCGGCCTGGACGCCATGCACGACATCTCGCTGCTGGACTCGCGGCCGTCGATCACCCGGATCTCCGATGCCCGCGAGACGGCGTTCACGATGGCGACCGCCAAGAAGTCCCGAGGCGTGTCCGGGCTCGGCCAGGCGGCGCTGATGGCGGTGCTGAAACGGCGCGGCTGGGACCTGGACCGGATGTGCCTGTCCTTCATCGGTTACGAGGGCACCAACGCCCACGTCGCCCGGCAGCAGGCCGAGGTCAAGGAGATCATCAAGAAGCACGGCGGGCTGGGCGTGGGCAAGGGCCCGGGCGTGCTCTACGACCAGAAGAAGTTCGACACCCCCTACATCCGCGACTTCCTGCTGGACTGGGGCGGTGCCGCCGACGTGTCGGAGACCGCGGGACCGTGGAGCCGGCTGAAGGACCTGTACTACAACACCATCGACGCCGCCAACGACGCCTACCGCGAACTCGGCATCGACCCGGGATGGGTCATGTGCCATCTGTCGCACTCCTACCACTCCGGTGCCTGCCTGTACTTCACCTTCGCCTTCGTCTACGGCGAGCGTGACCCGATGGCGCTGTACGACCGGGTGAAGCGGGCCATCCAGCAGTCGTTCATCGACAACGGCGGCACCCTGTCCCACCACCACGCCGTCGGCGTCGAGCATGCCCCGTGGCTGTCGCAGGACGTCTCACCGTCCGGCGCCAAGCTGATGCAGGGCCTGTTCGCGTTCGCCGATCCGGGCCGCAACCTCAACCCCGGAAAGATCACCGGCTGACCGCGGCCCGTCCTGAGCTCGTCGACGGCGCCCGCCCGCGTCGTGACGGGCGCCGTCCCCCGGCCGAGGGATGGCACTCCGGCAGGGTTCAGCGGCTGGGTCGGCGGCCCCCCGGGACCGCGCCGGTGGACTCTCCGGGCTGGAGTTCACCGCCGCGCAGCAGTGCCGACGGTTCGGTGTCGCCGTTCAGTTGGCGCAGCAGGGCGGCGACGCCGAGACGGCCGAGTTCGGCTCCGGGCACGGTGACGGTGGTCAGCGGAGGGTTGCTCACCGCGGCGGCATCGACCGAACTGAGCACCGACATCACCGAGATGTCCTGGGGGATCCGGCGGCCCTGGCGGGTGAGTTCGGCCACCACCCCGGAGGCCACCGCCTCCTCCAGCACGATCACCGCGGTCGCGCCCGCAGCGGAGGACAGCAGGTCGTCGGCGGCCCGGCGGCCGCCGTGCACGGTGGGCACGCAACTGGCCACGATGGCCGGCAGACCCCGGTCGGCGACCAGCTTCCGGTAGGCCTCCTCGGTCCGGACGTACGGGCCGAATCCGGCGAGCTCGTCGGACTCCTCCGACCCGTTGATGAACGCGATCCGCTCGTGTCCGAGCGCGGCGAGGTGATGGACCGCCGCCTGCATGGACGCATCGAAGTCGATGTCGACGTAGTTCAGCCCGGTCATCGTCCGGGTCCGGCCGATCAACGCGAACGGCATGCCCATCTTCTTCAGCACGCCGACCCGGACATCGTCCAGGCGCACCTCCATCAGCACCACCCCGTCCACCAGGCCCTGCGCGGCCAGCGCCGCGACCTCGTCGCGGTCGTGCCCGACCGGCCAGATGACCAGATGGTGGTCCGCCTCGCGGGCCGCCTGGGCAGCACCGATGAAGAAGTCCTTGACCGAGTACGCCGACCGATCCGGCAGGAACGGACAGGCCAGCGCGATGATCCGGGTCCGCTTGCTGGCCAGTGCCCGGGCCACGACGTTGCGGCGGAAGCCCAGGTCGTCCATCGCCTGTTCCACCCGGCGGCGGGTGGCCGCGGTCACCGGTTTGGTGCCGTTGACGACGAACGAGACGGTGGCGGTGGACACGCCGGCCGCCTTCGCGACGTCACGCATGGTGGCGGCCATCCGTACCTCACTTTGGTCCCGATTCCGGCCACGCTGTTGACAAACGATCATCCAGCCGCGACTCTGATGGCGATCAAGTTAGGCGCTTAACCATCATCTGTCCAGAGTGGGCGATCCCTTCGTCCGCGGCTGGTTGAGCGGTACACCAACGACGGTGAGTCAGCAAAGGAGCTGCAATATGATCAAGAAACGACTGGCGGGTGTGGTCGCACTCGCCGCGTTGGCCCCGCTGACCCTGGCCGCCTGCGGTGGCGGCGGGAGCGGCGGCGGCTCGTCCCAGGGCGGCTCGTCCCAGGGCGGGGCCGCCGGAGGCACGGTCGACAGCCTGCGGGTGCTCGACTACTACACCGATGACCCGGGCCACACCCAGATCGGCGACCAGTTGGCCAAGTGCGGCACCTCGGTCGGGGTCAAGAAGGTGGTGCACCAATCGGTGCCGGGTCCGACGCTGATCCAGAAGGTGCTGCAGCAGGCCTCGTCCAGGTCACTGCCGGACGTGTTGATGTTGGACAACCCCGACATCCAGCAGATCGCCGCCACCGGCGCACTGGCCCCGCTGGGCGACTTCGGCCTCGACGCCAAGGGCTATGCTCCCGGCCCGATCGCTGCGGCCACCTATCAGGGCAAGCTGTACGGCCTGCAGCCCGGCGCCAACACGCTGGCGATCTTCTACAACAAGGACGACCTGAAGAAGGCCGGCGTCAAGCCGCCGAAGACCTGGGCCCAGTTGAAGTCGGCGGCCAAGAAGCTGACCGTCGGCAAGCGGTACGGCTTCGCCTTCAACGCCACCAACGACTACGAGGGCGCCTGGCAGTTCCTGCCGCCGATGTGGACCAACGGCGGGGAGGAGACCAACCTGACCACACCCCAGGTCGCCGGGGCGCTGCAGCTGTGGAAGGACCTGGTCGACAGCGGCTCGGCCTCCAAGAGCGTCGTCAACTGGGCCCAGTCCGACGTCAACGACCAGTTCATCGCCGGCAAGGCGGCGATGATGTTGAACGGACCCTGGCAGATCCCGTCGCTGGACAAGGCCAAGATCAACTACGGCGTGGTGCCGTTCCCGATCAACAAGCCGGGCCAGACCTCGGTCGCACCGCTCGGCGGGGAGGCCTGGACCGTGCCGCAGACCGGTGACAAGTCGAAGATGGCCAAGGCTGCAGCGCTGGTCAAGTGCATGAACTCCGACGCCAACCAGCTGCAGCGCGGCAAGGAGGGCGGTGTGGTGCCGACCAAGCTGGCGCTGGCCGCGCAGTTCAAGAAGGAAGATCCCGAGATGGCCGGCTTCGTCGACCCGGTCGCCCACGCCCGCGCCCGGACCGGGAAGCTCGGCCCGAAGTGGCCCGATACCGCCAAGACCATCTACACCGGCGTGCAGCTGGTACTGACCGGTCAGGCCAGCCCGCAGGACGCGATGGCCAAGGCCGGCGCCAAGAGCTGACCCGCGCTCGGACCGAGAGGAGGCGGCGGATGCCGCAGGCTGAGGTGCTCACCCAAGACGTGGGCCACACTCCACCGACGATGTCGTCGGGGCCACGGCGGTGGCCCCGACGACGGGAGCAGATCGCCAAGATCCTGTTCGTCGTGCCGGCGGCGTTCGCCGTTCTCGCCCTCTTCGGCTATCCGGTGGTCAAGAACGTCCTGATGAGCTTCCAGGACTACGGCCTGAAGACGTTCTTCACCGGTGAGGCGCCATTCGTCGGCTGGGCGAATTACGTGACCGTCATCAGCGACCATCTGTTCAGCAAGACATTGATCAACACCGCCCTGTTCACGGTCGGCTCGATCGTCGGGCAGTTCATCATCGGCATGCTGCTGGCGTTGTTCTTCCACAGGAACTTCCCGCTGAACGGGATCCTGCGGGCGCTGTTCCTGCTGCCGTGGCTGATCCCGTTGATCGTCGGCAGCGCGGCCTGGCGGGCCCTGCTGGAGCAGGACAGCGGCATCATCAACGTCACCCTGCAGAACCTGGGGCTGGTCAACGGACCGATCCCCTGGCTCACCTCGCCGAGCGTCGCGCTGGGCTCGGTGATCCTGGTCAACGTCTGGCTGGGGATCCCGTTCAACCTGACGCTGCTCTACAGCGGTCTGCAGGACATCCCCGATGAGCTGTACGAGGCCGGTGCGTTGGACGGTGCGACCAGGTGGCGGGCCTTCTGGCACATCACCTGGCCGAGCCTTCGCGCCGTCGTCAGTGTGGTGCTGATGCTCGGCGTGGTCTACACCCTGAAGGTCCTCGACATCATCCTCGGCCTGACCCGCGGCGGTCCGGCCAACGCCACCCAGACGATCGCGACGCAGTCCTACCAACGGTCGTTCATCGAGTTCAAGTTCGGTGAGGGCGCTGCGCTGAGCAACATCCTCATCGTGATCTCGCTGGCGTTCGCGATCATCTATCTGCGACTCAACCGACGGCAGGTGGACGAATGAGCACCACGGCAGCCGAAGCCGCGCATCGCCGCCGGCTGGCCATCCGGCGTACCGGACGCGGCGCGCGGACCGCACTGGCGATCTTCTTCCTGGCCGTCATGCTGTTCCCGGTCTACTGGATGTTGAACACCTCCCTGCAGCCCAGCGGCAACACCCTGTCCTCGACGTTCTTCCCGGCCCATCCGACCCTGGACGGGTATCGCACCGCGCTGCACGACCAGGGCGGCCACCTCGTCACCAGCCTGGAGATCGCCCTCGGCACGGTGGTGATCACGCTGGTGATCTCCGCGCCGGCGGCCTACGCCCTGGCCCAGTTCCGGTTCCGCTGGATCAGCTGGGCACTGCTGGCCATCCTGCTCTCCCAGATGATCCCCGGCATCGTCATCGCCAACGCCCTGTATGCGCTCTACAACGACCTCGGACTGCTGGATTCCGTGCTCGGACTGATCATCGCCAACGCCGCCAGCTCGATCCCGTTCGGCATCCTGATCATGCGCTCCTTCATGATCGGCGTGCCGCCGTCGATCGTGGAGGCGGCACGGGTGGACGGAGCCGGCCTGTTGCGGTCCTTCGTGTCGATCGTCATCCCGATCAGCCGCAACTCGCTGATCACCGTCGGCCTGTTCTCGTTCCTGTTCGCCTGGAGCGACTTCCTGTTCGCGCTGACCCTGACCACCAAGGGCATCGTCGTGCCGGTGACGCTCGGCATCTACACCTATCTCGGCGCGCACGTCGCCAACTGGGGCGCGGTGATGTCCACCGCGGTGCTCGCCTCCATCCCGGCGATCATCCTGCTGGTGTTGGCGCAGAAGTACATCGCGGCCGGCGCCACCGGAGGTGCGGTGAAGTAGCACCGCGTCCGCTCAGACCACCCGCCTACCCGACCGAACCGAACCGAACACCGGAGGAACACCCATGCCCGAGCAGTCGTCCGACCAGATCCGCGTCCTCGTCTGGGGTGAGAACCGGCACGAGCAGATCGAGCCGCACGTCGCCGAGATCTATCCCGACGGCATGCACAACACCATCGCCGCCGGCATCCGGGAGAACCTCGGCGACCGCGCCCGGGTCACCACGACCACGCTGGACGAGCCCGAACACGGCCTGACCGAGGAGGTCCTCAACGATCTGGACGTCCTGGTCTGGTGGGGACATGCCGCCCACGGCGAGGTGTCGGACGAGGTGGTCGAGCGCGTACACCGCCACGTCCTGTCCGGCCTCGGCCTGGTCGTGCTGCACTCGGCACACTGGTCGAAGATCTTCGGCAAGCTGATGGGCACCACCTGCACCCTGCGCTGGCGCAGCGAGAACGACCGCGAGCTGGTCTGGACCATCGACGCGACCCATCCGATCACCGATGGCGTACCGAACCCGATCGTG
The DNA here is from genome assembly GCA_963758075.1 of uncultured Actinomycetota bacterium. Taxonomy (GTDB): domain Bacteria; phylum Actinomycetota; class Actinomycetes; order Propionibacteriales; family Propionibacteriaceae; genus Microlunatus. Next base: position 729,210 of record CAVWTT010000005.1, on the reverse strand, counting down.
ATCGACCAGCAGGAGATGTACGGCGAGACCTTCGACATCCCCGCACCGGACGAATTGATCTTCATCTCCTCGTTCACCGGCGGGGAGGTGTTCCGCTCCGGCTGCACCTTCCGGCGCGGCAACGGCAAGATCTTCTTCTTCTCCCCCGGCGACCAGGACTTCCCCGTCTACCACCATCGCGACGTCCGCCGGGTGATCGCCAACGGGGCGGCCTGGGTCCGCAGCGACCGTCCGCGGCAGATCCCGACCCTGCTGCGCTACGACAGCGGCGAGTTCTTCAAGGGCCGGGGCTACACCGGACCGATCGCCGATCCCGCTGGGGAGACCGCCGATGCCGAGCACTGATCCGATCCGGTTCATCCAGGTCGGCGCCGGCTCGATGGGCCGGGCCTGGTTGCGGAACCTGGCCCGGTCCGAGGACGCCGAACTCGTCGGACTCGTCGATCTCGAGCCGGCGATCGCCGCCCAGGCCCTGACCGAGACCGGGTTCAGCGACGTGGCGACGGCCTCCACGCTGGCGGAACTTCTGGACCGGGTGGAGGCCGACGCGGTGCTCAACATCACCGTGCCGGAGGCCCACCTGAACGTCAGCAACACCGCGCTGCTGCACGGGCTGCCGGTGCTGTCGGAGAAGCCGGCCGCCGACACCACCAGTGCGGCGCTGTCGATGGCCGCCGCGGCGGAGGTGAGCGGCCGGCTGCTGATGATCTCGCAGTCACGCCGCTACTACCGCAACGTGGAGGCGTTCAGCCGCCAGATCGCCCGGCTGGGCCGGCTCGGGCTGGTGGAGTGCAGCTTCTTCAAGGCCCCGCACTTCGGCGGCTTCCGTGACCAGATGCCGTACCCGCTGCTGGTGGACATGGCCATCCACCAGTTCGACCTGTCCCGGCACCTGATCGGCAGCGATCCGGTGTCGGTGTTCTGCGAGTCGTTCAACCCGCCCTGGAGCTGGTATGCCGGGGACGCGGCCGCCCAGGTCAGCGTGCAGTTCGCCGACGACACCCGGTTCGCGTTCACCGGCAGCTGGTGCAGTCCGGGCCTGGAGACGTCGTGGAACGGCAGTTGGCGGGTCAGCGCGGCCGACGGCACGGCGACCTGGGACGGCGACCACGAGCCGCTGGCCGAGACCGCCGCCGGCGACCCGATCCCGGCCGAGCCGGGCACCGGACCGGAGGAGATCGCCGGCTCGCTGGCGGAGTTCGTTGCCGCCCTGCGCGGCGGGCCGGTCCCGGCCGGTGAGGTGCATCGCAACGTGATCAGCCTGCTGATGGTCGAGGGCGCGGTTCGCTCCGCCCAGACCCAGCAGCGGGTCGTCCTGGACGACCTGCTGGAGGAGTCCTACCAGCAGGCGCTGGTCGCCGAGCAGGACCCGCGGCTGCGGGAGGCATTGGCCTCCTGGCCGTCGGTGCGTGAGGTGATCGGCCGTCGCCCGGCCGGGGAGGCGAGTCGCGCCGGCTGACCGCGGCAGCGTTGAATGGCGGCTGTGCCGCTGCGTGACCGTCTGCTCGCCCTGCTCGTCGCCGTGTTGTGGGGCCTGAACTTCCCGGCGACCGAGCTGGCGTTGCGGCACTTCCCGCCGATGCTGCTGGTGGCCCTGCGCTGGGCGCTGCTCGCCGTGCCGGCGGTGCTGTTCGTGCCGCGGCCGCAGGTCAGGCTGCGCTGGCTGCTGGGTACCGGTGCCGGTATCGGGCTGTTGCAGTTCGCCTTCCTCTACGCCGGGATGGCGGCCGGCATGCCGGGCGGGCTGGCCTCGTTGGTGTTGCAGGCCTCGGCACCCTTCACGGTGCTGCTGGCCGGGCTCCTGCTGGGCGAACACATCAGCCGACGGCAGGCGGTCGGCATCGCGGTGGCCGTGTTGGGGCTGGCCGCGATCGCGCTCTACCGGTCCCAGGTCGCTGCCCTGCTGCCGGTGCTGCTGACGCTGGCCGGGGCGCTCGGCTGGGCGCTGGGCAACATCTGCAGCCGGCAGGCCCGGGCGCCGAAGCCGATGCAGCTGACGTTGTGGATGGCGGTCGTACCGCCGGTGCCGATGTTCGTGTTGTCGCTGCTGTTCGAGGGGCCGCACCGGATCGGCCGGTCCTTCGCCACCCTGACCCAGGGCTCGGCCTGGGTGTCGGTGTGCGGGCTGTTCTACATCGCCATCGTCGCCGCCCTGGTCGGCTACGGCATCTGGAACACCCTGCTGTCGCGCAACCCGTCCTCCCAGGTGGCCCCGTTCGCGATGCTGATCCCGGTGATCGGCGTGCTGTCGTCCTGGGTCGCGTTCGGTGAAGCTGTCTCGCTGGTCGAACTCGTCGCCGGCGCGGCGGTGATCGGCGGCGTGCTGTACGCCAGCCGCCCGCGCCGCATGGCGGTGTCGACCCCGGCCGGTGACGTTCGTGTAGGGGTGACGGGCCGGACCGACCGGCCGTAGGTTCACTCCCAGGAGGAGTCATGGCCAACTACCTGCTCAGCATCTACCAGCCCGCGGACGCGGCACCGCCGCCGGCCGACGACCTCGCACAGATCATGAGCCGGGTCGACACCGTCAACACCGAGATCCGCGCCGCCGGCGCGTGGGTGTTCGCCGGCGGGCTCGACTACCCCACCACCGCGACCGTGGTCACCGCCGCGAACGGTGAACCGCTTCTCACCGACGGTCCGTTCGTCGAACTCAAGGAGTACCTCGGTGGGCTGACGGTCCTCGACGTGCCCGACCTGGACGCCGCCCTGGGCTGGGCCCGCAAGCTGCAGAACGCCATCGGCCTGCCGATCGAGGTCCGGCCGTTCGTCACCGACTTCGGCTGAGGCAGCGGGCATGGTGCAGCCGGCGGTCGACGAGACGCTGATCGCCCGCATCTTCCGGGAGGAGTACGGCCGGGCCGTCGCCGTGCTGACCCGGAGCTTCGGCGATCTGGACCTGGCCGAGGACACCGTCCAGGAGGCGTTCGCGATCGCCGTCCGGCGCTGGCCGGAGACCGGCCTGCCGCCCAGCCCGGCCGGCTGGATCATCACCACCGCCCGGCACCGGGCGGTGGACCGGCTCCGGCGGGAGGCCCAACGGACCCGCAAACACACCGAGGCGGTGCAGCTGCAGGAACAGACCGCCCCGGATCCGCCGGACGAGGAGGGCCCCGTGTCGGACGACCGGCTGCGACTGATCTTCACCTGCTGCCACCCGGCGCTGGCCGTGCCCGCGCAGGTCGCGTTGACGCTGCGGCTGCTCGGCGGCCTGCAGACCGCCGAGATCGCCCGCGCGTTCCTGGTCCCCGAAACGACGATGGCCCAGCGTCTGGTCCGGGCCAAGGCCAAGATCCGCGGCGCCCACATCCCCTACCGGGTGCCGACCGACGCCGACCTGCCGGACCGGCTGCGCGGCGTGCTGGCGGTGCTCTACCTGATCTTCAACGAGGGCTACACCGCCACCTCCGGAGACGAGCTGGTCCGCGACGAGCTCTGCGCGGAGGCGATCCGGCTGACCCGGCTGCTGCTCCGGCTGATGCCGGACGAACCCGAGGTCGGTGGCCTGCTGGCGCTGATGCTGCTCACCCAGTCCCGGCGCCCGGCGCGCACCGATGCGGCCGGCCGGCTGGTGCCGCTGCCCGCCCAGGACCGCACCCGCTGGGACCGGGACCTGATCGGCGAGGGCCACCGGCTGGTGGCCGGCTGCATCCGCCGACGGCGTCCCGGGCCGTACCAGCTGCAGGCCGCGATCGCCGCGGTGCACACCGACGCGTCGCGGGCCGGCGACACCGACTGGGCCCAGATCCTGCAGCTCTACGACCAGCTGCTCACCCTGGCCCCGACCGCCATGGTGCGGCTCAACCGGGCGGTCGCGCTCGCCGAGGTCGCCGGTCCCGGGGCCGCGCTGGCCGAGGTGGAGGCGTTGGCCGGACCCGACCGGGTCCGGCCCGGCGAGGGCAATCTCGAACGCAGCCATCTCTTCCATGTGGTCCGCGCGGACCTGCTGCGTCGACTCGGCCGGGCCGACGAGGCGCGGGCGGCGTACGAGCTGGCCCTCGGGCTGGCCGGCAACGGCGCCGAACGCGAGTTCCTCCGCGGTCGGCGGGACCTGCTGGATCGCGTGGACCCGGAGGCCGGCGGCGAGGGCAGGTAGATTGCGGCCCGTGGCTTTTCAGGTACGGACCATCTCCGCGGCCGAGCACGTGGCGTTCAACACCACCCGAGGCTCGGTCAGTTTCCTGCAGACGCCCGCCTGGGGTCAGGTGAAGAGTGAATGGCGCAGCGAGTCGCTGGGGTGGTACGACCAGAACGGCGAACTGGTCGGCGCCGGCCTGGTGCTGCACCGCAGCCTGCCCAAGATCAACAAGACCCTGGCCTATCTGCCGGAGGGCCCGGTGATCGACTGGAGCACCCCCGATCTGGCCGGCTGGCTGCAGCCGATGGCCGACCACCTCAAGCGGGGTGGAGCGTTCGCCGTCCGGATCGGCGGCCCGGCGGTGGCCCGCACCTGGTCGGCAGCCACCATCAAGGCGGCGATCGCCGACGACGGCGTGCACAGACTCAGCGAGGTCGCACCCGATCACGTCGAGGCCGCCACCACCCGGGCCCGCACCCAGTTGCGCCACCTCGGCTGGCGACCGCAGGGCGACGAGGGCGGCTTCTCCGCCGGTCAGCCCCGGTGGGTCTTCCAGCTGCCGCTCGCCGGCAAGGACGAAGATCAGCTCCTGAAGGGCATGAACCAGCTCTGGCGCCGCAACATCAAGAAGGCCGCCAAGGCCGGCGTGGTGGTCAGCCAGGGCAGCGCTGACGATCTTGCGGCGTTCCACCAGATCTACACCGAGACCGCCGAACGTGATCACTTCACCCCGCGGCCGCTGTCCTACTTCCACGCCATGTTCCAGGCGTTGCTGGCCGAGGATCCGGACCGGATCCGGCTCTACCTGGCCCACCACGAGGGCGATCTGGTCGCGGCCACCACCTGGGTGCGGGTCGGAGATCACGCCTGGTACAGCTACGGTGCGTCCACCTCGGCCAAGCGTGAGGTCCGTGGCTCCAATGCCGTGCAGTGGCGGATGATCACCGATGCGCTGGCGGCCGGTGCGCGGGTCTACGACCTGCGCGGCATCACCGACACCGTGGATTCCGACGATCCGCATGCCGGCCTGATCCAGTTCAAGGTCGGCACCGGCGGTGAGGCGGTGGAGTACCTCGGCGAGTGGGATCTGCCACTGAACCGCCTGCTCTACAAGGCCTTCGACGTCTACATGTCCCGTCGCGGCTGACCCCTCCGCGGCCGATGACGGTCGCGATGGTCATGGTCGGTCCGCCGTCGGTCGACCTCGGCCAGGATCGATGCCGCCACCTCGGCCGGAGACCGGTCGGCAACCTCGATGACGATGTCGCCGATCCGCCGGTCGACCATGATCGTCTGCAGTTCCTCCGACCGGTCCAGGTGCCAGCCGATGCTGGCTTCGGTCTCGCGGGCCAGCAGCCGCTGCCGGATCAGGTCCAGCGGTGTGTCCAGCCGGACGATGACGATCCGGGCGCCGGGCATGGCCTGCTGGTACAGCTCTCGCTGCGACTGCTGCTCGACCACGTCGGCCAGCACCAGCCATCGGATCCCGCGGCGCAGGTAGTTGGGCCAGACGGCCGCCAGGTTGGCCCGACCGAGGTTCTCGGCGAACGGATCGGCCGGATCCTGCGGCCACACCGCTCGCAGCCCGTCCACGTCGATGACCGCACCGGCCTCGGCGCGTTCGGTGAGCAGATCGCCCAGGGCCCAGGCGGCGCTGGTCTTGCCCGCCCCGACCGGGCCGGTGACGACGAGGACGATCGGGTCACTGGCCATGCGGTGATCATGCCGGTCAGGACAGCCGGCTGCTCGCCCGGGTCCGCTGATCTGCGCGTTAGTCTCACCATCGTGACTGGAGTGACGCTGCGGCTGGACATCGAACGCTGGCGCGAACACCTGCGAGTCGTCGCCGGAGCCACTGACGGGCTGGTGCCGGTGATCAAGGGCAACGGATACGGCTACGGCCACGGCCGACTGGCCGAGGAGGCGACGCGACTGGGCGCCGACACGATCGCCGTCGGCATCCCGGCCGAGGTCGCGGCCGTCCGGGACCGGTTCGACGGCGACATCGTGGTGCTGCAGCCGTGGCGGCCCGGCGATCCCTGGCCCGACGAGCTCGACCCCGACGACCGGGTGATCCTCACCGTCTCCCGGCCGGCCGATATGGAGGCGCTGGCCGCCTCCGGGCGCCGGCCCCGGGTACTGCTGGAGGTGTTGACCTCGATGCGGCGCCACGGCGTCCTCCCCGACGACCTCGCTCGGGCCGTGGCAGCGCTGGGTGACTGCCGGTTCGAGGGCTGGACCATCCACCTGCCGATGCTGGACCAGGGCCGGTACGCCGAGGCCGAGCGGCTGGCCCGCGCTGCGCTGGACGCCCATCCCGGGACCTTGTGGCTGTCCCATCTCCCGCCGGACGAGGCGGTCGGGCTCAGCCGCCAGCTCGGCGGCGGCGCCGATCCGGTGCCGATCCGGCTGCGGGTCGGCACCCGGCTCTGGCTGGGCGATCCGGGCAGCCGGCAGACCGTCGCCACCGTGCTCGACGTGCATCCGGTCCGCCGGGGCGTGCGGATCGGCTATCGGCAGCGTCAGGCGCCGGCCGACGGCTGGATCGTGGTACTCGCCGGCGGCACCTCCCACGGCATCGGGTTGGAGGCTCCCACCGCGGCTGTGTCGCTGCGGCAGCGGGCCATCTCGATGGTCACCGGCTCCCTGGAGGCGGCCGGACTGGCGCTGAGCCCGTACACGGTGGAAGGGAAGAAGCGCTGGTTCTGCGAGCCACCGCACATGCAGTCCTCGATGGTGTTCCTACCCCGTTCGCAGCAGCCGCCGCAGATCGGTGAGGAGGTGCCGGTCGAGCTGCGGCTGACCACGGCGACCGTGGACCGGATCGAGGAGGTCTGATCCTGCCCCGACCCGGCCGCCGCGGGGAGCGGCTCAGAGCGCGGAATGGGTCTGGCGGGGTGACCGGGTATCCGGCTAGCGTCGAGGCACCTGCCGTTCCCCCGCCTGCAGTGAGGTTTCGATGTCCCCCGCGCATCTTGTCCGACGACTGTTGATCACCGGCACGCTGGCCGCGGCCCTGGCCGTGCCGGCCGCCGCCTCGACCATTCCGGCGGTCGCCCAGCCGACCGGTCACACCGTGAGCTACCAGCCCAGCGATGCGATCATCGCCAATCCCCAGCGCGGCTTCGACCACACCGTCAACACCCACTACTACGCCGACGGCAGCGGATACACCCCGCTGGACGAGGCCACCCTGGCCGGCTACCGCAAGGACGGCATCACCCAGGTCGTCCGGGTGTTCTACATGGAGAAGTTCGCCCACCAGCGCCGGCTCGACCGGGCCTGGCTGCGGCTGGTGGACAACGACTTCGCCACCGCCCGCCGCGCGGGCGTGTCGATCATCACCCGGTTCGCCTACGTCGAAGGCACCAGCTGGCCCTACACCCCACCCTACGGTGACGCCGACCTGCCCACGGTGCTGGCGCACATCCACCAGCTGACGCCGCTGCTGCGGCGCAACGCCGACGTCATCCCGGTGCTGCAGTCCGGCTTCATCGGCCTGTGGGGCGAGGGCTACTACACCGATCATTTCGCCAGTGACCCGGCGAACCCGGGTGTGCTGACCGAGGCCGACTGGGCCAAGCGCCGTGCGGTCGTCCGGGCGGAGCTGCGGGCACTGCCCAAGGATCGGTCCATCCAGCTGCGAACCATGCAGATGAAGCAGAAGATCGTCGGTGTGCCGACCGGCACGGCCGGGGCGCTGACCGCCGACGAGGCCTACCGCGACACCGCCAAGGCACGGATCGGTCACCACAACGACTGCTTCCTCGCCGCCCCCGACGACTGGGGGACGTTCCTGTCCGACCCGATCACCCTGGACCAGGAGTACCTGGCCCAGGACAGCGCCTACGTGCCGGTCGGCGGCGAGACCTGCAACGTCGACCCACCGCGGTCGCAGTGGCCGACCGCCTCGGCGGAGATGGCGCGCTACCACTACAGCTATCTCAACCGCGACTACCTCACCGACGTGCTGGACTCCTGGGGCCAGGCGGGCATCGACGAGACCGCGAAGCGGCTCGGCTACCGGTTCGTGCTGGCCACCAGCACGGTGACCTCGGCGCCGCACCGGTCCGCGCGGGTCTCGGTCCGGGTGCAGAACGTCGGCTGGGCCGCGCCGTACAACCCGCGCCCGGCCTACCTGGTGCTGACCTCGGGGCGCCATGCCGTCCGGATCCCGTTCCGGTCCGACGCCCGCACCTGGGCGGCCGGCACCACGACGACGATCAGCGCCACCGTGCACGGCCTGCGTCCGGGCCGCTACCACGCCTACCTGTCCCTGCCGGCCCACGATCGGCGCACCGCCCACGACCCGCGGTACGCCATCCGTACCGCCAACGTCGGCAGCTGGGACGCCCATCCGGGCTGGAACGACCTCGAGCAGACGGTGACCATCACCCGCTGAGGCCTGCGCACCCGAGCGCGTCGTGGGCGCGGATTGGGGGCCCGCGCCCTGAGCCTGATGAAGGGCGCGGAGTGTGGGTCAGGGCGCGCGATCGAGGAGCTTGCGGCGCAGGGTGGCGGTGTCGCGATCGGTCCAGCCCAGCCGCGTCATCAGCCGGTCGACCGAGCCGTACTCGGTGTCGACGTAGTCCAGGAACAGCTGCATGGTCTCGGGCCGGGTCAGATGGTCCGACAGCGGCCGGGACATCACGTTGTCGCGGTAGGTCTCGGTCGCGGCCAGCTTGTCGATGATGCGCTGGATCCGTTCGCTGCTGGCGGCGAAGTCGTCGATCACCGCGGCCGGCTCGGCGCCGACCAGCCGCAGGGCCAGCGCGACGACCGTACCGGTCCGGTCCTTCCCGGCGGCACAGTGCACCAGCGCGGCACCGGCGGCGTTCGCGACGGCGCGGAGCGAGGCGACCACCGAGTCCGGGCGGTCGGCGATGTAGGAGAGGTAGAAGGAGGTGGAGTCGTCCTCGACCTCCACGGTGGGCCGGATGACCTCGGTCCACGGCAGCGCGCGGGCCGACGCCTGATCCTGCAGGGCCGCCATCCGCTCGACGGCGTGCTGATCACCGTTGATCTGTTCGGTGAGCTCGGCCTCGGTCTCGGCCTCGGTGAGGCCCTCCTTGAACAGTGAGTGGTGATGGATCGTCACCGCGTCCACACGGGTCAGCGGTCCGGGCCCCTCCTGGGCGACCTCCAGATCGGTGCGCAGATCGATCACGTCGGTGAGCCCGAGGTCGAGCAGGGCACGGATGTCGTTCTCGGTCAGGGACTGCAGGTTGTCCGAGCGGAGCAGCGCCCGGCGCGCGATCCGTCCGCCGTCGACGGTCGGGATGCCGCCGACATCGCGGAGATTGACCAAGGTGTCCAGATCGATCCAGTTGGCGCTCACCCGGTCAGTCTAGGAACCACCCGTCCTCGTCACTCCTGCGGACCGGGCGTCTGCGACGACGCCCGCCGGGTCCCCTCGGGATCCTCGGTACGTTCGTCGGAGTCGTCCAGCACCGCAGCCGCCTGGGTCTCGGGATCATCGCTGCCGGCGACGCGTTCCTCCGGCAGCAGCAACGACCGTTCGGTGACCCGCTCGTCCGGTCGGCCGGCTGCAGCCGGATCGTCGTGGTGTTCGGTTCCCATACCTGCCTTCTACCCGATCGACACCTCGGCACACTGGCGCCCCTCCCGATCAGCCGCCGGCGATCGGCATCATCGGTGTCGGTGCGCCGCGGGGACCGCGGGGTTGGAGCGGCTCACGACGCCCAGTAGCCGGCGAAGTAGAGCCAGGACCAGGTGAGCATCGTCGCCACGCCCGCGGCCCCGCCGACCGCGACGGCGGATCGGTGCAGGAGGCGCAGCGGCCGGGACGCCGGCCGGCGCCGGATCCAGCCGGCCACCATGACCATCAGCGGGAACCACAGCAGCACCGCCCGGTTGACCGACATGAACCAGTACGACAGCGAGAAGGCCAGTACCTGGACACCGACCCAGCTGGCCTCGGCCCACCTGCGGCGCAGCAGGCACCAGCCGGTCACGCCGACACCGGTGATCATCGCCAGCATCTCGCCGCGGAAGACCCAGGCCCAGTAGGGCCGGTCGGCGTACGCACCGGGCTGGACCGCGTGCCAGGTGTTGAGGAACGACCGCCACGGCCAGGTGAAGCCGCGGTACCAGCCGGTCACCTGCGCGTCGTACCAGGCGGTCCAACTCCCGCTCAGCGCGTGCAGGTAGATCACGAACGCCGCCAGCACACCGACCGGGATGATCAGGGTGGCGGCCCGCCGGAGCCGCGCCGCCCACCGGGTCCGGCGACCGGTGATGATCATCACCAGCAGGGCGCCGACCAGGAACAGGCCGGAGACCCGCAGCGTGCACGCTCCGGCGGCGAGCAGAGCGGCGGCCAGCCAGCGGTCGGAGCGGGCGCGTTCCCAGGCCCAGAAAGCCAACGCGCAGAACGGGGCCTCGGTGTAGCCGACGGCGGTGAAGACCGCGGTCGGGGCGAACAGCCAGATCACCGCGGCCCAGGGTCCACCGAGCCGCAGCAGGGCGGCGGCGGCGACGGCCGACCCGATCGCGGCGACGATCACGCCGCCGATCTGGGTGGGCAGACCGATCAGCAGGCCCGCCCTGAGCAGCAGCGGCAGGCCGGGGAAGAAGGCCATCTCGGTGCCGTCGGCGTCGTAGCCGTGCCGGGCGAGGCCGCCGAAATGGGCCGCGTCCCAGTTGTTCGTCATCGCCAGCAGATCGCGGCCGTCGACCACGGCCAACAGCAAGGCGACCAGCGCGATCAGTCCCCGGCTGGCGATCCAGGCCTGCACCACCATCCGGCCGGACCCCGACCTCATCATCGCCTCGGGGCGGACGCGTCGGCCGTCGGCGGCCCGGTCAGCCGGGCCCGGAGCCGGCTCACCCAGGCGGCATCCGGAGCACCGGCGAGTACGCCGCCGGCCGGATCATCGGCCAGCGGTCCGTAGACGACGGGTGCCGGTCCGGCCGTGATGGCCTCGGGGCGGCGCTCTTCGCCGGCCTTCGAGCCCGGGGAGCGCAGCGGGTCGTGGTGGTCGGGATCGAGGATGTCGCGGACGATGACCAGGCCGACCCAGACCTCGCAGGCGATCCGGAGGATGACGGCCAGCCAGTAGATGCGGTCGGGTCCGCCGCTGCCGGGGCCGATGGTCTGGTCCAGGTGACCCCAGATGGCCAGGAAGTAGCAGATCTCACCGATGGTGAAGATCCACCACTCCCGCCAGCGGGGACGAGCCAGCACCAGCAGCGGCAGCAGCCACAGCACGTACTGCGGCGAGTACACCTTGTTGGTGATCAGGAACGCCGCGATCACCAGGTAGGCGACCTGGCCGAATCTCGGCCGGCGCCGGGCGGTGATGATCAGCCAGCCGATGCCGGCGCAGAGCAGCAGCAGGATGGCCGGCGCGATCACGTTCAGCTGGGCCACCGGATGCCCCGCCAGCGAGAGCACGTACCAGATCGAGCCGAGATCACCGCCCCGGTCGGTGTTGAACGTCCAGAAGGCCAGCCACTGGCCGGGGGCCAGGATGATCACCGGCAGGTTCGGCACCAGCCAGGCGACCACGAACCCGATCATGGTCCGCCGGAAGTCCCGTATCCGCCCGGCCCGCAGGCAGAGCAGCAGCAACGGCCCGAGCAGCAGCAGCGGATACAGCTTCGCAGCGGTGCCGAGGCCGAACATCACCCCGGCCAGCGTCGGCCGCCGCCGGCTCCAGGCGACGAAGCCGAGCGCGGTCAGCGCCACCGGCAGCAGGTCCCAGTTGATGAACCCGGCCAGCATCACGCAGGGCGAGGCGGCCAGCAGCATCGCGTCCCAGCTCCGGCCGGTGCGTTCGCCCGTCGGGTAGGTGCGGGCCTGGGCCCAGACCGCGACGATGAACAGCAGGCCGAGCACCACCAGGTTGACGTCGCTGAACAGCAGGGTCGCGTCCACGCTTCGCTGGGCTGACAGTCCCGGGCCGACCGGCGCGCCCAGCAGCGCGGCGATCCGGCGCTGGAACTCCAACAGCCAGCCGGTCAGCACCGGATATTCCAGCGTCTGGTAGGTGCCGTGGTCCAGGTACGGGATGTGCCCGTCGGCCAACCCTCGAGCGGTGTAGAGCAGCGGGATGTCGGAGTAACACAGCCGCTCGTACGTGTCGGGGTAGTGGCCGGCCACGGTGACCCGGCAGGGCAGCTTCTGGATCGCGCCGAGGATCCAGGCCAGGGTCGCGGTGATGATCGCGACCCGGGTCGGGTTCAGCCAGGAGCGGCCCGGCTGCGCATGCCGACCGAGCGGCCCGCCGATCCGATGGCTGACCGTCGCGACGAAGCCGTCCTGGCGGGACGGTGTCGCGGCAGCCCCGGGCATCAGCCCGACTTCTGCTTCGCGGTGCCGGTGCTGGTGGTCTTCTTCGCCGGTGCCTTGGTGGCCGGGGCCTTGGCGCTGGTGGTTCTCTTGGGTTTGCTGGTGGCGGTCGGCTTGGAGGTCGCGGTGCTGGTCGGCCCGGAGGAGGGCTTGGTCGATGAACTGGTCGACGGCCGGCTACTGGGTTGCTTGGAGGGCGGGGCGGAGCTCGGCTGGCCACTGGGCTTGTCGCTCGCCGAGTTCGACGGTGCGCTGGAGCTCTGCTGGGAGGCCGGGCTGTGGCTCTGCTGATGGGTCGGCTGCGCGGTCGGGGTCGACGGCGGCGGGTAGCTGTTCCGGTTGACGTAGGCCGGGTTGGGGAAGTCCTTGATCTTCTGGCCCTGGGTCGCGGTCTGCATGTAGTCGGTCCAGGTCTCCGCCGGATAGCTGGCGCCGAAGAAGGTCGGATCCCAGGGCCGCTTGTACTTGTCCAGGTTCTGGGTGCCGCCGTCACCGGCGACGTACATCACCGAGGTGGCGATCTGCTTGGTGTACCCGGTGAACCAGGCCGAGGTGATCTTGTTGCCGACCCCCTGGGTGCCGGTCTTGCCGGCGACCGGGCGGCCGAGTTGCTGGGCGGCGGTGCCGGTGCCGTCCTTGACCACACCCTGCAGGGCGTAGGTGACGTCGGCCGCCACGTCCTTGGAGATCGCCCGGTGGGTCGGCGGGTCGGCCTTGTAGACGACCTTGCCGTGGTTGTCGATGATCTCGGAGATGACGTGGTTCTTCACGTAGACGCCGTTGTTGGCGAAGGTCGCGTACGCGTTCGCCATGTTGAGCGGGCTCACCTGGGCGCTGCCGATCGCGATGCGGCTGTTGGCGTTCCAGTCCTGGGCGCCGTCGACCTTGACCGCACCGAGCTCCTGTGCGGTCTGCTCCACCTTCTTTGGCCCATCACCGGGGATCTTGCCGTCGAGGTCGACGAAGGCGGTGTTGATCGACTCCTCGGTCGCCTTGAGCAGGGTGACCGGGCCGTACTGGGTGGAGAACTCGTTGCGGATCGGCACGCCGTCGCCGGGCGGGGTGAAGGTGTTGCCGTTCATGATCGAGAACAGGCTGAAGCCGTTCTCCAGACCGGTGGCCAGCGCGAACGGTTTGAAGGTGGACGCGGCGGCGCGCGGGGTGGTCGCCCAGTTGCGGGAGTTCTTGATGTAGTCGCGGCCGCCGTACATGGCGATCACCGCGCCGGTGTTGGTGTCGACCGAGGCGATGGCGGCGTGCAGGTTGTCGGCCTTGTGGCCGGACACGTCGGCGGCCTGTTTGGTGTATTTCTGCGCCGAGCGGATGGCCGCGTTCTCCGCCTTCTTGTCGAAGGTGGTGACGATCTTGTAGCCGCCGCCGCGGACCTTGGCCTCGTCGACCGGCAGCGTGGACAGTTCCGACTCGGCGGCCTTGAGCAGGAAGCCCTGCGGGCCGGCGTACTTGTCGCTGGCCTTGATGTGCGGCAGCTTCGGCAGCTTCGTGGCGTACTTGGCGTGCTGGGCCGCAGTGATGAAGCCGGCATCGGCCATCGACTGCAGCACGTAGCGATAGCGGTCCAGCAGGGGTCGGGTGTGGCCGCCGTTGGCCTCGGGGTCGTAGTAGGCCGGGTTGTTCAGCACGGCCGCCAGCACGGCGGCCTGCGGCACGGTCAGCTGGGAGGCGTCGGTGTCGAAGTAGGCCTTGCTGGCAGCCTGCACCCCGTACGCACCGCGGCCGAAGTAGATCGCGTTCAGGTAGCCGGTGAGGATGTCGCGCTTGCTCATCCGCTGGGAGAGCTTGCGGGCCAGCAGCACCTCCTTGAACTTGCGGCTGACGGTCTGCTCCTGGGACAGGTACATGATCTTGATGTACTGCTGGGTGATGGTGGAGCCGCCCTGGATGTCGCCACCGCGGGCGATGTTCACCGCAGCCCGGAGCATGCCCTGGACCGAGTAGCCGGGGTCGGTCCAGAAGGTCTTGTTCTCCGCGGCCACCACGGCGTTCTTGATCGAGTCCGGCATCTGGGCGTAGCGGATCGACTGCCGGTTCTGGACCTCGATGTCGCCGAGCTTGGACTTGCCGCCGGCGTAGTACACGTAGCTGGTGTTGGTGGTGAAGGCGGCGTTCGGATCGGGCAACTGCAGCCGCTGGTAGGAGATGACCACGAACGCCGCTGCAGCCAGCCCGCCGACGACGACCAGCGCGAGCAGGGTCAGCAGGATCCGGCCGATCACCCCGCCGACGGTGCGGCGTCTCGGCCGGCCCTTGCCGGACTTGCGGGCGGATGAACGGGCGGAGGTTTTGGGCATCGGCTTCTTGGCGGCGGGTCGGCGGCTGGACGGCTTACGGGCCGATCCTGAGGACCGGGAGCGGGATGTGGACGTGCGTGACCGGTTCGAGGCACCCCGATGTGGCCCCCGAGGACGTTCAGCCATAGATGTCCTCGACGGTCGGCTGACGCCGTGGCGGACGGCGTTTCACCCCGTCACCGAGCAGGTAGGAGGTGATCATGTGGTTCCAGCCGCAGTCGGGGCAGACCTCGACCACGACGACCTTGAACTCGCCGTAGCGGCTCTGCATCTCCTCCAGCTCCGACAGCCGCTTGATCCGGCCGGAGTACTGGCCGAGCTGGTCGCCGAAGGTGTAGTGCAGGTTGACCATCGCGTCGCTGCGGCAGACCGGGCAGCTGACGTCGGTCGGCTCGCCGTGGTGCTTGGCGGCCCGGATCAGCATCGGGTCGGCGTCGCAGGCGTCCAGGGACGACAGATTGCGGACCGACTGCCGCATCGCCTGGAGGGTGGAGCGACGCTGCAGCGCGTAATCGATGACCTCCCGCTGCGACCACATGGGCACAAGGGTACGACCAGAACAAGGCAGGGCTGAAGTCCCGGCCGAGGCGACGGCCGCGCCGACGGAACGGCGTTCGGCCACCGAACGCACCGGCTTCCCGCCGGCTCGCGGGGGCGCCGGCTCCGGCCGATGTCAGTCCCGGGCCCAGTCCTCGCGGTCCACCCGCACCGGGCCGGCCTGCTCGACGGCCTGCCGGATGGCCAAGGCCAGCCGCTGGTCCTGACAGGCCTCGGCCAGCGGATAGGGCGGCTCGCCCTCGCCACGGGCCCAGTGCCCGGTGCGTTCGAGCACGGTGGCCACGGCGATGTCCTCCTCCGACAGGCCGGCGCCGTAGTAGGGGTTGCGGTAGAGCACCCGCTCGCCGTCGCCGATCTGGTACAGGTCGGGAACGTCGAAGTCGAGGTAGCCGCCGGTGCGCCAGCGCCGCAGTTCGGACTCCAGCGGAGCGCGCGGGGCGGGAAGCCGGACCAGGTGGTCGTCGACGAGTTCGCCGTGGGTGCCGCGGACCAGCATCCGGTTGCCGCGGACGGGGTTGCGGACCTGGTTGTCGGTGTAGTCGTAGACGCCGACGGCGCCGTCGAAGTCGAGAGTGGCCAGCGTCGTGGTCCGGTCAACCGGATCGATGTCGTCGGCCCAGCCGGCCCGGGAGAGCGGGTCGACCACCGGGAGGAAGAAGGACTGCGCGGTGACGGTGGCCGGCCGGAAGCCGGTGCCGAGCATCTGGCGCAGCAGCGCGACCGCGTGATACCACTGCGTCGCCGAGATCTCGGCCCAGGTCACGCGGCCCACCGCGCCGGTGTCCAGCAGCGCGCGGCGGGCCTGGTTGCCGGGGGCGTACGGGTACTGCTCGGCCACCTGCACCAGGTCGGCGGCACCGACGGCCTGCCAGAGTCGGCGCAGGCTGTCCACGTCCGGCGCCGGTGGGGTCTCGGCGAGCACCGGGATGTTGAGGCGGACCAGCTCCTCGATCTGCCCGGGTGTCACCGAGAACGGGGTCGAGGTGATCATGAAGTCGACCGGGTGTCGGTTCAGGAACGTCCGCAGGTCGGTGTAGGCGGGCACCCGCCAACCGACGACGATCTCGTCGACGCGTCGCTCGGTCCGGGTGACGACGCCTTCGAGGGTGAACCGTTCGGACAGCCGTTCGGCGATCCGAACGAACGCCTGCGTGCGATAGCCGCTGCCGACCACTCCGAACCGGATCGGGCCGTGCGGACGGTGGATGGAGGGGGTTGGATCGGTCACCGGATCTCCTCGGCTCCTCGGCGAGCTTCTGCTTTGTCCGACATCATCCCAGTGCCGTAAACTGAGGCGCCGGCCGGTCGGCCGAACCGGGGGCCATGGCGCAATTGGTAGCGCACCTGCTTTGCAAGCAGGGGGTTAGGGGTTCGAGTCCCCTTGGCTCCACCCCTAGTCAGACGCACATTTCCGGCCTTCGAGGACCAGCCCGGAACGGGCGTACCCCAGAAAAGTACGGCAGCAGGGTTCACGCGAGCTCATCCCCCAGCTGACTCCCCAACCGCTTCAGCGCCGCCCTGGTCGACGCCGACGACACCTTCGAATAGACGTCCATCGTCACCGCGATCTGACTGTGCCGCAGGATCGCCATCGCCACCCGCGGATGCACATCCAACGCCACCAGCAGCGAGGCGCAGGTGCGCCGGGTCGCATGCACCGAGATCACCGGAACGCCGGCCTTCACCGCCCGCGCCTTGAAATACCGATGGAAGTTCCGCGGATCCAACGCATCCCCGAACCGGGTCGTGAACACCAGGCCCGAGCCGGCCCACGCATCCCCCGCCGCCAGCCGCCACCGCTCCTCCACCGACCGCCGCTGCTCCAGCGCCTGGACGCAGATGTCCGGCAGCGGCAACGGCGCATCCGAGGAAGCCGTCTTGGTCCGCCGCCGCAGCAACTCACCCTTGATCCGCTGCACCTGCCACCGGATCCACGCCTCCTCGTCCTCGAGGTCGACGTCCTCCCACGCCAGGCCGAGCAGCTCCCCACGGCGCAGGCCGAGGACCAGCATCAGCACATAGCCGGCGTACAGCGGATCATCGTCCGCCCGCGCCGACTCCAAGAACTGCCGCGCCTGATCCACCGACCACACCGGCGACGTCCTCGACCGCGGCACCGGCACCCGCACCAACGCCGCGACATTCCGCGCGATCAACTCCTCGCGCACCGCCGCACTCAACGCACCCCGCAGCACCGTCCAGGCCTGATGCACCGTCCACTCCGACGCCACCTGATGACAACAGGCACCGATCGCACAGCAGCGCGGCGACTCCCGAGCCGCATCCTTGCCCTGCGCACAGCACTGGCAGCGACTCCGAAGCTCGTTCAGCCAGACCTGCACATCGCGGACCGTCAGCTTCTCCAACCGCTTCCGGCCCAGGTCCGGAACGATGTACAGCCGGACGAAGAGCTCGTAGTTGGCCGCGGTCGCCGGAGCGAGCCCAGGACCGACTACCTCCGTCAACCAGCCATCCAGATACGTCGCCAACGCCGGCGACCGCGGCACCACCGGACCACGCCGAGCCTGCTCATGCAGCTTCAGCCACTTCCCGTGGACCTCTTCGCGGCTCTTGCCATAGACGGACTTCCGCTGCCGCCGGCCCTCCGGAGTGGTGATCCAGACATGAGCGGCATAGCCGTTCCGGTACGGATAGATCGAGCCCTCAACCCCACACCCCGCGCTGCTCATCCCGCGCCAGCGCTCCAGCCAGACATGACGTGCGAACCGGACAGCCGGCGCACACCTCCACACACGCCGACCGCCGGTGCCAGTCGAACCACATCTCCGGATCGGTCCCCGCACACGACCCCACCAGCCGCGCCACGTGCGAAGCCGCCCCCGGGTAGAAGCTCAGATCCAAGCGACGAGCCCCGGGCGCTGCCATGGTCAGGCCGCCTTCGAGGAACTCGCGGCAGCAGCGGACTTGGGCGCGGAGATCCCACTGCAACGCACGCTGTAGGCGACCTTCGGGAACCTGCCTTCTTTGATCCACGGCGTCACCATCAGGCCCTCCAGGACGACCGGACGCAGGGGCAGGCCCTGGATCGCATCCGGCGGAACGGGCTGGTGCTCGGCCGCGATTTTCACCTTGAAGGTCCGCTCCCGTGCCTCAGGGTCCAGGTCGATGACGTCGAACTGCCACATCCGCAAGCCCGAGTCGCGGTCATAGGCCTGGACGGGGTTCTCACGCGTCGACTGGTCGAAGTCGTTCAGGGGACTGATGGCCGAGGCCATCACCAAACCGAAGGGAAACGTCGTACCGAAGTCAACGCTGAAAGGTCCCTGCAACGCCATAGCGATCCATCTCCTTTGCTTAACCCCGAGCGGTATCTAT
This sequence comes from uncultured Actinomycetota bacterium, assembly GCA_963758075.1. Lineage (GTDB taxonomy): Bacteria > Actinomycetota > Actinomycetes > Propionibacteriales > Propionibacteriaceae > Microlunatus. The sequence continues at coordinate 710,615 of CAVWTT010000005.1, read as the reverse complement.
ATCCACATGGTTGTACCATGTGTGCATGGTGACAAGAGCTAGGACGTGGATTCTTCGATCTGTACGCTGACCAGCACCTAATGCACGTTGCTCAGCCATGCACAGGAGGTTCGACCATGGCCGAATCCATTGGTCGGCCCGCCTATCAGGAGCTCGCCGACGATCTCCGCGCCCGCATCGCCGGCGGGGATCTCGCCATCGGTGACGCCATCCCATCCACGACGCGACTCTGCGAGCAGTACGGGGTTTCTGTCACCGTCGTTCGCGCAGCGATCACGCAGCTCAGGACCGAGGGCGTGCTGCGCGGCCAACCCGGTAAGGCCGTCTACGTCGTCGCGACTCCCGCGAGCATCGCAGCCGACACAGCCAGTCTCGAAGCCCTCGCAGCCCAGGTCCGCGACCTCCGCGAGAACCTCGACCAGACCCAAGCGCGAGCCGACGACCGCAGTGACAGCGCCGACCTCAAGCGCCTCGAGGACGAGATCGCCGCCCTTCGCCAGCAAGTCGCCAGACTGCAAAGTCACCTGATCGAGCTGTACGGCAAAACCGGACACCCCTACCCGCGAGAGCGCGCCAACGACACCGAGAAGCCGGCGGAACGGACCGTCGGATGAGCGGCAAAGTCACCCGGCTGTCGGACCGAACTGGATACCGGCCCGATCTCGGCCAACTCGCCCGCCAGCAGGTCAACTCTGCTCGGCTGGCCATCGACGCCACCCCGGGCGACTTCGCCGCACTGCTCGCACCCCTGCTGGATTGGGACATCACAGCCGAACTCGTGGAGTCCTGGGAAACCGATGCGGTACCGCCCGGCGACGTCATCATCGCCGCCGGACTCATCGCCCAAGACACCCCGACCGGACGCCGCCTCGAGGGCGACCCGATCGGCGCCATCATCCGAGAGCGCTACGCCGACCTCGCCGCCGTCTACGCCACCCGGACCGACTTCACCGAAGCCCTCGCACCGGCAGACCTCTTCGACACCGCATCCACGATCGACGCGGTCGGCCTCTCGCTCAACCTGCTCTGTCAGCAGTACTCCGACACCCGACTCCGCGCGGTCCTGGAGCGCGGCGCCCACGTGCGCCTGCTCTTCATCGATCCAGCCGGCGAAGCGGTCCGACGCTACGAGATCGAGAGGGCTACCAGCCCGGACAGATAGCGGCCCTCACCGAGCTCAACATCCAGGCCGTCACCCAACGCGTCAGAAACCGGCTACCCGCAGACCAGGCCGACAAGCTCGAACTGAAGGTCTACGACGAGACAACGCGCTTCAACCTCGTCCTGGTCGACCGACAGCGCTGCGTCATGCAGCCCTACCTGCCAGGGACGCGAGGGGTCGACTCCCCGACCTTCCTCATCCACCGCACTTCCGACACCGTCGGACTCTTCCCGACCTTCGAACAGGTCTTCTCATCGCTCTGGGAACGAGGAACCTCGCTGTGACCGACCTGCTAGAACTCCTCGCCATCGCTAACCGCGCCGCCGACGTAGCCCGCGACCTCTTCGCCACGACCCGCCCAGGCCGCCTCACCGAGAAGACCGACCGCGACTACGCCACCGAGCTCGACTACGCCGTCGAACGCAAGCTCCGCGAGTTCCTCAACGACCGCACGCCCGACATCGGGTTCCTGGGCGAGGAGGAAGGAGGAGTCGACCCGAAGGACGGGCGGACCTACTGGGCGCTCGACCCGGTTGACGGCACGGCGAACCTCATCCACGGCCTCCCGCTGTGCGGTGTCTCCCTTGGTCTCATCCACGCCGGCCAACCCGATCCTCGGCGTCATCGACCTCCCGTGGCTCGACGAACGATTCACTGCCGCAGAAGGACACGGCAGCCGGCTGAACCGCGAGCCGATCCACGCCAGCAAGACGAGCGAACTCAGTAGCGCCATCGTGTCGCTCGGAGATTTCGCCGTTGGCCCAGATGCGAGCGAACGGAACGAGATGCGCTTCGGCCTGCTCCAGAGTCTCGTTCCTCGCGTCGAGCGAATCCGCATGCTGGGCTCTGCCGCCATTGATCTCGCCTGGGTCGCCGCGGGCCGGCTCGACGCAAGCGTCATGCTCGCCAACAAGCCTTGGGACGTCGCCGCTGGCGTCATCATCGCCCGCGAGGCAGGCGCCGAAGTGCTCGATCTCGACGGCGCTCAACACTCAACCGGTGCCTCTGCCACCATCTCAGCCGGGCCAGACCTTGCCGGGCTGCTGATCAAGGTCCTTGGCAGCTGAGATTTGTCACACGCCAAACCCTGCCGCGCAGCCGGCACTGGCGCAGCTCAAGTCATCCTTGGTGGGCGCTCTCAGCGTCGAGCACTACCTAACCGGGCCTGTGCCCTGACACCGGTCATCGCAAATTCCCCACGGAACCGACTCACCCGTCGTAGCCTCGTTCGCGTGAGGATCCGCACACGCCAGATCGCGATTGATGTCGACGTGATCACCGAAGTCACCGATATCGGGGAGCTAGTAAAGATGGCTACGAAGCTCGGACTATCGGGCTGTGGTGGAGCCAGCCGATTCAGACGACGGCGAGACCGGCGACTACGTTGTGCGTATGGTGCGTGGAACTCGGAACTGGGCCGAAGTCGATATTGCCGCTATCGCAATGCTTTGCGGTTACGCGCAAGGTAGGTCAGGAGACGAGATACTCGACTCGATCCGACAGAGAATGGCAAGCCGACACTTCCCGCTCGATAGGCCAATTCAGGATGTTATGGAGATCGGCGGCGGAGCAAACCACGACGGGCACGAACAAGATTGACCATCCGCGGCTAACCCAGACCATAGAAGTGCCGACATCGGTCTCGTCCGACATAATGATACGTTGACTTCCCACTGGCAATAAATGGATCTGCCGAGGCACGCCCCGAATCTGCGTGTCGCATTCTTCGTGGAATGCAGGCCGCTTTAAGGCGACGTCCGCCTCGGCTCGGCCGACCCACGGGCGCAACTAGTCGGCACCATCTTCCTTGCCTCGGTGCGGAAGGACTTGCTCAACGATCCGTCGATGGTTGTCCGTTGCTTGACGAGCCTCGTCCGCCATGCGCCGGCCATGTTCGTCCTTCGACTCCACAATCGCATGAGCGCGAACTTCACCATTGCGACGAAGTATCGACGCGCCAGCCAAGGTCTTGTCCACCGACTGCACAGCGCGCGCAAGATCATGAAGCCCGTGAACATTGACGAACATCGCACCGCGCAGTGTGTCCAAGTCCAACACGTACTCCTCTTCCCAAGACTCCCCCGCGGAATTCCGGTATGCGACGTACGCGACGTAAGAAGTGGGAAGGTCCTTGCCGTCGCGATCCCGATGGTCGTCAAAAAAAATACGGATCACACGACCCGGTGGTATGAGCGGTATGGGCTCGGTGAGCGCCTTCGCGTTTGCGAGCTCGAGGCCGGCTTGCTCCATACCACGAAGCGGAGGCGGGTCGATCCGCACCCGAACGTTCTTCGCTGGTGTCTTACCTAGATTTTCGATTACCAAATCGAGAAGGTGAGCAGCAGCTTCGGAAGACTGCACGGAGGCGACAACGTACGGGCGCTCCATCTCCTTCTCTGCTTGCCGAGCCTGGTCTTGGGCTTCCCGAGCCGCCGCCAGCTGCCCGCCGGCTGCCTTCAACTGGCCGAGAACAAGCCAAGCCGTGACGATGGCAACGACCGTAGTCATGCAAGTCGCGACGGCAGTCACCGCCACCCATTCCGTTGCGCTCAATCCCCAGGCGAAGTCCACTCACACAACAATATCCTTGTGGACCGAAACGATGCAGGCCATACCGATGACCGCGGGTGTGAGCACCGGCACCCGCCGCGTCGACAATCTCGTCTTCCGACTATGCATTCAGCGCTCGATCCGAGGTGCAGTCACCGTTTCAGCGGCTTACTCCTGTGCCTGCCATCTCGGCGTAGCGGACCGGACTGAACGCGAGGCTTCGATCACGGAAAAGGTGACACCCGCGAACGCCTGCGGTGTTGTCCCGCAGCCCCGCAGTCTGCATTGCCGATCTGAGCTCTAATACATCAAGGCGGCGGCTCCGCCGCCGCGACCGCGTCCTCGCTCGCTGTGCTCGCTGCGGGTCGGCCAGCTCAGGCCTGTCGTTGACGATTCACTGCTGACCGTCTGCGGCGAAAACGAGAGCGAGCGAACTTGCCGCGAGCTCGACCAGCGCAACGTGGGATTCAGAAAGGTCATCCACCACTGCCGTATCCAGTGTCAACATGCCATACACCTTGCTCCCTGCCTGGATACGCACGGAGATGAAGCTGTCATAGTCACCACCAGTCCCGGCCCAACGCTCGGAATCAGCGCTGCGTATATCCGGAACGTACACAGTCTGCCCGTCATTGATGACCCAGTCGAGCGCCTTGTCCCCGCGGTCGGTACCACTCACAAAGCGTCCGGGCTCGTTCCGAGGCGAACTCTTGTCCCAGGCCAACATCGTCATACACGCCCGATCGTCCGACAGCCGGTAGATCGCTGCACGCACGCCGTCCACACGCTCCTCACTGCCACGAAGTGGCAACCAAACCAGATCGCTGACGAGGCTTTGCGTGAGCTTCGCGAACAACGAGTGCCGGTCCTTAGCGCTACATTGCGACATCTGCACTGCCTCCTGCAGAGCAGAGCGAATCCGTTCCGCGAGGTAGACATGGGCAGTCAGAAGTGGTTTGTCGACCGAGGTGTCGACCTGCTGTGTGAACAGGCGCTGGGCACGGTTCTCTCCGGCGTACACGAGTTGGAGAATCCCGCCGGCAATGATGACGTAGGAGCCAGCGTCGTAGCTTTCAGTTCCGGAGATGAGGACGTTTCCCACCACATCGCAGGCCAACACGGCGACGAAGGTCCAGAAAATGAGGTCTGGCGAAAGCTTGCCCCCGAGGATCGTGAACTCGTCATCGATGAAGGCCCACGCTCGCTCCTTAAGGCTTCGCGGCCCATCCCGTGTCGGATCCACGGCCTAATTATCTCCGATGGGTGCTACGAGCGTCGCCACTTACCCCCACACGCGCCGTGTATATTCCTCCCGCTTGACAGTGGCGTGTCCTATGATTGCCGCATGCCCAGCAAGCCGCGGCCGCCGCGCATCGAGGCGCAGACGCTCAAGAGCTCCGCTCCCGTCGATCGTGCAGACAAGGTCTCCCGGGCCTTCCAGGCTACTGAGCGCTCTCGTAGGCAGCAGACCGTCGCGATGCTCCGACGCATTAAGACGTCCCGCAGCACCGCCTGAGCCACCTGTCGGCGGCACCGGCAAGATTCCGGTCTACTCACGGCTTTCACCAGCCGCATCTCCTCCCGGAGCTAGTGCTTCTTCTCCCCCGCCCTCAGGGAGCCCGCGGGGGCCTTACATGGCCCGTTCGTGAGCTGGTCGTGCGACGACCGATCGCGCCGCCGGGACGTCCGCCGTCAGACCTTGTCGACGTGGTCGATGCTGCGCGGCTGTCTCCTCCGGCCGACACCTTGGTTGTGGCCGTACGGAGCGGGCTGTAATTTCGTGATGGACTCACCGCGGGCCACATTCAGAGGAGATGACCGGCATGGGAATCAAAAGAACCGTTGAAGTGCGGCTACTCCAGCCAGCATCACCAGCGGTTTCGGCGCTGAGAACCGGGGCAGAGGCCGCGGGCATGACAGTCACGGATGCAAACGAATCCGGATTTGCTGCGAGTGCAAAGCGATCGCTGCGAAAGAACCGCTGGGCCGCCGAGGTGACCGTTGATGTCCGGCCGGACGCGGATGGCGCAGTCGCAGAGGTCACTGTCGACATGAATGGCACGAAGCACCTCGAGCTGGTCAATGACCTGACCGAGCCACTTGCTGGCCAGATTGACGATCGAGGCCTCAATGAGGCGAAGGACCGGCTCGGCAAGCCAGGGCGCCTTTTCGGCGCTCTCGAGCTGCGCGCGCTCTCATACCTTCTCCGGGGCGATGAGCGCGTGCTCGCCCTCGGCACCGGGCAATACGACGGTCGGCAGGGGATGGTGTGCCTCACCACCACCAGGCTCCTCTTCGTCGACAAAGGGTTCATGACCGCCTCCCTCAACCAGGTCGAGTACCCGATTTCGATCATCCAAGCCGTCTCGACCAAGCGGAGTCTAGGTGGCGAGACCCTGGCGGTAACCAGCGCGGGACAGGCGTCCGAGATCAAGAACCTCATGCATGGCCAGGCGGAAGAGATCGCGCGGCAGATTCACCGTCTTCAGTCGCAGCCCTCTGCGCCGGCGCCCACGCCAGCCAGCGCTGAAGACCCCGCCGACACGCTGCAGAAGCTGGCGAAGCTCCGTGATCAAGGGATCATCACCGACGATGAGTTCGCTGAAAAGAAACGGGCGATTCTTGACCGAATAGTCTGAGAGCCTGGCCCAATCCCCGGTCGATGACAGGCGGAACAACCTCGGTCCTGTGCGAGCGAGGCTGGGAGCCAAACCGTAGCCTCAATTACGCGGACTAGCGCAACCGAATCCTGACTCCAGTGCTGATCGCTGTGGCCCAATCAGTCAACTCAGGATCGGTGACGCTGCCGTCCATCTGGCGCTTCCACTCCCGCTGCAGGGCCACCTTGACGCGGTCGACCGGCTGGCCGCGGTGCTGCCGGGCGAACCTATCAAAAATGCCTGAGTTTCCTTCCTCACGGACTCCACGATCTCCTTCTCGAGACCCTTGAGGCCAGCCTTGTCCCAGTTGATCTCCACACTGCCGCCCATAGGACACCACCTTGCTCAATGGAGGCGCTGGTGAACGCTCCGCTGTAGGGGTCGACGGTAGGTCGAGGGTCTGACACTCCTGCTGGCCCCGTGCGGCCGGCTGCCGCGTACCCCAGAAAAGTACGGCAACGGGGGTACGCCGCGATGACGTCCGGGCACGGCTTCCCGCCTGGCCCACGCCTGTGCGACGGCGCGAGGCAGTCCTCGCGCCGAGTTTGCAAGCAGGGGGTTAGGGGTTCGAGTCCCCTTGGCTCCACCCCTAGAAGCGCAGGTCATCCTGCGGCTTCTTCTATTTCTGCGCCTATCCCCCTGCTACGGAACGATCGGCTGTGGGGGACTGACGGGGGAAGCAGGCGCGTCGCGGGCTCCAGCGATGCCCGGACATGCCGTTGACAGGGCGGCCTCTCAACCCGCTAGGACCCGCGGTGATCGACCCGCGTCGGATGACGAGGGTCCGAAGAGCCTTCGGAAGCCGATCCCGAATCGACACCGAATTGCCTCTGGCTGGAGTACCGGTGCGCGGGCACGACTGCTCCTCCGGCGATCGGCCCGCCCAGGCAGGCGAAGGACCAAGGGCACTGACCGATGCAGGCGGGACCACCTAGCGCTAGCGTCGAGCACGGGCGACGGCGGACCCGAGTTCCGGTTGAGGCTGATCGTTCATCAGTGGACGGGAGACGCACCATGGCCGACACCGACGAGGGCGACCGTGCGGAGTGACGCGCGGCAGTGGCGTGGGCTCCTCATCACCGGGGCGTGGTGCGCCTTCGTGAGTGTCGTGATGATCGTCGTTCAGGTCCCCATTTACGTCGTCTTTTCCACCGCCTGAGTCGACGGAGGGATTCTCGGCGCGGCCGCGGGTGAGCATCGTGTAGAGCAGTTGCCGGTCCTCGGTGGCGGTGAGGATGCCGTGCATGACGTCGGAGGTGGAGCCTTGGGCGGCGTGGACGGTGGTGGCGTACCCGAAGTTCGACGTGCGCGGCGACGTACGCCGCGGGCAGCGTGGCCTGGAGCCCGGAGCGCAAATGGCGCACGCGAAGGCAGCCGTTGCGATTGAGAGCGGTCACAGTCCAGCGGTCGCCACTCTTCACCCAGTCGGTGCCGCTGACGCCGAGTCGGCGGTCGTTGCGCCTGGTCAGGATCGTGTCGCCGACGCTGACCGGGTTGCCGTCGGCGATGCGATTCCGCATGGTCGGCTCGTCAGCCTCTAGGAGTACGTGGAGCACGGAGTGACCCCGTTCTGAGAGCCGGGGCACGAGTTCACTCCAGTAGTTCTCCTCAAGCACCCTCTGAGGCGCGACGAGATTCTGGCCACTGAATCCGATCAGCTCATCGGCCACGATCGGTGTCAGTGCTCGCCAGGGGGTGACGGTCGAGGTTGCCGCGGGCGCGGCCGTAGTGCTCGGTGGTGCGCGGGTCGGCGTGCCGGGCGAGGATTTGGGCGTCCGCGTAGCGGCACTCCGGCGTCGAGGGCGTTGGTGATGGCGGCGTGGCGCAGGGAGTGCGGGCTGATGTGTCGCGGGATGGCGGCGGCTCTCGCGATGCGAGCGACCATGCGGTAGCAGTCGCGGCGGTCGATCGGCTTGCCTGAGAGCGGCCGCAGCACGAGCGGCCCTTCGGTGCGGTGGCCACGGCAGGCCTCCAGCACGCGGAGGACCGGCACGGTCAGCGGCATTGTTGCGGGTTTGTTGCCCTTCCCGACCAGATGCAGCACCCGGTGCCCGCGCGGCGTCTCGCGGTAGACCGGCCGGGCCGACGTCGACGAGCTCGCTGACCAATCGAGTATCCGCCCCTGGCCGTCTTCGATGCACAATCGGCCGGTGCCGATCCTGCTCTTGCCGAAGTGACTCCAGCCGGGAGGGTCGACGTCGAAGCCGGCGTTGCCGGTGGCGATTCCTTCGGCGTAGATGCGGGGGATCGCCGGCCAGTCCTCGGCAGTCAGGTCGCGGGTCCGGGCTGGGCCACTCGTCACACGGCCAGCAGGGCGCGAATCGGGCCGAGTGCGCCGGGGACGGCCCAGTAGTAGACCCAGGTGCCGCGACGCTGGCAATCGATCAGGCCGGCCTCGCGCAGCTTGCGCAGGTGATGGGAGACGGTGGGTTGGGAGACCCCGACGTCCTGGATGTCACAGACGCAGACCTCACCCTCGGCGGCACCGATCCGGGAGTACAGCTGCAGCCGCACGGGATCGGCCAGCGCCTTCAGCAGGCCGGCGGTCTTCTCGGCCTCGTCGGTCGACATCCCGGCGCGCCGGGTGTCACAACAGGCCGGCTGACTGCGCCGGTCGTCCGCCTTCGATGCGACAGTCATGCCTCAATATTGACAACGGTCGATACAGCGCGCAAGCTGGGTTCTGTATCGACGTTCATCGAATCATGGGGTTGAGATGGCTGAGGGTGCCGGAGCAGGTGCGGAGCTGCCGGTCGTCGTGCTGGGCGCCGGCCCGATCGGATTGTCGGCGGCAGCGGAGCTGGTCGGCCGCGCCATCGATGTGGTGGTCCTGGAGGCCGGCACCAGGTCGGCGGCCGGTGTGCGGTCGTGGGGGCATGTGCGGTTGTTCTCCCCGTGGTCGGAGCTGACTTCACCCGCGGGGGTGGCGTTGCTGGAGCCGACGGGCTGGCGGCATCCGGAGCCGGGCGCCTACCCGACCGGGACCCGATGGGTGGCCGACTATCTGGAGCCGTTGACCGCCGCACTGGGCCGGCGAATTCGGCTCGGCCACGAGGTGATCGGGGTGGCCCGGTTGGATCGCGATCTGGTCGTCGACTCCGGCCGGGGCGAGCAGCCGTTCGTGGTGCACGTCCGCGCCGGCTCGGGCACCGTGCAGCGGATCCCGGCGCGAGCGGTGATCGATGCCACCGGAACGCTGCGCCGCCCCAATCCGCTGGGTGCGGAGGGTTACCCGGTCGAGGGCGAGGCCGCCCATCGCGACCGCATCCTCTACGGGATGCCGAACCCGATCTCCGACGCCGACCGTTACGCCGGCCGGTCGACAGCCGTGGTGGGCTCCGGCGCGTCGGCGCTCACGTCGCTGATCGCCCTGACCTCCGCCCCACTCCAACGGCCGGGTTCTCGGGTCGTGTGGGTGCTACGCCGGGGCGCGGTCGGCGATTCCTATGGCGGCGGAGAGGCCGACCAGCTGCCGGCCCGCGGCGCCCTCGGCCTGCGGGTGCGCGCAGCCGTCCAGGCCGGCCGCATCGAGGTCGTCTCCGGCTTTCGCGCCGCCGCGATCACCGACGATCCCGACGGAGGCCTGCAGCTGCTGGCCGGTGACGGCCGCCGGTTGTCCGGGCTGGACCAGATCGTGTGTGTGACCGGATTCCGTCCCGACCTGTCGTTCCTGTCCGAGCTGCGTCTGGACCTGGACCAGCGGTTGCAGGCACCCGCCGAGCTGGCGCCGGAGATCGATCCGAACCTGCATTCCTGCGGATCGGTGCGGCCGCACGGTCACCGGGTCCTGGCCCAGCCCGACCAGGGCCTGTACCTCGCTGGAATGAAGTCCTACGGCCGGGCCCCGTCGTTCCTGGCGATGACGGGATACGAACAGGTTCGTTCGATCGCCGCGGCCCTGGCCGGCGACCTCGAGGCGGCCGATGACGTCCAGCTGGTGCTGCCCGAGACGGGAGTCTGCGGGGGCGCGGGCCTCTTCGATGCCGGCTCGCAGTCCGGCGGTTGCTGCGGGACCCCGTCCACACCCGAGTTCGTCCCCCTGACGGTCGGACCGAGCGCCGTCGGCACGTGAGGTCGCGGGATATCTCGGATCGTGGGGTCTCCGACCAGTCCGGTGCGGTAGCAGTCGTGATAGGAGCGGGCCAGGGCGACGTCACAACGCATGGCCCTCGGAGCCCGGGCGGCAGTCCGCCGGCAACGCCGTGCACCCGGTGGTGTCAGCTGCGCGACCATGACGGTTGCCGGAATGACGGTTGCCGGAATGACGGTTGCCGGAATGACGGTTGCCGGCCCGCCTCGGACCGCCACCCGGCGGGTGGGCCATGATCGGGGCCGTGACACGGGTGCGGGTGGCGATCGCTCAGGGCGTCGGCGGGCAGTCCCCGGACGGACCGTCGATCCGGGCTCACGGTGCGGCCATCCGCAGACTCATGTCGAAGGCAGCAGCCGACGGCGCGCGGCTGATCCTGTTCACCGAGGGCGCCCTGTCGTCCTACCCGCAGAAGCAACTGATGTCGAGTGATCCGACGCGGCTGGCGGAGTCGGACTGGTCGAGGGCGGACTGGGCCGTGTTGGCGGCGGAGCTGACCGCCACGGTGGAACATGCCGGCACGATCGGCATCTGGACGGTCGTCGGATCGATCCATCGCGAACCCGGGCACGGTCGGCCGTTCAACAGCCTGTACGTCATCGATGACACGGGCCGCCTGGTCCACCGCTACGACAAGCGTCACCTGTCGACGACCGAAACGACCTTCATGTACGCGCCCGGCGACCACCCGACGGTGTTCGAGGTCGACGGGCTGAGCTTCGGCTGCGCCGTCTGCATCGAGGCCGGCCTGCCGGAGGTGTTCATCGAGTACGAATCCCTGGGGGTGGACTGCGTGCTGCTGGCCAGCTACAGCACCGGGTCGCCGGCCGACTCCCTGGACGACCGGCGCCCGTTGGCGCAGGCGCTGTTGACCCAGATGTGGGTCGCCTTCGCCGTCCCGGGACTGGAGCCGGGGGCGATCGTGTCGGGCCTGGCCTCCCCGGCCGACCGGTGGTTGGCCCAGGGCTGCCCGGACGGGCACGCCCAGTGCGTGCTGGTCGATCTCGACACCGATGAGGCCGGCATCCGGGCGGGCCGTGACGGTGGTCGGCCGTGGCGGGCCCGGCAGCGCGGAACGTCGGCCGGCTGGCCGCGGTAGCTGCCGAGCATCTCCCGACGCCAGTTCCCCGGGGGTCCGTCCGGCCGCGGGCTGCTGTCATCTCCGAGCATCGCGCCGGTCCGTGCCGGGGACGGACCGTCGAGGTTCGGCGTAGGTCACGCCGTCCGAGCAGACCTCACCCGGCCACGCCCTCCGGTACTCGAGCGACGAGCCATGCTGCGCGGGTCACCCGAGGGCCCTGTCAGTGGCTGACGAACGCGACCCGGATACCGAGGCCGATCAGCACCATCCCGGTGAGCCGCTCGACGAAGGTCCGGATCCGGTCACGAGCCAGCAGCCGGCCGAGCGCGCCGACAGCGAGGGAGAAGATCCGCCACCACAGCACCGCCATCCCGAGGAACGCCCCGGCCAGCACGGCGGTGGTGGAGAACGCCGGTTCGCCGGGAGACACGAACTGCGGGATGAGGGTCAGGAAGATCAGCGCGATCTTCGGGTTGGTCAGATTGCTCATCAGCCCCTGCCGGAAGGCCGGACCCACCCGCCCGGCCGGGTCCGGTGCCGCGGAGACCGGGGCTGCGGTCGCCTTCGCCCGGGAGTGCCACAGTGCCATCGCACCGAGATAGACCAGGTACGCCGCCCCGACCAACTTCACCACCAGGAAGGCCGTGGCGGATGCGGCGAGCACGGCCGCCAGGCCGAGGGACGCGGCAACGGCGTACCCGGCGATTCCGGTGCAACAGCCCAGTCCCGTCCACCAGGCGACCCGGACGCCGCCGCGGACCCCGTTGCGCAGGACGAGGGCCATGTCCGGTCCCGGAGTCAGCGTCAACAGCGCCACCACAGCAAGGAACGGCAGGAACTGGGCGGGCACCCCGGCACTGTAAGCCCGGGCGTCCAACTCCGGGGCCGCACGCAGGCAGGCGCACCGACCAACCTCACCGCGACCGCCGGGAGGACCAACGCGACCGTGACCTGGACCGCTCCCGCCGACGGTGGCAGCACCATCACCGGCTACACGATCACCCCCTACGTCGGCACCACCGCCCAGACGCCGACCACGATCACCGGCAACCCGCCCGCGACCACCGTGACGGTCAAGAGACTGCGACGCCGGTCGATCTACACGTTCACCGTCACCGCGACCAACGCGATCGGCACCGGGCCGGCGTCCTCGCCGTCGAATCCGGTCACCACCTGGCGCACCGAGGATCAGGGGATCAGGACAGCCGGACCGATCCCGGGTCGGCGGCGCCTCCGCAGTGCCCGGGCGTGTGCCGGTCGCTCGACACTGTGAACGGCGTCTCGACATGGCTGTGACGATGCACTAGACAGAGACCACCGCCGGTGCTCCGCCGCCGGGTCCTGTCCAGGAAGCGAAGCCATCGATGTCCTCACCCGCGCCGGCTCCGGCGTCCGCCGCCCGCTGCCGGCGGCGTGTCCGGGTCCTCACCATCAACTCCCGGCCGTACGCGGAACTCGACCAACTCGTCGGTGCGGTGGAGTCAGCGGTGGCCGGCAGGTCGGACCTGGACCTGATCGTCCTGCCGGAGTCGTGCCGGGGAGTCGGAGACGAGGTTGCCGAACCGGTCGACGGGCCGACGGTCGCGTCGCTGGCACGGATCGCTCAGCAGGCGGGCGCCTACCTGCTGGTGGGCCTGTATCTGGCCCGCGAATCCGGCAACTACGTCAGCGCCGTTCTCATCGACCGTGCCGGCAGCGTGGTGGGCGTCTACGACAAGCGGTATCCGTACTGGGGCGAGCTGGAGATCACTCCGCAGACCCGCGCAGGTTCGGCGGCACCGGTGTGGGCCACCGATTTCGGGACCCTCGGTGCGGCCATCTGCTTCGACATCAACTTCCCTCGGGTCTGGGCCGATCTTGCCGACGCCGGCGTGGATCTGGTGGTCTGGCCGAGCGCCTACGCCGGCGGTGCGATCCTGCGGTCCTACGCCCAGATCCATCATTTCCACCTGCTGTCCTGTACCGCAGCCGGGCAGTCCCACCTGTACGACCCGGTCGGCGCCGAGATCGAGCCATCGGCCGCGTCGCGCCCCTCGGTCCGCGAGTTCGGCCTCGACCTGGATCGCGGCTTCTACCACCACAATTTCAACCTGGACCGACTGGATCGGCTCATCGCCGAGCACGGCGCCGACGTCCGGCTGGAAGAGCTGCTCGGCGACGAGGAGTGGTTCGTCCTCAGCCGCCGCGATGACGGCGTCGAGGTCGATGTCCGGGGGCTCGCCCGGCAGTACGGGCTCGAGGAACTGCGCGACTACATCAGCCGATCCCGCCGGGCCATCGATGCGCTGCGTGACGCCTCCGCGGACGCGCCCGGCCCGGGTTTCGAGGCGACGCGCCGGTCCCGTACCTCCACTCCCTGACAGTGCCGCCCACCACCAAGGAGCCCGATGATCGACGCAACCCGCATCTGGTCGGTTTTCACCAAGCCGTGGCGCGACCTCCCGGCGCCCGAGCTCGCCGACCTGGTTGTCCGGATGGGCTTCAACGCGATCGAGTTCCCGCTGCGCCCGGGTTTCCAGGTCGACCTTGATCATCTCGGTCCGTCGCTGGGCCAGCTGGTCCAGGTGATGGCCGACCGCGGCGTCAGTGTCGCCAGCGTCGCGAGCGCCACCTCGCCGGAGATCTTCGAGGCCTGTGCGGAGCAGGGGATCCCGCTGATCCGGATCATGGTTCCGGTGGCGCCGCAGGGATACCTGCACACCGGTGATCACATCCGCCGGCAGCTGGACGACCTGGTGCCGCTGGCCAGCAAGCACGGCGTCACCATCGGCATCCAGCCGCACTGCAACGACTACATCGCCGACTCCTCGGAACTGGCCACCCTGCTGAAGGAGTTCGAGGCCGACTCCCTCACCGCGATCTGGGACGCGGCCCACGACGGGCTGGCCGGAAAGCATCCGTCGAACGCGCTGGCGCTGCTGTGGGACCGGCTGGCGATGGTCAACTTCAAGAACGCCTGCTACCGGGCTGCTGCCCCCGCGGCCGACGGCGCACCGCCGTGGCGGATCACCTTCGTCGAGGGCCCGGACGGGTTGACCTCCTGGACCGAGGCGGCGACCTGCCTGGCCGAGGGCCGGTACGCCGGTCCGATCTGTCTGCCCGCGGAGTACACCGACGGCACCGATCTGGAGCAGAAGGTGACCCGGGATCTGCGATATCTGCGCGGACTCCTGGACGGGGCAGCCGCATGACCGCCGACGCGGCCGATCCCGTCCGGGTCGCCGTCGTCGGTGCCGGCGCACTGGCCGGTCGGGTGCACTACCCGTCGTTGGCCGGCAACCCGCTGGCCAAGATCGTCGGCAGCTGCGACCTCGACGCGACGCGACTCGACACCATCAGTGATCGGTACGACATTCCGGATCGGTTCACCGACTACCGCACCATGATCGACACCGTCGCGCCGGAGGCCGTCTACGTCATCGGCCAACCGGAGTTCATGTACCACATCTGGTGCTGGTGCCTCGAGCACGGACTCGACCTGTTCGTGGAGAAGCCGCTCGGTCTCAACCTGCACCAGGCGACGAACCTGGCCTATCTGGCAGACACCCACGACTGCATCACCCAGGTCGGGTTCCAGCGCCGGGCTTCCCCGATGCTCCGCCACGCCCAGTCCGAGCTGGCCGGCCGCGGTGCGACCACCCACGCGATCTGCAGCTTCTACAAGTTCCAACCCGAGCCGATGCTCGGCGCCCGTGATCACATGATGGATGACGGCGTGCATGCGATCGACACGCTGCGCGCGGTCTGCGGCGGCGACGTCGTGGACCTGCACAGCGTCACCCGCCGTGTCGGTACGCCGGACATCAACTTCTTCACCGCCCAACTGGTCTTCGACAGCGGCGCGACCGGGATCTTGATCAACAGCTGGACCAGCGGCCGGCGCACGTTCACGGTGGATCTGCACGTGCCCGGCGCGTGTGCGGAGTTGGACCTGGAAGGCGACGGCTGCATCTATGCCGACGGCGACACCGGCGGGACCAAGATCACGGCGCAGCAGATCGCCGGCTCCGAGGAGTTCCACGTCTTCGCCGGTTTCCGGGAGAAGACCGACCAGTTCCTGCGCGCCGTGCGGTCACGCCAACAGCCGCCCTCACACTTCGGGGACGCGTTGAAGACCATGCAGATCGCCGAACGCATCCTCCATGGGTCGTACCAGCTCAGCTGACCGTACGACGGTCACAACGGACGACTGCGACCTAGTGTCAATCTAATCTTGAGTATTCGTCGGCGCTGCGTCTCCGGGCGAAGGGGCGTTGGCGTTGCGTTCCAAGATTATTTTGGAGTGTGCGACGGGGGCGAGCAACAACATGGTCGCGCAGCGGTTGCGGTGTTCGTCGGCGACGGTCGGCAAGTGGCGCGCTCGGTTCGTGGAGTTGCGGCTGGACGGTCTGGACGATGACCCGCGGCCGGGACGGCCGCCGTCGGTGACCGCCGATCAGGTCGAGGATGTCGTGGTCGCCACGTTGGAGGAGACGCCGAAGAAGGCCACCCACTGGTCGCGCGAGTCGATGGCCAAACGCAGCGGGTTGTCCAAGTCCACGATCGGCAGGATCTGGAAGGCTTTCGATCTGAAACCGCATCGAGCCGACACCTTCAAACTGTCCAACGATCCGTTCTTCGTGGAGAAAGTCTTCGACGTCGTCGGGCTCTACTTGAACCCGCCCGAGCGAGCAATCGTGTTGTGTGTGGATGAGAAGTCCCAGGTGCAGGCGCTGGCCCGGTCCCAGCCCGCGTTCCCGATGATGCCGGGGATGCCTGCGCGTCGTAACTGCGGTCCGTATTTCCGACGCACGACACTAGCTCGGGTCCGGGTCGGCACCGCCCGCCCCGTGCTCTTGCAGCCGGGCTCGCACCCGCTCGCTCAGCTCCACGTCGTGCGGCAGCCGACGCAACTCCTCAGCACCGACCGCCACACCCCGACGCCTCAGCCGATCGGTCAGCCGGGACCAGTGATCGGCCTCCATGTCCTGCTGGGTCCGGGCACCGAACGGCTCATCCGGGCCGACCACCGTCCGCGCGTCCACCGCGATCTCCTCGGCGGAGGTGTACTGCCAGATGTCGGGCGGCCCGCTCACACCCCAGCCACGGTCGTCGAGCAGGGTCAGCCGCCGGCCGTCCCGCAGGACCGCCAGGTGCAGTGCGGTGAACGCCATCTCGCGGCAGTCGTCGATCGGTGCGACCGAGCCGGACGGCGCCCAGCCCGGCTCAGCGGATCCGGGCAGCGGGCTGTCGCCAACCTCCGCGCCGGAAGCGTCGGCCGCTGCCGCGCGGTCGTCGATGTCGACCACCGTGACGAGCCGGACCACATCGCTCATGGGTCGATTCTGCTCCACCGCGTCGGCGTACAGGGGTCGCTGCGGCCGGCCGCAGAACGCGACGAGATGGCGCCGGCGGTGAGGTCGGGATCGGCTCTGTCGAGGGCAAGGAACATTCGACACGTATTCGTTGCTTCGAACCGGCAGGCAGTTCCTGCTGCCGGTGTGACTGCTCCGCCGATCGGTGTCGCCGATCCGGTGTAGACAACCGGCCTGCTCAGGGGATGACGGGGGTGGCAGCGATGACCACCGCGGGTCGTACGTCGGCGACCGGCAACGTCATCACCACGGTCGATTGACGGTGATTGTGGCGCGGGCGAATAGTTAGCAGCACAAGGTAAATCGCCTGGACCGCCTGTTACCCGGGGAAATTCGATGCCCAATGCTCCGCCGGCGCAAGCATGCTCGAAACGCTTTGCACGCCTGCACAACCGACCGAATCCAGAACAGTTCCGCACCGATCGAAGGAGATCATCATGACCGACACCCTGCTGCCTGGCGACGCCCAGGAACGCCGCGCCCTCTGGGCCGCGCAGACCACCCGGGTCGCCCCGGGCACCGTGCTTCCACTGCACCCTCACATTCCGCCGATCCGCATCGGCGGGGGCGGCGGCAACCACACGCCCGGCGGTGGTGGCGGCGGCAAGCCGCCGACGACCCAGACCCGCGCGCAGATCGTCGTCCGCCGCATCTACTGCTCCTGCACCACCGAGTCCGGCCACGACGAGGTCTACTACCTCTTCGGCGGTGTCAACGGCGCCGGCAAGCAGGTCAGCCACCGCGGACCCGACGCCTGGCAGTCGGCCGACGCCGACAACGCCACCGCCTGGGACATGAACGACAGTGGTGACGAGCAGAACCGCTTCCTCAACGCGGCCATCTACGACGAGGCGCTGACCGCCGGCCAGACGGCCACCTTCGCCTGCGCCTTCTACGAGAGTGATCAGCAGGACTACGGCTCGACGGTGGCCGCGGCCGGCAAGCTGGCCTCGGGCGTCGGCGGGGCGCTCGGCCAGCCGATCGTCACGATTGCGGGCATGGTGCTGACCTGGATCGGGTCCATGATCCCGAAGAACCAGGATGACTTCCTCGGCGCGTTCTCGGTCCGGCTGGCCAATGTCAACGGTCAGGTCCGGATCACCGATCTTGCCGCGGGCACCTACGCCCGGGTGATCGCCTCCTACAACTCCGCCAACCAGTTCACCCTGGGCTTCCGGCACGACGACGGGGACTACACCGTCGACTTCCAGGTGGTCGGTCGCTGATCACGCCGTCGGCTTCGACGGCATCCGCGGTGACAATCCGCTACGCGTGCACGATCCGGACCCGATGGGGGAAGGGACGGACGGCACGCGTAGCGGATTGTCACCGCGCCGGCACCGATCACCCCGTCCTGGTCGACGGGCCGCCGCGGTGGGTAAGTGACAGCTGCGGCCCGTGTGGTTAGGGTCGAACACCACCCGGGAGACCCCTCGGGACGGCAACGTGAGGAGCTGGTTCGGATGAGTCTGGGACTCGGGATCTTTCTGCTCGTGGTCGGCGGCATCTTCGCCTTCGGCATCCGCGACTCCTGGAGCGCGGTCGACCTGACAGCGATCGGGTACGTGTGCATGGCCGCCGGCGTGCTGGCCATCATCCTGTCGCTGGTGATCATGCAGCAGCGGCGCCGCACACAGCAGACCACCTTCGTCGAGCGCCACGACCACAACAACCCGCCGCCGCCGGCCTGAGTTCGCAGGGATCGACCGACGCCGCGGCCTGAGTTCGCGGGGATCGACCGCCGCCGGCCTGAGTTCGCAGGGATCGACCGACGCCGAGGCCGGCCGGCGATGCCGGTCGGCCGCGACCTTCATCAGCGCAGGAAACCGACGACCGTCACCACCAGGGCGCCGAGGCCGAAGGCCGCGGCGAGCGTCGCGACGACGGCGCTCAGACCGCCGCCGTGCAACGGAATCTCGGCGTGTCCCGCCGACGTCAGCGCCAGGTGGACCCGCCGGTAACGCCGGTGCGCGGTGACCAGCACCCCGACCGCGCCGGCCACGCCGAGGCCGGCCGGCACGAGCGTCCAGATCGGCAGGATGGCGGTCAGGATGCGGGCGGCCACCAGGGAACCGGCCAGCAGTGCCAGTCCGGTCCGCCGCCACGCCAGCGCGGTCCGCTCCGGCTGCAGCCCGTCGTCGAACGGGGCCGCGCTGCGATCCTGGGTCCCGTTCACGCCACCAGCACCCCGATCAGCACCAGCGCGCCGACCACCAGCACGGTGATCCCGATCGGCAGCGACAGCAGCGCCGCCGGCAGTGGCGTCCCCCGCCGCAGCGCCCGCTCGCTGCGGACCCAGCCCAGCCAGGCCTGCGCCGGAGTCGCGGTCCCGGCGAGGATCAGGATCACCGAGGCGATCAGCCGCAGCGTCGGATGGATGCCGAGACCCAGCGCCTCCAGCGCCACTCCCCCGGCGATCAAGGCCAGCGAGGTGCGGATCCAGGCCAGGAACGTTCGCTCGTTGGCCAGGCTGAACCGCGCGTCCGGCTCCCGGCCCTCGCGATAGAGGCCGGCGGGAAACCGCTTCGGCGTATCGATCATGGCCTCCTGTCGGCCGGCCGGTGGAGAGGACGACCCGGGTCAGCCAGCGATCGGATCCGGGGCGCTGGCCCCGGCGACCGGACCGAACCGGTCGAGGTAGGCGATCACCCGGCTGAACAGCTCGGAGGCCTCGGCCGGCCCGATCACCGCCGGCGGCGGATTGTCGGCCACCGCGTACAGCACCGGCGCCGCCTCCTCGATGCCGGAGTCGGCCGCCACCTGGGCGCAGATCCGCGACGACAGTCGTACCGCCTCGGGTTCCATCGTCCAGACCGCCTGGAACATCCGGTCGCGCTCGGCAACCATCGTCTGGCCCGGGATCTCCCAGGCCGCCAGCACCACCGGCAGATCCCGGCTGTCGCAGACGATCACCCACTCCTGCGCCAACGCCGAGTCGGCCGTCAGCCGGATCCGGACCGGTCCGCCGGCCGGCTGCTCACCGGGCTGGTCGTCGAACTCGGCGAAGACCATCGCGTGGGCCGCGGTCGCGGCCAGATGCTGCCAGCGTCGATGGGCCGGGCGGTAGAACTTCGGCCGCTGGAAGGCGCCGAAGAGCAGCGGCGACTCCGCCGGCGTGCAGAACTGGTCCTCGATCGCCCACGACAGGGCGATCAGGGTGGCCTTGGACAACCGGTACGAGGTCAGGTGCGGGCGCTTGGCCAGTTGCCAGTAGACCGACGACGCGATGTCGGCAGGCGGGGTGTGGATCAGGTCGCCGGCCTGCGGCATGGGTGGCATGGTCATACGCGATCGCCTCCGGCGGCCTCGACAGTGGTCCGGCGATCCTAACCGGGATGGCCCCGTCCGCGCCCCGACCCCGCCGAACCGCTCCCGTCACCGACCGCATCCTGACCACGTCGAAGGGCCTCCCACAACCAGCGTTGGACCTGCCCGTCACCGAGCGGCGGATCAGCCATCTCTCAGCTACTACATAAACGATAGTATTACGGTGGGGTCGCTTCAGGATGGCACAGCTCCGGGCCGCGGAGAGCCCGGCCAGCATCCGGTCGTCAGTCAACGCACAGGAAGGCCGCCATGCACCCCAGCGTCCTCTTCGTCACCGTCTTCGGACTCCCGTTCCACCCGCTGATCGTGCATGCGACCACGGTCATCGTTCCGGCCGCGGCTGTGGCAGTGCTGCTGGCCGCGGTGTGGCCGCGGTTCCGCCGCTGGCTCAACTGGGGCGGCGTGGCACTGGCGGTGGTGGCCTTGATCCTCGATCCGCTGACCACGTCCTCGGGCGAGGCGCTGCAACACGACCTTCCGCGCTCCGCGCTGATCCGCCATCACGCCGAACTCGCCGACGCACTGCTCCCGTGGTTGCTCGGCCTGGTGGTCTGCGCCGTCGCCTTGTACGCCCTGCGCTGGCACCGGGTTACCGACCGGTGGACACCCCCGGCGGCGCTGCTGCCGTTGACCTCGGTGGTGTCGGTGCTGGTGGCGGTCGGCAGCCTGGTGTGGGTGGTGCTGGTCGGCCACGCCGGAGCCGCGGCCGCCTGGCACGGAGTCGCCTGACCAGTCCGCGTCGTCGGTTACAGCCCAGGCGCGATATCTGGAGCCCACCCGGCTGTGACGCACGGCGGTGACCCGGACGCCGCGGCCCAGCAGCCGTAGCCCGGCAGCCGTGACCGGCAGTCGTGAACCGGGCGGCCTGCGGCAGCGGCCCCGTTCAGTCCTCGACGCGGCGACGGGTCGAGCCGGAGCCGGACCCGCCGCCGATGCCCGACCGCGACCGGACGACTCGAACGGCCCGGCGCCGGGCCCGGCGGGCCAGTTCGGCCAGCAGGGCACGGGCGTCGTACGACCCCAGCGGCGGGCGGCGACTCGGTGACGTTGCCGCCGCGGCGTTCTTCGCCGGGCCGGGCTGCTTCGCCGGGCCGGGCTGCTTGGCCGGGCCGGGCTGCTTCGCCGGGCCGGGCTGCCTCGCCGGGGCGGGCTGCTTCGCCGCCGCGGCCTTCTTCGCCGGGGCGGGCTGCGTCGCCGGGCCGGGCTGCCTCGCCGGGGCGGTGGCCGGTACGGCCGATGCCGTCCGGGCGCGGTCCCGCTCACGCCGCTGCAACCTGACCACTGCGCTCATCATCGCACCGAGCCCGGACACCACACTGCTCACCGAGATCGACTCCGGCGCCTGGTCCGCCGCGTCGGCGCGGTATCCCTGCGGCGGTCGCAGAGCGGCGACGTCGCCGATCAGCTCGACGCCGAGCCCGCGCAGTTCGTCGATGCGCTGCGCGGCGAGGTCGTTGACACGGTCCGCCGCCCAGGGCGGCAGGTTGGGCAGGCGGCTGTCGACGGGTGACGGCTCGGCCGCCTGGAAGCCGTAGATCAGGCCGGACTGGATCAAGAAGTAGTAGAGCTCATCGGGCCAGCCCTCGGCGGCGAACCGCTCGTTGAGGCGGCGGAGCACCTCGGCACCGTTCGCGGTCAGCGACGCATTCTTGGCCCCGGTCAGCTGCAGCAGACCATCGGGCAGAACCAGCAGCCGCTCGAAGACCCGCAGCAGATACTCCGGGTCGGATTCGTCGACGATCACCACCCGGAAGCGTTCCGACCCGACCAGCGGCAACCAGGCTGCCGCGATCCGGCCGATGTCCTGGGTGGCCCAGAACGTGCTGCGGGCCGGACCGGTTCCGTCGTGGTCGAGAACCTGATGCAGCCAGGACTCATAGCTGTCGGTCTCCAACGACTTGACGCTCTGCTGCCACGACGACGGCAGCAGACGGTGCAGGGACCGCGCCACCACGACGACATGAACCCGGTCGCCGCCGAGGTCGGTGACGATCCGCTCGAACCGGTCGGCAAGGCGGACGTCGCTGAAGTCCTCGGTGCTCACGCAGACCCGGCGATCCGGCCGGGCGCGTACCTGTTCGGCGAACCGGTCCCAGACCGAGATCGGGGGCAGATACCGTCCCCGGGGCGCCCACCCGAGCACGGCGTACCCCGCGCTGACGGTGCGCCGCCATCGGCCGGGATAGGCCACGCCGTGCTCGTCCAGCTGCGGCTTGGCCGCGAACAGTGCGTCCTGCAGTGCCGTCGAACCCGTCTTGTACGGCCCGATGTGCAGCAGCACCGCGTCGGGGGGCAGCGGACGGGTCGGCAGGGTCACGATGCCTCCTGGATGGTCGGGGAACTGGGCGGACCCGTCCGTCATCGTTCCTCATCCCGACCGCGGCGCGGCCGTGGGGTGCCGGCCGGGCCGGCCCGGTTGCGGTGACGTCTACGGTGGGGCCGTGGCCGTTGCGACTGTCCCGGTTCTGTTGGACTGCGACACCGGGATCGACGACTCGCTGGCGTTGTTGATGTTGCTGCAGCATCCGCGCTGCGAGCTCGTCTCCGTGGTGTCGACGGCGGGCAACGTGCCGGTCGACGCGGTGGTGGCCAACAACCTGGGCTGGCTGCAGGTCTGCGGGCGCGCCGACATCGAGGTCTGCCGCGGGGCGGGCAAGCCGCTGGCCATCGACCTGGTCACCTGCGAGGACACCCACGGCCCACGAGGTGTCGGATACGCCCGGCTGCCGCCGCCCGATCGGACACCGTCCACGCGCGCCGGCGTCGACGCCTGGATCGAGCTGACGGCCGAACGGCCCGGCGAGCTGACCGGCCTGGTGATCGGTCCGATGACCACGCTGGCGCAGGCGATCCGCCGCGATCCGCGGCTGCCGGGACGGCTGGGCGGGTTGGTGATCATGGGCGGCAGCATCAACCATCCCGGCAACACCACGCCGGTGGCCGAGTGGAACGTCGCGGTGGATCCGGAGGCCGCCCACGAGGTGTTCACCGCCTTCGGCGTCAACGGCGCGCCCCGGCCGATCCTGTGCTCGTTGCCGCTGACGGAGCAGATGGCCTTCACCCCCGATCACCTGGTCCGGCTCGCCGAGCTCGCCGCGTCGTCCCCGGTCGAACGTCCGGCCGCCGCCGACGACCGCGGCATCCCGTCCGCCGGCGACAACCCGATCGTCCGGCTGCTCACCGACGCGTTGCGGTTCTACTTCGAGTTCCACCATGATCAGGACGAGGGCTATCTCGCCCACGTCCACGATCCGTTCGCGGCCGCGGTCGCGCTGGACCCGTCCCTGGTGACAACCCGGCCGGCGGTGATCGACGTGGAACTGGCCGGGACGCTGACCCGGGGAGCCACCGTCGCCGATCTGCGCGGATTCTGGGGGCGGCCGCCGAACGCGCTGGTGGCCACCGGTGCCGATCCGGCCGCCTTCTTCGACGACCTGCTGTCCCGGTTGGCCGATCTGGCCCGTCGGACGGCCGCGGAGGCCAGAACCGTCAGGGCGACGACCGCGACTCAATCCTGATCCGGCCGCCGGCCGCCCGTTCTGTCGGCAGCCCACAGCTGCGCCGCCCGACCCCGATCGGCAGCCGCAGCCTGCCGGTGTTCGGTGGCCCGACGCAGATGGTCGAGGCGATCCCCGATGCTCCGCCGCGCCATTTCCTCGTACCGGTCGGCCAACAGGTCATGGGCCTCGGCGGCGGCCTCGAAGGCTCGCACGGCGTTGCGCCAGGCCCCGCGCATGGCCCGCTCCGACTGTCGCAGCACCGCTTCGGCAGGAATCCCGCGACGGCCGGGAGGACCGAGACCATCCGTACGGCGGGCCGCGAGTTCTGCTCGCCGCCGCGCGATCTGCCGGATCCGGATCCGGATCCGGACCAACCGGACGGACGTTCCATCACGGCTCCGGGCCGCACGGCCCGTCATGTCGGTCCTCGGTCCCCGTCGGAACGCGAACGTCGTCGCCCGAGTGCGGCCTGCCCCATTCTCATCTGGCCCGTGAGGTCTGTACGCTCCCCGGTCTGTCGGCATCCGCTGACCCGGCGGGCCGGGCCCCGTCGACGGGCCCAGGGCTCGGTTCCCTGTGGTGCATCGGCTCCGTGATCGGCACCGCCCGGTCCGGCACGGTCGGGAACCCGGCGATGAACGCCTCGGCGACCGGCGCGGCCGTGATCACGATCACCGGGATCGTCGCCTCCTGCAGCACCTGGCGGCTCACCGAGCCGAGCGGCGTCCGTCCCAGCAGTCCATGGCCGTGCGACCCGACCACGATCAGTTGGGCGCCGCCGGCCGATCTGATGATCACCTCGGCCGGCCGGCCCTCCTGCACCAGATGTTGGCCGGCCGGGCCGGCCCCGTCGGATCGACCGGTCAGCCACCAGAGCTCCTCGATCAGGGCCATCGCCGTCTTGACCCCCGAGCGGTGCAGGAACTTGACGTGTTCCTGGTCCGACCCGTCCGGGACGAGGAAGTCGACAGCCCGGACAGCGCGGAGCCCGGTCCCGCGTCGGGCCGCCTCCGCGCGAGCCAACTGCATCGCCGCCACCCCACTGCCGGAGTCGTCCACGCCGACGACCACCGGTCCGCTGCGGCGCAGGTCACTGGCCTCCGGGATGACACAAACCGGACGGGGCAGTTCGGTGATCAACCGGATGGTCGTCGCGCTCGGTCCGCTGCGGTGATGACGCCGGGGGCTCGCGCTCCCGACGACCACCATCTCCGCATCGCGGCCGGCGTCCATCAGCACGTCGGCGGTCTGACCGAGCTCGTACCGCGACCAGGTCCGCACGCGCGGATCGCGATCCGAAGCCCGTTCGCGGGCCTCGTTGAGCACCGCGCGGCCGTGATCATCCCGGGCCAGCGCCGCCTCGACGTCGGCAGCGTCGGCCGGCGGGCGCCCACGAGCCAGAACGATCTCCACGTCGCAGCCGAGGTCGGCCGCCTCATCCACCGCCCAGTCCAGTGCCCGCCTGCTCGGGGCCGAGCCGTCGACGCCGACCGTCAGATGCACTCCACTCACCCCGCTCCAGCGTCCCCAGCAACGATGCTCTGAGCCTGCCCGGGCACCGGCGGACCGCGGAGTCCCCGACGTCCCGACTTGGGCTGACCAATGTCACCGACCAATGGCCCGACTCTGCGACTCGGGTCGCGGGCGGCGCGGCCGCTACCGGTGTCCAGCACAGTTCTGTGTGTTGGTGGTGACGACTCTCCCCGCGGCCGCACCGGTCGTCGCCGTCCTGGGCCGACCGATCTTCGGACCAGCGGTCGTCGGCTGCCTGATCCGGCTGAGCATCTGGCCGGTGGCGCTCGTCCAGATCCTCGACACGACGCCCGGGGTTCGCGTCGGACCTGGTCGCGCCGATTCGTTGCTGGTCATCGCCGCGGTGGTGTTGACGTCGCTGTGTCGTCGCCGGGTCCTGCCGTCGGCGGGACCGCACCCGGCCCAGTGACGGCGACCTCGCCCGCTACGCCACGGGTAGGCGGTCGACAGCCCGGTCAGAGCGTGACCAGCGCCGTCCACTCCAGCACTGTGCCGCCACCCTCGCGACTCCGGATCTCCAGGTCACCGCCTTGCTCGCGGGCCCGGTTGCGGAGATTGGTGATGCCGCTGCTGCGGGACGCCTCGGCGGGCATCCCGCGGCCGTTGTCGGTCACCCGCACGGTGAGCCGATTGTCGGCCATGGTCAGGTCGACCGCAGCCCAGCCCGCCTCGGCGTGCCGGGCGACATTGGTCAAGGCCTCCCGCACGCAGGCCTCCACCTCCGAGGCCAGACCGGTATCCACGCCGATGTCGACCGGCCCGGAGAAGGAGACCGCCGGCGAGAAGCCCAGCACCTCCTCCAGTCCGCCTCGAACGTCGAGGATGCGCTCTCTGAGCCCGCGCTCCGGGCCGACGAACCGGCTGCGCAGGGTGAAGATACTGCTCCGGATCCGGCGGATGGCCCGGTCCAGATCCTCCACGCACCCCTGGATCCGTTGGGCGACGGGCGCATCGTGGACCTGGCTGACGGCGCCGTCGAGCCGCAGCCCGATGGAGAACAGTTCCTGGATCACGTGGTCGTGCAGGTCCCGAGCGATCCGTTCTCGGTCCAGCAGCAGCAGCGCCTGCTGGTGCAGGGAGCGGGAGTCGGCCAGTTCGAGCGCGATGCTGGCCTGCGTAGCGAACGCCGACGCCTGTCGCATGTCCGTCATCGAGAACGCGTCCCGTCCCTCCCGGCGCGTCAGCACCAGCAGCCCCCGAGGATGCTCCGCCCCCCGCAACGGCAGCACCAGGACCGGGCCGGCACCCAGGCCCTCCAGCTGTGACCCGGACGTGGTCTGACCGTCGGCGGCGACGGTCTCCCGCGCCGGCTCACCGCTACTGATCACCAGGCCTCGGATGCTGCCGTCGAGACCGAACCGACGCCCGCGCAGGCCGTCGGCGCCGGCCCCGGTGGAGACCTCG
The DNA here is from genome assembly GCA_963758075.1 of uncultured Actinomycetota bacterium. Classification (GTDB taxonomy): domain Bacteria; phylum Actinomycetota; class Actinomycetes; order Propionibacteriales; family Propionibacteriaceae; genus Microlunatus. Next base: position 683,954 of record CAVWTT010000005.1, on the reverse strand, counting down.
ACGACCACGTTCTGCTGGTCGGCGGTGAGCAGTTCGACCGCCACGGTGTCCGCGCCACCGATGGTGGCAGCCAGGTCAGCGATCATCACCAGCGGATCGTCACCGTCGAGCCGCAGCAGCCGGGCCTGCACGTCGCTCAGCGCTTCGAGCCATTGACGGCGCTGCTCCGCCGATGCGGCCTGTCGGATCGCACTCAGCCTGTTGCCGATAGCCGCGGCCAGGACGCGGGCCAGTTCGGCCTTCTGCGGGTGGAAGCTGCCACCGGACGGGCCGATCAGGACCAGCACACCGGTGCCGTCCTCGCCGACCCGAACGGGCATTCGAAGCACCGCGCGATCCGCAGGCCCGGCTGCGGGGGCCTGCTGCGTCGGCGGTCCGGCCCGCCCCCCGAGGTCATCGCCGGCCCGGTCATCGCCGGTCCGGTCATCGCCGGCCGTCATCGTCGGCCCGGTCATCGTCGGCCCGGTCATCGTCGGCCCGGTCATCGTCGGCCCGGTCATCGCCGGTCCGGGAATCGTCCGCGCCGTGAGCCGGATCAGGGGCGCGACGCAGGATGTCCGCGACAGCCCGCTCGTCGCAGCCGATGAGGATGAGTCGCGCCGGCCGCCGGTCGTCGCCGTCCAGCGTGATCGCCCCGGATCCGACCCCGACCAGGTCGCAGGTCAGGCGAAGGACCCGTCGCAGCGCGGCGTCGAAGCTGAGGTCGGCCTCGATCGCCCGGACGACCGCGGCCACCCGGTGGTCGTGCTCGGATCCGACGCCGGCCCCCAGATCGCGACTGAGTGCGTCGCGCATCGTCATCAATCGGATCACCCGCTGCCGTGCCTGGTCTGCGCGACTGTCGCCGAGCAACTCCGCCGCCTGCCGCTGGACCGCCACATCCTGACTGAGGACGATCCGTACTCGCTCCTTCGCGGCCTCGGCGCGACGGAGGGAGCCGGCCGCGCGCTCCCGCGCCGCGTCGACATCGTTTACCGATACAGGGACTCCGGAGTTGAGCGCGGACATCCGGGCGGCAAGCTCCCTGGCGCGGCGACCTGCCTCATCCGCCGCGGCGGTGATCTCCGAACCGCCCATATGAGAGTTCTACCCCGCCCCGGTCCGAATCACCACCCCTGCGAATCCCCGGTCCGGTCGGGTCCGGCAGTAGGCCGCCCGCGGCTTGCCATCCGGGTATCCGCCCAGCGGATCAGGGCCGGCTGCCCCGCGGAATGCGGCATCCGCGGCGTGAAACCGAACGAGGCCGCCACCCCAACGGGTGACGGCCTCGTCGATGGACCGGCTCAGGCCTGTTCGGCCAGCTGGAACTGCACCTCGCCCTGGGCGGTGACCTGGGCGTCGAGGACCTTGTCCTCCAAGACCTGGGAGGCGCTGTCCTCGAGGTAGACGGTGGCCTCACCGCTCTGGACGACCGTGTCGCCCGGCTCTCCGGCGGGCACCGCCGCGATGGCGAAGGCTCCGTCGGTCGGGCCGCTGATCCGCAGTCCCGAATCCTCGGACTGGATCTGCTTGTCGACGATGGTGGTGACGATGGTGCTGGCGTTCTCGGTGAGGGTGAGCATTGGGCCCTCCTTCGGTTGCGAACAGATCAGTCCACCGTCCCCGCCCGACGGCCCGGATTCAAACCGGCGTTCCGCTGGGTGGACGCACTTGACATGGTCCGGCCGATCCGCGACGGTACGGCCTCGGATCAGCGGTGGTGCTCGCCGACGTACCGGTCGCGGCCGGCGAGGATCCCCAGCACCGTCTGCGCGACAGTGAGTCCGATCAGCATCCAGATCACCGCGTGCCAACCGCCGGTGGCCGCGCGCAGCGCACCGGCCGAGGCCGGTCCGCCGGCGGCGATCAGGTAACCGAAGCCCTGCGCCATCCCCGACAGCCGGGCGGTGTCGATCGCAGTCCGGGTCCGCAGCCCGATCAGCGCCAGGGCCATCGCAATCGACCCGCCCGAGGTCAGGCCGGCCATGCCGATCCAGAGCGCGGCCGCCTGGGGCGCCAGCAGGAGGCCGAGCAGACCGATGAACATCGGCACGGTCAACAACCCGGCCACCAGCCGCTGATCGGCCCGCCGACCCATCGCGGCGATCAACGACAGCGCGGCACCGATGCCCACCGCCTGGTAGATGAAGAGATGGCTGCCCGCCACCGCCGCCGGTACGCCGCTGTCGGCCTCCAACGACGGCAGCCAGTTGACCAACGCATAGAAAATCGTCGACTGCACTCCCAGGTGCAGGGTGACCTGCCAGGCCAGGGCGCTGCGCCACACCGGCGTTGTCGGACGGGCCGGGCCGCCCGCCGAGCCGGGGCGACCGACCACCGCCACCGCGGCTTCGGTGGGGGTGGGCAGCATTCGCATCCGCAGCCCCCAGATCGTGGCCGCGACCATCGCCAGCAGCGCCCAGATGCCGACCGCGCTCCGCCAGCCGCCGACCGCCCAGCCGGCGATCGGCACCGCCAGCCCGGAGGCGGCGGCTGCGAAGGCGTTCATGGTGGAGGTGTACGCCCCGGTCATCCGGGACACGTGCGCACCCAGGTCACGCTTGACCACCGCCGGCACCAGCACGTTGCCCACCGCGATCCCGAACCCGAGCAGCACCGTGCCGACCCAGAGCAAACCGGGCCCGGGCACCGATCGCAGCACGATCCCCACCATCAGCAGCAGCAGGGCGGCCAGCAGCGTCCGGTCGATGCCCCAGCGCAGCGCGAAGGTGTGCGACATCGGTGACATCGCCGCGAACGCCAGCGGCGGCAGCGCGGCCAGCAGCCCGAGGGCGCCGGTGCCCAGGCCGGTGGCGTGCCCGATCCGGTCCAGCACCGGGCCGACGGAGGTGATCGACGGCCGCAGGCTGGCCGCCACCAGCAGGATGGCCAGCACCGCGAGCACGGCGGCCGTGCGCCCCCGGCTGGTCAGGTCGCTGCGGGCTCCGACGCCGGTACGGTCACTCACGCCGGCACCGGCCGGTCGGGACCCGGGTCCTCCTGGCGGAGGCGTTCGGGTACAGCAGGTGTCGGGGCGTGGGCCGGGGTGGGCGCGCCCGTGGACAGGCTCAGGACGCGGACGGCCCGACCCAGCGCGCAGGGGTCGGCGCTCGGGAGGTGGGGCCCGGCGTAGCGGGGCGGGTCGGTCGGGGGCATGGCAGCCACAGTCTGGCAGCCGCCCGGTCGGTGCACCGACCACGGTCGCCGGTCGGAAGAGGGCGGTGATCACTAGGCTGACGCCGCCGAGGACACCGCTGGGAGGACTGGTGCACGACGACGACCTGATCGCGTTCCGCCGCGATCTGCACCGGCACGCCGAGCCGGGGTTCCTGGAGTACCGCACCGCCGGTCGGATCGAGGCAGCGCTGGCGGGACTGCCGGTCCGGCTGCTGGCCGGCGAGCAGGCCAACGACCTGTCCGGGGTGGTGGGTTATCCGTCGCCGGCCGAACGGGACAGTTGGGCCCGGCTGGCGGTCGCGGCCGGCGCGGACCCGGCGCGAACCGCCTGGTTCCGCGACCACGGCACCGCGCTGGTCGCCGAGATCGTCGGCAACCGGCCCGGCCCGGTCTGGGGCATCCGGACCGACATCGACGCGCTGCCGATCACCGAGGCCGACGACGACCGGCATCCGCCCAGCCGCGACGGCTTCCGCTCGGCCACCGGGGCGATGCACGCCTGCGGCCACGACTGCCATGCCGCGATCGGCGTCGGGCTGCTGCGCCGGCTGTCCGACCACAACTTCCCGGGTACCGTTCGGGTGCTGTTCCAACCGGCCGAAGAGGGCGTCCGCGGCGCCCAGACCATGATCGACGCCGGGGTGCTGGACGGGGTGAACCGGATGCTGGGCATCCACGTCAGCGGCGGTCAGCCGACCTCGACGGTGATCGGCAGTGTGACCGGCGGGATGGCGACCCGCAAGCTGGCGGTGACCTTCCGTGGCGTGGCCGCGCACGCCTCCGGCTCTCCGCAGGACGGCCGCAACGCCCTGCTCGCCGCCGCCACGGCGAGTCTGGGGATCATGGCGTTGCCACGGTTCAGCGGCACCGACACCCGGCTCAACGTGGGCACCCTGCGCGCCGGGGACAACGTCAACATCGTGCCGGCCTGGGCCGAGCTGACCTGCGAGGCACGGGCGGACGACGACGAGGTCATCGACGAGCTGACCGAACGGGTGCGCCGTGTCATCGCCGGCGCGGCGGCGTCGTACGGAGTCGATCACGACGTGGTGATCACCGGTCGGGCGGTGACGCTGGCCCCGTCGCCGGAACTGGTGAGCGCGGTGGTCGCGGCGGCCGACCGGGTGCCGGAGGTGCCGGTCGTCATCCGGTCGGCTCCCCAGGGTGGCAGTGACGACGTGAACCTGATGATCGCCGCCGTGCAGCAGGCCGGCGGACTCGGCGCCTACCTCAACATCGGCGCCGACAGCCCGGCCCCCCACCACAACCCGTGGTTCGACGTGGACGAGGCGGTGATTCCGACCGGCGTCCGGCTGCTGGAGACCCTGGTCCGGACCGGTCCGGCCGACGATCACCGTCGATGATCATCAAGGAGTTGATCATGATGAGGACGACCTCCGAGCGTCCCGGCGGCAGCGGCCACCGGCCGGTACCGCCCGGTCCGGCCTTCTGGCTGGTGGCGGTCGGATTCGCCGTCTCGATGTCGTTCACCACCCTGCCCACACCGTTGTGGCCGCTGTACCAGCGCAGCGACGGTCTCAGTACGACCAGCATCACGGTGGCGTTCTCCGCGTACGCGGTCGGCGTGCTGGTCAGCCTGTTCCTGGGCGGGCACCTGTCGGACTGGCTGGGCCGGCGGCGCGTGCTGGTGCCGGCGGTGCTGGCCGAGGTGGTGTCGGCGGTGATCTTCATCAGCTGGCACAGCCTGGTTGGCCTGCTGGTGGCCCGGTTCGTGTCCGGGCTGGGGATCGGGCTGGTCACCGCGACGGCGACGGCCTACCTGATGGACCTGCGGGCTCGGGCCCGGCCGGACGCCGGCCCGCAGGTCGCCGACCAGGTCGCCACCGCGGCCAATCTCGGCGGTCTGGGGCTCGGACCGATCATCTCCGGCATCTTCGTGCGCTGGCTGCCGGGCCCGTTGATCACCGGTTACCTGGTCGTCGGTGTACTGCTGGTGCTGACGGTGATCATGTTCGGATTCGTTCCGGAGACGGTCCGCACCGAACGCAGGACCTACCGGCCGCAGCGGGTGTCGGTCCCGTCCGACGCCCGGGCGAGGTACCTGCTGCTGGGCGTCGCCGGCTTCGTCTCGTTCGCGCTGTTCGGGCTGTTCAGCTCGTTGGCGCCGAAGATCCTGAACTCCTCGCTGGGGATCGGGTCGACGGTGATCTCCGGGCTGGTGTCGGGCCTGGTGTTCCTGCTGGCGGTGGCCGCCCAACTGCTGTCCGGCCGGCTGGCCACCGACCGTCAGGTCGGCTGGGGTCTGATCGCGCTGGCGGCAGGATTCGGGCTGCTGCTGATCAGCGGGCTGACCGGGTCCACCGCTGCGTTCCTGGCCGGTGCGGTCGGCGGCGGGGTCGGCGCCGGCCTCACCTTCAAGGGCGTGATCGCCTCGGCCCGGGAGATGGCTGCCGACGACGTGCGTGGGGAGGCGATCGCCGGCATGTTCCTGGCGGCCTACCTGGGGCTGGTCATCCCGGTCGTGGGCCTGGGCGTGGCCAGCCGGGCGGTGTCGCTGGACGCCGGGCTGGCCGGGTTCAGCGTCATCGCCCTGGTGGTACTGGCGCTGACCGGGTTCGGCCTGACCCGGCGCCACCACAAGGTCAGTGTGAGGGACTGACCTGGTCGGTGGCCTCGGCCCACAGGTCGGCCTCGGCGGACTTGCGGCTGTACTGCCGGATCGCGACGGCGACGCCCCCGGCGACAGCCAGGGCGAGGAGCAACTTCTTCATCGCCCAAGCCTAGTGCGGGCGTTCGGTGCCACCCGGGCCCGCCGCTGGCACCGCGGGCCCAACCAGGGTCGGACCGCAGTCGGATGATCGCCGGGCCGGTGCGGCCTACGCTGACCCCGAGATGAGTCATCCGTACGATCCGGGCCGCTCCGCCCGCGCTGCCGGGCCGCCGAACCCGGCCCGCGCCGCCACGCCGATCCCGGGCCGTGGCGCCGGGGTGCCGATCCCGGCCGCCGCCGGTCCGGTCGGGTCACCGGAGCCGGATCGCGACTTCGTCCTCGATGTCGTGACCGGCCTGCTCCTCACCGCGGTCTGTGGCCTGGCCTGGCTCACCCAGGTCGACGCGCTGCTGCTGTCGATGGGGCTGACGCTGCCGTGGATCATCCGCCGCCGCTACCCACTGGTGTCCTTGGCGGTGGCCGCGGTGGCCGCGCTCGGGATGGTGGTGGCGCACCCCCACCCGGTGCTGGCGATCGTGGCGGTGCCGATGCTGATCTACAGCTACGCCCGCTGGTCGGACCGGGCGCTGGCGCGGTCGGCCCTCGGGCTGGGACTGCTCGGCTCGCTGCTGGGTCCCGGCCGCTGGTTGCTGGGAGCCGGGCTGCCGGTGGGCCGGCTCGGCGGCCTGCTGATGACCTCGCTGGCCTGCGCCGGCATCGTCTCGCTGGCCTACGTGGTCGGCCGCCGACGGCGCGAACACGCCGAGCGGACGGCTCAGACGATGCAGGCCCGCATCGAACGCGAACGCCTGCTGGCCGCCGAGCAGGAGCAACGGTCCCGGGTGTCGGCGATCAACGAGCGCACCCGGATCGCCCGGGAACTGCACGACATCGTCGCGCACTCGCTGTCGGTGATCGTGGTGCAGGCCGAGGGCGGCCGCGCGCTGGCGGCCAAACGGCCGGAGAAGGCACCGGAGGTTCTCAGTACCATCGCCGACACCAGCCGGGAGGCGCTGGAGGAGATGCGGCAGATGGTCGGCCTGCTGCGCAGCGGCGGCGCCCTGCCCGGCGAGGACGCCGGCCTCGCGGGCGGGCCGGCCGGCGACTACAGCCCCACCCCCGGACTGGCGGACCTGCAGGATCTGGTCGACCGGACCAGTGACCGGTTCCGGTTGACCGTGCACGGTGCGCCGCCGCCGGCCAGTCCGGCGCTGGGTCTGACGGTGTTCCGGGTGGTGCAGGAGTCGTTGACCAACGTGCTCAAGCACGCCGGCCCGGCCGCGCAGGCGGCGGTCGAGGTCGCCTACGGTCCGCACGACATCCGGCTGCGGGTGGTCGACGACGGCGGCCGGGCCCGGCGCAACAGCGAGGACACCGTCGCCATCACCGGTTCCGGCGGCGGCGGTCACGGGCTGGTGGGCATGCGCGAACGGGTGGCGCTGCACCAGGGGCGGCTGACCGCGCACCTCCGGCCGGGAGGCGGGTTCGAGGTGGATGCCTGGCTGCCAGTCCCCGGGCGCCGGGAGGCTCCCGAACCGCCCGGAGCAGCCAGCATCGATCGGCGAGGAACGGGATACCCGAGGTGACAACCGTCTTCATGGCCGACGACCAGCGGCTGGTCCGCGGCGGCTTCCGGATGCTCATCGAGGCCGAGGACGACCTCGAGGTGGTCGGCGAGGCGACCGACGGCGCCGACGCGGTCCGGCAGCTGACCCGGGCGCCTGCCGATGTGGTGCTGATGGACATCCGGATGCCGATCATGGACGGGGTGGAGGCGACCCGCCGGCTGGTGTCGGCCGGCCTCGGGTCCCGGGTGCTGATCCTGACCACCTTCGACCTCGACGAGTACGTCTTCGCCGCGCTCAAGGCCGGCGCCGCCGGCTTCCTGCTCAAGGACGCCCGGCCGGAGGAACTGTTGTCGGCGATCCGCAACGTCGCCGCCGGCGATGCGGTGGTGGCGCCCAGCGCCACCCGGCGACTGCTGGCCCATGTCGTCCGGTCCCTGCCCGGCGACGGGACGCGCCGCGAGCACGAGGACCGGGCGGCCCAGCTCACCGCACGGGAGATCGAGGTGCTGCAGCAGATCGCCGGCGGCGCGACCAACGCCGAGATCGCCGCCGCGCTGTACATGGCCGAGGGCACGGTGAAGACCCACATCGGCCGGCTGCTGGCCAAACTCGACTGCCGTGACCGGGTCAGCCTGGTGTTGTTCGCCTTCGAGTCCGGGCTCGCCGACCCGTACACCACCCGCTCCTGATCATCCGCGTGCTCGAGCCCGAGGCGCGGGTCGGCCTGCGGTCGTACCGCGGTCGCGATCCGATCGACCACACTCCGATGTGATCATCGGGCGAACTCCCTAGCGTGATCATCGGCCTGTTTCGGGCCGCGAAATGATCAGCCGAAGAGGAGTCATGTCAGCACCGACGACCACCCGGATACCGACAGCGAACGCTGCCCGGGCCGACGATCTGATCAAGGTCTACGGCCGCGGCGACACCGCGGTTCGGGCTCTGGCCGGGGTCAGCGCCGAATTCGCCGCCGGGACGTTCACCGCGATCATGGGACCGTCGGGGTCGGGCAAGTCGACGCTGATGCACTGCCTGGCCGGTCTGGACGTCCCGACCAGCGGCGAGGTCTTCATCGGCGGGACCAAGATCACCGGACTGAACGACAAGCAGCTCACCCGCGTCCGCCGGGACCGGGTCGGCTTCGTCTTCCAATCCTTCAACCTGCTGCCCACCCTGACGGCGCGGCAGAACATCACCCTGCCGCTGGACCTGGCCGGACGGCGCGCCGACCGCAACCGGTTCCGCACCGTGATCGACGCCCTCGGCCTCGGTGACCGGCTGGGCCACCGACCGGCGGAGCTGTCGGGCGGCCAGCAGCAGCGGGTGGCGGTCGCCCGGGCGTTGATCACCGCACCGGATGTGGTGTTCGCCGACGAGCCGACCGGCGCACTGGACTCCCGCACCGCCGCGGCGCTGCTGGGGTTCCTGCGGCGGTCCTGCCGCGAGCTGGGCCAGACCATCGTGATGGTCACCCATGACCCGATCGCCGCCTCCTACGCCGACCGGGCGCTGCTGCTCGGCGACGGCCGGATCACCGACACCGTCGACCGGCCGACCACCGACCGCGTGCTCGCCGCGATGTCCCGGCTGGAGGCATGATGACCACCACCCCAGCTGTCTCCAAACCGACCGCCGGCACCGACACCCGCGCCGTCATGGTCCGGCTCGCCCTGAGCCAGCTCCGGCGGCACCCGAGCCGCATCGTCGCCGTCCTGCTGGCGGTGATGATCAGCGTCGGCTATCTGACCGCCACCGTGGCGTTCCTGGCGACCGAGACCCACGCCGTCGGCACGCAGGTCTCGGCCCGCACCTCCGGCGCCGACGTGGTGGTCAGCACCGACGGGAACGCCGAAGACCTGCAGCAGCCGCTCGGCGTGGTCCGGACGACGGTAGGTGTGGGGAGCGCCGAACTCGCCTACCAGCAATGGACCCGGATCGGCGGCGGCGCCACGGTCGACCTGCAGTCCGTGCCGTCCGACCCTCGACTCGGCTGGGTGGACCTCAGCTCCGGACACTGGCCGCAGAGCACCGACCAGGTCGTCATCGGCCGCGCCTCGGCGAAGGCCCGCGGGCTGGGCATCGGGTCGGCGATCACGATCGACTCCGGGTCTCGCCGGCGCACCCTGACCGTCTCCGGTATCGCCGACGAGACCCGGGCGCTGCTCTCCGGCCCGGTCGCCGACGCCTTCGTCACACCGGCCTTCTTCGATCATCCTGATCAGGTGCAGGCCGATCTGCTGGTGATCGGTGACGGCAGCGTCGGCACCGACCAGCTGGCGCAACGGATCGACGATCGGCTGCCGTCCCGGTACCGGGTGCAGACGTCGCAGGCCTACAGCGAGGCGATGCTGACGGATCTGACCCACGGTGCCGACGTGTTCCGGAACCTGTTGTTGATCTTCGGTGCGATCGCACTGCTGGTGGGATCGATCCTGATCGTCAACACCTTCCTCATCCTGCTGGCGCAACGGCGCCGGCAGATCGGTCTGCTCCGGGCCGTCGGCGCCAGCGCAGGTCAGGTTCGGCGCAGCCTGCTGGCAGAGGCGGTGGTCACCGGGGTGATCGGCTCCGTGCTGGGCATCGGCCTCGGTGTCGGCGGCACGGCGATCGCGACGGCCTACACCGGGTCATTGCGCAGCGGCCTGGTGGTGCCACCGACCGTGCTGATCGCCGCCGGCATCGGTGTGCTGGTGACGGTGTTCGCCGCCCTGGGTCCGGCCCGGCGGGCCACCCGGATCACCCCGCTGGAGGCGCTACGGCTGGTCGCCGACCCGGTGGACGGCCGCCGATCCTCGCTGCTCACAGCGGTCCCGGCCGTGCTGTTGGCCGCGGCCGGCGGCGCGGTGATCATCGTCGGGATCAACCAGGACCGGCACGCGTTGCTGCTCTGCGTCGCCGGCTCCCTGTCGATCGCGGTCGGGGTTCTGGTCGGGGTTCGGACGTACTTCCCGCTGTTGCTGAGGTTGCTCGGCCTGCTCACCCGGCCGCTGGGACCGATCGGTCGGCTGGCCACCCTGAACACCGCCCGCAACCCGGGGCGTGCGGCGGCCACCGGCGCCGCACTGATGTTGGCGACCGGGCTGATCGTCACGCTGCAGGTGGGGGCGGCGAGTGTCAAGGCGTCGACCAATGTCGCCCTGGATCAGCATTACCCCGTCGACGTCACCCTCACCGGTTCCGGGCGGCCGGTGCCGGCCGAACTCGCCCGAGAGGTGGCGAAGGTCGACGGGATCGCTGCCACGGCCACGCTGCGACGGGCGACGGTGACCGTCCGCCCCATCGGTCGGACCGGCCGGAGCGAGGCCACGACGGTGCCGCTGATGGCCGGCGATCAGCTCACGCGGGTGATCAACGCCGGGGCCGGCGCGGTACCCGCAGACCGGCTGCTGCTGGACACGCCGCTGGCGAAGTCGCTGGGCATCGCGAGTTCCGGCCGGGTCGTCGTCGGCTATCACGGGCGGCAGCGGACCATGGTCGCCGAACCGAGCCGGGTCGCCGCCGACGGCATCGGCGTCGTCTCCCCCGAGGTGCTGCAACAGATCGACCCGAACGCGCCCGTCGGCGCTGTCTGGGCGCGGGCAGGGTCCGGCGCCGATCCCGCCACGGTCCAGGCCGGGCTGGACCGGATCGACCAGGATCATCCGGACCTGCAGCTGAGCGGATCCCTGACCGACAAGGCGACGTACGCGCGGTTGCTGGACACCCTGCTGCTGGTGGCGACGGCACTGCTCGGAGTCGCGGTGGTGATCGCCCTGCTCGGCGTCGGCAACACGCTGGGACTGTCGGTGATCGAACGCAGCCGCGAGTCCGCGCTGCTGCGGGCGCTGGGGCTGCAGCGCGGCCGGCTCAAGCTGATGCTCGCCGTGGAGGCGGTGCTGCTGGCGGTGACCGGCGCGGCTGTCGGTATCGGCGTCGGCGCCTTCTTCGGCTGGATCGGGACCGTCGCGCTCAGCCGCGAACTGGACTACCGCACGGTCGTCTTCTCCATGTCGGTGCCACAGACGGTCGCGGTGGCCGCGGTCGCGCTGGTGGCGGGCATCCTGGCATCCGTGCTGCCGGGACACCGGGCGGCCCGAGCGGCGCCGGTGCAGGCGCTGGCCGACGTCTGATGGCGGGCCGTTCGGGGCGGTGATGGTGGGCGGGACCGGGACCGTCGGGACCGGGACCGTCGGGACCGGGACCGTCCGGACCGGGCGCGGCCCGGATCAGCCGGGGCGCACGACCAGCGTCTGGACCCGGGGCCGCTGTTCTGGGGTGAGGCTGATCTCGCAGCGCAGGGACCCGGTCCGGCCGAGCACGGTCCAGGCCAGCTGGGCGGGCGTGCGGCTGATCGGTGAGCAGTCGATCAGCGGTCGCGGTCGGCCGTCCAGGCCGGCGCCGGCGACGAGCTCGGCGATCGCGGCTCGGCGACGGTCCAGCGGCTCGTCGAGTTCGACGTTCTCGGCGAAGAGCTCGGCGGCCAGTCGGTCGTCCCAGCTGCGGATCAGCCGTTCCACCGACAGCCGGGCCGCAGCAGTCTCCGGCCACAGCGGCGGTTCGGTGTCGGGCACGATCGTCTCGTCCAGGATCAGCTGGCAGGCGGCCGTGACCGGTACCGCTGGTGCGGAGTAGGTGGCGTTCTCGAAGGCGAGGATGCCGATGCCGCTGACCGGATGCCAGCGCAGGTGGGCGCCGTAGCCGGGATACCCGCCGGAGTGGGCGACCACCAGACCGTGCCGGTCGGTCTCCTCCACCACCAGGCCCAACCCGTACCCCTGGGAACTGTCCGCCGCCGCCGGCCGCAGGGTCTGCACCGACTGCATCAGCCGGCGGCTGAGCCGGCCCAGTGGCTGCTCGGTGTCGTCGGCATCGGTGAACGCGGCCGCCAGCCAGGTCGCCCACCCGGCCAGTGCCCGAGGGGTGGCGAAGACGCCGCCGATCGCCGAGAACGCCCCTGGCCCGGTCCAGCCCAGCGGCTGCCAGGCGCCGTCCCGGCGATGGTGGCCGACGGCGATCCGGTCCACCCCGGTGAGGTTCGCGTCGTAGCCGACGCCGGTGAGCTGGAGCGGGCGGAGCAGTTCCTCGGTGACGAAGTCGACGTAGCGGCGGCCGGAGACCTGTTCGATCACCCGCCCGAGCAGGGCGAAGCCCAGGTTGGAGTACTCGAACCGCTCCCCCGGCGGTGCGGTGAACCGGAGGCCGGCGCCGACCAGGGCGTCGAACTGCTCCGGGCTGAGGGACTCCTGCCGGTCGGCCCAGGGATCATCGGTGGGCAGGCCGCCGGCCATGGCGGCCAACTGCCGCAGGGTTGGCGGCTCGACCGCAGCACCGTCGGGGCCGGTCAGCGGGCCCAGGGCCAGATGCTGGCCGACCCGGTCCCCCAGCGACAGGGCGCCGCGTTCGACCAGCACCAGCAGGGCGGCGGTGGTGAAGCTCTTGGTGCAGGAGGCGATCCGGTAGGCCGTGTCGACGGTCGGCGGCCGGCCGTCGACCTCGCCGAAGCCTCCGCTGTAGAGGATCCCGTCGCGGCTGAACACCGCGTACACCGACGACGGCGCCACCAGCCCGTCGACCCGGTCGGTGAACAGCGCCTGCACCGCGGCCCGGGTCGAGGCGACGCGGCCGGTGTCGTGTTCCACCCGCGCAACGCTAGTGGCCGCCGATCGGTGGACAGAATCCGCGACGCGTGAGGCTCTCGGCCCCGGTTGGTCCAATGCGGGTCGACCGGTAGCGCATTCCGTTCGCCGCTGCCGCCCAATCCGCTGCCCGGGCGGTCCCCGGCGGTGCCACAGTGGCCCGTGTGACCCGCCGGATCATCACCACCACGGTCAGCGCGGTGCTCGCGCTGGCTCTGGTGGCGACCGTCGGCGCCCGGGAACTTGCGCACCGCCACACCGTGCTGCCGCTGCTGCAGGCCCGGCTGGTCGAGGTCGATCGGAGGGTCTGGCTGGCCTCGGGAACCGTGCCCGCCGTCCCCGAACTCGGTGACTCGACCCTGGTCGGCGACGCGCTGGCCGATCTGCACCGGCTGACTTTCGACGGACAGGCGCCGGTGGCCGGGACCGCCGGGCCGTGGCGCTACGTCTGGCCGCGGGACGCCGCATTCGTCGTGTCCGCGTTCGCCCGCACCGGGCACCTGCCGGACGCTGTCGCGATCCTGGACTTCCTGCAGCGGGTGCAGGCAGCAGACGGCAGCTTCCAGGCCCGCTACCGGCCGACCACCGGCACACCCGCCGGACCACCGCGGGGTCCAACTCGACGGCACCGGCTGGGCGCTGTGGGCCACCGCCGAGGTGGCCCGCGCGATGCCGGTCGACCGACGGACGGTGTTCCTGGCGGCACACGACCGGTTGGTGATCCGGTCGACCGCCCTGCTGGAGCGACTTGCCGCCCGGCCTCGCCTGCCGGTCTCGGCCGACTACTGGGAGGTGCCGGAGGCAGGCAGCCGGCGGTGACGTTGGGCCCTGTCCGGGTCGCGGGCGCGGTGTTGCACTGGCCAGTACCGAGCTCACCGAGGTGGATGGCCATGAAACGACTGTTGCGCGCACTCGCCCTGCCGATGATCACCGCGCTGACGCTGATGGGCGTGGCGACGGCGCCGGCCGCCGCGGCCACGGCGGAACCGGGCACCTACACCGGCTCCGGGTTCGACGCCTGCAGTGCACCGACCTCGGCGAGGATGGACTCCTGGCTGGCCTCACCGTACCGGGCGGTCGGTGTCTACATCGGCGGCAAGAACCGGGCCTGCACGCAACCGGAACTGACCGCCGCCTGGGTGAGTCACCAACAGGCCAAGGGCTGGCATCTGCTGCCGATCTATCTGGGCCTGCAGGCGCCGTGCACGACCTCGAACAAGAAGTACCTCATCGATCCCGATCAGGCCGCGGCCCAGGGCCGGTCCGAGGCCGATGCGGCGGTGAGCGCGGCCAAGGCGCTCGGGCTGCCGACCAGCAGCACCCTGTATTTCGACATGGAGGCCTACGACTCCAACGACGCCGCCTGCACCGCGACCGTGCTCAGCTTCCTCGGCGCCTGGACCACACGGCTGCACGACAGCGGCTACTTCTCCGGGGTCTACGGCAGCCTGGGTTCGACGGTCCGGGACCTCGTCGACAACTACAGGTCGATCAGCCGGCCGCGGCCGGACTACCTGTGGTTCGCCCGCTACGACGGCGTCGCGAACACCACCAACTCGGCGATCCCGAACGACTACTGGGCACCGCACCGCCGGATCCACCAGTACCGCGGCGGCCATGACGAGACCTACGGCGGGGTGAAGATCAACGTCGACAACGATGCCGTCGACGTCGCGCCGCTGCCCAAGCCCAAGTTCAACGACTTCAACGGCAACGGCTGGAGCGACCTGCTCGGCCGGGACAAGACCACCGGCGACATCTGGCTCTACCCCGGCAACGGCACCACCGTGGAGAAGCGGACCCGGATCGCCACCGGCTGGCAGAAGCTCGGCGCGATCACCCGGTTCGGTGACTTCAACCGCGACGGCAACGACGACGTGATCGCCCGGGACTCCTCCACCGGATGCCTGTGGCTCTACCCCGGTACCGGCACCGGCCTGGCGAAGCGGATCAGGCTCGGCACCGGCTGGAACGACCTGCGGGAGATCACCGCCGTCGGCGACATCACCGGCGACAGCTACCCGGACCTGGTCGCGATCGGCAAGGAGAGCGGGCGGCTGTACCTGTACCCGGGCCACGGCACCTCGGTAGGCGCCGGCATCGTGATCGGCACCGGCTGGAAGGCGATGAACCAGCTGGTGGGCATCGGCAATCTCACCGGGAACTCCCACCGGGACCTGATCGCGCGGGACTCCGGCAGCGGCACGCTGTACATCTACCCGGGCAAGGACAGCGGGTTCGGTACCCGCTACAGCCTCGGCACCGGCTGGTCCGGACGGCGGGCCCTGGTCGGCGTCGGTGACTTCACCCGCGACGAGAGCCCCGACCTGATGGCCATCGACTCCTCCTCCGGCACGTTGTACCTCTACCCCGGCCACCAGGCCTCCAAGGGCAGCCTCGAGCCGCGGATCAAGCTCGGCTCCGGCTGGAAGAACCTGTCCCCCCTCTTCTGAGGCTGCGGGTCCGCGCACTGAGGCCGACGCGTGCTGAGGCCGACGCGTGCTGAGGCCGACGCGTGCTGAGGCCGACGCGTGCTCAGGCCGACGCGTGCTCAGGCCGACGCGTGCTCAGGCCGACGCATGCTGAGGCCGACGCGTGCTGAGGCCGTCGCGTGCCGCGACGGGCGCGGCACGCGGTGCGGGGCTGAGTGCGCGGCTCCGCGGCCGCGAGAGGGTCTGGGCGGGGAACCCGACCGGGGAGGGGCTGACAACTCCCCGCGACTGGTCGTAGTGTCCGCAGTGAGCCGGCGGCCGACGGGGGCGGCCGGATCGGGGAGGTCCGATGCAGTCGAAGTTCTTCATCATCTGTGAGGCCACGGTCGCAGCCGTCGGCCTGGTGCTGTTGATCGCGCGGCTGACCGCCGGCGCGTTCCCCATCGACAACCTGGTCGGGGTCGTCACCGACGCGATGCTCGTCGTCGGCTGTGGCGGCGCGGCGTTGCTGGCGGTACGCCGCCGACGCCGGTCCCGTCACCTTCCCAGCACCCTTCATCCAGGCGTCGGCTGACCCTCGGCAGGCCGCAGACATCGGTTGCCGCGGCGAGGTTTCACCGCGCCCAGACGCTCGGTCATGCCGTACTGGGTGACCATCGCCCGGGCCAGGCCGCCGACCGACGCCCGAGCCGGACACCACGGTTGTCGGAGCCATCGCCTGACTCGTGAGCGCGCCCTCGTCGGGCGCCGCCGCAGGCATGCGGGACCGAAGGCCCGAAATCATCCGGTTCGGGCCGGGCCGTGGAACATCCCGCCTAGCCTGGCCGGCGTGCTCGTCGACCGGGAGCACTCAGGACGACATCAGGATCGGTCTCAGGATCACCTCCACGTCGCGTCGTAGCCTCGCAGCCGTCGATGCGGGACCCGGCGGCTGTCGGGTGAGGCCTTCTCCGGATGGGAGAACGCGATGACGTGGCGGTCGCGGGTGAACGCCCGGGTGCTGATGATGGCGGCGGTGTTCGTGGTCGCGTTCGCCGCACGGCTGATCCCGGTGCGCCGGGGCGGCGGACTGCGCGGGTACGGCCCCTACGACGACTCCGTCTACTTCGCCTCCGCGACGGGATGGGTGCACGGTCGCTGGCCGTACCGCGACTTCCTCCTCCTGCAGCCGCCCGGGATCGTCGTCGGGCTGGCTCCGTTCGCCCTGCTGGGCCGGTGGTTGGGCGACTCCGTCGGCCTTGCGGTGGGCAGGCTGGCGTGGATGGCGCTCGGTGGTCTCACCGCCGCCGGGCTGGTGATGCTGCTGTGGAGCATCAGCCGGGTGGGCGCCGTCGCGTCCGGCCTGTTCTTCGCCTTCTTCTGGCCGGCCGTCATGGTCGGGATCGTCACCGACCTCGAAGGGCTGCAGAACTTCCTGCTGGTCGCCACCCTGCTGCTGCTGAACCCGTTCAGCCTGCGAAGCGCCCCGCCCCCGGCACGACGGACGGCGGCGCTGCTGGCCGGAGTCGCCCTGGGGCTGGCCTGGAGCATCAAGATCTGGGAGTTGGCGCCCGCCGCCGTCATCGCCGGCTGGCTCGCCTACGCCCGGCGACCCCGCGATCTGCGCTGGTTCGGGTTCGGCCTGCTGGGTGCGGTGTCGGCGGTCTGTCTGCCGTTCTTCCTGGTGGCACCCCGACAGATGTGGGCCATGGTGGTGGCCGACCAGCTGGGACGGCCGTGGCATTCCGGGTGGGCGAAACGGCTGGTCTACATCACCGGGACGACCCACCTGCTGCCCACCGACCGGATCGGTCCGGGCCTCGTCCTGGTGCTGGCCACCGTCGTGATCGTGGTCGCGGTGGCGCTGCGCCGGCCGGCGACCCGGATGGTGGCGTTGCTCTACCTGGCGATCGTCGGTGTGCTGGTGGTGTCGCCGCCGACCTACGTCCACTACGGCGCATTCACGGCGCCGCCGTTGGCTCTGCTCGTCGGCATCACCGTCGGCGAGGTGGGCGGTCTCCTCCGCCGGCTCCGGCCTGCGGCGATGCGGCGCACTGCTCGCGGGCTCGGCGTCGCCGGCCTCGTCGTGGTGCTGGTGGCACTGGCGTACACGTCGACGTCGAGCCGGGCCCTGCACCCGCGGCCGACCGGACGGCTGGCCGCCATCGCCGCCCGACAGCCCGGATGCGTCACCTACGACCAACCGTCGCAGGCACTGTCCCTGGATCTGGTCAGCCGGAACCTGGATCGCGGCTGCCCGCTCGTCGTCGACCTCGGAGCCAAGAGTCACTGGGCGCACCTGCAGTCATCGCCCCACGGCCGTCCCACCCATGCGCAGCGGATCGCCTTGCGCTACCTGCGCAGCGGATCGGCCAGCCTGCTCTACCGCTATCCTCCCGGACATCATGGGCACGGTGGCATCAACATCGTCGGCAACTGGACGTTGCTGGCCCGGAGCCACCGTCTGCGCCTGGTCAAGCCGGTCACGGCCGGCACCGGCCCCTAGGAGCGCACGGTGACCGCAGGGACGATGCCGGATGCCGGCCGGGTACGCCGATCCGTACGCGAACTGTCCTCGACCGTGCGGGCACAGTGGCCGGCGATGCGACCTGCCCTGGTCTTCCACCTGATCACCCGGGCTGTGGTGACCATCGGGCTGCTGATCGCCGCGCGAGCCAGCGGCCGCAGCTTCTCCGGGGTGGTGACGCGCTGGGACGGTCGGTGGTACCAGCGGCTGGCGTTGCACGGCTATCCGACGCCGCTGCCGACCGGGTCGGGGGGCCACGTGCTGCAGAACACCGCCGGCTTCTTCCCCGTCTACCCGGGCCTGGTCCGGATGCTGATGGCGCTGGGGATCCCGTTCTGGGCCGGCGGCATGGTGATCAATCTGGTCGCCTCCAGCCTGGCGGTTGTGATCATCGTCTCGGTCGGGCTGCAGTATCTGGACCGGCGTGCCGCCTCACTGCTCGGCTGCCTGTGGACCGCCTACCCGGTGTCGGTGGTGTTGACGACGACCTACACCGAACCCATCTTCACCGTGTTCGGTGCCGCGGCGTTGCTGTTCGCGTTGCGCCGCCGATGGGTGCTCGCCGGTCTGGCCGCGGCGCTGGCCGGAGCCGTTCGATCTCCGGGGATCGTGTTCGCCGGCGCCGTCGGTCTTGCGGCCCTGGAGGCGATCATCCGGCGCCGCGAGTGGCGCAGCCTGATCGGGGCGGCCATCGCGCCGCTGGGCTTCCTGGCCTCGGTGGGCTACATCGGCCTGAGCACCGGCCGGCTCGACGCCTGGCAGGCCACCGAGCACGACGGATGGCACGCCCGGATGACGTTCGGGGCAAGCTGGGTGCACTACATCCGCGGGCTGCCGCCCGGGATCCACGGCCAGTTGCACCAGTTCACCGGCATCTTCGGGATCGTGCTACTGGTCCTGGTCATCGCCACCGTCGCGCTCCGACCGCCGGTGGTGATCATCGGCCTGGTGGCCGCCGGGGCCCTGATGTCGTTCATCTTCGGCGGCGTACAGATGAACGCCGCACCGCGGGTGATGATGTCGTTCTTCCCCGTGCTGGCGCCGTTGGCGGTGCTGATGTCGCGATGGCCCGCTGCACTGCGCTGGGCACTGCTCGGGGCCGGCGCTGTGCTGGCGGCGGTGGTCGGCGCCTACTACTTCGCCTTCGCCCCGATCAGCCTGTAGACCTCGCGGCGCCGCTGGACGGCGGCGCACGATGTGGATGCCGGCAACCGGCGTCAACGGCTCCTGACGGCCCTGAGGTAGCGCCGGTTGACCAGCGTCTGGAAGGCCGTGGTGACCGGCCCGCCGAGTCGGGCCGGCCGCGTTGCCGGCCGGGAGAACAGCCGCAGATCGAACCAGACGACGTCGTCGTCACCGACGGCCACCTCGAAGCGCTCCTCGCCGGCGAGCGGATGACCGGGCAGGGTGCCGTAGGCGAACGCCACCCGATTCCGCTCGGTGACCAGGTACACCACCCGGCACGGCGCCTTGATCAGCACCGGCCCGATGGGGAGCCCGGCCACCGACACGACGCCGGGCGCCACCCGGGTGTCGGACACCTGCATCACCAGTCCGGCGCGCCGGTGCAGGCCCCAGCTCAGCAGCTCCTCGGCCAGCTGCTCGAACCGCGCCCGGCCGTCGCCGGCCACGACCCGGCTGTGCCGGGACCGGCAGCCCGCCGGCACCCGGTGCTCCCGGGTGGCGCCGACGCCGGGATAGCCGTAGCCGAGACGGCGCAGCCGTTCGGCTTCGCCGGGCGGCAGCATTCGCAGCGGTCGTGTCGTCGTCATAGGCCCTCATCATCACCCGCGCGGGAGCCGCCGGCTGCGGTCGTGACCTACGCCGACGTCCATCGGAGGTGCTCCGTCGGCGGGCCGGAGCGCATCACCGCCATGCCGGCCGAGCAGATCGGCCGAAGACTGCCGACGGTGGCAGCGGTGCAGTCCGGCGCACGGCAGAATCACGGTGTGAGCACCGACGCCGCCATCGCAGTGGACCGCCTGCGCGTCCGGCGCGGCGGCCAGGAGGTCGTCCGCGGGATCAGCTTCGAGGTGCCGCGCGGCAGCATCACCGGGCTGCTCGGCCCGAACGGCTCGGGCAAGACGACGCTGATGCGTTCGATCGTCGGCGTCCAGATCGTCGAGAGCGGCACGGTCGCCGTCCTCGGGCTGCCGGCAGGCAGCCCGCAACTGCGGCACCGGATCGGGTACGCCACCCAGGATCCGGCGATCTATGCCGACCTGACCGTCGACGAGGCGCTCGGCTACTTCGCTGCTGTGCTGGGCGCGGCCCGCGCCGATGTCGACCGGGTCATCGAGCAGGTGGGGCTGGTGTCGTCTCGCCGGGTCGTGGTCGGCCGGTTGTCCGGCGGGCAGCGGTCCCGGGCCAACCTGGCCGTCGGGCTGCTCGGCAGTCCGGAGCTGGTGGTGCTGGACGAGCCCACGGTCGGTTCCGACCCGGAACTGCGCGACGAGTTGTGGCATCTGTTCGCCGATCTGGCCGCCGGCGGGGTGACGCTGATGATCTCCAGCCATGTGATGGACGAGGCCGGCCGGTGCGAACGGCTGCTGCTGATGCGCGAGGGCAGGCTGCTGGCCCAGGACACGCCCGCGGGTCTGCGGGAACGGACCGGGGCCGCGGACCTGGAGTCGGCGTTTCTGGCGTTGATCAGGGCCGAGGAGGCGGCGGCATGATCCACCCGGCGATCATGATGGCCACCACCCGGCGGATCCTTCGCCAGTTGCGCCATGACCCGCGGACGATCGCGCTGCTGCTCGGAGTGCCGTCGGTGCTGATGATCCTGCTCCGCTACGTGCTGAACTCCGAGCAGCGGTTCAGTGCCACCGCGCCGGCGCTGCTGGGCATCTTCCCGTTCACGATCATGTTCCTGCTGACCTCGATCACCACCCTGCGGGAGCGTCGCAGCGGCACCCTGGAACGGCTGATGACGATGCCGATCGGCCGGCTCGACCTGCTCTTCGGCTACGCCATCGCCTTCGGTCTGCTCGCCGTCGTGCAGGTGATCATCGCCACCACGATCTCGCTGCTCTGGCTGGGCTTGTCGATCAACGGACCGGTGTGGGCGCTGCTGTTGATCACGGTCCTGGACGCCCTGCTCGGCACCGCCCTCGGGTTGTTCGTCAGTGCGTTCGCCAGCACCGAGTTCCAGGCCATCCAGTTCATGCCGCTGTTCGTGCTGCCGCAGGTGCTGCTCTGCGGCCTCTTCGTTCCGCGCGACGCGATGGTCGATGTGCTGCGCTGGATCTCCGACGTGCTGCCGCTGTCGTACGCCGTCGACGCGTTGCTGGAGGTGACCCGGTCCAGCGACATCAGTGCGACGCTGATCCGCAACATGCTGATCGTCTCCGGCTGTGTGGTGCTGGCCCTGATCCTGGGTGCGGCGACGCTGCGGCGACGAACGCCGTAGCCCAGATCCGGTTCCTCGGGCCACTTCGCACCAGGTACGTCGCCGCGCACCGTCTGCACCCGGTGCGACGCGACGTACCTAGTGCGAAGCGGACCAGAGCCGCCGGCGGATGGCGCGTCCACTCCGCTGGGCCGGAGTAGTCGGGCGTGCTGCCGGGAGATGCGCAGACCGGGAGGTGGTCGGCGTCGGATGCGCGTTCGGATGCGCCTCAGCGGGGCGGCCTGCGCAGCTGGAGATGGCCGTGGCGGGCGAGGAGGGGCCACCGGGCGATGGTTCCGGCCGTGGCCGGGCTGAAACCGAAACCGGCACTGAACCGATCGATGATCGCGATCGAGCCCGAGCCGAGGTAGGTGACGGCGTACGGCTGCCAGGCACGGTCGTGGGCCCGGGCCGTGCGCGTTGCCAGAGCGGGCTGGTATGAGGCACCGCCGAGGTCGACCACCAGGGGACAACCGCGCGCCAGGTTGCGACCGACCACACCGATGGCGAGGGCCGGCGAGGGCGTGTCGAACGTGACACACCCCGCCGCGTGCCGCACGGTTCGCGCGATCCGGGCGGGCATCGCCGTCTCCTTCTTGGCCTTCGCCTGCGGATAGGCCAAGGTGACCAACGCGGCCACGATCACCGCGGCCAGCACCGCGGTCAGCGCCCGTCTGGCGACCGCCGGGCCGATCGATGCGATGGTCCGGGCCAGCACCGCGACCGCGGCCCCGATCAGCATGGCGGTCGGGACCGCGACCAACGCCCCGTAGTGGACGAACACCGGCGGCGCCAGCAGCAGCGCTGCCGCGTGCACGGCATAGATCACCACCACCGGCCGAAGGCCCCGGACCAGCCAACCGAGGATGACCGCGGCGATCATCACCGCAACGGCCGCCCCGACGATGAGCAGTTGGCGGTGTCCCTGGGCCAGCTGCGTCGTACCGGTGAGGACTTCGAGCCGCTGCAGGCCGGTGCCCAGCCGCCGTCGTCCGAGTTGGTCCAACACCACCATCTGCCACATCTGCCGCGGCGATGCCAGGAAGAAGGGCAGGTAGACCGCGCCGGCGGCGACGACCACACCGGCGACCATGGCCGTCAGGTCCCGGAACCGTCGGCTGATGACCAACCAGCCGGCCAGCACGACCACCGACAGGATGCCCCAGATCTTCACGCCGGTGGAGAGGCCGAGGAGCAGGCCGGCGATCAGCGCGAACGTGGTTCGGGCGCGCGTGGATCGCACGCCGGCCTTCGGTCGGAGCAGCAGCAGCGCCGCCACCAGGGCCAGGTTCTGCGGCGCCTCCAGATCGGTGACCCGCTCGACCAGGGCGGCGGGCCACGACAATGCATAGACCGCGGCCCCGGTGCCGGCTGCGATCCGGCCCAACGGGAGAAGCAGCACGACGATCCCCACGGCCGTCAGCCCTCCCGTGATCATCCACGCGAGCCGAGCCAGGGCCATGCCGTCGGCCTCCCCGACCAGCCGCCCGAGCGCCGCGAACGGCGCCAGCAGCAGCACGATCCCCGGGGGCTGCAGCAGCAGGAAATCCCGGTACGGCAACCGCCCATGGACGAGACCGACCGCTGACGCGTAGTAGACGGAGTCGTCGTAGCTGCCGTACCCCCGAAGGCCTCCACCGCGGAGCATGGGAACCAGCCGAACGATCACGGTGAGCAGGAAGGCCCCGACACCGACCCCGACGGACGCCGGGCGCCCGGTGGGGATTGGCGGGGTCGTCACGGCGCGGGGATCCCGGGCGTCGTCGGCAGCGCCCTCGTTCGCGATGGCAGGCATGGGTCCTCAGGCGCAGCCGCAGCTGCGATAGAACGCCTCGGCGGCCTGTTCGTCGCCGGCACAGCCCGAACAGAGGATGGGCAGCGCCGCGTCGGTCGCGATGCGGATTGCTGAGTCGACCCGTGCGCCGTCCTCGTCCACCAGGATCGGGACCTGCTCGGTGTATCCGCACCGCTCACAGATCAACAATTCTGCCGGCGGCGCGGGCTCCTCGTTCCATGCCGGGACAGGGGCCGGGTCCGACGACCTGTGCGGGGAACCGCGTCGCCCAGGCTGGATGTTCATCGGCCCTCCCCCCGATCCGGGCCCGGGGATCTCGTACCAGGGCGGTGCATCGACCAGCCCGGGCGGCTCGTCGTGAGGTGGTGACCGATGCCTCGGTGGCTGCGATCACATCCCTGGGACACTGCCGGCGCGATGCTACTACTCAGTTTGTAGACGTAGCTGTGATCGCCGGGCCCGCTCTCAGGTGCGCATCCGCTGCCCTGGCAGATCCGCGACCACGATGGTGCACCGGTTCGGGCCACCGACCATCCCTCCCGACGTGCCTCAGGCCCGGTCGCTGCGCGACAGCCGGATCCAGCGGTAACCCCAGCCGTTGAGGGCCAGGCCCGTCAGGTCGGGAGCGGGCGCGTCATACGCGTGGTCCACGAGGAGGTCGTAGGGCCCCTCCTCCATGCCGTCGAGGCGGCCGATATCGAGGGTCACCGGGGTGTCGGCCAGGTTGTGCAACAGCAGGATCGAGCCGGCCGGCGCGTCGAACCGGTGCGCCAGCACCGACCGCGGCAGCGACGTCTGCACGACCGAGCAGGTGCCGGAGCCGATCTCGGGCGCCGTACGGAGGGTGTGCACCAGGTTCTCGAACCAGCGCAGCATCGAGTCGGGGTCGCGCTGTTGGGATCGGACGTTGACCCGTCCGGCGCCGAACGGCCCCCTGGCGGGAACCGGCCGGCTCAGCGCGTCCGGCGCGGCGGTGGAGAAGCCACCGTTGGGCCCGTCGTCCCACTGCATCGGGGTGCGGATGGCTTCCCTGCCGTCGAGGCTCAGGTCCTCACCCATGCCGATCTCCTCGCCGTAGCGCACCACCGGGCTGCCCGGCAGCGAGAACTGCAGCGCGTACGCGAGTTCCATCCGGCGGCGCTCGCCGTTCAGCATCGGCGCCAAACGTCGCCGGATGCCACGCCCGTACAGGCGCATCTCCTCCTTGGGCGCGAAGACTCCGAACACGTCGCCGCGCTGCTCCTCGGTGAGCCGGCTCAGGTCGAGCTCGTCGTGATTGCGCAGGAACGTGGCCCACTGCGCACCCGCCGGCAACCGAACCGCGGTCGTCAGCGCGTCGACCAGCGGCTCCGCATCCTGACGGGCCAGCGCGAGCCAGGCCCGCGGGTTGAGCAGGAAGTCGAACATCATCTGGGCCCGGTCGCTGGGCCCGTCGGCCCGGCTGGCGGCGTACCGGGCCACGTCGGACGGGGCCACGTTGGCCTCACAGAGCAGCACCGACTCCCCCAGCTGCCACTGGGTCTCCTGCCGCCATTCGTCCAGGATGGAGAAGTCCTGAGGGCCCGGATCGACGCCCGGGGCGATCTGCTCGATCACGAACGGGGCGGCGTCGATCCGGAAACCCGAGACGCCCAGCTGCAGCCAGAACCCCATCACCTTCGCGATCTCGGTCCGCACATCCGGGTTGGACCAGTTCAGGTCCGGCTGGAAGGCATAGAAGCGGTGGAAGTACCACGCCTTGGCCTGGTCGTCGAAGGTCCACGTCTCCTGCTGCTCGCCGGGAAACACCACCCCCTGCCGTCGATCGGGCGGCTCCTCGGCACTCCACACGTACCAGTCCCGGTGCGGGGAGTCCGGGCTGCTGCGCGCCGAGGTGAACCACGGATGCTCATCGGAGGTGTGGTTCACCACCAGGTCCAGCACGATCTTGATGCCCCGCTCGCCGGCCCGACGGGCGAGCTCGGCGAAGTCACCGAGGGTGCCGAGCTCCGGCCGCACCCCGTAGAAGTCGGTGACGTCATAGCCGTTGTCCCGCAACGGGCTGGGATGGATCGGATTCAGCCACAGACACGTCACCCCGAGCCGGGCCAGATAGTCCAGACGGCTGATCAACCCCCGCAGGTCACCGATCCCGTCGCCGTCGGAGTCCTGGAACGACGCCACCTCCAGGCAGTAGATGACCGCCTGCTGATACCACCGGTTCGCCATCGTCGACCTCCCGCTCAGCATTGTCTCAGCGATCGCCGTCTCCCGGGCCCGGATCACCTGCACTCGCCCGGGGTTCGCGCGGACTGCGGGGAACGGGTTTCAGCGGCGACGGATCGGCCCAGGGGGGAACCGAAGCTGGCCTCTGGGTCGTCAGCTCGGGTCGTCCCGCAGCGCTGCGGCGAACCACCGGGTGATCGTGGTCGGATGGGTGATCGCCGTGCCGACCACCACGGCGTGGGCCCCGGCATCGAGGCAGTCTCGAGCTTCGGCGGGGGTGTGGACGCGACCTTCGGCCAGCACCGGGATCCCCAGCCGGGCCGTCAACTGTCCGATCAGGTCGATGTCCGGTCCGGCGGTGCGCGGCCTGGACCCGGTGTATCCCGCCAGGGTGCTGCCCACCAGGTCGGCCCCTGCAGCCTCACTGCCGAGTGCGTCCTCGACGTCTCCGACATCGGCCATGACCAGGGCGGTGGTCTCCTCGTGGATGGCTTTGATCGTCTGTGCGAGGGTCAGCCCGTCCGGACGGGGGCGGCGGGTGCCGTCGATCGCCACGATCTCGGCTCCCGCGTGAGCGACGGCGAGCGCGTGCTGCAGTGTCGGGGTGATGAAGACCCCGTCGGCGCCGATCTTCCACAGCCCGATCTGCGGCACGTCGACCACCGTGTGGATCAACCGGATGTCGTCCAGGCCCTGGGCCCGGATGCCCACCGCGCCTCCGAGTACAGCCGCACGTGCCATCGCTGCCATGATCATGGGATCACGCAGCGGTTCGCCGGGGTAGGCCTGGCAGGACACCACCAGACCACCCTTCAATGAGTCGATCACAGGCTCCGACACGGCTTAGGTGCGCTCCTTCACAGCGGCATCTGCGGCCAGATGCGCCGCACCAATGATGCCTGCCCCCGATCCGAGGGTTGCCGGCACTATGGCGGTCTCCCGGAGCAGGGGCAGGGTCGCTTGCCCCGCCGCTGACCTGAGGCTGTGCCACCAGGCCGGGCCCGCCTCACTGACTCCTCCGGAGATCACCACCACATCGGGGTCCAGGACGGTGATGAAGTCGCCGACGGCAGCGCCCAACGCTGCCGCCGACGTGATGAGGGCCGCTTCAGCCGTCGCGTCGCCGCCGCTCAGCCGACCGAGGTCACGGGCGCTGGTGACGGATTGGTCGCCGCCGAGCCGGTGATAGAGCCGCACCAGGCCGTAACCGGAGGCGATCGCCTCCAGGTGCCCGGTGGCGCCGCAACTGCAGCTCAGGCCCTCCGCTGCGGGACAGTGGACGTGACCGAGGTGACCGGCGGCTCCATGAGCGCCGCCGAGGGGCGATCCGCGGTGCACGACCGCACCGCCGAGGCCGGTGCCGACGGCCACCAGCAGGACCAGGTCCTTGCCCGCGGCTGCTCCACACCAGGCCTCACCGGCGCCGTGAGCGTGCACGTCGTTGACGACCACGACCGGGCCGCGGATCCCCAGCGGCTCCAGGCCGGTGCGGACGAAGCCGGCGACGTCGGTGCCGGTCCAGCCGGTCAGCAGGTCGGTCGCCGCCACCACCCGCCCGTCCGGCCCGATCACGCCGGCGGCGCCGACGCCGACCGCGCCGATCGTCCGCGCATCGATCGCCTCCCCGGCGGGCTCCTCACCCTCGATCAGGTTGCGGACCAGCCGCACGGTGGCCCCGGCGATCGCGGCCCGCCCCTGCCGGGCCGGCGTCACCAGCTGCCCGGACCGCAGCAGCCGGCCGGAGCCGTCGACGATCCCGGCCGCGATCTTGGACCCGCCGATGTCGACGCCGACCGTCAGCGACGCGTCGTTCACCCGGGCTCTCCGGCGCGCAGCCGGACGTGATCCTGGTAGCGCCGGTACAGGTTGGGGGCGGCCGGCAGGGTCGAGTTCGGACTGAGGAAGTGGGAGAACTCGAAGGTGATCACCTTCTGCACGTACGGCTGCACGACATCCAGTTTGTGGGCGAGCTTGCGCCAGTCCAACGGCGGGAACTTGATGTGCACGTCCCGGTCGAAGGACTCCAGGTTCGACCACAGCGTGACCCCGGCCTTCGCGGCCACCTCGGCCGTCGCCTTGGTCAACTCCTCCAATGCGAGCAGATCGGCCGTGCCGTCCTGGAACGCGCAGTAGGTGATCAACCCGGAGTAGGCCGTCAGGATCTCCTCCCAGGCCCGGGCATGTTCCGCCACGCTGCGGGCCGACCCGCTGGGTGCCGACGGCTGATCGGTGCGGCCGTGGAAGAACGGCGACACCAGGATCGGCAGGTCGCTGAAGCTACGGATCTCGGTGGCCAGGGCCACGTTGATGTCGATGATCCGCATACCCGAGTCGTAGGTCTCGTGCGGCAGGTACCAGCCCCGGAACGCCGGCGAGTCGCCGTACCGCTCGAACATCTCGTGCAGGTAGACCCGGTTGAGTTCGACTTCGACGGTCCAGTCGTTGCGGTGCCAGTGGTAGCCGGAGTCGTACAGGCCGAAGTAGAAGTCGATGTGGCGTTCCGCGGCCAGGTCGAGGAACAGCCGCACCAGATCCACGTACACCGGCAGCACCGGCCGGTGCGCGGCGATCGTCCGCGACGGACAGGCCAGCTTCTCCTGGTGACCGCTGCGGATCATGATCACGGTGTCGATCCCGCTGTCGGCGAAGGTGTCGAACTCGCGGGCCCACTCCTCGGGCCCCCAGTTCTGCGACGCGATGTCGTGACTGATCTCGTCCAGGAACGTTCCGGTGATCGGGAGGTAGCTCATTGCTCAGCCTTTCCGGGCGCGGAGGGATGGGAGCCGGCGGAGGCGTAGGCCTCGGCCAGGACGGCGACCGCACGGGCGCCGTCCTGTGCCGTCACGCGGGGCCGGCCGCCGGTGGCGACGCAGTCCAGGAACTGACCGGCCTGCCGGACGAAACGATCACCGTCCGGCACGGGGATGGCCGAGGACGTCTGGTGGGTGTCGATCAGCGAGAGCGTCATGGTCGCGTAGTCCAGCTCCAGGCGACCCTGGGTTCCGGCGACGCTGATGACGGCTTCTCCCGGCGAGGTCCGCCAGCTCGCTTCGATCACGCCGACGACACCCCCCGTGGACCGGACCGCCAGCACCGCGCTGTCCTCCACCGACAGCGCCGGTCCGCGATCGGTCGCCGTGGTGGCGGTGACTGCCCTGGCCTGATCGATCTCGCCGATCAGGTAGCGGAAGATATCCACCGAGTGGATCGAGGAGTCCATCAGCGCGCCGCCACCGGCGATCTCGGGGTCGGAGAACCAGCGGCTTTCGACGCCGTCGAGCGGTCCGGAGAAGCGGTTGCGGAAGGTGAGCACGGTTCCGATCCGGCCGTCGGCGATCAGGGATCGCATCGTCTCCACCTGCGGCTGGAACCGGTGGCAGAAGCCGACCGTCAGCAGGGCCTTCGCCTCCGAGGCGGCGCTGATCATCGCCTCACATTCGTCCACCGTGCGAGCCATCGGCTTCTCACACAATACGGCCACGCCCGCCTGCAACGCCTGCACCGCCGTCTCGCGGTGGCCGTTCGGCGGCGTGCAGATACTCACCGCGTCCAGCTCGGCTTCGGCCATCATCGCGGCAACGCTCGGATAGGCCTTGAGGTCGAACTCTCCGGCCACCGCGTCGGCCGCAGCCGCGTCGACGTCGGTGACGGCGATGGGTGCCGTGCCGGCGGCCCGGTAGGCGTTGAGGTGAGTCCGCCCGATCGTCCCGGCGCCGACCACGCCGACGCGCAGGGCCGCCATCACGCCACCTTCCCAACGATCTCGGAGAGCCGGACGGGGTCGCCGGTCTCGGCGGACCGCTGACCGGCCGCCAGGATGCCGAGCACTTCGAGTGTCACCTTCCGGTCGATCGGTGACGTGCGGGTCTCGGCCATCCGGATCGCCGCCCGCATGGTGTTGGCGTAGAAGCCCTCGTAGTCGGCCACCGCGGTCTGGCCGAGGCCACCGGCACCGACCGCGGTGAGATGGAACCCGGCCTGCGCGTCGCGCACCGTGGCGATCACCAGCCGCGGGCCGTCCGCGTGACTGATCACGGTGATGTCCCGATCGGCACAGTGGGTCTGCAGCACCGACTCTGCGCCGGTGCCGTACACCGCGACCGCGGCCTCGACGGTGTGGATGCCGTAGTTGTACCAATCACCCGGCCCGACAGCGAACACCGTGCTGAGCTCGCCGAGCTGATGCGGTCCAAGCGCGTCGAGCTCGTCGGCGAACCGCAGCGCCGAGCAACTCATCAACGGCGTCCGCGCAACCTCGGCCCGATCGAACAGGCCGACGGCATCGCTCACGACCAGGGCCATCGGCTTGTCGACGTAGGTCGGGATGCCGGCGTCGAGGAAGGGCCGGGCCAGCTCGGGATGCAATGCTCCCCCGTCCAGATCGTCGAGGACGAGGACCAGGTCGACCGACCCGATCATCTCGGCCGGATCAGTGACGACGCGGTCGATCCCGAACTGCCGCGCCAACTCGGGGGCATCGGAGTGCAGCCCGGACAGCCCCTCCTTGCCGCTGCTCCAGGCGGCGATGACCCGAGCGCCGGCCACGGCGGGAGCGGCGCCGTCCACGCCGTTCAGCACACCGGCGAAGACGCCGGCGTGGGAGGTGTTGGTGCCGAGGATGCCGACACGGATCATGATCTGGCCTTTCGTTCGTCGTGTGGACAGCCGGCTATCCGCCTCGGCGGATCGCCAGCCTCAGGTCGTAGCGGTCGGCGCGGTAGACCGACGTCGTGCTCTCCACCGGTCGATCCCGCTCGTCGAGTCCGATCCGATGCATCCGCAGGGCCGCCGATCCGGGCGGCGAGCCGAGCAGGGCCGCGTCGCCGACATCGAGCACGACAGCCCGAACGACCTGCTCCGCCCGCACGATCCGCAGGTTGTATGCGGTGCTCAGCACCGCATACAGCGAGTGGTTGAGGTCGTGCTCCAGCAATCCGGGCGCCCGGACGGCGGGGATGTGCGCCGTCTCCAGGCAGATCGGCTCCTCGTCGGCGAGCCGGACCCGGGTCACCCGATAGACCCGGTCGTCGGCGGTGATGCCCAGATCCTCGGCGAGTGCGGGCCCGGCCACCACCTCGTCGGCGGCCAGCAGCCGCGACGACGCTGTCATGCCGCGGATCTCCATGTCCTCGCTGAACGAACTCAGCGACAACGTCTTGGAGATCGTCGGACCGGCGACGAACGTTCCGGCCCCCTGCACCCGGTACACCAGACCGGCGTCGCTCAGCGCGTCGAGGGCGAGCCGGATCGTCGCCCGGCTGACCCCGTATGTCTTGGCCAGTTCCCGTTCGGTGGGCAGCAGCGCGTGCGGCTGCATGCCGCGGATCTCGGCGGCCAGGGTCTGGCGGATCTGCTGATGCTTGCGCGGGGTCCGGGCCGTGCTCGTCTCGGGCATGTGTTCTCCTCGGTTCCTCACGCCCTGACGACGGGGCGGCGACAGGTTTCGCGCCCCTGAGCGTAAGCGCCCGGTTCACTTGATCCCCGTGACAGCGATGCCCTGGACGAAGTAGCGCTGGGCGACCATGAAGATGCCGACAGCCGGGAGGGTGAAGATCAGGCAGGCGGCCATCAGCGGACCCCAGGCGACGCCGTGCTCTCCGAAGAAGTTGTACAAGCCGATCGACAGTGTGTAGTTGTCCTGGGTGTTCAGGTAGATGAGCGGAAGCAGGAAGTCGGTCCACGTCGCCACGAACTGGAAGATCGCGACGGTCGCCAACGCAGCCTTGGCCTGCGGCAGGATCAGTTGTAGATAGATGCGCAGCTCGGACGCGCCGTCGATCAGGCCGGCCTCCCGCAGGGCATCCGGCACGCCCATGAAGAACTGCCGCAGCAGGAAGATGTAGAACGGCGAGCCGAAGAAGGCGGGGATGATCAGCGGCCAGAAGGTGCCGACCGCACCGATCCGGTCCCACATCAGGTACAGCGGGATGAACGTCACCTGGGCCGGCAGCATCATCGTCGCCAGCACGGTGCCGAACAGGGCGGTGCGTCCCTTCCACGGCAGCTTCGCCAGTCCGTAGGCCACCAGCGGGCACGACATCAGAGTGCCCAGGACGTTGAGTACGACGAGCAGGACAGTGTTGCCGAGGTAGCGCAGGAACGGCATCGCCCGGACGGCTTCGGCGAAGTTGCTCAGCACCCAGTGCTGCGGCAGCAGCTTCGGTGGCACATGGAAGATGTCGAGCGGCGTCTTGAACGCGGTGGTGATCATCACCGCGAAGGGGACCAGGAAGCCGAGGCAGATCAGGATCAGGATGATGTGGTGGCCGATGCGTCGGCCGAGATAGCGGCGCGGGCGACGCTCCGCAGCGCCCGGCTCCGTGGCGGGCCGGGTGTCGGCATCGAGAAGGCTATTCACTGCCATAGTGCACCCACCGTCGTGAGCTCCAAAGGATCAGCAGGGTCAGGATGCCGATCACCAGGAAGAGGATCCAGGCCATCGCGGCCGCCTGGCCCATCCTCAAGAACACGAAGGCGTTGTGGAACAGGTACATCGTGTACGTCAGCAGGGAGTCTCCCGGGCCGCCGTTGGCCGGGTTGCCGCGGCTCTGGGTGAGCAGGAACGTCGGCGCGAAGATCTGCAGCGCGGCGATCACGCCCATGATCAGCTGGAACAGGGTCACCGGCGTCAGCGCCGGCCAGGTGACATGCCAGAACCGCTGCCAGGTGTTGGCACCGTCGACCGCGGCCGCTTCGTACAGTTGTTGGGACACCTGCTGCAGCGCGGCGAGATAGATCACCGACGTCCCGCCGATCCCCCACAGGGTGATGATGATCACCGACGGCTTGGTCCAGAACGGATCACCGAGCCAATCGGGCTGCGGCAGGCCGAGGTGTGACAGCAGCTGGTTGAGATAGCCGTACTGAGCGTTGAAGACCCAGCGCCACAGGTAGGTGGCGGTGACCACCGGGACGATCGCAGGCAGGTAGACGATGGCCCGGTAGAGCGGCTGGCCGCGGACCGGGAAGTTCAGCGCCAGCGCGACCAGCAGGGCGAGTGCCAGACCGAGCGGGACGCCGATGATCGCCAGATACGCGGTGTTGATCACGGACCTGAGGAACTTCGGGTCGCCGAGCAGGTCGGCATAGTTCTGCAGCCCGACCCATTGCGGAGGCTGGAACAGGTTGAACTCGGTGAAGCTGTAGAACAGCGACACCACGATCGGCCCGGCCATGAAGAGCAGGAACCCGATGATCCACGGAGTGGAGAACCCGAAACCGGCCAACGAGGTCCGGCGCTGGCGGCCGGGACGGACCGTCGCAGCGTCAGCCATAGTTCTTCGCGGCCGCGGCCACCTGGGCGTAGGCCGCGGACGGCGTCTTCACCAGCCGGGTGATCTGGTCATCGGCGGTGGCGAGATCGGACGTGTACTGCGCAAGGCTGGGCAGGCTCGGCATCGAGGTTGCGTTCTTGCTGGCCAACAATTCCAGGAACAGACCGAAATTGGGGATGCTGGTGTAGGTGTTGTCCTTGAGCAACGAGGTGCGGCTGGGCAGATTCGACAACGCCTTGGTGAAGGTCCGCATGGCGTCGGTGGAGACCAGGTACTTCATGAATTCCCAGGCCTCGTCCGGGTGCTGACTGTTGCTGGGAATGAAGAAGGTGCCCGGAGCCACCAACGTCGTCTTGGCAAGATCGGGGCGCCCGTCGGGGTAGGGAACCGGGACGACTCCCCAGTCGAGATCGGGGGCGAAGTTCTGGATGAAGGCCGGCTGCCATTCGCCGTCGATGACCATCGCCAGCTTGCCCTGGTAGAAGGGGTTCTGGGGCGACTGGTAGTCACCGAAGCCCGAGGCGAAGCGGTTGATCGGCTTGACGCCGTACTTCTTGAGCACGTTGTCGACGTAGAAGTTGGCGCCGGCGATGTTGCCGGGATCGGTGGGTGTCGGAGTGCCGTTCTTGTACCAGCTGCCGCCGAAGGTGACGCCCAGCGATCGGTAGTCGACGGCCGCACCGGAGGTTCCGCACAGGCCGAGCTGGGTGATCGTGTCGCCGTTGGTCTTGGTCAGCTTGGCGATGGCCTGGGCCCACTCGCCGGTCGTCTTCGGCGGCTGCTTCACCCCGGCCTTGCGGAAGAGCGTCTTGTTGTAGAACAGCGCGTAGTTGTTGACTGCGACCGGCAGTTGGTAGACCTGATTCTGGTAGCGGCAGACGTCCAGTGCCGACGGGACGAAGTCGCCGAGATCGTACTTGTCACGCTTGATGTACTCGTCCAGCGACCGGATGATCCCCTTCGATGCCCACGCACCGGTGACCGATCCGAAGTTGTCGGAGATGTCGAAGGCCCCGTTGTGCCCCGTCATGGCGGCGAGCTGGGCCTGCGAGTCGGGGTTGGAGACGCCCTTGACGATGATCTTGGACTGGCTCGCGTTGAACTTGGCGATCACGCCTTCCAGTGCCTTGGCCTCCTCGCCGGTCCACAGGTAGGAGAACCTGATGGTGGTCTTGCCACCACCACCACCACCACCGCTGGCCGAACCTTTCGAGCAGCCGGACAGCAGGCCGGCGCCGACCGTGGACGCAGCCGCCAGACCGACGAGTTGACGACGGGACAGAACACCTGATCCGGACAACGGGTCCTCCGCTCATTGAGGAGTGAGTTGGGCAGCAGTCTGTTCCGGCTGGCGGCCCTAAGTCAATGATTTGACCGTACCTATTTTCGCCAATGGTCTGATCAGGCTTGTTGCGCCGGCTTGCCGACGGGACCGCATGACCGCTCTATAGCGACCAGGGGCATGACAGGACGCGCGGCGATGATTGAGCCCAGCCTGTTCATAGGCTTAATGGTCCTGTCCAATCGTTCCGATCGGTGCTCGTCTTGGTGACGCGTGGGATACAGTCGGACAGCCTGTTCGTCAGCCTGCCGTCGCACCGAAGCCGATGCGCGCCGAACCGTCCCTGTGACCTCGACCTCAGGACCTTGATGACCTCGTCACCTTCCCTGACCGCCACCGATCTCGTCGCCGCCTTCACCGATCTGGGCCTGGAGACCGGCCAGCAGGTCCTGCTGCACTCCTCGCTGTCGTCCCTGGGCCACGTCGTCGGCGGTGCGGACACGGTGATCGACGCGCTGCTCGGCGTGCTCGGGCCGAGTGGAACGCTGCTGGTGCCGACACTCACCGGCGACGAAGAGGTCGGACCGAATGCCGATGTGGTGTTCGACGTCGCATCCACGCCGGCCTGGACCGGCGCGATCCCCGAGGCAGTGCGCCGACGCGCCGACGCGGTCCGGTCGCTGCATCCGACCCATTCGGTCGCCGCGATCGGCGCGGACGCGACGGCTCTGACCCAGGGCCACGAGGACACCCTGACCCCGTGCGGTCCGGGCTCGCCCTACCTGCGCCTGGCCGAGCAGCCGGCCGGTCGCATCCTGCTCCTCGGCGTCGGCCACGACAGCAACACGACCCTGCATACGGTCGAGGAGCTGGCCGGGGTGCCCTACCACCTGCAGCCGAAACCTGCCCGCGGCGTCATCCGCACCGGTGGCTCGGAGCTCGTCCGCACCTTCTGGCCGCACCGCTACGGCACGCCGCGCCGGTTCTCGGCGATCGAACCACTCCTGCTCGAGCGCGGAATCCAGACCTCCGGCCGGATCGGCCCGAGCCCCGCCAAACTCATCCGCGCCGACGCCCTCGTCGACCTGGGCCGCACCCTCCTGAAGGTCGACCCCGACTTCCTGGTCGATTCCGCCCCCGCGCCCTGAGCTGACCGATCCCCGAGGAACCACAATCGACCTGCCATTCCACACCGCGCCCCGAGTCGACGGACGCCCACGACGACCCACCAGCTACCGGGCAGTTGCTGGGGGCTCGTTCGGTTCGCCCACGCCGGTGACCGTCGCCAGCAGCTATGTTGGCGCATCAGGCTCACGCTGACGGGTACCTCTCTCGGGCCAACGGTCGGTGGAGACGGGTAGCTGCGCGCCGTACTCGTCGCAGCGGTGGGCGGACCGCAGCCTCCCTCGAGGCAGGCAGCGGCGAATCCGGCGAGACGGGAGGGGAATGACGTGAGCGTGCCCGGCCATGTCATCGCCGACCGCTATCGCCTGGTGAACCTGGTGGGCACCGGGGGCATGGGCGTGGTCTGGGAGGCCTGGGACGAGCGCCTGCAACGACGCGTCGCCGTCAAACAGCTCCGACTGCCGGCCGGGCTGGACGCGCACGAGGCCGAGGTGGCGAGCCAGCGAGCCATGCGGGAGGCGCGGATCACCGCCCGGCTGCACCATCGGAATGCCATCGCGGTCTTCGACGTGGTCGATGATGACGGTCGGCCGTGCCTGATCATGCAGTTCGTCCCGTCGATGACCCTCGCCGACATCCTCAAGGACAGCGGGCCACTCCAGCCCCAGGAGGCGGCGCGGCTGGGAGCCGAGGTGGCGTCGGCGTTGGCGGCCGCCCACCAGCTCGGCATCGTGCATCGCGACGTCAAACCGGCCAACGTGCTGGTCGCCGAGGACGGGACCGCGCTGATCAGCGACTTCGGCATCTCCCAGGCGCTGGGCGACGCCAGTCTGACCGCGACCGGCCTGGTGCACGGAACACCGTCCTACCTGTCGCCCGAGGTCGCCCGCGGCGAGCAGGCCACCTTCGCCTCCGACGTGTTCGGCCTGGGCGCGACCCTGTACACCGCGCTGGAGGGGGCGCCGCCGTTCGGCACGGACGCCAACTCGATCGCCCTGCTCCACCGCGTCGCCGCCGGGAACTTCGAGCCGCCCCAGCGAAGCGGCCCGCTCACCCCGCTGCTGCACCGGATGCTGGCCTCGGACCCGGGCGCGCGCCCGCCCATGGATGTGGCGGCCCGCAGGTTGGAGGAGCTTGCCGCCGGTGGGGTGGCACAGCCGGCGGGAAGCAGTAAGGCGGGCGAGCCGACCGTCCTGATGCCCACCGTGCAGGTTCAGTCTCCGACCACTGCAGCGGAGGTGGAGACGCCGCGACAGCCCGCCGCGGCAGCCGCCGGTGCCCAGCCATCGCCCACCCGGGCGAGGCCGGCCGCCGGCCCGTCCGGGGCGTCCCGGCCGTCGGAGGACGATGGCTCCTCGCCCGCGCGGTCGCATCGGCGTCGCCGGATGGCCTGGATCGGCGTCCTCGTCGCTGCGCTCGCCGCGGCCGGCATCGGGGCTGCGCTGCTGATCCCGTCGTTGGCTGGGTCCGACCACCCCGGCGCCGCGGCCGGCGCTCCGGCGACGGCGGGCACCACCGGCTCACCTTCCGCCGGCGCATCCAAGCCGGACTCGCCCTCCGCCGGTGCGTCCCAGCCGGCTTCGCCGACCTCCGGGTCCCCCGCGTCGGCTTCACCGACCGCCGCACCGACCTCGGCGCCGCACACGCCGAAGCCCAATCACTCGACCCCCGCAGGGGAGCCGGCCAGCCACAAGTCACCGAAGGCAGGCAAGTCTCCGACGAAGGAGCAGTTGACGAACGCGATCACCAGCTACTACGCGTTGCTGCCTGCCGGCACGGATCAAGCCTGGCCGCGGATGACGGAGGCGTACCGGGCCGATCACGCCGGCGGCCGCAAGGGCTACGAGCAGTTCTGGGCACCGATCGACCGGGTCGACACCCGGAACGTGACCGCCACCCCGCCCGACCGGGTCGAAGCCACGGTCACCTATCACTACAACGACGGCCGGACCGTCGTCGAACGGACCTCGTATCAGCTGGTCGAGGAGGGCGGGACCTTGAAGATCGCCGCCTCACAGGTGCTCAGCAGCTCGACGCGGTAGCACACCGCATCCCCGCAAAGATCGTCCGACTCC
The DNA here is from genome assembly GCA_963758075.1 of uncultured Actinomycetota bacterium. Taxonomy (GTDB): domain Bacteria; phylum Actinomycetota; class Actinomycetes; order Propionibacteriales; family Propionibacteriaceae; genus Microlunatus. The sequence continues at coordinate 646,862 of CAVWTT010000005.1, read as the reverse complement.
GCCAGACCCGTCTCCGCTGAGGCCGCGGTCGCCGGGCCTGCTCTCAGCTGGCAACCGCGGCGGGAACTCGGCCGCCCTCCCCCGGCTTCCCCGGTCGGCCCGGTGGCCGGTGCCGGCCCCGGGCCGGTCCGCTCAGCCGCCGGCGCGGGTCCGGTACGCGCAACTCAGGGTCCCCACTCGGGCGAACGGACCGAAGCCCGCGCTGCGAACGCTGCGCTGACCGCTGTGATCGGCCGGCGGGAGGCAGACGGTGCCGACATCGAGCCGGTGCAGGGCCTGCCGCACCGCGCTGGGGGACGGGGCCGGGTGCCGGGCCGCGGCAAGCCGCACCAGCACCTTCCTCGCGGCCTTCAGCCGGGCCGGCTCCTGCAGGCTGGCGACGTAGAGCGGGCGCGGAGCGACACCATGCCATTCGACGGTGTAGATCGACAAGACGATCATGGCGGCGGGGGGCATCAGGATCGGTCGCCCGCGCGGGGGATCGGTGGCGATCAGGGCTCGAACGTTGTGCAGGGGCCGCTGCTTCACCTTCCAGACCGGCGTTCGGGACAGCCGCAGGCCGTCCGGCCACGGCGGCGCACCGTCGGCCACCGACAGGGCGGCCAGGGCCGCGGCCGCCGTGACCGCCGCGATCGCCGTACGGACCGCCCGACGGTCTCCGGCCAATGACCCACAGCGCTGGGCGGCTGCCGCGACCAGGACGCCGACCAGCGTGGGCACCGGAGCGATCAGCAGCAGCCGCCACTCCACCGGACCGGCGCTGGTGAGGCGATTGCCGAGCCAGAGCGCCCCCGGCGCCAGCACCAGCACGGTTGCGGCCGCTGCCGACCAGGCGAGCGCACCCGCCTGTCGCCCCCGGAGCAGGACCGGGGCCAGGAACACGGCGCTCACGGTCAGCAGCACCAGGGCCGTGGAGGTGGATCCGTAGGCGTGATGCAGCGCGCCCCACGACGCCTGCGCCTGCGGATGGGGACCGCCGACCGACCGGGACAGCACCGCGACCGCGGCGCCGCCGAGCAGCGGCGCCACCACCAGGGCCAGTGCTCCCAGGGCGATCCTGGCGTTGCGGAGGAGCACGGCGGCCAGCAGCAGCGCACACCCGATGGCCGGGGCGAGGATGGCAGCGGTGGAGGTCAGCCCGATGAAGGCGACGCCGGCCAGGCCGAGCATGCGGATCCAGTGGCCCCTCCGCGATTCGGCGAGGCGGGTCGCATAGATCCAGATCAGTGGCAGCACGATCGCTATGGCGGCGGCCTTCCCGATCCAGATCGAGTTGACCGAATAGGCGCGGTAGGCGTTCCCGCGGCCCACCAACACGAAGAACACGGAGACGGCGAAGACCGGCAACGCCAGCCGCGGCGCCCACGACCGGGCGAGTTGGCCCAGCGCCCAGACGGCGGCGAAGGCGAAGGTGGGCGCGAACACCAGGTACGCCGCGGTCGGTGCCGAGAGGCCGGTGAGACGCGCCAGAGCGCCGATCAGGCCCTCGATGGAAGTGATCGGAAAGCCGCCGCCGTAGGAGGTGGGGAACACCTGGTTGCTGAACATGGTGTCGCGGAGCGCGAAGTGATCGTGCGCCACCACCCAGGTCGACAGGTTGACGTAGTAGGCGTCGTCGGCAGAGACCCGGTAGACGAACAGCGATCCCGCCCCGACGGCCAGCCCGGTCACCAGCATGGCGACCGGAGGCCACCGGGATGATCGCCGCGGTGCTGGGTCGCCTGCCGGTCCGCCGGGCCTCTGGCGGTCCCCGCCGGCGGGACTATCGACGGTCCGCCGGAGATCCACCGCGATCCAGACCAGGGCTGCCGCCGCCAGCAGCCAGCCCAGCCAGAACAGCAGGCCGCTGCCGGCGGTGAGCAGGACGGCCGCCGCCACCGCCGCCAGCCCGGCCGGCCACCGCCGGATCGCTGCCCGGAGGCCGGCCCGGCGACCGGACTGTCGCTGCGCTGCTGCCGGTGTGGGATCACCTCCGGGGCGGGAGTCGGCACCGGAGCGGGTGGTCGCGGCCTCCGGCCGGCGCTCCGCGCGGTAGCTGGCCCGGCCGACCAGGAAGCCGAGCGGCACGGCGAGGACCAGCCAGCCCAGCGTGAGGAGCGTGACCGGCCAGTGCAGGCCCAGTCCGAGCTCGTAGAGCAGCGTCCACAGGGCGAATGCGGCGATGCCGCCGCTCATCGCCGCATCCAGCACACCCACCCAGCGGGCCTGTACGGGTCGTCGTCGGCCGCCGGGATCGGCCGGCCGGGCCAGCGGCTGTCCCGTGAGCACTGCCGTCACCGGGGATCCCGCTCCTGGAGTTTCGGGGTATCACTGCGCTGCACGGCCGCCCGGAGCAGGGCGACCTCCTCGGCCAGGGTCCGGGTCCGTTCCTCCAGCCGGGACACCTCGACCGAAAGCTGGATGCACACCAATCCGAGCGCAGTGATCGCGAGCAGGAACAACAGATGCGGGCCGGACTGGATGCCGACGGCATCCGCGGCGGTGTCCAGCAGGCTGGGAAAGAGTGCCAGCACCGCGACGGCGATCGCGGTGGCGAACCACAGGACGGTGTAGCGCTCCTTGAGCCGCTGCCGGCGCAGCAGGTCGATCATCGCCACGATGATCGCGGCTCCGACGAGGAGAACCAGCAGATGCGTGTTCATGGAGCGATCACCCTCGCTGACTGGTCGGCTTGGACCGGGAGAAGACGAACGACGGCACGGTCCGGGCCAGAAGCAGCGCGGACCGGACGGCGGAGTGGCTCGGCACCCCGCCCAGGCGTGGCCGCATGACGGTCGGCACCTGGGCGATGGTCAACCGGGCCCGGGCCGCGATCAGCAACGCCTCGACCGTGTCGCCGAGGTACTCCACCGGATAGTCACGGGCGAACAGGGCGATGGCGCGCGGGCCGAACGCGCGGAAACCGGAGGTGGTGTCGGTCAGCAACGCGCCGGTTCGCCGCGACAGGGTGCGGGCGAGGAAACCCATCACCGCCCGCCGGACGGCTCCCACCCGGTAGCCGCCGACCCCGGCGAACCGGGCCCCGATCACCAGGTCGGCGGAGTCGAGCGGTGCGGTCAGGGCCGGGATCTGGTTCGGGTCGTGCTGGCCGTCGGCGTCGACCTGGACCATCCGGGTGAAGCCGTACTCCCGGGCGAACCGGAATCCGGTGCGCAGCGCGCCGCCGACGCCGAGATTGAACGGCAGCGTCAGCACTTCGACGCCGGCCCGACGTGCGACCGCGCTGGTCGCATCCGCGGAGCCGTCGTCGACGACCAGGATGTGTGCGTCCGGCACGGCGGCTGCCACCTCGGCGAGCACCGCAGGCAGCGATTCCTGCTCGTTGAACGCCGGGATAACCACGAGCATCCGGCCCGCAGGTTCTGCGCTCGGTTCGGCCGTCATGCTGCCCACCTCCTGAAGATCCAACCGCCGACAGCGGACAGGGCATTGGCGAGCCGCAGCACGCGTCCTGCGGTGCCGACGCCCGGGGTGAACCGGTCGGCGAAGATGCCCGCGAGCTGACGGTCCGAGCACGTTCGTTCGGACTGGATGCGCCGGCGCCGGCTGCGCAGGTGACTGCGGTGACGCAGGATCCACGCATATCCGCGGGCCTTGGCCGGCAGCCACCCGTCCGCCGCCGCCTTGATCACCACGGCGACCTCCAACGCCAGCAGCGGGACGGCCAGGAGCACCAGGGTGCGGGCCGAATAGGTCGTCACCACGGTCATCAGCCGGTTCCGTTCCAGCAGATAGAACTTCTGCTCGTTGCGGGAGAATTCGTAGTGGTGGTAGGCGACCGCGGTCGGCACGTAGACCACCGGCCTGCCCCGCTGCCAGCTCCGCAGGCTGATCTCGACGTCCTCGTGATAGGCGAAATAGGCCGGGTCGAATCCGCCGAGCTCACGCCACCAGGACGCCCGCACGGCACAGCAGGCACCGCTGGCGCCGGCCACTTCCCGCGGCACCTGGTAGCCGGCCGCATCCTGGCCGTGCGCTCCGGCCCAGGCGAGTCCGAGATAGTGCACCGGGTTCCCGGCGCTGTTGATGATCTCCGGTCGGTCGGCCAACCGGATCGATGCGGTCGCGATTCCGACGGCCGGGTCCTGCAGTGTCGCGGTCAGCGCGGCGACCGCCCCCGGCGCGACGATGGCATCGGGATTGAGCAGCACCAGCACCTCACCGGTGGCCTGGGCGGCGGCGAGGTTGCACCCGCCCGCGAAGCCCAGGTTGCGTCCCGGCCGGAGGATCCGCACCCGGGGATGGTCCTCGAATCGGTCCACCTGTCCGGACCGGTCACCGTTGTCGACGACGACGACCTCGACCCGCACGCCCTGGGAGCCGAGCGCAGCTGTCAGGCAGGCGCCGAGTTCCGGCTCGTCTCCCCACGCGACCACCAGGATCGACACCAGCAGGTCGGCGGTCATGACGGGCTCCGCACGGTTCCGGCGATGCGGCGTCCGCCTTCGGTGCCGGTGTCAGGTGTGCTCGGTTCGGCGGAGCCGGCCCTGGAGTCCGACATCGAGAGCCGGCCGAGGATCGACAGTGCCAGGAAGCTGACCGCCGTGCCGGCAACGAAGCCGCCGACGATCCGGCCCGTCGGCCCCGCGGGCAGAGCGAGCGCACCGACCATCGCCACCGCTCCGCAGGCCCAGCCCAGCGTCGCCCGGCCGAAGCTGCCGGCGGCCACCACGGCGCTGGCTGCGACGCCGGCCATCATGAACAACCCGGTCCCGCCGGTCAGCGCTGCCAGCGTCGATCCCGGCAGGTCGAAGGCGGACCCGAAGAACAGCCGTACCACCCGAGTCCCGACCAGGCCGGCGAGGACGGTCGCGGCAGCCATCGTCAGCCCGACCCAGATGACCACCGTGTCGGTTCTGCGGCGCATCGCGGCGAACTGGCCGGTCGCAGCCATCGCTGCCAGCCGCGGCAGCAGGGCGGCCGGTACGGCGGCAAAGAGCAGCAGCGGCACCCGGGCGATCAGCAGGCCGGCCTGGAGGTGGCCGACCAGGTCCGGGGAGTTGCGGTACAGCAGCCGGGCCAGCAGGGTCGAGGCGTTGACCAGCGCCTGGGACAGCAGGCCGGCGCCGATCAGCCAGGTGATCCGGCCGGGCACCGGACGGGTGCTTGGGACCCCCTTCCGGTCGGCGTCGACCGGCTCGACCCGGTCCCGAACGCGATGGTGGGCCCGCAGCAGCAGCCGGCCGGGTCGTGCGGTGACAGCCACCGAGACGGCCTGGGCGACCGGAATCAGCACCGCGAAACCTGCGACGCCCGGGGCCAGCCACCAGATCAGGAAGCAGCCGGCGAGCCGGGCGGCACCCTCGGCTGCCAGCTGGGAGCCGTACAGGTCGAAGCGGCCGGCGCCGGCCAGGACACCCCGATACAGGTAGGCCGCCGCCAGCGCGACGAAGCTGAGCATCAGCGCGACGACCACCGTGGCCGAGCCGTCGAACAGGGCCCGGGCGACGGGCCGGAGGAAGATGAGCGTGGCCGCGCACAGGGCCAGCACGATCACCACCGCCACCGAGATGGAGCGGCCCCACCGCCCCAGGCTGCGGCCTCCGCGGGCCAGGCGCCCGGCCAGTTCCCGCCCGATCTGCTGCTCGAACGGTTGGAACACGCCGGGACCGACGATGTAGACGATCGACCAGAGAACCGAGATCGACGCGAAGCCCGCCGGCGACAGCGTCCGCGCGGCGACGCTCAGGTAGACGTACGACGTCGCGCCCAGCACGGCCAGCCCGACGGCGACGCGCAGCATCGACCTGACCTGGGCCCGACCCGCTCCGGAAGCGGTCGGTCTCGTCGTCACCACCGTGCCGCCCGGGTCACGCCGGTGGCCGCCGGGACGCACCGGCGACCCCGACCTGTGGAACCGACAATCCGCACCAACCTCAACGTCTGACGCCCTGCTGGATGCGTTCGGGCTGCTGTCCGAACCAGTGGCCCGGAACGATGACGGCGCGACGTTACTCCTCCTCAGATGAGGAAAACCTTGGAAAGCGATCCCGGGTCGGGGTTCGTTCAAAACCGCCTCAGGAAGCTGAGAGAACGACCGGTCGGGCTCGGGATCCAGCCGGCAGGAAGGCACGATCCGGCTCCAGCCGCCGACCGGTCGTCCACCCCGAGGCCGGGCTCATCGAGGCGGCAGAAGCAGGTCAGGTGTGGACACGCGAAGTCCGCGTCGGGGGGGCGTCGGGCAGGTCCGCGTCTTCACCGCATCGGCGCGGGACAGCCTCAGCAGCGCCTCACGCAGCATCGGCTCTCTGAAGAAGGGCAGCGATTCGCGGTCCTTCCAGCTGGGCAGTGCGAGAACTTCGATCCTGCGATGCCTCGACCCCGGCGCAGGCAGCTCTGGACCGTGACTCGGGCACACGCATCCGGCTCAGAATCGGAGAATTGCCGCTGCCGACTGTTCTCCGAGCAGGGCCGCCGGCACGACCTGAACGCTGCCGCTCCGGCTCAGCGTCGCCTGCACGAGGGCGTCGAGTTCGCGGGAGGAGTGGTTGGTCCGAGCACCCTCGAGATCGACGCCAGTACAGGCAGGCTCGGAGACCAGCAGGGTATCGATGCGGCCCTGCTGCGCGAGGCCGGCAAGTCCATCGGTGTCTGTGGCGGCTCGCCGGTCATGGCTTTCTCGCAGCCGCCGGAAGCGGTTCCAGGTCTGCTCCCGGCTCGCGGTGAGATGCGGCTCGAGGACGGCGTACGCGGCTTCCCGCAGTCGAGCCGGATCCAGGCTCGATGGGTCTTCGTCGATCGTCCACAACGTCGCGGGAGTGAGCGCACTGGCTCGCTGGACGTGCCCGCTGAGCGCGGGGCCGGCGACGAGCACCACCGGGGCGGGGTCGCGCGCCACGAACCGGTCGATGCCGGCCGCGACCCGTCGGGCGTAGTCGACCAGCCGGCGCTTGCGCCACTCCTCCGGGCTGTCTCCGTAGACCTGGGCATGGCTGATGTCGATCGATCCGGTGTGGGGCCGCGCTACCGGGCTGGCCTGCGCGGGGTTCTGGTAGTCCGACTCGATGCCCTGGTCATCGACGCTGAGCGTCGCTCCGAAGTCCATTCGGGACATCTCGAACCGGGAGGCTCTGAACGTCTCGACTTCGTGGGCGGTCACGGTGACGACGTAGAAGGGCTCCTCCGACGCCACGAGTGGAAGCAGCGGCGTCAGGTGGTACCCGTGACCCACCACGACCTCCTCCGTCACCGACGACGGCAGCCTGTAGGTGCGGATCTCGTCTCCGGCGAGGAAGACCGCCAGCCCGAGGGCTTGATGCAGCCAGAACTCTCGGTCCTCCAGCAGCGCCCGGGCGGCTGTGAGCACGCGGTCGGAGTCCGCGGTCGAATGGCCCAGCGCGGTCAACTGGGACCGTGTTTCGCGCAGCAGGTTCTTGAACCTCAGCGGGTCCTGCTGGGTGTCGCCGGACGTATGAGTGGGCATGAGGATGGAAACCCCGACGTCCGGTCGTTCGGCGGCGAGTTCGGTCAGGTCAGCTGTGCTGAACATGTTGGATCTCCTTCCTGGTCCGGTGGAGCCGCCCGCGGTGCGGGCTCGTCCCGAGGAGTTGCGGGCCCGGTCAGCGGCCGCGGATCGTTTCGCGGGTCTCCTGGCCTTCCAGCCGTTCGAACTTGCTGGTCAAGAGGGTTTCGAGCTTGTCCGTGGCGCCATGGAGCGCCTCGAGGAGAGTCGCAGCGTGATGGGTGGCCGTGACCGGGTCCATCCCCGCGGGTCGGGCCCTGATCAGGCAACGGAAATCGTCGCCGGTCGGGCGGCCGGCACTTTCGTTGCGGACGTGCACCTCGAGCCGCGTCAACCGGTTCTCGAATCTCGTCAGGGCACCGGCAAGGTCTGCTTCTGTCCGTTCGCGGAAGGCCTCGCTGCCGTCGATGTTCTTGTCGGTGTCGACCTGAATGATCATGCGATATCTCCTGACTGGCCGGTGGGCCGAGTCTCGAATGGGTGTGCCGGTCCCGGTACCCAGCGGTCACGGCTGCGAGAAGCCACCACGCGGAGCCACAGTCCTGCCGCCGTTGGAGTCTCCGAGGCGGCGAGCAGTGTCGTTCCGGCGGCAGGTGGATCGGGTCCGTCGCCCCGGGCCGGCAGTGATGCCGCTCCCTCCGGCGGTGGCTGGCCTGGCACCACGTCCGGGTGCATGTCCACAGAACGCCCCGTTCGCCAGGGTCGGAAGGGGCGTAGGTCCTGCACGGCTACCACGGCGCCGGGCTTGGTGCCCGACCGGGACCGGGTCCCGTTGGGCACGACAGGTACGTCGCGAACGACTCCGGTGACGTTCCTGGTCGTGAGGGGTGCTGGTCGGGTGCCGGGCTCCGGTTTGTCGATTAGCGCTGCAGCGGCTCTCTCGCGGGCCGGGAACGTGCTCAGTTTCCAGATCGGGCTCGAGAGCCGGGCCGGGAACACGACCGCGGTGTTCTGGTCGACTCCGAACTCCACGAGGCTGGGAGCAGAGTCCCAGCTGCGGGGCAACGATTGACCGACACCACTGAGGTGACGGTGGCCGCCTACGGACCGGCGCGCAGGGCGGCGGCGGCCGGCGGATAGGGTCGGTGATCATCGGATCCAGGGGTCGGACAGCGGGGGCTGAGCTGCAGGTGGCGGAGGCGTCCGCGGTGCGGATCGTGGCCGGGTCGCGGTTCTTCCGGGCCGCCGTGGTGTCGCTGCTGCTGTCCGGGATCGGGCTGTCGGCGACCGCGCCGCAGTTGACGATCTTCCTGGTCACCGAGCTCGGCGCCTCGCTGCCGGTGGCCGGCCTGTACTACCTGACGAACCTGGCCGCGCCGGTCGCCGGCTACCTGATCGGCCGGTTCTCCGACCACCGCGGCAACCGGCTGGTGATCTTCCGGATCTGCGCGATCGCCGGCGCCGTCGGCTGGACGGTGATCGCGCTGGCCCACGCGGTCTGGGTGCCGTTCCTGATGAGCATCGTCGCACTCAGCATCGCCGGGGCGGCGATGGGACAGCTGTTCGCGGCCTGCCGCGACCACCTGAACCGAAACCCGACCGGCGCCGACAACCGGGTGATCTCCCTGATTCGGATGGCCTACACCGGCGGCTGGGTGCTCGGCCCGGTGCTCGGCAGCTGGTTCGGCCATGTCGTCGGGCTCCGGGCGCTGCTGCTGGCGACCGCCGGCTGCATGCTCGCCCAGATCCTGCCGCTGGGCCGCCAGCGGGTGCTCCGCCACCACCGCGTCGGTCACGCAGAGTTTGCCGAGCGGCCCCGGCGGACCGGGATGGCGCCGTTGCTGGTCTTCACCGGCCTGACCGTGATCGCGATGGCCGGCGACACCATCAAGTTCGGCTACCTGCCGCTCTACATGCAACAGCACCTGCACCTGGCGCCGGCGATGCTCGGCGCGGTGATCGGCATCCAGCCGCTGGTCGAGTTCGCCGCGATGCCGCTGGCCGGTCGGCTGGCCGACCGGCACGGGCCGCTGCGGGTGTTCCCGGCCGGCATCGCGCTCGGGATCGCCGCCTACCTCATCTTCGCGACCAGCACGACGGCGGTCGGATTGTTCGCCGCGCAGGTCCTGATCGGGCTGCAATGGTCCTGCATCGCCGGGCTCGGCGTGACCATCGCCCAGGACTTCCACCCCGAACGGGTCGGCACCGCCTCCAGCGTCTTCATGAGCGCAGTGCCGATCGCCGGCGCGGTGGGCGGCTTCGTCGGCGGCGTCGGGGTGGCCTGGCTCGGCCTGCCCCACGTCTTCTACCTGCCGGCGGTGCTGTCCGGGGTCGCGCTGGTCGGGCTGACCGCGTTAGCTCTGTGGGAACGGCCAGAGCGGTTTGGTCGTAGCGAGGTCACCGGGCGCAGTCCGGCCGCCGCCGTCGATCCCGACGGGTAGTGGTGCAGGAACACCGGCCAGGGGAGACATCGGAGCCGTTGTTCTCGCGTCAGCAAATGGGGCCAACTGGACTTGGACCAGTGACCTTGGCCTTGACAGGGCGTCCTAGGAAAGCGAGCATCCGGCCATACTGGCCGGAATGGGTGGGCGAGGTCCCCGTCGTGCACGAACCTCCCACGGGCGGCGTCTGTCAGGAATCCGAAATCTGTGCAGGCCGCCGCCGGCGACACCGTCATCGGTCGATTCCTGAGTTCAGGGCCCGGCGATGGCGTGTCCGTGCGGCGACACATTGACGAACCCGAACTGGCGGTGGTTCGCCCCCTCGGCGCCCGGGTAACGCACCGCCATGGAGGATTCATGGAGGATCATCGGCCGGGGAATTCGGACCGGCATGGTGGCCGGCCTGGTCGGGACCGTCGCGATGACCGTGTCGGAGAAGATCGAGCAGCGTCTCACCGGTCGACCCAACTCTTTCATCCCGGCACACGCGCTGGAGCGGATTCTTGGCCGCAAGACGAAGCCCGATGACGAACGTCAATGGATGGGGTGGGTCGCTCACTGGGGGCTGGGGATTCTGCCTGCCGCGCTCCGTGGGGTGATGGCCGAAGGCGGGATGCGCGGACCGTTGGCGAGCACGATGTTCTTCGTCACCCGCCTGACCACCGACGAGACGATGGAGAACGTGACCGGCGTCGGGAAGCCGCCGTGGTCGTGGGGTACCAAGCTCGGCGCGGTGGATCTGGGACACAAGGCCGTCTACGCCTTCGTTACCGGAGCGGTGGCGGACAGACTGGCGAAAACCCCACCTCCGTTGGCCCGACGCAGTGGCGGCCACGGACCCAGCGGATCCTTCTAGCCGCCGGATTGCAGGCCGCATCAGCCGGTCAATACTACGACCCGGGCGCACTGGTCTCCGGCTGGAGACGCAGCTGTCCGCGCTGCAGTCTGGGCTTCCCCGCCAGGTGCTGCGGTGTCGGGTCGGCGGTGGTACGCGTGACCGGTCATCCCGGTTCGTTCTCTGTGCACGGCTTTGGGGCGGGTCTCGCTCCTGGACCAGCCAGATGGTGCCGGTGCGGAGGACGACGCCTCAGCGGAGACGGGTGGCGAGCTTGTCGCACAAAGGCGACGCCATTGTGTGTGTCATTGACGAGCGTTCGACCAGGCCAGCGCCGCCGGCTCACATCCCCACACCGGATCATCGGCCACGTCACTTCCGGACCCGCCATGACCAAGCCTAGAACTTCACTCCCGGCTGCCAGTTGGCTCAGAGAGGAGCCAGACCCGGCGCGGTGATGGGTCCCAATCCGGCAGGGCCTCGCTCAGCTTAGTGAGGCCGGTAGCGGCCATCACGTCGGCTCGGTGCTCGATGCGCCCATAGTAGTACGTGATCTTCTTCGATGATCTGGACCAGCACGCGATAGTCGCCACGGCGGGCGACGTGCCAGCCTTCGAGCTCGTACCGGAGGGGTTTGATCACCCGGTGCGGGTCCTCGGGCAGAACTGCGGTGCAGAACACGACCACGGCGGCCGCAATCTTGCGTGGCAGCCGGTCCAACGTCCTGACCGCGGTGGGTGAGAGCTGAAGAGCCCAGGGGCGCCGCTACCCGGCGAGGAGATCACTTGGTCCTGTCGCCCAGCGCCCGCACACCAGGGAGAATGGTTCCGATGACCAAGCCTCCCCGCCGCGTGGTGATCGTCGGTGCCAGCTTCGCCGGACTGTTCGCAGCGGCAGCCACAGCCCGGACCGGGACCGAGGTCACTCTGCTGGAGCGCGACCGACTGTCCGACCGCGCCGAGCCGAGACCCGGCGTCCCGCAGGGCGTGCAGCCGCACATCGTGTTGCACCGCGGCCTGCTGTCCGTGGAGAACCTGCTTCCCGGTCTGGAGCGGAACATCCTCGACAGCGGCGGACTGCGCCTCGACACCGGGAAGATCGCCTGGTTGGGCTGGCATGGATGGTCGGCCACCGACCTGCCCTCATACGACATCCTCTCGATCAGCCGGCCGGTGCTGGAGCTTCTCGTCCGGCGCCGCGCGCTCGACATTGCCGGCGTCAGTCTCCGCGACGGCTTCCGGGTGTGCGGACTCGGTAAGACGGCGGACGGCTGGGAGGTCCGTGGCTCCACCGGCGAGACCGTCCTCGGCGACGTGGTCGTCGACGCCTCCGGTCGGGGTTCGCGGCTGCCCCACTGGCTGACCGACCTGGGCTATTCGGTCCCGGAGCCGGAAAGCGTCGAGGCGAAGCTCGGATACGCCTCTCGCCGCTACCAGGGGCCGGAGGCCCCGCCGCTCGACACCGGTCTGGTGATCCTCGCGACGCCGGAATCCCCCGTCGGGTCCACGATCCTGCCGATCGAGGACCGGCAGTGGCTTGTGCTCGCGGCCGGCTACGGCGAGCGGCGACCTTCTCGGGACACCAGCCAGTTCGCCGACTTCCTCTCCTCTTTACGCGACCCGGCGCCCGCCGACTTGGTGAGCTGCCTGCAACCCCTCGGCGACGTCGCCGTCTACCGCCAGACGGGAAACCGGCGCATCCCGTACGCCCGCTCCGCCCGCTGGCCACAGGGTCTGCTGGTCACCGGGGACGCGCTCTGCGCGTTCAACCCGGTGTACGGGCAGGGCATCACGGTGGCCGCCATGCAGGCGGAACTCCTAGGAAAGATGATCGGTCAGATACACGACGTCCGCAGCACCCGCCGGCTGCAACGCCAGCTGGCAGCGGTGACCAAACTTCCATGGTCCATCGCCACCTCCCAAGACCTGCGCCAGCCGACATCCGATGGCCGACAGACGGCGGCGCAGCGGCTGCTCACCCGCTGGACCGACCGCATCGACCGGCTCGCCGTGGGCGGCGACCCGGCCTGCGCGGCGGTGTTGACCGAGGTCTACCACCTGATGGGCGCACCCCGTCTTCTGTTCTCCCCCCGGGTGGTGACCGCCGTGTTGCAGTCCTACGTCGGCGGCATACCGCCGGCGCTGCCCCGACCTGCCGTGCTCGATCGGATCGCCGCATCGACCGATCCGGGCAAGGATTCAGCCTGATCGGATGGCGGCAGGTGGCAGGCGAGTGCGGTCGATCCGGCGGAGACAGGCGCGGCTAGGGTGATCCGTGCCTGCAGTCCGATGGGGCCGGCGGGAGCCGCCGATGCGGCGGCGGACACGCAGATCCGGGAGCACGCTTCGTGAGCACGCCAGTGATGTCAACCGACCGCCCGCGCGCGGTCGGGCAGTCCTCAGTCTGCGATCTCGCCTTCGAGCCACGCTCCGAGGTGCGGATCGGTCTGATCGGCGCGGGGCACCGCCAGGGCGGCCTGGTCTCCAGCCTCGCCGAGGTGTCGGGCGCCCGCGTGGTGGCGGTCGCGGACCTGCATGCGGAATCTGTGGCGGAGATGTCCGGGCTGCTCGCCGGCCAGGGCAAGCCGGTGCCGGAACCGTATGCCGGAGAGGACGCCACCGAGCGGTTGCTCGCCCGCGACGACATCGACCTCGCGCTGATCGCCACGCCCTGGCCCTCGCATGCTGCGTTGGCGGTGCAGGCCATGCGGGCCGGCAAGCACGTCGGACTGGAGGTTCCGGCAGCCCTCACCGTCGAGGAGTGCTGGGATCTGGTCGACGCCTCGGAGCAGGCCCAACGACATTGCGTCATGCTGGAGAACTGCTGCTACGGCCGCACCGAGTTGTTCGCCCTCCAGCTCGTCCGGGCCGGTGCGCTGGGGGAGCTGCTGCATGCCGAGTGCTCCTACACCCATGATCTGCGCGCCATGCTGATCAATGACCAGACGTGGCGACGCCAGATGCACATCGACCACGACCGCAACCTCTATCCGACCCACGGCCTGGGCCCGGTGGCGTCGTACTTCGGCATCAACCGCGGCGACCGGTTCACCCGGTTGGTCTCGATGGGTTCGCCGAGCATCGGCCTGCAGAAATGGCGTGACGCCAACCTGCCGGCCGACGACCCGCGCCGCGGCGAGGTGTACCGGTGCGCCGACATCAACACCTCACTCATCCAGACCGCAGCCGGTCGAAGCATCGTGCTGCAACACCAGGTGATCGGGCCGCGGCCGTACGACCGGCGCAATCAGGTGGTCGGAACCAACGGCATCTTCACCGACTACCCGCCGCGGATCTTCCTGGAGGACGATCCCGTCCGCGGGCAGATCCAGGGCGGTCAGGGCGCGCGAGGAACCGAGGAGGAGGACTACCGCGACATCGCCGAATACCTCCCTGCCTTCGAACATCCGCTCTGGCGGCAGGAGGGTGATCGGGCCGTCGCCAGCGGTGGCCACGGCGGCATGGACTACCTGGTGCTGTTGCGGCTGGTCCAGGCCATGCGGGAGGGCACCGTGCCGGACATGGACGTCTACGACGCCGCGGCCTGGTCGGTCCCCGGACCGCTGAGTGAGGCGTCGGTCGGCAACGGCAATGCGCCGGTCGAGTTCCCCGACTTCACCCGTGGTGACTGGGGACGGTCCCGTCCCGGCATCCCGTGACCTGCGCCGAAGCCGGCCGAGCAGTTCCTTCGCCACGCCCCGGATGCCGTTAGCCAGAGTGCTCATCCCGATTGATCCTCCGCCGCCGCGTCAGCGTGTGTCGCAGACCCTTGAGGTGACCGTGACGAGCAGCCCCCAGGTGACCGTTCCCCTGACAGGGCATGATCGAACCGATTCGGTGGACCCAGCTCCAGCTTGGTGATGGCCGGCCCTCAATAGCTGAAGGTATTGGCGGCCTGGTCGCCGATCCACTCCCACATGGGCACCGTGCCACCCAGGGTGGCGTTCTTCTGCAGCCCCTCTGGTGCCAGGTGTCGTGCGTCGAAACAGATCGGGCACACGAGGTATCGACCGCCGGCGTCGGCGTAACGACGCACCAGGTCATCGAGTGAGGGGCAGCCCTCGCATGCGGTTCCGTGAGCGAAGCCGTCGTGGGCCAGACGGACCGCCTCCTTGGTGAGGAAGATGAGGGTGGGGCGCCCCGACTCGCAGGAGCCCACCGCCACGAGGAACGCGACCGTGACGCGCTCCGCGTCCTCCAGTCCGGTGCTCAAACTGATCACCGATTTGGTGTTCACAGTGATCCCTCCGGCGTCTCAGTGACAACTCCGACCGTCCCGGTGTGTACGTCCATGAACTCAGGCATGGTGCATCTCCTTCTGTTGGTTCCGGTGATCTTCAGGTGGGTGGACGAGCTCGGCTTCCGCGGGTCGGTAACCGCTGCAGAGAATGCGGATCCAGCTGATCCGCCGGCCGTCGGTGGTGTAGTAGGCCTGCTGTTCCAGGACGTGGTCGGTGCCGTCACGGCGCACCGTGAGCCGATAGCCGACGCGCTCCCTGTCGGCCACCCGGCCCGTCGTGAGGGAGCCGAGCTCGAGCACGGTGTCGTTCGGCGTCAGCCAGTGACGGAGGATCACGTCGTCGACCACCGCCGCGGGGGTGGCCGCCACCCAGTGTCGGCGGGGAGTCAGTGCCTCGAAGTCGACCGCGCCGGTCAGTAGATCCATGATCCGGTCTCGGTCCTTCGCTGCCAGCGCGCGAGCGAAAGCTTCGCCGACCGTGGCCCTGTCTGCCTTCAGTGTCGGCTCGGCGGAACCAGTTCGAATCGCAGTCATCTGACACCCTCCCTGTCACCTACGAGGATGGGTGCGCGGGTGCATGGCCCGCATGGGGCATCTGCCTCAAGTGGATGAGGCAGTCGGGCGCGGAGCATTGTTGCCACTTGCCCCAGAGTGGGAGCCTGGGTTGCGTGACGGAGCACGCTGCGGCGGGTGGCGGACCACGTCCCCGGCGGGCGGAGGTGGTGGCAGCTCTGTCGCTCGCCCTGGACCTGGGTCTCGGTCAGCCGATGGAGCACATGCTGCGCTCGTCGATCATCGCGTGTCGGGTGGCGGATCTTCTCGGGCTGGGGGCTCGGCGTCACGGGGTCGTCTACTACGGGGACCTGCTTGCCTGGATCGGCTGTCACGCGGATTCGTTCGAGGTCTCTGCGCTCTTCGGTGATGACATCGGCTACCGGGCCGCGACGTACGAGGTCGACCTCGCCGGCCTTCCCCTGCTGCGGCTGCTCCTGGGCCACGTGGCCGGCGATCAGCCGCCGGTGCGCAGGACAATGAGCCGAGCCGCGTTCATGGTGACGGCACGTGCACAGATGACCGAGGTCATTCAATCGCACTACGTGTCTGCGGGAATCCTCGCCGACCGGCTCAACCTGGGACCTGAGGTGCGTACGGCGCTGGGCTACACCTTCGAACGCTGGGACGGCGCCGGTCTGCCCGACGGCGCCGCCGGCGACGACATCCCCGTTGAGATGCGCGTGGTCCACGTTGCCGACGTCGCCGAGATCTTCCTCCGCGAACAGGGCGTCGACGCAGCAGTCGGCATGGTTCGCCGGCGCTCGGGGACCCAGTTCGATCCGGCCGTCGCGGATGCCTTCGTCCAAGCTGCGCCCGGACTGCTGCGCGACCTACCTGCGGGCGACGCCTGGCTTGCGGCTCTGCACGAGGCCCCGGACCGCGACGTCACCTTGAGCCCCGTGGAACTCGACGACCTGCTCCTGGCTATCGCCGACTTCGCCGACCTCCGATCGCCGTACCGCCACGGGCACTCCCGACGCGTGGCCGACCTGGCAGCCTCCGCTGCGCTCCACTACGGCCTGCCCGAGACAGAAGCCGGCGTGGTCCGTCGAGCCGCCTGGGTCCACGACATCGGCCGACTCGGGGTCTCCAGCGCAGTGTGGACCAAGCCGCACCCCCTCACCGTGACGGAGCGAGAACGCGTGCACCTGTACCCGCACCTGACCCAACGGATCATCAGCCGGGTGCCGGGACTGCAATCGGTCGCCGCTCTTGCGGGGCTGCACCGCGAACGCCTCGACGGGTCCGGCTACCCCAAGGGAGTCGATGGCTCGTTCCTGTCAGCATCCGCCCGCATCCTGGCCGCCGCCGACGCCTACCAGTCGCTGACCGAACCCCGCGGCTTCCGCGAGGCCCTCAGCGAAAGCTCCGCGGCTCGGCGGCTCCGCGAGGCCGCCGCCGCAGGAAGCTTCGATGCCGCGGCAGTGGAGACCACCCTGCACGCCGCCCACCGCGAGGTCCTTCCCACCGCCACCTCACCCGCCGGCCTGACTGCCCGCGAGCTGGAGATCCTGCGCATGGTCGCTGTCGGCCGCTCCAACCGAGACATCGCCGGCGCCCTCGTCCTCAGCGAGAAGACGGTCCGCAACCACCTCGAGCACATCTACGCCAAGGCCGGGGTATCGAACCGGGTCAGCGCCAGCCTGTTCGCCCTGAAGCACGGAGTCGTTCGCGCCACCTGAGACGGGACGTCCCCCCGGATCGACTCATGTCGGGCGTTCCACACCTCCGGCGAGCCGCAGAGCATCGCTTGTCCGGAGCTATCCCTGCGAGGGCACGCCCGCGGTCAACGTTTGAGCCCGTCCGAGATCGTGGTTCACCGACAATACAGAGGTGACGGCGCCTGTCTACTGGTCGCCGCGCAGGACGGCGCCGGCGAGCGGATAGGGTCAGTGATCATCGGATCCAACCTGCCCGCGGTAAGCGGCCGACGAACAGCGCCGCGACGGCCATCGGGGACCAGGCCGCAGATCTGCCGCCGAGGAGCGTGGCAGCGCAGCGTGAGCCAGCTGGATCCGTCAGACCATCATCGATCGGAGCCGTGACGCCTGCCGTTACCGCTGGGCGAGGGCACGCATGCCGTCCCACTCGCGCCATAGGTCGGTCATGACGTCCAGAGAGATGGCGTCGTGTCCCTCGCGGGTGAGCCGGAAGTAGACGGCGTAGCGGATGTTGCCGGACACGTTCGGTGCGATCCCATGTCCGATCTGATAGTGGGAGATCACGGCGTCGCCGGCGCGCGGGGTGATCTGGCGAGGTTCGGGTAGCGGGACCGGTGGCATGCCTTCCAGCAGCGCGGTCGGGCCGGCCTCGGCGAAGTAGTCGGCATACCGGCGGTGCGTTCCCGGCCAGACGGTGAAGTTCCCGGCGTTCTCGGTCGGGGTGTCGGACAGGTACACCCCCACCAGCGCGGTGAAGTTGGCGATCTTTCCCTTCTCCACTCCGTTGTCCGGGGTGTACATGCCGTCGATGTGGGGATGCACGTCTCCGGCCGGCCCACTGATCGGGAACCGCAGCGCGATCTGCCCGTGGTTCACCGGCCTCAGCACGCCCTCGCCGATGACCGACTCGGCCATGGACCAGAGCGGCGTGTCGACGAGCAGGTCCAGAATGGCGGGCGATCCCGTGATCTCCGGGCAGTACGTCTGGGCGCGGAAGGTGATCAACTTCTCCGGGTCTATGCCGCGTTCCCCGAGTGAGGAGTTGATCGCGCGCAACGCCGCCGCGACCTTCGCTGGTGGCACAGCGCCCGGGATCAGGGTGTAGCCATCGTCAAGAATCTGCCGTCGCTGGTGCTCGTCTAGGTGGTTCACAGTGAACTCCTGTTGAGAATCCGTCTCGGAATAGCGTCGAAGTGATTGTGCCGATAACTGGAGTTCCCGGCTAGAACCTCGGACAAACCGGGCCGGCCTGCGTTGGATCCGGTGGACGTTGTCGTGTCGTGTCCCGGTGGGTGGCCAGCCACCAGATCGACGGTCCGAGGGACCCGACCAGCAACGCCGGTGTGATCAGTTGGGGCGCCGCAACGAAAGACTCGCGGGAGCTCGGACAGGACCGAGAGGTCAGGTCATGGAGGTTCCGAACAGCAGGCCGAGCAGGTAGGTGACGGCTGCGGCGCCGTACCCGATGGCGAGTTGGCGCAGGGCGCGCCGGCCGGGGGAGCCACCGGAGATCAGGCCGACGATGGAGCGTCACGTTTACGACGACTTCATCTGACCGCGAGCTCTGGAGACTGAGTAGGGGCTGCCCGGCCGGCCATGCGGTCCCGGCGAGCATCTCCAACGGTCGATTCGTCAGGTGTCGAACAGTGCGTCGACGTTCGGCAACTGCTCGAATCGGGAGAAAGTCCCTTCGTCAGCGATCTCCTGCGCTGCCCGCAGGAAGCCGTCCCAGGCAGTGCGGGCGAGGGTGCCTCCCACACTGATCCGCCGTACTCCCAGCCGTGCCGCCCCCGCCACGGTGATGAACGGAGCGTTGATGAGCAGGTTCACCGGCTTCGGGGAAACCTCAGCGACAATGGCGGCGACGTCCTCAACCCTGCTGATCCGCGGAGCGTAGAGGCAGTCAGCGCCCGCCTCGCCGTAAGCGCGCAGCCTTCGGATCGTCTCGTCGATGTCGGGACGCCCGACGACGAACCCCTCGGATCTGCCGGTGAGCACGATCCCCGTCGCGCTCTCGTCGATCGCCTGTCGCGCGGCGGCGATCCGCTCAACGGCAAGTTTGAAGTCGAACAGCGGATGGGTCCCGCCCCCCGATGAGTCCTCGATCGAGAGCCCGGCCACCCCCGTCTCCGCGGCACGCGTCACGTTTGCGGCGACCTGGGTCGGATCGACAGCGTAACCGCCCTCGAAATCAGCGTTCACCGGCACCTGCACGGCATCCACCACCGCGCGAAGGTGATCGAGCGCCTGCTCGAGGGTGACGTGGTTGTCTGCGCGCCCCAAGGACCATGCCAATCCTGCACTCGTTGTAGCCAACGCCTTGAAACCCATGTGCTCGAGGGCCCGCGCGCCTCCCACGTCCCACGGATTCGGCATCACGAAGCACCCCGAGGAATGCAGCCGACGGAATTCGGCGATCGCGCCGCGCACAGCCATGACACGCCTCTCGTCAACAGGCCGACACGAACACCCTATGCCGATCCAGGCGGGAGTGAGCCGTGCAGGAAGACCGGCCCAGCGATCCGATCCGGCGGTCCAGAGCAGGAGCAGTATCGGAGCTAGGCCACTCTGTACCTGTCGACAGCATCGAAGTCCCACGCGATACCCAGGCCCGGAGTGTCCGGGGCGAGCGCGTGCCCGTCGATGATCTCGATCTGGGTGGCCGTGATCGCCCGCAGTTGCGGGATGTGTTCCACGTAGCGGCCGTTGGGTATCGCCGCGACGAGGCTCACGTGCAACTCCATCAGGAAGTGCGGGCAGACGTCGAGGTTGAACGCCTCCGCCAGGTGGGCCACCTTCAGCCAGGGGGTGATCCCGCCGATCCGAGCGACATCAGCCTGGATGATCTGCGCGGCGGATCGCTGGATGTAGTCGCAGAACTGCCCGATGGAGTACAGCGATTCACCGACGGCGATCGGCAGCGTCGTCGAGGCGGCCAGGCGTACATGTCCGGCCACATCATCGGCGGGCAGCGGCTCCTCGAACCAGCCCAGTCCGACCTCTTCGAAGGCGGCCGCACGGCGCACGGCCTCGGCACTGGTCATGGACTGGTTGGCGTCGACCATGATCGCGAAGTCCGGGCCGACTGCTTCGCGGATGGCGCGCAGCCGCGCCACGTCCTCGGACAGGTGCGGTTTCCCGACCTTGACCTTCACCCCCCGCAGTCCCGACTTCTGCGCCGCGACCGCTCCGGCCACGAGTTCGTCGGCCTCGAGGTGAAGCCAACCACCCTCGGTGTCGTACAGCGGGACCTGGCGGCGAAAGCCGCCGGCCAGCCGCCACAGGGGTTCACCGGCGGCCAGACAGCGCAGGTCCCACAGGGCGGTGTCCACCGCCGCCAGGGCGAGGGAGGTGATGGCACCGACGGTGGTGGCGTGGGTGACATCGCGGAGCTTTCGCCACAGGGCCTCCACATTGCCCGCTTGCTCACCGATCAACAGCGGCAGCAGGCTGTCCCGCAGCAGCGCCAGCACCGAACTCCCGCCCGTGCCGATGGTGTAGGAGTATCCCGTTCCGGTCAGGCCGTCGTCGGTGCTGATCGTGACCAGGATGGTCTCCTGCTTGACGAACGACTGCGTCGCATCGGTCCGGACCGTTTCGACCGGCAGGTCGGCGAGCAGCGCGTCAGCCCGGGTTATCGCGGCCATGCGGATCCTTTCCCTCGCAGAGGTGAGTCGGTTGTCACCCGCTGAACTCCACCTTGATCACCGGCAGCGGGTCATCCGGCCGGTCGGGCAGAGCGATGGTCAGCTCGCCGATCGGGTCGGCGGCAAAACCGTCCTGGGCCGCGACCACCCTGTCGAGGGGTAGCGGGTCATCGCTGCCCAGCAGGTGGGCCCGCTGCGCGCGTGCGACCCGGACCCCGCGGACGCTGACCGACTCCAGCGGCCAGCCCACCATGTGGAGGTAGACGGCGTTGCCGCGCTGCGTGCTGGGACCGTAGAACTGCCAGGGTTCCAGGCCGGGGGATGTGTCGAAGATCGATTCCCCGTGGGTCGTCAGCCAGGCCCCGATCTGGTCCAGCCGGGTCAGCTCCTGCTGGGGAACCGATCCGTCCGGCTGGGGGCCGATGTTGAGCAGCAGGTTGCCGCCCTTCGAGGCGATCTCGGCCAGCGAGGTGATCAGCCGGGTGGCGGACTTGTAGTGCTGATCGCTCGGAATGTATCCCCAGCTGTCGTTCATGGTCAGGCAGGTCTCCCAGGGCCCGTCCGGGGGATGCGCGGGCACGGCCTGTTCGGGGGTCGCATAATCCCCGGCGTCGGTCAGTCGGTCGTTGATCACGACCTCGGGCGCGAGCCGATGAATGTGCTCGCGCAGCTCCGCGGTGCCCCACACCTCTGGGCTGCGCTCCCACTGGCCGTCGAACCAGAGCAGGTCGATCGGCCCGTAGTCGGTGAGAAGCTCGGTCAGCTCGTCCTTGAGGACCTGCCGGAATCGATGCCAGCCGGCCTGGTCGACGATTCGGGGGCCGGTCTGGAAGTCATAGGGCCGCTGCTCGTCGGTCCAGGCCGGGTAGTCCGGATGCGACCAGTCCGCGAGCGAGAAATAGAGGCCGACCTTGATGCCCGCAGCCCGGAAGGCGTCGGTGTAGCTGCGCACCAGATCACCGCCCCGCCGACCGTACGGGCTGCTGGCGATGGTGAACGGTGCGACCTTCGACGGCCACGCGGTCCACCCGCTGTGGTGCTTGGTCGTGAAGACGGCATAGCGCATTCCGGCGTCGGCGGCGTGACGGGCGAGGTCGACCGGGTCCCACCGCACCGGATCGAAACTGCTGGCCGTCGCGTGGTAGTCAGCGGCATGCTCCACGCGGCCGGGGTCCTCGGCACGGCCCAACAGGGGCCAGGACAGCTCGACGCCCTGCTGGCTGGCATGGTCGTAATGGATGAAGAGTCCGAGTCGGGCGCCGGAGAACCAGTCCGCTGCGGCCATCGCTGTGCTCCAGACGTCAATGGGATGCCGGTCGACAGACCTGGATGGGATGCCGGTCGACAGACCTGGATGGGATGCCGGTCGACAGACCTGGATGGGATGCCGGTCGACGAGAAATCGTGGCGACCCTGGGGGCGCCGCTGCTGTCCCTGCCTACGTTGCCAACCTTGACCACTCAAACCGGCTGTGTCAAGGATCGTGCACGATCGATGATGCATTCTGTCGATACACTGGCGACGCCGAGCCCGGAAGAGGGGTGAGCTGGATTGCCTGCGCAGCCGCGGGGTGAGCTTCTCCGTCATCTGCAGCGCCCGCCCCAGCGGCAACTGCTCGGTGACGAGGTGTACCAGGGCATCAAGCGGCTGATCATGAACGCGGTGATCGCCCCCGGCGAGCGGCTGAACATCGATTCTCTGGCGCGCGAGTTGGGGACGTCGTCCTCCCCGGTCCGCGAGGCGCTGGCTCGGCTGGAATCCGACGGACTCGCGACCAAGCTGCCCTTGCGCGGCTACACCGTCACCCTGCCGCTGTCGCGGGCCCAGCTGGACGACCTGTACGAACTACGGCTGCTGATCGAACCGTGGGCGGCAGGTCGAGCGGCCCGGCGACTGGACGACTCCGGGCGCGAACGCCTGGCAGCTGAGCTCGAGCGGGCCGGGACGATTCCGGAGTCGACCGACTACCAGGACTTCCGCGACTTCAGTGATCATGACGCTCGGCTGCATGACCTGGTCCTGGATCTGGCCGGGAACCAGGCGGTCCGGGAGTCGATGGCGAAAGCCCACGCCCACCTGCACATGTTCCGCATCGGATACGACCACGAACTGGGGTCGGCGACCATGGTCGAGCATCGGCTGTTGGTGGCGAAGATCAGCAGTGGGTCGGACAGGGAGGCGGAGCAGACGATGCGCGATCACCTGGAGTCCGCGCGGTCCCGATTGCGCCGACGCATTCCGGAAGGCCCGCAGGCCACCTGAACTTCATCAAGCCACCGTTGGGCCCGTCGTCCCACTGCATCGGTCAGGCCGCGGATTGCCGGCTCGATCGCTCCCCCACAGAGAAGACCACCGCGCCGACCACCAAGAACACGACCGCATAGGCGACCAACCCGGAAAGTGCCAAGAGGCCCGCGGCGATGATCAGCAAGGTCAGCTTGATGATCAATCGCGTGACACCCTGAAGCCGACGCGGCGCCCGAGGCGCCAACCACCGTCCCCACGCCGGTGCCGCAAGGCCCGGCAAGACCAGGGCAAGCCCGATCGCCAGCGGCAGACGGGGAGATCCGAGTCGGGCACCGGACCAGGCCAGGACCGCCAGCAACAGCAACTCGGTCAGGAACACAACGACACCGAAGGCTGCGGATCCCGGCGAATCTGATTCCTCCACCAGCCGATTCTCTCCCCCACCGGCTCGGCTGTGCAGAACGAGTGGCCGGGATCGACGGCGGTTCCACGTTCCGTGCCGCTGGTGCCCGCCGTTAGGTTGGCGGCATGGCGGAACTCACCATGCCGGATCTTGCCGCGGCGATGCGGGCGGCGGCCCGCAGTCTGGTCGATCGCCTGGACACGGAGCAACGCCATCGCATCGTCCTTCCCTTCGACAGCGATCTGCACCAGCGGTGGACATACTTGCCCGGTGACCGACCTGGGCTCCGCCTCGGCGAGCTGAGTGACGAGCAGCTGGAGCCGGCGCTGGATCTGCTGCAGCTGGTCCACAGCGTGCGCGGCTGGTCCGATACGCAGCTGGTGATCGGCATTGAAGCCGTCCGGCGACAACTGTCCCTCCAGCAGGCCGGCCGAGCCGACCTCGACCCGTACCGCGACCTGCCCTACTGGTTGGTCGTGCTGGGGGATCCGTCGAGCACCGATCCGTGGGCGTGGCGGATCAACGGCCACCATCTGCTGGCGCAGGCCACCATCGTCGGGGACCAGGTCAGGGGAATCCCGCACTTCTTCGGCGCGGAGCCCGCGACGGTGCTGGCGGGCCCGCACACCGGCCTGCGGGCCCTGCCGCGGGAGGAGGACCTGGCGCGGGAACTGATGCTCGCACTGCAGGAGGATCAGCGACGGACGGCGCAGATCGCGGCCGAGGCACCCGCGGACATCGCCTCCCGATGGGACCCGGTCGCTGCCCTGCCGGAGCAGCCGCGCGGCGTCTCGTACGCCCGACTGGACCGGTCGCAGCGTGAGCTGTTCGTGGCGCTGCTGCGGCAGTACGTCGACCGGGCGGCGCCGGTGGTCGCCAACCAGGCCTGGACCGACATCACCGACGCCGGACTCGACCAGGTGAGCTTCGGATGGGCCGGACCCGTCGAGCGAGGCGCCGGACACTATTACGCGCTCAGCGGTCCGACCCTGCTCATCGAGTACGACAACACCCAGGATCAGGCCAATCACATCCATTCCGTCTGGCGCGACCTGCGCCGCGACTTCGCCGGCGACCTTTTGGCCCAGCACTACGCGCAGGCCCGACACTGATCGACCGATCAGGAATTTCTCGGCGTTGACCGCAGCGGAAAGGTCGGCGTTCCATGGCAACGGAAAGGATCGGGCGTTGCGCAGGTTGACCATCAAGTCCGTCGAGGTGGTTGCGGTCAGCGGACCGCACCCTGGCCTGCCGGCCGGCGAGCGGCAGCAGCAGGTTCGCCCGATCTCCGTCTACCCGGAGCACCGGATGGCGCAGCCGCAGCCGGCCGGGGTCGTTCCTGAATCGATCGAGTCGCTGTATCTGCGGATCGGCACCGACGGTGATGCCGAGGGCTTCTACGGCCCGATCGACTTCGACGCATCCTGGCCGATCATCGACTCGCTCGGTGACGTGATCATCGGCGAGGACGCCTTGGCGGTGGCGATCAACTGGGACAAGCTCGCGCGCTCGGACCGGCACGCCCGGCACGGTCACCTGAAGATGGCGATCAGCGCGATCGACAATTGTCTGTGGGACCTTCGCGGAAAGGTCTTCGACGCCCCCGTCTGGCAGCTACTCGGCGGTGGCGGGCGGGATCCGATTCCCGCCTACGCCAGCACTCTGGGAACGTCACTTCAGCCGGATGTCGTCGCGCAGCGGGCGCGCGAGCTGCAGGCCGACGGGTTCTGGGGACAGAAGTGGTTCTTCGCCGACGGTCCCGCCGCTGGCGCTGAGGGATTGACCCGCAGCGTGGAGCTGGCCAGGTTGTTGCGGAGCACGCTCGGTGATGACTACCCGATCATGTTCGACGCGTTCCATGGTTGGGATCTGGCCTTCGCACGGGCCTGGACCGAGCGGGTCCGCGACCTGCACCCGACGTGGCTGGAAGAACCGTTCGGTCCGGATCGGCTCCGTGCGTTCGTGGAGTTGCACCGCAGCACCGGACAACCGCTGTCGGCCGGAGAGCATCTCTACGACCGCGCCGAGGTTCTGGCTTGGCTCAACGAGTCGGCAATTGCCGTCGTCCAGTGCGACCCCGAATGGTGCGGCGGTGTCACTGAGTTGACTCGTATCTGCGCGGTCGCCGAGACCTTCGGGGTCCCGGTCATCCCGCACGGTCACGGAGTGCATGCGGCACTGCACGTGGTGGCCAGCCAGTCACCCACGACCTGCCCGAGCATCGAGTACCTGTTCCGGCTGATGCCGACTCGGCACCATTTCGAAGTCGACCCACCCGAACCCGTGCAGGGCGCTGTCGCGTTGCCCACGAGCCCCGGATTCGGTATTCGCCTCGACGAGAACAAAGTCACGTCTCGAACGACTCTTCAACGGAGCGCGTCACGCAACTGAACACCCGTCACCCGCCGGTGGCGGTGAGCAGGGGGACGAGCTGCTCCTCGGCGGTGAGTGAACCGTGCTGGCCCGCGAACCGGCTCAGTCGCCGCTCGCATGTCGACCGGATCATGGCCAGCGTCCCGCCCGCGGCGACGACGAGGTCACCGATGCGCGGGCGGACCTCGTCGGCGACCCGCGGGCCGAACCATCCGATGTCGATGGCCTCGTCGCGGGTCAGCACCACGGCACGGTCTCGGAGTCGCTCCTGCCAGGTCTGGCGGACGTTGTCGGTCGCGCCGGCTGTGGTGTAGAGGTGGCGCACGCGGGGTTCGCCGCCCACCATCCGCACGCCGGCCTGCAGCTCGGGTTCGGTGTCGACGTCGACGCGGTCGTCGTCGCCGACTGCGACCATGCCGTGGTCCGCGGTGACGACGAGCATGCCGTCCCGCGGCAGGCTGTCCGCGATCCGGGCGGCGAGCTGATCGACGTAGGCCAGTTGGTGGCGCCACGGATCGCTGCCCGGCCCGTAGACGTGGCCCATCACGTCGAGGTCGGCGTGGTAGGCGTAGCAGACGACCCGGTCGTCATCGGCGAGGGCGTCGAGGACGTGGCTGGTGAGGTCGCCGAGCGTGTGGGCGGCGCGGAACTCACCGCCGCGCAGGACCGCCCGG
This sequence comes from uncultured Actinomycetota bacterium, assembly GCA_963758075.1. Lineage (GTDB taxonomy): Bacteria > Actinomycetota > Actinomycetes > Propionibacteriales > Propionibacteriaceae > Microlunatus. Next base: position 620,385 of record CAVWTT010000005.1, on the reverse strand, counting down.
GTCAGGCCACTGCCCTCCAGCTCCCGAGGGCCCACCAGCCGTACGGCCGCGCCTGCCGCGACGGCTCGTTCGAAGGTCGTCGCGTGGGGTTGGAACTGCTCCGGCACGACTTTGTCACGCAGATCCTTCGGGCGGCCGTTGCCCTGCCGATGCCAGCCAAGAGCGTTGATCAGCTCGTTCGCACCGGTAGCAAAGGAATACCCCACGACGCCGTGCTCACCTGGTGGCAGCCCGGTGCCGAGCGTGGCGATGCTGGTCGCCGTCGTGGCCGGGAACCCGGCTTCGATCGGGTCGCGGCCCGGCAGCAGCGAGGACAGGAACGGTGCCTCGTCCCGATGTGCCAGCAGCAACTCCCAGCCGAGACCGTCCACCAGGAGGAGGCACACCCGCGGCCGGGCCGGAAGCCCCAGGGTGTTGCACATGCCCGCAACGCCTAGACCGGCCAACACCGACGGCATCACCGCAGCGAGCGTCGACGACTCGTACCGGGCTCATCACAATTGAGGGTGTAGTGGGGGTCTGAATCCGCCGGTCTCCAGTAGTGATCTGGCGATGGTATGTCGCCCTCGTAGTTATGTTGACCGGCCCGGCGAGCTTCCTTGACGCTGGCGGGGCTGGGCGGGAGCGGTCAACATAACCATCGGCGGTCGAAGCGCGGGTTCGCTTGATCTGACTGGGCGGTCGCTGGGATCGCCTGGCATCGGGTCGAGGAGGACCGAGATGGCGATTCATCGTGATCAGCGCCGCGCCGACGCGCGAGACGTGCTGGACGAGTTCGAGACGTGGCTGCTGCGGGAGCGTTCGGCGCAGGAACGCACCGCCGCCGCATACACCGCCCGTGTCGCAGGGTTCGTGGAGTGGCTTCCCGCACCGATCGATCAGTCGCTGCGGACAGCTGACGGCGGCGACGGTGATCGAGTGGGTGAACCTGGAAGCCGCGCGCGGGCTGAAGGCGTCGACGCTGGGCAAGCAGCTGGTGATGCTGCGCTCGTTCCTGCAGTACTGCCACCGCTCGGGCCGGACGGGGCAGGACTTGGCCGGGGTGGTGCCGCACGCGGCGGCGTGGCGGCTGTCGTCGATCCCGGACCCGGTCCCGGCCGGGACGATCGAGGCGCTGTTCGACAGCTTGACCTGCGCTCGGCGAAAGGGCTGCGGGACCGGGCGATCCTGCTGCTGTTGACCGGGCTCGGGCTGCGGGCGTGTGAGATCGCCGGGCTGCGGCTGGGCGACATCGGCTGGCAGACAGGCAGCTTGCGCATCCGCGGCAAGGGCGACCGGGTCGACGAGCTCCCGCTGCCCGACGAGGTCGGTCAGGCGCTGGAGGACTACGTGCTCCATGGCCGCGGCGGCCGGGTCCAGGGCGAGGAGGTGTTCTGGACGGTCATCGACCCCGTCCAGCCGCTGACGGCGAACGGGGTCTGCGGGACGATCCGGCAGATCTGCATGGGCGCGGGGGTGACGAAGTTCGGCCCGCACCGGCTGCGGCAGACGTTCGCGACCGGGATGCTCGCCTCCGGCGCCACCCTGCAGGAGGTCCAGGGGCTGCTGCGGCACGCGCATCTGCGCACGACCGCGATCTACACCAAGGTCGACAAGAACCGGCTGACCCAGCTGGCCCCCGAGTGGCCTGCCGCGGCGTCGGGGCAGGTGGGCACGATGAGCGAGCTGCGTGAACTCCTGGACAGCTACCTGGCCACACGCCGAGCGCTCGGGTTCAAGCTGACCGCGCCGGGCAAGACGCTGGACGCGTTCGTCGCCTGGATGGACGAGGCGGGCGAGCCGACGATCCGTCGCGATCTGGCGACGGCATGGGTCTCGCAGTTCTCCCGCGCACGGTGTCGGAGCGGCTGAACCACATCCGCCAGTTCGCCGAGCACGTCGCCTGGTTCGACCCCGCGACCGAGATCCCGTTGCTCGACGGGAACCCCTACGGCAGCCACCGTGCCCGCCCACTGATCTTCACCGCCGGAGCAGATCGATGCGCTCCTGGCCGCGGCGGGCAGGCTGACGCCAACGGTTCGCGCGGCGTCATGGCAGACCTTGCTCGGGCTGCTGACGGTGACGGGGCTGCGGATCAGCGAGGCCCGAAACCTCGACGATGCCGACATCACCACGGACGACTCCGGCCAGAGCTGGGCGCGGATCGTCGACACGAAGTTCGGCAAGTCCCGCCTGGTCCCGCTGCACGGTCCACGATGACCGCGATCGGCGGGTTCCAGCGGCTGCGCGATCAGACGTTCCCGGTCCCGAAGACGACGGCGGTGTTCGTCGCGCGGCGCGGCACCCGGATCGCCCGGTCCACGGCGGGAAAGACGTTCCAGGAGATCCGCACGATGGCGGGGCTGGCCGGCAGCCCGAGCATGCCGGCGGTCAGGCTGCACGACTTTCGGCACTCGTTCGCGACGAACACGCTGATCGGACACATCCGCGCAGGCGGCGACGTCGACGCGATGATGCCGGTGCTCTCGGCCTGGCTCGGACACGTCAGCCCGGAATCGACCTACTGGTATCTGTCGAACACACCCGAACTCGCCGCGGCTCTCGCCGAACGCCTCCACGCGGACGGGGACGATGATGAGTGACCTCGCGCCGCTGCTGCAAGTTTCTTCACCGACAAGCTCGACCGGCACCTCAACGCCAGCGTCCACACGAAGGCCGCCTACGCCGACACGTTCCGGCTCCTGCTGATCTACGCCCAGCGAGCCACCGGCATCGCGCCGTCCGCGTCTGACGACTGGCCGACCTGGACGCGGACCTCATCGGCGGGTTCCTCCAGCACCTGGAGACCGACCGCGGGAACTCCGCCGCGACCCGCAACGCCCGCCGGGCGGCGTTGCGGTCGTTCTTCACCTACGCCAGCTACCGGGCACCGGACGCGATCGCGACGATCAGCCAGGTCCTCGCGATCCCCGCGAAACGCACGAAGACGACGCTCGTGTCCTTCCTCACCGCCCCCGAAGCTGAAGCGCTCATCGCCGCCCCGGACACCGAGCACCTGGATCGGGCGCCGTGACCGGCTCCTGCTGCACCTGGGCATCCAGACCGGGCTCCGCGTCAGCGAGCTGATCAGCCTGCGCATCGACAGCATCCAGATCGGCCCGCACAGCCAGCTCGAATGCGTCGGCAAGGGACGCAAGCAACGCGTGATCCCGCTGCAGAAGAACACCGTCAGACTCCTGACCGCCTGGCTCAGCGAGCTCCCGACCGCGCCGGACGGGCCGCTGTTCCCCACCAGCAGCGGGACACCGCTGACCAGAGCCGCGGTCGGCGAAGCTCGTCACCCGACACGTCCAGCGCAGCCGAGCAGTGTCCTTCGCTGGCCGGGAAGAACGTCACCCCGCACACGCTGCGGCACACCTGCGCGATGAGCCTCCTGCACGCCGGGATCGACACCGCGAGCATCGCGCTCTGGCTCGGCCACGCGAACATCCAGACCACGCAGATCTATCTCCACGCCGACCTGGAACTCAAACGCCGAACCCTCGACGCGTCTCCCGCGATCGATGAGCGGCCGCCGGCCCGCTACCAAGCATCCGACGCTCTCATCGCGTTCCTCGCAGAACCGGTGACGCCGCCGACGGTTATGTTGACCGGCTCGACCCCCGACCCCCGCCGCGCAGGCAGCTCACCGAGCCGGTCAACATAACCACGAGGGCGACATACCATCGCCAGATCACTGCTGGAGACCGGCGGCTTCAGACCCCAACTACACCCTCGATTGCGATGAGCCCCTTTGCCTTATCAGGGCCTCCCATAGGGGTCACCATGCTCGCCGATGCGCTCAGCGGAGTCTCCAAGAGTGTCCAGCTGGGCCTGGTCGAGTATCCCCAGTTGTCTCCCAATTTGTCTCCCAGTTGAAACCGTGGCCGCCGTGGGGCAACCGTCCGTCTGCGTGCGAGGTCGGCTACGGTGCCTGGTGCGGCTCCGACCGTTGTGTCCGTAGGACTCGCCTGCCTGCAAACTGGGCGCGAGTGCACTGAAAGGAGTCGCGCAGACGGACGCCGGCTGGGAGGCGCAGCACTGGACTGCCCTCGCCAACCGGTGCATTGCCGTACTTTTCGGAGGCCGGCCAGATCCAGCCGCGGTGTCCTCACTGCGCGTTCCTCTACTCGCTCTGGAAGAGGAATATGAGCCCCAACCTCCCGGTCCGTGTGTGGGGGGACGCGGGGGTCGCCGGACCACCCGGAGCACCGGCCCAGGGCTCAGGGCGGATGGAGCCCTACTTAATGTTTCGGGTCCGGACGTCCACGCCGTCCGGTATCGTCGGCCGCAGGGATCTGATAGATAGGTTGGAGAGTATCGGCATGGTGGCTCGTCAACTCACGAAGACCTTATCCGCTGTTCACGATTCTGCGCTGCGAGCTGTTCTCGAACGAATCAGCTTCGACAAGCAGCCAGTGTGTGCAAAATGTGGGCGCGATATCGAACTTCCCGATGTAGGATTGCTCATTCCATCTGGACGGTCTTATCGCGTGGTATGTAACCGCAGTGTTTGCATTTCTCGTGCGCTTCGGGAGTTGGCCAATCAATGAAAGAGATCCTTGTCTATGTAGCAGGATTTCTGCCACCAACTGCTTTGCTAGTCTGGATCGGTACACACCCGAATATTGCCGAGAAGTGGGCTGCCTTATTAGCTCGAGCTGTGAGTCACATTCCTGGCTTAGTCAGAGCGGGAAGCAAGGGCTATGTTAAATATGATACTCAGCGCCGATTGAACTATATGACACGGGCTCTTTCGCTCGAAGGACCTTTCCTCACGTTCGAGCGCGCAGAGGTCAAATGGGTAGACGGCAATTCGGACCTGGGCGCGCTCGCCGCCGAAGGTAGAGTGATCGTTCGCCTGAACTCTGAAGAGCAACAGGACCGAGGATTCATTAGAGTGGCCCTATGTTTCGTGAATGAGAGCCTTCTTCGATCTGCGAAAAAGTGCTTGAGTCCCTCACAGAGAACCGGTCTCGACCTATTCGTCGTCCGGAGCATTCTTCGCGCAACCCATCCCGATCTAGTGGAGATTTTCGATGAAGAGTTCGTCGGGGAGCATGAGCGCGATTCACTGACGACGTACCATAAGAAGTTCTCGCAGCTGGAAGCCCGGGGACTTATGTGGGACGTGCTTCTGCAAGAACTGGTTTTGCTCGGGCAACGTTCTCGTTTCGAAGTAGAGAAAGTTGATTACCACGAGCAAGCGGAAGAATTAATCGACTTCTTGGTCGCCCAATCGAAACGTTCCATTGGCGAACTCGTAAACTGTGAACATCTTAGCACCGTGTTCCGTTTGGCTCTCATCTATGTCGGCATGCAGCACAAGAAGGCGAAACGTGGCGCTGTTACGTGGATAAACTATGTCAAAGGCCGTGTGAGTTGACTCAAGGTTGATTCAGTGTACATCCTCTCGCAGGCCTCGGCAGGCGGCTTGATAGATGATATCTGCAAGGGTGTACGTCCGGGTTATACGCTGGTGCGACGAGCAGCGCGTTCCTTACTATGCAATGGTGCGCAAAGGTGAAACATCACCAATCGACGGTCTAGTTACGATTTTGCAATCGACAACTCCACTGACATCTTTGGATGCTTCTGCGCTCGTTGAGATCGATGACAATCTTATGGAAATAGAGGAAGCGAATGATGATACCAGCTCCCCTCAGCTCCTGAAATTCCCGTCAGCACGTTTGTTCCCGTTCAGGTCGTCAGCCTCGGTCGAGACACGGGAGTACTAAGGTCTGGCGACACCGAGATTAAGTTCCAGAGGTCCGCGGTTGCTCCGGTGGCTGAGCCTCTAACCGTCGGACGTGAGGGCTTAGCTCTGGTGACTTCACCAGCCGAGGGCCGACTAGATGCGGTAACTTTGCAGCTCGAGCCAGCCAAAACGCAATACGTGGGCACGGTAAAGTCATTCGCGGGTATCTCTGGGTTCATAACAATCGATGAGACGACACAAGATGTACGCTTTAGGATAAAGCAATGGTCTGGTCACGCTCTTATTAAGCCAGGCCTTCGCGTCACATGTCGAGTGGCTCTCACGAGCGCGGGCAATTACCGGGCGTACGACGTCGTCGATCTGTGACGGTTTGCCGGAGGCGCGTGTCTGGCTGGTCCCGGCGCGGAGCGCCCGCAGCGAAGCGAGGACGCGCGAAGCGTCGGGGGCGAGCGCAGCGAGCCGCCTTGATCCATTAGAGGTCAATTCAACAGAGCAGGGTTAACGTGCACCCACTCCGTGGATGTATGACGCGCCCGATGTCCGGGCAGTACAGCCGGGCGGGTACTACGGACCCTGGCATTGGCGCAGTGACCCGTCGAGGAAGCTTATAGCTCGGCTCGTGGCCGGTACATTCCCGCGGCTCAGGCAGGCGTGGGGCCTAAGTGGTGGGGGTAGATGGCTGCCATGAAGGTAGGACATGACGCTTGATTAGCTCGGAGAACTCGCTCCCTAGTAACAGAAACCGCTCCCAAGATTCGTTGGCCTGGTCTTTACTGATCGAGGCAAGACTTGGGGGCCTGTCAGCGCCTCGGTAATTGAATGATCGAGGCATCGCGACCCGAGGCACCACCCGATCCACTGCGACGTTGAAGTGGCACGACTTCGGCGGGCTCACGCCTCACGTCGAGGGGATCCCAGTTCCGCCATGGCTCGACCCGACAGGCCGCCAGACCTGAAACCATCGAGAGGGATCGCATCCCGCCGTCCCCATACCGTTTCGCCACTGCCTTCTCGAGCCACAACGCCCTCTCGTGGCCCACCTCGACCGGCTCCGCACGATTCCAACCGCGCGCCGAGATCTGCTTATAAAGACTGCGAGCATGATCATCACGAATGACTTCAAGCTGCTGAAACCGGACGACGAGCATCTTTATCGCGACCCCCCACTTTTGCTTGATCTGAGACAACGTCTTGAGGGTGACCGCGCCACCTAGCTCCGCCAGATCCTCCATCAACGGTCCAGCAGGGGCAAGGAACGCAGCAGCGAATCGGTTCGCCTGACTCTCGATCTTCTTCGCGTCGGCCGATGTGACCGGTGGAGGGGTACTTGCATGAATCGCCACATGGCCAAGCTCATGGATGGTCGTGAACCGCTGCCGATCGCCGGCAACCGATCCGCCATCCGTGATGCGCGGCCGCGCCACCCGCAGGATCGGTGTGTCGTTCACTCGCATTGATAGACCCCAGTGACGACCAAGTTCGTCCTGCATCGGGAGCACGATGCAGCCGAGTCGCTCCACGGCCCGTGTCGCGTCAACGACGCTGCCGTCGGGGATGTGGGCAGCCTGGCGGACATCCTCAGCGAACTGCTCAATGGCGAAGTCATCCCCGGATCGCCCGTAAATGTCGGTAGTACGTCTGGCAAGCAACGCAACTGGGACGCCTCGAACGCCTCCGCTGCGAGAAGGCTGTCGTCGATGTATTGGTCGACCAGCTTCTTCGATGCATCGGCATAGGCTCGGAGCCAGGGCTTCGTGTAGAGCGCGTCAGGCAGTGGCTTCCCAAGCAACTCCTCTGTGCATCCGAGAGCGCCGACCAGCCTCTCAACGAGACCCTGGTCGAGAAGCTGCCGCTGGTTCTCGATCTTTGAAACCGTCACAACCGGCACCGAAATCTTCTCTGCGAGGTCTGCTTGCCAGAGTCCGGCACTGACCCGCAGCCGCCGCACCCGGTCACCATTGGGCTGATCGAAGTACCGATTACGCACTGAGATCACCCACGTCATCCGTACCGGAGTCGTCGTCCTCAAAACCATCCAAATCTTCCTCCGATGGCTTGAAACTACGCGAAGGCGGCGTGCTGTCAGCCCCTAGACCAAGACTCATCGTCGGGCCGAGCTCGAGCTTCAACACTTTCGTGTTGGTAACTCCCAGGACCGCGGCGACAAAGAGCTCGTCGATGAAGCCATCGTCGTCGTAGGTGTAACCGAAGACCCAGTGCTTGTCGACGATGAAGCCCCCGTCGTAGCCATAGTCTCCGGAACGGAGCTGGTCGGTGGGGTCACTGTTGACGATGACTTGTATCGATCCCTCGCGGTCTCGCGTCGCCGCCCGTACCCGGTAGTGATGAATGGTGCTTCCCTCACCGCGCAGGAGCTCCAGACCCCCCTGACATGGCTCTGCTTGAAGTCCTTGACGGGATGCGCCGACCTTGACGGCGGCCTTAACGATGCTCCGCACCAAAGAGGACAGAGGGTTTCGATCGTCCCGGAAGGCGTCGTCCTTGTTGAGTGCCGTGGTGATGTGGTGATGCCGCTCGCTGAACACCTCGCGCACGTGGTCCGCAACGCCGTGAAGTTGGCTCAGCGCTTCCTCGCTCGGTGACATCCGCATGAAATAGATTCTCGCATATGTCACACCAGCGCGCAAGGAGGGCGCGCCCCGTCTCCGGCACGCTGCCCGATGAACACCGCTCAGCTCGGTGCCCCGGTGAGGCTGCTTCAACGGGTCCGCCCGTGACCGGTCCACTCTTGTGCGGTTGCCGGTGGTGTCCGCCGCGGAACGGTCACCGGGCAGTGGTCTCGTCCTTCACCAGCGCCCCCGGGCCGCCTCTGCTATGAAACCATTCGTTCCCGGTGCGGTCGGTAGAAGCGGAAGGTTTAGCACGGCGCTGGACAGAGATTCGAGTTGGTGAAACCGAGCTCCATGGATCTAGCGGCATGGAGAGCGATCGACTTGCATCGCGGCCGGTTGGAGGCTGCGGTCCATCGTGATGACCGTCCGCTTGCTGTTGGCTCAGCGAAGGAACTGGTCGAGTCAATCGCTCGGGTCGTACTGGAATCAACCGGAGAAAACCTCGGGGAGGCTGCCGACTTCCCGAAGGTCGTCGACACTGCACAGAATCAGCTGGGCATGCGGCCAGCCGACCTGGCCGGACAACCAGAGGTCAGAGCGGTCGCCCAATCGGCATCCAAGATGATCAAGTCTGTCAACGAGGTTCGAAACGACCTGGGAACGGGGCACGGCAAATCATCTGTGCCGGATCCGGGTCTGTCCGAGCCGACGATCTCGGCTGTCGTCGATGCCGGGCTGCTCTGGGCGCGGTGGGCCCTGCTCATCCTGGGCTCCGTTCTTGCCAGTCAGCCAGGCGTGCTGATCGAAACGGTCCGGGGTCCAGCAACCAGGCCGGCGCTCCGGAAGGCGCTGAACGAGTTCGACTTGTCGAAACAGCTCCCGGCCGCGCAGCGCCAAGTGGCTGTCGTCTTCGGCCAGCGAGCCGCCGGCGGCTTCGGAAACGCCCACTTCATTGGTATCGCACCGGCCGCCGCCAGTTCGGATCTCACTGCCTGGCCGCCCGAGTACCGGCTCGGGCTAATCGATGGCCTACTGATTAATAGTCTTGGACAAATCACGCTTGCCGATTGGTTCGCCGGTGACATACCGGATCTGCTAATCCCGATCAGCACATCGGACGCTGCGAGTCGACGTCTTGCGGAGTTGGTGACGAAGGTCGAAGAAGCTCAGTGGGAGCCATCCCGCCGCGACAACCTCGAGGACAGAACGTCAAGCGTCGAAACGCTGCGTAGTGGCGCTTCCAACCTGGTCAAACCTGTGCGCGGACACGTCGACAGGCTGTGCTCTCTGCTCGAAACGTGACGGTGGCCAGGTCGATGAAGCTCTAGGCATCAGGAGACAGCTCTCGGCCGCCAAGCAAAGGTCGTCGGCGCGCGCCCCGGGCGGTCGACTCTCGGAAGGGCGGCTCGAAGGTACAGCACTCTAGTTGCATCCGACAGGACCGCATCACGTGAGTTGGGCAGGGTCGGACCTACAGTCCAGACCATGCCGCCACAGTCGCTTTACCTGGCCGCGAGTCGATCCGCCTCCGGAGCAACCGAACACAGGTCAGGGAGCGCCGGCGGAATTAGCGTCCGCGGTCGCTCAAGTAACCAACGTAGGCAATCGTTGCGTCGTCGTGCGATTTCGAGCGCTTCCACCTCGTGCCCTCCGGATCGGAGTGCTCTAGCATCGCGGACTAAGCCGAGCACCGAGGCGGGGCCTTGTCGACCGAGGCGCTCCATCAGTTCGGGCCAGTCGAGTTCGTCGAACAGGTCTACACACCTAGCTGCGCCGTCGGACAGGAGTGCGACAGCTGTTACTGATTCGGCTGGACGTTCGATTGAGATGCTCTCGTAGGCGGCTCGCGGTTGCGCGCCGGCCACCCAGAAGCCTCCAGGCTGATTGCGGTACTGCGTCATTGCGGACCCCGGCTCCGGTGGCCTTCCTTCCGCAGTGAGTCGCGCTTTCAACTGTTGAAGCCGGCTGTCACAGATTGCTGAGACACGTTGTTGTTGATCGGAGATGACGAGAGTCGAGTCCGCCAGCACCAGACCTTCTGCGACGTCGCCCTTCAGCCTGAAGACGAGAACTGTCGCGGACGGTGCATTTGGGTTTTGGAGGTCACACTGATCTTCATGGAGCCCTCTAACGTCGAGGATTGCTGACTCAAGTGCCGCGCGGAGTGAGTTGTGGCGGTCGGTCGACTTCCGGAGCAGCGATGGACCGAGTTGGTTCACGAACCATGCGACAGAGTGCTTGCATCCTGTCGACAGATGTTTCGGAATGCCTGCGCCGTCCAGGACGACGACGACGTCGTCTTGCGTGCCTGCCCAGTCTTCGTTCGGGCGATCTGGCGACGCTGGCCAGCTTTCGATCTGGACGTTGAGGGGCATGAGTCAGTCCCAGAGATGGAGGTCGGATACACGCTCCGCCTGGATGATCGTCATGCCGACACAAGTGGACTCGATCACGGCCGAGAAGTTGGGATGCGACTTGGTCTGTTGGTAGACGTCGGGAAGGTGTTCAAAGAGGTACGTCACGGCTCCTAGGGAGCCAATGGCGTGGACGCCCGCAATCAGCACCAGGCGACTGTCGTTGATGGTGCGTGCGGACAGATAGGCCGCGTCCCGGTTGGCCGGCGGTTGCCCATCGAGACCGGAGGTGTACGCCCGGGCCGACAGCGTCTCTGTGATTGCCCATTGCCCTCGAGCATCCGGGCGAAAGTCGAAGTACGGGTCGCCGTCGATCAGTTCTCCGACGCGAGCGGATGACTTCGGACCGCAGATCAGGACGGCGTCGCCGGTATGAGTCCAGCTGCCGTCCACTGGAATCTCTGTCCGATCGACCTCGAAGGCGAGGCGTCGAAGCGCGGTCGCCGCGGTTTCCGCTGATTGAGCATCTTCGGCGGCAACGACCCCGAGGTCACGGTCGCCGATCGTGCGCACCGGAACAGCTACTCGTACGGGCCCGATTCCGAAGAACGCCCGTTCGACCGGCGGAGCGGTCTGGCGGATCTGGGTTATGCGCCCCTTGGAGAGTCCAAGCTCGTGCGCGACCTGAGTGAAACTCAGGCCCCTGGTCTGCGCCGCTTCCTCGATCGCCTCGCGGCGGAGCCGGGCCAGTTCTACTGACTGCTGCTGGAACTCATTCATGAGCGCCGTGGCGCGGCGGGCACGCAGCAGCGGGTCGGGTTCCTCCCGGACCGCCCGCAGTTCAGCTTTGCTCGACACACCTGCAGTTTAGGGGCCTTGACTCCTCACCTGCTGGCGGGTACGGTCGTTTATACCCCCTGAACATTCGCGTAGGTCTGAACACTCGATGCGTTTAGACCCCCTAGACCTACGGAAGGATGTGCGATGTCAGTACAGGGACCGTTCAACGTGGAGTGCGGTGAGGTCTTCCCGCACGGAGTCGGGATCGTCGGCGAGATGGCTCCCATGGCCGACTTCGACCGCTCGACCCGGGACAACCGGGTGCAGGCACGAGATCGCGACACCGGCCTACCCGTGTGGGTCGTCGACGTCATGGACTTCGACCCCGAGGCGCGTGAGCGCACGTTCAAGGTGAAGATCGCCGCCGCGGTCCAGCCGGTGCCTCCTGATGCCGTCTCAGGTCTGCCCGTTCGGCCGGTCCATCTGGAGGGCCTGACCGTCACCCCGTATCTGAAGGAGATGGGAAACGATCGGTAGCGGGTGGCCTACTCGTTGAGGGCCACCGGCCTGGCAGCGCCTCGATTCGGGCCCGGATCACAGCCCGCGCCGTCGCACGGCTCATCGAGCTCGAGCTCCTCGAAGGCGGCCTGATCATGGCAGCGCCCGGGCTCGTCGGCTGGATCCGAGCTTCTATCCGGTGGCGGCTTTGCATGTGTCGCGGCTGGTCGGGTCGTGCGCTGGAACCGATCCGGAGATGTGGTTCGACCTGGCACCGGCGGTCGGCGTGTGTCGAGGTGTGCGCCGGCTGTCCGGTCCGCACCTCCTGTCTGGCCGGCGCGCTGGCGCGGGATGAGCAGTGCGGGGTGTGGGGCGGCCTGGCGCTGAGTCGGCGGTGGGTCGCTGGGCAGATCCGACCGCAGAAGGATCGGTTCGCGGTGAGAATGCGGAGCCCTTACGGCGAGTACGACACGTTCTACGAGCAGAGCCAGGCCAAGGCGGAGCGGAGGCTGCGGTGGCTGCTGTACGCGGGCCGGCGGCGGACGTTCGTGATGCATCTGGTGCGTCGGACCGGTCGGCGGGTGCGGATGCCGGGTGGCTGGTTCGTGGGTCCGTGGACCGATCCGGACTCCGAGCAGGCGGTGGCGTCGATGCGGACCTTGCTGCCGGCGTCGTTGCGGGACCGGCCGGTGGATCGGTGGCCGTGGGAGCTGCGGCTGCTGTTCGAGCTCCCCGACGATGCTCGTCGCGGAGTCGTGGCGCAATCAAGGAGCAGTCGGCAGACGAGCAAGGCGAGGAGGCAGGGCAGCGGCGAGCATCGGTGGCTCGACGGTCTGCTGAGTGACGACGGCTCCCCGGTCGAGTGGGCGGCGGCATGATCGTCCGAGCCCTGGCCATGGTGGGCCGTGAGGCGTGGTGGTGGCTGTCCGGCGCTGGCCGGCTGCTGCGCGGCTTCCCGGTCCGGTCGGTGGCGTGGGTGGGCACGGTCGCGGTGTCGGAGCTCCTGCACCGCTGGGTCCTGATGGCCGTGCTGGTGGCTGCCGGTGGTGATGGTGGCCGGCTGGGCTCGGGTGCTGCCGGTGTCCTACGGGCGCCTGCTGGCGGGTCCGGTGCGGCGTCATCGGTTGCGGCGGTGGGTGCGCCGGTCGTGGCCGGCGTTGATGGAGTCGTGCGGGCTGGCCCGTCGGACGCCGTTGAGCAGCCAGCGGCCCGGGCCGGTGCCGTCCACGGCGGCGGAGCGGTTGGTGATGCCTCGGCTGGGTTCGTGTCGGTGGCGGCGCGGGCAGTTGGTGATCGTCCCGCGGTTGGTGTCGGGGCAGACGGTGGCCGATGTCGAGGACGCGGCGGAGCGGCTGCGCACCAGCCTGGGTGCGGTCCGGCTGCGGGTGATCCCGGATGCGGCGCGGACGTCGTGCCGGATCGTGGCCGGCTTCGATGACCCGCTCGCGGTGCCGTTCACGACCGAGCCGCCCGGCCCGCTGGTCGCTGAGCCGTCCGGTCTGGCGTCGGTGGTGCTGGGCCGGACCGAGGACGGCACGCCGTGGCGGGTGGACCTGGGCATCTCGTGCCTGACGGCGGGCTGTTCCGGTGCCGGTAAGGGGTCGGTGATGTGGTCGCTGCTGCTCGGGCTGGCGCCGGCTGTCCGGGCCGGTCTGGTCGAGGTGCACGGCATCGACTTGAAGGGTGGGATGGAGCTCGGCCTCGGCCGCGGCCTGTTCACCCGGTATGCCGATGATCCGGCCAGCGCGGTCGTGCTCCTGGAGGACGCCGTCACCGACTGCGAAGCGCGGGCGCGGCGGATGGCCGGTCAGTCCCGTCAGCATGTGCCGACGACGGCGGAGCCGTGGGTGGTCATCGTCATCGACGAGCTCGCCTCCCTGGTCGCCTACCTGCCGGACCGGGATCTGCTGCGTCGGGCGGAGGCGGCGTTGGCGCGGCTGTGTTCGATCGGCCGGGCGCCGGGGTTCGTGGTGTTCGGCTTCCTGCAGGACCCGCGCAAGGAGACCTTGAAGGCGCGGCACCTGTTCGGGCAGGCCATCGCCCTCCGCCTCCGCGAACGGGAGGAGGTCGCCATGGTCCTCGGCGACGGCGCCATCGCGGCCGGGGCGGCCTGTCACCACATCCCGCGGGACCTGCCCGGTGTCGGCTTCGCTGCCGATGACAGCGGTCGGCTGACCCGGGTGCGGGCCGGCTATGTGCCCGACGAGTTGATCAAGGCGACGGCGAGCCGGTTCGCTGCGCCGCGGCCGCGGCCGATCGTGGTCCCGGATGAGCCGGCCCCGACGCGTCGCCGGTCGAAGGCTCCGGCGGGTGGTGCAGCAGCATGACCACGACCGCAGTTGCCACGATCCCGCACGTCTCCACGCAGATGGCGCGTGAGCTCGCGGTGGAGCAGAAGGTCTGTGTCCGGCCGATCTTGCGGCGGGTGATGGACAACGCCACCGGCGAGGAATCCCGGGTCGCGATCCCCTGCGGCTCCACCCGGGAGGCGGTGTGCCCGTCCTGTGCGGATAAGGCTCGCCGGCTGCGGATCCAGCAGTGCGCCGAAGGCTGGCACCGCACCGACGAACCAGAGACCGACGAGCCGGCCGCGCCCGTCGATGATGACGACGACCAGGCCGACGATCAGGACGACGAGGCCAGCGAGCGGCGGGTCCGCTCCACCCGTCGCCGCCAGGATGCCGCCGATCTGCCGCGGGTGCCGGCCGAGGACCGGACGGTCGGGCAAGGCGTTTTCGACGCCGGATGGCCGGGAGTACCGGCCGTCGATGTTCCTGACCCTCACGCTGCCGTCGTACGGGCCGGTGAAGGGCAACGGGACTCCGGTCGATCCGTCGAGCTACAACTACCGGCGGGCGGCGTTGGATGCGTTGCACTTCCCGAAGCTGGTGGATCGGTTCTGGCAGAACCTGCGCCGCTGCGCCGGCTACCGGGTGCAGTACTTCGCCGCGGTCGAGCCGCAGAAGCGGATGGCGCCGCACCTGCACGCGGCGATCCGTGGTGCGATCCCGCGGGCGACGATCCGCCAGGTGGTGCGCGCGACGTATGTGCAGGTGTGGTGGCCGCGGTTCGACCGGCCCGTCTATGTGAACCGGACGCCGGTGTGGGGCGGCGACGGCTATTGCGATCCCGATACCGGCCAGCTGCTGCCGACGTGGGACCAGGCGCTCGATGACCCGGAGTTGACGCCGGATGATCGGGCCGCGCATGTGCAGCGGTTCGGCTCCCAGGTGGATATGGCCGGGATCATCGCGCCGTCGGAGGATGCGGACCGGGCGATCCGCTACCTGACCAAGTATCTGAGCAAGAGCATCGCCGCCACCTATGCCGACGACCAGGACGAGGATCCGGAGGTCGAGGCGCACATCGACCGGCTGCACCGGGAACTGATCTGGCTGCCGTGTTCGGAACACTGTGCGAACTGGCTTCGCTACGGCATCCAACCCAAGGACGCCGGCCCCGGAATGCAGCCCGGTATGTGTCCGAGCAAGGCCCATGATCGGGAGAACCTCGGCCTCGGCGGCCGCCGCGTCCTCGTCTCGCGGCAGTGGTCCGGCAAGACCTTGAAGGAACATCGCGCCGACCGGGCGACCGTGGTCCGGGAGACGTTGCTCAACGCCGGGATCGTGGCGCCGGAGATCGAGCGGATGGCCGCCGACGTCACCCTGCCCGATGGGCGGCCGCGGTTCACCTGGTCGGAGGTGGCGCCGGATCCGTGGACGTACGCGATGGTGATCATGCGATCGGTGGTGGAGCGGTCGCAGTGGCGGGAGCAGTACGAGGCAGCGAAGGCTGTGCAACCCCGTTCGGCAACTGGAGCCGCGGAGGGTCCGGCACCGTAGGACGACCAGGCGCCGGCTTCCCCGGATAGCTGCCAGCCGTCGTTCCTGGCCCGGCTGTCAAGGGTGGAATCCGCAGGACGCCGTAGGCGCCCTTGACGGGCGGGTCAGGAACGACACCTTTCGATACTCGATCCGGGGAGGCCGGTGCCCCCCGGCACTCCCCCCGAGGAATTGATGATGAGTCAGCATGAGGTGGTTGCGGTGTTGTACACCGTGGATGAGGCGGCGGAGGCTTTGCGGCTGAGTCGGTCGGTGATCTATCGGCTGATCCGGTCGGGGCGGTTGCGGACGGTGAAGCAGGGTCAGCGTCGACTGGTCCCGGTCCGTGCCTTGGACGAGTACGTGGCGTCGTTGGGTGTTGCGTCGTGAACCGGCGTGGGCAGGGTGAGGGGTCGCTGTACTGGGACGAGAGCCGGCGTCGCTGGGTGGCGGAGACGACCGTGGGTTTCGATGGTCAGGGCAAGCGGATCGTCCGGAAGGCGCGTGGGGCGACGAAGACTGCGGCCCGGGAGAAGCTGCGGGAGATGGTCCGCGATCTCGATGACGGGATCGCGATCGCCTCGACCGGTTACACGGTCGGCCAGGCTATGGAGGACTGGCTGCAGTACGGGCTCGGTCGTCAGGGCGAGAAGACGATCGCGAAGTATCGGTCGATGTCGGAGACCCATATCGTTCCGTTTCTGGGGTCGAAGAAGCTGCGGGAGCTGACGGCGCGCGACGTCGAGATCTGGCTGCTCGGTCGTGCGACTGGTTGAGTTCGGAGCCGTTGCGTCGGGTGCACGCGTGTCTGAACCGGGCAGTTCGCCGGGCTATGGCGCGGGATCTGGTCAAGCGGAACGTGGTGGAGCTGGTCGAGGTTCCGCGGGGTCGCCGGCTGGGTCGTGTCTCGAAGTCGTTGAGTGCCGAGCAGGCCGACCAGGTGCTGACGTTGACTGCGCCGGATCGGATGCATGCGTACATCGTGGTGTCGTTGTTGACCGGTGGCCGGACCGAGGAGCTGCGCGGTCTGCGGTGGGAGCATGTGCACCTGGAGTCGCGGCAGGTGGGTCGCGAGGTCGTCGGCCCGCACATCGAGGTGTGGCGTTCGGTGCGCCGGGGCGGGGACACGAAGACTCGCCGGTCTCGGCGGACGCTGGCTCTGCCGGCGCGGTGCGCAGAGGTTCTGCGGAAGCGTCGGTCGGAGCAGGATGCGGATCGTCTGCTGGCCGGGGATCGGTGGGTGGAGACCGGCTTGGTGTTCACGACCGCGTTGGGCACGTGCGATGGATGCGGCGAACGTCCGCCGAGATTTTCGGAGGGCGCTGCAGCTGGTGCCGAGTCTGGTTCCGGAGGATTGGACGCCGCGGGACCTGCGGCACTCGTTCGTGTCGCTGTTGTCGGATGCGGGGGTGCCGATCGAGGAGATCTCGCGGCTGGTCGGGCACAGCGGGACGTCGGTGACGGAGTTGGTCTATCGGCATCAGTTGCGGCCGGTGATCCAGACCGGGGCGACGATCATGGACCAGTTGTTCGGGACGGACCGGGAAGATCAGAAGCTGCCGGCTGTGTCTCCCAATATGTCTCCCAGCCGGGATCTTCGGGAGGGGTGAGGTGGCGTTTCGCCTGGTCAGATGGGTGGGCCTAACTGGACTTGAACCAGTGACCTTTGCCTTATCAGGGCAACGCTCTAACCGACTGAGCTATAGGCCCGCACCTGGTGCCCGGGCGTACGTCTCGCACGCTCGGCGCCGAAGCGCTACGCTAGCCCATCCGGCGACCGGTGGACAAATCCGATCCTCGGCGGATCAAGGCGCGTCTGCGCTGCCCCGGACAGCTGCCCCCGGATATCGGCACGTCATCGCGGTGGCGGCACCGCAATCACGCCTGAACGGGCTGTGGCCTCGTCGATGACGGGCCGAAAACCAGGGGAAGCTGCGGAAGCCCTCACCACCGATCCCGCTCCTCGGCGCAGGTCACCACCCATCACCCGACCGAGCAGCCCTCTTGAACATCACAGTTGGGCGCCCTTCGACACGCTCAGGGCGCGGAACTCGGCCCTAGGGCCCGGGCTTGCGAGGGCCCGGGCTTGCGCCGCCTCAGTCCTCGGCGAGCGTGACTTCCAGGCCGCCGAGCATGGTGGCGGCCAGGTTGTACAGGAAGGACGCCAGAGTCGACAGGGCGGTGATGATGACCACGTCGACACAGGCGAGGAACGCGGTCACGCCCATCACCTTCTGGGTGTTGATGTAGTCCTCGATGCGGAACGGGGTGGTGTCGCCCGGGCTCTGCAGCACGCTGCCGACGATCGAGTCCAGCGAGGAGAACAGGCCCGAGGAGCCGATCACCAGCCAGACCGCATAGACGGCCACGACCAGCACGATGCCGGCGGCGATGGAGAACAGGAACGACGTCTTCATCACCGACCACGGGTCCAGCCGGGCCACCCGCAGCCGGGCCCGGCGCGAGCCACGGGCGGTGCCGGGGCGGGGGCGCTCCGATTTGCCGACCAGCACGGTGCGCTCCTCTGCGCTCGAGGTCGAGCGGGCCGACGGGGCCGAGGTCGGCTGGGGGTTGCCGCTCGCCTGCCGGGGAGCGTTGGCCGCCTCGGCACGGTCCTCGGTGCGGCTGCTGTCGCCGCGGTTGCGCAGGTTGGACGGCTTCACCGCGTTCAGCACCTGGCCGGCCTTCGCCCCCAGGGTGCTGCCCGACTCGTCGCCGGCCTGCGTCGACGACTGCGGACGCTGGGTCGGCGGAGCCTTCGGAGCCGGCTTGTCCCGCTCACCGGCGTTGCGGCCGGCGACGCTGGCCGCCGCCGCGGCGTAGACGTCGCCGCCGGAGTCGGGTCGGTCAGTGGCCGCCGGCCTGGAGGCCCCCTCGGGTCCCCTGCTGCGTTCACTCACTGTCAGTCCTCCGGTTCATCCGCGTCGCCGACATCGCCGGTCCGGTCGGCCGTCTGGTCCGTCTCGTCCTCGGCGGTCCCGGTCACCGATTCTGCCTGCCCGGCTGCCGGCACCGCGGCGGACGCGCCATCCACGATTCCAGATTCCGGGGCCGAATCCGAATCGGCCTCAGCTGCGATTGCCTCTGCCGCGTCCGTGTCGCCGGCCGCAGCCGCAGCCTCGGCGGCCGCTTCGGCGTCGCCGGCCTGCTCCTCCAGCTCGGGCCGGGCCTCCGGGTTCAGCGCGATCACCGCAACCGAGTCCCCGTCCCGCACGCCGACGAACTTCAGCCCCATGGTGTCGCGGCCCTTGACCGGCACCTCGGCCACCGCGCTGCGGGTGATCTGCCCGCTGGCCTTGATGGCGATGACCTCGTCGTTCTCCCGGACCACCAGGCCGCCGACCAGCTGCCCGCGGGCGTCGTTCAGCTTCATCGCCTTGATCCCGAGCCCGCCGCGGCCCTGCTGGCGGTACTCCGACACCGCGGTGCGCTTGGCGAACCCGCCGTCGGTCACGGTGAAGACGAACCACTGGTCCTCCTCCAGGTCCGCGCTGATCCGGGTCAGCGACAGCAGTTCGTCGCCGTCGCGGAACTTCATCCCGGTCACCCCGGAGGTGGCCCGGCCCATCGGCCGCAGCTGCGCGTCATCGGCGGGGAACCGGATCGCCTGGCCCTTCCTGGAGATCAGCAGCACGTCGTCCTCGGCGCTGCACAGCTCCGCGCCGATCAGCTCGTCGTCGTCGTCGCGGAAGTTGACCGCGATGATGCCGGCCTGGCGCGGCGAGTCGTACAGGGACAGCTCGGACTTCTTGACCAGACCCTTCCTGGTCGCCAGCAGCAGGTACGGCGCATCCTCATACGAGCGCAGCGTCAGCACCTGGGTGATCTCCTCCTCCGGCAGGAACGACAGCAGCCCGGCCACGTGACTGCCCCGGGCGTCCCGGTTGGCCTCGGGCAGTTGCCACACCTTGGCCCGGTACACCCGGCCCTTGTTGGTGAAGAACAGGATCCACTGGTGGTTGCTGGTGGCGAACAGGTGCACCACCTCGTCGTCGGTGCGCAGGCTGGCCCCGCGGACACCGCGGCCGCCGCGGCGCTGCACCCGGTAGAGCGCGGTGTTGGTGCGCTTGGCGTACCCGCCGCGGGTGATGGTGACCACCACGTCGTTGTCGGGGATGAGGTCCTCGGCCGACATGTCGCCGTCGGCGGCGATGATCTCGGTGCGCCGCTCGTCGCCGTACTTGTCGACGATCTCGGCCAGCTCGGTGCTGACGATCCGCCGCTGCCGTTCCGGCCGGGCCAGGATGTCGGTGAAGTCGGCGATCTCGAGCTCGATCTCGGCCAGGGTGTCGATGATCCGCTGCCGCTCCAGCGCGGCCAGCCGCCGCAGCTGCATGTCCAGGATGGCGTTGGCCTGGATCTCGTCGATCTCCAGCAGCTCGATCAGCCCGGCCCGCGCCTCCTCGGTGGACGGGCTGCGCCGGATCAGGGCGATCACCTCGTCCAGGGCGTCCAGCGCCTTGACCAGGCCGCGGAAGATGTGGGCCCGCTCCTCGGCCCGCGCCAGCCGGTACTCGGTGCGCCGGCGGATGACGTTGAGCTGGTGGGTGACCCAGTAGGAGATGAACTGGTCCAGCCGCAGCGTCCGGGGGACGTCGTCGACCAGGGCCAGCATGTTGCAGCCGAAGGTGTCCTGCAGCTGGGTGTGCTTGTACAGGTTGTTCAGCACCACCCGCGGCTGCGCGTCACGCTTGAGCACGATCACCAGCCGCTGCCCGGTCCGCGCCGAGGAGTCGTCGCGGATGTCGGCGATGCCGTTCAGCCGGCCGGCGTTGACCAGCTCGGCGATCTTGAGGCTGAGGTTGTCCGGGTTGACCATGTACGGCAGCTCGGTGACCACCAGCTGGGTACGGCCGGCCTTGTCCTCCTCGATGTCGACCACCGCACGCATGGTGACCGAGCCGCGGCCGGTCCGGTACGCGTCCTCGATCCCCTGCCGGCCCACGATCAGCGCACCGTTGGGGAAGTCGGGGCCGTGCACCCGGGCGACGGCGGCCTCCAGCAGCTCCTCCGCGGTCGCCTCCGGGTGCTGCAGCGCCCACTGCACCGCGTCGGACACCTCCCGCAGGTTGTGGGTCGGGATGTTGGTCGCCATGCCCACCGCGATACCGGTCGACCCGTTGACCAGCAGGTTCGGGAACCGGGCCGGCAGCACGACCGGCTCGGCGGTCTTGCCGTCGTAGTTGGGCTTGAAGTCGACGGTGTCCTCGCCGATGTCGCGGACCATCTCCATGGCCAGCGCCGCCATCTTGCACTCGGTGTAGCGCATCGCGGCAGCCGGATCGTTGCCCGGCGAGCCGAAGTTGCCCTGCCCGTCGACCAGCCGATAGCGCATCACCCACGGCTGGGCCAGCCGGACCAGGGTGTCGTAGATCGCGCTGTCGCCGTGCGGGTGGTACTGGCCCATCACCTCGCCGACCACCCGGGCGCACTTGTTCCAGCCGCGGTCGGGGCGGTAGCCGCCGTCGAACATGCCGTAGAGGATGCGGCGGTGGACCGGCTTGAGCCCGTCGGTCACGTCCGGCAGGGCCCGGCCGACGATGACGCTCATCGCGTAGTCGAGGTAGGACTTCTGGATCTCGTCCTGCAGGTCGACCGGCTCGAGCCGTTCCTGGTTCGGTGTGGTGTCCGTCATTGCCTCTGTCTCTCCGTTCTTGACACCGGGTCCTCATCCGCGTCCTGAGCTGGTCGATGGACTGGTCTCCTCGACGGTGCGCCCGGCGCCGACCTCACGGCGCGGACGGCCCGGGGCGCGGATGGCTCAGAGCGCGCTGGGCTCAGATGTCGAGGAACCGCACGTCCTTGGCGTTGCGCTGGATGAACAGCCGCCGCTGCTCGACGTCCTCGCCCATCAGGATCGAGAACATCTCGTCGGCCCGGGCCGCGTCGTCCAGGGTCACCTGCAGCAGGATCCGCTTCTCCGGGTCCATGGTGGTGTCCCACAGGTCGCCGGCGTCCATCTCACCGAGACCCTTGTACCGCTGGATCGCGGCCTCCCTCGGCAGCCGCTTGCCGCTCTCCTGGCCGACCCGCAGCAACGCGTCCCGCTCCGCGTCGGTGTAGGCCAGTTCATGGGCGGCGTTGCTCCACTTGATCCGGTACAGCGGCGGCTGGGCCAGGTAGACGTGGCCGGCCTCGATCAGCGGCCGCATGAACCGGAACATCAGCGTCAACAGCAGCGTCCGGATGTGCGCGCCGTCGACGTCGGCGTCGGCCATCATCACGATCTTGTGGTAGCGCAGCTTCTCGATGTCGAAGTCGTCGTGCACCCCGGTGCCCAGCGCGGAGATGATCGCCTGGACCTCGTTGTTCTGCATGATCTTGTCGATCCGCGCCTTCTCGACGTTGAGGATCTTGCCGCGGATCGGCAGGATCGCCTGGATCCGCGGATCCCGGCCGCCCTTGGCCGACCCGCCGGCCGAGTCACCCTCGACGACGAAGACCTCGCACTCCAGCGGATTGGTCGAGGAGCAGTCGGCGAGCTTGCCCGGCAGACCCGGACCGGCCCAGCAGGCCCTTGCGGTCCCGGGCGGCGTCGCGGGCCTTGCGGGCGGCGATCCGGGCCACCGACGCGGCGATGCCCTTGCGGACGATGTCGCGGCCCTCCTGCGGGTTCTGCTCGAACCAGTCGCCCAGCTTGTCGTTGACCAACTGCTGGACGAACGACTTGACCTCGGTGTTGCCGAGCTTGGTCTTGGTCTGGCCCTCGAACTGCGGATCGGTCAGCTTGACCGAGATGATCGCGGTCAGGCCCTCACGGATGTCGTCGCCGGACAGCCGGTCCTCCCGCTTCTTGATCATCCCCCACTGCTCGCCCCACTTGTTCACCGTGTAGGTGAGCGCGGCCCGGAACCCCTCCTCGTGGGTGCCGCCCTCGTGGGTGTTGATCGTGTTGGCGAACGTGTGCACCGACTCGCTGAAGGAGGTGTTCCACTGCATCGCCAGCTCCAGCCCGAGGTTGTCGCGCTCGGCCTCCAGCGAGATCACCGTCGGGTGGATCGGGTCCTTGGACTTGGTCAGGTAGGTGACGTAGTCGATGAGCCCGTTGTCGTACTTGAACGTATCGGCACGGCTGCCGCCGTCCTCGTCGGGCCGGTCCTCGCGCTCGTCGGCGATGCTGATCTTCAGGCCCTTGTTGAGGAACGCCATCTCCCGCAGCCGGGTGGCCAGCGTCTCGTAGCTGTAGACGGTGCTCTCGAAGATGTCCTCGTTGGCCCAGAACGTGGTGGTGGTGCCGGTCTCGTCGGTGGCCTCGTGCTGTTCCAGCGGGCCGGTCGGCACGCCGTGCTCGAAGGCCTGGGTCCACCGGTAGCCGTCACGCCGGATGTCCACCTCGTAGCGCTGGGACAGGGCGTTGACCACCGAGGCGCCGACGCCGTGCAGACCACCCGACACCTTGTATCCGCCGCCGCCGAACTTGCCGCCCGCATGCAGCACGGTGAGGATCACCGTCACCGCCGGGATCTTCTCGGTCGGATGCTCCTTGACCGGGATGCCGCGGCCGTTGTCGGTGACCTGGACGCCGCCGTTGGCCAGCAGGGTGACGGTGATGGTGTCGCAGTAACCGGCCATCGCCTCATCGACGGCGTTGTCCACGATCTCCTGCACCAGGTGGTGCAGGCCGCGTTCGCCGGTGGAGCCGATGTACATGCCCGGCCGCTTGCGGACGGCCTCCAGGCCCTCCAGCACGGTGATCGAGTCGGCGTCGTAGTCGTTGATCGGTGGCAGCCCGGGGGAGGTCGGCGATGCCGGTTCCGCTCCTGCGGCCGATGCCGAATCCGGGCCCGACGGGGAGTCAGGGGTCGCCGCGGGGATCGATTCCGGGGTGCCCGGCGCGGGCAGATCCTGGTCGGGACGATCGTTGTCGGGCATATCGGTCACCGGTTCGGGACTCCTGTCACACGTGGGCCGCCGGTCTCCCGCCGGGAGACTCAGGCGGCCGCCATCAGATCGGGTCCGGCCACATACCGGACCGCGCTTCGCACGTGTCCCCCAGCATACCGCGCCGGCGCCTGCCGATCACGTTCCGGGAGCGGTCGAAACAGGTCCGGACGGCCGTTGAGCGGCACGAAATCGGCAACTGGTGGCTCTGGCGGCCCCGTTCGCGAGGTCCCATACGCACCCGGGGGCTTCCAGGGCCTCTGTGGGCCGATCCGGGCGGTCGGGCCGGTCCGTCGACCGATCCGCAACCTGCCCCGCTCACCGGCCGACCGCGCGGTGGGGTGCGAAGGCCAGTATCGGGGGTCGGGGACCGTTTGACGACGCGTTCCGGGACCTAGGTCAAAAACAGACATGCGCCATTTCCGGGGACAACGACTAGATTCTCTGTA
The DNA here is from genome assembly GCA_963758075.1 of uncultured Actinomycetota bacterium. GTDB lineage: Bacteria > Actinomycetota > Actinomycetes > Propionibacteriales > Propionibacteriaceae > Microlunatus. Next base: position 596,331 of record CAVWTT010000005.1, on the reverse strand, counting down.
TGGGAAGCATGCCGAGAAGAGCCGAACGCCAATGGCTCATGTCCCGACTGACGGCATGCCGCCCCGGTCCCTCCGTCGCCGGCTGGCTGCAGCAGCAGCCGCCGTCCGTCCGTCGCCGCTACGCCGATCTCCGGCTCCGGCTCAGTGGACAGCAGGTCACCCGGATCAGTGCCGAGCTGGCCGGTCAGGGATGGAACATCGCGACCGCGGTGCTGGCCGAGATGGCCGACGAGATCGCCGCCGGCCCGCAGTACCGCCTCGACGACCGCGGTGACGGCTACGTCGAACTCGACGGGCGCCGGTTCACCGTGCACGGGTACGCGCCGGCCCTGAACACCGCCCTCTGCCGCTGCTGATCACCCCTCACACGTCGCAGAGCTAGCTGCCGCGTGCGTCGCCTCCGCCGCCGGAGGTGCGACGCAGGAGGGACGCAGGAGGGAAGTGGTCGACGGGGGCCCGGGCCGACGGCACCGGCCGGTAGATTGCAGCACGGACCGGCGGCCGCGCCGGTCGTCCCGGCCCACCGATCCGACAGCCAAAGGCGGCGCTCGTGTCCCCATCCGATGTTGTGTCCGGACTCTCCTCGTTGGCCGCGCTGCGCCCGGTCTCCACCCGTTCGATCAGCCCGGAGAACTTCGACGGCTCCCCCGGTGGGGGCGGCCGGGCCACCGAGGGCACCGGGGCCCGGGCCGGCCGGGATCTCGGCCGGGGCTGGAAGATCTCCCCCAGCGTCGTCGTGCCGGCCGGGGACACGTTCGAGCTGGGATCGATCGACGGGCCCGGCAAGGTCACCCACCTGTGGATCACCACCCACGTGAAGAACTGGCGGACGCTGGTGCTGCGGGCCTATTGGGACGGCGCCCAGGAGCCGGCCATCGAGGTGCCCTACGGCGACTTCTTCGCCTCCGGCTGGGGCCGGTTCGCGCAGGTGAACTCGCAGCCGATCGCGGCCAACCCCAACGGCGGGTTCAACTCCTACTGGCCGATGCCGTTCGCCGCCGGCGCCCGGTTCACCGTCGAGAACACCTCGTCGGCCGACGCGGTCGTCTACTACCAGATCACCTACGAGGTCGGCGGCGACTACTCCGCGCTCGGCTACCTGCACGCCCAGTGGCGACGCAGCAACCCGCTGCCACACCTCAGCACCCACCCGCTGCTGGTCGACGTCGAGGGTGCCGGCCACTACGTCGGCACCTACCTGGCCTGGGGCGTGAACAGCACCGGCTGGTGGGGCGAGGGCGAGATCAAGTTCTACATCGACGACGACGTCGACTTCCCCAGCATCTGCGGCACCGGCACCGAGGACTACTTCGGCGGCGCCTGGAACTTCGACGTCCCGGGCCGGGGCTACACCGAGTTCAGTACGCCGTACCTGGGCATGCCGCAGGTGATCCGGCCGGACGGCGTGTACGACTCCCAGCAGCGGTTCGGGATGTACCGCTGGCATGTGCCGGATCCGATCCACTTCGGCTCGCGGCTCAGTGTGGACATCCAGGCGCTGGGCTGGCACAGCGGCGGCCGGTACCTGCCGCTGCGTGACGACATCGCCTCCACGGCGCTGTTCTACCTGGACCGGCCGGCGACCACGCGGCCGGAGCCGCCGACGTTCGACACGATGGAGATCGGCGGCGGGGATGCCGCCGGACCGTTCACCAGCCCGTAGGCTCGACAAGACCCCGACCGATGAGGTGGCGATGACCGAGAACCAGCCCGCAGCCGAGGACCGGCCTCCGGCAGAGACCGTTCCGCCCGAGACGTCGGCGGAGCCGACGGTGCCGGTGACCACCGGCGACACCACCGCAGGATCGGATGTCGGCGGCGAGGTCGTGCCGCAGGACGAGGCTGACCGCGCCGGGCGGCGTGGGCCGGAACGGCGGGCCGACCGCGAGCCGGAACGGCGGGCCGAGGCGAGCAAGCGGACCCGGATCGGGGCCGCCTGGGTGGCGGTCGCGGTCGCCGTGGTGGTGCTGGTCGCCCTGCTGATCTTCATCCTGCAGAACCAGGGGCAGGCGACGATCACCTACTTCGGCGCCACCGGCCAGTTCCCGGTGGGGGTGCTGGTGCTGCTGTCGGCCGCCGGCGGCGCGCTGCTGGTGATCGTCCTCGGCTTCGCCCGGATCATCCAGCTCCGCTGGCTGGCCCGCCGCGACCGCCGCGCCGACCGCCCGCAGCCCTGACGCCCGCAGCCCTGACGCCCGCCGCGCCGACCGCCCGCAGCCCTGACGCCCGCAGCCCCGACGCCCGCCGCCCCGACCGCCCGCAGCCCCGGACACCCGCAGCCCCGGACGCCCGCAGCCCCGACACCCGCAGCCCCGGACACCCGCAGCCCCGGACACCCGCAGCCCCGGACACCCGCAGCCCCGGACACCCGCAGCCCCGGACACCCGCAGCCCCGGACACCCGCAGCCCCGGACACCCGCAGCCCCGGACACCCGCAGCCCCGGACACCCGCAGCCCCGACGCCCGCAGCCCCGACGCCCGCAGCCCCGGACACCCGCAGCCCCGGACACCCGCAGCCCCGGACACCCGCAGCCCCGGACACCCGCAGCCCCGACACCCGCAGCCACTCCCACCTCCTCGTCCGGGAGCAGGGACGGAGCGTGCTGAAGCCGCAGACGATGCATCATGAGTGCTACGGACGGCCGAGCGGCCCGCCGCCGCTGAGCGTGTCCGAGGGCGCGGCCCGGACGAGGCACAGGTCGACGACCGGCTCTGTCCGCTGTCGCGACAGGGGACGCCTGACCACTTGCTGCCGGGCCCGCCACCAGGGCTTCGACCCAGGCGGATCCGGCAAGCGCACCGTTCGGACCCCTCAGCCGTAGGTGTCGCGAGGGCCGCGGCCGTCACGGACGGAGCGGCGGCCCTTCTTCCAGGACGGCCCCTGGGGCCCGAGGATCTCCACCCGCGTCACGGTGCCGTCGCCGAGTGCCGCGTTGAGCTTGGCCACCAGTTGGGGAGCCATCGCCCGCAGGGAGGTGGCCCAGACGGTGGACTCGGCGCGAACGGTGACCACCGTGTCGGCGTACCCGATCGGCGTGCTGTGGGCGGCGTTCACCGGACCGACGAGGGCCGGCCACTTCCCCAGCAGCAACCGAACGCTGATCTCCCGCGACCAGCCCTGCGACTCGACCAGCCGATCCATCGCCGACCCGAGCAGCTGCGGATCGCGGTCGTCGGGATGCGCGCCGGTCGACTGCGGATCCACCGGTCGCGACGGCCGGTACCTGCGCCGCCGGTAGCCCCGACCCGCCACCGACCCCGCGATCGCCCGCGCCAACCCCAGCCCGGTCGGGTCGTGCGCCTCCGCCCCCTGCCGAGGAGTCACTTCATCCTCATTCTCTGCGGGGTGTCGGTGCGCCGGTGACTCCTCGCCGCCCGGATCGGGTGAATCAAAATCGCGCCCGGGCTCGTCGGCGGCGTCCTGCGGGGCGGTCACGCGGATCCCGGTCCGTCCTGGCGCAGCGGCGGTCCGTCCTGGCGCAGCGGCGGTCCGTCCTGGCGCAACGGCGGTCCGTCCAGGCGCAACGGCGGTCCGTCCAGGCGCAACGGCGGTCCGTCCAGGCGCAGCGGCTCCTCACCCGGCGCCGGGGGCTCACCGCCGGCACCGGACTCGGATCCGCCACCACCGCACTCCGGCTCGTCACCCCCGGCGGGCGCGGATGTACCGCGGAGCTCGGATGTACCGCGGGGCTCGAACGTGCTTTCGGCAGTCACCTCGCCGGCGTTGACCCGGAAGCGCCGTCCGGACAGCTGCGCGGGTACGTCGCCGGCCACCGCCGCCGTGATGAGGACCTGCTCGGCATCGACGATCTGGCCGGCCAGCCGGTCGCGGCGGGTGGAGTCGAGTTCGGCGAAGACGTCGTCGAGGACGAGGACCGGCTCGATGCCGTCGGAGCGCAACAGCGCGAAACTGCCCAGCCGCAGCGCCAACGCCAACGACCACGACTCGCCGTGGCTGGCGTAGCCGCGGGCCGGCAGGTCGCCGATGGTGAGCACGATGTCGTCGCGGTGCGGGCCGACGAGGCCGATGCCGCGCTGGATCTCCTCGCTGCGCCGTTCGGTCATCCGCTGCTGCAACGCCCGGGTGAGCAGCTCGGGGTCGGTGCCGTCCGCGCCCGCCTCATCGAGAGCGATCGAGGCCTTGTACTCCGCGCCGACCTGGTTGTTGGTCGGTGCGATCTCGGCGTACTCCTTGCCGACCAGCGGCTGCAGTTCGGTCAACGTCCGAAGCCGGGCTTGGAGCAGCTGGGCGCCGGCCCGGGCCAGGTGGGCGTCCCAGACGTCCAGAGTGGACGCCGCATCGGCCAGTGCTGAACCACGTCGACCACTGAGTGACTTCAGCAGGGTGTTGCGCTGACGCAGCGCCCGGTCGTAGTCGGACTTCACCCCGGCGAGCCGGGGCCAGCGGGAGATCACCAGGGTGTCGATGAACCGGCGGCGTTCGCTGGGGTCACCCTTGACCACGGCCAGATCCTCCGGCGAGAACACCACCGTCCGCAGGATGCCGACCAGCTCCCGCGCCCGGGGCAGCGGTGAACGGTTGAGCCGGGCCCGGTTCGCCTTGCCCGGGGTCACCGCGATCTCCAGCTGCAGGCTGCGGTCGTCGTCGAGACCGGCACGGACCCGGGCCCGCAGGATGGCCTGCTCGGTGCCGGCCCGCACCAGCGGTGCATCCGAGGCGACGCGATGCGAGGACAGCGTCGACAGGTACTCGACCGCCTCCACCAGGTTCGTCTTGCCCTGACCGTTGGCGCCGAGGAACGTGGTCACGCCCGGGCCGAGGGGAACGTCGATCGCCGGATAGGACCGGAAGTCCACCAGCTGCAGATGATCGACGAACACACCTCCACCCTAAGCGCGGAGCCCCTCCGCCGGCGCCACGAGGCAGCCGACCGCCACCACCGCCGAGGAGTCACTCCTGCCTCGATTCTTGCGGGGTGTCGTGAGGGCAGTGACCCCTCGGCAGACACCCTCGCCCAGGTCCCCAGGGCGCTGCCGCGGGCACCAGCCGCGCGAGGAGTCACGAACCGCATGACACGCCGCATAAACCGAGGAAGCTGCGACTCCTCGGCGATCTGGCGGGGCGGTTGTTCCGGGGGTGGTCAGTGCGCCTCGCGGGTGCCCTGGTCGGACTTGTAGCCGCCGGCCTCCAGCCGTTCGCCGGAGGGCAGTTCGCGGTGGCCGCCGAACTGCTGGCGCATGGCCGACAGCACCTGGTTGGCGAAATGGTCCTCGTCGCGGGAAGCGAACCGCTCGAAGAGGGAGGCGGCCAACACCGGGGCCGGGACACCCACGTCGATCGCGGCCTTGACCGTCCAGCGGCCCTCGCCGGAGTCGGACACCCGGCCGGCGAGACCGTCGAGTTTCGGATCCTCCTGCAGCGCGGCCGCGGTGAGATCGAGCAGCCAGGACGCGATCACCGAACCACGCCGCCACAGTTCGGTGACCTTGGCGGTGTCGATGTCGAACTGGTAGTACTCCGGCTCCTCCATCGGCGCGATCTCCGCGGAATGCTCGGCGTCGCGGATCCCGGCGTCGGCGTTGTGCAGGATGTTCAGGCCCTCGGCGAAGGCGGCCATGATGCCGTACTCGATGCCGTTGTGGACCATCTTGACGAAGTGACCGGCGCCCGACGGTCCGCAGTGCAGATAGCCCTGCTCCTCCGGGGCGAGCTCACCGTCGCGGCCGGGTGTACGGGGAATCTCACCCACGCCCGGAGCGATGGTCTTGAGCACCGGTTCGATGGTCGACACGGCGTAGTCGCTGCCGCCGACCATGAGGCAGTAGCCGCGCTCCAGGCCGTACACGCCGCCGCTGGTGCCGGCGTCGACGTAGTGGACACCCTTCTCGCTGAGCTTCTTGGCCCGCCGGACGTCGTCGCGGTAGTTGGAGTTGCCGCCGTCGATGACGATGTCGCCCTGCTCGAGGAACTCGGCGAGCTGCTCGACGACCTTGCCGGTGATGCCGGCCGGGATCATCACCCAGATCGCGCGGGGAGTCGACAGCTTGCCGACGAACTCCTCCAGCGTCGTCGCGCCGACCGCCCCGAGCTTCTCCAGTTCGGCGACGGCGTCGGCGTTGGTGTCGAAGACCACGCAGTCGTGGCCGCCACGCATCAACCGGCGGACGATGTTGGCGCCCATCCGTCCCAGTCCGATCATCCCGAGTTGCATGCCACTCCCCTATCTCGACGACTTCGCGACACCCTACAAACCACCGGTGCGGTACCCGCGGCACGGCCAGTCGTCACAGGTGCACTGGGCGGGGTCGGTCGACGCGATCGGGACGAGCGCCCTTCGACACTCAGGACGCCGACCGGGGTGCACGCCGGAAGGCAGGCCCATGAGCATGATCACGTGCCGGTAGTCGGGTCGGGTCGCCCTCGATCTCGGCGAGGCCGGTCAGCGGACCGGGGTGCAGGCCGGAGGGCAGGCCCATGAGCCTGATCACGTGCCGATAGTCGGGTCGGGTCGCCGCCGATCTCGGCAAGGCCGGTCAGCGGACCGGGGTGCAGGCCGGAGGGCAGGCCCATGAGCCTGATCACGTGCCGGTAGTCGGGTCGGGTCGCCGCCGATCTCGGCGAGGCCGGTCAGCGGACCGGGGTGCAGGCCGGAGGGCAGGCCCATGAGCCTGACCACGTCCGGTAGTCGGTGATCGGGTCGCCGCCGATCTCGGCGAGGCCGGTCAGCGGACCGGGGTGCAGGTCAGGAGGGCAGGCGCATGAGCATGATCACGTGCCGGTAGTCGGTGATCGGGTCGCCGTCGATCTCGGCGAGGCCGGTCAGCAGGCACGGTTTGCCCGGGGCGGTGAAGGCGAAGTTGACGTACGGGGCGTCCAGCACACCGAGGGCGTCCAGCAGATAGCCCGGGTTGAAGCCGGCCGCGGTCAGCGACGGTTCGCCGCCACCGACGGGCTCGACGGTCGCCTCGACCGCCTCGGATGCCTGCGCCTGGTCCCCGGTGGCGGCTTCCAGCGTGATCGACCCGTCCCCGATCAACATGCGGACCGAGGTGTTGCGCTCGGCGACCAGGGCGACCCGCTTGGCCGCGGCGATCAACTCGGCGGTGTTGACCCGGACGTTCAGCGCGGACTGGGTGTTCATGATGTGGCGGACCTTGGGGAACTCACCGTCCAGCAGCCGGGTGGTGGTCTGCCGGACGCCGCCGGTGCCGTGACCCTCGAAGCCGATGATGCCGTCGCCGGTGGCGCCGGCCGACAGGCTGATGGTGATCTCGTCGCCGGCGGCCATCGACCGCGCGGTGTCGGCGAGCACCCGGGCCGGAACCAGCGCGCTGGTGGAGATCTGCGGTGCACCCGGGTTCCAGGTGAGTTCCTTCAGCGCCATCCGGTACCGGTCGGTGGCCAGCAGCGACAGCGTGTCGCCCTCGATCTCGACCCGGACCCCGGTGAACACGGGCAGCAGCTCGTCGCGGCCGGCGGCCACCACGACCTGGCTGACCGCCCGGGCGAACTGGTCACTGGCCACGGTGCCGGTCGCCTGCGGCATCTCGGGCAGGGTCGGGTAGTCGCCCACCGGCAGCACCTGCAGGGTGAACCGGGCGCTGCCGCAGGTGATCTCCATGCGGGTGTCGTCGGAGACGAGGTCGACCGGCTTGTTCGGCAGGGACCGGGAGATGTCGGCCAGCAGCCGGCCGGAGACCAGGGCCCGCCCCTCGTCGCTGACCTGCCCGGCGACGCTGATCTGGGCGGAGGTCTCGTAGTCGAAGCTGGACAGTGTCACCCCGGACTCCGACGCGGTCACCAGCAGGCCCGCCAGGATCGGCACGCTGGGCCGGGTCGGCAGGCTGCGGGCCGCCCACTGCACGGCCTCGGCCAGCACATCGCGCTCGAGTCGGATCTTCACACTGCCTCCCTTGGGCCCCGCCATCTACGGGCGGGTTGATCATACCGACGACGGGTGACAGCGCATCGGCCGTCGGCGGCACCTCAGCGGATGAACCCCTGCGACCGCAGCCAGTCCTCGGCCACCCGGGTCGGCGACTGGCCCTGGACGTCGATCCGCCCGTTCAGGGTGATCAGCGTCTGGTCAGTCAGCTTGGCCGCGACCGGGGCGATCAGATCCCGCAGTTGCGGATACCTTCGGATCACCTCGCCGCGCCAGACCGCGGCGACGTTGTAGTTGGGGAAGAACGACTTGTCGTCCTTGAGCACGGTCAGGTGCAGGGCCTTGATCCGGCCGTCGGTGGTGAACACCTCACCGAAGTTGCAGGCGCCCCGGGCCGTGGCGGAGTAGATGGCGCCGGTGTCGAAGATCTTCACGTTCCTGCGGGGAACGTCGGTGCCATAGGTCAGCCCGTACGCCTTCAGCATCGGGCGCAGCCCGTCGTTGCGGCTGGCGAACTCGCTCTCCACGCAGAAAGTCAGCTCGCTCTTCGGCAGCTTCTTCAGATCCGAGAGTGACGACACGTTCAGTCTCTCGGCCTTCGCCTGCGGGGTGGCGAAACCGTAGGTGTTGTTCATCGGCGCCGGCTGCAGCCAGATCAGGTCGTTCCGCGCCTTGTCGCGGTCCCGGACGGCCTCGTACTGCTGCTGCGGGTCCCGGATCGGCTTGTTCTCCTGGAAGTAGGACAGCCAGGCGGTGCCGGTGTACTCCCACTGCACGTCCACCTCACCGGCCAGCATGGCCTGCCGGGCGCTAGCGCTGCCAGGGATGTTGGTGAGGTCCTCCACACTCGCCCCGGCGGACTTCAACAGGATGCCGGTCATCTTGCCCAGCAGCAGCTGCTCGCTGAAGTTCTTGGAGCCGACGCTGATGGTCGCGCCGTCCAGCGGCGTGATGTCGGCGAGCGGGCCGGCCAGTTGCCCGGACGGGACGAAGCCGCCGGCGGTGCCGAGCCCGCAGCCGGCCGCGACCAGGGTGGACCCGACCGCAAGGCCGACCAGCAGCATGGTCCGCAGCCGGCGCAGCCACCGGGGCGGGTGCGCGGTGGGCCGATGGTCGCCGAAGGCGGTTGTCGATGCCGTCTCCATCACATTCCCTTCGGCCGCGCCAGGTGCTCCAGCACCCGGCCGACCCAGTCGATCATCAGGGCCAGCGCCGCGATCAGCAGGCCGCCGGTGACCAGGATCGAGTTCCGGAAGAGGTTGACGCCGGTGGTGATCAGGAGGCCGAGCCCGCCGCCGTTGATGAACGTCGCCAGGCTGGCGGTGCCGACCATCAGCACCAGGGCGGTGCGGACGCCGGACATGATGACCGGCACGGCCAGTGGCAGTTCGATCCGCAGCAGGACCGCCAGTCCCGACATGCCCATCCCGCGGCCGGCCTCGACCAGCGTCCGGTCGACTCCCTCCAGGCCGGTGATGGTGTTGCGCAGCACCGGCAGGATCGCGTAGATGCCGAGGGCGATCACGGCGGTCCAGAAACCGAAGCCGAGCCACATCGCCAGCAGCACCAGCAGTCCGATGGACGGGGCGGCCTGACCGCCGTTGGCGAACGCGACGACCACCGGGGCCGCCCGACGCAGCCGCGGTCGGGTCAGTGCCACGCCCAACGGGACGGCCAGGGCGACCACGATCACGGTGCCGACCACGGTCAGCTTCAGATGGGCCAGGGTCAGCCGGCCCAGGGTGGACCAGCCGAGGGTGCGCAGGTCGACGTCACTGAGGTCGGCGGTGGTGCGCCAGATCACCCAGGCGATCATCGCCACCGCGACCGCGATCGGGATGCCGAACAGTCCGACCGAGAGCCGGCGGCGCCGGTCGGTGCCCTCCGTCGGCGCCACCGGACCGGACCCGCCTCCTGAGGTGTCGACTCCGGGCCGGCCGGGGCCCGGGGCGGGTGCACTCTCGGTGGCCGTCATACGCCGCTCCCGGCCGGTTCGGCCGACCCGGGCTCAGCGGCCGGTCCGGTGACAGCCGCGGAGTCCCCGTTGTCGGCGGCCTGGGCCTCCACGTCGGCCTGGGCCTGCTCGCTGGCGGCCACCATGAAGCCGGTCACGGACCTGAAGTCGATGACGCCGAGATACTCGTCGCGACGGCCGGTGACGACCGTGGCGCCATGGCTGTCGGTCAGCATGGTGTCCAGGGCGTCGTTGAGGGTGGCGCGGTGGTCCACGGTCAGGATGTGGTCGTCGCCGGGATCCTTGACGGTCTGCTGCTGACGGAGTTCTCGCAGCCACACCCAATCCCGCGGCCGTCGACGGTCGTCCAGGACCACCACGGCGTCGTCGCCGTTGTCGCGGGCCCGGTCCAACGCGTCCTGCGCCGGTTCGCCGACGGTGGCGGTGGTCGGCCGGCGCAGTTCGATGTCGCTGACCCGGCTGAGGCTGAGCTGCTTCAGCGTCGACCCGGCTCCGACGAAATCGGCGACGAAATCGTTCGCCGGGGCGGCCAGGATGTTCTCCGGGGTGTCGTACTGGGCGATCTGGGCACCCTCGGCGAGGATCAGGATCCGGTCGCCCAGCTTGATGGCCTCGTCGATGTCGTGGGTGACGCAGACGATGGTCTTGTGCAACTCCTCCTGGATGCTGAGCAACTCGTCCTGCAGCCGCTGCCGGGTGATCGGGTCGACCGCGCCGAACGGCTCGTCCATCAGGATCACCGGCGGGTCGGCCGCCAGTCCGCGGGCCACCCCGACCCGCTGCTGCTGGCCGCCGGACAGCTCACGCGGATAGCGGTTGCGGTACCGCTGCGGATCCAGTCCCACCAGTTCCAGCAGCTCGTCCACCCGACGGGACACCCGGGACTTGTCCCAGCCGATCAGTCGCGGCACCAGCGCGATGTTGTCGGCCACGGTCATGTGCGGGAACAGGCTGCCGCCCTGGATGACGTAGCCGATGTGGCGGCGCAGCTCGTTCTCGTTGACCGTGGTGGAGTCGCGGCCGCCGATCATGATCCGCCCCGAGGTGGGCTCGATCAGCCGGTTGATCATCTTCAGCGAGGTGGTCTTCCCGCAGCCGGACGGACCGACGAAGACGACGATCTCCCCCGCCGGAATCGCCAGGCTGAGCGCATCGACCGCCGGCCCCTGCAGCCCGGGATAACGCTTGGTGAGGTCGATCAGCTCGATCGCGGCGCCACTGACGTTGTCGGCCGCGGCCGACTCGGCGAACGGATGGGTGGTTTCAGACACGGATCCCCCTCGAGACGGTGACGCGACCCAACAGCATCAGCAACGCGTCCACGATCAGCGCGATGATCACCACGCCGACCGTTCCGGTCAGCGCCGAGGCAGCCGCTCCGCTGCCGCCGATGTTGCTCAGTCCACTGAAGATGTACCCGCCCAGTCCCGGTCCGAGGACGTAGGCGGAGATGGCGGCGATGCCGAACGACATCTGCATCGAGATGCGGATCCCGGCCAGGATGACCGGCCAGGCCAGCGGTAGCTGGATGCGCGCCAGGGTGCCGATCCTGCCCATGCCCATCCCGCGCGCCGATTCCACCAAGGCTGGTTCCACCCCGCGCAACCCGACCACCGCGTTCCGCAGGATCGGCAGCACGGCGTAGAAGGTGACGGCGATCAGCGCCGGTTGCCAGCCGATGCCGATCAGCGGGATCAACACGCCGAGCAGGGCGAACGACGGAATGGTCAGGCCGATCGCGCTGACGGCGTTGGCGATGCCGGTCAGCCGCGGGACACGCAGCACCAGCACGGCCAGCACGATGGCGATGATGGTGGCCAGCAGAACGGCCTGAACGACGAGGCTGGCGTGTTGGTAGGAGTTGTAGAGGAGTTGCTCGGGCTGTTTCCGAACGAAGTCCCACATGACTCGATGGGTCCACTTCCTGTTGGCCTGCTCGCGGTCCCCGCTGGCGCGCGGCGAGGAAACCGCTTTCGACTGGTGCAGTTGGTCCTCACCCCACCACAGACGTGGTGCCGATGACCAGCCGCCGTTACCCCGCCGTGACAAATCGGGGTCCGGCCGTCCGGGCAATGCTGGTTCTGTCCACACCACGTGGCCCGGCCGACTTCGAACTACCTATTGAGTTGTCATTCTCGTCATCGTCATAGCTGCTGTGGAAGCTGGGGACAACCGCCGTCAGTGCTGGTCGGCAGGCGTGTCGGCCTGCGCGGCCGGATGTGGACGGGCCGGAATTACACGGGGAGGATTTCGGGATGCGCTGCCGGCTGGGTGACGTTCGTCCCGAACCTGTCAACAGCGATCACGCGGGGGTTCACCGTTATCCACAGCGTTCTCCCCAAGGTGTGCGTATCGGTGTTCCGGCATTCGCGCAAGTAGCTGTCCATGATGCTGGTCACATGACGACGCGGCCCCGACCCGAAGGCCAGGACCGCGTTCAGGACCGATATCGAAGTCAGCAGGATATGGCAGTCAGCGGTGGGTGGACTGCTGCCTGATGCGGTTGGTCAGCTCGGTGACCTGGTTGAAGACGCTGCGGCGCTCGGCCATCAACGTACGGATCTTCCGTTCGGCATGCATGACCGTGGTGTGGTCGCGGCCGCCGAACTGCTGACCGATCTTCGGCAACGACAACTCGGTGAGCTCACGGCACAGATACATGGCGATCTGCCGGGCGGTGACCAGGACGTGGGTGCGGCTCTGGCCGCAGAGGTCGTCGATGGTCAGTCCGAAGTAGGACGCCACCTGGCCCATGATCGCGCCGGAGGTGATCTGCGCCTCGCCGCCCTCGGGGATGAGGTCCTTGAGCACGACCTCGGCCAGCGCCATGTCGACCGGTTGGCGGTTGAGGCTGGCGAACGCGGTCACCCGGATCAGGGCGCCCTCCAGTTCGCGGATGTTGGTCTGGATCTTGCTGGCGATGAACTCCAGCACGTCCGGGCCCGCGGTGAGCCGCTCCTGGGCGGCCTTCTTCCGCAGGATCGCGATCCGGGTCTCCAGGTCGGGCGGCTGGATATCGGTGATCAGACCCCACTCGAACCGGCTCCGCAGCCGCGCTTCCAGGGAGTTCAGCAGCTTGGGCGGGCGGTCTGAGGTCATCACGATCTGCTTCTGGGCGTTGTGCAGCGTGTTGAAGGTGTGGAAGAACTCCTCCTGGGTCTGTTCCTTACCCTCCAGGAACTGGATGTCGTCGACCAGGAGCACCTCGACGTCACGGTACTTGCGCCGGAACTGATGGGTCTTGTTGTCGGTGATCGCGTTGATGAAGTCGTTGGTCAACTCTTCGGTCGACACGTAGCGGACGCGAGCACGGCTGAAGTAGTTGCGGACGTAGTGACCCAGCGCGTGCAGCAGGTGCGTCTTGCCCAGACCGGAGTCGCCGTAGATCATCAGCGGGTTGTAGGCCTTGCCCGGCGACTCGGCCACCGCCACGGCCGCCGCGTGGGCGAACCGGTTGGAGCCGCCGATGACAAACGTCTCGAAGGAGTATTTCGGGTTGAGCCGGGAGTCGTCGCGGCGGGACCGGTCGGTCGGTTCCGGCGAGGGACCGCCGACCCGCGGGATGAACGAGCCCTCACCGATGTCGCGTTCGACACCCTCGGGACGCCAGTCCGGGGAATCCGGGGAGCTGTCGGCGGGGTACGGGCCGGCAGTCTCGTCGCCAGGATGTCCCCCGCTGGTCCGGGCCGGGTCCGGGAAGTCGTCGTGGGCCCGGTCGGCGAAGGGGGCACCGGCCGGGGGGCGCCCGTACTGGCTGTAGCCGGAGCCCGGATAGGTCGGCCCCGGATAGGCCGAGCCCGGATAGGTCGGCGATGGTCCGTACTCGCTGCTGCGGAAGTCGCGGGCCGTATAGCCGGCGTCGTATCCGTCGCCGGAGCCGGGCGCACCGGTGGCCGGTCGGGTCGGCTGACCCGGCTGGGCACCGTTCGCCGGGTCGGGCGGCGCGCTGGCCGGTGCCAGCGACTTGTCCACGATCACGGCGACCCGGGTCGGCCGTCCGAAGTGGTCAGCGAGCACCGACTCGATGTTGTCCCGGTAACGGGTCTCCAGCCGCTCGCGGATGAACTCCGAGGACACCGCCACCATCAGGGTGTTCTCGTGCAGGGTCAGCGGCTTGCTGTCGTTCAGCCAGATCCGTTGCTCGGGAGTCAACTCGGTACGGACGCGGGTCCAGGCGCGGCTGACCTGGTCGGCCAGGTCGGCGGCCGGGCTGGGCTGTGCAGACTCCTCGGTCACTCGATCTCCGCTACCGCTTCCCTGGTTGTCATGGACTGCGGGTGCCGCGGAACCGTTATGGGTTCCGGCCGCCCACCAACTGCTGCCTGAGGTCGCTCTGGTCGAGCGGGCCCGGCACACTCTAGTTGTTCCACACCTCTGTCCACAGCCTGTGCATGGTTCAGGGCACAACTCGGTCTACGGTCCATACCTGGGGGTGGCGGATCCAAGCCTGGGGGGCGGCTGCGGTGTCGATGAAGACAACCGGCGAGCGTGAACCTAGCAACGAGAAGGTTCATGCTGCAAGGAAACGCCGAGAATCTTGGATGACCATCGGCGTGTCGCCTGGACAGCCGGAGGCGGTCGCCCCGGTTTGACCCCGACGCCACGGCTGCGTACCGTGGACCGGTCACCGTTGCATGCCTCGAACCGAACGAGGGCGCAGCGGCCGACGAGACGTCAGCGCCCTTGTGCACCCGGGCGTCAGTCCCAGTCAGCGAACAAGTCTCGGAGTACACCCGTGAGCAAGCGCACCTTCCAGCCGAGCCATCGGCGCCGCAGCCGCACCCATGGCTTCCGTCACCGGATGCGGACCCGCGCCGGGCGTGCCGTCCTGGCCGCCCGCCGCCGCAAGGGCCGCGAACGCCTGTCGGCCTGACCAGCCGTCTGCTCACTGACCTCGGTGACACCTCGTGCTGCCGCAGTCGGTGAGGATGCGCGCCGGCGCCGACTTCTCCCGGACGGTCCGCCGCGGGAGCCGGGTCGGTAGCGCCAGCGTGGTCCTGCACGGGTGGCGCGACCCGGCGGCCCAGGACGGGCCGATGGTCGGCTTCGTCGTCTCCAAGGCGGTCGGTGGCGCCGTGGTCCGCAACCGGGTCAAGCGCCGGTTGCGGCATCTGCTCCGGGATCGACTGGACCGCATCCCCCCGGACGCCCGGGTGGTGGTGCGTGCGCTGCCGACCGCGGCTCGCCAACCATCCCGGCTGGCGGCCGATCTCGACTCCAGTTGGGGCCGATTGGTCCGGCAGTGGCAGCCTGGGTGTGGTTGCGGAGCTGGGAGGGTCCGATGAAGTACGTGTTGATCGGTCTGCTGAAGGCCTACCGGCTGGTGATCAGCCCGCTGTACGGCAATGTCTGCCGCTACTATCCCAGCTGCTCGGCCTACGCCCTGACGGCGGTGCAGCACCACGGTGCGGCCCGCGGCAGTTGGCTGGCCGCACGGCGGCTGCTGCGCTGCCATCCGTGGGCGCGCGGCGGCTACGACCCGGTGCCCGGCACCGAACACCACGACGGCGACGACCGCCCCGACCCGCACACTCCCGCACCGGCGGCGGGCGGAATCGACCTCGACCGGATCGACACCCGCGGCCGCGGCACCACCGGTCGCGGTGAACCCGCAGTGAAAAAGGAATGGGTGAATTGATGGAGACACTGGTCCCCCTGCTGGCCCCGCTGAGCCTGTGGTCAGCGCTCGGGGACTTCTTCAACACCATCATGACCCCGCTCTACTGGGCGGTCTCGGGTCTGTTGGTGCTCTTCCACCATCTCTGGTCGCCACTGCTGGGCACCGACTCCGGTTGGACCTGGGCGCTGTCGATCATCTGTCTGACCGTCATCATCCGGATCATCCTGATCCCGCTGTTCGTCCGCCAGATCCGGTCGTCGCGCAAGATGCAGCTGCTGCAGCCGAAGATCCGTGAACTGCAGAAGAAGTACGGCCACGACCGCGAGCGGCTGGGCCAGGAGACGATGAAGCTGTATCGGGAGGAGAACGCCAACCCGATGGCGTCCTGCCTGCCGCTGCTGTTGCAGTCTCCGATCTTCATCGCCCTGTACCGCGTCCTCGACGGCGCCGCCCGGATCAACCAGAACACCGGCCGTCCGACGGCACACGGCTACTGGCTGGAGCGCAACCCCCACCTGCTGGACTCGCTGAACCAGTCCTCGGTCTTCGGAGCGCGGTTGGCGGAGAAGTTCTGGCCGCTGCAGCACTGGAGCAGCGTGCAGTGGGTCGCCGCCGTGATGATCCTGTTGATGACGGCGACGATGTTCTACACCCAGCTCGAGCTGACCCGTAAGAACATGCCGCAGGATGCCCTCGAGGGTCCGATGGCCCAGCAGCAGAAGACGATGCTGTACCTGTTCCCGCTCATCTTCGTCTTCATGGGTGTCAACATCCCGATCGGCGTGCTGTTCTACTGGCTCACCTCGCAGCTGTGGACGATGGGCCAGCAGTTCTACGTGATCCGGCGGAACCCGGCGCCCAACACCGACGCGTACGCGGCCTGGGAGGAACGTCAGCGCGCCAAGGGCCAGGATCCTCAGCAGTTGGCGACGGCGGCGACCGGGACCAGCGGGCGGCAGTCCTCCTCCGCCGCGATCCGGACCGGGCAGAACAGCACCGGTCAGAACGGCGCAGGCCAGAACGGTGCGGGCAGCACGACGTCGGGCACCGCGCCGGGGCCCGATCGTCCGGCGCGACAGCAGCCGGTGCGCCAGCAGCCGCGCCGCCAGAGCCGCTCCCAACGGCGGAGCTGAACCCGGCCGACACCGGCCTGAGGATTTCCCGGCCCGGCCCCCGCAGGCTGAACGGGTCAACGAGAGCGCAGGGGCCTCCCTGCCCATGACAGGAGGAAGCCGTGGCAGACGGCGTTGACAACGACATTCCGGTGACCGACACGGCCGCATCGTCGACGGACGGACCGGCCGGCACCACGGCGACCGAGGCGCTCCCGTCCGACCAGAGCAGCGCCGGCACCGCGGCGCCCGCCGTCGACGACAACCAGGACGAGGACACCTCCGCCGCACCCGGCAGGTCCGCGCAGGCGGTTGACGAGACGCAGCGACCGGCCACCTCGGCGAACCCGGTCGAGAACGCCGAGGCCTCGGACCAGGGGGATTCCGACGAGTCCGAGGACTCCGACTCCGATTCCGAGGACTCCGACTCCGATTCCGAGGATTCCGAGGACCGGAGCGACGAGGACCGGAGCGACGAGGACCAGAGCGACGAGGACGACGGGGATGACGACGACGAGTCGGACAATCCCCTGGACGTCGAAGGTGAGATCGCCGCCGACTACCTGGAGGAACTCCTCGACATCGCTGACCTCGACGGCGACATCGACACCTACGTCGAGAACGGGCGCGCCCACGTGTCGGTCATCACCGAGTCCGACGTACTCGTCGGCGCCGACGGTGAGGTGCTGGAGGCCCTGCAGGAGCTGACCCGGCTCGCGGTGATCACCGAGACGGGAAACCGCAGCCGATTGATGCTGGACATCGCCGGTTACCGCGAGCGTCGGCGCAAGGCGCTGACCGACCTCGCCACCGACGCCGTCCAGGAGGCCAAGTCCTCCGGCGAGCCAGTCAGGCTGGCCCCGATGAATCCGTTCGAACGGAAGATCGTTCACGATGTCGTCGCGGCAGCCGGGCTGTCCAGCGAGTCCGAGGGCGAAGAGCCGCAGCGTCGCGTCGTCATCCAACCGCGCGGGTGAGCGTCGAAACGGACCTCTTCGCCGACCCCGAATTGATCTCTCGATATGTCGATATATTGATAGATCGAGGTATTTCCTGGGGGCTGATCGGTCCGCGCGAGGCAGACCGGATCTGGCCCCGCCACATCCTCAACTCCGTTGCCATGGCCGACCTCATCGGCGACGGTGCGACGGTCGTCGACGTGGGTAGCGGGGCGGGCCTTCCGGGGATTCCGCTGGCGCTGCGCCGGCCCGATCTGCAGGTGACCCTGCTGGAACCGCTGCTGCGCCGGTCGAACTTCCTGCTGCAGGCGGTGGACGAGCTGGCCATCGGTGACCGGGTGAGCGTGGTGCGGGCTCGGGCGGAGGAGCACGAGGGACGCTACGACGTGGTCGCCGCCAGGGCGGTCGCACCACTCCCCCGGCTGCTGGACTGGTGCCTGCCACTGATCGCCCCCGGCGGTGAACTGCTGGCGCTGAAGGGCAACTCCGCCGCCGGCGAGATCGACCAGGCCCGCTCCATCCTGGCGAAGCGCCGGCTTGAGGCCGACATCGTCTCGGTCCGTGCCCACTCGACCGCCGAGCCCACCCAGGTCGTCCGCGTCCGCTCCGCCCGCTGACCTCCCGTCTCGCCCGTCGACCGACCGGGCGGTCCCGGCGCTGACCACCGCGGGAGTGATGTTGCAGTCGACTCGCCCCCGGTGCCGTGGGTTGACGCCGGTGCTGTGGGCTGATCCTTGGGTTGTGGGCTGCCCCTTGGGTTGTGGGCTGCCCCTTGGGTTGTGGGCTGCCCCTTGGGTTGTGGGCTGACCCTTGGGTTGTGGGCTGCCCTTGGGTTGTGGGCTGCCCCTTGGGTTGTGGGCTGACCCTTGGGTTGTGGGCTGACCCTTGGGTTGTGGGCTGACCCTTGGGTTGTGGGCTGACCCTTGGGTTGTGGACTGACCCTTGGGTTCTGGACTGACCCCTGTGCTCTGGACTGACCCCTGTGCTCTGGACTGACCCCTGTGCTCTGGGCTGACCCCTGTGCTCTGGACTGACCCCTGTGCTCTGGACTGACCCCTGTGCTCTGGACTGACCCCTGTGCTCTGGACTGACCCCTGTGCTCTGGACTGACCCCTGTGCTCTGGACTGACCTCCGTGCTGTGGGCTGACCTCCGTGCTCTGATTTCACCGGGAGGCGCTTCCCGCTGGTTCTGACTCTGATTCCTGCCCCGGCCGTGGCAGCGGTACGTGACCACACTGCCCGGCCAGTCGGGCGGCGCGCTCACCGCGTCGGCGGGTGAGGCGGGGGCCTTGGACGGGTCGACGGAGATCGAATGGCTCCGGCCAGCGCCGCGGCCGGACCGGCGAGCACCCATCGGCGACGCAACGCGAACAGCAGCGCCGCGGCACCGAACAGGTCGGCTGGTTGTCATGGCGCCCACACTCCGGGTTGGTGGGGCCCCGGAACGTGATGCGCTCCGGCCCCTGAGCTTGTCGTCGCGCCCTTGACCCCAGGTGCCCGGAACCGTCTCGACCAGCTCCGGTGGCGAACGGTCCTCCGACTGGCCCGGCGTCGCAGCCGCCGGCCGTCCGTGCCGCTACGCCGATCTCCGGCTCCGGCTCGGTGGACAGCAGGTCACCCAGCTCAGTGCCGAACTGGCCGGTCAGGGATGGAACATCGCGACCGCGGTGCTGGTCGAGGTGGCCGACGGGATCGTCATCGTCCCGCAGTACCGCCGGACGACCGCGTTGACCTGTCCAGGACGCCCGGTGGGCGTGGGACCTTCAAAATGATGGATCGAGACGGCGACGTGGAGCTTGCCGGTGTCGGGCACGGGGATGGGCCGGGTTCTCTTGTAGCGTGGGGACGGCTGCCGGTTGGTGGCCCTGGAGTGAGGATTGATGACTGCAGTGAGTTCGGAGATGCACCGCCATACGGGGTTGGGGTGGCCTCGGCGGCCGCGCGTTGGTGAGTTGTTGGGCTGGCCGGGTGTTTCACGTGAAACCGCCACACCGCCGGGCGACGTCGATCTCACCGTTCCCCGTGAATCCGATGACGGCCCGGAGGACATCGAGACCATGGATGTCGTCGGTGACGGGGAGTCCGAGCCCGCCGATCCCCAGCGCGACTTCGATGTGAGCCTTGATCACCCAGGTCTCGATCGCTCGCCGGGTGGCGAGTCCGAGGACGGCGTCGCGAGGCCCGGGGGCGAGAGGTCCGGGGGCGAGTCGTCGGGGCAGGATGCTGCACCGCCGGACGCAACGCAGTTCGACGGACGACGCGACCCGGCAGGCGGCTGCCCGGCCGGTGTGCCCCCGGAGGCGGACGTCGCCGACTCCCCCGCCGATGCTGCGACCTCGCGGGCTGCCGCCTTCGGTGATGCTTCGATCGTGCCGAGTGTCGCGGACGAGCCTCGCCCGCGGCGCGCTCTGGTCTCGCCGCAAGCGGAGCGCGCTGAGCCGACCGGTTCCCCGCATTCGGCGCATGAGTTGGCCACAACGACTGCCACGGTTCCACGTGAAACGGCGGTGGGCAACTCGGAGCCTGCAACCACGGATGGCACCGTGCCGGTTTCACGTGAAACGGTCCCCCCGCGTGTCCCGCCAATGCCGCGGCCGACGACTCCCCGGGTGATGGTCGTCGCCAATCAGAAGGGGGGCGTCGGGAAGACCACCACGACAGTGAACATCGCCGCCGCACTGGCCTTCGGTGGCCTCTCGGTGCTCGTCGTCGATCTGGACCCGCAGGGCAACGCGTCGACGGCGCTGGGAGTGGAACACGCCCAGGGCACCGCAGGAACGTACGAGGTGCTCATCAACGGGGAACGGATCGCCGACTACGTCGTCGAATCGCCCGAGGCGCCGCACCTGAAGGTCTTGCCAGCCACCGTCGACCTGGCCGGTGCCGAGATCGAACTCGCCTCGGTGGTCGCCCGGGAGAACAAGCTCAAGCGAGCCCTGCGCGCCTACCTCGCCGACCATCCGACCGACTACGTCCTGCTCGACTGCCCACCGTCGTTGGGATTGTTGACGTTGAACGCCCTCGTCGCCGCCCGGGAGGTGCTGATCCCGATCCAGTGCGAGTACTACGCGCTGGAGGGGGTCTCCCAGCTGATGAACACCATCGACCTGGTGATGGCCGAGCTCAATGAGGAGCTGGAGCCGAGCACCGTCCTGCTCACCATGTACGACGCGCGCACCCGCCTTGCCGCCCAGGTGGCTGATGAGGTGCGGTCCTACTTCGCCGAGCAGACGCTGCCGACGGTCATTCCGCGATCCGTGCGGATCTCCGAAGCGCCGAGCTATGGACAGACGGTGCTCACCTACCATCCCGACTCGGCCGGCGCCGTGTCGTACCTCGAGGCAGCCCAGGAGATCGCCCGTCGCGGCGCGAAGGAGAAGGCATGAGCAACGCAGCCCCGCGCGGACTGGGCCGAGGACTGGGGGAGCTCTTCCAACGGTCCGAGCCGCGTCCGCAGTCGACGGCGGTGGACGACCGTCCAGAACAGACCCATGAGCCCGCGCCGGGCCGGCCCATCCCGGAGGGCTCGTACTTCGCCGAAGTCCCGCTCCGACAGATCCGTCCGAACCCGCGTCAGCCGCGGACCGTGTTCGACGGTGACGAACTCGGGGAACTGGTGGCCTCGATCGCCGAGGTAGGACTGCTGCAACCGGTGGTCGTACGGCCCGTCGAGGCAGGCGCCGACGACGTCGCGTACGAACTGGTGATGGGCGAGCGACGCTGGCGTGCCGCCCAGGCGGCGGAGCTGGAGACGATACCGGCGATCGTCCGGCGGACGGAGGATGCGGATCTTCTTCGTGATGCACTCCTGGAGAACCTGCACCGGAGCCAACTCAACCCGTTGGAGGAGGCTGCGGCGTATCAGCAGATGCTCGATGACTTCGACTGTTCCCAGGAGGAGCTGTCCCGGCGGATCAAACGATCACGGCCGCAGATCTCCAACACCATCAGACTGCTGAGGCTGCCGCCGACCGTACAGCGACGCGTCGCCGCCGGGGTCCTGAGTGCGGGACACGCCCGGGCGCTGCTGATGGTGGAGGACGCGTCGACGCAGGAGCGGCTGGCTCAACGTGTCGTCGCCGAGGGTCTGTCGGTCCGTGCGACCGAGGAACTGGTGGCTCTCGGTGACGGTCAGGTCGACGCGGACCGGCAGCCGCGCCGACGGGGTCGCCCGGAGCCGTCCCCGCGGGCCAGTGAAGTGGCGGGCCAGCTGTCGGACCGGCTGGAAACGCGGGTTCGAGTTGACGTGGGGCGGAGCAAGGGCCGGATCACCATCGATTTCGCCACCGAAGAGGACCTCGACCGCATCGCCGCGCTGATCAACGGTAACACCTCGATTAGTCGCTAAGACGATTTATCGACAAATCGGTAGATCGGTAGATGGGGCGTCGCTGCGTCGCTCGGGCGCAGGGAACACGCCCGGTCCGGCCATGGCGACCGAAGGTCGACCGACCGGGGGAGGGTCAGCGCTCGGACTCGACGGCGCTGGCCGAGTCGTAGTCGGCGACGTCGGTTCCGTCGCTTCCGGAGGACTCCAGCGCCAGCTTGCGGCGCACGTCCTTGGTCGCTGACCGTTCGGCCACGAAGGACAGGAAGGGCACGGTGCCGGCCAGGGCGATCAGCAGCAGACGCTTCCAGGACCAGCGCGCACGACGGCCGAGATCGACCGCGGTGATGATGAGCACCATGTACAGCCAGCCGTGCGCCACGCCGGCCACGTTGACCAGTCGGTCGTCGCCCGCGACGTACTTCAGCGGCATGCCGATGCAGACCAGGACGATCAGCAGGGTGCCCACCACGTAGGCCATCACCCGGTAGCGGAGCAGGGCGTTGCGCATGACCCCGACTGTATGTCGGTCGTCGACGCGGGTCCGAATCCGCCCGCGCCGCGATCGGCGCCGCTCAGCAGGCACTCATCGGCCGGTGCCATGGTCCGGCCGCGCCGGATCGGGACCGAGCACCGGCGACACGTCGACCGATGCATCCCGAGCCGGCCGGTCGGGCCCCTCGTCGCCGGCCCCGACGTCGGCTTCGGTGCGCTCCGGCACGGCCTGCTCGCGGCCCAGGTCGCGGGCCATCCGACCGGCCATCAGCACGGCGAACGCGGCGAACACCCACCATTGCAGCGCGTACAGACCATTGCGGAGCCGTCCGCCGGAGGTCGGCAGCTCGACGGCCGCAGGCAGCAGCGACTGGTCCTGGGCCTCCGCCGCCGTCAAGGTGGCGTACCCGTTGACCAGCCGCGGACTCCAGCGCTGGGCGAGTGCGGCCAGGTTGAGCGTGGTGGGGGATGCCGACGGGTCCGCCTGGCTGTCCACGCCCTCCGAGGGCAGCAGCACGCCGATCTGGGTCAGCTGCCCGGTCGGAGGCGTCGGCGGCTGACGACGGGTGGTGAGGCCGCGCACGACCGCGACGGCGCCACCGGACCGCAACCGGAAGGCGGTGACGACCCGGTAGCGGTCCCGTCGGCCGCTGACGGGCAGCAGCACCTGCAGGCCGGGGTCGTAGCTGCCGGTGAACCGGACGCGGCGACCGTAGGCGTCGCCGACCTGCTCGCCGGGGGGCGCCACCGAGACCAGCGACACCGGCGCGGCCGCGGCCCGGCTCTGCGCCTGCTGCCGGCCCTGCTGGTCGTAGACGTGCAACTGCCAGACACCGAGTCCGGACATGATCGCGGCCAGCGCCACCCCGGCGAGCACGACGAGGATCTGCTTGAGGACCGTCATGGTCCGTCGACGGTCAGAGACGGGCCCGCAGCGGCTGACGGGCTCCGCGCCGCCAGGCCGAGCGGACCAGGTCGGCGCAGGTCTCACCCAGGTCCCATCCGGCGGCGTCGACGGCCAGCGGCAGGGCGGAGGTCTCGGTCATCCCCGGGGCGACGTTGGACTCCAGGAAGTACGGCGTGCCGTCGGCGGCGATGATCAGGTCGGTGCGGGACAGGTCAGCCAGCCCGAGGGTGCGGTGCACCTGCAGCGCGGCCTCGGCCACGTCGTCGGCGACCGTGTCGTCCAGTTCGGCGGGGCAGATGAATCTCGTCTCGCCCGCGGTGTAGCGGGCGGCGTAGTCGTAGACCCCGGACTCGGGCCGGATCTCGACGGCCGGCAACACCTCCGGACCGTCACCACGGTCCACGACGGTGACGGTCACCTCGGTGCCGTCGATGAAGCTCTCCACCACCGCGACCTGGCCGTAGGCGTACGCGGCCACCATCGCGGACGGCAACTGGTCGGCGGAGGTGACCTTGCTGCAGCCGAGCGCCGAACCGCCCTTGGCGGGCTTGACCATCATCGGGAGGCCGATCTGGTCGACCAGCGCGGCCACCAGGCTCGCCGCGCCGAGCTCGCGGAACGTCTCGTGCGGTAGGGCCACCTGGACCGGAGTCGCAACGCCGGCGCCGCCGACCACCCGGGTGGCGATCGACTTGTCGAAGGTGATCCGCGACGCCGAGGCGATGGCGCCGACGAACGGGATGCCGAGCAGTGCAAGGACTTCGCGCAGCGACCCGTCCTCGCCCGCCTCTCCGTGCAGCAGGGGGAACACGACCGCATCGCCGGCACCGGTCAGCCGGTCGATCAGGCCCGGGTCGATGTCACTCTCGATGACGTCAAGATCCTGACGGCGCAGGGCCTGCGCGACCCGCCGTCCGGAGCGCAGCGAGACGTCACGTTCGTGGGACAGACCGCCGGCCAGGACCACGACACTGGTCGGATCACTCACGCAGCACACACCTCGACAGATAGTTGATCATGGTTGGCGATCGGGAAAGTCGATCATGGGAAGTCGATCATGGGAAGTCGATCATGGTCGGTGTCGGACCGCTCCGGTCGGGACAGAGCCGGATCCGGGCTCGCACGCCTGGGTGATCATCGTTGATCGGGACCGGGGGAGTCGTAACGGTCCATCGCGGCCGGATGGCGCGGGTTGGCGAAGATCTCGTTGATCGACATCTCATGGCCCATCACCTCGCCGAGTCGACGGGTCCCTTCGATGATCGCGTCGGGCGGCGGCAGGCAGTAGGACAACCGCATGTGCCGGGTGCCCAGACCATCGGCGTAGAAGGCGTTCCCCGGCACGTAGGCGACCCGTGCGGTGACCGCCCGCGGCAGCATCGCCTGGGCGTCGAGCCCGTCCGGGATCGTCAGCCAGACGAAGAAGCCGCCGTTCGGCCTGGTCCACGTGGTGCCGGCAGGCATGTGCGCCTCCAGGCCGGCCAACATGGCGTCGCGGCGATCGCGGTACAGGTTGGCGAAGGTCTTCACCTGGCCGCGCCAGTCGAAGTTGCGCAGGTAGCTGGAGACGGCGTACTGGGAGAAGATCGGCGGACACAGGGTCGCCGACTCCTGGGCGAGCACCAGCTTCTCCTTGATCGCATGCGGGGCCAGCACCCAGCCGACCCGAAAGCCGGGTGCGAAGGTCTTGGAGAACGAGCCCAGGTAGACCACACCGTCCTCGTCCAGCGAGCGGATCGCCGGGGTCGGCTCGCTGTCGAAGCCGAGCAGACCATAGGGGTTGTCCTCGACGATCAGGATGCCGGCCTCGCGGGCGATCGCCAGGATCTCCCGGCGGCGTTCCAGCGGCTGGCTGATACCGGCGGGGTTGTGGAAGTTGGGGATCGTGTACAGGAACTTGATCCGCCGCCCTGCCGACCGGCAGACGGCGATGGCCTCCCGCAGTGCAGCCGGATCGAGTCCCTGGTCGTCCATGGCC
Organism: uncultured Actinomycetota bacterium; assembly: GCA_963758075.1. GTDB lineage: Bacteria > Actinomycetota > Actinomycetes > Propionibacteriales > Propionibacteriaceae > Microlunatus. Next base: position 571,110 of record CAVWTT010000005.1, on the reverse strand, counting down.
ACGTGCACGGCCTGGGCCTGGTAGGTGCGGAACACCCCCAGTGCGCCGACGTAGCTGGGCGCCTCGCAGAGCACCACGTCGCCCGGGTCGCAGAAGATCTGGGTGAGCAGGGTCAGGCCCTGCTGGGAGCCCACGGTCACCACGACGTCATCGGGATGGGCGGTGATGCCCTCGACCGACATGACCTCACAGATCTGCTCGCGCAGTTGCGGCTCACCCTGGCCGGCGCCGTACTGCATCGCCCGCTGACCCTGTTCGGCCACCAGCCGGGCCATGGTGTCGCCGAGCGCGTCGAGGGGCAGGTCGGCGAGATTGGGCATGCCGCCCGCCAGTGAGACCACCTCGGGCCGGTTGGCCACGGCGAAGAGAGCTCGGACGGCGGAGGCCGTCATCCCGTGGGTGCGGTCGGCGTAGCTGCCGACGTAGGGATCCAGACGGGTGTCGCGCCGGACCAGCGGCCCGGAGGGATCACCGCGCCGCGGCGGACGGGCGACATTCACTCCACCACGATAGATGCCCCGTGGTAGGCCGGCGGCGCCGCAACGCTCCTCGGACGGCCGTCGATCCTCCGACCGGCCCGGCTGCGACGCCCGTCGCAGCGCCCCAGGACCCTCGGCCGGCCGAACGACACGAACCGCCGTCACTAGCATGGTGACCATGAGCCGGGCTGGGGAACAGGATCGGACCGGTCGCCGGGTGCTGCGTTGGGTGCTGTGGGCGGCGGCCGGGATCGCTGCCGGACTGCTCATCGGCTTTGCCGCCGGACTGTCGGCCCCGCGGCAGAATCCCGGGGACGCCGACGCCGCCGAGGTCGACACCACGGACGCCGACAGCGCCGCCACCGACGGCGGGGGCGCGGGATGATCCCGCCGCGCTACCGGGTCCTCACCCCCAAGGGGTTGGCGGCGATCAGTGATCCCTGCGGCCGCTGCGGATACGGGTTCGCGGCTGGCGACGACGCGCACCCGGTCGAGAACGTGCCCGTCGGCCCACCGGAGTGGACCCGCGCGGTGGCCGACCGGTGGGGCCTGTGCGGCCTGGCGGCCCACGTCAACGGGGACACGCCCGGCTACCTCACCATGGCGCCGTCGGAGTTGGTCCCGTTCGTGTCGCTGCCTGGGCCCGGTGGCAGTTCGGCCGATGTCTTCAGCCCGGATGCGGCCGTGGTGATGGCCGTCGCGGTGTGCCGCGACTACCGCGGCCGGGGCCTGGGCCGCAACCTGGTGCGGGCCGCGATCGCCCAGCTGAGCAAGCGGCAGATCGGCACGGTGGAGGCCATCGGCACCTACAGTGCCCTCGGCATCCCGCACGCCGACGGCGCCGACGCCTCGACGATGCTGCTGCTGCCCGTCGGCTTCTGGCAGGCCCTCGGGTTCCGGGTCGTCCGGCACCACCCGATCACCCCGACCCTGCGGCTGGACGTCAGCACCACCGTCCGGTGGCGGCCGGACTTCGCCGCCGCCTGGCACCGGCTCGCCGGTCTGGTCAGCCAACCCAGCCCGCCCCAGCCGGCGAGTTTCGAATGCCACCGGGAGTTGGGCGTGCCGGAGCAGGTCCGAGGCTCCTGACCGCGCCGGGGCGCTCACCGGGGGAGAGGACCGCCGCCGGTGCGCCGGCCCAGCACCACCGGGCGGATCGGCACGGTCCGGCTCCCCGTGGCAGGCTCAGGGCCATGGCAGATCACGGCGTGCCCGGCCCGCAGTCCCCGGCACCGCAATCGCCGGCACCGCAGTCCCCGGCACCGCAGTCCCCGGCACCGCAGTCCCCGGCACCGCAGTCCCCGGCACCGCAGTCCCCGGCAGCTGGGGCGGCCGGTTCCCACCGCAGCGTCACCGTGCAGCGGACGGAGGCGGGCCGGTTCAGCGCCACCTCGGCCCGCGGCGGCAGCATCAGCATCGGTACCGGTGACGGTCCCGAGCTCACTCCGGTGGAACTGCTGCTCGCGGCCATCGCCGCCTGCAGTGCCGTGGATGTCGACGCGATCACCGGCCGGCGGGCCACCCCGGACCACTTCACCGTCACCGCGTCGGGGCAGAAGATCTCCGACGAGCTCGGCAACCGGCTGGTCGACCTGCTGCTGGACTTCGACGTCCGGTTCCCCGACAGCGACGACGGCCGACGTGCGGTCGAGGTGCTCGGCCGGACGATCCGGCAGTCCCACGACCGGCTGTGCAGTGTCGGACGGACCGTCGAGATCGCCACCCCGGTGGCCGCCAGGCTCCGCGGTGAGCCGGTCGTGGGCTGATCCATCGCTGGTCTCGGGCGTGCCCGCAGCGGGCCGCTGACACGCGTACGGCAAAGGTTGGCAATCGCTTGCCACCGGCCGTGGTCGCTGCCTAACGTCGCGGTGGCATCAGGTCACAGCCCCCGGTTCGGGGGCGAAGACGAACGGCAACGACGGCGGGAAGTGAACCACTCGTGACAGCATCACCGGTCCGTGCGCTGATCATCGGCTGCGGCATCATCGGCATCCACCACGCGAACGTGCTGACCCGGCACCCCGACTTCACCGTGACGGCCCTGGTCGACGTGAAGCCGGAGGCGGCGGAGAAGGTGGCCGAGCAGGTGGCCGCCGACGGCGCCGAGCGTCCGGTCAGCTACGACTCGATCGGTGCGGCACTGGAGTCCGGCACGGTCGACCTCGCAGTCGTCTGCACCCCGAGCGGCTACCACATCGACAACGCGCTGGAGGCGATCGCCGCCGGCAAGCACGTGGTGATCGAGAAGCCGCTGGACGTGTCGGTCGCCAAGGGTCGCGAATTCGCCGAGGCGGTCAACCGCGCCGCCGAGAACGGCCAGGTCGTCTCGGTGATCAGCCAGCACCGGTTCGACCCGGGCAGTGCGATCGTGCACCAGGCCGCCGTGGACGAGAAGTTCGGCCGGATCACCTCCGCGGTGGCCACCATGGCCTGGTACCGCAGCCAGCAGTACTACGACTCCGGCGACTGGCGCGGCACCTGGGCCCTCGACGGCGGCGGCGCGGTGATGAACCAGGGCGTGCACACCGTCGACCTGCTCCGCTGGTTCTGCGGTCGGCCGACCGAGGTCTACGCCCAGACCGCGCAGCTGGCCCACGAGCGGATCGAGATCGAGGACACCGCGGTGGCGACCGTCCGGTTCGAGTCCGGCGCCCTGGCGGTGATCCACATGACCACCGCCGCCTACCCGGGCCTGACCGCGCGGGTGCAGGTGCACGGCTCGCTCGGCTCGGCGATCGTCGACAACGATCAGCTGCGTTACTTCCACGCCGGCGACGGTGCGGTCTCGGACAATCTGCGTGAGGCCAAGAAGATCGGCAACCAGGCCGAGCAGGTGCTGGGGGAGAAGTCGGCAGCCGACGACTTCGCCGGCAGCCGGAACAACCCCGACGGTTTCGTCGCCGGCCACTCCCGCCAGTACGACGACATCTCGGCCGCGATCCGCGACGGGCGGCAGCCGCTGGTCACCGTGGAGGAGGCGCTGCTGTCGCTGGCGCTGGTCCGGGCGCTGTACATCTCGGCGACGCTGGGCCAGCCGGTCGACTTCGACGGCGTCCTGACCGGCAAGTACGACGACGTGACCGTCCGGGTCGGCGGCCCCGCCACCGCATGAGCGACACCACCGCAGCCCGTTCGATCCACCTCGGCCTGGGTGCCTTCTTCCGGGCCCACCAGGCGTTCTACACCCACCGGGCCGACCAGCTCACCGGTGAACGGACCGGCATCCACGCCTTCACCGGGCGCCGGCCGGACGCCGCCGAGACGCTGGCCGCCCAGGGGTACGGCTACACCCTGATCGAACGCGGGGCGGCCGGCGACGTACTGGAGCTGATCACCAGCATCGTCGACGCCTCGGCCGGGGCCGACCTGGACGCCTGGCGCCGGGCCTGGACGGTGCCGGAGTTGCAGCTGATCACCATGACCATCACCGAGGCCGGCTACCGGGTGAGCGAGGACGACCTGCCCGCACTGCGGGCCGGCCGGCCCGGGTCGGCGATGGCCCGGCTGCTGGACGGTCTGCAGACCCGCCGCCGGGCCGGACTCGGCCCGATCGCGGTGGTCAGCTGCGACAACCTCGCCGGTAACGGCGGAGTGCTGGCCGACCGGGTCCGTGCGCTGGCGGCCGACTGGGACGCCGAACTGGCCGCCTGGATCGACCGGGGCGTCACCTTCCCCAGCACCATGGTGGACCGGATCACCCCGGCGACCACCGACGCCGACCGTGAGCTGGCGACCGCCTGGGTCCGCGAGCACGACACCCTGCCGATCGACCGGATGCCGGTGGTCTGCGAGCCGTTCACCGAATGGGTCATCGCCGGCGAGTTCCCGGCCGGTCGGCCGGCCTGGGACCGGGTCGGGGTCACCTTCGTGCCCGACGTCGAACCGTACGAACGTCGCAAGCTGTGGCTGCTCAACGCCGGCCACTCGCTGCTGGCCTACGTCGGGATGGCCGTCGGACACGCCACCATCGACCAGGCGATGCAGGATGCCCGGTGCACCGAACTGCTGGAGGCCCTGTGGGCCGCCGCCGCCGAGGTGCTGCCGTTCGACCCGGCCGAGATCGACCGGGCCACCGACGCGCTGCGGGAGCGGTTCACCAACCCGCGGATCCGGCACAATCTGGCCCAGATCGCCGGCGACGGATCGCAGAAGCTGCCGAACCGGACGCTGGGCATCCACCGGGCCCGCCGCGAGGCCGGGTTGCCGCTGGACCCGGGCACCCCGGCGACCCTGGCGGGCTGGCTGATCCACCTGGGCACCGATGCGGTGAACGACCAGGGCTTCGCCGACCTGCAGAGCCGGTTCGAGCGCGCCGGGGCGTCCCGGCCGGTCGACCGGATCCCGGTGGTGCTGGACTACTTCGGTCCCGATCTGGCCGGCGACCGGGAACTCGCCTCGGCCGTCGAGAACCAGCTGCAGCAACTCGGAAAGGCCTGACCGTGCTGATCAAGTCCGCCGAGGTGATCGTCACCAGCCCCGACCGCAACTTCGTCACCCTCAAGATCACCACCGCTGACGGGCTGACCGGCCTGGGTGACGGCACCCTGAACGGCCGGGAACTGGCCGTCGCGTCCTACCTGCGCGACCACGTGGTGCCGCTGCTGATCGACCGGGACGCCCAGAACATCGAGGACACCTGGCAGTTCCTCTACCGCAGCCCGTACTGGCGACGAGGTCCGGTGACCATGGCGGCGATCGCCGCGGTCGACGTGGCATTGTGGGACATCAAGGCCAAGCAGGCCGGGCTGCCGCTGTACCAACTGCTCGGCGGTGCCAGCCGCACCGGACTGCTGGCCTACGGCCACGCCAGCGGCACGGACCTGCCGGAGTTGTTCGACAGCATCCGCGAGCACCAGGCCGACGGCTTCCGGGCGATCCGGGTGCAGTCCGGGGTGCCCGGGCTGCAGGCCATCTACGGGGTGCCGGCGACCACCGTCACCGCCGCCGAGGACGGCCGGTCCCATCATTACGAGCCGGCGCAGCGGGCGCTGCGGCCGCCGGAGGAGGACTGGGACACCCGGGCCTACCTGCGGCACCTGCCGACGGTGTTCGAAGCGGTACGCAACGAATTCGGGCCCGAGCTGCCGCTGCTGCACGACGGCCACCACCGGATGACGCCGATCCAGGCGGCCAAGCTGGGCCGGGCGCTGGAGCCGTACGACCTGTTCTGGCTGGAGGACTGCACCCCGGCGGAGAACCAGGAGGCGCTGCGGCTGGTCCGCCGGCACACCACCACACCGCTGGCGATCGGCGAGATCTTCAACACCGTCTGGGACTACCAGCTGCTGATCAAGGAACAGTTGATCGACTACGTCCGCAGCGCGATCACCCACACCGGCGGCATCACCCACCTGAAGAAGATCCTCGAGTACGCCGGGCAGTACCAGATCAAGTCCGGCATCCACGGACCGACCGACATCTCACCGGTCGGCTTCGCCGCCGGGCTGCACCTGGGACTGGCGATCCACAACTTCGGCATCCAGGAGTACATGCCGCACGGGGACAGGACCAACCAGGTCTTCGAGCAGTCGATGACCTTCACCGACGGCTACCTGCACCCAGGCGACAACCCCGGCCTCGGTGTCGAACTCAACGTCGACGAGGCCGGCAGGTACCCGTACCAGACGGCCTACCTGCCCTACAACCGGCTGGCCGACGGCACCGTCCACGACTGGTGATCCCGCGGTCCTCGGGACACGCTGCCTGGCCCCGTGTGCCGTCGACGCTCGCTCTGCCGAGCCCGGCCGCCGGACCCGGGAACGAGAGAAGGCCCGCCAGCCCGTTGACGGGGCGGCGGGCCTTCTTCACAGCACCGGCCTTCACAGCACCGGCTCGGCGAGGATCAGAGGTACTCCTCGATCGCACCCTTCAGCGCCGACTTCGACTTGGCACCCTTGAAGGCCTTGACCAGTTCGCCGTTGACATAGACCTGGATGGTCGGCAGGCCGAGGACGTGGTTGTTGGCCGGAGTCACCGGATTGGTGTTGGTGTCCATCTTGACGAAGGACACCTTGTCGCCGTGCGCCTGGGCCAGTTCCTCGATGATCGGGCTGATCTGCTTGCACGGACCGCACCAGTCGGCCCAGTAGTCGACCATCACCGGCTTGTCGGACTTGAGCACCTTCTCCTCGAAGTCGGCGTCGGTGACCTCAGTGACTGCACCCATGCGTGGCTCCTCGCGATTGTGGGGTTTTCGTGGTGGGTGGCCGGGGTCAGCCGACCACGGCGGGTTCGGCGACCGCGGCCACGTCGGCGAGGTCGGCCAGATAGCGTTCGGCGTCCAGTGCGGCCGAGCAGCCGCTGCCGGCGGCGGTGATCGCCTGCCGGTAGGTGTGGTCCACCAGGTCACCGCAGGCGAAGACGCCGGCGAGGTTGGTCCGGGTGCTGCCCGGCTCGGTGAGGACGTAGCCCTCGACGTCGGTGTCGACCTGGCCGGTCAGCAGCTCCGACCGCGGATCATGACCGACGGCGATGAACAGGCCCGAGACCTCCAGCTCGCGTTCTGCGCCGGTGACGGTGTCGCGCAGGGTGAGGGATCGCACCGAGTTCTCGCCGTTGATCTCGGCCACCTCGGAGTCCCAGGCGAAGCTGATCTTCGGATCCGCCTTGGCCCGGTCGGCCATGATCTTGCTGGCGCGCAGTTCGTTGCGCCGGTGGACGACGGTGACCGTGCGTCCGAACCGGCTGAGGAACGTCGCCTCCTCCATCGCGGAGTCCCCGCCGCCGACGACGGCGATGTCCTTGCCCCGGAAGAAGAAGCCGTCACAGGTGGCGCACCAGGACACGCCGTGGCCGCTCAGCCGGTCCTCGTCGGGCAGGCCGAGCTTGCGGTACGCCGACCCCATCGCCAGGATCACGGTCCGGGCCTCGTGCACGGTCCCCTCGGTGTCGGTCACCGTCTTGATGTCGTGGGTCAGGTCCATGGCGACCACGTCGTCGGGCACCAGCTCGGCCCCGAACCGTTCGGCCTGGGCGCGCATCTGGCTCATCAGTTCCGGGCCCATCACACCGTCGGGAAAACCGGGGAAGTTCTCGACCTCGGTGGTGTTGATCAGGGCGCCACCAGCGGTGATCGAGCCCTCGAACACCAGCGGACGTAACTCCGCCCGCGCGGCGTAGATGGCTGCCGTGTAGCCGGCCGGCCCGCTGCCGACGATGATGACGTCACGAATCTCGCTGCTCATCGAACTCCTTCTCCGCACACCTTCGAACCGGGTCGAACGCCGCCACAGTGGAGCGGCTGTCCGTGGCCGGCTCGGGCTCACCCTACCTGGGTGACCGGATGCATCCATCGGCTCCAACCGGGCAGCGGCCGGCGATATTCCGGTGCGGCGAGCCGGCCGACGGGCCACGTCGCGGCACACCCGCCCGCCGGTGTCGAAATGCGGAACGGACGGCGTCATCGGGGTGACAATGCCTACGACACAGGGTCAAGGGCCTACGACACAGGGTCAAGGGCCTACGTCACAGGGTCAAGGGCCTACGACACGACACAGGGTCAAGGGCCTACGACATAGGGTTGGGGCTTCGATCATCCACGTCCGGTCCCGGTCGCGCCGGGACGCCGACTCCGGGGAGACAACGCCAGTGGCCGACACGACCGTCATCACCTTCGGCACCTTCGATGTCCTGCACGTCGGCCACGTCCGGGTGCTGAACCGGGCCGCGGAGCTCGGCGACCGGCTGGTCGTCGGAGTGTCCTCCGACGCGCTGAACTTCTCCAAGAAGGGCCGCAATCCCGTGTTCAGCCAGGACGAGCGGCTGGAACTGGTCTCCAACCTGAAATCGGTGCACCAGGTCTTCGTCGAGGAGAGCCTGGATCTCAAGCGTGACTACATCAGCCAGTACGGGGCCGACGTGCTGGTGATGGGCGACGACTGGGCCGGCAAGTTCGACTTCTGCTCCGACCTGTGCAAGGTCGTCTATCTGCCCCGGACCCCGTCGATCTCGACCACGGCGCTGATCGAGCACATCGCCACCACCCGCGGCGCCTGACCCGGACCGGCCTGACCCGGACCGGCCTGACCGGCCGGCCCCGGCAGGTCGCCGCCGATGCCGGGGCTGGTGTCAGGACAGCACCTCGACCTCCCAGATCCCGCCGCGATAGTTCCCTCCCTCGGCCGGCAGGGAGGTGAGGAAGACCAGCACGTAACGGGTCGTGGTCGGGGAGTCGAGGGTGATGTCGGCGGAGTGGCCGGCGCCGTTGGCTCCCCCGACCGTGCGCCACGCCTTCAGGCTGCCGCGGTCCGGCTGGGCCGACGGTCCGCCCTTGGGAACGCGGATCTGCAGGTCGGTGCCGGTGCCCGACAACGTCACCTTGACCTCCCCGACGGTGTGGGGCTTGCCCAGATCGAGGACGATCCCGACGCCGGGCTTGAGATTGCCGAGCTTGGGGCTGCCGTAGTAGGACAGCGTCCGCCAACGGGTCGACGGGTCACCGTCGTAGGCGTACTTGACCTCGCCGGGGTTCTCCTGGCCGTTGCCGGGCGGCGGGTCGAAGTCCTGGCCGCCGACGATCGACAGCCGCTGCGGAGCGGTCGGCGTCGGCGTGGACTGCGCACTGGTGGTGTGGGTACCGGTGTCCGGGCGCGGGCGGGCGGTCGGCCCGAGTCCGCGCGCGGTCAGCACGGTGGCCACCGCGGCCAGCACCAACAGCACGATGACCAGCACCCAGACCCAGCGCCGCGGCCCGCTGCGGGCCCGATCCTCGCCCGTAGCGGGTTCGGCCGGGCTGGGCTGGGAGACCGGGCCGGCACCGTTGTTGGTGCCGGCGGCGATGCTGCCGTTGCGTTCGATCAGGGCGTACGGCTCCGGCGGCGGGTCGGCATACCCGCTCGCCTCGGGGCCGGCGTCCTCGGCCAGGAACCGGGGCTGAGGGTGCCGCAGCCGGCGCTCCAGATCGCCGGTGGCATCGGCTGAGCCGAGTACCCGGTCCAGCTCGCCCACCAGCGCCGCCGCAGTGACGATCCGCTCGGCCCGCTGCCGCGGCACCGGGCTGAGCAGCTGGTCGCAGATCCGGTCCAGGGTGGGGGAGACGCCGGGGCGGACCTGCCGCGGGGTCAGCCACGGATGTCCGTTGTCCTGGGCGGTGCCGGCGGCCTCCGGGCCGGCGGGCAGGCCGTACTCCGACTCACCCGGCCACCGGGCCACCAGGCAGGCGTAGAGCAGCCGGCCGAGGGCGGTCACGTCGGCGGCCTCGAGGTCGTCGTCGGACCAACTGCGCCCGGTGTATTCCTCCGGCCGCAGCGCGGCCTCGACCAGCATGCCGACGATCTTGATGTTGCCGCTCGGGGTGATGATCACCATGTCCGGGCCGAGGCGGCGGTGGTACAGCCCGCGGGCGTGCGCACCGGCGAGGGCGTCGGCGACCTCACGGATCACCCAGGCCGACTCCAGCCCGGTCAGCGGCGCGGCCGCGAGCAGGTGCTGCAGGGACTGGCCGTCGGCGTACTCGCTGACGACGTAGGTGCCGATCTGGGTGCCGTCGGGGGTGCGTCCGTCCTCCTCGACGGCGTCCAACACCCGCAGGAAGCGGGAATCGGTGGCTCCGGCCGCCCGGCGGCCGGCGGTCAGCAGGTCGGCGCTGCGGGGATCGCCGTGCGGCAGCAGATGCACCACGACCGACCGGCTGAGCACCTGGTCGAAGGCGCGCCAGGTGATGGAGGCGCCGGTCCAGGCCAGCAGCTCCTCCAGCCGGTACCGGCCGGCCAGCATCGTTCCGGCCGACAACTGGGCCGGACCGATGCCGTCGGGCGGGGTGTCGGCGGCTTCGGCCGGCTGCACCGGACCGTTGCCGGCGGGGGCCCGCTCGGGATCGCGGATCGCCGGCCGGGTGACGGTGTCGTCGTCCTCCAGTTCGGCCAGCGAGAAGGCGGCGGTGCGCTCGGTCTCGTGCTCCTCGGCGGCAGGCGTGGAGGCAGGCTCGTCCTCGCTTCGGTCGTGGGAGTGGCCACCGCTCATCTGCTGCTGCCCCGTCGGCTGATCGATCTGCTGGGTCGGGGTGACGACCGACTCCCCGTCCTCGCCTCCGGTCAGCGAGGATCCGACCGCGGCACCCTGTGCCTGTGTCACTACCCACCCACCGGCGGCGGCACCAGCCGTCCCGGTCCCGATGCTGCCAGATCCGGCGGCGGCAGGGGATGCTGAACCGCCGCGACCCGCCGGATCGTCGGCCGGGAAGCCCGGTTCCGACGCGCCGGGGGAGGGCCGGCGCCGGCCACGGCGCACCACGGTGGTGAGGATCTGCTCGATCTCGGTGATCTGCAGCAGCCGGGCCAGGCCGAGGTAGACCACCACGGCGACCAGGCCGGCCGCCGCCAGCGCGAGCACCCGCGGCCACAGCGCCACCGACCACAACCGGAACAGCACCACGATGAGATAGCCGAGCAGGCCGGCCGGTGCGACGGCGAGGAACACCCGCAGGCAGTGCCGGCCCAGATCGGCGCCGCTGAGACCGGGCAGTCGGCGGCCCAGCCGGCGGAACGACACCCCGAGCCCGATCACGTACGCCGAGGCGTAGGCCAGGGCCAGTGCGGGCGCGACCCAGTTCGGGCGGTGGAACGGCACCACCAGGGCCAGTGCGACGATCACGTTCACGCCGGCGATCAGGATCTGCACGAAGAACGTGGTCCGGGTGTCCTCCAGCGCGTAGAAGGCGCGCAGGCAGACGTACTGCAGGGTGAACGGCACCAGCCCGACCGCGAACGCCATCAGCGTCCAGGCGATCGGCTGCCAGTGGTCGGTGTTGGCACCGTGACCGAACAGCACCTGGGTGATCGGGAAGGCCAGCGCCAGGAACGCCACCGAGGCCGGCAGCAGCGCGGCCACCGCCAGCCGCATCGTCTGCATGGTCTCCCGCCGGGCGCCGGCCAGGTCACCGGCGACCACCAGCCGCGAGGTCGACGGCAGCATCGCCGTGGTCAGCGAGACCGTGATCAACGAGTGCGGCAGCATGAACAGCAGGTTGGCGTTCTGGTAGACGTTCCAGCCGGCACCCTCACCGCCGGCGGTCGCCCCGTTGGCCAGTTTGGTGACCACGACCAGCGCCAACTGGGTGACGATCATGTAGCCGACGGTCCACTTGGCCACCTGCGCGGCCCGGCCCAGACCGCTGTTGCGGAAGTCGAACCGGGGCCGGAACCGGTAGCCGACGCTGCGCATGAACGGGATCAGCACCAGCGCCTGCGCGATGATGCCGAGAGTGGCGCCGAGCCCGAGGACCAGTTCCTGACCGAGGGTGAACGGCGCCCCCAGGTCGCGTTCCCCGTGCCAGAGCAGCAGGAACAGCACGATCGAGGCGATGCCGATCAGGTTGTTGGCGATCGGCGACCACATCATCGGCCCGAACCGGCCGCGGGCGTTGAGCACCTGGCCGAGCATCACGTTCATGCCGTAGAAGAAGATCTGCGGCAGGCACAGATAGCTCAGCATGATCACCGAGTCGTACTGCGCGGTGAGTCCGGGCGCCTTCCAGCGGGAGTTCAGGTAGACGTCGCCCATGATGATCGGCGCCAGTACGGTGGCGCCGATCGCGATCAGGCCGATCGCGGCCAGGCCGAGAGTCAGCAGCCGGTTGGTGTAGGCCTCCCCGCCGTCGGGGTTCTCCTTCATCGCCCGGACGATCTGCGGGACGAACACCGTGTTCAGCACGCCGCCGGCCAGCAGCAGGTAGATGGCCTGCGGGATGACGTTGGCGATCGCGAACATCTCGCCCTGGCGGGTGGTGGCGCCCAGCGCGGCGACGATCAGGGACGCCTTGACGAAGCCCAGCACCCGGGAGAAGGCGGTGCCGGCGGCCATCAGCGCGGTCGCCGAAACCAGTCGGGACGCCCCGGACCGGGCCGTGCCGTCGGTTCCGGTGTCCGTCGGTGCGGTCGTCGGTTCAGCCACGGGGTACGCCGCTCCTGCTCGGGTCGGTTCCGGTCTGCTCTTCGGCGGCCCCCCGCTCGTCGGGCCGGGCCTGATTGTCGGGCCCGGCCTGCTCGTCGGCCCGGATTTCCTCGTCGGGCCGGATTTCCTCGTCGGGCCGGGTCTGTTCGTCGGGCCGGGTCTGTTCGTCGGGCCGGGTCTGTTCGTCGGGCCGGGTCTGTTCGTCGGGCCGGGTCTGTTCGTCGGGCCGGGTCTGTTCGTCGGGCCGGGTCTGTTCGTCGGGCCGGGTCTGTTCGTCGGGTGGGGTCTGCTCGTCGGGGTCGGCCTGCGGCGGCGCCGCGGCGGTCGCGTCCGGTTCGGTGTCGCTGCGTTCACGGGCCACCTGACGGATCCGCAGCACGACCGTGCCCAGCAGCACGATGCCGGCGGCCAGGGCGATCACCCAGCCGACCAGGCCGGCCTGGGTGGCGTTCACCCGGATCGTCAGCGGCGGTCCGATCGGATCGCCGTCGGTGGTGGCCAGCCGCAGCAGGATCGGCATGGTGCCGTTGGCCTCGGCGTGCGTCATCACCCGGGCCGGCACCCGCTCGCCGGGACCGATGGTGCCCAGGGTGGCCGCCGAGATGTCGTCCAGTGCGATCCGGGACCGGTTCGGGGAGTCGGCCACCAGCCGCAGCTTCAGGGCCACGTTGAGGGTGTTGACGATGGTCACCGGGATCTGGGCCGACGCGCCGGTGAGGGTGACCTGCGGGTTGCTCTCCACCCGGACGGCGGTGCCGTGCACCAGCCGGCTCACCGACACGGGTGCCCCGGCGGTGTCGGTCAGCAGCATCAGCTGGTCGGCGAGGTAGCGGGCCATCGCCTTGTGGTGGCCCCGCCAGGCGACGCTCGCCGAGCGGGGCAGCGCCCGGTCGATCACCGCGGCCGCGGCGGCCGGCTGGGCCAACGCGTCGCGGTAGACGCCGAGGTCCTGCTGATCGGCGGCGATCCGCGCCAGTTGACGGCCGGTCAGCTCGTGACGGCGGGCGGACTGCGGGTAGCCGGGCCGGCCGCGAAGGGTCTGCGGGGTGGCGGTGAGGAGTTGGCCGAGCGGGCGCGGCTGCAGCCACGGCGCGGTGCGGGCCGCGGTCTCGCCCCCGGCCTGGTCGGCGTCGGTGACCAGCCGGATCCGGCCCAGGTCGGCGGCGGGTCGACCGCTGATCGAGTCGATGTAGGTGTCGGCCAGTGAGGCCTGCCGCAGTTGCACCTCGGTGTTGCGCGGATCCGGTCCCGGCCCGGTGGCCGCCTCGGTGTCGTAGCTGAGGATGGTGGGGCTGTTGGCGGCGGTCACGACGGGGCCCAGACCGTCGACGCTGGTGTCGGCCAGCAGCACGGCGCGGGCACCGAGTTGCTGGGCCGCCTGCAGGCTGTCCCGGTCGGCGGCCCCGCCGGCGGGGATGACCAGCAGCGGCAGCCCGGACACGTCGGTGACGTCCTCGGTGGCCCGCTGGGCGGCGCGGAGGATGGCGAACCGGCCCGCGTGCACCAGCGAGGTGAGATCGGCGTGGCCGTACAGGAGTCGGTAACCGTCGTGATGGTTGCGCAGTTCGGCGAACCGGTCCAGCCAGCGGGCCGCGTCGGCGCGACCGCTGCCGGACCGGCGCTTCCCGTCCGCGCCCAGCACCTGGTAGCCGGAGCGCATCGACCGTAGCGCGACGATCAGGTCGGGGTCGACGGCGAACGCAGCATCGGGCTGTTCGGCGGCGCTGAGCAGGGCGTCCAGCCGGCCGCCGGGGGCGACGTCGGTGGCCAGCTGGTCGGTGCTGAACAGACCGGGCCGGATCATCGACGGCGTCGCCGACAGTTCCACCAGGGTGGAGGTGCCCAGCACGCTCTGGCCCGGCTGCAGCCCGGTGTGCGGCTGCGGGTCGGTGATCACCGGCAGATAGGTGCGGGCGCGGCCGACGGTGGCCACCCCGTTCTCCCGGACCTGCACGCCGGCCAGGTACACCCCGGCGGCGGGCTTGCTGCTGCCCAGGAAGTCGGAGGCCTTGGCGCTGAGCCGGAACGTGTGCGACGCGCCCGGCGCAAGCTCCGGCTTCGCGGCGGTGTAGAGGTCGGCGTACCACGGCGGGCGTTGGTACATCCGGGCGCCCTCGGGGTCGGTGGCGGCGGAGGCGTTGGCCGCCCGGAGCCCGGACCGGTCGGTGATCGGGGTCAGGCTTCGCCAGATCATCGCCTGCAACCGGACCAGCGGCCGGTTGCCGACGTTGGTCACCCGGCCCTCGAAGACGATGGTGGAATCGGGGTGGACGATGGACGGGCTGAGCCGGGTGAGGGTGATCCGCAGCCCGGTCCCGGTGTCGGCCCGAGCCGGTGTCCCCGGTGCGGTGGCGGTGAGCAACCCGGCCAGCAGCAGTGTGCTGAGCAGGGTCGCGATCAGCCGGGCGGCACCGCGCCCGGACCTTCGCCAGCGCCCATCTTGCACCGCGTCATCCTAATCGGGACCCCGTCGGCGGTCGGTCGGCACGACCGGGCCGGGGCCGACTCCGCTTGTAGAGTGGGTCGTCGTGCCTGATCGTCCCCTCCCGTCCGGGGCCGGCCCGACGGCCGGCCGGTTGACCGCCCCGCAGCAGCAGGCCGTGGATCGGCTGTTCGCGACCGTGCCCGTCGTCGACCGTCTGGGCCACGATTTCGCCGCCGCCGGACACAGTCTCTACCTGGTCGGCGGCAGCGTCCGCGATGCGGTGCTCGGCCAGGTCGGACACGATCTGGACTTCACCACCTCGGCGCGACCCGAGCAGATCGAGCCGCTGCTGCGTGGGCTGACCTCCACCGTCTGGACGATCGGCCGGGAGTTCGGCACCATCGGCGGGCGGGTCGGTGACTGGCAGGTCGAGATCACCACGTTCCGCGCCGACTCCTACCGCACCGACAGCCGTAAACCGGTCGTCGAGTTCGGTGACACCCTCACCGGTGACCTGGTGCGCCGGGACTTCACCGTGAACGCGATGGCGCTGTCGCTGCCGGACCGCAGTTTCGTCGATCCCTACGGCGGCCTGGACGACCTCGTCGAGCACCGGCTGCGGACGCCGTCGACACCGACGCTGTCGTTCAGCGACGACCCGCTGCGGATGCTGCGCGCGGCCCGGTTCGCGGCCCGGCTGCAGCTGGTGCCGAGCCCGGAGCTGATCCGGGCGATGCACCAGCTGCGGGAGCGGCTGCGGATCGTCTCGGCCGAACGGATCCGCGACGAGTTCTCCAAACTGCTGCTCACCGACACCCCCCGGGTCGGTATCGACCTGTTGGTACGCACCGGGCTGGCCGAGGAGTTCCTGCCGGAGCTGCCGGCCCTGCAGCTGGAGCGGGACGAGCACCACCGGCACAAGGACGTCTACGTGCACAGTCTGACGGTCCTGGAACAGGCCATCGAGCTGGAGAAGGCCCGCGGGCACCGGCCGGACCTGGTGAACCGGCTGGCCGCGCTGCTGCACGACATCGGCAAGCCCCGGACCCGCCGGTTCGAGAGCGGCGGCAAGGTCAGCTTCCATCACCACGACGTCGTCGGCGCCAAGATGGCCCGCAAGCGGATGAAGGCACTGCGGTACAGCAGCGACGAGATCGACGCGGTGGCCAGGCTGATCGAACTGCACCTGCGCTTCCACGGGTACGGCGAGCAGGACTGGACCGATTCGGCGGTCCGCCGCTACGTCCGCGATGCCGGCGAGGAGCTGGAGCGGCTGCACATGCTGACCCGGGCCGACTGCACCACCCGCAACCAGGCCAAGGCGACCCGGTTGCGGCGGGCCTACGAGGAACTCGAATGGCGGATCGAGGAACTGGCCAAACAGGAGGAACTGGACTCGATGCGGCCGGATCTGGACGGCAACCAGATCATGACCATCCTCGACATCCCCGCCGGCCGCGACGTCGGCCGGGCCTACAAGTACCTGCTGGAACTGCGGATCGACAACGGCCCCCTCGGCCCGGACCGGGCCGAGCAGGAACTGCGCACCTGGTGGGCCACCCAGCACCCCTGAACTTCCGCCGAGGAGTCACCAGATCCCCAGTTTTCCCGGCGTGTCGGTGGGTCAGTGACCCCTCGGCCCCCGGGCTGGCTCCGGCTGGCTCCGGCTGATCCCGGCTGGTCCTCGAGCGGAGCCTGGACGGCGTCAGTGCGGGACGGCGCGCAGGATCGCCTCGGCCTGGTCGCGACCGATCCGGTGGCCGGGATCGGTGA
Organism: uncultured Actinomycetota bacterium; assembly: GCA_963758075.1. Lineage (GTDB taxonomy): Bacteria > Actinomycetota > Actinomycetes > Propionibacteriales > Propionibacteriaceae > Microlunatus. The sequence continues at coordinate 554,544 of CAVWTT010000005.1, read as the reverse complement.
GGATGAGGAAGGTGGCGCGTACGCCGTGCACCGCGGCGACCTCGGTCCAGTCGGTGCTGCCGTCGTAGGTCCGGTGGTCGATCAGTCCCAGCGGTGACGGCACCACGGTGGCGACGACCTGACCGTTGGGGTCGGAGCAGGCGCGGACCTGGGCCACGTACTGCCGGTAGTAGGCATGGGCGTCGGAGGCCGACCGGAACTGCAGCGCCAGACCGACCCCGGGTCGGCTGTCGGTGGCGCCGCGTTTGCCGTACGTCCCCTCCAGCGCGGCCACCGGGTCCGGGTAGTCGTCACGGGTGATCGAGGCGCAGCCGATGGTGATGGTGTCCTGGGCGGCGTAGCGCGGATCCCGCCCGTGCACCCAGGTGCCGTTGCCGCGGTAGCCCTCCTCGGCTCCGCCGGCGCGTGCCACCTTCTGCCAGCCGGCCGGCACCGGCAGATCCTTGCCGGTCAGCGGGCCGGCCGTCCTCGGCGCCGGCGCGGTCGGTTCGGGAGGCGGCGGCAGGGTGTTGGTGGTGGTGGGTTCCGGCGGCAGAGACGGTCCGGGGCTGCTCGGCGTGCCCGCCGGCGTCGGGGCGGCGCTACCGGGTGCTGTCGTCGCGGTGGTCGACGACGGCCGGGCCGGGGCGGGGGCCGGATGAGGGCCCCGGGGACGGGCTGCCGTGCTGGCAGCCGACCGTCAGGGCCGCCGTGCAGACCAGCAGGCCGGCGAGCGCGGACCGGCGCCGGTTCACCGGTCGTACTCGAAGTGCTGGTAGTCCCGGCCGGGGTACCACAGTCCACCCCAGAAGTAGCCGCGGCCGCGCAGCGCCCGGGTCAGCGTGCTGGTGTGGGTGAGCATGCCGCGGCGGAACGGGGTCCGGTCGATGTAGGCGCGACCGCTGGTCGGCCACCACTTGCCGGTGACGTCGCGGTACGGGTTCTCCCGGGTGTTGATGTCCATCGCGATGCCGTAGCTGTGCGGGGACTGGGCGTACGGGTTACCGGTCACCTTGCGGCAGTTGAAGCCGGAGGTGTTGTCGGCCTCCATCTGTCGCGGGTCGTTGCCGCCCCAGCGGTTGGGGTTGTCCATCCGCCGGATCCGCTTGCCCAGCGACGTCTTGAAGGACGCGATCACGCTCCCGACCCGATCGGCCCTGATGATCAGGACGCCGCGGTGCATCCGGTTGTCGAAGCCCTGATAGTTCATCCGGATGGTACGCAGCCTCGACGGTCCGACCGGGCAGCCGGCCCGGTAGGTCTTGGCCACGTCGGCGGCCGTGGTCGAACTGACCACGGCGTGCAGCACCCGGATCCGGCGCACCGTGGTCGCGGAGCTGGTCTCCCAGCGCCCGCCGCGGCCGTCCCAGACGCGGGCCTGCAGACGATAGCTGCGCAGCTGTCCCTTACCGGTGCTGAAGGTGAAGACGGCCCGGCCGTGGCTGTCGGTCCGCCTGGTGGCCCTGTCGTGGAAGGCTCCGGTGGACCGCACCCGGAAGTGCACCAGGACGCCGGGACGTGCCGGGAAGACGGTGACCCGCACCTTCGGCGCGGTCAGCGAATCGATGGCGGCGGCGGGCCGTCCGACCGTCACCCGAGCATCCTCCACGGTGACCTGCACGGCCGGGCTGGCGATGGTCGCGGCCGTGGCCGGGTTGCCGCCGAGGGTGGCGCGGAACTGGTGGCGCCCCGGTGTGGTGACCGGCTTGCTGACCGACCAGGAGCCGTCGTCCTTGGTGGCGGTGACCCGGATCCGGTGCCAGTGCCGGTCGGCGCCGAACTCCCACACCTCGACCCGCTGCCCGGCAGCCGGCGGGCTCGCGGTCCCGCTGAAGCGGTAGTTGCCGATGTCCTGGAAGAACCGTCCGGCGACCGGGGAGCCGGAGGAGCTCACCGACAGGCTGACGCCGCGGGCGGAGGCGGCCGGGGCCGCCAGGGCGGTGTTCATCCGCCGGTGGGTCTCGGCCCCGCGGATCGGCCCGGCGGAGGCGGTGCCGACGGACGGGTCGGCGGACGCGGCGGGCGACGAGGACGTCGATGCCGAGGTGCTCGGGCCCGGCGTGCCGGTGCCGGGCGACGTCTGGGCCGATGCCTTCGATGCCGTGGCCGTGGGCGTGGGCGCCGTCGACGACGCGGCGCCGGACGGGGCCTGGTCGGGCGCCGACGGTGTGCCGGGCGGCGACGGGGTTCCCGGCGACGGTGTCCCCGGCGAGGGGGTCGACGACGCGGGGGCGGGGGAGGGAGCCGGGTCCGCGAGGACCGGCGCGGTCGACACCGTGAGGGTCAGCAGGGCTCCGGCCAGTACGGCCAGGGGGACGCGACGCATGCGGATACGAAACCACAGCCAGGGGTCGGTTCGTGCACCTTCGGGCACCGATCGGACCCACCGAACGCGGGCTTCTTCGCGTCCAGGACCCTTTGGCGCACCGACTTCGGGACCGGGCCGCGGCCAGGTCGGTCACCACCGCTGCGGCCGGTGGCACCGGTCACTGGTCGGTGGCGACCCGACCGGCCGGCTCGTCCAGTGATTCGCTGCCGCGGTCCAGTCGCAGGCCGGAGCTGACTAGGCCGAAGCCGATCCCGCTGACCAGATAGCAGCAGCTGATGATCACCAGGATGGGCACCGACCGGCCGTCGGCGGGCAGCACCAGCGCGCCGATCGCGGCGGCCAGCACCAGCGCTACGTTGAAGATCATGTCGTAGATGACGAACACCCGACCCTTGACGTCGTCGTCGACATGGGCCTGCACGAAGGTGTCGACGTTGATCTTGATGGCCTGGGCCAGCAGCCCGCAGCAGAAGGCGGCGATCAGGATGCCGACGTTGGTGTAGGTGGCACCGGGGAAGACCTGCAGTACGGCCGAGCCGAGGAAGCAGCCGACCATCCAGGCCCGGGCGCCGATCCGATGCCGGACCCACGGGGTCACCACCGCGGCCAGCACGAAGCCGATGCCGGTGACCAGGGCCAGGATGCCGAGGTCGCCGATCGCGGCGTCGACCTGGTCGACCCGGTGGAACAGGTTGCGGTACACGAGGATGGTCGCCACCGTGACGACGCCGTACGGCACCCGGTGCACGCCGATGGTGATCAGCCCCAGACCGGCCTCCGGCCTGCGGCGCAGATGGTTGATCGCCTCACCCAGCCCGCGCACGACCTCGGCCGCGCTGGTCGGCCGGACGACGTCGGGTCCGAGCCGCCGCCGCGGGATGCGCAGGCTCAGCCCGGCGCTGACCAGGAAGCCGCAGGCCGCCAGCGCGAACAGCACCCCGTCGGCCACCCCTGCCGGCACCCGGCCGCCCAGCAGCAGCCGCAGCCCGGTCGCGACGCCGCCGCCGATGATCACCGCGGCCGGGCCGACGGTGGGCACCACGGAATTGGCGACCAGGTACTCCTCGGCCGCCACGGTGTGCGGCAGCGACGCCGACAGGGCGGCCAGCAGGAACCGGTTCAGGCTCATCGCCAGCAACACGCCGCCGTAGAAGATGATCTCCCGCGCACCGGTGGCCCCGGCCGCAACCAGGGCGGCCAGGCCGAGCCCGACGGCGGCCCGGAAGAGTTCGGTGATCAGCAGGACCTGTCGACGCGACACCCGGTCCAGGACGACGCTGACGAACGGCCCGAGCACCGAGAACGGCAACAGGGTGATCGCCAGCACACCGGCGATCGCCGACGCACTGGGTTGGCGTTCGGGGGAGAACAGCACGAACGAGGCCAGCGCCACCTGCAGCACCGCATCGGCCGCCTGCGCCGCCACCCGGACGGCGAACAGCCGCCGGAACAGGCGATGCCGCCACAACCGGCGCAGGCCGCGCAGAAACTCCACCGCCGAAACCTACCCGCAGCCCGAGCCGACCGCCCCCGCGACCTGAGCGCGCGCCGGTCCTGCGCTGGTCGGGGAACGCAGCCCGACCTGGCGCGAACCCCTGTGGATCGGTGCCGCGGATCGGTGCCGCGGATCGGTGCCGCGGATCGGTTCTGCGGATCGGTTCTGCGGATCAGTTCTGCGGATACTTCTTCAGGTAGCCGGCCAGATCGTCGGTGCGCAGCGCCTTGCCCAACGCCTTCAGCTTGGTCTGGTTGACCACGTCCACATCCCCGACCCCCGGCACGGTGGCGAACCCGTTCACCGGCGCCTGCAGCTGCTTGACGTCACTGGGGGAGAGCCGCAGGGACAGCGCCAGGCTGCGGATGGTGCTGCTGGTCAACCCGGAGTCGACGGTGACGTCCTTGGCGATGCCGGACACGAACGAGTTGAACTTCACCGGGTTGCTGATCGTGCTGCCGCTGAGGCCCTTGGCCAGGATGGCCTGGACGACCTTGCGCTGGTTCGCCGCGCGGTCCAGGTCACCGTTGGGCAGGCTGTGCCGTTCCCGGACGAACCACAGGGCCCGCTGCCCGGACAGGGTGATCTGGCCCTTCGGGTAGCGGTAGCCGTGGGAGGTGAAGGCGTGGGTGTTGGTGATGGTCACCCCGCCGAGGGTCTTGGTCAGATCCATGAAGCCGCCGAAGTTGACCTGGGCGACATGGTCCATCCGCGCACCGGTCAGCGACTCCAGCGTCGAGACGGCGAGCTGGGGGCCGCCCCAGGAGTAGGCGGCGTTGATCTTGTTCTTGCCGTGGCCGGGGATGTCGACGTACATGTCGCGGGGGAAGGAGATGATGTAGGCGGCCTGCCGGTCGGCGTCCAGATGCATGATCATCAGCGTGTCGCTGCGGCCGTTGTTCTGCATGTTCGCCGGGTCGCGGCTGTCGGAGCCCATCAGCACCACGTTGACCGACTTGTCGTTGGCGCTCTTGGTCGGCCGTGGCGACTCGCCGGCCGCGGTGGGCGTGTCCGGCGGCATGTTGTCGGCCCGGTGCAGATTGCTGTTGAGGCTGTGGTCGATGCTGAGGGCGTACAGGCCGCCGGCGGCGGCGATGACGACGACCAGCACGATCAAGCTGATCAGCAGCCGCTTGGGCCAGCGGCGCTTGCGCCCGACGGCGTGTTCGGGCTGGTGACCGGAGAACAGGTCGATGCCGTGGTCGTCGGGCGGGGTGTCGGCTGCCATCACTCAATCCTCAGGGTCGTACCGCCGTGGCGGGCGCAGAAAGCGCGGCCCGGCCGGCGATCCGCACCGGTGGCCAAGCTGGCCAGAGTCTACGCAGCCGGAGTGAGAGAAGGATGAAATACACAGCCGCGGGCCCTCAGTCTCTGTTCACCGCGCGGTCGCGAGCACAAGGACCGGTGACGCGTACGATCACGGCGTGGCACGTGCGGAGGATGCGGCCCGGCGCGCCGAACTCGCGGCCGGGGCGCGGCAGGCGGAGGCGGCGAGGGCGCAACGGCTGATCGACGACTTCCTGGTCGCGGTCCGGGCCGCCGGCATCCCCGCGGTGCCCCTGCAGGCCCGGCTGTTCTCGGGTCGGCAGGTCGGTACCGACCGGCGCGGCTGGTACCTGCGGCGCAACCGCAGTGTCGCGGTCGGCGAGGACGGCGGCTACTACCTGCTGACGGTGCCCGGCGGTCTGCGCGAGCGGGTGCGCGGGGTCCGGCTGCGACCGAGCCCGCCGCCCCTGGTGGTCGGCCGCGGGGGCAAGGACGGCGAGACCGCCGAACTGCGATTCTTCCTCGACCGCATCCTCACCGAGGGTCGTTCGGCCGGCCGCTGACGCTGGACGTCGGGCCCGGGGCCGTCGGTGTGCCGGAGTCTCTCAGAGGTCCTCCAGGGCGGTGGCCGACCGCCGGGTGTTCATGTGCTTGAGATAGGCCTCCACCACCTCCTCGGGCTCGCCGCGCTGCATCAGCCGACCCTTGTCGATCCAGATCGCCTCGTCGCAGAGTTCCTTGATGCTGCCCAGACCGTGGCTGACCAGGAACATGGCGCGGGCCCGGGACCGCAGCTCGGCCATCTTGGCGCCGGCCTTCTCGCGGAAGTGAGCATCGCCGGTCGACAGTGCCTCGTCGATCATCAGGATGTCGGGTTCCATGTGCACGGCGACGGAGAACGCGACCCGGGAGAACATGCCGGAGGAGTAGGTCCGCATCGGCATGTCGATGAAGTCGCCGAGTTCGGTCCACTCGGCGATCTCGTCGGCGCGTGCCTCGACCTCGGCCCGGGACAGGCCGGCGGCCAGTCCACCGAGAATGATGTTCTCCCGACCGGACAGGCTGTTGTTGAAACCGACGCCGAGCGCGAGCAGCGTGCTGGCCCGGCCCCACACCTCGACGGTGCCCTGGGTCGGTGGCAGGATGCCGGCCATCGCCCGCATCAGGGTGGACTTGCCGGCGCCGTTGCGGCCGATGATGCCCATCGCGGTGCCGGTCTTGACCTCGAAGCTGATGTCTTTGAGGGCCTGCACCTCGCGGACGGCGCGCTGACCGCGGCCCAGCCGCATCACCGCCTGCCGCAGCGTCGGCTTCTTCTCGAAGCTGGTGCGGTAGGTGACATACAGGTGCTGGACGCGGACGGCGAGATCGGTGCGCTGCCCGGCCGGCAGATGTGACTGGTCGGGCACCTCGGGGCGCGGCTCGGTAGGGCCGAGTCCCTGCAGCACCTTGAACCGCTTGGTGGTCGGCAAGCCGCCGGCGTTCCCGCCCTGACCCTGCTTGCCCTGACCCTGCTTGCCCTGATCGTGTTTGCCCTGATCGTGTTTGCCCCGGCCCTGTCGGCCCTGGCCCTTGCTGTCCACGCCGCGGTGCTTGCCGGCGCCGGGCGCCTGCTCGGTGTCGGTGCCGTTGCCGGTCGGGCCGCCCCGGCCGCCGGAACCGTCGGTCCGGTCGGACTCCTCGTCGTCGTCGCCGGACCGCTGGTCGGAGCGACCTCGGGCGCGGTCGTTGTCGACGGCCTCCTCTGCTGCCGCCAGCGGGTCCGGTCGACGGTCGGCCTCGATGGCGGTCTGCCTGCCGTCACCGGGCCGGTCCGCACCGGGCCGGTCCGCACCGGGCCGATCCGCACCGGGCCGATCCGCACCGGGCCGGTCCGCACCGGGCCGGTCCGCACCGGGCCGATCCGCACCGTCCGAGCCGTCGTCGGCGGGGTGCCGTGGCCGGACGGGGGTCTCGGGGGAGCCGCTCACGGCCGGTTCCGGGGTGGCGGAGCCGGCCTGGGTGGAGGTCGCCGCGGACTCGTTCGCCGCCGAGGAGCCGCCCCGGTCGGCCGGCGTCTCAGAGGACACGGACAGCGAAATCACGCTCCCTGGAGATGAAGTACAGGAACCCGACCACCACCGAGGCGATCGCCCAGCCGGCGGCGGTGACGAACATGTGCAGATTGGGGATGACGCCGCCCTGCAGCGTCTCGGAGTACCCGCCGAGCATGCTGAACATCGGGTTGAACTGGGCGATGACCCGGCCGAACGCCGGCTGCCGGTCCAGCTGGCTGGGCATCCACAGCACCGGCGACAGGTACATCCACAGCCGGACCACGAAGGGCAGGAACCGGTTGAAGTCGCGGAAGTAGACGGTCATCGTCGCGACCAGCGCTGCGGTGCCCATGGAGAAGACCAGCACGGTGCCGAGGAAGTAGACCGAAGCCAGCATCGTCCAGGACCACCGGTTGCCCATCAGCAGATGGATGAGCAGGTAGAGCGGGACCGTCGGCAGGAACTGGAAGAACGCCGACCGGACCGCCGACAGCGGGATCAGCAGCCGGGGGAAATTGGTGTTGAGCAGCACCTTGCCGGCCCCGATCACGGAGCGGGAGCCGGAGTTGACCGAGCCGCGGAAGATGCTGAAGAGGAAGATCGCCCCGGTCAGGTGGGCGAAGAGATGCCGGGCCTGCTGCGGGTGGCTGAAGCCGCCGCGGATGATCATCACCATCACGAAGTAGACGCCGGCCTGCAGCATCGGGTCCAGCAGCAGCCAGGCCTGACCGAACAGCGTGTTGGTGTTGGCGCTGCGCAGCTTGGCGCGGCTCATCTCGGCGGCGAACTCGCGTCGCCGCCACAGCTCTCGGAAGTAGTCGACCAGATTGGGCAACCCGACCCGGTGGGGGCTGAAGTGCTGGTAGACGGGCGGCCCCGTCTCCGCGCTCCCTACTGCCATCCGGTCTGCTCCTCATCCTCTGGCCGGATCCTGCGCCGACCGCTGGTGCTGATCGGCGTCGCTGCTCGACGCCTGCGGATCCGATCGGTCCCGGCCGGCCGTGACCGCGCGAGGCAGCCCACGGAGGCCTGGAACAGTCTGCCACGCCGTCGTCACCACACTGTGGTCCGGCGCTCAGGCCGGGGTTTCGGCACCCGTCCGGCAGGGACCTGCATCCGGTGGGAGGCGAGACCGGGAGGTGATGGTGAGTCGGCCCCGACGGGTGATCGCCGAGGCCGGCCCACGTCATCGCCCTGATCCACGTGGAGTCTCTCGCTGTGTGCGAGGCATCCGTGCACCCGGGCCGGTCTCGTGCTGCGGCCGGTCGACGCCGACCGCTTGGGATTCAGGGTGCTGACCGACCGTTCAGTTGTCCAGTCAACCATCGTCAGCTTCCACCAAGTATTCCCTCACAGTTCCCGCGCGGACGGCCGGGAGGGCCTCGCTACGGCCGTCCGGCTCGTCAAAGCGTCGGGATCGTGGGGCCGCGACAGGTGGGTGCGGACAACTCCTGCGGTCCCTGGACAACAGCCGGCGGTGCTCGGACAACACGTCGGGCAACACTGCTGCGACAGCGTGGGGTCATTGCCCGGCCAGCTCGGCCGGGTCGGCCCCAAGGAGGACGGCGATGGCCTCGACGTACCCCGGCACCGCACGGTTCGCCCTGGTCGATGCGCTGAATGCCGAGTGGGCCCTACTCCGCGACGATCCCGCCCGGGCCGGCTACGGCCGAGCCGAGATCCGACGATGGCCCACAATCCACCCGGCGCTGGCCGGTTGTGCGACGCCGGCCGACGTGTTGGCGGCGATCCGCGCCGATCCCGATCCGTTGCTCGGCGCCCTGATCGCCGTTCATCAGGACAGCCGGCGCCCCGGCAGCGCCGCCGGGCCGGGAGGACAGGAGCTGGCGGCCCGGATCGTGCTGCAGACCATGCTGGGGAAACTGGTCACGATGGCACGACGGGACCGTCGACATGCGGTGGAGGACTACGTCGGCCGGCTCTGGGAGCGCATCGGTACGTATCCGCTGAACCGGCGGCCGCGCCGGATCGCGGCAAATCTCGCCCTGGACACCCTGAAGGCCGTCACCCGGGACCGGGCCGACATCGAACGCAACGGTGGCTGGATTCCGTGCCCGACGACCGACCTGGACCGCACCGGGATGCGGCTCCTGAACGCGGGCGACGTCGGTGACACCGCCGACCTGACCGCCCGACGGGTGCTGCGCAGCGCCCAGCAACTCGGCCTGATCGACGACGCCACCCGCCGGCTGCTGTGGAGCGTCTATGCCGACGGCTTGACCAGTGCCGAGGCAGCAGCCCGTCATCGGCTCAGCCCGGCGACCGTGCGGTTCCGCTGTAGCCGCGCGATCCGGACACTCGCCCGGCATTCCGGCCGGCTCACCGACGCCGCATGAAGGGTTGGCCCACGATGGCGGAGCCGGCGTTGCAGGACCCGGCAATGGGACCTATGGGTCGACCGGACAAGGAACCCTTGACACCTCCGACACCGACGCAGAATTCTGTGGCTCTCGGTGCGTTCCGCGTTGACCGGCTGCGGAGCAGGGATGCCTGGGCCGCGGACCCGGGCAGGACGAGAGGACCGGCGAGGGCGCATGGTCATTGAACGGGAGCTCCGGACCCCGACGGTCTCGGACGTACCTGCCGCGCCTCGGATCCGCACGCGCCGCAACCCGAAGTGGGTCGCGCTCGGCATCGTGGCCATCTGTCTGGGCGCCATCGCCTCGTTCTTCCTGTACTCGCAGGTCGCCGAATCGCATCAGGTGGCGGTCGTCAGGCGCTCCCTGCAACGCGGCGCGACCATCCGCTCGGGTGATCTCGGCTCCGTCACGGTCGGGAACACGAGCGGCATCGACACGGTTCCCGCAACCGCCATCCCCGATCTGGTCGGCCGGGTCGCGGCGACCGACCTGTTCGAGGGATCGCTGGTGCCGCCGAGCGCCGTCACCACTGATCTGCCGCCGGCCCACGGCAAGGACATCATCGGCCTCCGACTCGCCACCGGGCGAGCCCCGTCCGGCTTCCTCGTACCGGGCAGCCCGGTCCGGCTCGTCGTACTCCCCGTCGACGCGGCGAAGGCCGGCGGCAGCGGGATTCAGGCATCGGACGCCGGCGCCTCCAGCCGGCCCGACGCTCCCGCCGGCCGGAACGAGGTGACCAACGTCGCGACCATCTCCGCGGCGGTGATCAGCACCGTCACCCTCGACGACGGAGTCCTCATCAACGTCGAACTGGACGCCGGCCAAGCCGTGGACGCGGCCTCCTACGCCGCACAGGACCGCGTGGTCGTGATCCGGGAATCGGAACGCTGATGGCTGTCATCGCCCTCACCTCCGCCGCCGGGTCGCCCGGCGTCACGACCACCGCCGTCGCACTGGCGCTGAGCTGGCCGAGATCAGTGATCCTGGTCGACGCCGATCCGGGTGCCTATCAGGCCGTGCTCGCCGGTTACCTCCGCGGTGAGATCGCTACCGCGAAAGGGCTGCAGCGGGTCGCCGAGGCGCACCGGGACCGGCGGCCGTTGGCGGAGGTGGTCAGCGATGAGACCGTGCCCCTGGTCAGAGGGCCCGTCGACGTCACAGCTGCCTCCGGAGTCGGGTTCGACCACAACCCGGGCCCGGGTCGGCGGCTCGTCCCCGGCTTCCTCCGCCCGGCCAACGCGGCGTTGTTCGGGCCGGTCTGGCCCGAACTGATGGCGACCTTCGCGCGGTACGAGGAAGCCGGCATCGATGTCATCCTCGATCTCGGCCGGATGGATCGCCACGGGCTGCCCCAACCGGTCCTGGACCAGGCCGACCTGGTGGTGCTGCTGACGCGGAGCAGCCTTCGGGCCGTGGCCGCCGCCCGCGGGTACGCCGCCGTGCTCCGTGAGCAGACCCGCCTGACCGGGGTGGAGGCGAACTGCGCGCTGATGCTCGTCGGCGAGGATCAGCCCTACGGGCGGCGGGAGATCGCCAACCTGCTGAATCTGCCGGTTGCCGCCGCGCTGGCCGATGATGCCGACTCCGCCCGGGTGTTCTCGGAGGGAGCGCACCGGTCGCGGCGGTTCGAGCGTTCGGCCCTGCCCCGCAGCCTGCCCAAGGCAGTACATGACCTGGACGCACGCATCCGACGTCGGCGTGCCCGGCTGGGACTGGACGAGCCCGCCGGCGCGGTGACCACAGCGGCGGATGCCGTGACCACCCTCGACGCTGTCGCGGCCGGCGGTGAATCCCGTGGCTGATCCACAGGTCCGACTCGGGCGCGACGGGACCAGACCGTCGTCGCTGGTCGACGTGCCGATCTTCCGGCTGGATGAGGCGGCGGCGACACCGTCGCCGGGCGCGGGCGCTCACACCGTCGCTGCCGCGACCGGTGACCCGCCGGCTCGCCGTCAGCGCGGGCACACGCCACCGGCCGATGGCTGGACCCGCGACGTGGACTGGTCGCAGGTTGTGCTGTTGCGCAAGCAGGCCTCCGAGGTCATCACCGGCGAAACGCAGGCCTACCTGTCCGAACACGGTCGACAGATGCCCGCCGAGGACCGGCTGCTGATGGGCCGGGCCGTCATCCGCCGGGTCGTCAACGACCATGTCCGTGCGCTGCACCGCGAAGGCGCTGCGCTGTGGTCGCCGGAGACCGAGCAGACCTATGCCCGCGCCGTCGAGGACAGCATCTTCGGCTTCGGCCGGATGCAGCCGCTGTTCGAGATCCCCGCCGCGGAGAACATCGAGATCCACGGCTGGGACTCCGTCGTCATCCAGTACGGCGACGGGCTGCGCGAGAAGATGCCGCCCGTCGCCGACAGCGATGAGGAACTCATCGACGCCATCCGGTTCCTTGGCGAGAATGCCACCCCCAGCCGCCCGTTCGACGACACCCACCCGACCATGACGCTGGCCCTGGGCGACCGGTTCCGGCTGCACGCCATCGGTTTCGGCCTCTCCTACCGACCCAGCGTGGTGATCCGGCAGCACACGTTGACCGACACGTCGCTGCTGGAGTTGTCCCGCGGCGGGCTGATGCCGGCGGAGGTGGCGCAGTTCCTCGACGCCTGTGTGCTGGCACGCAAGTCCATGATCCTCGCCGGCGACCAGGGCGCCGGCAAGACGACTCTGCTGCGCGGCCTCATCCACTCCATCCCGGCGACCGAACGCTTCGGCACGCTGGAGACCGACTACGAGTTGATGACGCACCTGCAGCCGGGACGGGAGAACATTCTGGCCCTGCAGGCCCGGGTCGGTCACGGCGAGCGGGAAGGCGCCGAACAACTCGGCACTTTCACCGTCGCCGACCTGTTCCCCGAGGCGCTGCGCCAGAACCTGTCACGGCTGGTCGTCGGCGAGGTCCGCGGCGGCGAGGCGTTCGCCATGTTCGAGGCGATGCAGGCCGGCGCCGGAACGCTGAGCACGACCCACTCGCACTCGGCCGAATCGACCATGGACAGACTGGCCTCCCGGGTCGCCCAGGGCGGGGTTCTCAGCATCGACGAGGCCTACCGTCAGATCGCGCTCAACATGCATGTGCTGGTCTACGTCCGCCTGGTGGACGAGACGTGGAAGGGCGGCAGCCGGCACCGGTTCATCTCCGAGATCCGCACCCTGAACCGGGCGATGGAGAACGGTCGACCGGTCACCCACCTGACCTACCTCGCCGACGGCGCGGGCGAACAACCGCCGGGCTTCTACCCCGACGCCGGCTTCGCCGCCGAGATCGCGCCCTTCCGGCGTCCGCTGCTGGACACCGAGGCGTCCCGGGGGGTCGGCCGGTGACCGGACTGCTCGCCGGCTGGGCCGGTCTGCTGCTCGTCGGTGGGGTGATCGCCGTGACCGTCGGCGTCCGCGGCACACCCGTCGACGACCGACCCCGCCGCCGCACCGGCGACCCGCAGAGCTGGGGTCGGCTCTGGGTGCGGCTGACGCACCGGCCGGCCGGCGCCGCCGGACGTCGACGCGACGCAGCCCTGATCGCGGCCGTGATCGCCGGCACCATGCTGGCTGCGGTGTCGGGTTGGCTGGTCCTCATCCCTGCGGTCCCGGCGGCCGCCTGGGTGCTGCCGCTGATCCTGACGCCGCCCCGGGACCGGGAGGTGCTGCTGCTGGAGGCGCTGGACCGCTGGGTACGCAACCTGTCGGCGTCGCTGCCGACCGGCCGGTCGATTCCCGACGCGATCCGGCTGTCGGGACGGACCGCCCCCGAGGCGATCGCCGTACCGCTCGGCGGGCTGATCGCCCGGCTGAACAACCGCTGGGACAGCCGGGACGCGCTGATGCGGTTCGCCGACGACCTGGACAGCCCGGACGCGGACACCGTGATCGCGGCCCTGATCCTGGCCGCGAACCGCGGCGCCAACGGCGCGGCCGTCACACTGGGGGAGCTGGCTGACTCGATCCAGGCCCAATTGAAGGGTCGACGCGAGGTCCAGACCGAACGAACCAAGCCGTACATCGTGGTCCGTCAGGTCGCCGTGATCACCGCGATCACTCTCGGCGCCGCCCTGCTCTTCGCCCGAACCTTCTTCCAACCCTACGGAACGCCGGTCGGCCAACTGATCCTCGCCGTGCTGATCGGCCTCTACCTCGGCTCGCTGCTGTTGATGCGGCGCCGCGCCCAGCCGCAGAAGCGGCAGCGGATCCTGGTGGGAATGCACCGATGACGACGTTCGGACTGATCTTCCTCTCCGGCACGATGGTCACCGGCGGCATCGTGTTGATCATCGCCGGCATTCTTCCGGCAACTCCTCATCTGGCCGACACGATCGCGCGACTCGACCGTTCCGGCGCGGTCCGGCCGCAGCGGTCACCGCAGCCGGGAGCGGCCGGCTCCGCGACGGTGACCGACCGCCTGGGGAGCTGGATGTATCGCCGGTCACCGCTGCCGCTCGGCACCGCCCAGCTGCGTGCCTTGCAGGTCCGAGGCCGTTCGGTTACCGAGTTCTACGCGGAGAAGGCCCTCTGGGGAATCATCGGTCTGACGATGCCGGCCGCCTGCACCGCGTTCATCGCCTACCTCCACGATGGCGTTCCGGCCGCGCTGCCGCCGATCGCCGCCCTCGTCGGCGGAGCCCTCGGCTACTTCGTTCCCGACCTGATGCTGCGCGGGCAGGACAAGGCGACCCGCAGCGATGCCTCCTCCGCCCTGCTGATGTACATCGATCTCGTCACCCTCGAGCGCCTGGCGAACGCATCCGGCACCCAGGCGCTGCACAATGCGGCCGGTCTGTCGGACGTGCCGCTGTTCCGACAGTTACGCCGCGCGCTGGAACGGGCCCGGCTGGAGCAGCAGGCCCCGTACACCGAGTTGCGCCGGCTCGCCGACGAGCTGGCGCTGCCTGAACTGCGGGACCTCAGCGACGTCATGCAACTGGACGAGGCCGGTGCGGCCCTGTCTGGCTCGCTCCGGGCGCGGGTCCGGGAACTGCGCGACGCCCACCTGGCCACGACGCTGCGGGAGGCGAACGCGTCCTCGGAGGGGATGACCATCTACATGACGATCCCGGCCATGTTGCTGGGCGTGATGTTCATCGTGCCCGCGCTGATGCGCATCGTGAGCAGCTGAGGGTCGGCTCCGTGATGCCCGGGGACACCCCACGACACCGCATCGCAGCCCGAGGCCTGCGCCGGTCACCACGGCGACCACCGGCATCGACCCCGTCCATCAATCCCGTCGATCAACCACACAGAAGGGCACGTCGATGACACGACATCTCCACCTGCTGCTCGGCACCGTCCTCGGCCTCAGCCGGTCCCCCAGGCAGGACCAACGCGGACTCAGCCAGTCCACCGAGATCGCGATCCTGCTCGGCGCCGCGGTGCTGGTCGCACTGGCCGTGCTCGCGTTCGTCACCGGCTACGTCGGTGACCGGCTCGCCGAGGTGAGGAAGCCGTAGAGGCTGACGGCATCGAGGGGGGTATGCGATGACAGCGACGGGCGCAGCGACGACCGGGGGAGCGGGCCGGTCCGCACCGACGGGACCGCGGGTCACGTCGACGGCGGACCGCGGCCTGAGCGCCAGCACCCAGTTCGCGACCATCCTGCCGGCGCTCATGCTGCTCATGTTGGGGCTGATCCAGGCCGGCATCTGGCTGCACGCGCGTAACGTGACGGCCGAGGCAGCCGACGCCGCCGCCGACGTCGCCCGCAGTTACGGAGGGGCTGACCAGGCCGCGCAGCGGGTTGCTGACCATGTCGCCGCCGTCGGCGGCCTGCAGCACGTCACCGTCACGCTGGTCCGGTCCGCGACCACCCTTCAGGTCACCGTGACCGGCCGGCCGCCGGTGATGTTCGACCTCGGCCTTGGAGCCGTCTCCGCAACGGCCACCGCACCGGTGGAGCGGATGAGTAGGCCATGACGTCGCGCTCCGGGCGCCGCCGCACGGCCCGCGGCCTCGCACCGGCGATCGAACTCGCCGTGCTGCTACCGGGTCTGCTGCTGGTATTCGCCGTGACCGTAGCCGGCGCCCGCATCTGGGGTCTGCGGTCGGCGGTCACCGAGGCGGCCTACTCCGGTGCTCGCGCAGCGTCGCTGGAACGGTCGTCCCCGCCGGCCCGGGCGACCGGCGACACGGCAGCGCTGGCGGAGTTGGCACGTCGGGGAGCCCACTGCGCGAGCGCCGACGTCACCGTGGACACGACAGGATTCGGGGTGCCGGTCGGGCGGCCGGCCGCTGTCCAGGTGCGGATCGTGTGCCGTGCCGACCTCGGAGACGTCGCGGTCCCGGGACTGCCCGGGGCGTTGACCATCACCGGCGAGGCCTGGTCGGCACTCGACAGCTATCGGGAGCGTTGATCGATGGCCCCCATTCTCCTGCGACCTCGGCTGCGGGGCCGACCGCCGGCCCGGAACGAACGCGGGCAGGCGATCAGCGTGATGATGATCGGCGTCACGGCCGCGCTGCTGATGGTGGCCGGTCTGGTGATCGACGGCGGCCAGAAGGCGACCGCGATCAGCCGGGCCGAATCCGTGGCCGCCGGCGCGGCCAGAGCGGCCGCCGACGCCGGCGCCGCCGGCACCCTCGACCCCGCCGGCAGTCGCCGACTTGCGGTCGCCAGGGCCCGGGACGCGGCCCGCACCTATCTGGACGGCGCCTCCGCCGAACAGGGATCCGCGATCACCGGTGCGGTGCGCGTCGACGGCGACCGAGTGCTGGTCTCGACCCGGGTGCAGGTGACGACCATCTTCCTGTCGGTCATCGGCATCGACCGGCTGGTGGGCACGGGGACGGCAACTGCCGAGGTGGTCCCGGCGCGATGACCACATCGATCATCACACCGAGGACGCGTCCGCTCGGTTCACGACTGCTGCGCGGACTCGGCGCCCTGGTCACGCTCGGCATCGCCTTGGTCGGCATCCCCTGGCTGCTCGTCGTTCTGGCCGGCAACCCGATCCCGGCCCACCTCGGTGCCGGCGACCTGTGGCGGACCTTGACCACCCCGGACGACGGCACCGTCCTGATCGGGCTGGTGGCCCTGGTCGCGTGGATCGCCTGGGCCGTGTTCGCCGTCTCGGCGCTGCTGGAGACGATCTCGGTGGCAAGCCGGCGGCGGATCAACCTCAGGGTGCCCGGGCTCGGCGGCGTCCAGAGGTTCGTCGGCGGACTGGTGCTGCTGATCCTCGCCGCGGTGGCGGTGCCACATCCGGACGTCTCGGCCGCACCGGCACAGCCGGACCGGCCCGCTGCATCCGCGCCCGCCGAACCCGGCACGCGGCCGGCGTCCGGGCGACCCGACCCGGAGGCTGCGGCACCGTCGGCGCGGTGGACATCGCAGGTCGGCGGTCGCACAGATGCCGGCGCCGACGCCGCCACCGATGAGGAGACCGTCGTGCACGTCGTCCGTGCCGGCGACGATTTGTGGACCCTGGCGGAGCGCTACTACGGCCGTGGAACGGCCTGGCGGCGGATCGCCCGCGCCAACCCGTCGGTGCTCACCGGAGGACCGGACCGGCTGCAGCCCGGATGGAAGTTGCGGCTCCCGGGCGTGCGGACCGACGATCAGCACATCCGGGTGACGGCCGGCGAGAGTCTGTCATCCATCGCCGAACGCGAGTACGGCGACGCCGGCCAGTGGATCCGCATCTACGCAGCCAACCGGGACCGCATCCACGACCCGGACGTCATCCCCGCCGGTCTGACGCTGCGGCTGCCTCCGCGTACCGGCCCCGGTCCCGACCGGCAGAGCGGTCCCGTCGGCGACGCGGCGAGGACCGCCGGCACCGGCACCGGCGCTGGCACCGGCACCGGCGCTGGCACCGGCACCGGCGCTGGCACCGAGACCGGCACTGGCACTGGCGCCGAGACCGGCGCCGGCACCGGCACCGGCACTGGCACTGGCGCCGAGACCGGCGCCGGCACCGGCACCGGCACCGGCGCTGGCACCGGCACCGACAGCGGCAGCGGCAGCGGCACCGGTACCGGCGCTGGCAGCTCGACCGGGGGCGGGACACGCGGCGAAGGACCGCACCATTCCGTCGATGGAAGGGATGCCGGACCAGCGAGTACGACCGGACCGGCACCGCAGCCGCCCATCTCCGCCACCGGTGCGGCGCCGTCGCGAACCAGCTCGGCGGCGGTTCCGGCAACCTCGGCTGCACCGGCGTCGGCACGTCCGCCGGCCGACCGGGACGGCGCTCCGGTCTCGCCAGCACCTGATCGCGACGCCACCACGGCGGCCGGACCGACCGACGCGGGTGAGCAGGACGGCGGTGAGCAGGACGTCGGCGACCACACCCCCGTCGCGGTCCGCATCGGCGGGATCGGCGGCCTGCTGGCCGCCGCCCTCATCGCCGGGTTGCTCG
The DNA here is from genome assembly GCA_963758075.1 of uncultured Actinomycetota bacterium. Classification (GTDB taxonomy): domain Bacteria; phylum Actinomycetota; class Actinomycetes; order Propionibacteriales; family Propionibacteriaceae; genus Microlunatus. The sequence continues at coordinate 536,704 of CAVWTT010000005.1, read as the reverse complement.
CTCGACGACGGCTGCAACTGCAGGGCCGCCCGGTCGGCCGGCGGATCCCGCAGGCCCCGGCCGCCGCCCAGCAGGTGGAGACCGAGCTGGGTCGGCGCCAGGACCGGCTCGGACTCGAGCACCTCGACCTGGCGCTCCGAGCGATCGGCCTCGACCGTCGCCGGCGCGGCATACCGCTGCCGGTCCTGCTCGCCGCCCGGGTCGGGCCGACCGAGATCACGCTCCGGCTGGAATCGGCCGCGGGCACAGCGCCGGTCGGCCTCACGGCCAGCGGTGACGAATGGCAGCTGGCCGCCGCCGACGCCGACTTCCTGCTCGACGATCCAACAGTCGCGGATGCGTCGCAGCCGTACCCGGCGCTGACCTCCCTGGGCACCGACGCGCAGGGCCGGAGTGTCCTGGTGAATCTGGAGAGCTGCGGCCTGCTCACCGTCACCGGTGCCGACGACGCCGCGCTCCACAGCAGCGCCATGGCCATGGTCACCGAGCTGGGCCTGAGCCCGTGGGCCGACCAGGTGGTGGTGACGGTGGTGGGCGACGACGGCGGGCTGGTGAACGCGATCGATCGCTACAACGTCGGCAGAGTCAGCGATCCGGACGACCTGCTCGCTCGCTGGGAGCGGCGCGCCGGGCTACAGCGGGCCAACCTCGCCGGATCCGTGGAGCGACCGGCGCAGACGGCCGTCGACCTTCGCACCGATCCAGATCACGGCGATCCCTGGGTTGCCGAGATCGCTGTTGTGCTGGAACCCCTGCACCCCGACCAGCGCGATCGCCTCCAGCGGCTGATCCTGGCCGACCCCCGGGTGACCCTGGCCGCGGTCCTCGTCGGCGCCGACCCGGCGGGTCCGTGGGCGCTGCATCTCGATGGCACCGATGCCGGCGCCGCAGGGATGGTGCAGCCGTTGGGTTGGCCGTTGGCGCCGCAGCAGATCGCTGAGCCGGTCGCTGAGGCGCTGCGGGATCTGCTCGCCTGCACCGGCTCGCCGGCGACCCAGCCCGCCCCCTGGTGGGCCGCCGACTTCGGGGCCGGCGAGGGGCCTGCGCGGGCCCGACCCGTGCCGACGCCCGACGGTCCGAGGCAGCGCGAGACTCCCGCACCACCGGCTGCCATCCGCCACCACGGAGCCGGCAGTGACGAGTCGTTGACGAGCGCGGGCCGCTGGCCGTCGGCCGTCGTCCGATCCCCGATCCATGCCGCCGACAGACCTCTCGACGGTCCCGAGAATCCCGACGCCCGGCCGGCAGCCGAGCGGTACTCGGAGAGTGAGGAGTCCGTCACCGTGCCCAACCCGTACGCCGGTCCGCCGGCAGCGGCGCCGCGCTATCCGACCGTCCTCCTGCTCGGACCGATCCGGTTGCTCGCAGCGGCGGGGACACCGCCGAGCCGCGCCACCCTGCAGTGCATCGAGTACTGCACCTGGCTGCTGGAGCACCCGGGCAGCACCGCGCGGGCGATGGCCACCGGCCTGGTCATCGCCGAGGGCACGCGGCGGTCCAACATGAGCCGGCTGCGCACCTGGCTCGGCGCCGACGACCGCGGCGAGCCCTACCTGCCGGACGCCTACTCCGGCAGAATCCTGCTGTCGCCGTTGGTCAGCTCCGACTGGCACCGGTTGCAGATCCTGACCGCGAACGGCATCAACCGGACCAGCACCGAGGGGCTGTGCCACGCGCTCGACCTGGTCCGCGGCGCACCGCTGGCCGATGCCGCACCCGGACAGTGGCAGTGGGCCGAGGAGATGCGCACCGACATGGTGTCGGTCATCCGCGACATCGGTGTCGAGCTCGCCGACCGTGGGCTGTCCGACTCCGACATCGACCTGGCCCGCTGGGCGGCCTCCCGCAGCCTGACGGCGGCACCCCAGGATGAATTCCTGATGGGAGCCCGGATTCGGACCGAGTACCGAGCCGGCAATCCGGCCGAGGTCGAACGGCTGGCGCTGCAGGTCTCGGCCACCGCGCGAGCGCTCGGCATCGACCTGCACCCGCAGACCGTGGACCTGTTGCAACAGGTGGTGGAGGGACGGCTCCGCGCCCGGGCGTGAGGTGACCGAAGCGCGTGTCACGCCTCCGTGCCACGCCGACCGGATGGTCACCCAGGACCTCAGGGATCGGCTCCGTCATGCCCGATGACACCCACGACACCGCCTCGAAGCTCGAGGCCTGCGCCGGGCACCACGGCGACCCCCGGCTGCCAGCCTCGATGGCCATCTCGGCGACGCCGACGACGTGCTGGACCGGCTGCTGCAGTTCGACGAAGGCGACCTGTCCGGACATCACTCGAACAGGTCGGTGCGATCCCCATGGGCGCGACGACGTACCGCTCGGTCCTCGATCACCACTTGGTCGCCACTGCTGCCGCGGCGGGCCGGCACCTCGCCCCTTCAGCTCCTGCAGGCGCGGGGACCGGGGGCGCGTTGGTGTTGCACGACCGCGTGCCGGCCGGCTGAGGCAGCAACCCGGAGGGCCGACGGGCCGAGGTAGCAACCCGGAGGGCTGACGGGCTGGGCTGCCGTGGTCCTGCACGGCTTGGGGGTGGATCGCCGTGGTCCTGGAGGGCTTACCGGGGGTGGTGGATCGCCGTGGTCCTGTAGGGCTGACCGGGGGTGGTGGATCGCCGTGGTCCTGGAGGGCTGACCGGGGGTGGTGGATCGCCGTGGTCCTGGAGGGCTGACCGGGGGTGGTGGATCGCCGTGGTCCTGGAGGGCTGACCGGGGGTGGTGGATCGCCGTGGTCCTGGAGGGCTGACCGGGGGTGGTGGATCGCCGTGGTCCTGGAGGGCTGACCGGGGGTGGTGGATCGCCGTGGTCCTGAAGGGCTGACCGGGGGTGGTGGTCGCCGTGGTTCTGGAGGGCACGGGTGCGTGGTCAGCCAGTGGTGACGGTGGAGGAGTTCGCCTCGTCCACCACGGCCTCGATCCGGTCGAAGTCGACGGACCGGTCGCTGCTGACCGTCAGCGAGCCGTTCGCAGGTTCACTTCGGCGCTCTCGACGGCCGGGATCGCACTGATCCCCTCGGTCACCGCGCGCGCGCAATGCTCACAGGTCATGCCCTGCACGCTGTAGTTGATGATCATCGCCACCACCTTGTCAGGTTTCCGCGGCGGGCGGACCGGTCAGGAGCGAACCAACCTGGCGATCGCCTTGGACGCCTCCTGGAGCTTCTCGTCGGCCTCGTCACCGCCGGACCGTACGGCCTCGGCGACACAGTGGTGGAGGTGGTCGTCCAGTAGGCCGAGCGCGACCGATTCCAGCGCGCTCGTCATCGCCGACACCTGCGTCAGGATGTCGATGCAGTACTGCTCCTCTTCGATCATCCGCTGCAACCCGCGGGCCTGGCCCTCGATCCGGCGTAGCCTGCGCAGCAGGTCGGCCTTGTGGTTGCTGCTGAGATAGCCGTGCTGATGACCCTCGGCCACCGTTTCGACGGGCCCGGTCGGTCCACCGCTCGACATCGCCATGATCGCCTCCTCCACGTCGCCGCCAGCATACCCAGCCGGGGTAGGCGCGGCGAGCGGGTGGGACGGCACGGCCCGACAGGCCGGCTCCCGCAGCGTGCGGACAGTCCGCCATGTCGACACGTCGGGGAATCGGCGAGTTTCCCACAGCGGCGCCCAGTTATCCCCAACCCTGGTGGACAAGGCACATCTGCGAGTCTGCTGTCAACCCCGGTGATCGGCGCCCGACATGGCCGAGAAATCTTCCGGACTTCTTCCCGTCCACCGCCTGCGGACAGCATCACCCCTGGTCAGCCGGGGTTTTCCAAAGGCATTCCCGAGTTGTCCCCAGCATTGTGCGCAGCCCGTGCACAAAGCCGCCGCGTGTCTCCACATCACATCTCCAGTTGTCCACACCCCCTGTGGATAACTGGCTTTCGCAGCCGCTTCTTGACCGCGTACGGTGCTGGCTGGCGTACCGGAACCGGGCCCGGGCCGGGTCCGCTCCGGTGCCCTCGAAGATCGGGTCTCCGGGTGATTCCGGCGGTTCGACCGGGTTCGGTGCAGGTGCGATCCCGGTGTCAGTGCCGGGGCCTACGGTAGAAGTCGTCGAGGAATCACAGCTGTGTGATTCCTGGTGTCGCAGCAGAGATCCGGAACAGCCCGGACGAAGGGGTGACTGGTGAGTCTTGCCGAGATCGGCACGTCGTTCGGTCGGGAGGATTCCCGCTCCGGCGGGGCCGCGGACCGGACGCCCCCACAGGACCTGATGGCCGAGCAGTCGGTACTCGGCGCCATGCTGATGAGCAAGGACGCGATCGCCGACGTCGTCGAGGTGCTCCGCGGTCCCGACTTCTACCGGCCAGCGCACGAACTCGTCTACGACGCGATCCTGGACCTCTACGGCCGGGGCGAACCGGCCGACGCGATCACCGTCGCCGCCGAGTTGACCCGGCGCGGCGACATCGGCCGCGTCGGCGGGGCGCCTTACCTGCATGATCTGCTGGCGAGTGTCTCCATCGCTGCCAACGCCGGCTACTACGCCGAGATCGTCCGGGAGAAGGCGATCCTGCGGCGGCTGGTCGATGCCTCGATCCGGATCGGCCAGATGTCGTATGCGGCCGAGGGCGATGTCGACGACATCGTCGACCGTGCCCAGGCCGAGGTGTATTCGGTCACCGACCAGCGGACCAGCGAGGACTACAAGTCGTTGTCGGAGCTGATGCAGCCGACGATGGACGAGATCGAGGCCATCGGCTCGCGCGGCGGACAGTTGGCCGGCGTTCCGACCGGCTTCGCCGATCTGGACGACCTCACCAACGGGATGCACCCCGGCCAGATGATCATCATCGCGGCTCGGCCGGGACTCGGGAAGTCGACCCTCGGTCTGGACCTGGCCCGGGCGGCGTCCATCCGCAGCGGACTGGCCTCGGCGATCTTCTCCCTGGAGATGAGCCAGATCGAGATCGTCATGCGGCTGTTGTCGGCCGAGGCAGGGATCCCGCTGAACCACATCCGCAACGGCAAGATGACCGACGACGACTGGCAGCGGATGGCCAAGAAGATGGGCGAGGTTGCCGAGGCGCCGCTGTTCATCGACGACTCGCCGAACCTGACCATGATGGAGATCCGGGCCAAGGCCCGCCGGCTGCGTCAGCGCCACGACCTCAAGCTGATCATCATCGACTACCTGCAGCTGCTGACCAGCGGCAAGAAGGTCGAGTCCCGGCAGGTCGAGGTGTCTGAGTTCTCCCGGCAGCTGAAGCTGCTGGCCAAGGAGCTCGAGCTTCCGGTGGTGGCGTTGGCTCAGCTGAACCGCGGCCCGGAAACGCGCGGCGGCGACAAGAAGCCGATGCTGTCCGACCTGCGCGAGTCCGGTTCGCTGGAACAGGACGCCGACATGGTGATCCTGCTCAACCGGCCGGACATCTACGACAAGGAGTCCGAGCGGGCCGGTGAGGCCGACTTCGACGTCGCCAAGCACCGCAACGGTCCGACCAAGACCATCACCGTCGCCTTCCAAGGCCATTACTCGCGGTTCATCGACATGCATCAGTGACGCGCCGGCGCGGCGATGGTGGGCGGTTGCGCCGCGGGCCGCCGGTCTCGGCGGCGGACCTCCTGGCCGGAGTTGTCACGTAGTTTGGTCGCGATCAAACGAACGAGACGAGGGGCGAGCATGGGGCTGCGGTTCGAGGAACTCGATTGGCAGCACACCCCGCAGGGCGAGATCAGCCTGCGCCGGCGCCGGGATCCGGTGCTGGACACCGACGTATACGAGGTCAAGCTCGGTCAGGAATTCCTGATGTCCAGCCTGTTCACCAGCGCGGAGCAGGAGCTTGCCCGGATCGCGCTGGCCGAACTGGACCGCCCGGCGCTGGCCGTCCTCGTCGGCGGGCTGGGCCTCGGCTACACCGCCCGGGCCGCGCTCGCCGACCCTCGGGTCGCCGAGCTGACCGTGGTCGAGATCAGCGAGCCCGTGCTCGACTGGCACCGGCGGGGACTGCTGCCCGAGGTCCATGAGGTCGGCACCGATCGACGCTGTCAGCTCGTCCACGACGACTTCTTCCGCCTGGTGGCGGCCGATCCCGACCGCAGCTACGACGCGATCCTCCTCGACATCGACCACACCCCGAGCCACCTGCTGCATCCCAGCCACCAGGCGTTCTACACCGCGGCCCGGCTCACCGCGCTGTCCCGACACCTCACCGCGGACGGCGTCTTCACCCTGTGGTCGGACGACCCGCCCGATCCGGCGTTCCAGGCGTTGCTGGCCGAGATCTTCCCGACCGTCACGGCGCACGTCGTCGACTTCGCCAACCCGCTCACGGGAGGCACCTCCAGCAACACCGTCTACCTGGCCCGCCGCTGAGCCGGCCACCGAACCGGCGCCGGCCGCTCGTCGGTGTTTGCCCGGTCGTCGGTGGGGCCCGGTCGTCGGTGGGGCCCGGTCGTCGGTGGGGCCCGGTCGTCGGTGGGGCCCGGTCGTCGGTGGGGCCCGGTCGTCGGTGGGGCCCGGTCGTCGGTGGGGCCCGGTCGTCGGTGGGGCCCGGTCGTCGGTGGGGCCCGGTCGTCGATGTGTGGGGCCGTCAGCGGTGCGCCTTCTCGTAGGACGCCACGACCTCTGCGGGCACCCGTCCGCGGCGCGACACCGGGATGCCTTGTGCCTGCGCCCAGGCGCGGACGTCGTGCGAACTCGGACCGATCGGGCCCGGCCGGGAGGGACGTGACGTGGTCCGGACCTTGCGGGCATGTGCAATCCAGGGCGCGAACACCTCCCGCAGCCGTGCGGCATTCTCCTCGGAAAGGTCGATCTCGTATCCGTACTGGTCGATCCCGAATGCCACCGTTTCGACGGCCTCGCCACCGTCCATGTCGTCGATCAGAACGACTTGCACGCGCTGTTCCATGGAAACCCCCGGATCTGAAACCGCCGGCATACGGCGTGATGTCGGCACCGGAGGCTGACCGGAAAGCGATCAGCGGAGCGTGCGGATCCAGGACACGTGACACCGGCCCGCGCCGGTTGGCAGGCGCGCGCCGCTGTCGTCGCGGGCTGGATCCGTACGACCGCTGGGGCTTCTGCCCGGTCGGCCGCCGCGATTCCCTGGGGGGATGGAATCCGGCCCGGCGTTTGTCGTCAGCCTAGCGCCCCGAGCGATGAATTCGCTGTTCGGTGGGCCGCGCCGTTGGCCCGAATCCGGCCGGTCGACCGATTCGGCAGGCCTGGTGTCCCCGGCCGCACCGCGTTTGCGGTCAATCGAATTTCCGCACCCCAGCACCGCGGACTTCCCACCGAAATCGGCACGTCATGAACCTGGATGGCCATTCGGTACGCCTGAATCGCCTACCGCATCGTCGATGACGAGCCGATATCGGGGGCTCAGCCGAAACGATCGGCGTCGGGCCGGATCACTTCGCCGGGTTGATCGCAGGGCGAGCCGGTGGCCGGCGGGCCAGTGCGGGGCGGCCCCTGCGCATCCAACCGCGTATTCACGGCGTCGGCGATCATGGCCAGCCGGTCGACGGACTCCTCGTCGAGCACGTCGAACACCAACTCCCGGACCCGAGCGACGTGACCCGGGGCTGCGCGGATGAGCAACTCGTGCCCGGCCGGAGTGAGGATCGCGTTGGTGTAGCGCCGGTCGGTCGGATCAGGCTCGCGTCGGACCAGCCCACGGTTCTCCAACCGCCGGATCAGATGCGACAGCCGCGACAGTTCGGAGTTCGCGAACGCGGCCAGATCACTCATCCGCATGGTGTGGTCCGGCCGGTCCGACAGGCCCGCGAGGGCGTAGTACTCCACGAAACTCAGGCCGGCGTCGCGCTGTAGTTGCGTCTCGAAGGCCGCCGGCAGCTGGTACAGCAGCAGCGTCAGGGCCCGCCAGGTCCGCATCTCGGCGGCCGACAGCCACCGCGGTTCCGCAACGTCATCGAGACCCACGTGGTCAGCATACGGGCATCACTTGAACGTTCATGTCTTCACGGTATAGTTAGATGAAAGTTCAATCAGCGCGTCGGTGATGCAGGGACGCAGACATCGGCGGAGCTCCGGGGCCGGTTGGCCCACAGCAGGAAGGAACCACCCATGAGCGACCTGCGGATCGCGATCATCGTCGGCAGTACTCGTCCCGGCCGGAACGGCAAGGCCGTTGCCGACTGGGTACTGGAGAAGGCTTCCACCCGGGCCGAGGCCAAGTACGAGCTGATCGACCTCGTCGATTACCCGCTGCCGCACCTGGACGAGGCCATCCCGCCGTCGATGGGGCAGTACGCCAACGACCACACCAGGGCGTGGGCCGCCACCGTCGACCAGTTCGACGGCTTCGTCTTCGTCACCCCCGAGTACAACCACTCGACCTCCGGTGTGTTGAAGAACGCCATCGACTATCTCTACGGGGAGTGGAACAACAAGGCCGCCGGCTTCGTCAGCTACGGTTCGCTCGGCGGAGCGCGCGCTATCGAACACCTGCGCGGCATCGCCAGTGAGCTGCAGATCGCGCACGTCCGCCAGCAGGTGTCGTTCTCCCTGTTCACCGACTTCGAGAACTTCTCCAGCTTCAAGCCGGGCGCCCAGCACGACGATTCCATCGCGGTGCTCTTCGACCAGCTCGAAGCCTGGGCCGGCGCACTGAAGTCGCTGCGTTCCTGATCACCTCTGGATCGCGACCGGCACGAACCGCTCATCGGTTCGTGCCGGTTCGCGGTCATCCGGACCTGGCCGCCAGTTGCCCCGATCCGGCCGCCCGGCACGCCGCGCCGCGGCGAGGGGTCTTCAAGGTGCCGACACGCCGCAAGAACCCGGGCTGGAGTGACTCCTCGGCGTCAGGGGTGGCAGATTGACGGCGTGCCCATCCCGCGCGCGATCGGTCGGCTGAACCGGGTCGGCCTGAACCGGCTGACCCGCCACCTGGCCCCCCACCTGCCGGGTTTCGGGCTGATCGAGCACCGCGGCCGCAGGTCCGGACGGACCTACACGACCCCGATCAACGTGTTCCGCACCGACTCCGGCTACCTGGTCGCACTGACCTACGGCCACGACACCGACTGGCTGCGGAACCTCCGCGCGGCCGGAGAGGGTGTCGTGGTCAGCCGCGGTCGGCGGGTCCGGGTGACCGACCCGCACCTGCACCGGGACCGGGCCATGCCGGGCATCCCGCCGGTGCCCCGGCTCATCCTGCGGCTGCTGGGCGTCGACGAGTTCCTCACCGTGGTCGCGGCCGAGGACAGCCAGACCTGAGACGCTCTCTCACCTCGGTGTTGGTCGGGCTCGTTGTGGGTCGTGGTCGCTTGTGGGTCGTGGTCGCTTGGGGGTCGTGGTCGCTTGGGGGTCGTGCTCGCTTGTGGGTCGTGCTCAGTTGGGGATCGTGCGAGATCCGGTCCCCGGCCCGCGGATATTCGGGCCGGATGGACCTGAAAGACCTGAGAATTCGCGTCGGCAATTCGGAGGAAATTTCACCCCGCCTGCCCATTGATGCTGAACATTCCCTAAGTTGCTGCCAGGCAACGGAAGGCCCCTGCCGTTGCGCCCCCCGAACGAAGGGATGTTCATGCCCAACCGCTTCACCAGCTCGATGCCGGTCAGGCTGCGGCGCGGCCTGACGACGGCAGGGATCACCGCCGTCGCGGCTGCCCTGGTCGGCGTCGGTGCGACCTCCGCGGCCGGTGCCCCCACCGCCCGCCACGCCTTCCCCGGTTCCGTCCCGTCCTTCGTCTCCGCGGCCGCCGACGCCGGCGCCGCAGCCGACACCACGGTGGAGGGCGAGGTCTACCTCGACCTCAAGGACGAACTCGGCGCCCAGCAGCTCGCCACCGCGGTCGCCACCCCGGGCACCCGCCAGTACGGCCACTACCTCAGGCCGAAGGCGTGGATCGCCCACTACGCACCGTCGAAGTCGGACTTCAGGGCGATGAAGAAGTACCTCCTCGACTCCGGCATGACCATCAGCGGCGCGCCGGCCAGCCGCGAATACATCGTCTTCCGCGGTTCAGCCGACGCCATGTCGGCGGCCTTCGGTACGACGCTGCACAAGTACCGCGTCGCCGGGACAACCGTCACCGCTCCGCACAGCGCGCCGTCACTGCCCCCGGCGCTGGCCCACGCGGTCACCGGCATCGAACTCGGTAACGCCCGGGCGAAGTTGACCCGCCCCGCCCACGTCACCCAGGGCCACGGCCTCAACGGTGCCGCCGCCCGGCCGAAGACCAGCACGAAGCCCAAGGGCGCCGCCGCCTCCAAGCAGAGCACGTCGGCCAGCCAGTCCGAGGCCGCCAGCGACGCCTGCTCCAGCTACTACGGCCAGCACAACGGCACCATGCCGGAGGCGTACGGACGGACGAGCTTCCCGACCTACATCTGCGGTTACCTGCCGGGCCAGCTCCGGTCGGCCGCCGATCTCGACCGGTCGATCAACGCCGGGTACAACGGCCACGGCAAGACCATCGGCATCGTCGACGCGTACGCCTCGCCGACGATCGTGCGCGACACCAACGACTACATGCGCGCGGCCTACGAACCGCTGCTGACCAGGTTCCGCCAGATCGCCCCCGACCCGTCGCAGTTCCGTGACCAGGCCCTCTGCGGCGGTCCCTCCGGCTGGCAGGGTGAGGAGACCCTGGACGTCCAGTCCGCCCACTCCGTCGCCCCGGGCGCCACGATCCTGTACTCCGGTGGCTTCAACTGCGGCGGCGGCATGGACCTGGCGCTGTCCCGGATCGTCGACCGCGGGCTGGCCGACATCGTCAGCAACAGCTACGGCTATCCCGGCGAACTCGTCGGCAACGACGTCATCCGCGGCCAGCAGAACCTCCACATCCAGGCCGCCGGTGAAGGCATCGGCCTGTACTTCTCCTCCGGTGACAACGGCGACGAGAGTGTGACCCTGGGCTACGTGACCCCGGACTGGCCGGCTACCTCGCCGTTCGTCACCGCCGTCGGCGGCACCAGCGAGTACATCGGCGCCAGGGGCCAGTACGTCGGCGAGGTCGGTTGGGGCGACATTCTGGACAAGGTCGTCAACGGCGCCTACACCAGCCCACTGCCGGGCAACCTGTACGGCGGGGGTGCCGGTGGTGGCACCAGTTCGATCATCGCCGAGCCGGCCTACCAGCAGGGGGTCGTCCCGACCTCGCTGTCGGGCACCGGCACGGACGCCTCCCGGGTGACGCCGGACATCGCCGACCTGGCCGACCCGTACACCGGGTTCCAGATCGCCATCCGGCCGATCCTCGACGACAGCACCCTGCGGACCGGGCCGCTGGAGTACGAGACCTACGGGGGCACCAGTCTGGCCAGCCCGCTGGCTGCGGCGAAGATGGCGCTGGTCGAGCAGCAGACCGGTCGGCGGATCGGCTTCGCCAACCCCGCGCTGTATGCGACGGCAAAGACCGACACGGGTGCGTTCCACGACGTCACCGCTCCGGCCGGCACCCCGGCACTGTCCTATGTCAGCCCGTTCTCCGGCAACCGCTACCTGGTCACCCTCGATGAGGGCCTGACCCTGACGACGGCGCAGGGCTACGACGACATCACCGGCGTCGGCAGCCTGAAGGTGCCGCAGTTGGTTTCGGCCCTCGGCGGTCGTCACGCCGTCGGCCACGGCAGGCACGGTCGCCCCTGACTCGGCTTCGCCGCAGCACAGCTGGACAATCCGGCCGGTCCCGTTTCGGGGGCCGGCCGGGTCTGCTGTGCGGTCCCGTTTCGGGGGCGGGCCGGGTCTGCTGTGCGGTCCCGTTTCGGGGGTGGGCTGGGTCTGCTGTGCGGTCCCGTTTCGGGGGTGGGCTGGGTCTGCTGTGCGGTCCCGTTTCGGGGGTGGGCTGGGTCTGCTGTGCGGTCCCGTTTCGGGGGTGGGCTGGGTCTGCTGTGCGGTCCCGTTTCGGGGGTGGGCTGGGTCTGCTGTGCGGTCCCGTTTCGGGGGCGGGCCGGGTCTGCTGTGCGGTCCCGTTTCGGGGCGGGGCGGGTCTGCTGGTCGGCCCCGCGGGGTGGGTCAGGACCCCGCGGTCATGAACCGGACGGGGTGACGACGGTGGCCGTGCCGTCGGCGCCGGCAGGTCGTGTCCCGGCGGTGATGGCCCCGGCTGCGGCGACGAGCTCGTCCACCAGCGCCGCGGCGTCGGACCGGATCCGGATGACGTCACGATGCCCGGCGCGGAGGAATCCCTCCGTGACCATGTGGTCGAGCATCGGTTCCAGCCGGCGGTAATAGCTGTTCACGTCCAGCAGACCGATCGGCTTGCGGTGCAGCCCCAGCTGGGCCCAGGTCCACACCTCGAAGAGTTCCTCCAGGGTCCCGGCGCCACCGGGAAGCGCGATGAAGGCGTCGGACAGCCGCGCCATCGTGGCCTTGCGTTCGTGCATGTCGGCGACCTCGTGCAACTCGGTCAGGCCCTGGTGCGGTACCTCGGTGGCGAAAATCTCGCGCGGGATCACGCCGGACACCGATCCGCCGGCGGCCAGCGCCGCATCGGCGATCACGCCCATGGTGCCGACGGTGGCACCACCGTAGACCAGCCCGATGCCGCGTTCGGCGAACAGCCGACCGAGGCCGGCGGCCGCGTCGGCATAGACAGAGCTCCGTCCCATCGAGGAGCCACAGAACACACAGATCCGCACGGCGTCACGGTACCGGCCGAAGCATCCCGTGCAGTGATGGCGCAGTCGCCGCCGGGTCGGGCGGCCTCGCATCGGGTGCGATGTCGTTGTCAGTCTGTGATCGTGTCGATCCGTGCTCGGCGGGCCGGATCGCCTAGCTTGGCGTCGTCGCAACGGACCGCCGCTGTCCGCGCCATCGGTGAGCCGCACCGACCCGGCGGGTTGCCGACGCCCGAAACAGCCAAGACCGCACCTGCGGCCGACCACACAAGGAGTCGATGTGGCCGCACCCCGGCCCTGCCCCGACGCACGTACCGGCGCGCCCGGCCGATCACGGCTGGTTCGCCGCAGCGTGGCCGCGACCGGCGTGGCAGGTGCCCTGGCCGCCCTGATCACCGGTTGTGGCCAGGTTCCCCAGGACGACGCCGCCGTCCTCGGCGCGGAGACCCCTGCGCCGACGGCCACCTCATCGCCGGCGGCCTCGACCTCGGCCCGGCCACCGGGCCGCACCGGTTCCGCCGCCGCGGCGACGTCGTCCACCCGGCGGTCGCCGGCCCCCGAGCCGTCGGGTGAACGCAGCGTCACACCCGCAGCGAAGACCACCGAACCACGGCCGAAACACTCCGCCAGCGCCTCGACCGCCCCGACGGCCATCCTGGTCGCGGGTGACCACGGCAGCCAGGTCCGTGAGTTGCAGGCCCGACTGCGGCAGCTGCACTGGTTCTCCGGGAAGGTCACCGGACACTACGGCCCGGTCACCACCGGCGCGGTCAGAGCCTTCCAGGCCAAGCACGGACTGGCGGCCACCGGCCGGGTGGACCGCGGGACCTGGGCCAGGCTGGTGGCGATGACCCAGCAGCCGACCCGCGACGAGCTGGACAACGTGCAGCCCGCCGGTCCGGCCATCCTGGCCAAGGGCGACTCGGGCAGGCAGGTCGAAGAACTGCAGGCGCGACTGACCCAACTGGACTGGTTCGCCGAGAAGATCACCGGCTACTACGGCGACGTGACGGCGGCGGCGGTCCGCGGCTTCCAGGGCAAGCGGGGACTGCCCGCCACCGGAGCGGTGGACCGGCGCACCTGGGACCGGCTGGTCGCGATGAGCCACGAACCGACGACCGCCGAACTGTCGGGATCCGGCAGTGCAGCGCCGGTGGCGGCCGCCGGCCTGGATCCGCGTTGCCTCACCGGCCGGGCCATGTGCATCGACAAGACCACCGACCAGCTGGTGTGGGTGATCGACGGCAAGCCACAGCTGCGCTTCGACGTCCGCTTCGGCGCCGACACCTCCCCGACCCGGGAGGGGTCGTTCAACGTCGGCTGGAAGGCCCGGGACTGGGTCTCGACGATCTATCACTCGGCGATGCCGTACTCGATGTTCTTCTCCGGCGGCCAGGCGGTGCACTACTCCTCCGACTTCGCGGCCCGCGGCTACGCCGGCGCCTCCCACGGCTGCGTCAACGTCCGCGACCTGAACGGTCTGCGCACCCTCTTCCACCAGGTCAAGGTCGGCGACAAGGTGATCGTCTACCGCAGCTGAGCGCGGACGCGTTCCCGCGGGAACGCCCGGGCGTACCGTGGGGAAGATGACCGAGACGGAACAGGTGCGGTCGGGCAGCCTCGGGTTCGGGGCCCGCTTCACCCGGCATGTGATCAGCGCCCGGTACACCGACGGGCGCTGGTCCCAGCCGCAGCTGGGCGAGTTCACGGAGCTGCGGATGTCACCGGCGGCGATGGTGATGCACTACGGGCAGGCGATCTTCGAGGGGCTCAAGGCGTTCACCGCCGACGACGGCAGTGTGCTGGTGTTCCGGACCGCCGACTGCGCCACCCGGTTCGACCGCAGCGCCATCCGGATGGGGATGCCGACACTGCCGCCGGGCGCGTTCGTCGGCTCGGTGCAGGCCCTGCTCCGCGCCGACGTCGCCGAGGTGCCCGCCGAACCCGGCACCTCGCTGTACATCCGGCCGGTGATGTTCGCCGACGAGCCGTCGCTCGCGGTCCGGCCGGCGACCGAGTTCAGCTTTCTGGTGTTGGCCTCGCCGGTGGACAGCTTCTTCGCCTCCGGCCGGACCATGATCGACGCGTACGCCCAGCGCAGCCACATCCGCGCCGCGGTCGGCGGCACCGGCGACGTGAAGTGTTCGGGCAACTACGCCGGGGCGATGGCGGCGAAGTCGGAGGCGCTGGCCCACGGCTGCGACGAGGTGCTCTGGCTGGATGCCCGCGAGCACCGCTACCTGGAGGAGTTCGGCGCGATGAACTGCTTCGTCGTCCGCGGCACGGGCGCGGCCGCCGAGTTGATCACCCCACCGCTGGGCGGCACCATCCTGGCCGGCCACACCCGGGACACGATCATGACCCTGGCCGGCCGGCGCGGCATCCCGGTCCGCGAGCAGCAGACCGAACTGGCCGAGGTGATGGATCCCGACGGCCGGATCAGCGAGGTGTTCGCCACCGGCACCGCCGCGGGTGTCGCCCCGGTGCGCACCATCGTCACCGACGAAGGCACCCCGCGCACGCTCGGCACCGAACCAGGTCCGGTGACCGCGGCGATGGCGGCCGACTATCGCGCGGTCACCCACGGGGCGCTCGAGCCGGAACCCGGCTGGGTCGTCCGCATCGACCGCTGAGTCCGCGCTCCACGATCACGCCGGTCCCGGACCACCGGATCGCGGATCAGCCTGCCGGGATCGCCGGGCCGCTGGTCGGAGCCGGCGATCACCCCTTACGGTGTGGGCAGCGGACCCGATCGGCGGCCGCGGACCGCGACCGCCTCGCACGGCCCGGTCGGCGTCGCACCACGGTCGGGATCGCGAGACGCACAGTGCGGTGAGATGAGGAGAGTCATGGCCGACAGTTCTGCCATCCCGGACCGGATGAAGGCCGTCATCTGCCACGGCCCCGAGAACTACACCCTGGAGGAGATCGCCGTCCCGCGGCCCGGTCCCGGCGAGATCCTGGTCAGGGTGGAGGCGGTCGGCATCTGCGCCAGCGACCTCAAGTGCTACCACGGCGCGGCGAAGTTCTGGGGCGACGCGAACCGCCCCGCCTGGGCGGAGACCGAGGTCGTGCCCGGGCACGAGTTCGTCGGCACCGTCGTCGAACTGGACGACCGGGCCCGCCGCAGGCGCGGCGTGGAGGTCGGTGACCGGGTGACCGCCGAGCAGATCGTGCCCTGCTGGCAGTGTCGCTACTGCCTGCGCGGCGAGTACTGGATGTGCGGCCCGCACGACATGCACGGTTTCAAGCGGCGCAATCCGGGCGCGATGGCCGAGTACATGATCTATTCCGAGAATGCGCTGGTGCACAAGATCAGCAAGGACCTGCCGCCGGCGCACGCCGCGTTCGTCGAACCGCTGTCCTGCTCCCTGCATGCCGTCGAGCGGGCCGGCATCAAGTTCGAGGACACCGTCGTGGTGGCCGGGGCCGGCCCGATCGGGCTGGGCATGATCGCCGGCGCGAAGTCCAAGAACCCGCAGCGGGTGATCGCCCTGGACGTGGCCCCGAACAAGCTCGAACTGGCTCGGGCCTGCGGCGCCGACCTGACCTTCAACATCGCCGAGACCGATGTGGTCAGGGCGGTCCAGGACCTCACCGACGGGTACGGCGCCGACGTCTACATCGAAGGCACCGGCCACCCGTCCGCGGTGCCGCAGGGCCTGAACCTGCTGCGCAAGCTGGGGACCTACGTCGAGTACAGCGTCTTCGGCTCCGATGTGACGGTGGACTGGTCGATCATCTCCGACGACAAGGAACTCAACGTGCTCGGCGCCCATCTCGGCCCGCACACCTGGCCGGCGGCGATCAAGATGCTGGAGTCGGGCACGCTGCCGATGGACCGGATCTGCACCCACCAGCTGCCGCTGGAACGCTTCCAGGAGGGCCTGGACCTGGTCTCCGAGGGCACCAGGTCGATCAAGGTCTCGCTGATCCCGTGAGCTGCTGCCGGCGGCTGGGCCGGCGGTCGGAGAACCTACGCCCGGAGGACCCGTGTCCCTGTCCACGACCATGATCACCGCGGCCGAGACCGACCTGTCGAGATTCTCGGTCCGGCTGGACGACACCGTCGCCGTCGTCACCGGAGCCGGTTCGGGGATCGGCGCGGCGATCGCCGACCTGTTCGCCTCCTCCGGGGCCCGGGTGGCCGCCCTCGACCTGGACCAGGACGCCGCCGAGACGGTGGCCGGGCGGATCGGTGCCGACTGCTTCGCCGTCGGCGTCGACGTCGCCGATGCGGCATCGGTCCAGGCCGCGGTCGCCGCCGTGCTGGACCGGGCCGGCCGGATCGACGTCCTGGTCAACTGCGCCGGGGTCGCCCGGCTGGCACCGGCCGCCGAGATCGATGCGGCGGCCTGGCAGAGCACCCTGGCGATCAACCTGACCGGCAGCTTCCTGATGGCGCAGGCCGTCGGCCGGTCGATGCTCGCCGCCGGCCACGGCCGGATCATCAGTCTCGCCTCGCAGGCCGGCACGGTGGCCCTGCCCGGGCATGTCGCCTATTGCGCCTCGAAGTCCGGGCTGCTCGGCATGACCCGGGTACTGGCACTGGAGTGGGGTCCGCACGGGATCACCGCCAACACCATCTCTCCCACGGTCGTGCTGACCCCGCTGGGCATCGGCGCCTGGGACAACGAGAAGGGCCTGGCCCATCAGGCCGAGGTGCCGGTCGGCCGGTTCGCGATGCCGGCCGAGATCGCCGCGGTCGCCGCCTTCCTGGCCAGTGAGGCCGCGGCCATGATCAACGGTGCCGACATCGTCGTCGACGGCGGCTTCACCATCCGCTGACGCCCGCACGCCCCCGGGGGGCGCCGACCGTCCGCGGCCCTTCCCGCCGTGGCAGCGACGCGGACGGCGGCGGAGCGCGCGGTAGGGTGCCCGGGTGATCGAGTACCGCACGCCTGAAGAGATCGAGCAGATGCGTCCCGCCGGCCGGTTCGTGGCCGAGGTGTTGACCGAGCTCACCCGGACGGCGAAGGTCGGCAGCAACCTTCTCGAACTGGACGCGCTGGCGCACGAGATGATCACCGAGCGGGGTGCGGAGTCCTGCTACATCGACTACCACCCGTCGTTCGGCGCGATGCCCTTCGGCAAGGTGCTGTGCACCTCGGTCAACGACGCGGTCCTGCACGGACTGCCGTACGACTACACCCTCGTCGACGGTGACCTGGTCAGCTTCGACTTCGCCGCCTCGGTGGACGGCTGGGTCTGCGACTCCGCAGTCACCGTCATCGTCGGCGATCCGCGGCCGGAGGACGAACGGCTGATCGGGATCGCCGAGCAGGCCCTGGCGGCCGGCATCGCCCAGGCGCGGCCCGGTAACCGGCTCGGCGACATCTCCGCCGCCATCGGCGCGGTCGCCAAACAGAACCGGCTCAAGGTCAACCTCGAATTCGGCGGCCACGGCGTCGGCCGCACCATGCACGGCGACCCGCACGTGCCGAACAACGGCCGCCGCGGCAAGGGCCTGCCGCTCCGGCCCGGGCTGGTGCTGGCCATCGAACCGTGGTTCCTGCACACCACCGACCGCATCTACACCGACGCCGACGGCTGGACGTTGCGCAGCGTCGACGGCTCCCGCGGAGCCCACGCCGAACACACCGTCGCCATCACCGACGGCGACCCGATCATCCTCACCGCCCGGGACTGACCCCGACCGGCTCGGCCGGGACCGCGCACCGGCCGAGGTCGACGACCCGGTCGCAGCGCGCCGTCACCGCCGGGTCGTGGGTGATGACCAGCAGCGCGGAGTCGCCCAGCAGCTCGAACACCGTGTCGAGGATCCGATCGGCGGTGCCGCGGTCCAGATGCTCGGTCGGCTCGTCCAGCACCACCAAGGGGTGCGGACCGTGCAGGCGCCGGTCCAGGGCCAGCCGGGCCAGCGCCAGCCGCCGCGCCTCCCCGCCGGACACGGCCCGGCCGTACTCGCCGACCATCCGGTCGGGTTCGACGTCGTCCAACCCGACTGATCGCAGCGCCTGCCGGATCTGACCGTCGTCAGCTTCCGGACCACCGATGCGGACGTTCTCGCTCACCGTGGTGTCGAAGACGTAGGCGTCCTGGGCCAGGTAGCCGACCCGGGCGGGCGTCGTGACCGACCCCGACCGCGGTGCCAGCGTGCCCAGCAACACGGCGGCCACCGTCGACTTGCCCAGGCCGCTGGCTCCGACCAGCGCGACGTGCTCGCCGGCGCCGACCCGCAGATCCAGCCCCTCGACCAGGGTGGGAGCGCCGGGCCAGCCGACGGACAACCCGTCCGTCCTCAGCACGGCGGCGTCGGGTGACCGCTGCGGGTCCGCCTCGGTGCCGGCGTCCGGCATGTCCCGGTCGACCGCCGGGCTCGGGTCGACCGCCGGGCTCGGGTCGACCGTCGGGCTCGGGTCGACCGTCGGGCTTGGGTCGACCGTCGGGCTCGGGTCGACCGTCGGGCTCGGGTCGACCGTCGGGCTCGGGTCGCCGACCAACGGCAGCACCCGCGCCAGCGCAGCCCTGGTCCGCTGCCAGCCGATCGCCGCCGCCGGCAGCCCCGCGAGCGCCTCGTGCAGGGCCAGCGGCGTCAGCGCCAGCACCGCGAGGTGGACGTGGTCCAACTGCCCGGCCTGCACCGCCCGACCGCCGGCCAGCAGCGCCACGGTGACCACCGCGCCGGTCACCAGCCACTGCAGGGCCGATACGACTCCGGCCGCGGTCGCGGTCCGCTCCTCCGCCCGCCGCAGTGCACCGTCGATGCCGGCGAAGCGTGCCAGCACCGTCGGCTCGGCCTGGTAGGCGGTCAGGTCGGCGCGGGCGTGGGCGATCTCGGCCACCTCGTCGGCCAGCCGGCCGCGCAACGGGGCGAGCTGCCGGGTGGCCGCGGCGGCCAGCCGGGTCCCCAGCCATGGCAGCAGCACGGCCGAGAGAACCGATCCGGCCAGCAGCCAGCCTGCCGCGGCCGGGTCGATGACGCTGAACGCCGCAGTCGCGGCGACCACCAGCAGCGCCGTGGAGGCGACCGGCACGATCACCCGGACCACCAGGTCCTGCACGGCGTCGATGTCAGCCATCACCCGGCTGACCAGGTCACCGGTCCGCGGTCGCTGGGTCGGTCGGTCCAGCAGCCGCTCGTACGCCCGCACCCGCAGTCCCGCCTGCAGCCGCAGCGCCACATCGTGGCCGGACAGCCGTTCCAGATACCGGGTGACGCCGCGGGCCAGCCCCAGCGCGCGGACACCGACGATCGCCGTCATCAGGTAGAGCACCGGCGGGTGCTCCGCCGCCCGTGACAGCAGCCAGCCCGACAGCGCCATCAACGCCACCGCCGAGCCCTGCGCCAGCACGCCCCAGCCCACCGGCCGGAAGAGTCGCCGCAACGGCCGGCGGGTGCCGGCGCCGTCAGCCGCAGCCAGTACTGCGGTGATCATCGGTGCGCGCCGATCAGGACGACCTGGTCGGCCGCGGCCAGCACGGCCGGGCGGTGACTGACCATGAGCACCGTCGCCGGCAACCCCGTGACCGCGGCCAGGGCCGCCAGCTCGGTCTGCTCGTCCAGCCCCGCGGTCGGCTCGTCCAAGATCATCAGTCGCGCCCCGCCGTGGCGGACCCGGAGCCAGGCCCGGGCCAGGGCGATCCGGCGGCGTTCACCGGCCGACACCGGCCGCTGCTCACCGATCCGCCGCCCCGGGTCCAGGTCGGTCCCCGCGGCCCGCAGCGCCTCGACCACCTGGCCGGCGGTGGCCGTCGGCAGGCCGAGACGGACGTTGTCGGCCACCGTGCCGTCCAGCAGCGCCGGCTCCTGCCCGACCCACGCGATCATCCGGCCCAACCGTTCCCGATCCAGTGCCGACAGGTCGATGCCGTCGATCAGCACCCGACCGGACGCGGGCGCCGACCAGCCCATCAGCACCGCCAGCAGGCTGGACTTGCCCCCGCCGCTGGGCCCGGTCAACACGGTCAGCCGGCCCGCCGGAGCGGTCAGCTCGACGCCGCCCGGCCCCGGCAGCCGATGATCACCCCGCTGCACCGCGACCCCGGCGAGCCGCACCTGCGGTGCGCCGGCCGGCACCTCGAGCGGGCCGGACGCCGGCTGTCCGGCACCGGCATCGATCAACTCGAACGCCGTCCGCACCGCGGCCATTCCGTCGGCCGCCTCGTGATAGTGCACGCCGACCTTGCGCAACGGCAGATACGCCTCCGGCGCCAGCACCAGGACGAAGAGGGCCGTGGTCAGGTCCACCCCGCCGGTGATCACCCGCAGGCCCATCACCACGGCGACGATCGCCACCGACAGGGTGGCCGACAACTCCAGCACCAGCGCCGACAGCAGCGCGATCCGCAGCGTCGCCATGGTCTCGGCGCGATGCGCCTCACCGGAGCGGCGCAGACCCTGCAGCTGGGACCGCGCCCGCCCGAACGCCTGCAGCGTCGGCAGCCCACCGACCAGGTCGACGAAGTGATGGGCCAACCTCGCCTGCACCAACCAGCGGCGATCGGTCCGCTGCTGTGTCGACCAGCCGACCAGCACCATGAACACCGGGATCAGCGGCAGGGTGCCGGCGATGATCACCGCGCTCGGCAGGTCCCGGGCGGCGATCGCGACCCCGATCACCGCCGGCACCACCACCGCCAACACCAGGTGCGGCAGGAACCGGCCGAAGTAGCCGTCGAGGTCGTCCAGGCCGGTCGTGACCAGATCGATCATCGTGCCGCGATCCGGCTGGCGGGCGCCGGGTCGCAGATAGGCGGCCAGGATGTCGCGGCGCAGTTCGGACTTCACCGCCGCCGAGGTCCTGGCCGCCAACACGTCGGACCCCCAGGCCAGCACCGCTCGACCGGCGAACCCGGCCGCCAACCAGCCGGTGACGGCGATGATCGGTGGCAGGCTGTGCCGGGCGAAGGCCGCACCGACCCCGGTCGCGACGGCGCCGGCGATGATCACCACGCACACCGCGGTCAGTGCGCCCAGGACGGCACCCAGCACCAGCTGGATCCGTACCGGTGCGGCCCGGCGCAGCAGGCGAGGATCGACAGGTCCCCGGCCGGGTCCGGTGGGCGCCGCGCCGTCCGCGCCCCTCGGACCGATGGTGTCGACCGGCTGCCGGGCCGGCGCGACCACCGACCGGGCGGCCGGGCCCAGGGTGGTGACGCTCACCGGGTCACCGCGCTGCTCGGGGCCGGCACCGGCGGCACCTCCGGCGGGACGGCGGCGGGTTCGTGCCGGACCCGCTGCCGGAACACCCAGTAGGTCCAGGCCTGATAGCCGATCACCAGCGGCAGCAGCACCACGGCCGACCAGGTCATGATCGTCAGCGTGTAGTGGGAGGCCGAGGCGTTCGTCACCGTCAGGCTCCAGGCCGGGTCCAGCGTGCTCGGGATCAGCTGCGGGAACAGCGCGGCGAACAGCGTCGCCACCACCCCCGCCGCGGTCGCCGCGGTCCCGATGAACGCCCAGCCGTCATGCCCGGCCCGGTGCATGATCAACCCGAACAGCAACGCGACCGCCGACACCGCCGACAGCACCAGCACCAGGCGATGGTTCTGCACGGTCGGCAGCAGCTGCAGCCAGCCCAGGAAGATCACTGCAAGACCGGCGGCGACGGGTCCCGACACCCAGGCGACCCGTCCGGCCCGCCGACGCAGCTCGCCGGTGGTCTTCAGGGTCAGGAAGACCGCGCCGTGGGTGAGGAAGATCATCGCCGTCACCAGGCCGCCCAGCAGGGCGAACGGGCTGATCAGGTCCAGCAGGCTGCCGGTGAAGTCCTGCTGGGCGTTGATCGGCAGCCCTTCGACCATGCCGGCGAACGCGACCCCCCACAGCACCGCCGGCAGCGCCGAGCCGACGATGATGCACAGGTCCCAGCCGCGCCGCCAGGCGGCCTCGGCGCGGTGTTCGCGGTACTCCAGGCCGACCGCGCGGATGATCAGACCGAACAGGATCGCCAACAGCGGCAGGTAGAAGGTGCTGAAGGTGGTCGCGTACCAGCCCGGGAAGGCGGCGAACATCGCGCCGCCGGCGACGATCACCCACACCTCGTTCCCGTCCCAGACCGGGCCGATGGTGCTCAGCACCGCATGCCGCTCGCGGTCCCGGCGGGCCACCAGGGCCAGGCTCATCCCGACGCCGAAGTCGAATCCCTCCAGCACGAAGTAGCCGATCCACAAGATCATCTCGAGGATGAACCAGAGTGTGGTCAGTTCCATCGAAGTTTCCTCTTCTCAGAAGGCGTAGGAGAGGGGTTGATCGGCTGCCTCGGCCGCCGGCTCGGCGTCGATCGCCGGCAGTCCCGCACCGATGGTGCGGGTGAAGAGTCGCAGTTCGATCACCGCGAGTACGCCGTAGACGACGGTGAAGGTGGCCAGCGAGATGATCACCTCCGCCGAGCTGAGGTTGGGTGACACCCCGGCCCGGGTCGGCAGCAGCCCGAAGACCAACCAGGGCTGGCGGCCCATCTCGGTGAAGATCCAACCGAAGGAGTTGCCCAGCACCGGCAGGAACGGCAGCAGCACCGGTCCGTACCGCCAGCCGACGCCCCACAGACCGGTGGTCACCGGGTCGCGGTCACGACGGGTGAGCCAGAGGATGAGCGCACCACCGCCCGCGGCGGCGAAGCCGAGCCCCATCATGATCCGGAAGCTCCAGTAGGTGACCGGGATGATCGGCGCGTAGTCGCCGGGGCCGTACCGGTCGGCGTACTCACGCTGCAGGTTGTCGATGCCCTGAACCCTGCCGTCGACGCTGCCGTCGGCGAGGAACGACAGCAGCCGCGGAACCTTGATCGACCACACCTCGTGCTTGCCGTCCAGGGTGCCGATGGTGAAGATCGAGAACGCCGCCGGTTGTTCGGTCGCGTACAGCGCCTCGGCAGCGGCCATCTTCATGGGCTGCACGTCGGTCATCACCTTGCCCTGGATGTCGCCGGAGACGAACGTGCCCGCGCCGGCGATGAGCAGCGTCACCGCACCGATCCGCAGCGCGCTGCGGAAGCTGCTGCGCCGCTCGTCGGCCTCGGCGTCGCGGACCGGGCCGCCGTCGACGGCCGCCGTCCGGTCGATCCGGGCCTGCCGGACCAGGTGCCAGGCGGCCGCGGCGACCACCACACCGCCGCCGACCAGATAGCAGGCGAAGATCTGGTGCGGCACGGTCGCCAACGTCACCGGATTGGTCAGCACCGCGGCGAAGTCGGTCAGTTCGGCCCGGCCGAGCTGGTGGTTGATCCGGTAGCCCACCGGGTGCTGCATGAAGGAGTTCGCCGCCAGGATGAAGATCGCGCTGAACACGGTCGCGACCGCGACGACCCAGATACAGGCCAGGTGCACCAACTTCGGCAGCCGGTCCCAGCCGAAGATCCACAGGCCGAGGAAGGTCGACTCGAGGAAGAAGGCGAGCAGACCCTCCAGGGCCAGCGGGCCGCCGAAGATGTCGCCGACGAACCGGGAGAACCGGCTCCAGTTCATCCCGAACTGGAATTCCTGGACGATGCCGGTGACCACGCCGATGGTGAAGTTGATCAGGAACAACTTCCCGTAGAACCGGGTCAGCCGCAGGTACCGGGGCGAGCCGGTGCGGACCCAGGCGGTCTGCAGTCCGGCGACCAGCCCGGCCATGCCGATCGTCACCGGGACGAAGAAGAAGTGATAGACGGTCGTCGTGCCGAACTGGATCCGGGACAGCAGTTCGGTGTCCATGGTGGGGCGCCTACCGATCGGTACGGACGGGCACGCGAGCCGGCAGCAGCTCGCAGCGGGGCGACGGGTTCATGACACCCGAAACTACTACGCAGTGTCGTACTAGGCAACGTAGTACGTGGACTTGTAGTACTCAGCTACACTGGAGTCGTGGTGAGTTCTCTGGGCGAACTGGAACGGCGGGTCATGGACGAGCTGTGGAGTTCGCCTGCCCCCCGTTCGGTGCGCGACGTCCACGCCGCCCTGACCCGCGACCGCGAGTTGGCCTACACGACCGTGATGACCGTGCTGGACCGGCTGGCCAAGAAGGGCCTGGTCCGCCGGGAGAGCTCCGGCCGGGCCTACCTGTACGCGTCGGTGCAGAGCCGGGAGGAACTGGTCGCCGACGTCATGCACGACGCCCTCGACGGCACCCCGCAGGACCGCACAGCGGCATTGGTCGCCTTCGTCGACCGTGTCACCCCCGAAGAGGCTGCCACCATGCGAGCCGCACTGGCGCGGCTCGAAGCCAACCAGACCTCGAACTGATCGGCTGAGCTCCGCAGGCGATGATCGGTGTCGCGCTCGGCCTCCTGGCCGTGATCCTCGTCGGCCCCGGCTCCATCTGGGTCGGGCGCTGGCGGTTCCTGCACCGCGTGCCGCGTCCGGCCGTCGCCCTGTGGCAGGCCGGATCGGTCGCGGCGCTGCTGTCGGTGGTCGGCGCCGGCCTGGCCCTCAGCCTCGGCCTGTTCCGGACTGCGACGCCATCCCTGGCCGAGATCATCGTCTACGGCAGTGTGCTGTTGTTCACCGTGGTGGTGGTGGCCCGGCTGATCTGGTCGCTGCTCATCGTCGTCCTCACCTCCGGTCAGCGCCGGGCCCGGCACCGGGACGCCGTCGACCTGCTCGGCCAGACCGACCGACGGCCCGAACTGCCCGGGCTGCGGGTGATGTCGGAGCCGGTGCCGGTGGCCTACTGCCTGCCGGCGGTGCGGCACTCCCGAGTGGTGCTGAGCGAGGGCGCGCTGCAGGCGCTGGCCGCTGACGAGGTGGCCGCCGTGCTCGCCCACGAGGAGGCACATCTGCGCGCCCGGCACGACCTGGTGCTGGACACCTTCACCGCGCTGCACCGCGCGTTCCCGATCGCCGTCCGCAGCGAGGTGCCGCTGAAGGAGGCCCGGTTGCTGGTCGAACTGCTCGCCGATGATGCCGCCCGCCGCCGGACCGGACCGATGCCGCTGGCCCGGGCGCTGGTGGCGATGGCCGCCGCCCCGGTGCCACGGTTCGCGCTCGGCGTCAGCTACGGCACCGCCGTGCGGGTGACCCGGCTGGCCGACGACGTACGCCCGCACCGGTGGCTCAGCGTCGGCATCTACCTGCTCGCGCTCGGGCTGGTCGCCCTGCCGCTGGTCATCTTCGGTGCGCCGACCCTGTTCGGCTGGCTGCACCTGACCGGCCTCAACTTCGGCTGGTACTGACCTGCGATGCCTGCCGAGGTGAGCACGACGAAAGTTGTCACCAGGTGTTCGCCGAACTCGCCGAGCCGGCGGTAACCGACCTTC
Source organism: uncultured Actinomycetota bacterium (assembly GCA_963758075.1). GTDB lineage: Bacteria > Actinomycetota > Actinomycetes > Propionibacteriales > Propionibacteriaceae > Microlunatus. The sequence continues at coordinate 510,972 of CAVWTT010000005.1, read as the reverse complement.
ACGTTCGACAACGGGTGGACGCTGGGCGGTGGACGCTGGGCGGTGGACGCTGGGCGGTGGACGCTGGGCGGTGGACGCTGGGCGGTGGACGCTGGGCGGTGGACGCTGGGCGGTGGACGCTGGGCGGTGGACGCTGGGCGGTGGACGCTGGGGGGTGGACGCTGGGTGGTGGACCGGATGCCCGGCTAGCAGGTCGGACTCTGCACACCAACGAGTCCGAGGACGCCGACCCGGCCGACGGGCGCTAGCGTCGACGCCATGAGCTCCGTGCATCCGATCGGGCCCGAGGACTGGCGGGCCTGGCGGTCGGTACGACTGCAGGCGCTCAGCGAGGCACCGCAGGCATTCGGCACCACTTACCGCGAAGCGTCCGGGCCCAACGACCGGGAGTCGTACTGGCGCGACTGCTTCAGCGTGAACGGATGCAACTTCCTCGCCGACCTCGACGCCGCCGCCGTGGGTCTGGTCCGCGTGATCGGTCCGGTCGGCGGTGACGAGGCCGAGCTGATCTCGCTGTGGGTCGCGCCCGTCGCCCGTGGCCGCGGGCTCGGTACCGAACTCGTCGAGGCGGCGTGGGCGTGGCTGCAGACGACCGCTGCCGGCAGCCCGCTGTGGTTGAGCGTCCGCCGCGCCAATGTGCCCGCTCGCCGGCTCTACCAGCGACTCGGGTTCGTCCTCACCGGTCCGGGCCCCGACCCCGACGAGGACCGCCTGGTCCGGCACCCGGCCCGGTAGCCGGATCCGTCCGAGCCGGCCGTCAGCGGACGGTCACCGTCACCCGTCAGCGGACGGTCACCGTCACCCGTCAGCGGACGGTCACCGTCACCCGTCAGCGGACGGTCACCGTCACCCGTCAGCGGACGGTCACCGTCACCCGTCAGCGGACGGTCACCGTCACGCTGTGGTAGCCGGTGGCCCCGTCGGGGGCCGGGGATGCGGGCCGACCGATCTGCAACCGGCCGTCGGCGTCGGTCGCGCGGACGGTGAGCTGATGGTGGCCGGGGGAGGCATCCCAGGCGTACACCCACTGCCGCCAGGTGTCGGGACCGACGGTGTCGGCCAGCCGGGCGGCTCGCCACGGGCCGTTGTCGACCTTCACCTGCACCGTGCCGATGCCGGTGTGCTGGGCCCATGCGACGCCGGCGACCGCGACCCGGCCGGCAGCGACCGACCCGGTCGGGGTGTCGATGCGGGAGGCCAGCTTGATCGGACCGCGGGCCGACCAGCCCAGCGGTGTCCAGTAACCGTGGTCCTGGGCGAACGTGGTCACCTTCAACGAGGTCAGCCACTTGGTCGCCGACACGTAGCCGTAGAGGCCCGGCACCACCATCCGCGCCGGGAAGCCGTGCTGGGTCGGCAGCGGCTGCCCGTTCATCCCGACGGCCACGATCGCCTCCCGATCGGGATCGGTGAGCGCATCGAGCGGCGTACCGGCGGTGAAACCGTCGACGCTGCGGGACAGCACCATGTCCGCGCCGGGCCGAGGCTTGGCCCGGGCCAGCAACTCGCGGACCGGGTAACCGAGCCACCGCGCGTTGCCGGCCAGGTCGCCACCCACCTCGTTGGAGACGCAGGTCAGGGTCACGAAGTGTTCGGTCAGCGGGAGCGCCAGCAGCTCCGGGAAGGTCATCGTCACCTCCTGCTCGACCATCCCGGTGATCGTCAGCCGCCACTGCGCCGGATCGACGACCGGCACCTGCAGAGCGGTGTCGATCCGGTAGAAGGCGTCGTCGGCGGTCACGTACGGCGTCAGCCCGGGCAGGCCGAGATCGGCCTCCGCCGGCACGGGACCGGCCGGCCTGGCGGGACGGGGCAGCCGGACCATCGACCGGGCCCGGGCCGCCACCGACCTGCCGTGGGCCAGCGCCCGGGAGGCCCCGCCGACCAGCACCGCCGCCGCCGCGATCGTGCCGGCGCCGATCAGGAACCGTCGCCGGTCCGTGCGCCGCAGCCCGTCCGACAGCGCCGTCGTCGCCGCAGTCACCTCGGGCGGCCGCCAGTCCAGCAGCCGTCCCACCAGCATCCGCAGCAGCAGGTACGCGACCGGGGCGCCGACGACCACCGGCGGGAACGCCGCCGCCGACACACCCGGCTCGGCGGCCACCGCGATCAGCGACACCACCAGCAGCGCGAACGGGCCGACGGCCCCGGCGCCGCGCCGGCGGTACTCCAGCTGCCCGGAGAGGCCGGCCACGGCCAGCGCGACCGCGCCGACGACCAGCAGCAGCACCGGCTTGTCCGCCAACCCCAACGTCTCCTTGCCGGCGTTCACCACCCCGGCCGGAGCGATCGCGATCACCAACTGACCGACCGCGGTCAGCGGCGAGCCCAGCGGCGACAGCAGCAACGCGCCCAGCTCGGCGACGGCCAGCCCGGCCAGCCCGGCGGCGACACCGGCCGCCCAGGCCCAGGCCGTCGGCCTGCCGGTCGGCGGCACGCTCGTCGGCTTCTCCCGGTCGCCGTAGCCCGGGCCGGGTCCCGCATCCGCGCGGCGGGCATCATGGATGGCCACAACCTCCATGGTGCCGCGGCGGGGAAACCGGCGCGCCGCACCGCCGACGAGAGGGGCCCGCGTGGACGACGACGCCACGGCCGCCGGCGATCCGGACACCCTGGTGCCGGAGCTGCCGGCCTGCTTCGACTACCGACCGCGGTGGACCCCGGACGCCGACCGGCTGTACCAGCAGCTGGTCACCACCGTGGCCTGGCAGCAGCAGACCATCACCATCGCCGGCCGGACCTCACCCACACCGCGGCTGACCTGCTGGATGGGCGAAGCCGCCTACACCTACTCCGGGATCCGCAACGAGCCGAGGCCGCTGCCACCGGGGCTGCAGCAGCTCCGGCGCCGGCTGGAGCAGGAGGTCGGGGCACCGTTCAACTCCTGCCTGGCCAACCTGTACCGCGACGGCCGCGACTCGATGGGCTACCACAGTGATGACGAGCCCGAACTCGGCCCGCGTCCCACCATCGCCTCGGTCAGCCTCGGCGCGGCCCGCCGGTTCCTCATCCGCCGGGTCGCCACCGGTCAGCGGTGGACGGTCGAGCTGGGCCACGGTGACCTGATCGTGATGGCCGCCGAGTCCCAGTCGGACTACCGCCATGCCGTGCCGAAAACCGCCCGACCGGTCGGGCCACGGCTCAATCTCACCTTCCGGCAGCTGCTGCCGCGCCCCTGAGCACCCCACCGTGGCGGCGGAGGTGATCATGGCAGGATCTGCAGCAGTCGAGGGATGGAGAAGGTCATGGAGACGAACCCGCAGCCGATCGGGCTTTCCGACGGGCAGGACGCCGCCAGCGCGCTGTCCCAACTGACGCTGGAGGAGAAGGCGTCGCTGACCATCGGCTCCGACATCTGGCACACCGCCGCGGTGGCGCGGATCGGGCTGGAACCGATCATGGTCTCCGACGGCCCGCACGGCCTGCGGGCCCAGATGGAGCTCGGTGATCATGTCGGGCTGGGCGGCAGCGTTCCGGCGACCTGCTTCCCCACCGCCGCCGCCCTGGCCTCCAGCTGGGACCCGGAGCTGCTGCGGCGGGTCGGGGAGGCGCTCGGCCGGGAGGCGCTGCGCTGGCAGGTCTCGATCATCCTCGGCCCCGGCGTGAACATGAAGCGGTCGCCGTTGTGCGGGCGCAACTTCGAGTACTTCTCGGAGGACCCGTACCAGGCCGGCGTGCTGGCCGCGGCGATGGTGGTCGGCATCCAGAGCCAGGGTGTCGGCACCTCCGTGAAGCACTTCGCCGCCAACAACCAGGAGACCGACCGGATGCGGGTCAGTGCGGAGATCGACGAGCGCACCCTGCGCGAGATCTACCTGCCGGCGTTCGAACGGGTCGTCACCGAGGCCGAACCGTGGACGGTGATGTGCGCCTACAACCGGCTGAACGGGACGTACGCCTCCGAGCACCGCTGGCTGCTCACCGATCTGCTGCGCGGTGAGTGGGGTTTCGACGGGCTGGTCGTCTCCGACTGGGGTGCGGTGCACGACCGGGTCGCCTCACTGAAGGCGGGGCTGGATCTGGAGATGCCGCCGGCCCTGGGGTACAGCGACGTCGCGGTCGTCGACGCCGTCCGGGGCGGCTTCCTGGACGAGGCGGTGCTGGACGAGACCGTCGCCCGGGTGCTGCACCTGCTGGACCGGTCCCGGCCCGCCCGGCAGGTCGAGCACAGCTTCGACGAGGGTGACCATCACCGGCTGGCCCGGACCGCGGCCGCCGAGTCGGCGGTGCTGCTGAAGAACACCGACGATCTGCTGCCGTTGGATCCGAACGCGAAGACACGGATCCTGGTGGTCGGCGAGTTCGCCCGGCACCCGCGCTACCAGGGGGCCGGATCGTCGCAGGTCAATCCGACCAAGGTCGACATCCCGCTGGCCGAGCTCACCGCGCTGGCCGGACCGGACGCGGCGATCGACTTCGTGCCCGGCTACAGCCTCGATGACGCCGCCGCCGACGCCGGGCTCCGCAACGAGGCCGCGGCGGCCGCCGAGGACGCCGACGTCGTGCTGGCCTTCCTCGGCCTGCCCGCGTCGGCGGAGTCGGAGGGCTTCGACCGGACCCACATCGACCTGCCGGACAACCAGGTCGAGCTGGTGGCCGCGCTCGGCGTGGCCAACCCGCGGACCGCGGTGGTGCTGGCCAACGGGTCAGCGGTCCGGACCTCGACCTGGGACCAGCACACCGCCGCCATCCTGGAGTGCTGGCTGGGCGGCCAGGCGGCCGGCGGCGCGGTCGCCGATCTGGTCTTCGGCGTCGCCAATCCCAGCGGCAAGCTGGCCGAGACGCTGCCGGTGCGGTTGGAGGACAGCTCCTCCTTCCTCAACTTCCCCGGCGATCCCGGCGCGGTCCGCTACGGCGAGGGCGTCTTCATCGGCTATCGCGGCTACGACAAGGCCCAGGCCGCGGTCAGCTATCCGTTCGGTTTCGGCCTGTCCTACACCACCTTCACGATCACCGACCTGCAGGTCGACCCGCGCGGCAGCGTCGCCGGTGGTGACCTGGACGTGGTCGTCACCGCGACCCTGACCAACACCGGCCGCCGGCCCGGCGCGGAGGTCGTCCAGGTCTACGTCGGCGACCCGGAGTCGGAGGTGAGCCGGCCGGTCCGCGAACTGAAGGCGTTCAGCAAGGTCGAACTCGCCCCCGCCGAGGCCCGCCGGGTCGAGCTGCACCTGGACCGGCGGGCGTTCGCCTACTGGTCGACCCGGCAGCATCGCTGGGTGGTGGAAGGCGGCGACTTCGTCATCAGCGTCGGCTCGTCCTCCCGGGACCTGGCCGGCGCCGCCACCATCACGCTGGCCGCGCCGAGCGTGGCCGCCCCGATCACCGCCGACTCGACACTCAGCGAATGGCTGGCCGACCCGACCGCCCGGTCGCTGCTGGAGAGCGATCCGCGGGTCGCGGGGGCGCTGCAGGGGATGGAGGAGGACATGCTGATGATGATCGGCAGCATGCCGGCCTCCGCGGTGGCCGGGTTCGGCTTCTTCGGCTTCGACCACGCCGGCCTGGACGACCTGCTGGCCAGGATCGACGAGCAGCGGGGACGACGGTGAACGCGACCCATCCGCTGGCCGGCACCCGCATCCTGGTCACCGGCGCCGAGGGCCGGATCGGCACCGCCGTCTGCGACCGGCTGGCCGGCTTCGGTGTCCGCGTCACCGGGCTGTCGCTGCCGGACCAGGACCGGCCGAGGCCGGACTCACTGGACCGGGTCGTCCACGGCGACACCACCGACGAGTCGGCGGTCGAGGAGGCGCTGACCGACGCCGAGTACGTCGTCCATCTCGCCGCGATCCCCAGCCCGCTGGGCCATCCGCCGTACACGGTGTTCCGGACCAACACCGACTCCACCTTCAACGTGCTCACCCAGGCCGCCGAGCGGGGCATCGGTCGCGCGGTGATCGCCAGCAGCATCAACGCCACCGGTCTGCCGTTCAACTCCCACCCGGTCCGGCCGGCGTATTACCCGCTGGACGAGACGATGCCGTCGGATCTGGACGACGCGTACGCGTTGAGCAAGTACGTCGACGAGATCACCGCCCGGATGGTGCACCGGCACTGGGGCATGGACGTGATCGCGCTGCGGTTCCCGTTCACCGCCGAGCGGCAGTACCTGGAGCAGCAGAACCAGCACCTCGTCGAGGAGCCCGACGCGGCGGTGGTGGAGGGCTGGTCCTACCTCGACGTCCGCGACGCGGCGCTGGCGGTGGAACGCTCCCTGCTGTGCACCGTGGCGGGGGCGCATCCGGTCTTCGTGGCCGCCGACGAGACGCTGACGCCGTACCCGACCGAGGATCTGCTGGACCGCTACGCCCCCGGCGTGCTGCGCACCCGCACCTTCGTCGACCGGGAGGTGCCGATCGACCTGACCCGGGCGCGGACGCTGCTCGGCTTCCGGGCCGAGCATCCGGTGCAGTTGGCCACCCGATCGCTGCCGTGACGACGCCGTGACGGCCGAACTACCCGGCTACCGCTGTCCCCGCGACGCCACCACCAGCGCCGCGACCGATCCGGGGTGGCGCTGCCCGCGCTGCGGGTCACCGTGGGACCTGGACTTCGCCGCCCGCCCGGTCGACCGCGATCGTCTCGCGCAGCGGCCGTCGTCCCTGTGGCGGTACGCCGAGGCGCTGCCGCTGGCCGATCCGGCGATCAGCTTCATCGAGGGCCGGACCCCGCTGGTCTCGCTGACCGACCGGCTCGCGGTCAAGCTGGACTTCCTGATGCCGACGCTGTCGTTCAAGGACCGGGGCGCGGTGATGCTGCTGGAGGCGGCGCGGCGGCTGGCGCCGCAGCGGGTGATCGCCGACAGCAGCGGCAACGCGGGCACTTCGGTCGCGGCGTACGCGGCGCGGGCCGGGCTGGCGGCCCGGATCTTCGTCCCGGCCGCCACCTCGGCCAAGAAGCTCGAGCAGATCCGTGCGCACGGGGCGGAACTGGTCGTCGTCCCCGGCGACCGGGAGGCCACCGCCGCGGCGGCCCGGCGGGCCGCCGACGAACCGGGCAGTTTCTACGCCAGCCACGTCTTCAACCCCTACTTCCTGCACGGCACCAAGACCTACGGCTACGAACTGTGGGAGGACCTGGGCGGCCGGCTGCCGGAGGTGCTGGTGCTGCCGGTCGGCAACGGCACGCTGGTGCTCGGCGCCGCACTGGCGGTCGAGGAACTGGCCCGACACGGGCTGATCGAGCAGCGACCCCGGATCGTCGCGGTCCAGTCGAGTGCGGTGGCGCCGCTGGCCCGGGCCTACGCCGCCGGCATGGCTGCGCTGCCCGCGGGCTGGGCCACCACAGCCGACACCGTCGCCGAGGGCATCGCCATCGCCGACCCGGCCCGGGCATCGGCGATCCTGGCGGCGGTCGCCGCCGCCGACGGCGACATCGTCACGGTCACCGACGACCAGGTGCGGGCCGCCCAACGCGACCTGGCCGGCCGTGGCCTCTACGTCGAGGCCACCGCCGCCGCCTGCTGGGCCGCCGTCCGGCACGCCGAGCGACCCGGCGCGACACCCGACCGCCTCGGCTGGCAGCTGCTGGCCGACCGCGAATGCGTCGTACCCCTCTGCGGCGCCGGCCTCAAGACCGGCCTGGCCTGACTCCTGCCGAGGGGTCACCCAATCCCCAAGATGCGCGGGGTGTCGTGGCCTCGGTGACCCCTCGGCCCCGGGACCACCGCCGGGCGCCCCAGCCGAGGAGTCACGAACCGCACGACTCGCCGCGCCGAACGAGGATTGCCTGACCCCTCGCCGGAAGGGTGGAGGGCTCAACAGACCTGCACGGGGTGCCGAGGAGTCAGCCGAGGGGTCACCAGGATGCCGACACCCCGCACAGATTGGTGACCGAGTGACCCCTCGGCTCAGGGGACGGGGGCCGCGACGACCTCGTCGAGTTCCTCGGGGGCGTTGGCGAACTGGCTGTTGTAGAGCTCCCAGTAGGCGCCGCGGGCATCGAGCAGGGTCTCGTGGTTGCCCTGTTCGACGATCGCGCCGTGCTCCATCACCAGGATGGTGTCGGCGTCGCGGATGGTGGACAGCCGGTGGGCGATCACGAAGCTGGTCCGGTCGCTGCGCAGCCGGGCCATCGCCTCCTGCACCAGCACCTCGGTCCGGGTGTCGACCGAGCTGGTCGCCTCGTCCAGGATCAGCAACGCCGGATCGGCCAGGAACGCCCGGGCGATGGTCAGCAACTGCTTCTCCCCGGCCGACACGTTGCTGCCCTCCTCGTCGATCACGGTGTCGTAGCCGTCGGGCAGCGAGTGCACGAACCGGTCCACGTAGGTGGCCTCCGCCGCCGCATGGATGTCGGCGTCGGTGGCGTCCGGCCGGCCGTAGGCGATGTTGTCCCGGATGGTGCCGTGGAACAGCCAGGTGTCCTGCAGCACCATGCCGATCTTGGACCGCAGCGCCGACCGCGGAACGCTGGCGACGTCCATCCCGTCCAGGGTGATCCGGCCGCCGTTCAGCTCGTAGAACCGCATCAACAGGTTCACCAGCGTGGTCTTGCCCGCGCCGGTCGGCCCGACGATCGCCACCGTCTGGCCCGGCTCGGCGGCCAACGACAGATCGGTGATCAACGGCTGATCCGGGTCGTAGCGGAAGTCGACGTGTTCGAACGCGACCCGGCCCCGGGTCACCGGCAGGCTGTCCGTGCGTTCCGGCGTCTGCTCCTCCTCGTCCAGCACCTCGAACACCCGTTCGGCCGAGGCGACACCGGACTGCAGCAGGTTCGCCATCGACGCCAACTGGGTCAGCGGCTGGGTGAACTGCCGGGAGTACTGGATGAACGCCTGCACGTCACCCAGGCTGATGTGTCCGGAGGCGACCCGCAGACCCCCGACCACGGCGATGATCACGTAGTTGAGGTTCCCGACGAACATCATCACCGGCATCATGATCCCGGAGATGAACTGGGCCCCGAAGCCGGACTCGTACAGTTCGTCGTTCTTCTCGGCGAACTCCGCCTCGACCTCCTTGCGGCGACCGAACACCTTGACCAGCGCGTGTCCGGTGTAGGCCTCCTCCACCCGGCTGTTCAACTCGCCGGTGCTGCGCCACATCTGGACGAACCGCTTCTGCGACTGCTTGCCGATCAGCGTCGTGACACCGATCGCGACCGGGATGGTGATCAACGCGATCAGCGACAGCAGCGGGGAGATCGACACCATCATCACCAGGACGCCGACCACCGTCAGCAGCGAGGTGAGCAGTTGGCTCAGCGTCTGCTGCAGCGACTGGGAGATGTTGTCGATGTCGTTGGTCACCCGGCTGAGCAGTTCGCCACGGGTCTGCCGGTCGAAGTAGCTCAACGGCAGCCGGTTCACCTTGGCCTCGACGTCGCCGCGGAGCCGGTAGACCGCCCGGTTCACCACGACGTTGAGGATCCGGGCCTGGATCGCCAACGCGATCGACGACAGCACGAACAGCAGCACCGCCAACCCGAGCACCCGGGCCAGCTGGCCGAAGTCGATGCCCTGACCCGGGACGAAGTCCGGCATCCCGCTGAGCAGGTCGGCGAGCTTGCCCTGGCCGGCCTGCCGCAGCGCGGCGATGACCTGCTCCTTGGTGGTGCCCGGCGGGAACTGGCCACCGAGGCGGCGGCCGAGGATGCCGGCGAACAGAACGTCGGTGCCGCGGCCGAGGATCTTCGGTCCGACCACGCTCATCACGATGCCGACCACCGCCAGCACCACCACCAGCACCAGCCACCACCGCTCGGGTGCGAGATGGCCCAGCAGCCGTCGCAGCGACGGCCCGAAGCTCATCGCCTTCTCGTGCACCTGGGCGGCCATCGGGCCGCGGGGGGCGTTGCGGGCGTAGTCGGGTCGGGCGTTGGCCTTGGCGCGGCCGTTCTGCTCGGCGGGCGTGGTCGTCGACTCCGCCGGGGTGCCGGGACGGGCGGGAGTCGGGGTGTGGTCGGTCACGCTGCTGCCTCCTCGGCGCTGAGCTGGGAGTCGACGATCTCGGCGTAGGTGGGGCTGGTCTCCAGCAGTTCGTGGTGGGTGCCGATGCCGACGATGCGGCCGTCCTCCAGAACGATGATCTGGTCGGCGTCGGCGATGGTGGACACCCGCTGGCCGACGATGATCACCGCCGCGTCGGCGGTCTCGGGTTTCAATGCGGCTCGCAGCCGCGCATCGGTGGCGACGTCGAGGGCGGAGAACGAGTCGTCGAAGACGTAGATCTCCGGCTCCTTCACCAGCGCCCGGGCGATGGACAGCCGCTGCCGCTGACCGCCGGACACGTTGGTGCCGCCCTGGGCGATCGAGGCGTCCAGGCCGCCGGGCATCTCGGCGACGAAGTCGGCGGCCTGCGCCACCCGCAGGGCATGCCACAACTCCTCGTCGGTGGCGTCCGGATTGCCGTAGCGAAGATTGCTGGCCACCGTGCCGGAGAACAGGAACGGTCGCTGCGGAACCAGGCCGATCTTGCTCCACAGCAGTTCGGCGTCCAGGTCGCGGACCTCGACGCCGTCCACGGTGATCGATCCTCCGGTCAGGTCGAACAGCCGGGGGATCAGCGAGATCAGGGTGGTCTTGCCGGCGCCGGTGGAGCCGATGACGGCGGTGGTCTGCCCGGGCCGGGCGGTGAAGGTCACGTCGTGCAGCACCGGCGAGTCGGCGCCCGGATAGCTGAACTCGGCGTTGCGGAACCGGACCACACCGCGTTCCTCGCCGGCGGTCGCGGTGACCGGGTGCTGCGGCAGCACCACGCTGGAGTCGGTGCCGAGCACCTCGCCGATCCGTTCCGCCGACACCGCGGCCCGGGGCGCGATCATCAGCATGAAGGTCGCCATCATCACCGACATCAGGATCTGGATCAGGTAGGTCAGGAACGCCGTCATCTCGCCGATCTGCATGGTGCCGGCCTCGATGCGGTGACCGCCGAACCAGATCACCGCCGCGCTGGACAGGTTCATGATCAACATGACCACCGGGAACATCAGCGCGAACAGGCGCCCGACCCGCAGCGCGACCTGGGTCAGGTCGTCGTTGGCGCGGGCGAACCGGTCCATCTCGTACGGCTCGCGGACGAAGGCGCGCACCACCCGGATGCCGGTGATCTGCTCCCGCAGCACCCGGTTGACCGTGTCGATGCGGGCCTGCATGGTGCGGAACAACGGGCCGAGCCGGAAGACGATCAGACTGATGGCGATCGCCAGCACCGGGACGGCGACCGCGATCAGCCAGGCCAGCCCGGCGTTCTCGCGCAGGGCCATGATCACACCGCCGACCATGGTGATCGGCGCGGTGACCAGCAGCGTGCACGACATCAGCACCAGCATCTGCACCTGCTGGACATCGTTGGTGTTGCGGGTGATCAGCGACGGCGCGCCGAAGTGGTTGACCTCGCGCGCGGAGAAGGTCAGTACCCGGTCGAAGATCGCCGACCGGACGTCACGGCCGTAGGCCATCGCGGTCTTGGCACCGAAGTAGACCGCAGTGATCGTGCAGATCACCTGGACCAGGCTGATCGCCAGCATGAGCGCGCCGGTCCGCCAGATGTAGTCGATGTCGAGGCGGGCGACGCCCCGGTCGATGATCTTGGCGTTCAGGCTGGGCAGGTAGAGGTTGGCCAGGGTGCCGATCAGCTGGAACAGCACCACCAGCGTCAGCAGGCCTTTGTACGGCGCCAGATATCGGCGCAGCAGTGAGATGAGCACCTAGCGTCCTTTCGACGGGTCGGGCCTGGTGCAGGCGTGGGTCTGGAAGATCCGGGGCTCGACGCTGCGGTGGTCGAAGCCGGAGCTGGTGCGGGTGCTGTCGGCGAGGCAGCCGTGCAGGACGAGGTCGACCAGCGCCTGCGGATCGGAGGACAGTTGGGCCCGTTCCCGGACCCCGGCGAGCATGGGGTTGGCGGTCACCATGATGATCGAGGTGAGCAGGTACGCCGCCTGCTCCGGCGACACCACCAGCGCCTGCTCGTCGGCCCTGATCAGGCCGACCACGCTGGCGGTGACGAGTTCGTTCTGGCTGCGCATGTAGTCGACGAAGGCGTGCCGGTCCTCCGAGGTGGATTCCGGCGGCGGGCCGACGGCGTGCAGCAGGGTGAAGGTCTGCTCCAGCCGGTTCCGCAACACGGTGGTGATCTCGACCATCCGCTGCTCCAGCGGCAGGCGGGAATCGATCTGCTCCAGCAGCTCGACGGCCGGTCCGGCGCTGAAGGACCGGCCGACCGCCTGGTTGATCAGATCCTCCTTGTTGTCGAAGACCCGGAACAGCGTTCCTTCCGCGACGCCGGCGGCCTCGGCGAGCTGACGGGTGCTCACCTGGCGGCCGTGCTGCCGGATCACCGGTTCCACGGCGTCCAGGATCTGGGCGCGCCGCTCGTCGGGCGGCATCGCGGTGGCTCTGGGCATGAGCCGTACTGTAGTGAGTGAGCGCTCACTCACTCAAGGGCTTTTCGGACCGGCTCGTCACCAGGCCGGCCGTCGCCGCGCGCAGCCGGCCCGCGTCAGCACAATGAACGCCATGACCGTGCCGCCGCACCCCGCATCGACCGCGCCGCAGGACTCCGCCGACGCCGGCCGCCGGGTCCGCCTCGATGACCGCGGACCGGGCCCCATCACCGCCGGCGTACTGGCCGACCCGCCGACGACCGTGGCGGCGGCACTGACCGCGGCGGCATCCTGGACGGCGCACCGGCCCTACCTCGGGCAGGGCCGGACACTGGACGTCTGGGAGGCGCTGGCCACGCTCGGTGGCCTGGACCTGGCGCTGGCCCGGGCCGCCGAACCGCACCTGGACGCGGTCACGATCCTGCACCAGGCCGGTCGCGTCGCCGACCCGGGCGCGACCTGGGGTGTTTTCGCCGCCGAGGGGCCGGACGTACGGCTGGAGGGAGTCCGCGACGGTGACCGCTGGCGGCTGCACGGCACCAAGCCGTGGTGCTCGCTGGCGGGCAGCCTGTCCCACGGCCTCGTCACCGCCTGGGTCAGCCAGGACGAGCGCCGGCTGTTCAGTGTCGATCTGGGCCAGCCGGGCGTGACGGTGGCACCGGACGCGTGGCCCGCCCGCGGGCTGGTCGAGATCCCCAGCGGCCCGGTCAGCTTCGACGGGGCCACCGCGGAACCGGTCGGCGAGCCCGGCTGGTATCTGCGACGTCCCGGGTTCGCCTGGGGCGGCCTGTCCGTGGCGGCCTGCTGGTTCGGTGGCACGGTCGGGGTGGCCCGGCGCCTGCTCGCCGCGGCGGCCGCACCCGGTCGGGCCGACGACACCCTGTTGCTGATGCACCTGGGCATCGTCGATGCCCGGCTGAACGAGGCGCGGACCGCGCTCGTCGACGCGGCCCGGCGCATCGACGCCGGTGCCGCCGAGGGGGATGCCGGGGTGCTGCTGGCCCAACGGGTCCGGGCCACGGTCGCCACCGCTGCCGAGATCACCCTGCGCCAGGTCGGGCACGCGCTCGGTCCGGCGCCGCTGGCCCATGACGCCGAACACAGCAAGCGGGTGGCCGATCTGCAGCTCTACGTCCGCCAGCACCACGCCGAACGCGACGACCTGGCGTTGGGCCGGCTGGTCCGCGACACCGGCGGCGACTGGTGACCCGCCGCATCGGCCGGTCGGAGCCGGTCCGGTCGGAGCCGGTCCGGTCGGTGGCCGCTCAAGCCTGATCGCGTGATGCGGTGATGCCAGGGACCGGACCGCGCTGTGGCTGCCTGCCGGTCCGGGCCCTCCGCCGGCCCGGAGCAGTCGAGGACGAACCGCTCCGGTCGGGCCGACGGCTCCGGCTGTGTCAGTCGCACCGCAACGGTTCCTGTCCGGGTGCGCGGGAGGTCCGGGGGGCGCGGAGTTCGGGTAGGCCGCACCCAGGCCGGATACCATGCGCCGGTGTCCGAGTCGCCAGATCCGCCGGTGCGCCGCGGTGGCGCCGGGCCGGCGATCCACGGCTTCAGCGCCGGCGCCGACTGTGTACTCCTCGGTCCGGCGGCGCGGGCGGATGAGTCCGGTACGCCGGTCGGTCGGCTGCTGGCCGAGTTGTGCCGACCGCGGTCGATGGCGCAGGAGTCCGGGGATCCGGCCGGCGCACTGGCACGGCTCGCCCATGCGGCCGGCGGCGAGCAGACAGCGGCCATCGACGCGCCGCTGGTGCTGGCCGACGCGGACCTGCGCACCAGCGGGGCCGCACTCCTGGACCTGCTGGACAGCCCGGGCGATGCGACCGCCGCGCTGGTCGCCGATCCCCGCAACATCGAGGCGCCCCGCCGGCCCGAGCAGGCGCTGGCCCGGGCCGCGCTGGCCCGGCTGACACCCGACGGCTCCCGGCTGGAGTCGGTCAGCACGAGCCGGCACACCGTGACCGATCCCAACCGTGTCGTCGTCGGCGTGCTGAGGATCGCCGCCACCGACCGGCCGAGCGCCGCCCGTGCCTGGCGCGAGGCCGCCGCGGTGCTGGCCCGACGGCCGGAGGCGTACGCCGGGATCGGGCTCTTCGACCTGGCCCTGCTGGCCCTGGTCCGCGACGGTCTGCCGATCGCTGCCCGCGCGGCCGGCTACTACAGCTGGTGCCGGCACGGATCCGGCCAGACCGGTCTGGGCTCGTCGCCGTGGCGGCAGCGACTGCGGTCGGCCTCCCGGCTCGGTGACGGCGCCTATTCGGCCGCGGTGGTCCGCCCACTGTCGCGGTACGGCACCCGGATCGGGCTCCGGCTGGGGCTCAGCCCCAACACCATCACCGGCATCAGCCTGGCGGTCGGGGTGGCGGCCGGGCTGCTGGTGCTGGCCGGATGGCCGGCCGGTTGGATCGCGGCCGCCGTCCTGCTCCAGCTGGCGCTGGTGATCGACTGCGTGGACGGCGAGATCGCCCGGTTCACCCGCCGCTTCTCCGCCTTCGGCGCCTGGCTGGACGGTATCGGTGACCGCGCCAAGGAGTACCTGGTGCTGGCCACGGTGGCGGTGGTCGCCGTCCGGACCGGGCACGGATCCGGCTGGCTGCTGGCCGCGATCGCGCTGGTCGTCGTCACCGCCCGGCACCTGGAGGACTACGCCTACACCGACCGCGCCGTGGCCGACCGCGCCGCCCGCGACACCGACCGGGTCCAGCGGGTGCAGCGGCGACCGCTGGACCGGGCCGACGACGGCGGCATCGGCGCGACCAGCCGGGCCGGGTCGACCGACGCACCCCGCCCCCGAACCTCGCTGCCGCCGCCACCGGACCGTCGACGCAGGCTGAGCTTCTGGGCCAAGAAGGTCGCCCATGTGCCGATCGCCGAACGCTATCTGGTGCTGTCGCTGATGCTGCTGGTCGGCCGCCCGGTCTGGCTGCTGGTCGCCGCGATCGCGGTGTCCGGTTTCGCGCTGGTCTGGACGGTCGGCGGCCGACTGGTACGCGCCGTCAGGTCCACGGTGCCGCCGCCGTCGACGGTGCTGGCCGAGCAACTGGACGCCGGCGTCCTGTCGCGCTTCCTCGGGCTGCGGCGGATCCCGTTCCTGCCCGGCACGATGCTGCTGCTGGTCGGCTGGCTGGTGACCGTCACCGCCACCTGCACCGGCCACTGGCCGATCGCCGTCCCGACGGCGGTGCTGTCGGCCGCGCTGCTGGGCTGCTGCTGGCGGCCGCCGATCCGGCACCGGTTCGGCTGGCTGGCCCTGCCGCTGCTGTGGGTGGCCGAATCCGCCGTGCTCGCCGCTCTCCTCGCTGTCGGCGCATCCGGACCGATCCTCTACCTCGCCCTGGCTGCGGTCGCCTACCGGCGCTACGAGCTGATCTACTCGCTGCGGCTGCGGGCGGCTGCCGGTCCGGCGGCTGCGGGTCCGGCGGCTGCGCTCGGCGCGGACGGACGGATCGTGCTGGCCACGGTGACGGTGGCCGCCACGGCGATCAGCGGTGCGGCGAGCGGACCCGATGCCGGGCTGCTGGTGATCGCCGTCGCCACCGCGCTCGAGGCGGCCGCCGGCACCGTACGCCGCTGGCGGGGCAGCAGCAGAGCACCTGGGATGGGCGTGGAAGATGGAGTGTCACCGGCCGGGTCCCCGCTGCCGGACGGCGGTGCCGACGAGACGGCCTGAGCAGGGAGTGAGCAGCAACCCGATGGGCGATCTGAACGGACGCGAGGTCGAGGGCCGGGATTTCCGGGCCCGGGTCTTCGAGGCCGTCGTCTTCGACATGGACGGCACCCTGATCGACTCCACGCCGGCCGTGGTCCGGTCCTGGACCCGATGGGCCGAGGAACACGATGTGACCGCCGAGCAGCTCGCCGGCCACCACGGGGTGCCGTCGGAGTCCGTCGTCCGGGCGATCATGCCCGAGCACCGCCACCAGCAGGCGCTCGACCGGATCAACGAACTGGAACTGACCGACACCGACGGCATCGATCCGCTGCCCGGGGCGGTCGAGGCGCTGGCCCAGCTGCCCGCCGACCGGGTCGCCATCGCCACCTCCTGCACCGCCGCGCTGGCGCAGGCGCGGCTGGCCGCATCCGGGTTGACCCCGCCGGCGGTGCTGGTCACCGTCGACGACGTCGAACACGGCAAGCCGGCCCCCGATCCGTACCTGGTCGCCGCCGAGCGGCTCGGCGTCGACCCCGCCGCCGTGCTGGTGGTGGAGGACGCGCCGAAGGGTCTGCTGTCGGCCCGGGCGGCGGGTGCGGCGACCTGTGCGGTCATCACCACCACGCCCCGGGAGGAGCTGGACGCCGACCTCGTCGTGCCCGATCTGTCCCACGTCCGATGGCAGGTGGATCCGGGCAGCGGCCGCATCCGGGTCGGGCTGCGCCCCTCGACGGGCCCCCGGCGCGGACGGGGTGACTGACCGCCCGGCCGACCTGTCACGGCGGCGCCTCGCATAGGCTGACCCGCTGTGAGCGAGGAGGAGTTCGGCAGCGACGTTCCGGAGCAGACCCGGATCCGTCGCGTCAAGCGTGCCCGGCTGACCGAGCAGGGCCGCTACCCCTACCCGGTGTCTGTCCCGCGCAGCCATTCGCTCACGCAGGTCCGCCAGACCTGGGCCCGCCTGCAGACCGGGGAAGAGACCCAGGACCGGGTCGCGGTCACCGGCCGGGTCGTCTTCATCCGCAACACCGGCAAGCTGTGCTTCGCCACCCTCCAGGAGGGCCTGGACGCCGACACCTCGGTGACCCGGCTGCAGGTGATGCTGTCGCTGGCCGAGGTCGGCGAGGAGTCTCTGGCGGCCTGGAAGAGCGACGTCGACCTCGGCGACTTCGTCTCCGTCCAGGGTCGGGTCGTCTCCTCCCGCCGCGGCGAGCTGTCGGTGATGGCCGACACCTGGCAGCTGGCCTCCAAGGCGTTGCGGCCGATGCCCAACCTGCACTCCGAGCTGTCCGACGAGACCCGGGTCCGGCAGCGGTACGCCGACCTCACCGTGCGTGAGGCCGCCCGGGACATGGTCCGACACCGGGCCGCGGTGACCCGCAGCATCCGCGAGACCCTGCACCGATCCGGCTTCATCGAGATCGAGACCCCGGTGCTGCAACTGGTGCACGGCGGTGCCCACGCCCGACCGTTCGAGACCCACATGAACGCCTTCGACATCCCGATGACGATGCGGATCGCGCTGGAACTGTTCCTCAAGCGCGCCGTCGTCGGCGGCGTCGAACGGGTGTACGAGCTGGGCCGGATCTTCCGCAACGAGGGCAGCGATCACACCCACAGCCCCGAATTCACGATGCTGGAGTTCTACCAGGCCTGGGGTGATCAGCGCTCGGTCGCCGAGCTGACCCGGACGATCATCCTGGACGCGGCCGACACGCTCGGCATGCGGCAGATCGACACCCCCGACGGCACCATCGACCTGGACGGCGAATGGACCTGGCTGGGCGTCTACCCGGGGCTGTCCGCAGAACTGGGCGAGGAGGTCACGCCGGACACCCCGCGGGAGACCCTGATCAAGCACTTCGAGGCCCACGACCTGGCGCCCGATCCCGGCTGGGACGTGCAGAAGCTGGTGATGGAACTGTTCGGCGAACTCGTCGAGCCGAAACTGATCCAGCCGACGTTCGTCTGCGACTACCCGCCCGCCGCCCAACCGCTGGCCCGGCCGCATCGCGACGACCCGAACCTGATCGAGGCCTGGGACCTGATGATCGGCGGCGTGGAACGCGGCACCGGCTTCTCCGAGCTGATCGACCCGGTGATCCAGCGCGAACGGCTCTACGCCCAGTCGCTGCAGGCCGCCCAGGGCGACCCGGAGGCGATGCAGCTCGACGAGGACTTCCTGGCCGCGCTCGAGTTCGGGGCGCCGCCGATGGGCGGGGTCGGTCTGGGCGTCGACCGGTTGCTGGCCCTGTTCTTCGGCGTCGGCCTGCGTGAGACCATCCTGTTCCCGCTGCTCAAACCGGAGCAGTGATGACACGGTTCGACGGCGCGGCGCCCGACGGGTCCGATCCGGTCGAACTGGCCCACTGGATCTTCGACCGGGCCCGGGCCGGCGAAGCCGACCGGTTGGCGGCCTGCATCGAAGCCGGGGCCTCGGCCGACCTCAGCGATGCCCGCGGGAACAGTCTGCTGATGCTGGCCGCCTACCACGGTCACGCCCGGACCGTGCAGATCCTGATCGAGCACGGCGCCACCGTGGACGCGATGAACCACCGCGGCCAGACGCCGCTGGCCGGGGCGGTGTTCAAGGGCTACGAGGATGTGGTCCGGGTGCTGGTCGACCACGGCGCCGATCCCCGCGCCGGCACCCCGTCGCCCTGGGACACCGCCACCTTCTTCGACCAGGCCGACCTGCTCGAGGTGCTCCGCGCCGCCGTCCTCGGGTCCCGTCGTCGACCGGACCGCCCGTGACTGTGATCGCATGAGCCCGTCATCCAGCCCGTCCACCGACCCCAGGAGTGACCGCAGGGTGCATCACGACCATGTCCGGACCGAAGGCAGGGATGCCCGGGCGCTGAGCTCGGCGCACAGCCAGCGGCTGCAGCAGGACCGGTTCCGCGTCGTCCCGGCCGGCTATCTGATCCTGCGGCGGGAGGACCAGGTGCTGCTGCAACTGCGCAGCAACACCGGCTACCGCGACGATCACTGGGCCACCGGCGCCGCCGGCCACGTCGAACGCGGCGAGTCGGTGCACCGGGCCGTCTGCCGGGAGGCCTTCGAGGAACTCGGCATCGAGGTGGAGGAGTCCAACCTCGAACCGGTCACCACGGTGCACCGCACCAACCACGGCACCGACCGGGCCGGGAACGACCTGGACGAGCGGGTCGACTTCTTCTTCACCGCTCATCACTGGCGCGGCAAGCCGCGGACGATGGAGCCGGAGAAGTCGGCGGGACTGGCCTGGTTCGCGTTGGACGACCTGCCCGAACCCGTCGTTCCGCACGAACTGCAGGTACTGATGGCGCTGCGCGCCCAACTGCACGGCAGCGGCGAGGTGCCACCGATCATGACCCACGGTTGGTGACGGGCTGCCGGCGACCGAATGGTCTCAACGTCCGGCCGGGTCCGTGGTCCTAATAATCCGTAAAGCCCAGTTAACACACTATTCGCGACCTTCTGTGAATCTCCTGAAACGATCACAGGGGACCAGGTGGTGTGGTTGACTGAGCGAGGTCGTCGGGGGTCGACGACAACAGCCATATAGCAGCGCCATCCATGTCCACGCGTTGGCCGCTAGCGGCTGCGTACATTTGTTCGGGGGGACAAGTGCATATTGTCGTTACTGGAGGTGCGGGCTTTTTGGGCTCGCATCTGTGTGAGGCGCTCCTTTTGCGCGGCGACGCGGTGACCTGCGTCGACAATCTTTCGACCGGACAGCGAGAAAATGTCGCTCAGCTTCGTCCGGAGCCCGGATTCCGGCTCGTCGAACACGATGTCACCGATCAGCTGCCGGATCTTCCTCCGGTGGACGCCGTGGCCCATCTGGCGAGTCCGGCCTCACCGCCTGACTACCACCGGCTGCCTCTCGAGACGCTCAGAGTCGGCAGCCGGGGCACCGAGAATGCCCTGGAGTTGGCTGATCGATGGGGCGCCAGATTCGTCCTCGCCTCGACCAGCGAGGTGTACGGCGATCCGGTGGTCCATCCGCAGAGCGAACGCTACTGGGGAAACGTGAACCCGATCGGACGACGCAGCGTGTACGACGAGGCCAAGCGGTACGCGGAGGCCGTGACCATGGCCTACGCCCGCAGTCGCGGCGTGAATGCCGGCATCGTCAGGATCTTCAACACCTTCGGGCCGCGGATGCGACCGGAGGACGGCCGCGTGGTCACCTCGTTCCTGGCCCAGGCGCTCACCGGCCGGCCGATCACCATCTACGGTGACGGAACGCAGACGCGCAGCTTCTGCTACGTCGACGACCTGGTCCGCGGGCTGGTCGCGATGGTCGACTCCGACGAGCGGGGTCCGATCAATCTGGGCAACCCGTCGGAGCGGACGGTCGGGGAGTTGGCCCGGCTCGTGGTCCAGTTGACCGGCTCGGACTCCGGAGTCGAGTACCACCCGTTGCCCCAGGATGACCCGACCCGTCGGCGCCCGGACATCAGCCAGGCGACCCGGCTGCTGGGCTGGCAGCCACAGGTCTCCACCGAGGACGGTCTGACCCGGACCATTGCCTGGTTCCGTGAGCGGGCGGCTGTTCTCGACGATGCCGCCGAGCGAATTGCGGGCCCGCAGTTCGAGGGCCGCGAGGATCAGTTGATCCCGGCCTGACCCGCCAGCACTTCTATCTTCCGATTGCTTCGTGGCGCCCGTCTTCGGTGATGGGGCCTACTTCGACGAGGACTACTTCATGAACATCACCGTTTTCGGGACGGGCTATCTGGGCGCCGTCCATGCGGTAGGAATGGCAGCTGTCGGGCATCACGTCATGGGCGTCGATGTCGACACCGAAAAAATCACGGCACTTGCCGCTGGCAGGGCACCCTTCTACGAGCCGGGCTTCGCCGAACTGCTCAGGCAGGCGTTGGACACCGGTCGGCTGCGGTTCACCACCTCGGTTTCCGAGGCCGCACAGTTCGGCCGACTGCATTTCGTCTGTGTCGGTACGCCGCAACAGACAGGTGGACTGGCCGCGGATCTCAGCGGCGTCCATGCCGTCGTCGACGCGCTGGCATCGCAGGCGAGGCGCGACTGCCTGATCGTCGGGAAGTCGACCGTCCCGGTCGGCACCGCACAGGCGTTGCAGTCACGGGTTGACGCCCGGTCGGCTGCAGGCGTGGAGATCTCGGTCGCCTGGAACCCCGAGTTCCTCCGCGAGGGGTTCGCCGTTCAGGACACGCTGTCCCCCGACCGGCTGGTCTTCGGGATCCAGCGGGAACAGGACGAGCAGACGCTCCGCGCGGTGTACGTCGACACGTTGTCATCCGGAACGCCGTGCGTCGTGACCGACCTGCCGACCGCTGAGCTGGTCAAGGTCGCCGCCAACTCGTTCCTCGCCACCAAGATCTCCTTCATCAATGCGATGTCGGAGATCTGTGAGGCGACCGGTGGCGATGTCGTCACGCTGGCCGACGCGATCGGCTACGACGAGCGCATCGGGCGCCGGTTCCTGAACGCCGGACTCGGGTTCGGGGGCGGCTGTCTGGGCAAGGACATCCGCGCCTTCCGCGCCCGTGCCGACGAGCTGGGACTCGCCGGCAGCCTGGATTTCCTCGTCGAGGTCGACCGGATCAACGACCGTCGGCGGCAACGGGTGCTCGATGTCGCCCGGGACGAGTTCGGAGATCTCGGGGGACTGCGCGTCGCGGCGCTGGGTGCCACCTTCAAGCCCAACAGCGATGACGTCCGGGATTCGCCGTCGTTGGACGTGGCCCGGCGGCTTGCTCGGGCCGGAGCGCAGGTCCGGGTGCATGATCCGGCCGGCCTTGACAATGCTCGCCTGACCGACGCCAGGCGGACCGACGACCCGGTCCCGGCCGGTGAGCTCGTCTATGTGGACGCCCTGGCCGATGCCCTGGTCGGTGCCGACCTGGTGGTCCTGCTCACCGAATGGGACGACTACCGCCGGCTCGACCCGGTGACGGTTCGGTCCCTCACCGGCGGCTCGGTCCTGATCGATGCCCGCAATGCCCTCGATCTCGATCGCTGGGCGCGAGCCGGCTGGACCGTGCGCGGCCTCGGCCGAACCATTCCCCAACCCACCCACATCCACACCCGGGCCGTAGCGGCCGAGGTCGGCATTTCCGAGGAGTTCGTAGCATGAAAATTCTGGTCACCGGCGGAGCCGGATTCATCGGGTCGCACGTTGTCGACCTGCTGCTGCAACACGGCCACGACGTCCGTGTGTACGACAAGCTGGTCGAGCAGGTGCACGCCGGCAACGGACCGCAGTACGTTCCCGCCGAGGCCGAGTTCGTCCAGGGCGACATGCTGGACCGCGACGGGCTGCGCCGGGCCATGGACGGGGTCGAGCAGATCGTGCATCTGGCCGCCGAGGTCGGTGTCGGACAGTCGATGTATGAGATCTCCCGGTACGTGGACGCCAACACCGGCGGCACCGGCGTGTTGCTCGACATCATCGCGAACGAGCGCCGGGACATCGGCAAGATCGTCGTCGCCTCGTCGATGTCGATCTACGGCGAAGGGTCCTACCTCTGCCCGACGCACGGCACGGTCGCTCCCCGGCTGCGGACCGAACAGCAGCTGCGTGAACACCGCTGGGAGGTCGCCTGCCCGGACTGCGGTACACCGCTGTCGCCGGTCCCGACCGCCGAGACCAAGCCGCTGTTCCCGACCTCGGTGTACGCGATCTCCAAGATGGACCAGGAGCTGCTCTGCCTGTCCGTCGGCGCCGCGTACGACATCGACGTGACCGCGGTCCGATACTTCAACGCCTACGGCCCGCGTCAGGCCCTGTCCAATCCGTACACCGGCGTTGCCGCGATCTTCAGCGGCCGGTTGTTGAACGGCCAACCGCCGATCGTGATGGAGGACGGGCTGCAGCGCCGCGACTTCATCCATGTGGCCGATGTCGCGCGGGCGACCGTCAGTGCGTTGACCGCACCGAAGGCCCGGGGCCAGGCGATCAACATCGGCATCGGCGATCCGATCAGCATTGTCGAGGTCGCTCGGCTGCTGGCCGAGGCACTGGACCGGCCGGACATCGAGCCGCTGGTCACCGGTCAGTACCGCGCCGGGGACATCCGGCACTGCTGGGCGGACCCGACCCGCGCCCGCGAGCTGTTGGGCTTCGAGCCGGAGTACCGGTTCCGGGAGAAGGGCATCCGCGAGCTGGTCGACTGGGTGGCCGATCAGACCGCGATCGACCGCGCCGCATCGGCGAACGAGGAGTTGCGGCGGCGGGGGCTGACGGTCTGATGCAACACGTGATGCTTGCGATCTACGTGGTCCTGCAGAGCGCGTATCTGTTCTCCACCCTGACCACGCTGTGGTTCCTGACCCGCAGGGTCGACCTGGTGCAGCCACAGCCGGCGGGCGCGGAGACCGGCGCGCGACCCGACATCATCCTGTTCTATCCGGTGCTGCGGGAGCTCGAGGAGACGATGCGGACCACCTTCCTGGGCATGGCCGAGTCGGAGTACCCCGGCGGCCGGTTCCGGGTGGTGTCCATCCCGAACAGCGACGACCTCGAGACGATCGCATCGCTGCGGCGGCTGCAGCAGGAGTTCTCGTTCCTGGAAGTGCTGCCGGTGCCGCCGACCAGCGATCCGAGTTGGAACGTCGTGTGGTCGTCCTGGGACATGAACCCCGGCGCGTACTGGTGGCACCACGGCCGCCGGGCCGGCGAGACGACGCTGCCGGCCAAGAAGACACGGCAGCTGGTCTGGGCGATGTACCAGCTGGCTCCCGGCAACGAGGACTCGTTGCTGAGCTACATCGACGCCGACAGTGTGATCCCGCGCGATTACTGGGCCACGGCCGCGGTCGGGATGCAGAGCTACGACGTCATCCAGAACACCAACATCACCGGCAATCTGCTCGGAACCTGGCCGAGTTCGTTCTACGCGATGGACCACATCTCCTGGGATTCCTCGGTCTACAAGCACATGACGGCCGGGGGCGCCCATCCGTTCTACGTACTCGGCAAGGGCCTGTTCTTCCGGTTCCGCGATCTGCTCGAGGCCGGCGGATTCCATCCCTGGCTGACGATCGAGGATCCCGAGATCGGGATGCGGCTGTGGACCAACGGCGCGCGGCTGGGCGTCGTCGAGTCACCGCTGGTGGAGGAGGTGCCGGCGACCTGGGGCCAAGGCGTCACCCAGCGGAAGCGCTGGGTGGCCGGATTCTTCCAGTCGCTGGCCTCCCCGCTGGTCGAGATGGGCATGCCGCTGCGCAAGCGGATGAGGGCGCGGCTGAACTTCGTGCCGTGCCTGTCCTTGTTGCTGAACCCGATCGGACTGGTGGTCGGAGCCTGGGTGCTGATCAGTGCGGCAACCTCTCCCGAGCAGGTCGTCCCGATTTGGGCCCAGGTGCTCACCGGACTGAGCATGACCTCTGCGGCGGTGGTGATCGGCCACAACTGGGTCCAGGCGTATCGGATGACCGCTCCGGTCCTGGACACCCGGCGCGAGCGGCTGACGTACTGGCTGCGGGTGAATCCGGTCTTCATGCTCGGCTACTGGCTGTGGTGGACGATCCCGCTGGTGTACGGCTTCTGGATGTTCCTTGCGGACAAGGGGCTGACCTGGGAGCGGACCGAGAAGCGCGACGCCAACCACGTCCTCATCCGGGGCGAATCCGATGGTCAGCCGGGCGCCGATCCGCTCGCCCTGAAGACGCTCACCGAGGTGCCCGCGATCGTGTCGGAGGCAGAGACGTCGGTGAAGTAGTCGAGGCCGAGTTGCCGGCGGTCGACATTCCCTGCAGGAACGGGTTGTCGGCCGCCGAGCACCAGGTTCTGCCGATAGACCGACCGGTTGTCGGTGCTCTTCGGCGTGTGCAACGGGCAGATCACGTTGCGCAGCATCCGCACCGATCCGTCGGTCTTGCCTTCGAGTTCGACGCCGCCGGTGATCGCGGGACTGTTGGTACGCAGATTGCCGACCGCGATGTTTTCGATCATGTCGACGTTGACACTCCGGTAGGCCAGCACCGCGCGTCCGCCGCACCCGGTGATCACGTTGTTGGCGACCAGCACGGGTTTGGTGTAGCCGTGGGCCGACTCGAGGGAGTCGATCGAGACGCCGTTCCCGTCGGTGACGAAGTCGTATCCGCCCGGGGTGAATGGAGCCTGGCACAGCGCGTCGTAGACGTAGTTGCCGACGATCCGGTAGCCGTAACCGTCGCTGAAGGTTGCTCCGCGGGTCAGGTCCCGGCCGGCGTAGATGCTGATCCCCGAGGTGTTGCTCGGGCTACGCCGGGAGGTGTCGTGCACGACGTTGTAGCTGATATCGAGAAGATCGTGGGATCCGTCGACGTCGAAGCAGTTGATGCCCCCGCCGGGAAAGTCGTGGACATGGTTCTTCCAGATCGCGACGTGATGGCTGTTGCCGTACACGGAGATCCCGGAACCGTTTGTGTTGGGGTTGCCCTCGTCGCCGACGACTTCGAAGCCGTAGATGCCGACATAGGACGACGAGATCACGTTGACGAAGTTGTCGGTCGGCGGCGGCACATGGATCCGTGCCCGGGTCCGCGCCGAGGCGGTCATGATCGTCAGCCACTGCGACGGGGAGCCGTGGATCCCACGCACTTCGGTATAGCCGTAGGTACCGTCTCCGACCGTGATCCGATCGCCCGGCACGGCTACACGGATCGCGGCGGAGATCTCCCGCAACGGCCGCTTCGCCGTCCCGGGGTTGAGATCCGATCCCCGCCCGGAGACGTGGATCACTCGGCCGCTGCCCCGGGCGAGCCGGCGGAACCAGGCCCGCAATGTTGCATCCGCCGGCGGCCGGCCGCCGAACGACCAGCGACCTGTGGCCGCCAGATGCCAGGACCGCGGTGCTGCCACCTGCGGCGTGCCGTCGGCATACGCCGCCGCGCCGCTCGCCGGTCCCGCAGTGGCCAGCATGGCCGCTCCTGCCACGCCCAGAAGTGATCGTCGGCTGAGCCGACTGGCTCCGCCGGCCGGAAGTCTTGCTCCTACGGCGTGGGTGGAGCCGAATGACGAGGGGGGCGTCATTGTCACACCTTAACGTCCGCCTGGTCGGATCGGTCAACATTCGGCCTCCGGACGGTGCTCCTCCGGGCCCTCCGACAGTCGGACGGTGATCACCGCGCCGGCGTTGCGGCCGGGATCCCCGGGCCCGAGTGGCCGCGCCCTGGCCGGAGACGTGCGGGACCCGGTGATCCGGCCGACGGGCAGGGTCAGCCCGGACCGAACACTGCGAGGGGTCGGCGCGGCCTGATCGCCGACCTGCGGCGGCCGCCACCGGACCGGAACGACCACCCTCCAGACCGCCGACCTCACCAGCACCACGGTCATCGGCCGCACCGCGGCAACTGACGGCCCAAGAACTCGACGGTCGTCGGGCGGTCGGCGGCGTGCGGCTGGGTCGGGAGTCCTAGTCTTTGCCGATATGGAGTCTCCGCGCGGGCAGGAGCACGGTACCGATCACCACGTTGGGCCGTCGGCTCCCACCGCGTCCGGCCGGGACCGCCGTGGCGGACGCCGCCGTACCGGCCGCCGACAGGTCTGGCCGACCGGGATCGTGCTGCTCAGCGGCTCGCTCGCGCTGCTGATCGTGATCGCGCTGATCGGGCTGACCGGCTCCCGGCGTCCCAGCGGAGCGGTGCCCCGACCGCTGCGGCCGGCGCCGGCCGCGGGTCCCACCCCACCCCCGCCAACGCAACCGTCGGCGACGACGCCGCCTACGGAACCGTCGACGACGACGACGACGACGAAGGCGGGGACGGCGGAGGCGGCCGACGTCGCGACCGCCGCGCCGGCGCCCGCCTCCGACCATCCGCAGCGGGTGCCGCGGAAGGGTCCGGGCCGCTACCGGCCGGCCCGCACCTCGGCCCGCCCGCTCGGCACGCGCGGGGCCCTGGTCAGCTACGACGTCCGGGTGGAACGCAATCTCCCGTTCGACCCGGTCCGCACCGCCCGGTTCATCCACAGTGTGCTGAACGATCCGCGCAGCTGGGGCCGATCCGGCCGGTGGCGGTTGAAGCTGGTCGGACCCGGGCAGCAGGCCGACGTGCACGCCTATGTGGCCACCGCGCAGACCACCGACCGGCTGTGTGCGCCGCTGCAGACGGAGGGGAAGGTGTCCTGCTTCAACGACCACCGGGTGGTGCTCAACGCCGACCGCTGGGCCTACGGGGCACATACCTACGGCGACCGGCTGGTCGACTATCGGCGCAACGTGGTCAACCACGAGTTCGGTCACGCCCTTGGCTTCGGCCACGTCACCTGCCCCGGCACGGGCCGCCGGGCGCCGATCATGATGCAGCAGACGAAGGCACTGCACGGCTGCCGCGCCAACCCCTGGCCGCACCCGAAGGCCTGATCGCTGCTGCCGGCCACCTGGCCGACCCGACCCCGACCCGACCCCGACTGCCGACCGCCCCCGGGACGAATCCCGACGGGCCCACCCCGACCACGGAACCCATGCTGATCCTGCTGCCGCCCTCGGAGGGCAAGGCGCCGCCGGCCCGCCGCGGCGACCCGGTCGACCTCGCCGCCCTGGCGCTGCCCGAACTCGGCCCGGTCCGGCGCGAGTTGCTGCAGGCGCTGGTGACCGTGTCCGACCGCGAGGACGCCGCCAGCATCCTCGGCCTCGGCCGCACCCAGCTGGCTGACCTCGACCTCAACCGCCGGCTGCCGGAACTACCGGCCCGTCCCGCCGCCGACATCTACACCGGTGTGTTGTACGCCGCCCTCGATCTGGCGAGTCTGCCGCCCGCCGCCCGCCGACGGGCCCGCGCTGCCGTGCTGGTGCAGAGCGCGCTGTGGGGACCGATCCGGCTCACCGACCGGATCCCGCCCTACCGGCTGTCGATCGGCACCCGGCTGCCCGGTGTCGAACCGCTGGCCGGGCTGTGGCAGCGCGCCCTCGGCGGCGTCCTGCAGACCCGGCCCGGGAAGGTGGTCGTGGACTGCCGGTCCTCGGGCTATGCCGCCGCGTGGCGTCCGCCGGAACCGGAGTCCACCGTGCGGATCACCGCCCAGAGCGTGAAGGACGGCCGCCGGGCGGTGGTGTCGCACTTCGCCAAACAGACCCGCGGGCTGGTCGTCCGGATGCTGTTGGAGGCGCCCCGGCAACCGCGGACTCCGCAGCAGGTCGCGGCCGTCGTCGGCCGCCAGGCGCGTTGCGAGCTGACCGGTCCCGACCGCGCGGGCTGGCAGCTGACGGTGCTCAGCGACGCCACCGGCAGGCCGTGTCCGGCCTGACCTCCTCCTCGTTCCGGCCGCACCCGGCCCGACCTCGTCGTCCTGCCGGAGGTACTCGGCCGGGCCCGGCGGCCGCACCGCGGCCTGACCCGACAGCCCCGGTTCGCGCGCCCGATTCCGTCATCGCCGGTACCGACCGGCATGATGGCCCGGTGACTGTGGCGGACCTCCAGCGGGCCGGGGCCGGGCTCGACCGGACCGTCACCGTGGCGTACCCGGTGCAACTCGGCCCGCTGCTCGGCCACCTGCAGCGCGGCGCCCACGACCCGACCCACCGCCGCATCCCCGGCGGGCTGCTGCGGGCCACCCGGACACCGCTCGGGCCGGTCCTGCTCAAACTGCTGCGCCGCGACGCCGTCGTCCGCGCCACCGCCTGGGGACCCGGCGCGGAATGGGTGCTGGACCAGCTGCCGCAGCTGCTCGGCGCCGACGACGATCCGATCGGCTTCCGCCCGCGGGCCGAGCACCGGGCCCTGGTCGAGGCCCACCACCGCTACGGCAGCTACCGGATCGGTCGCACCGATGCCGTCTTCGAGGCGCTGACCGCCTCGATCATCGAGCAGAAGGTCACCGGGCAGGAGGCGTACGGGGCCTACCGTCGCCTGGTCACCGCCTACGGTGAACCCGCCCCGGGCCCGGCGCAGGTCGTCGGCTCGGCGGCGTACGGCATGGTCGTGCCGCCCGATCCGTACACCTGGACCACCATTCCGGGCTGGCGCTGTCTGCAGCTCGGTCTGGACTCGACCCGGACCCGCACCCTGGTGGCCGCTGCCCGCCGCGGCGCCGCGGTCGAACGTGTGCTGGACCGAGAACTGCCGGAGGCGGATCGCGCCCTGCGCAGCCTGCCCGGCGTCGGGCCGTGGACCTCGGCGGAGGTCCGCCAACGTGCCGCCGGCGACGCCGACGCCTGGAGCATCGGTGACTACCACGTCGGCAAGGACATCACCTGGGCGCTGACCGGGGAGGTGCTGGACGACGACGCCTGCACCGAGGTCCTCGAGCCGTACCGCGGGCACCGGTACCGGGTGCAGCTGCTGCTCGGCCTGATGGGCCTGCACCGGCCCCGGCACGGACCGCGGATGACCCTGCCGACGCACACCCCGTACGCCACCCGCGGCCGGTCCTGACCGACCGGCCGGGCAGTGGGGTCACTGCTGCAGGTAACCGGCCAGATCCAGCGGCCGGCGACCGGTCAGCTGGTGCACCGTGTCGGTGACACCGGCCAGTTCACCGTTGGCGATGGCGGTGTAGGTCGACACCCAGGCGTCGTACAGCCAGTCCGGAGCCGGCCAGCGGCGCCGCGACGCGTAGGCCTCGTCGACGGTCTCGTTGCGGAACCGCACCTCCCGGCCGGTGATCTCAGCGATGACGGCGGCCGCCTCGGCCAGCGTCGGCGCCTCCGGTCCGGTCAGGTCGTAGCTCTGACCGCGGTGCGCCGAGGGATCGGCGAGCACCGCGACGGCGACCCGGGCGACGTCCTCCCGCGCCACCGCCGCCACCCGGCCCGAGCCGGCCGGTCCGCGGATGACTCCGTCCTCACCGACGAGGTCGGGCAGGAAGTCCAGGTAGAAGTTGTCCCGCAGGAAGGTGAAGTCGACGCCGCGGGAACGGATGTGTTCCTCGGTGGCGTAGTGGTCGCGGCCCAGGGTGAAGGTGCAGTCGGCGGCGGCACCGTAGAACGAGGTGTAGACGATGTGCTGCACGCCGGCCTCGACAGCCGCGTCGACGAAGGTGCGGTGCTGCAGCAGTCGGTCGGCCGACTCCGAGCCGGACACCATGAACAGGGTCGTCACCCCGGCCAGGGCGCGCGCCGCAGCGGCGCCGTCGGCGTAGCTGAACGGCACCGCTGCCGCATCCGGCAACACCGGGGCGCGGCCGAGGTCACGTACCGGCAGCCGCTGCGCGACACCGCGGGCGGCGAGTTCGCGGGCCACCATCGCACCGAGCACGCCGGTGGAGCCGGTGACGGCCAGGTCGGGGAGGGTGGGCATCGTCGGCCTTTCAGGTCTGGGACCGCCTGCTCGCCGGCCCGGAATCGGCGCCGTGGTGACCGAAGATCGGATCTGACACGGCAGCTTCGGCGTCAGTCGAGACCGTAGTCGCCGAACGCCCCGCGCGCGGATGCCGGCCGTGATCAGCGAGCGTCCCGTTCGGGCCGGGACCCGTCACGTCACCGCGACGGCAGGCCCTCGAAGGTGGTGGAGCCGGGCAGGCGTACGACGAACTCGGCACCGCCCTGCGCGGACCGGCCGGCATGCACGGTGCCGCCGTGACGGGCGACGGTCTGGGCGACGATGGACAGGCCGAGGCCGGTGCCCGGCGTGTTGCGGGAGGTGTCGGCCCGGTAGAACCGGTCGAAGATGTGGGGCAGGTCCTTCTCCGCGATCCCGGGGCCCTCGTCGGCCACCCGCAGCCGGTCGCCCTCCAGCTGGACCCGGACGGTGCCACCGGACGGGCTCCACTTGACGGCGTTGTCGAGCAGGTTCGTGACCGCCCGCTCCAGCGTGTCGGCCTCGCCGATCACCCAGAACGGGTTCAGCTCGACGTCGAACCGCAGGCCCGGCCCACGGCGCCGGGCTCGTTCCAGAGCGGCGTGGACGACGGTGCGGAAGTCGATCGGCTCCGGCGCCGGCGTGACCCGGTCGTCACGGGCCAGCTGGACCAGGTCCTGGATCAGGCTGGTGAACTCGGTCAGCTGCGCCGACACGTCACGGAGGATCTCCCGCCGCGCCTCGGGCGGCAGGTTGCCGTGCTGCTCGTCGGCGACCAGCAGTTCGATGTTGGTCCGCAGGCTGGTCAACGGGGTGCGCAGTTCGTGACCGGTGTCGGCGATGAGCTGCTTCTGCCGTTCCCGGGACAGCGCCAGCGACCGCAGCATCTGGTTGAACGAGTCGGCCAGCCGGGACAGCTCGTCGCTGCCGGTGACGGTGATCGGGGTGAGGTCGTCGGTGTCGGCGACGTGCTCGGCCGCGCCGGTGAGCCGGCGCACCGGTCGCAGCCCGGACCGCGCCACCGCCGATCCGGCGATCGCCGCCCACACCACCCCGGCCGCGCCGAACAGCACCAGCACCAGCCACAGGGAGCTGAGCACCAGGTTCGTCTGCCGCAGCGGCCGGCCGAGCACCAGCGCCATGGTCGAGTGCCGGATCGGCACCGCCACCACCCGGTACGGCTGCCCGTTGGACGCCACCGCGGTGCGGATCGACCGGCCGGACCCCATCCGGGCCACCGCCTTCTCCGCCGCACCGGGGCGGAGGTCGACCTGGCCCTGGGGCACCTGGTAGATGCGGCCGTCGGCGCCGACCACCGCCGCGCTCACCCCGCCGGCCTGCAGCGTTCCGCTGCCGAGGCCGGTCAGGTCCTGGGGATGGTCGCCGAGCGGGGTGGCCACGGTGGTGGCCAGGTCGAGCAGTTCGGAGTCCAGTTGCTGGTAGAGCGCCACCCGGGTGGTCAGGTAGGCCGCCGCGCCGGTCACCGCGACGGCCAGCGCCACAGCGACCGCGGTGAGCACGGTGACCCGGGTCTGCAGGGAGAAGGTGCGCAGGAACGCCCGCAGCCGCAGGATCAGCGAGTTCGGCACCACCAGCCGGGTGCCGCTGATCCGCAGCACCCGCGGCTCGGGCGGCGCCCAGCCGTGTTCGTCGGTGCCGCCGTCGGGCTGCGGCCCGTCCGGCGCCGGCGCCGGACGGCGGGAGGCCGCGCCGGTGGCGTCGCCGAGACGGGGGTCGCGGTCGGTCGGCTCCGTCACGTTCACCGCCGGTCGGTGATCACGGCGGCGTCTCCCGCAGGACGTAGCCGACGCCGCGGACGGTGTGGATCAGCCGCGGCTCCCCCTCGGCCTCGGTCTTGCGGCGCAGGTAGCCGATGTAGACCTCCAGGGAGTTGGCGGTGGTGGGGAAGTCGAAGCCCCACACCTCGTTCAGCAGCCAGGATCGCTCCAACACCCGGCGCGGATGCTCCATGAACGCCTGCAGCAGCGCGAACTCGGTGCGGGTGAGACTGATCGGCCGGCCGCCGCGGACCACCTCGCGGGTCTGGGTGTTCAGCGCCAGATCGCTGAAGCTGAGGCTGTCCGCCGACGGGTCGGCCGAGTCGGCGACGGTGCCGGCCCGCCGCACCAGCGCCCGCAACCGCGCCAGCAACTCGTCCAGGGCGAACGGCTTGACCAGGTAGTCGTCGGCGCCGGCGTCCAGACCGTCCACCCGGTCGCCGACCGCGTCCCGGGCCGTCAGGATGAGGATCGGCACGTCGTTGCCGGCCGACCGCAGCATCCGGGTCGTCTCCAACCCGTCCAGCTTGGGCATCATCACGTCCATGATCACCGCGTCCGGGCGGACCGCGCCGAGCCGGGCCATCGCCTCCAGCCCGTCACCGGCGGTGCTCACCTGGTAGCCGTTGTAGGCCAGGGACCGGCGCAGCGACTCCCGGACCGCCTGGTCGTCGTCGACGACCAGGACGTGCATGTCTGACATCTGACTCCGTTCGCCGACCGTTCGTCGTCCGGGCCTCCCATCTTGCCCGACGGCGCCGACAGCAGCCTCCGACCGGTCAGCCCGTCCTGCCCGCCGGCGGGTCGAGGTCGTCGTCACGCCGGGGGCCGGCGGGTCGGGTGATCGCGGTCAGCAGGGTCTCCATCGGCCCGGACTCGGGTGTGGCGTCGGAGAGCAGCGCGCCGATCTGGGCGCGGGCCGCCCCGGCGTGCAGCAGGATGATCGCGGTCCGCGAGTCGATGGTGAACTCCAGGCCGATGATGGCCAGGGTGTCGTCGATGAGGCCGGCGACCCGCTCCTCCAACTGGTCGCAGTAGGTCCGGTACGGCTGCCGCAGGGTGGGCCGGCGGATCGCGTACAGGTCCATCTCGTGGCGCGCCAACACCGCGTCGCGTTCCTCGGTGGCATCGCCGAACATCCGTGACAGCGCCATGTTGATCAGCACACCGGGCGGCTGCCGGCGCAGACCGGCATCGTCGGTCAGCTCGGCGGAGATCTCGCGGACCGTGGCCAGGTCGCGTTCGGAATAGTGCGCCAACACCGCCAGCACCAGGTCGTCCTTGTCGGCGAAGTTGGAGTAGAAGGCGCCGCGGGTGAACCCGGCGCGTTCGCTGATCTCCTCCACGCTGGCGCCGATCACTCCGCGCTCGGCGAACACCGCCACCGCTGCCTCGATGAGACGGTCCCGGGTCTGCGCGCGGCGGGCGGACGGGGCGGCGGTGACCTGGCCGGCCGTGGATGTCACTGCGATCACCTTTCGGGGGCTGGTGGTCCGGTGTTGTGGTGAACGTCTCGCCACACTTCGATACAGGAGTGTATCCGGATACAGTACTGTATCGGTCGGTTCCGGCGGGTGTCGCCGGCGATCCGTCATCGCCGCAGGCTGCAGGAGGCTGGGTGTCCTCGTTCCTCTACCGGCTCGGCCGGCTGGCGTTCCGTCACCGGGTCCGGGTGCTGGTGATCTGGCTCGCCGTCCTGCTGCTGACCGGCCTGGCGGCCGTCGGGCTCGGCAGGACGTTCGACAACACCTTCACCCTGCCGGGTACGTCGTCGCAGCAGGCGCTGGACCAGCTCAACCGCACCTTCCCCCAGGTCAGTGGCACCTCGGCGCAGGTCATCTTCGTCTCCCCGGACGGCGGGTCGGTGCGCGACCCCGCCGAGCGTCGGGCGATCGCCGACGCGGTCGACGCCTACGGCCGGATCGCCCAGGTCGACACCGTCGCCTCCCCGTTCGACCAGCGCGTCTCCGGGGCGATCGCCCCGCACGGACGGGCGGCGCTCGTCACGCTCCGGCTGACCGCCAAGCGCGGCGAGATCGCCGCCGCGACCACGGACCGGATCAGTACGGTCACCCGTCAGCTGCAGCAGGCCGTCCCCGGCTCGCGGGCGTCGGCCGGCGGCGAGGCGTACGCCACGAACGGGGTGTCGATCAGCATCACCGAGGTGGTCGGGGTGGTGGTCGCCCTGGTGGTGCTGCTGCTCACGCTCGGCTCGTTCGTGGCCGCCGGCATGCCGTTGCTGAACGCCCTCCTCGGCGTGATCATCACCATGGCCGGAATCTTCGCCGCCACCGGCCTGGCCAAGGTCAACTCCAGTACGCCGATGCTGGCGCTGATGCTCGGGCTGGCCGTCGGCATCGACTACGCCCTGTTCATCCTGTCCCGACACCGCGACCAGCTGCGGGACGGGATGGGGGCCGAGGAGTCGGCCGCCCGATCGGTGGCCACCGCGGGTTCGGCGGTCGTCTTCGCCGGGCTCACGGTGATGATCGCGCTGGCCGGACTCGCCGTCGCCGGCATCCCGTTCCTCACCACGATGGGCCTGGCCGCGGCCATCGGCGTCGCGGTCGCGGTCGCCATCGCGCTCACCCTGCTGCCCGCCATGCTCGGCTTCGCCGGCGAACGGCTCCGCCCCAAGCCCCGCACCCGAGCCGAGGACCGCGCCCTCAGCGTGTCGAAGGGTGCCCCTGCGCACTCCGCAGCCGGCCCCGGACGGGCCCAGTCCGCGGGTGGCGCGCGGAGGTCCGGCGGCGGGTTCTTCGGTGGCTGGGTGCGGTTGGCGACCCGCTGGCCGGTGGTGACGATCATCGTCATCGTCGGCGGCCTGGGTGCGCTGGCGCTGCCGGCCCGCGGGCTGCAACTGGCCCTGCCCGACAACGGTACCGCCGCCGCCGGGTCACCGGCCCGGGTGACCTACGACCTGATCAGCCGGTACTACGGGCCCGGCTACAACTCGCCGCTGATCGTCACCGCCGACATCGTCACCTCCGACGATCCGCTCGGCGTGATGAAGGACCTGAAGACCGAGATCAGCGGGCTGCCCGGTGTCGCCGACGTTCCGCTGGCCACCCCGAACGCGAACGCCGACACCGGCATCGTCCAGGTGGTGCCGAGCTCGGCCGGGGACTCGCAGGCCACCAAGGACCTGGTGCAGCGGATCCGGGACCTCGGCCCACGGTTCGAGGCCGAACACGGCACACCGATCGCGGTGACCGGGGCGACGGCGATCCAGATCGACGTGTCCGCCCAGCTCGGCGGTGCGCTGCTGCCGTTCGGGATCCTCGTCGTCGGCATGTCGCTGATCCTGCTGACGATGGTCTTCCGCTCCATCACGGTGCCGCTGAAGGCCACCATCGGCTACCTGCTCAGCGTCGGCGCCTCGTTCGGCGTGGTGTCACTGGTCTTCCAGCACGGGTTTCTCGCCGGGCCTCTCAACGTCGACCGGCAGGGCCCGGTGCTGAGCTTCCTGCCGATCATCCTGATGGGCATCCTGTTCGGCCTGGCGATGGACTACGAGGTGTTCCTGGTCTCCCGGATCCGGGAGGACTACGTCCACAGCGGCAACGCCCAGGCGGCGATCCGCACCGGCTTCGTCAGCTCCGCGCGGGTGGTGACCGCGGCCGCGGTGATCATGTTCTCGGTGTTCGCGGCGTTCATCCCGGAAGGCGATGCCACCATCAAGTCGATCTCGGTCGGACTGGCCACCGGCGTCTTCGTGGACGCGTTCGTGGTGCGGATGACCCTGGTGCCGGCGGTGTTGGCGCTGCTCGGCAGGACGGCTTGGCGGTTGCCGGCCGGGATCGCCCGGCGGCTGCCGTCCTTCGACGTCGAGGGTGCCGACCTGGCCCGGCTGATCGCGTTGAAGGACTGGCCGGCGCCGGACAGCCCGGAACTCGTCAGCGCCGAGGGCATCACCGTCCGTGCGCAGCGCCGGGGCCGGTCCGACCTGGTCCTGGACCGGACCGATGTCGCGGTCGAACCGGGCCAGCTGCTGGTCATCGACGGCGACACGGCGGCCGCCCGCTCGGCGGTGCTGTGGGTCGTCTCCGGCCGGATGAAACCGACCGCGGGCACGGTGAAGACGCTGGGGCTGGTGATCCCGCAGCAGTCCGGTCTGGTCCGGCGGCGGACCGACCTGATCGACTGCAGCCTCACCGACGACCCGGCCGCCGCCCTCACCTCGGCCCGCAACGGCACCGCCGCGCTGGTGCTGGTCGACCATGCCGAACGGCTCGAGGCCGGTCGCGACTGGACCGCGCTCGCGGAACTGGTCTCCGGCTGCCTGGGCGACGGCCGGGCGGTGTTGGTGGCCGCCGAGGACCTCACGGTGCTCGAGCCGCTGCTGCCGGCCGGCTACCTGCGGCTCAGCCTCGCACCCGTCGACCGCCGCGAACCGGCGGGAGTGCCGGCGTGATCCCCGCCCCGAACACAGCACTCCGTCACCGCCCCAGCCCCTGTCGTAAGGACGCCCGATGACCGCTCTGGAACGCAGCCACGGAAGCCGCCGGCTCGGCTGGCTCTCGATCGTCGGCGTCGTGCTGGTGCCGATCCTGGTGGCCGCCGGTTTCCTGGCCGCCACCTGGAACTCCTCGCAGCGTTGGCACCGGATCGAAGCCGCCGTGGTCAACCAGGACAAGCCCGTCACCATCGACGGCCGGCTGGTGCCGCTGGGCCGCCAGCTGGCCGGCGGCCTGGTCAAGGGCGGCCGGGGCACCGGCTCCGGCAGCGACCAGAACTTCAGCTGGCAGATCACCGACAGCACCGACGCCGCTGCGGGGCTGGCCGACGGTCGGTACGCCGCCGTGGTCACGATCCCGCGCCACTTCTCCGCCGATGCCACCTCCTACTCCCACAACGACGGGGCGCAGGCGCAGCAGGCGACCCTGGACGTGCAGACCTCCAAGGTGTCCGGCATCACCGACTCCGCCATCGGGGACGCCATCTCCGCCGCCGCGGTGTCGACCCTGAACACCGAACTGACCAAGCAGTACCTGAGCAACCTGTACGTCGGCTTCAACCAGACCCAGCAGGGCCTGCAGAAGTCGGCCGACGGCGCCGCGAACCTGGCCGACGCCAGCCGACGGGTGAGCGTCGGCATCGGCAGTTCCGCCGTCGGCGCCGGCAAGCTCGCCGACGGGCTGGACCAGCTGAGCGCCGGCACCAAGCAGCTCTCCGACGGGCTGACCGCCAGCCACACCGGCGCCCAGCAGTTCGCCACCGGCGTGCACGGGCTCGCCACCGGCGTCCGGCAGAGCGACACCGGCGTCAGCCAGCTCAACCGCGGTGTGGCCAGGCTCGCCCGGGGGTCGCGAAGTTTCAGCAGCGGCGCCGGGCAGTACGCCGCCGGAGTCACGACGTACACCCGGGGCGTCGACCAGTACGCCGGCCAGGTCGCCACCTACGCCGCCGGCGTCGGTCAGTACGCCGCCGGCGTGCAGCGGTTCATCGGGTCCGTGACACCGACCACGCGGACGATCGCCCAGGCGTCGGCCGCCGGAGTCACGGCGCAGGGCGACGCGATCTGTCGGCAGCAGGGTCTGGTCGGCCCGAGGTGTGACCTCTTCAAGCAGGGTCTGGCCGCCGGTGCCGACGGCACGGCTCAGGCCACGGTCTCCGGGGTGAAGACCGGATTCATCGGGTCGGCGAGCGTGCAGGACCTGTCGACCTCCTCCGCAGCGCTGCAGTCCGGCTCGACGAAGCTGAGCAGGGGATCGGCCGGGATCGGCGGAGCCGGGACCCGGCTCGCCGCCGGCGCCCGCAAGCTCGCCACCGGGGCACGCAACCTGGACACCGGCATCTCCGGCCTGCACGACGGCACCCGCAAGCTGGCCGCGGGCACCGGCCGGCTTGCCGCCGGTGCGAAGAAGCTCAGCTCCGGGGCGGACCAGCTCGCCGGCGGGACCGGCAGGCTCGCCGGCGCCGGCGGCCGGTTGGCGGTCGGCGCCCAGCAGTCGGCCGACGGGGTGCGTCAGCTGTCCGAGGGCCTGGACCAGCTCGGCAGCGGTGCCAGCAAGCTCGCCGACGGCAGCAGGCAGCTCGCCGGCGGGCTGCAGAAGGCGGCCGACCGGGTGCCGACCTACTCCAAGTCGGACCGGAAGCAGTTGGCCGCCGTGGCCAGCACCCCGGTGAGCACCGACCAGCCCGACGGGCTCTTCGCCAACGAGACCACCACCACCCTGCTGATGGCGCTGGCGCTGTGGATCGGCGGCCTGGCGACGTACCTGGTGGTGCGGGCGGTGCCGACCGCGGTGTTCGGATCGTCCAGGTCGTCGGCCCGGTTGACGCTGGAGGCGATCGCCCCTGGCGTGCTCATCGGTGCGGTGCAGGCGGTGGTGCTGTCGGTGCTGCTCGGGGTGCTGCTGGACCTGCCGGTCGGCCGGACGGTCGGGCTGCTCGGCTTCGGCCTGCTCGCCGCGGCGGCGTTCGCGGTCCTCAACCACGCCCTGGTGGCCTGGTTCGGCGGCATCGGCCGCCTGGTCTCGGTGCTGGTGGCCGTGCTGGCGGCGGCCGGTGCGCTGACCGACGCGGTGCCGGCGTTCTTCAGCACCGTCGGTCCCTACCTGCCGACCACACCGGCGCTGGAGGGCCTCAGGCTGATCGTCACCGACGGCGGGTCGGTCGGCCACCAGTCCGGGGTGCTGCTCGCCTGGCTGGTGGTGGGCGCGGTGGCCGGGCTGCTGGCGGTGATCCGGCGCCGGACGGCACCCGCCCTGGCGGCGGTCACCGGTTAGGGTGCCTGCGACCAGGGATAGTCAGGTGCCTTGCGACCAGGGATAGTCAGGGTGCCTGCTACCAGGGATAGAACGCCGGTCGGCGGAACGGCAGGCGGCGCCGGTGGCACGGGTCCGCGGTGAACTCGAGGCTCAGGTGACGAGGCTGCTCTGGGCTGCCGACGGTCCCCGGCCCGCCCGGGAACTCTGGGCCGGGTTCGGGCCCGACGCGCCGGCGGTGACCACCCTGCTGACCGTGCTGGACCGGCTGCGGCGCAAAGGGGCTGGTGACCC
This sequence comes from uncultured Actinomycetota bacterium, assembly GCA_963758075.1. Classification (GTDB taxonomy): domain Bacteria; phylum Actinomycetota; class Actinomycetes; order Propionibacteriales; family Propionibacteriaceae; genus Microlunatus. Next base: position 472,015 of record CAVWTT010000005.1, on the reverse strand, counting down.
GGTCCGATGCGCGCACCAGCGTCACCTTCGCGCCGCCCAGTCGGAGTCGGACCGGGCGGTGACGACGATGCTGCAGTCACTGCGGGCCACCGGAGATCGGGGGGCGGTGCTGCTCCGCTTCGCCGGTGATCTCGACCGTACCGACGCCGACGTGCTGCACCGCGCCCTCGACCGTCGGTGACCCCTTTCAGCCGAGGAGTCACCCAATCCCCGGAATCTGCGGCGTGTCGGCACCTTGGTGACCCCTCGCGGAGCCCGGTGGCCCGGGAGGCGAGCTGAGGATGGCCCGGTGGCCCGGTGGCCCGGTGGCCCGGTGGCCCGGTGGCCCGGTGGCCGGGTGTCAGCGGCCGAGCGACGAGGGGCTGGGCGACCGGCCGGCCCGCAGCCGGCGGACCTCGTCCAACACCCCGGGCATCGCCGCCTCGATCGCGGCGAGGGTGCCCTCGAAGCCGTCCTCGTCGCCGTACCAGGGATCGGGTACGCCGGCGCCCGGGTCGGCATCGGGGTCGAAGTCGGTGAGCAGCCGGACGGCGCTGACGTCACCCAGCCGGCGCATCCGGTTGAGGTGCAGCGACTCCATCGCGATCACCAGGTCGGCGCCGGCGAGTTCGTCGCGGCTGATCTGGTGGGCGACATGGTCCCCGTCGCGGTAGCCGTGACGGCGCAGCACCGCGGCCGCCCGCGGATCCATCGGTTCGCCGAGTTCCTCGGTGCTGGTGGCCGCGCTGCTGAACCGGACGCCCTCCAGGCTCTCCTCGGCGGCGGCCCGCTCGGCCACCCGCTCGGCCATCGGGGAGCGGCAGATGTTGCCCCAGCAGACGAAGACGACCTTCACCGGCTGCTCCGGCAGCTCGGTCCGGTCGGTCGCGGCGGTCACCGGCGCTCCTTTCGCTTGTCGTGCAGGAAGGTGTTCAGCAGCCAACTCACCACCGACACGATGACGGCTCCGAGCACGGCGGTCCAGAAGCCCTCGACATGCCAGCCGAGGCCGAACTGCCCGGAGATCCAGGAGGTCAGCATCAGCATCAACGCGTTGATCACCAGCAGGAACAGGCCGAGGGTGATCAACACGACCGGCGCCGTGACCAGGGTGAAGATCGGCTTGACGATCGCATTCACGATGCCGAAGATCAGGGCGACCGCCAACATCACCAACGCCGACCGGTCGCTGCTGCCGGCGTTGAGGGTGATGCCCGACAGCAGCCAGGTGGCCACCGCCAGCGCCGCGGCGTTGGCGAGCAGGCGCAGGATCCATCGCATGAACCGATGGTGCCACGGGGACGGGCGTCGGTGGCCGGTCCGGCGTCGGGGGAGCGGTTGAGGCCGGTCTCGGTCGCTCGCGTAGGTTGAGCCGCAGGCATCCGCGGACCGAGGAGTTGATCATGGATTACGTACGGTTGGGCAACACCGGCCTCGAGGTCTCACCCGTTTGCGTCGGTTGCATGTCCTGGGGCGACCCCGCCAAGGGCCGGCCGTGGACGCTGCAGGAGGACGAGGCGCGGCCGCTGATCAAGCAGGCGATCGAGGCCGGGATCAACTTCTTCGACACCGCCAACGTGTACGCCGCCGGCACCAGCGAGGAGATCACCGGCCGGGCGCTGTGGGACTTCGCCGGCCGCGACAACATCGTGCTGGCCACCAAGGTCAACGGCCGGATGAGCGAGGGGCCGAACGGCCAGGGGCTGTCCCGCAAGGCGATCCTGCAGGAGATCGACAACTCGCTGCGCCGGCTCGGCACCGACTACGTCGACCTCTACCAGATCCACCGCTGGGACCCCAACGTCCCGATCGAGGAGACCATGGAGGCGCTCCACGATGTGGTCCGGGCGGGCAAGGCCCGCTACATCGGGGCCTCCTCGATGTACGCCTGGCAGTTCTCCAAGGCCCAGTACACGGCCATGCTCAACGGCTGGACCCCGTTCGTCAGCATGCAGAACCACTACAACCTGCTGGCGCGGGAGGAGGAGCGGGAGATGCTGCCGCTCTGCGCCGACCTCGGCGTCGGGGTGATCCCGTGGAGCCCGCTGGCCCGCGGCCGGCTGACCAGGCCCTGGGAGGCCAGCACCAAGCGGCTGGAGACCGATCAGTTCGGCCGCAACCTGTACCAGGACGGGGACAAGGAGATCGTCCAGGCCGTCCTGGACGTCGCCGAGAACCGCGGGGTCGCGGCCGCCCAGGTCGCTCTGGCCTGGGTCAGCGCCAACCCGGCCGTGACCGCCCCGATCGTCGGCATGGGCCGGCCGCAGCACCTGGAAGACGCCATCGCCTCCCTCGACCTCGAACTCACCGAGGACGAGATCACCCGGCTGGAGGAGCCCTACACGCCGCGCTTGCACGCCGAGCTCCCGCGCTGATCACACCGTCCGTCGAGTCGGCCGCCCTTCGACAGTCTCAGCGTGGATGGCCGGCCCGACCGTCCGTTTCAACCTCCTCGAAGGCGCCTCATCCGCAGCGGCGGCACCATCGGTGCGTAGGTTCGGACCAGGGCTCTTTCGGACCAGGGCTCTTTCGGACCAGGGCTCTTTCGGACCAGGGCTCTTTCGGACCAGGGCTCTTTCGGACCAGGGCTCTTTCGGACCAGGGCTCTTTCGGACCAGGGCGCGGATGCCGCCCGGGAGTCGCCCACCGTGGACAGGGGCTCGCGCTCGGAAGCAATGCTTGAATATGCTCTGTTCATGTCGCAACGAGCACAGATGCGCACCGGCGCGCTGATCGAGTCCCATCGCACGAGCTGGACGACGACGGTCTGCGACTCGCTGGAGAAGGTCTTCCCCGACACCGACCCGCGACCGTTGGACCCCGGCATCCCGCAGCACGTGTTCCGCGGTGAGCGGGTCGCGTTCCAGGTCGCGGTGCTGCCGCCGTCGCTGACCGGCTCGACCAGCGTCGGCGACATCAGCGTCGAGGTCACCGCGTCGACCGGGCTGCGCGCCGAGGTCAGCGTCGTGGACCTGGTCCCGGCGACCTTCATCGCCTTCGACGGCCACGACGACGGCTACCTCCGTGACACCGCCGGCCTCTATCCCGACCTGGTCCGGCCGCTGCGCGGCACCACGGTCCCGCCCTACGTCGGTCAGTGGCGCAGTTTCTGGATCGATGTGACCGCGGCCGAGGATGCGGTGGCCGGCCCGCTGACTGTCACCGCCACGGTGACCACCGGCGATGAGGTGGTCGGCCGCCACGACCTCGAGATCATCATCGTCGACCGGTCGCTGCCGGATCTGGGCATCGTCAACACCCACTGGTTCCACTGCGACGGCCTGGCCACCCAGTACGGCCTGGAGGTCTGGTCGGAACAGCACTGGGACGTGATCGGCCGGTTCATGGCCTCGGCCGCCGAGGTCGGCATCAACTCCATCCTGACGCCGGTCTGGACGCCGTCGCTGGACACGGCCGTCGGCCACTACCGCCGGACCACGCAGCTGGTGGGGATCCGCCGGGCCGAGGACGGCACGTACGAATTCGACTGGTCCCGGCTGCGGCGGTGGATGGAACTGGCGCGGGCCAACGGGATCCCGCGGCTGGAGATCGCCCACCTCTTCACCCAGTGGGGCGCGCTGGCCACACCGGGCATCGTGGTCGAGGAGGACGGAAAGTCGCACCGCCGGTTCGGCTGGGACGTGGCGGCGACCGACCCGGGCTACCGGACCCTGCTGGAGGCGCTGATCCCGCAGTTGCGGGCGGTGCTCGACGAGCAGTGGGGCCGCGACACGGTGATCTGGCACATCTCCGACGAGCCCGAGGGCCAACACGCGGAGAGCTATCTGGCGGCCCGCCGGGTGGTCGACGACCTGCTGGAGGGCTGCACGGTCGTCGATGCGCTCAGCGACTACGAGCTCTACACCTCCGGGATCGTCCCGATCCCGGTCGCGGCCACCAACGCGGCCGCCCCGTTCATCGAGGCCGGAGTCCGGCCGCTGTGGGTGTACTACTGCGTCGGCCAGCACCGCGACGTCGCGAACCGGTTCTTCGGGATGCCGTCCAGCCGCAACCGCGCCCTCGGCCTCCAGCTGTACCGGCTCGACGTCGACGGCTTCCTGCACTGGGGCTTCAACTTCTACAACTCCCGCGGCTCGCTGCGCTCGATCGACCCGTTCACCCAGCCGGACGCGGACGGCGGATTCCCCGCCGGCGACGCGTTCCTGGTCTATCCCGGTCCCGACGGCGAACCGTGGCCGTCGCTGCGGTCGCGGGTCTTCACCGAGGCCATGAACGACATCCGCCTCTGCCGGCTGGTCGAACAGCACCGCGGCCGGGATGCCGTGCTGGCGATCATCGACCCGGACGCCGACCTGTCGCTGACCAACTACAGCCTGGACCCGGACCACTACCGCCGGGTCCGGGCGGAACTGGTGGCCGCGCTCCAGCCGGTGTGACGGTCAGCTCCCCGTTCTCGGACCGGTGCGCGATTCCGGTGCCGTCCGGGCGGTGGGGCTGTCCGTTTTCGGACCGGTGTGCGGTTTGGTGGCGTCATGGGCCGTGGGGGTGCCTGTTTTCGGACCGGTGTGCGGTTCTGGTGCCGTCGCTGTCGGTGGCGCTGCCCGTTTTCGGACCAGTGTGCGGTCTTGATGCCGTCGCGGGCCGTGGGGCTGCCTGTTACCGGACCGGTGCGGGTCGATCGGGGCAGGGCGCGGGAGGCGGTCAGCGCAGATTGACGTCCTCGAGGATGCGCCAGCCGCCGCCGGCGGTGAGGTGGACGACACGGGTGGCCGGGGCAGCTGTGGCCGCGGATCGGGTGGAGGTGAAGACGTCGGTGATGGGGGTCCGGCGACGGGCCGCGCCGAGTCCCGGCAGGCGGTAGAAGGCCTCCTCGGTGCGTAGTACCCGGTCATGGTCGATGTGCTCGCCGTAACGGCCGGGCTTGATGTGAGCGCCGACGAAGAACGTCGCGATCCGGTTGGCACCGACCGAGTCGTCCTCGTCGAAGGTCACGATGAGCAGGCTGTTGTGCGTCCGCGCCCACCGCGCATAGCGGTCCAGATGGTTCCGGGCCCACCGGTCGCCGGTCGCGACCGAGCAGTCGTGCATGTCATGGCACAGGTCCGGGATCACCCAGGACACGGTCGGCAACCGGCGGAAGTCGCTCGGGAACGCCGAGTACGGCCGATCCACCCGGCGCTGGGAGAGATCACTGAAGTTGACCCAGGGAGCGTGCTTGCGGGCGTACCGGCCGCTGCTGCAGACCGTCGATCCCCGCGCGGGCAGACCCTCCGAGTAGCCGACGAACGTCCGACCGGAGCGGATCAGTTGATGGGCGAGATTGTCGGACCGCAGCGTGTGCGGGCAGGAGTCGTCGGTGACGCCGTGGTCGGAGCCGGAGAACAACTCCAGGTAGTTCGGCTGGCTCGGATGGTGGTTCGCATACGAGTGGGTGAAGTCGGCGCCCCGACGGGCCAGCGACGTCAGGTACGGCGCCTGACCGGATCCGAGGACCTGGCCGCGGCCGTGGTTCTCCAGGACCACCGTGACGACGTGGTCGTAGCGGGGCACGGCCGGCGAGGCCTGCGCCGGCGGGCCGCAGGCGACCACCCCGGCGGCGAGTGCGCAGATCGCGGCCGCGGCCGAGACCGCTGTTCGGATCAGTTTCACGACTACCTCCGTGAGGACATCAATTCACACGTCCCCCGCCGGCTCCGGGTCCAGCCGGCTCGACCGTCGTCCTGAGTACAGGGCGAACAGCAGTCGATGCGCGGTGATCAGGATCGCCAACCAGGCCATACCCAACAACCAGGCGAAGACTACGTCGGTGAACCAATGGTGGCCCAGGAAGATCCGGCTGAACCCGATCGCGACCGCCCACGCCACCGCCAGAGCGACACACAGCACCCGGGCCGCCGTGCGGCGGACCCGACGCAGGATCAGGTAGGCCACCACGCCGGCGATCGCCGTGCTGTTCAGGGTGTGCCCGGACGGGAAGGAGAAGCTGTGCTCGAACGGCGGCACGGCGTCTGCCAGCGGCGGCCGGGCCCGGCCGACGATCGCCTTGCCGACCGTGGTGAAGGTCAGTGAACCGGCGACCGCGACCGCCATCAGGATCGCCGGTGTCCAGGACCGCCACCGCCAACACATCGCCACCGTGATGGCGGTGGCGATGAGCGTCATCCCGAGCGGTCCGCCGAGATGGGTGAACACCGTCATCAGCCGATCGGACCACGGGGAACGCCAGGTCATCATCTGCGCCAGCACCGGATGGTCCAGTTGTGCGATGCCGTCACGTTCGGTGACGGCGTCATAGACGCCGGCCCCGCCGGCGGCCAGCCCCAGGGTGAGCAGGCCGCCGAGGACCGCGGTCCCCAGCAGCACCGCCTCTGACGGCAGTTCGCGGAGCCGGTGAACGAGGGGTCGGAGGATGTCCATGCGGGTGGCCGTCAGATCCGGGCCCGCTCGGCACCGATGGTGGTGTCGGGGCCGTGGCCGGTCTTCACCACGGTGTCGTCGGGAAGGGTCAACAGCCGGGTGCGGATGGAGTCGATGATCTGGTCGGAGTCGGAGAAGCTGCGGCCGGTGGCGCCGGGACCGCCCTGGAAGAGGGTGTCACCGGTGAAGACGACGCCGGCCGGCCGGCCGGGGAACTGCTCGGCGTGGAAACAGACCGAGCCGGGCGTGTGGCCCGGCGTGTGCAGCACGTGCAGGTCGACGCCGGCGATCGGGATCACCTGGTGGTCGCGGAGCGTGCCGCTGGGTCGCTCCCGGTGGGTCAGCTTCCAGACCGGCAGGTCGGCTGGGTGCAGGAACACCCGGGCGTCGGTGGCCCGGCCCAGCTCCGGCGCGCAGCCGACGTGGTCGTCGTGGCCGTGGGTGCACAGGATGGCGATCACCCGGCGGTCGCCGATGACCTCCAGGATGTCGGGCACGTCGTGGGGAGCGTCGATGACGATGCACTCGGCGTCGTCGCCGATGACCCAGACGTTGTTCTCCACCTCGTACGTCTGCCCGTCCAGGGAGAAGGTCCCACTGGTGACGGTGTGGTCGATCCGCGCGTCACCGTGCGGACCGAAGTCGGGGCCGTCCTCGTCCTCGTCCGGTTCGTCGAAGTCCGGTGTCAACTCACTCACCGCCCATCACCACCACCGACCGCAGCACCGTGCCCGAGGCCATGGTGGCGAACGCGGCCTCCACGTCGCCGAGCCCGATCTCCTCGCTGACGAAGCTGTCCAGCGGCAACCGGCCCTGCAGGTAGAGGTCGATCAGCATCGGGAAGTCCCGTTCCGGCAGGCAGTCGCCGTACCAGCTGGACTTCAGTGCACCGCCGTGACCGAACACGTCCAACAGCGGCATCTCCACCGTCATGTCCGGCGTGGGGACGCCGACCAGCACCACCGTGCCGGCCAGATCGCGGGCGTAGAACGCCTGCTTCCAGGTCTCCGGCCGGCCGACCGCGTCGATGGTGACGTCGGCGCCGTGGCCGCCGGTGAGCTCCTGGGTGCCGGCGACCGGGTCGGTCTGCCGGGAGTTGATGGTGTGGGTGGCCCCCAGCGCCCGAGCGCCCTCCAGTTTCCGGTCGTCCACGTCGACGGCGATGATCCGGCTCGCCCCGGCCAGTCGGGCGCCGGCCACCGCGGCCGCGCCGACGCCGCCGCAGCCGAACACGGCCACCGAGTCGCCGCGGGTCACCCCGCCGGTGTTGATCGCCGCACCCAGGCCGGCCATGATCCCGCAGCCGAGCAGCCCGGCCGCGGCCGGTCGGGCGGCCGGATCGACCTTGGTGCACTGGCCGGCCGCCACCAGCGTCTTGTCGGCGAACGCGCCGATACCCAGCGCCGCGGTCAGCTCGGTGCCGTCGGTCAGCGTCATCTTCTGCTCGGCGTTGTGGGTGTTGAAGCAGTACCACGGCCGTCCGCGGCGGCAGGCCCGGCAGCTGCCGCACACGGCCCGCCAGTTCAACACCACGTAGTCGCCCGGCGTCACCTCGGTGACCCCCTCGCCCACGGACTCCACCACGCCGGCCGCCTCATGGCCGAGCAGGTACGGATAGTCCGCACCGATGCCGCCCTCGCGGTAATGCACGTCGGTGTGGCAGACGCCGCATGCCTGGATCCGGACCACCGCCTCGCCGGGCCCGGGATCCGGTACCACGATCGTCACCAGTTCGACCGGGGCACCCTTGGTGCGGGCGATCACGCCGTTGACCTGCTGCGGCATCGCATCTCCTCATGGTTCGGCCTGTGCGGGTGGACCAGGGAGCCGCCGACGGGCGCCCGGACCTGATCAGCATCGTAGAAGGCGGTCCGGACACTCCGCCCCGGAGCGCCACCGATCGGGCGGTGCTGGGCCAGAATGGGTCCGATGCCTCGTCCACATGTGCTGCTGATCCACTGCCACGACCTCGGTCGCCATCTCGGGCTGTACGGGGCGGCGACGGTCTCCTCACCCCGGTTGGACGCCTTCGCCGCCGACGCCGTCGTCGCCGACCGGATGTTCACCACCGCGCCGCAGTGCAGCCCGTCCCGGGCCGGCCTGTTCACCGGCCGCTACCCGCACGCCAACGGCGTCCTCGGGCTCACCCACGACGGTTTCGACTGGGACCTGCACGCCGACGAGCAGCACATCGCCGCACGGCTGCACCGGGACGGCTACCGCACCGAACTGATCGGCATGCACCACGAGTCCCGCACCCGGCCCGACCGGGACGTCGCCGCCCGGCTCGGCTTCGACCGGGTGCGGACCGGCGGCCTCGCCGACCAGGTGGCGGCCGCCGCGGTCGACGCGCTGGACCGCTGCGCCAGCGAGCCGCAGCCGTTCTACCTGCAGGTCGGCTTCACCGAGCCGCACCGGCTGTCCGGCCGGCGGGACGCACCCGGAGTGATGGGATTCCTCGGCGACCACATCGAACCCGACACCAGCCGTGGTGTCGGCGTGCCCGGATATCTGGCCGACACACCGTCGGCACGGGAGGAGTTCGCCGAACTGCAGGGCGCCATCCGGCTGATGGACGATGCGGTGGGGCGGGTCCTGGACCACCTGGACCGGCTCGGACTCGCCGACGACACCATCACGATCTTCACCACCGACCACGGACTGGCGGTGCCCCGGGCCAAGTGCTCGCTGTACGACCCGGGCCTGGAGGTCGCCTTCCTGGTGCGCTGGCCGACCGGAGGCTGGGCCGGGGGCCGGCGGCTGGACGACCTGCTGCTCAACCTGGACATCGTGCCGACGCTCATCGACGCCCTCGGCCTGGACAGCGACGGGCCGCCCGTCCAGGGCCGCAGCTTCCTGCCGCTGCTGCCCGGCGGAACCGGTGCAGCGGCCGAACGGCCGGCGATCTTCGGCGAGATGACCTACCACGACTACTACGACCCGCGCCGGTCGGTACGCACCGAGCGGTACAAGCTGATCGCGAACTTCAGTTCAGCGCCGCTGTTCATGGACCCCAGCCAGTCCTGGCTGCGCCGGTGCACCCCGGTCACCGGGCCGAACGGCAACATCGGGTCGCACCCGATGGTCGAGCTGTACGACCTGGCCGACGACCCGTTCGAGCTCACCGACCGTGCCGCCGACCCCGCGCTGGCCGACGTCCGGGCCGGTCTTCTCACCGCTCTCGGCCGGTGGATGGCCGACACCCGCGACCCGCTGCTGGACGGTGCCGTGACCTCTCCGCTGCACCGACACGCCGTCCACGCGGTGCTGGACACGGCCGCCGGCAGCGCCGACTCATCGGACCTCTCCGCCTGATGGCCGGCCCCTCCAGCCGGCCGGCTAGCGCACATCTGGTGAGATGGGCGGAAAAGCCGTCGGTGCACCGCCGAGGAATTTCGCTAGAGTAAGAATCCGGTCGTGGAGGAAAACTCCGCGCCGGCTTGCGGGGTCTCCTTGACCTCAACCGTTGTCGAGCTTGCACGATGGGTAAGTCTTGACAGCCCCTGCCGTACGTCCGCACCTCGTCCGGCGAGCACCAGCCCCAGCGTCGGGGTCCGATCCGCTGATCGTTGTGCGGACCCGCGCGGGGGCTGAGTCGTCACCGAGTCCTGCCAGCACCCAGGAGCACGAGGTCCACCGCCCTGCTCTCCGCCACGATGCATTGAGGTACGCCCCATGTCTGCCGATTTATCGGCACCGACGTCCACGACGTCACAACAAGAGGACAACCCAGACCCCCACTCCACTCCGCTGGCGCTGCACCCGTCCGTGCTGACCGCGCTGGACCGTCCGCCGGCGATCCTGCCGGTGCCCCGGCCCGGCCCGGACGGCTCGGTACGCAAGCGCTCCTACACCTCGCTGTGGCGACTCCGCAGCTACCTGAAGCCCTACCTGCCGCGGTTCATCGCCATGTTCGTCTTCGGCGCGCTGAGCGTCGGGGCCACCATCGTCGTACCGCTGGTCACCCGGGCGGTCATCGACGGACCCGTCACCCACTCCGATCATCGGGGGCTGTGGGCGCTCGGCCTGTTCGCCCTCGGCCTCGGCATCCTCGAGGCGGTGGTGATCTTCGGCCGCCGCTGGACGGTCTCCAAGGCCACCCTCGGGGTCGAGTACGACATCCGCATCGACCTGTACGCCAAGCTGCAACGGCTGCCGATGGCCTTCCACGACAAGTGGGAGTCCGGCCAGCTGCTGTCGCGGATGATGAGCGACCTGTCCACCATCCGCCGGTTCCTCGGCTTCGGGCTGCTGTTCCTGATCATCAACACGCTGCAGATCGCCGTCGTCACCGGCATCCTCATCCACCTGTACTGGCCGCTCGGTGTGGTGGTGTTGATCTCGGTGTTCCCGATCGCCGGACTGTGCATGTGGGTCACCAAGCGGTTCGTCCGGCTGTCCCGCAGGATCCAGGACGAGACCGGCGACGTCGCCTCCACCGTCGAGGAGGGCGCCCACGGCCTGCGGGTGATCAAGTCCTTCGGCCGGGCCGAGTACATCTTCGACAAGTTCGACCGGCGCAGCGTCCAGCTGTACGGCACCTCGATGCAGAAGGTGCGGCTGCAGTCGAACTTCTGGACCTTCCTGGAGGTGATCCCGAACGCGACCCTCATCGTGGTGCTCGGCCTGGGTGCGGCCGCGGCCGGCCACGGCCACGTGACGCTGGGCACGCTGGTGGCGTTCACCACCCTGATGACCTCCCTGGTCAATCCGATCGCCACCCTCGGCATGCAGATCTCCCAGGCCCAGGAGTCGATGACGGCCTCCGACCGGCTGGCCGAGATCTTCGACACCGAGGATGCGATCGCCGACGGTCCGGCCGAACTGGCCCGACCGGTCCGCGGTCACCTGCGGTTGGAGAACGTCGGCTTCACCTTCCCCGACGCCGACGCGCCGGTGCTGCACGGGGTGAACCTGGACATCGCTCCGGGCGAGACCGTCGCCGTGGTCGGCGCCACCGGGTCGGGCAAGTCCATCCTGACCAACCTGGTGCCGCGGCTCTACGACGTCACCGAGGGCCGGGTCACCGTCGACGGCGTCGACATCCGGGAACTGAAGCTGTCCGATCTGCGTCAGGCGGTGGCGATCGCGTTCGAGGACCCGACGCTGTTCTCGATGTCGGCGCGGGAGAACCTCGCCCTGGGCCGGCCGGACGCGAGCGAGGCCGACCTGGAGGAGGCCATCGAGGTCGCCCAGGCCCACTTCGTCTACGACCTGCCGTGGGGTCTGGACACCCGGATCGGCGAGCAGGGCATGAGCCTGTCCGGCGGCCAGCGGCAGCGGCTCGCGTTGGCCCGGGCGGTGCTGTCCAGGCCGTCGGTGCTGGTGCTGGACGACACCCTGTCGGCCCTCGACATCCACACCGAGGCGTTGGTCGAACAGGCCCTGCAGCGGGTGCTCGCCGGGGTCACCGGCATCGTGGTCGCGCACCGGGCCTCCACCGTGCTGCTGGCCGACCGGGTGGCGATGCTGTCCGGCGGCACCATCACCCATGTCGGCTCCCACACCGAGCTGCTGGAGACGGTGCCGGAGTACCGCGACCTGCTCAGCGCCGAGGTGAACCCGCAAGAAGAACTCGACCTGCTGGAGGAGGCCGGATGACCGCCCAGGTCACGGACCGGACCCGGTCCAAGGACACCGTCCCCGATCCCGCCACCGACGACGCCCTGCGTCAGTGGCGCGGCGTCGGCGCGGAGGACTCCGGTGAGCTCTCCGCCCGCGGCAGCGTGTTCCTCAAGCACCGCAGCCGCCGGTTGTTGGGCAACCTGCTGGCCCCGCACAAGCTGACGGTGATGGCGATCATCTTCGTCGTCATCATCGAGAACGCCGCCCGGCTGGCAATCCCGTACCTGGTCAGTCTCGGCATCGACCGCGGCGTGCCGCCGATCACCGACAGCGGCAACTCCCGGGTGCTGTTCGAGATCGTCGTGGCCATGATCGTGACGATCCTGTTCCAGGGGGCCAGCCGGATCACCTTCCAGCGGCTGTCCGGCCGGGTCGGCCAGGACGTCCTGCTGGAGGTGCGCCGCCGGGTGTTCCGGCACTTCCAGAAGCTGGACGTGCAGTTCCACGACCGGTACACCTCGGGGCGGGTCGTGTCCCGGCTGACCAGTGACGTCGAGGCCATCCAGGAGATGCTGAACGGCGGGTTCGACAGCCTGATCCGTGCCGTCCTGACCCTGGTCGGCGTCGGCATCATGCTGCTCACCCTGGACGTCAAGCTGGGCATCGTCTGCCTGCTGAGCTTTCCGGTGCTGGTCCTGCTGGTGGCCTGGTTCTCGGTGAACTCCTCGCGCACCTACCGCCGGGTCCGCGAGTTCTCGGCGATGGTGATCGTCCAGTTCGTCGAGACGATGACCGGTATCCGGGCCGTGCAGGCCTACCGCCGACAGCGCCGCAACTCCGAGATCTTCGAAGATCTGGCCGGCGGCTACCGCGACGTCAACACCACCGCCTTCCGGCTGGTCGCGCTGTTCATGCCCGGCGTCAAGCTGATCGGCAACATCACCATCGGCATCGTCGTGCTCTACGGTGGCTACCGCGCACTCGAGGGCGACATCACCATCGGCGTGCTGACCGCGTTCCTGCTCTACCTGCGGATGTTCTTCGACCCGATGCAGGAGATCAGCCAGTTCTACAACCTCTTCCAGTCCGCCTCGGCGGCGCTGGAGAAGCTGTCCGGGGTGCTGGAACAGGACCCCGACGTGGTGGAGCCCACGCAGCCGACCCGCATCGACCGGGTGGCCGGCCGGGTCGAGTTCGATCACGTCGACTTCGCCTACGAGGAGGACCGGCCGGTGTTGCCGGACCTCGACCTGACCATCCCGGCGGGCCAGACGGTCGCGCTGGTGGGCACCACCGGCGCGGGCAAGACGACGATCGCCAAGATGATGTCCCGGTTCTACGACCCGACCGGAGGTCGGATCACCCTGGACGGCGTCGACCTGCGTGAACTCAGCGACGCCGATCTGCGCCGCAACGTGGTGATGGTGACCCAGGAGAACTTCATGTTCGACGGCACGGTCGCCGACAACATCGCCTTCGGCAAGCCCAGTGCCAGCCGGGAGGAGATCATGGACGCGGCCAGGGCGGTCGGCGCCCACGAGTTCATCTCCGAGTTGCCGCTGGGCTACGACACCGACGTCGCCAAGCGCGGCGGCCGGTTGTCGGCCGGCCAGCGGCAGCTGGTGGCGTTCGCCCGGGCGTTCCTCGCCGACCCCGCGGTGCTGATCCTGGACGAGGCCACCTCGAGCCTGGACATCCCGAGCGAACGGCTGGTCCAGCAGGCGCTGCAGACGATCCTGGCAAGTCGGACCGCGGTGATCATCGCGCATCGGCTCAGCACGGTGGAGATCGCCGACCGCGTGCTGGTGCTCGAGCACGGCCGGATCATCGAGGACGGCAGCCCCGCCGAACTGGTCACCGCAGACAAGGGCCACTACCGGGCCCTGCATGAGGCGTGGGAGGAATCGCTGGCCTGACCGCCGGACTTCCGGGTGGAATGACGACGCGGCCCGGGCATCCCCTCACCAGGAAGGGGTGCCCGGGCCGCGTCGTCTGCTGGTCGGCAGGTCAGGCGCCGGTCAGCTGGTGGTCTCCCAGTACTTCCAGCCCTCCGCGGTGGACGGGAACCTGATGGTGCCCTGCCGGACGATGCGGATCGCGCAGCCGGAGGAGGTGGTGTACTGCTGCCACCGCTTCCAGTGCACCTTCTTGCCCCAGGACACGTACCGGGCATGGCCGTACTTGCGGGCGCCGATCCGGTGCGAGTAGGTGTGCGTGGTGCCGGTCGAGTTCGTCTTGGTCAGCGAGGCGCTGACCGAGATCTTCGCCTTGGTGAAGACGGCGTTCACCTCCGTCTCGGCGCCGGCAGTGACCTGGTAGCTGACGCTGCCGGAGTAGCTGCGGGACACGGTGAGCACGCCGCCGCGGCCGTCCTTGAAGGTCGGGATGTTCTTGAACGGCATGGAGATCGACGTCGAGCTCAGGGAGTAGCCGGAGTCCGCGGGACACATGGCCAGCGCCGGTCCGGCGTTGGCCATCACCAGGCTCCCGGCGGTGAGAGTCATGGCCGCCGCAGAGGCGGCGAGTCGCTTCGACATGGTGGATCCTTTCGGGATCGGACGACCAGGCCGAGGTCGGTGGCGCGCATCACCGACTCCGAGGGGGCGGTCGTCCGGAGGAGTGCCGGCGAAGCCGCCGGCAGGGGTCTGACGTCGATCAGCCTGCCAGCCCGGAGGGTCGCCCGAAGGCCGTCGGTCAAAACGATCTCCACCCACTCCACGGAGCGCGACCACGGGGCGCCGGCGCCCCGAGTCGAAGGGTGCAGCACCGCGGTGCCTCGGACACCGTGTCGGCTTCGTCCAAGACCCGGCGGCGGAAGCCTCGTTGACTGGGGCCATGACGGAAACCACATCAGGGCACACCGTGACGGCCGCACCGGCCGGCGTGGCGATGGTGACCATCGACTGCGCCGACCCGGCCCCACTGGTGGACTTCTGGTCGGCGTAGGGGCTCGGTCTGACGGTCGCCTACCAGGACGAGAACGTGGCCATGCTGACCGGGCAGACGGGCCGGCGATCGGTTTCGGCAAGGTTCGCCACTACACCCCGCCGTCGTGGCCGGACGACGTCAGCAGCAAGCAGTTCCATGTCGACCTCGAGGTCGACGACATCGCCGCCGCCGAGCGGCGCGCGGTCGACCCCGGTGCCACCCTTCCGGACTTCCAGCCCGGAGAGACCTGGCGAGTGCGGCTCGACCCGGCCGGCCATCCGTTCTGCCTCACCCGCTGGCAGCTGGGCTGATCAGCCCACGTCGGGGGAGAAGCCGGCCACGGCGCCGATCACCACCGTGGCCGGCGCGCCGAGCCCCTCCGCCGCCGATCGGCCGGCGATCTCGTCCAGTCGCGCCCGGACCGTTCGCATCGACGGCAGCGTGCCGTCCTCGACCACCGCGGCCGGGGTGGTGGCCGGCAATCCGTGCTCGATCAGGACCCGCGCGATGGTCGGCAGGTTGGCCATCCCCATCATGATCACCAATGTGGTGCCGGTGGCCGCGAGGGCGGCCCAGTCGACGGTCGACCCGGGATGGCCGGGCGGCAGATGACCGGTGACCACGGTGAAGCCCTGCGAGAGCGTGCGGTGGGTCAGCGGGATGCCGGCCGCGGCCGGAGCGGCACTGGCCGACGTGACACCGGGAATCACCGTGACCGGTATGCCCGCGGCGGCGCAGGCCTGCCACTCCTCCCCGCCCCGGCCGAAGACGAAGCTGTCGCCGCCCTTGAACCGGACCACCAGCTTGCCAGCCCGGGCCCGGTCCACCAGCAGCTCTTCGATGGACTGCTGCTCGGCGCCCGGGCCGCGGGGGATCTTGCCGACATCGACCAGTTCGGCGTCCTCCCGGGCCTGGGCCAGCACCGCCAGCGGCGCCAACCGGTCCGCCGCGATCACGTCGGCGTCGCGGATCGCCTGCAGACCGGCGACGGTGAGGAGGCCCGGATCTCCGGGGCCGCCGCCGACCAGGATGACCCGCCCGACACCGGATCCGCCGGCCGGACCGGTCGGCCGGCCGGCGGGGTAGAGGCGGTACAGCACCAGGTTGCGCCGGGCGGCGTCGGCAACGATCTCGGCCTCGCGGTCGGGGTGCAGCGAACCGAGCACGACGAAGGACGCGTCGTCCAGCAGCGCCGGTGCGAAGCTGTCGTCGATGAGTTCCAGCCGGTCCCGGGCGGCCAGATCCGCCACGGCGGGACCGGTGGCCGCCGCCACCACCCGCACCCGGGCGCCGGCCTGGAGGAGCTCGCTGATGGCGCCGACGGCCCGGGCGTCGGCGCCGGCCACCACGGCCCGTCGGCCGTCGACCTCGAATCCCCGCCAGTCGCCCACTACCGCTCCCTGGGTTCGCCGCTGTGCACCGACCCGGACGGTCGGCTCGGGCCCATTCTGATCGCGGCGCCGCTGCTCGGCCGCCGTTGTCTCAGTGGCGAGACGGTCCCGGTCGCCGCGGCCCGGGCGAGCCGCCGGAGAACCGCGTCGCCCCCCGTCCGCGGCCCGCTCCGACGCCGCCGTCACCATCACCACCCGACCACGGTGCCGTGGACGGGCCGGCCGGCGGGCAGCCCGTCCACAGCCGGTGGACCGGGCTCACCAGGCGTAGGAGATCAACTCGGCCAGCAGGACGTCCGCGTCGCGTTCGAGGCCACGGGCGGTGAACCAGGCACACACCGTTCGGCAGTCGCGGGCCAGCAACGCCATCCCGTTCGGGTTGGCGGCGATGTCGACCACCTGCGGCAGGTCGATGATCACCAGCCGGTCGCCGGCGGCCAGCAGGTTGTACGGCGACAGGTCGCCGTGGGCCTGCTGACGTCCGGCCAGCACGATCATCGCCGATCTCAGCTGGTCCCAGTAGCCGCGCAGCTGGTGCTGGTCCGGGCGCAGCTGGGCCAGCCGGCCAGCGGCGTCGCCGTCGGGGGTGCGGATGTACTCCATCAGGATCTCGGCGCCGTCGAGCTGCACCGGGTAGGGCACGGGCACGCCGGCGGACCAGAGCTCGGCCAGCGCGGTGAACTCGGCGGTCGCCCACTGGCCGGCCTCGACCGACCGGCCGTGGCGGGTGTGCTTGGCCATGGCCCGGCGGTCCCGGCTGTTGCGGACGCGCCGACCTTCGACGTAGCCGGTGTCGCGGTGGAACTGTCGATGCTGCGCCGGCCGGTACCGCTTGGCCGCCAGCACCACCGATGCGGCGTCGGTGGCGCGTTCGATCAGCGCGACGTCGGCCTCCTTGCCGGACTTGAGCATGCCGAGCTCGGTCTCCACCGCGCCGGAGGCGGTGATGAGCCAGTCGGGCACCGGCTCGGGGCCGGTGAGGACCCCCGGCTCGTCGTAGCGCGTCCAGCGCTGGTCGGGCCCGAGCTCGGCGGTCGGGACGAACGGGACGCCGTCCGGGCGCGGTTCAGCGCCGGCGGCCCCGGACGGGTGGAAAGAAGGAACGAACTGCACGAGAGACTCCTGGCACGAGGATCGACCGATGGGCACGGCCGGGACGGGTGATGATCACGTCGCACACCTCCTCGTTCGTGGTCACGACGGCCGGAAGGGCCGACGGAACGGTTCGCTCGCTGCTGCCACCGCTGGTCGGCGCAACCGACCACCGGTGGTGATCGGAAGCCAACCGCAGCCCTGCCGCGGGCGCAACCTCTTTTGTTCCGTGCAGGCGCCGACGGGTACCTTGGGCACACGGACGGACGCCTCCCCGACCCTGGGGTGACGTCGGTTCCCGCCCGCGCAATTGCGGGCACCCGGGCATCCGTGCAATGGGGCACGACCGCGGCGCACGGCCGCTCGGCCGGGCCGAGGCGACTCTGCGGTGATCCCGTACCGGAGCGGAGAGGATGCGCGTAGATGAGCGACCTGAGTGGCTCGCCCACCGAGGTGGAGTTCGTCCAGCTCCTGACGCCGGAGGGGATGCGCGTCGACAACGACGAGTACGCGTTCGCCGGCACGGATCTCGACATCGCCGGCTTCTACCGGGACATGACGTTGACCCGGCGGATCGACACCGAGGCGACGGCACTGCAACGCCAGGGTGAGCTCGGCATCTGGGCGCCCTGCCTGGGCCAGGAGGCCGCCCAGATCGGCTCCGGCCGGGCCCTCGGCAGCCAGGACCATGTCTTCCCGACCTACCGCGAGCACGGCGTCGCCTGGTGCCTGGACATCGATCCGATCGAGTTGATGCGGATGTTCCGCGGCATCGACCTGGGCGGCTGGGATGTGGCCGAGACCCGGTTCAACCTCTACACGATCGTCATCGGCGCGCAGACCCTGCACGCGACCGGGTACGCGATGGGCCTGGAACGCGACGGCCTGGTCGGCACCGGCGATCCGGATCGCGACGCCGCGGTGATCGGCTACCTGGGCGACGGGGCGACCAGCGAGGGTGACGTGAACGAGGCGTTCGTGTTCGCCGGCTCCTACAACGCCCCGGTCGTCTTCTTCTGCCAGAACAACCAGTGGGCGATCTCCGAGCCGATCGCCCGGCAGTCCCGCATCCCCTTGTACCGCAGATCTTCGGGCTTCGGCATCCCCGGCGTACGGGTCGACGGCAACGACGTACTGGCGGTGCACGCGGTGACCCGGCGGGCGCTGGACCGGGCCCGCACCGGGGAGGGGCCGACCTTCATCGAGGCCTACACCTACCGGATGGGCGCCCACACCACCTCCGACGACCCGACCAAGTACCGGCTCGGGGCCGAACTGGACCATTGGCGGCTGAAGGATCCGATCGCCCGGGTCCATGCCTATCTCACCCGGACCGGTGCGGTGCCGGACAGCTTCTTCACCGACATCGAGACCGAGGCCGCCGACCTCGCCTCCGACCTGCGGCGTCGCTGCCTGGCGTTGCCCGAACCGCGGCTGCTGGACGTCTTCGACCACGTCTACGCCGAGCAGACGCCGAACCTGATCGAGCAACGCGGCGCCTACGCCTCCTACCTGGCCTCCTTCGTCGACGACGAGGAGATCACCGACGATGACCAGCACGGCGCAGCGATCGCCGCTGCTGGTCAGGGTGACCGGGCCCGCTCGGCGGAAGGTGCACGATGACCATGCTGAGCATCGCCAAGGCGCTCAACGCCGGCCTGCGACGCGCGCTCGAGGCCGACCCGAAGGTCGTCCTCGCCGGTGAGGACATCGGCCGACTCGGTGGGGTGTTCCGGGTGACCGAAGGCCTGCAGAAGGACTTCGGTGAGGCCCGGGTGATCGACTCGCCGCTGGCCGAGTCCGGCATCGTCGGCACCGCGCTGGGGATGGCGCTGCGGGGCTACCGGCCGGTCTGTGAGATGCAGTTCGACGGCTTCACCTGGCCCGCCTTCGACCAGATCGTCAGCCAGGTGGCGAAGTTCCGCAACCGGTCCGGCGGCCGGATCGCCGTGCCGATGGTGATCAGGATCCCCTTCGGCGGCGGCATCGGTGCGGTGGAACACCACAGCGAGTCACCGGAGGCCTACTTCTGCCACACCCCGGGGCTCAAGGTCGTCGCGGTCGCCAACCCGCACGACGCCTACTGGATGATCCAGCAGTCGATCGCCTCCGACGACCCGGTCATCTTCTTCGAACCCAAGCGTCGCTACCACCAGCGCGGCGAGGTGGACGAGACGGTCGAACCGCAGCCGCTGCACAGCGCCTCGGTGGTACGCCCGGGCCGCGACCTCACCCTGCTGGCGTACGGCCCGATGATCAAGGTCTGCCTCGATGCCGCCGCGGCAGCCGAGGAGGACGGTCGCGACCTCGAGGTGATCGACCTGCGCACCCTGTCGCCGTTGGACCTGGCGACGGTGATCGCGTCGGTGCGCAAGACCGGCCGCGCGGTGGTCGTGCACGAGGCACCGATGAGCGGCGGCCTCGGCGCCGAGATCGCGGCCCGGATCACCGAACGCTGCTTCTACGGGCTGGAGGCGCCGGTGCTCCGGGTCACCGGCTTCGACCTGCCCTACCCCGCGAGCCGGCTGGAGGACGAGTACCTGCCCGACCTGGACCGGGTACTGGATGCCGTCGACCGCTCGATGAGCTACTGATCGGAAGGATCCCCGATGAAGCAGTTCCTGTTGCCGGACCCGGGCGAGGGTCTCGTCGACGCCGAGATCGTCAGCTGGCACGTCGCCCCCGGCGACCAGGTCGGCATCAACGACATCCTGGTGGAGATCGAGACCAGCAAGTCGGTGGTCGAGCTGCCCAGCCCGTACGCCGGTCGGGTCGCCGAACTGCTGGTGGCCGAGGGCGAGACCGCCGACGTCGGTTCCCCGATCATCATCATCGACGAGGGCGCCGATGCCGCCGGCGACGAGCCGGCGCGGTCGGGTCCGGACACCGCATCCGCGACGGCGGTACCGGCGACCCCATCCGCGGCGGCTGCCGGGACGGCGGAGGAGTCGGCGGCCCGGTCGGCCGACGGGGCGCCGAAGACCGACGGGGCGCCGAAGACCGACGGGGCGCCGAAGACCGACCGGTCCGGTCGGACCGCCAATCTCGTCGGCTACGGGCCCCGGACCGACCAGGCCCGGCGCCGGCGTCGACACGGCCCCGGCGGTGCGGAGGAGCCGCACATCGCGGTCGCCGACGCCTTCGGCACCGACCATCCGGTGTCGTACCACAGCGGCGAACAGGCACCCCTGGAACCGGGGGAGTCGGAGCCGATCGGCGCTCCACTGCCTCATCCCGGCGAACCGCCGCTCGGCAACGGCGACCTCGGTACGCCGGTGGCGGCCAAACCCCCGGTGCGCAAGCTGGCCAAGGATCTCGGTGTCGACCTGTCGGCGGTCACCGGCACCGGTCCGTCCGGCACGATCACCGCCGAGGACGTCAACGCCGCGGCCGAACGGGCCGACGGCACCGGTGCCGATCACGGCTCGGACTCCGGCCAGGACGTCCGCATCCCCGTCCGCGGGGTCCGCAAGGCCACCGCCGACGCCATGGTGAGGTCGGCGTTCAGCGCCCCGCACGTCACCGAGTGGGTCACCTGCGACGTGTCGGCGACGATGGCGCTGGCGGAGAAGATCAAGCAGCGGCCGGACTTCGACGGTGTCCGGGTGGGCCCGTTGTTGATCATCGCCCGGGCCTGCCTGCTCGCGCTGCGTCGCACCCCGGTGATGAACGCCGGCTGGGACGAGCAGAGCCAGGAGATCGTCCAGCACGGACGGGTCAATCTCGGTGTCGCGGTGGCCACGCCGCGGGGACTGCTGGTGCCCACGATCAGGAACGCCGACCGGATGAGCATGGCCGGGCTGGCCGGTGCCGTCCAGCAGGCGATCACGACGGCGCGGGAGGGCCGGGCCCAGCCGGCCGACACCAGCGGCGGCACGTTCACCATCACCAACGTCGGCGTCTTCGGGGTCGACGCCGGTACGCCCATCCTGGTCCCCGGCCAGTCCGGCATCCTCGCCGTCGGCAGCATCAGCCGGCGGCCGTGGGTGCTGGGCTCCGGTGAGGCGGAGCGGATCGAGCCGCGATGGGTGTCCACGCTGGCGGTGTCATTCGACCACCGCATCGTCGACGGCGAGCAGGGCTCACGGTTCCTGGCCGACGTCGCCGCGATACTCTCCGATCCCGGCATGGCCCTGGTCCTCTGACCCGACGCATCTGTCCGCCCGCGGTGCCCCACCGGCCCCCGCGTCCTGGCCGCAACCTCCCCCGTCGCATACCGCCCTCGTGCGTCGCACATCTGCCGCCTGCGCGAGGCACGAGTGCGGTATGCGACGGCGCGGCTGGTGCGGCCGGCACGGCTGTGGCGGCGCGGCCGACGGCCGGGCAGGGGCTGGGGCAACGGATCTGTGCCGGGTGTTGGCGGCGCAGGTTACCGGCGAGTAATATTGGATCAAGTTACTCACCGGTAACTTGCCGGACCGCGGGCTCCGGCGGGCTCGACGACGACCGAGGTGGCTGGACATGACCCATTACAAGTCCAATCTGCGTGACATCAAGTTCACCCTGTTCGAGGTCCTGGACCGCACCGAGGTGCTCGGCCGGGGACCCTGGGCGGACATGGACCGCGACACCGCCGAGGCGGTGCTCGACGAGGTCGACCATCTGGCGCGGACGAAGCTCGCCGCGTCGTTCGTCGAGGCCGACCGGCAGCCGCCGGTCTACGACCCGCAGACGCACACGGCTCCGCTGCCGGAGGCGTTCAAGAAGTCCTACCAGGCGCTGATGGAGTCGGAGTTCTACAAGATCGGCCTGGGTGCCGAGGTCGACGGGCAGCCGGCGCCGCCGTCACTGCGGTGGGCGATGAACGAACTGATCCTCGGCTCCAACCCGGCCGTCTACATGTACGCCTCCGGGCCGAAGTTCGGCGAGATGATCTTCCGCAACGGCACCGAGCGGGACCAGAAGATCGGCCGGCTGATGGCCGAGAACCGCTGGACCGCGACCATGGTGCTGACCGAGCCGGACGCCGGCTCCGACGTCGGCGCCGGCCGCACCCGGGCAATCCCGCAGCCCGACGGCAGCTGGCACATCGAAGGCGTCAAGCGGTTCATCACCTCCGGTGAGCATGACCTCTCCGATCAGATCATCCACCTCGTGCTGGCCCGCCCGACCGGCGTCGACGGCGTCGGCGGACCCGGCACCAAGGGGCTGTCGCTGTTCATCGTGCCGAAGCACGAGTTCGATCCCGACACCGGCGAACTCGGCGAACCCAACGGCGTGGTGGCCACCAACGTCGAGCACAAGATGGGCTTGAAGGTCTCCAACACCTGCGAACTCACCTTCGGCGCCGATCGCCCGGCCAGGGGCTGGCTGCTGGGCGAGGTCCACAACGGCATCGTGCAGATGTTCCAGGTGATCGAGGACGCCCGGATGATGGTCGGCACCAAGGCGATCGCCACCCTGTCCACCGGTTACCTCAACGCTCTGGAGTACGCCCGCAGCCGGGTCCAGGGAGCGGATCTGCTGCAGAACGCCGACAAGACCGCGCCCCGGGTGACGATCATCCACCATGCCGACGTCCGGCGGTCGCTGCTCAGCCAGAAGGCCTACGTCGAAGGCATGCGGGCGCTGGTGCTCTACACCGCGAGCATCCAGGACCGGGTCGCGCTGGCGGATGCCGCCGGCGAGACCGACCAGGCGGCGGTCGAACTGAACGACCTGCTGCTGCCCATCGTCAAGGGTTACGGCTCCGAACGCTCCTGGGTGCTGCTCGGCAGCGAGGCGCTGCAGACGTTCGGCGGCTCGGGATTCCTGTCGGACTACCCGCTCGAGCAGTACGTGCGCGATGCCAAGATCGACACCCTGTACGAGGGCACCACCGCGATCCAGGGACAGGACCTGTTCTTCCGCAAGATCCTCCGCAACCAGGCTCGCGCACTGGGTCAGCTGCAGGCCGAGGTGACGGCATTCGCCGGCGACGCCGCGGGCAACACTCAACTCAAGGAGGAGCGGGAACTGCTGGCCCGCGCGTTGGACGACGTCGAGGCGATCGGCACGGTGATGGCCACCACGGCGATGTCGGCCGATCCGCGGATGCCGGGCGGTGAGCCGCGCAATCTGTACAAGGTCGGACTGAACACCACCCGGCTGCTGTTCGCGCTCGGCGACGTGATCTGTGCCTGGTTGCTGCTGCGCGGCGCGGAGGTGGCACTGACCGCACTCGGTCGCGGCCTGCCGGCCGGCGAGCAGCGCTTCTACGAGGGCAAGGTCGCCTCGGCCCGCTGGTTCGCCCGGACGGTGCTGCCCAAGCTCGCGGCGGAGCGCGTCATCGCCGAGAACACCGACCTCGCCGCGATGGACCTCGACGAGGCGGCGTTCTGACGGTCCGGCTCAGACGAGCCGGGTGATGACGATGATCAGGATGATGATGACCAGAATGCCGATGATCGTTCCGATGATTCCACGGTTCATGGCGTCGTCAGTACCCACCGCGGCGATGTCAACACGCTGACGTCTTCGCCGGGACGCCGCCGCGCCCCGCGTCAGTGGTCGGCCAGCTGTGACAGGGCGTCGGCGACGGCGTCCTCGGCGCTGCCCTCGGCCGTGCGCAGTTCGTGGACCCGATCGTGAAGCTGCCGCAGATCCTCGGCTGCTGACTGTGCCTCGCGCTCGGCCGACTCGAGCTGCCTGCGTAGGTGGTCCACCCGTTGGGAGCGCTGGTCGGCAACCGTCTGAGCCTGCCGCCGTCGCTCCTCGTTGCGCCGTTGCTCGTCCCGGACCCGGTCGAGGGCCTGTTGGGCGGTGTTCAACCGGTCGATCAGCCGATCGCGCTCGGCGTCGTCATCGGGTCGGCCGGCATCGTCGGTGCGATCTTCGTCGGGGCCCTGGTCCTTGGCCCGGTCGCTGCTGGCCCGGTCCGTGCCGTCGGCCTCCGGCGATGCCCGGGTCGACTCGTGGGCCTCGGCGGTCCGGACCGTCGGCGGGGTGGCCGCGCCGGCAGCTGCGGTGGCGCCGAAGGCGGGGCCGAAGCCGCCGTACTCCTGGGCCTCGCTGAGCCGGCCTCGGCGGACCGTCTCGGCCACCGATGGATCCGACAGCGCCGCCTGCAGGGTGTCCGACACCTCCCGCAGGGTGCTGTCACTGGGGGAGTGACCGTGCACCTGGGCCAGTTGCGCGGCCCGACGGACGAGCGCGGCGATGGCCGCATGTCGCTGACCGGACAGCTCGCGAAGCTCAGCGGCCGACAGCCGCTGCTGGGCCTCGGCCAGGGCTGCGCCCAGAGCGAGCAGATCATCGAGCTCTGCCGACGCCTGACCGGAGAGCAGGTTGACGATCCACGCCGGCCGTGTCGGTTTGCGCAGGGCGGTGATGCGGCGCGCCAGGTCCCGGTCACCGCTGGCCCGGGCCTCCGAGGCCCGCTGCTTGCGGAGCAGGACGAACTGTTCCGGGTCGGCTCCGTACAGCTCGCCTGCCACCGCGTCGAAGTCCATGGCGTGATTCTTCAGCATCATTCACAAGCGATCACTACGAATCGCACCTGAATGCCGCGGCACGCACGGTCATTCAGGCCGTAGGTCATGCGTCTGCGCGAACCGGCCGCTTTGCCTCCCGGCCCCGGTTAGTGTCCTCAACAGCCGGTCGATGGCGACCCGTGGGACGAGTTGGGGGACTCTCCATGATCAACGTACGTCGGTCCAGCACGGCCAGGTCCGTGACTTCGCTGAGCATCGTGGGATATCCGGCATGAGGCCCGCAGGCAGCCAGTCACCACACATCCTCATCATCGTGCAGAACCTGCCGGTCCTGATCGACCGGCGGGTATGGCTTGAGTGCCAGGCGTTGGTTGCCAACGGTTACGCCGTCAGCGTGATCTGCCCGCGGGGTGAAGGTGAAGCGATCCACGAACTGAATTCGGGCGTACACATCTACCGGTACAGGCCGGCCCCACAAGCGGTCGGTGTGCTCGGCTTCGCACTCGAATTCGCCTACAGCTGGGTCTGTACGGCCATTCTGTCGCTGCGCGTCTGGCAACGATCACCCTTCATGATCATCCAGGCTTGCAACCCGCCGGACACGTACTGGGCGCTGGCGCGTCTGTGGCGACGTCGTGGTGTGCGCTTCGTCTTCGACCATCATGATCTCAATCCGGAGTTGTTCCGATCTCGCTTCGGCGAGCCCACGTCGGTGTTGCTCCGCGCTCAACTGGCCGGTCTGCTGTGGCTGGAGCGACAGACCTTCAAGACAGCCGACTGGGTCATCAGTACGAATGAGTCGTACAAGGCCGTGGCGGTGTCCCGCGGCGATCGAGGCGCTGACGAGGTGACGGTCGTGCGCAGCGGGCCGGACACCACGCAGATGCGGCCCATCCACCCGGCGCATGTCCGCTCCGACGAACCCTTCAAGCTTGTCTATCTCGGCATCATGGGACCGCAGGACGGTGTCGACCAGGTCCTCGAAGTCATGCACGAACTCGTCCATGTCCGGGGCCGGACCGATGTCACCGCCACGCTGATGGGTTTTGGCGACTGCCTGAAGGGCCTGCGCAAGCAGTCCCACGAGATGGGCCTGGACGATGTCGTCACCTTCACCGGACGGGTCGGTCGGGTGCAGATCGCCGAGCATCTCAGCGCTGCCGATGTCGGACTCTGCCCCGACCTGAAGTCGCCGCTGAACGACGTATCGACAATGAACAAGACCATGGAGTACATGGCCTATGGCCTGCCTTCGGTCTCCTTCGATCTCACCGAGACGCGCATCTCGGGCGGCGACACGGTCATGTATGTCACCTCTGGCGACGTCAGATCTTTCGCCGATGCAGTCGAAACCGTGCTGGACAATCTGGACCTGCGCATCAAGATGGGGCTGGCTGCGCGTGATCGGGTGGCCCGCGAACTGGACTGGCGCCCGCAGGCCGACAAGTATGTCGGAGTGTACGACGGATTGACCGGTTGGGAGAGGACCGTCCGCTCCCAAGAGTCGTTCACCGAACCGCCCGCGGGGACTGACGCGCAGGGACGACGTTATGTCGATCTTCGTGACCCAGGGGCCTTCGCGGAGTTCGTCCGGACACGAGATCGGCATCTGTGATCACCGGGATCGGCGTGATCGCCGCACCGACGATGAATCGGTGATCGGCCCTGCCTCGACGCTCTGGACGAGGCGGTCCTCGACGGGTTGACGGTGGTGCGCAGCCGGTAACAAGGCCGGGCGCTGATGAGCAGGTCAATCTCTCCTGCGCTCCCCGGACCGGCTGTTGTGACGCCCCATCGGTGGCCGGTCGCACCAGGACCCAGCGAGTTCTCCCGACATCGTCCCCGACGATCTCTTCAGCGACAGCCGATTCCATCCGGACGAGATCGAAGGCGAGGGTTCACTCGGAGCGGAAGGTCAGTTCATGCATGGTGGCGTGCTGACTGGACGAGCCGCCAGACCACTGACAAAGAAGGTCTCGTACCAAACCTCCAGGGACATCAAGGTCCAAATGCGGATCTCCTCGTTGAAGGTGCCACTGTTGTGACGCTCCAGGAGCCGACGGATCGCCGCGCGATCGAAGACGTCACCCACGAAGGAATTCGGTCCCGTGAGCCGGTCAAAGACCGACTCGCGCAGCGAGGTCCTGAACCAGGTGTCCAGCGGGACCCGGAAGCCCACTTTGGGGCGGTCGACGATTACGCTGGGCAAGTGTCGGCGGGCCACCTGCTTGAGAACCCACTTGGTCTGACCGGAACGCACTTTCATCGACGACGGCAGCCGGAAGGCCAGCTCTACGAGACGATGATCAAGCAATGGCGGCCGGAGTTCCAGAGAGGCAGCCATCGACATCCGGTCTCCTCGCTCCAACAAGTTCGCTGGAAGCCAGGCGTTGAGATCAGCCAGGAGCATCGCTCTGATCGCATCGTCGTCGCCGGACGTCGGTGTCGTAGCCCGAGACACGGTCGCACCTAGCAATTCGTGACGCTCTTTCGCGGTGAAGGGTGCAAACCAGGTGCGGAACTGCTCATCGCGGCCCGGCGTGGCCCACACCCGCAGCGCGATTCGTAGACGTCCCAACCGCGCGGGCAGATGGTTGTCGATGCTCTCACCGATGACCTGCCGCAGCCGCCAGGGCAGGTGCGACGCGGTGGCGATCGCGCGGGCGGCCCTGTACTTGGGGTAGCCGCCGAAGAGTTCGTCGCCGCCCTCGCCCGAAAGGATCACTTTCACCTGCTCGCGGGCCGCCTGGGCCAACCGGAAGACCGCGAAGTCGGCGGGTTCCGACATCGGTGCATCTCGGTGCCAGGTCAGCGTCGGCCACAGATTCTCGAGATCGCCCGCGTTGACGTGCACCTCGTGGTGGTCCGACCCCACGTGATCACTGACCAACCGCGCGTAACGGAGTTCGTCGTAACGGGGATCGCCGAATCCGGCCGCGAAGGTCTTCAGCGGCCCCGAATGGATTCGCGCAGCCTTCGCCACGATAAGGCTGCTGTCAACGCCGCCACTGAGGTAGGCCCCGACCGGGACGTCGGCGACGAGTGCCGACTGGACGGCCTCGTCGATGGACTTGTCGACCGCATCCACCGCCTCCCCGGCGGCCCAGGCCGTCGTATCCGCCGCCGGCGGCTGCCAGTAGAGGTGATCAGTCCGGAGCCCGCTGACTCCCACCTCGGCGCGGTGTCCCGGCTCGACTTTGCGGACGCCCTCGAAGAGGGTGTGCGGCGACGGCACCGACCGGCCGCACAGGTAGGAGTCCAGGCTGGCCAGATCGACCTGCGGTCCATCGGGCAAGGCGGTGAGGATTGCCTTGACCTCTGAGGCGAAGATCAACTGGTCGGGAGCCAGCCAGTAGTACATCGGAAGGATACCGAGCCGGTCGCGTACGAGGTGCAACGCCTGTGAGTGCCGATCGAAGACGGCAAACGCGAACTGGCCGACCAGCTTGTCGACGAAGCCGATCCCGTGTTTGACGATCCCGGCGAGGATGGTCTCGGTGTCGCCGTCGGTGTGGAAGGGATAGCCCTTCAAGTCCTTCCGCAGTTCCCGGTAATTGAGGATTTCGCCGTTGAACACGATTACCCAGCGCTCGTCGGCACTGACCATTGGCTGCTGCGAACCGCTCACGTCGATGATTGACAGGCGCCGGTGACCGAGGCCGACCGGCCCGTTGTACCAGCGACCCTGGCAGTCCGGCCCGCGATGCTGCAGCTGGGCGATCATGGCATCGACGACGCTTGTGCGAGCCGGCTGCCCGTCGAAGCGGAGCACCCCAGCGATCCCACACATGCCAAGAAGATATCAATCGAATGGATTTTCCGTGGTCGCTGCGGAAGAACCGCTATTCGGTGAGAGCCGGGTCGCGTCAGGCACAACAAATCACGAGCGCGCGCTCCCCGTCCAGGCAGATGGCCGTTCCGCGAGTACTGACGAGGCCCGCGGCGGCATCGCGACGCTGCGCTCGCGGGTGTCCTCGTCCAGGGATACTGAGCGGCGGATCCTGCACCGGCACCGGCAGACGTGCCCGCGGGCGCGCGAACCGACGGTGATCCGCGCTCGGCGACGCGCCGGTTCGCCAGCACATGGCTCGGCCGGCAAGACGGCGGCCTATGAGCGTGCATACCGGGGCACTCGACGCGCAGCGCGAATCCTTGCAGGATGCAGGATGCAGGGAGATGGGGAGAACCCGGCTCATCACGCCTGGACGGGATCCCAGACCCCAACGTGGGCTTAGCATAAAGACGGCTGCCGCACTTGGTCATGTGAAGATGGGACTAGCTCGGCGCCGCGTGGGTAGACCCCTACAAGGCCCGTTGCTATCGTCACGATTCGATCACGCCCTGCATCGCCCCGTACCCCCAGCCGGAGAGCAGAAGACCGATGTCCCGCACGAAAGCTCTACTCAGGCTCGCTTCGCGAAAGCACCTTCTGGCAGCGTCCGTGGCTGTCGCTGTTGCCTTGGCAGGCATCCTGGTCCCGTCGGCACAGGCTGCGCCGACGACCGTGACCGTGCTCGATCACCGTGTCAAGCCGGCCGTCCCTGTCGACCGAGACAGGAATGGCGTGGAACTGGGCATGAAGGTCACCAGCACGCGGGCCGAAACGATCACGTCGATTCAGTTCTATCGCAGTTCTGCGCAGAAGGGGGCCTACACCGGCACGGTCTGGGCGTCTTCCGGCGCCAGGCTCGCTGCCGCCCGGTTCCCGGCGTCGAGAGTCGTGGGTTGGCAGACGGCCAAGCTCACGAAACCCGTCCAGGTTTCGGCCGGCCAGCAGGTCGTCATCTCGTACTACGCGCCGGCCGGCGCTTACGCGGCGACCAACTCGGCGTTCGCGAAATCCCTCAAGCACAACGGGTTCACGGTGCCCGTCAACGGCGGCGTCTACCGGTACGGAAGGTCCAGCGGCTTTCCGACCAAGTCGTGGCACGGAACCAATTACTTCGTCGACGCAGTCTTCCAGCCGAAAGTCGCTGCCGAGCCACCTATTTCCACGGGGCCGCCGAAGAGGACAGTGTCTGCATCCACGCTGTTCGGTTGGCAGGTGACTGCGTCGGATGTGGGGTTGGCGCCGTTCGGGGTTGGTTGTGCGGGTTTGCCGGAGTTGTCTGACAGTACGTGGCCGGGTCACGTCGTGCCGGCCGGGACGCATATCTATCGGAAGCGTTTGACGGGTTGGTACGACCTTTCGCAGGGTGATATCACGATTGAGCAGAGTTGTATCCAGCCGGAGCCTGGTGCGGTGGGATTGGGTGACGCTTCGCTGTCGACCTGGAACAGCAACCAGTCGCCGAACGGGTCGGTTGTCGTCGAGGACAGCGAGTGCGATGGGAGTCTGTTGGACGACCATGCGGCGGCGTGGACCGGGTGTGCGGTCGGGGCGATCAGCTTCTACCGCAGCTATGTGCATCACTTCGGGAGTGGGTTGAACTCGTATGGCACGTACTCCGCGAGCGGCGATGACATCGTGATCGAGAACAATCTTGTGCGCGATTTGGTGGCCTACGGTGATCCGGGTGGCAGTGGGAATCATCAGTCGGCGTACACCATGCGTGATCTTGATGTCAGCACCAATCCCGATCGTAAGGTGATCATCCGGAACAATCGTTTCGTTGGGGACGGTGCGAACATGAGCGGAACGTTGTTCCTGCAGCCGAACGGCGATTCGATTCGGAATGTCTACGTCTCGGGGAACCTCATCACCGGCACGAATGGTTACGAGCTTTACATCGACCAGGATCGGAGTCGCTTCGGTGGCTCAACGTATAGCAATGTGCACATCACGAATAATCGCATCGGCAACCGGGGGTACGGTGCGGTGTACGTGCGGACGAGTGTGCCGCGTTTTGCCCAGTGGGCAGACAACTATGTCTACGACCCGGCAGCGACGGACGCGAGAGGCAAGGCGATCACCGACCCGAACTAGGGTGCGAGAGCAGCCTGGGACACGTTGGAGGAGGCAGCCTCCGCCTCGCCGATCGAGCGAATGCTGGCACATATCCCGATGACCAGGAAGAACAAGCCGGCGGCGATCGGGAATGACAGTGCGTCGAAGAATGCGTACAGCACCACGATCGAACAGAGTGCGGTGGCGTACATGCGCGAGAGACGCACCGTCTCGGGCTGCTTGGACACGTAGCCGGCCCGAAGTGTGCTGGCGAGTGCACTCGCGATAAGCGCCGCGAACGCGACGATCCCGATGACGCCGAGTTCGACGAGAAGCAGCGCAAATTGATTGTCGAAGATGTAGTACCGGGGCAGGAACGTGCCGAACCCGGTCCCGAACAGGGGAGATGCGGCAAGGAAACCAGGCACCCTGGCGAGTCCGTCAGCGCGAGACTGCGTGCTCGGATCCTCCGATGCGCCGGTGAACAGGTAGATCGTCGTTGTGAGCAGTCCCGGCACGAGTGCGGCGATCGCCAGGGCAGCTGCGACGGCGAGGACGAGGACGATCCGTCGGAGCCGTCTTGGTAGGAAGGACATGGAACCGAGGACGGCAAGGATGAGGCCGACGATCGCCGAGCGCGACACGGCGACCAGCGATGTCACCATGATCAGCGCAGGCGGGATCCACCAAAGCCACCGGTGACCGCCATTGGGGCGCGGGCCTCCGGATGCCGCGGCTCCGAGCGCGAAGGGAAGCATTCCGACGATGGACACAGCGAACTCGAGCGGATGAATGGCTGTGCCGGATGCGCGGACGAAGGCTCCTCGCGCCTCGATCTCATCGCCGGCGTAGTTCAACCCGGGAACCATGCCGTACCAGTCCAGCCAAGACTTGTGGGAGATTGATTGCAGCAGACCAAGCGCTGCCAGGGCGCCGCCCGCGATCGCCATCCGCCGCGCGAGGATCGCGACATCCTCTCTCGTTCGAACACCGTCGATGCTGACGAGCAGGACACCCGCCCACGACGCCAGCCGCACTAGTGCAGCGACCGCGGGGCTGACTTGATCGGCGGGCTGGCCGCGGAACATGGCCATGGAGAAGCTTATGAGAGCGACGACCACGAATGCCCCGTAAGCGTGTCGTACGGGTTGCCAGGGCAGCCGTTGCTCATCGAGCCGGCCCTGCAGGCGCACGACAATCCACCAGACCAGTAGTGTCAGGCCCCAGAGGATGGACGGGCGTCCGTACTGGCCGAGGCTGGTGATCACCACGTTCGACGGTATGCCCAGTAGAAGCACCAGATACATCGTGAGCATCATCACCGCACCTCCGCCCGCTGGCGACGATGCGAGGACCCGGTTCGCCACCAGCGAACGCGACCCTCGCGATGTGATGATGCTCATCATTCGGCGACCGGACTCATCATTCGGCGACCGGATGGGAAGAACCCGCTTTCAGAGCCGGATGATCCCCCGTCCCGATCTCGGTCCGCCGGCCGT
Source organism: uncultured Actinomycetota bacterium (assembly GCA_963758075.1). Classification (GTDB taxonomy): domain Bacteria; phylum Actinomycetota; class Actinomycetes; order Propionibacteriales; family Propionibacteriaceae; genus Microlunatus. The sequence continues at coordinate 439,884 of CAVWTT010000005.1, read as the reverse complement.
GGACTGCGGGCCGACGAGCCCTGGCGAGACCGTCAACGAGTGCTGCAAGCAAGACGGTCAGGACAGCGAAGGCCGCCCCGACCGCCCCGGCTGCTCTGAGTCGTGGCTTTTGGCTGAGCGTGCTGTGGTCGTCGACCGCGATCGGCATGACCTTCATACGGTATTTGCCGCGGATCTTCTCAGTGTTCTGTAGCCGGTCGAGCACGACCGTGGTCTGATCGGAGATCGAGGCCAGCCCCTGCTCAGCCTCGGCGTCACTTCGGGCAGTGACGGTGAAGAGGAGCGTTGGGCCCGAGCTTTGCCAGTCTCGGGAGACCGTAACGACGGTACCCGGATGCTGGTTCATGATCCGTCCGGCGACGGCGTCGGAATTCATCACACCGATGACAACGTCGGCGGCCTGGTCCAAGCCGGCGAGATTCAGGAACGGGTTGCCGGTGCCTGGCGCGAACGATCCAGCGCCGGGTACCAGGAGCTGCGAGCCTGTGCGCTCGTAGGTCGGCTTCACCACCATCCACGCCGCGACAGCGAGTCCGCCGGCGATGATCAGGCCAATGACGACGATGTACCACCTCATTGCAAAGCCACGCAGAGTATCAGAGAGATTCATGAGATGGCGTCCTCCGTTGTGAAGCCGGGAACGGCATTTGTTCGCCGGGTCCGCCGGCGCAGGCCAGAGTCGAGCATCACGGCAGCCCATGCACCAACCATGCAGACGGCGGCGAACAGCCCGATGGCGCCAAGCAGGTGTATGGTCCGGCTCGGCACGACATGGAGGATGTCGCGGGTCACAGGATCGACGCTCACCGCGATGCGATTCGAGGCAGGTATGCCGGCCTCAACCTGCTGGCCCTCCGAAAGTGTGAGCACGCGGCGGACCAGCTCGTTACGAGTCCTGTCGACCCAGCCTGCCGTGGGCCCGACAACCTGAATGTCGATCTGGGCGTCCCGGTACATCGGGAGCCATTGGTTGCCCTCGTTGGGGAGTCCCACGAGCACCCCCTGGCGTATCCCCGCACCGTAATAGGGGGCGCTATCCGATGCATACGTTGCAGGGGCCTCACCGCCGTTGACCTTGCGAGCAATCAGCGACGCGAAGGAAACCACGCTCTTGTCCCGGAAGCCGTTGTACGGCTGTAACGCAGTCGCTCCCGGGTAGCGGAAGGTGATTGCCGTGCGGGTGGTGAACACGCCGTCGTCCTGGGCGAGGACAAGGATGACTGCCGCCCCACACATCAAGGTGGCGAGCGCCACGTACCACCGGCGGAGCACGACCCCCATGAGTCCGCAAAAGCTCACGTGCGCACCTCTCCCGGCCCCCGGTCCAGCACGGCAGCCCTCACTGCCGTGTTCACTGTATCCGTGGATCCGGGCCGGTGAGCCGGCTTTGCGTTCAAGCCGTGGGGGCCTCGTCGGCGGCCAGACAGGGCTAGCATTTCGACTCAGGCCGACCTCAGGCATCCTGAACGGTAGTCGCCGACTTCGGGTCGTCGCTGGTCAGCGCCGCGTCGATGGGGAGATGTCTGTGGTGCGTCGGGATTCCGTCGTGTGGCTCGGACTGCCATTCTCACTGATCGCACTGCTGGCGGCACTGACGATCCCGCCGTGGCTGAACGGCCAACCGCCCGTCGCGCGCAGCGCACCGCCGCCGGCGCAGACTGTTGACGGGGCCGGACGATCGCCCGTCCCGCCCCCTTCTGGCGATCAGCTGTTCGGTTGGCAGGTGACTGCGTCGGATGTGGGGTTGGCGCCGTTCGGGGTTGGTTGTGCGGGTTTGCCGGAGTTGTCTGACAGTACGTGGCCGGGTCACGTCGTGCCGGCCGGGACGCATATCTATCGGAAGCGTTTGACGGGTTGGTACGACCTTTCGCAGGGTGATATCACGATTGAGCAGAGTTGTATCCAGCCGGAGCCTGGTGCGGTGGGATTGGGTGACGCTTCGCTGTCGACCTGGAACAGCAACCAGTCGCCGAACGGGTCGGTTGTCGTCGAGGACAGCGAGTGCGATGGGAGTCTGTTGGACGACCATGCGGCGGCGTGGACCGGGTGTGCGGTCGGGGCGATCAGCTTCTACCGCAGCTATGTGCATCACTTCGGGAGTGGGTTGAACTCGTATGGCACGTACTCCGCGAGCGGCGATGACATCGTGATCGAGAACAATCTTGTGCGCGATTTGGTGGCCTACGGTGATCCGGGTGGCAGTGGGAATCATCAGTCGGCGTACACCATGCGTGATCTTGATGTCAGCACCAATCCCGATCGTAAGGTGATCATCCGGAACAATCGTTTCGTTGGGGACGGTGCGAACATGAGCGGAACGTTGTTCCTGCAGCCGAACGGCGATTCGATTCGGAATGTCTACGTCTCGGGGAACCTCATCACCGGCACGAATGGTTACGAGCTTTACATCGACCAGGATCGGAGTCGCTTCGGTGGCTCAACGTATAGCAATGTGCACATCACGAATAATCGCATCGGCAACCGGGGGTACGGTGCGGTGTACGTGCGGACGAGTGTGCCGCGTTTTGCCCAGTGGGCAGACAACTATGTCTACGACCCGGCAGCGACGGACGCGAGAGGCAGTGCGATCGCGAACCCGAGCTAGTCGCGCTCGGTGGATAGCTTTCCGCATACCTGAGATCCCTCGGAGATGGCTGCCCTGGCGCCGAGCCGAGTCTCCGACGCTGGCGACGGGGATGGCCAGTCCGGCCCCGGGTCGGGTTGTTGGTGCACAAGTGGCGGTCCCGGTACGCCGTCGTGTATCAGCGCAGAATCGGTGTGAGACGTCGCAGCCGCAGCCGAAGCGGTTGGGCGTGGCGCAGGGTTCTTCACGGCTGTTGGGGTCGGCGGCTGCGGGTCAGTCACCTGGACCGGAGACGCCGGATGAGGTCCTGTCCAAGATCGACCCTCACGAGTCAGACCTACCCACCGACTACCGGATGTCCACCGGCAAACCGAACAGCGTTGCGCGCGCCGTTGGGTAGCCTGGCAGCCAGTCGGAGCGTCTCATCCATGCGGTGGACCAAGCGCCTCCACGTGTGCCCGCGACGCGCTCCAGCAGTGCCCGGAGCCAGACACCGACGGTGAGTAGCTCGATGCCCAGACGGGCACGCCGCGACGTCCAGATGCGGCGCAGAAGGGTCACCTTGCCGGCGAGCACGAGGGTCATTTTGAACGTACTGACGTTCGTTGACCCGCCTACGTCGTGAATGATCGTGGCGTCCGGCACGATGACCGGCCGCCAGCCGTGACGGGCCGCCCTAGTGCTGAACTCCGCATCTTCGCCGTAGAGGAAGAACGTCTCATCCATGCCTCCGAGCAGGTTCCACTCGTCCCGCCGCATGAGCAGCAGGCAGCCGGTCACGATCGGCACCTCACGGACGGTGTCGCGTTGCCACCTGCCGAGGGATTCAGGATCGAACACCGCGGACCGACTGAACGCGGTCGACAGCCCGGTCGCGAAGCAGAACAGGGACCACAAGGTCGGGGCGCCCCAGCACGAGCTACTCTCCACCGAACCGTCTCGCCGCAGCGTCCGGCCGCCGTAGATCCCGTGCTCGGGATGGGCGGCGGCGAAGCCCATGAGGGCGTCGAAGGTCCCCGGAAACACAATCGTGTCGGGGTTGAGCAGCACCACGTATTCACCACTCGACTGCGCGACCCCGCGATTCACGCCTCGGGCGAACCCGAGATTTTCGCCGGCTTCGTCGACGATGACGCCGGAGTGTGAGTCGCGGATCGCGTCCGACGAGCCGTCGCGTGAGCCGTTGTCGACGACGATGACCTCGGTGCCTGCCGGCGAGTGCGCCAGCACACTCGCGAGGCACTCCAAGGTCGACTCGCGTGTGTTGTAACTGACAACGATCACGGAGAGCGTCATCGAGTTGATCGCTCCGCCGGTGGGCGCTCGCCGATGACTTTCGCTGGGACACCACCGGCGATGCACTGTGGTGGGAGATCCTTCGTCACGACGGCTCCCGCCGCGACGATTGCGCCGTCGCCGATCGTGACTCCCGCAAGCACGGCGACGTTCGCACCCAACCATACGTCGCGGCCGATGACGACGTCCCGCTCGTCCTTTGGCTGGTGCATGACCGGCGTCCCTTGGACAATGCCGTAATTTGACGCCGTGATCGTGACGTTCGGCGCAAGCAGGCAATATTCTCCGAGGCTAATGCGGCCGTGAGAATTGCCGGCCCAGATCATGCCGCGCTCGCCGAGGTGGGAGTTGCTACCGATCGAGATCCGTTCACCGTTGCGGAAGGTCACGGTGGGGGAGATCTTCACGCCTTGCCCGAGGTGCAACTTCCGGACCTCCTGCACGTGCGAATACGACGCCGCGTGCACCAGTCGCAGCACGTGCACCCAGGTGCGTGGATCGAGAACCGAGCGCACTGCGCCCGCGAGGCGCTCGCTCGTCGTGTCGCCGCCGTGGCTGCGTCGATCCGGCGTAGACGCGGCGGTCGCGCTCGCGCCGATACGAAACATGTCTAGAGATTAGCGAGTCGCCGTGGTTTCCGTTGCGGCTGCGGCGAGATGGCTAGACTCGCGACGATCGCGCAGTGGGGCAGTCAATCGCGCCGGGCAATGAAAGTCGTGGACATGCCGAATACCGTCAGTGTCGTTATCCCGGCCCACAACGAGGCGGCCATCATCGCCGATGCCCTGCAGCGCCTCATCGACACAGATCCCGGCGGCCGGCTCGAACTGGTGGTGGCGGCCAACGGATGTACCGACGACACGGCGGCAGTCGCCGCAGCGGTGTCGCCGCGAGTACGTGTGGTAGAAGTCGCCGCAGCATCGAAGACCGCTGCGCTCAACGCAGGGGACGACGCGGCCGTTTCCTTTCCCAGGGTCTATCTTGACGCCGACGTGAGAGTCACGGCCCAGGCTCTCTTGCAGGTTGCTGATGCGCTATCCGACCCGCCCTACGCCGGGGCGCCGCGTCTGGAGGTCGATGCCGCTGGGGCCAGTCTCTGGGTGCGGTGGCACTGCAAGATCTGGGAGTTGACCGACTACCGTGCCGCGAACATGGTGGGCTCGGGCGTCTACGTCCTCTCCCGGGCCGGCCGGGCACGGTTCGACCGCTTCCCTGACGTCATCGCTGACGACTGGTACGTCATGCGACTCTTCACAACGGATGAGCGCGTGTCGCCGGCCGATCAGGTGTTCACGATTCGGGTCCCGAGCACGTGGGCTGCTTTCATGCGTCGACAGGCCCGCATCATCGCAGGCAACGAGGAGGTCACCTATCTGTTCCCGGAGCTCCCCGGTGCAGTTGCCGCAGGCAGCGTCAGTGCTCTCGTTCGGCGCGTGGCGGGTCGGCCGTCGCTCTGGCTGCCCGCGGTCCCGTACCTCCTCTCTCGGGTCATTGCCGGCGGCCGCGCCCGCAAGGTGCGCGGCAACTGGCGTGCGCAGGCCTGGAACCGCGACGAGGCCAGCAGGACGCCCGCACCCGAGGCCCAACATCCGAGCTCTGACCCGCAGCCGAAGGAACACCGTGGCATGGTCGCCAGCGCCACCGAGGTGACGATCGACCACCTCCTGTTGACCCGGTTCAACCTTCCGTCGATCGGACCGGAGAGCCTCATTCGCGCGGAGGACGGCTGGCTCCAGGACCGCGTCGAGTTGTTCGAGCGGTTCACGGTGCCGTCGGTGGATGCACAGACCGCCGCCGGAAAGTTCCACTGGCTCGTGTTTCTCGATAAGGAGAGCCCGCGGTGGCTCATCGATCGGCTGGCGCCCCTCGTTGAACGCGCTGTCTTCACCCCCGTCTACGGCGCGCAGTTCACCAACGAAGAGGTCGTGGAACACGCGCGGTCGCTGACGGGAGGCAAGGGAGACATCTTGATCACCACGAACCTGGACAACGATGACGGGCTCGCCGTCGATTTCATCGAGCGGCTTCAACGTCTGGCGCAGGTGCGGGAACCGACCGCGCTGTACCTGGCCAACGGCATCATCCTCGCCGGTGATAGAGCCTTCTTACGACACGACCCACACAACGCGTTCGTCAGCGTCGCCGAGCCGTGGGGTGGAGCGAAGACGGTGTGGCGTGACTGGCACACCATGTTGCACAAGCAGATGGCCGTTCGTACAGACGGCGGCCGCCCGGCCTGGCTTCAAGTCGTGCACGGCCGCAACGTGAGCAATCGCATCCGGGGCAGGCTCATCAACCCCGCTGCGTACCGGGGCGAATTTGCGGGCCAGCTTGACGGTCTGCCCGTGCCATCCCGGAGGGTGTTGCTCTACGACGGGCTCGTCAGCATGCGGGTGCGGAAGACGCAGGAGACCGCTCGGCACGCCGGGAAAGCTGTACTACTCCGGACGGTCGGCAGGGCCGGTCTCGACCGTGTGAAGGAGTGGCTGCAGTAGTGCCCGCCGCGTTGAACGTCAGCGATCCAAGTCGACGGGGAAGAACAGCTCGATCGGTTCGCGGGCCGTCGCCCTCACTCGCGCGGGAAGCACGTCCCACTGCTCGTCATCCGGGATCTCGTTGGGGCGATCCAGCTGCGTCTGGTGGGCGTCGAGAGCGTGCAGCTTGGCCGTCGCGACGTCGTCGATTCGCACGAATACGGCGCGATCAGCTAGGAGGTGACCGGCGGCTTCCAGGAGGGAGCCGATGCGGTTGCCGGACTGCAAAGGCCACGTCCCCCAGAGCCAGATCGGGTACTCGAGGAGTGTCACGCCGCCCACGGCGCCCGCCGCACGTCGTGCTGCGCGCCCGACTGCCGCATGATCGGGATGGGGCTCCGCGGCGCTGGTGGCGTAGAGCTCGTCGGGTCGAAGCTCGGCGAGCACGTCCTGAATCACCGCGCTGAGCCGGTCCTCGCTGTGCGCGACCTTGCCATCTTCGATGTCCGCCCACCGCAACGAGCTGTCGGGCAATCCCAGTCGTCGCGTGGCCTCACACAGTTCGTCCCGACGTAGCGCGGCGAGCGCGTCGGGGCCGATCACCCTACTCGCGTGGGAGTGGCGCCCGTCGGTGACCATCACGACGGTCACCGCGCTACCCGCCGCCAACTTTCGCACGATGACGCCCCCACTGCCCAGCGTCTCGTCGTCGGGATGCGGGGCGAGGATGACAGCGCTACGGCCGTCCGAAGCGTCCGTGACGTCACGTGCCCGACGCACGATCGCACGTTTCGCAAGGCCGCGGAACTGATCGACGAACGACACGAAGGTCCTCCTTTCCCCAAAATGACGCCGCGGTCGCCGCTAGTCTGGGGCGACCGAGCAGATACGGAAGCCTATATGTCCAGTCCAGCGATGGCCGGCGCACGGAGTGTGTTCCAGGCCATTCGACGGGAGCGAGACAGGCGCGCACACATTCCGCCTCGACTTCGGTTCGGTGAAGATGATGGGGCGCCGCGGCGCATCCTTTATCTCTCCCCTGACCCACCTGGTCCCCGGGGTGGTGTGCGGGTCCTCTACCGTCACGTCGACCTCTTGAACGAAGCTGGTTTCGATGCACTGATCATCCACCGTAAGCGGGGCTACCGGGCTGGCTGGTTCAACAACCGGACGCGCATCGTCGCTGCCCGCGACATCGTTATCACTCCGCATGATGTGCTCGTTGTGCCGGAGTACTACGGTGCGGCCATCGCGGCGTGGCCGGTGGGGCCGACGATCGTTTTGTTCAATCAGGGTGCCTACTACACGTTCGACGCGATGTCGGTGGATGATGCCCGAGCGATCATGCGCGGTCGCATTGCCGCGATCCTGACCGTCTCAGACGACAGCCTGAAGCTGTTGGACTTTGCGTTCGATGGGCTGCCGGTGAGGTATGCGTGCTCGGTCATCGATGAAGAGACATTTCACCGCCCCACCAGTTCGGCGCCGCGACGCCGCATCGCCTACGCGTCGAACCGTCGAGAGCAGGAACGTCATCAGTTGTTGAGCGTCCTTGCGCTGCGTGGGCGCGTGGATTGGGAGTTCGTGCCGATCAAGGGGATGTCGGAATCTCAGGTCGCGGACTCGCTGCGCAGCAGCGCGATCTTCCTCTCCTTCAACGAGCGGGAGGGCTTCGGCCTGCCCCCCGCGGAGGCAATGGCTTGCGGCTGTTACGTCATCGGCTACCACGGACAGGGCGGGCGGGAATTCTTCGATCCCGCCTACTGCGAGCCGATCGCCGAGAGCGACTTGCTGGCGTTCGCGACGGCCGCCGAGCGCGCGGCCGCCGACTATGACGCGAACCCGGAGCCGCTGACTCAGTGCGGGCTCGCCGCGTCGCGTGCCGTGTTGCAGCGATACAGCCTCGACCGGCTCCGGTCGGACCTGGTCGCCTTCTTCACGGAGTTCGCGGCGAGCAGCCGATCCGCGGCCAATTGACCGCAGCGTGGCATCGGTGGTTGCGGCCGCTGATTCAGCTCGTCCCGGCGCTGACGCCGGCGGCAGACAGGATGCGCCCTGCGACCGCCGCCCACGACGAATCGCCCGCCGCGGACGCGGCAGCCGCGCCCAGGCGCTGGGCACGTCCAGCATCTGCGAGGCGGAGCATCGCGTCGACCAACGCACCGGCATCTTCGGGGTCGACCACGATCGCTGCCTCTCCCAGCAATTCCCCGGCTCCGCCCTGGCTTGTGGCGATAACAGGAAGGCCCGCCGATGCTGCCTCGAGATAAGCGATCGGAGATGGGTCGAACAAGCTCGGGAGCAGGAATACCGTGGACTCGGCGAAGAGGTGGTCGAGCAGTTCCTGGGCCGCCGGATCGTTCTTGCGCAGGAGCCCGTGGTCGATTACGCCGGGCGCTTCCACGGGATCGTGGATCCCGACGAGGTGAAGGCGTGCTTCGGGGATCTCGTCGTGAACCGTACGGAACGCCTCGAGCACCCGCTCGCCATTCTTTCGCCGCCAGTCGATGCCGACAAAGAGGTACGTCGGCGTCGACCAGTTGCGCCCCTCGGAGGCCCCGTGTCGCGGCTTGTGACCCATGCCGACGACGGCAACTCTGACAGGGGACAGGCCATAGTCCTCGATCATGGACCGCCTGGCCCAGCCCGTGCTCACGCAAGCGACATCTGCGGCGCGCAACGACTCGCGCTGCGTCGCTATCCACCGCTGCACTTCTTCGGAAGGGAACCCGGCGTTAGCCACGTCCGAGTTCGGATGGCGCCACATCTGCTGAAAGGTCCCGTCGTCGTAGGTGGCGACTGGACAGCCCACGCGCAAGTCCTGCAGCCGGTAGCCCTCCGTGATCATGGCGACTACGAGGTCGAACGGCCCCGCCCTGTCGAGTTGTCGCTGAAAAGCCCACCGCCGAGCTCCTACGCGGGTCGGTGCTCGGTCTGCGAGCGCTCCGCGACGGCCGCCGAGCCGTGCTGCGGCCGATTCGAGTTGCCGAAGTGCCGGGGGGAAGAAGTGCCCGATGGGTACGACCTCGGCACCGTGGGCCTCGAAGCCCTGCTTGAGACCGAACGGCGTTCCGGACCACTGGCTGGGGGCGAGCGGCGCCTTCGACGGGACGATGATGCCAACGCGGAGGCCGGTTCTGGTCATATCCCGAACCGCCGCCACATCCGGAACCGGACCCTTCCCTGCATGTCGCGAACGAACCGCTCAACACGCACCGGCACGCCGTTGTAGGTGGGGGCATCGACCCGTCGACGGTTTGACCTCCACGTGATCGTGCGGGCCACGCGCGAGTCCAGTTCCGCCGCCTCGGCCAAGTACTCCGCGGCCGGGTTGCCGTCTTCATTCTCCTCGAACGCCAGTCGAACCGCATCCCTAGCGAGGGCGCGGCGGTTCACCTTGCGGAGGCGTTCCAGGTTGCCCGACCGCGGCGCGACCTCGGCGAAGAAGCCTTCGAATGCAGCACGCCTGGCGCGGAAGTCGACGAGTTTGCCCGCATGGACAGTGTGCTGCATGCTCAGGGGGTGTTCGCGGTACAAGCCTTGGACGATACCGCCGATGCGTGCGACTGACCCCAGCGTTGCGAGGCGAAGCCACAGGTTGAAGTCGCTTGCTGCCGGGATTTCGGCACGATGGCCGCCGGAGACGGCCAGCGCCGAAACGCGGATCATCACCTCGGGTTGGTAGATGACGTTGCGCAGGCGCTTGAGCCTGAGTCTGAGCCAGCGTCGGCCGGACCAGATCCTGAGTGCGCGCCGACCGACTGCCCGGTAGATAGTCGGCACAGGTCCGCTGAACGAGAAGACCGGGCCATAGACGAACACCACGTCTGGATATTCGTCGAGCACCTCTGCCGACCGGCGGAGCGAACCGGGCGGAAGGAGGTCGTCTGGGTCGAGCTTAACGACGTACGGGGCTGTCGCGCTCTCGAGCGCCTCGTTGAAGGTGGCGATATGCCCTTGGTTCCTGCCATGGGCACGCACCCGCACTCTCATATCGTTGCGTTCCCACCGTCGGGCGATGTTAAGGCTGTCGTCGGTTGACGCGTCATCGACAACCGTCACATCCACGTGGACACCGTCCTGCGACAAGGCGGAGCCAATCGCATCGTCCAGGTACTGCGCGTAGTTGTGGCAGGGAATCACCACTGAAATCCGCGGCCAGTCAGCGCCGCCTTCGCCATGGGAAAATGTCTGGTTCACAACCATCTCAATCGTCATGAGTTGATGCACGTATCTCGGCACTCTGGACAGCTGTAGTGCCTCGCAGAGGAGCTGCTCGACCTCGGGGTTTGAGTTTCGTGAGTTGTGCTCCTGCGAGCCGCAGCCCGTCGCGCCACTCGCCCCGCATCACGATTTGCATCGCACCGAGCTGCACCAGCACGACCGCAACCCCGGTGGCAAACACTGAGACAACTTGACTAAGCGAAGCAGTCGCCCACGAGGCCGTGAAGCCAGCCGCTGCCGCAAGGGCTCCAGCCAGCAGTGAGCGGCCGAGCCGGGCGGCGATCACATACCACTTGGCGCCGACGAGCTTCCCGACAAGAGGCCATCGGGCAACCGTTGCGAGCAAGGCAACGAGGAGGAATCCGGTTGACCAGGCGACAATGCCGTGCGGAGCAAAAATTAGCGCTGCGAGGACTGTAAGCCCGTCGATCGCGACTCCATATACGAGCCAGATGCCAGGTCTGCCGCCGCCGTAAAAGAGCCCATGATCAAGCATCGCCCCGAGAGTGAAGATGCCGACGATCGCGAGCACCTGATTTGGGATGATGCTCGGCCCCCACTTGTCCCCGAAGAGCAGCGGGAGCAACGCTGGGGCGGCTGCGGAAAGGAACACCATCACGGGAACGATGACGGCGAAGGAGAGGCCAAGTGCGCGCAGATATCCTGCACGGAGTCTGTCTGAGGTCGACCGGATCTGCGAGAAGACAACGGTCGAGACGGGGAGCACCGCCGCGGCCGTGACGTCCTGCGCAATTTGCATCAGTCGCTGTGCCACGGTTGCGTACCCGAGCCCGGTGACGCCGAGCGCAGCCGCGATGATCGCGGTCTCCGCCCATCCTCGAAGCAGGGCGATGAGATCGACGCCGACGACCTTTGCACCGAACGCAGCCATCGCCCTTAGTTCGCGGACAGAGAACGAGAACCGTGGCACCCATCGTGCCGAGAACCAGACGAGAACCGCGGCGACGGCTTGGTAGAGGACCATCTGCGCGACGAGTGCCCACACGCCGAGCCCGCTCAGTGCGAACACGACTGCGATGGCCTGGCCTGCGATGCTGGCTATAACCGACTGGACGGCAAGGCGTTTGAACTTCATCTCGCGCTTCAGCAGCGCCGTAGGCACGGTGCTGAACGTGACGAACAGTACAGCGAACGCAAGTGCACGGATGACAGGAATAGCGGCCGGAACGTGGAACATGGCCGCGAGCAAAGGAGCGACCAAGACGAGAGCTGCTGTAAGCACCGCCCCGGCTGTTGCAGAGAACCAAAATGCGGTGCTCAGCGCACGCGGACTTGTGTCCGGGGCCTGGATGACATAAGTGGAGAAACCCATGTCAGCGAGCAAGTAGGCGACGGGAAGTACAGCCGTCGCGACCGCGACGGTTCCGAAGTCCTCCGGAGCGAGCACTCTGGTCAGGATCGCGATGGTCACGAACGCCGTCACTCGGACAGCCCATTTCTGGGCGGCCGTCCACATGACCGCGACGACGGCTCGGTCCGATAGTTTGCCATTCGTCTCGGTCTCGGGTGAGCGCGTCACGTGCCCACCGTCACTTGACGACGGTACCGCCACTTCCAGCGAATTTTTTCCGCCCGGCGCAGGACAGGTGTCAGACCAAGCTTGGTTATGAAGCGATGGACCGCTCGGACGGCCTTATCGGAAGGATCGGTCTCGGCGGCGAACATGAGAAGCTGTTCCCTCAGGTCGTGCTCATCGGGACGTGCCAGGAACACCGAACGACGGACAGCTTCGCGTGAGACTGATCGCCGAGCCATTGCCCGCAGTCTGGTCGGATCCGAGAAGTTGCCACTCTCGAACTCGAAGAATTGGTCAAAGGTGTTGCGGACCTCGCGGTAGTCGTCGAGCAGCCCCCCAAACGAGGTCGTGTGCATGTTTGTGTCGTGAAGTCGGTAGTACGCCTGGGTTACGCCGTTGATGCGCCCGACTTCCGTCCTGGCCGCGGCACGCATCCAGAGGTACATGTCTGCCGAGTGCGGGAAGTTCGCGTCGTACCAGCCGAGTGCCTCACCAAGTTCCCGGCGCATGATCGCCTCGGGATTGCGGATGAGGTTGCGTCCTCGTCGGCAGAAGTAGGAGATCCACTCCTGCCCCCTCCACTTCGTCCATGTGATGCGGTCGCCATTCAGAACGGCAGGACCCTCGTCCTGGGCGGGCGCTGAATCGGAGAAGAGGCCCGCATAGCCGTAGACGAGTCCCACACTTGGGTATGCCTCCATGAGGGCGGTGGCGCGCTGGAGGCAGCCGGGTGCGAGTAAGTCATCAGCGGACAGCAGCACGACATACTTCCCTGTAGCCCTTTCAAGGCCGTCGTTGTATGTTGCGATATGTCGCATGTTTTGTTGGTGCTCGATGAGGTGCACGCGTGGGTCAGATCCCGCGACTTCCCGCGCTACTTCCACGCTCCCGTCAGTGGACGCATCATCAACGATGAGCACCTCGATATCGACGCCCGATTGTTCGAGCGCCGAGCGCACGGCGATCGCGAGATACTGCCCATAGTTGTAGTGCGGGATGACCACCGAAACAGACGGTGATTGTCTGGGTGGGATGGGCGATAGCCGGTTGTTGCACGAGCGCTCCAACAGTCGATCCAGTGCGGCCGACGCGAGCGACTCTTTCAACGAAACTCTCCTGAGTGCCCGCTAAGCGTGGCGGTCGCTAGCGCAGCTACCACCCACATCTGCTGCTCCTCCGCGAGGTGCGGGAACATTGGCAACGACAGGATGCTCTCCGAGGCAGCTTCGGCCACCGGGAACTCGCCCTTCGTGTGGCCGAGATCGGCGTAGGCGGCGCTCAAATGGACTGGCGTCGGGTAGTGGATGGCGGCGCCGATGCCGGCCGCGGTCATCTCGGCCAGCACTCGGTCGCGCTCCGCTACGCGCACGACGTAGAGGTGCCAGACGTCCTCGTTACCGGGCCGGATGGCCGGCACCCGGACGCCGGGGATCTCGGCGAGCAGCTCGGAGTAGCGCGCGGCGACGGCCTGACGAGCGCCGTTCCACTTGTCCAGGCGGCGAAGCTTCGCCCGCAGTTCGGTGGCCTGGATCGCATCGAGCCGGGAGTTGAAGCCGATTCGATCGTGGACGTAGCGACTGGTCGATCCGTGGGCGGAGACATTGCGCGCGAAGTCCGCCGCAACAGGGTTGTCGGTCATCACCGCGCCGGCATCACCTGCGGCGCCAAGATTCTTGCCCGGGTAGAAGCTGGTAGCGGCGATCCGACCGAGCGCCCCGGCGCGGCCGGCGGCAGACGATGCGCCCTGTGACTGCGCGGCGTCCTCGACGATGACCAGGTCGTGCTTGTCCGCGATCGGCGCCAGGGCCTCGACCGGCGCGGTCTGGCCGAACAGGTGGACTGGAATGATCGCCCGCGTGCGCTGGGTCACCGCAGCTTCCACCGCCGCGGGATCGATGAGCAGGTAGTCGTCATCGACGTCGACAAGGACGGGGACGGCGCCGATCCGTGACACCGCCTCGGCCGTGGCGATGAACGTGTTCGCCGGCAGGATGACCTCGTCGCCCCGTCCGATCCCGACCGCACGCAGGGCGATTTCGATGGCGTCGGTGCCATTGCCAACACCGACGCAGTGGCCGACCCCGATGTAGTCGGCGTACTCGGCCTCGAAGGCGGCGACCTCGGGACCACCGATGAACGCCGCAGACTCGAACTGCTGCTTCCACACAGGCAGCACTTCGTCGGCGATCTCCCGCTGCTGGGCCGCGAGGTCGAGGAACGGAACCTTCACGAGCTTTCCCCCAACTGTCTGGCCGGAACCCCGGCCCAGGCCTGCGCTTCCGGCACGTCGGCCAGCACCACAGCCCCCATGCCTACGGTTGCACCGGCGCCGATCTTGCGTCCCGGCAGCACCGAGGAGTTCATCCCGAGATAGGCGGCCCTCCCGACGGTCACGCCGCCGCCCAGCGACACCCCAGAAGCGAACGTGACGAAGTCGTCGACCACACAGTCGTGCGGGATCGTCACTTGCGGCATCGCGACGACGTGGCGTCCGATGACGACATCGGCGGTGATCACCACACCGGCCAGCAGGATCGAACCGGCACCGATCGGACAGCCCGCAGGATTGCGCACCGACGGGTCGATCACCGACGTGTATCGGGCCGGGGCAATGCCCATCCGTTCGATGATCGCGGCGCGTGCCTGACCGGACCCGACGCAGACCAGTACCTCGGCCTCCGGAAAACGCCTGACGTCGTCGATGCCGCCCAGCATCGCGACATCCGACACGGCGGGCGGCAACAGCTCATGCCGGTCGTCGAGCACTCCGAGAATGTCGCGTCCGGCCTCGCGGAGCACGGGGATGACCTCCCGGGCCAGGCCGCTTGCGCCGACGAGGAGCACAGCCATGATCAGGCTCTCCCGGCTGCACGGACCACGGCGATCACCCGGTCCAGTTCGTCACGGCCGATCTGGTGGTAGAGCGGCAGGATGAGGGTGGTGTCGGTCAACCGCTCGGTCACCGGTAGGGGTGCCGAGCCGGTGTCGCGGCCGGCATAGGCGGGCTGGCGGTGCGCGGCCATGATCCCGCGCCGGGCGGAGATACCGGCCTCGGCCAGTGCCAGCAGCAGACCCTCGCGATCCAGCGGGTACGCAGCGCCCACCTCCAGCCACAACGACTGGAAGTTGGTCGTTCCCCAGGCCGGGTCCTCGACCAGCCGCACTCCGGGCACGTCGGCCAGGGCAGCGCGGTAGTAGGAGGCGTTCTCGCGGCGGCGTTCGACCGCCTCGGGCAACCTCGCCAGCTGGACCAGTCCGACCGCAGCCTGCAGGTCGGTCATCCGGAAGTTGAAGCCCACCTCGCCGAACTCTTCCGGAGGTGAGACCAGGCTGGCATGCCGCTCGGTGGCCGAGACGCTCATCGAGTGCTCGCGGAGTCGCCGCGCGCGGGTTGCCCACTCCGGTCGGCTGGTGGTGATCATGCCGCCCTCACCGGTGGTGAGGATCTTGCGCGGGTGGAACGACCAGGCCGCGATCTCCGCGCCCGCGCCGACCGGTCGGCCCTTGTAGGTGGAGCCTGCCGCGCAGGCGGAATCCTCGATCACCACGATGCCCCGCGAGTCGCAGCGCGCTCGGATCGGATCCAGATCGACCGGGATGCCGCCCTGGTCGACGATGATCACGGCACGCGTGGCCGGGGTGATCGCCGCTTCCAGGGTGTCGGCCGTGACATTGCCGCTGGCCGCGTCGACGTCGGCGAACACCGGTCGCGCACCGACGTAGGTCGGTGCGTTGGCGGTGGCGATGAAAGAGAACGATGGCACGACCACGTCGTCACCCGCCCCGATGCCGGCGACCACCAGAGCCAGCTGCAGGGCGGTGGTGCAATTCGACACTGCCACCGCAGCGCTGGCCTGCATGGCGACGGCGAAGGCTGCCTCGAAAGCCGCCACCCGGGGCCCCTGGGCGACCCATCCGGACTGGAGCACTTCGGTGACCGCGGCGATCTCTTCCTCGCCCAGCCACGGCTTCATCACGTTGATCCGCGGAAGCGCCGAGGTCGCTGCGGCGGTCATGCCGGGACCTTCCGCTGGGCTGCGATCTCCTCGCGCAGCGGGAGCCACCACTCGACCAGCTGCTGCAGGCCCTCCTGCAGGTCGATGGTGGCTTCGAAGCCGAGATCACGCCGGGCGGCCGAGGTGTCGGCCAGACGGCGGACGACATTGTTGACCGAACGCTCCGGTCCCAACTCGACGCCGAGGTCCGAGCCCATCACCTTGAGCAGCGTCTCGGCCAGCCCCAGCAGACTGGTCTCCTCGCCGCTGGCGATGTTGTACACACCCTCGACCACATCCGACCGCGCGGCAAGCAGATTGGCACGAGCGATGTCGGGCACGCAGACGAAGTCCATGGTCTGGGCGCCGTCACCGAAGATCAGCGGAGGCTTGCCATCGGCGATCCGCTCCATCCAGCGGACCAGAACCTCGGTGTACAGACCGTGCACGTCCATCCGCGGCCCGTACACGTTGAAGTACCGCAACACCACGTAGTCCAGACCCGTCATCGCGCGGAAGCTGCGGATCAGACCCTCGTTGAACGACTTCGCCGCGCCGTACAACGTGTCGTTGTTGTGGTGGTGATGGCGCTCGGCGGTCGGGAACTGCTCGGCCATCCCGTACACCGACGCGCTGGATGCGGCGATCAGCTTGTCGATCTTGTGCTCGGCGGCGGCCTCCACCACGTTGAAGGTGCCGTCGACAAGCACCTCCAGGGCGAGCCGCGGCTCCTCGGCGCACTGGGTGATCCGGATCGCGGCCTGATGGAAGACCAGGTCCTTCCCTTTGGTCAGGTCATGGACAAGATCGCGATCTCTGATGTCGCCCTGATGGAGCGTGACCTGGCCCGATGCGAGGGCATCGTCGAGGTTGGCTCGCCGGCCGCGGACCAGGTTGTCGATCACGTCGACCTGCCGAGCGCCGGCTTCCAACAACTGGTCGACCAGGGTGGATCCGATGGTGCCGGCTCCACCGGTGACCAGGATGTCGCGGCCTGTGAGACGGCTCATGCATTCACCCCCGCAAAGGTGGGTCGGGCGATTTCGGTGGGAGCTATGGGCGAGGGGGCACCCGCGCACCGCAGGCTGGCGGTGGCGGCCTCGAGGATCGAGAGCACGCGCAGACCCGAGGTCCCGCTCGTGCGGGCCAACCTGTTCTCGCGGATCGAGGCCGCCAACTCGGCCACGACATTGCCCAGCGCCTCGCCCTCCGGCAGCGCCGGAGCCCACGTGTCGCCCAGCCGGTAGGAGACGTTGGAGGCGGTGCTGTCGGCGGAGTTCTTCGACTGCAGGGCGAGATCCACGCCGCGGTCGTAGACGCTGACCCGCTGCTGCGGGTTGAGGTCGTCCCACACCAGCGTCCGCCGGCTGCCGCCGATCACCATCTGCCGGATCTTCGTCGGGCTCAGCCAGTTGACGTGGATGTGCGCCATCGCCCCGCCGGCCAGCGGCAGGCTGAGATAGCCGACGCAGGACTTCCCGGTCCGCAGCGGATCCGCACCCTGCGCGGCCGCCGTCACCGCGTCCAAGCCGCCCGGCAGCACGAAGTCCAGGATCGACAGGTCGTGCGGCGCCAGGTCCCAGAAGACGTCGACGTCCGGCTGGATCAGCCCGAGGTTGATGCGCACGCTGTCGACGAACAGGATGTCGCCGAGGAAGCCCTCCTGCACCAGTTCCCTGATCTTCAGCACGGCCGGGGTGTAGCAGTAGGTGTGATCGGCCATCAGCACCACACCGCGCTGCTGGGCCTCGCGCACCATCTCGACTCCGTGCTCGCGATTGTCGGCCAGCGGCTTCTCCACCATCACGTGCTTGCCCGCCCGCAGCGCCGCCAGCACGATGCCGTGATGGGTCCGCGCTGGTGTGGCGACGGCCACCGCATCGATGGCGTCATCGGCCAGCACGTCGTCGAGGCTCGGCGTGACCGGCACCCCGCCGAGGCCGTCGGCCACCCGCTGGGCACGGCCGGTGTCGAGATCGCAGATGGTCGCCAGCTCCCAGTCGGAACTGGCCCGAAAGTTGCGCGCCAGGTTCGGTCCCCAATAGCCGGCACCAACCACGGCAGCGCGCAGACGATGGTTCACAGGCTTCCCCCCGATGGAACCGGACCCCGACGTGATGGACAGACAACGCGGGGCCGGGATGTTGCTTCGTCGGAATCGACACCGCCGCAGGAATCGAGCCCCGGGATAGTGCGCCCATTCCGCGCCGTCACAGACAACTTGCTCAAGTCCCCCGACTTGTCTGGATGCGGTCGATGGTAGGTGCCGGTCGGCGCACCGGCAGCAGAGCCACGAAAGTCGCGACCCGATGCCCGCCACCCGGTCATGCCGGCACCAACGTGCCATCGGCATCGCGGTAGCGGGCCGCCGTTTCCGGGCACACCCACTCGCCGTCCACGACCTGCAACCGATGGCCGGATTCGCCGACCCAGCCGATCTGGCGGGCCGGCACCCCGACGACCAGAGCATGGTCGGGAACGTCGTTGGTGACCACCGCCCCGGCGGCGACCGTGGCCCACCGTCCGATCGTCACGGGTGCCACGCAGACCGCGCGGGCGCCGATCGATGCGCCGTCGCCGATGGTGACGCCGACGGCCTGCCAGTCGTCGGCTCGCTTCAAGGTCCCGTCCGGATTGACCGCCCGGGGATAGGTGTCGTTGGTCAGCACCGCACCGGGACCGACGAACACGCCGTCGCCGAGCCGTGCCGGCTCATAGACCAGGGCGTAGTTCTGCAGCTTGCACCGGTCGCCCATCCGCACTCCGGGTCCCACGTAGGCGCCTCGGCCGATGGTGCAGTCGATGCCGATCTCGGCGTTCTCGCGGACCTGGGCGAGATGCCAGATCCTGGTGCCGTCGCCGACCCGGAGCGGATCGGCGACATCAGCACTGTCGGCGATGAAGGTCATGGCTCCCCCCGGGCCGCGTCCGTCCTCGGATGCCGGCGGCTCCAGGGCCGTCCGGCATCAGCACGCTAACCGGCAGGCCGGCTGTCCGGGCCCGATCCGCGAAGACCAGGACCTTGATCACTAATGCACGCGGGACCCGGAAAATGTCATGACCGGTCGTGATCGGGAAGGTCGGGGACGTACTTCACCAGGGCCCGATTGGTCTTGATCAACTCCGACCTGACCCGGTCCCCGGTGCGGCGGTCGATCACGTCCCGCCAGATCTCGTTGCTGCGGTACCAGTCCGCACCCCGGCGGGTGAACTGCTCGTCCTTGGCGTAGACGCTGTAGGAGTGGGGGACCGGCCGGTCCGACCGCAGTTCGCCCTCCAGGTACCGCTGGCCCACCCGGACCCGCAACTGGAACGTCGTCGCGGTGTCATTGCGGAACCGCAGGTCCACGTAGTTGTAGTAGACCGCGCAGCCCACACCCCAGGGCAGCACCCGGCCGTTGTCGGGGAACGGGTCGAAGGAGTGCTCGGACCGGTCGGTCACGGTCAGCGGACCGTGCAGCACCATCCAGTGCAGCAGGTTCGCCGACTGGCAGATGCCGCCACCGACGCCGGCGCGGGCCTCGCCGTTGTCCAGCAGCATCCCGTCGCGGTAGCCCTTGCGGCGGGTGGTGCGGCCGACGGTCCGGCAGAAGGAGAACTCCTCACCCGGCCTGATCACCAGCCCGTCCAACCGGTCGGCGACCAACCGCAGGTTGTGCACCTTGTTGTGCTGCATCCACATGTCGGCGGCGCCGAGCCGGCGCAGCAGCAGGGAGCGGTGCTGATGGATCCGCACCGGCAACGGCTCTGCCCGCCCGGCCGCCCACGCCGTGTCGGACCGCCGCCACTGCCAGGACCGTCGAAGACGCAGCACCTCCACCGCCACCGGATAGAGCAGCGGCCAGCGTTCGGTCAGACGACGACGTGGGCGAGCCCGCCCCGCCGGCACCACCACCTCCGGCGCAGCCCCGGCGACCTCGCCGCTGAGCGCCGGCCCAGCGGTCGGGTCCGCGCCGACCACCGCCGCAACACGATCATCGATAGCGTCCATGCTTCCCCCCTCGGCCGTCACCGTAGTGGCGTGGAGGGTCGCCAACCGGGATGACGAGCGGGACCGATGACGACCGGGATCTACAGTGGATCCATGCCATTGAGCGGTGAGTACGAACCGAGCCCGGAGCAGTGGGTCCGCGACCAGGTCGAACTGTACGAACGCACCGGCGGGCGCGAGGGCTACCTGCTGGCCGGCACCGAATGGCCGGTGGTGATCTTCACGACCCGCGGCAGGAAGAGCGGCAAGATCCGCAAGTTCCCGTTGATGCGGGTCGAGCACGACGGCCGGTATGCGATGGTCGCGTCCAAGGGAGGTGCGCCGACGCACCCGGTCTGGTACCACAACGTGACGGCCGACCCGGACGCGGTGACCGTCCAGGACGGCGAGAGGCTCATCGACGGCCACGCCCGCGAACTCGACGGTGAGGAACGCGAGACCTGGTGGCAGCGGGCGGTCCAGGCCTACCCGCCCTACGTCGAGTACCAGACCAGGACCGACCGGCTGATCCCGGTCCTGCTGATCGAACCGCGCTGACCGGGATCCGGTCGCCGGGCCCGAGGTTGCGCAAGTCGCGTCCATTACATTGAGCGCCATGAACAATGGCGTACGCAAGGTGGCGGTGCTGGGTGCCGGCATGATCGGTGAGGTTCACCGCCGCGCAGCTGTCCTGGCCGGGGCTCAGGTGGCCGGTGTGCTGGCCTCCACCCCCGAACGGTCCCGTGAGGTGGCCGCCCAGTGGGGGGTCGAGCATGCCTACGGCGACATCGACGAGGTGGTGTCCTCCGATGTCGACGTCGTCCACATCTGCACGCCGAACGCCTCGCACGTGCCGTACGCGGTGGCCGCCCTGGAGGCCGGCAAGCACGTCATCTGCGAGAAGCCGCTCGGGGTCAGCCTGGACGACGCCCGGCACGCCGCCGAGGTCGCCGAACGGACCGGCCTGATCAACACCATGCCGTTCGCCTACCGCTTCCACCCGATGGCCCGCGAGATGCGCGCCCGGGTGCAGGAGGCCGGGTTCGGCGCCCCCAACCTGATCCACGGCAGCTACCTGCAGGACTGGCTGCTCGACCCGCGGGCCAGCAGCTGGCGCGTCGATCCGGTCGCCGGTGGCCCGTCCCGTGCCTTCGGCGACATCGGCTCGCACTGGTGCGACCTGGCCGAGTGGGTGACCGGCGAACGGATCACCGAACTCGTCTCCGACACCTCGATCGCCATCCCGCAGCGGCCGGCCGCCACCGCGGCCTCGTTCAGCGCCGCCGCCAGCGACGCCCCGCTGGCCGACGTGACCACCGAGGACAGCGCGCTGATCCTGTTCCGCACCGAACGCGGCACCCGCGGGTCCGCGGTGATCAGCCAGCTCGCCGCCGGCCGGAAGAACCGGCTGTGGCTGGAGGTCGACGGCGCCCAGCACAGCGCGGTCTTCGACCAGGAACACGCCGAGGAACTGTGGGTCGGCGGGGAGGCCGAGTCGCTGGTGCTCGTCCGCGACCCCAACCACGGCTCCGGCGAACAGCGGCGGCTGTCGCACCTGCCGGCCGGCCACGCGCAGGGCTACGCGCAGTGCTTCGAGAACTTCGTCGCCGACAGCTACGCCGCCATCGACGCCGTCGGCTCCGGCGGTCGGGCACCCGAGGGTCTGCCGACCTTCGCCGACGGTCTGCGGGCCGCCCAGATCTGCGACGCCATGCTCCGGTCGGCCGACTCGCGCAGCTGGGAGACGGTCTGAGGAATCGACTCAGCGCCGATGTCGTCACCGCCGCGCACGCGCTCCTCGGGGCGGTGCTGCGGCGTGCCGACGTCGCCGTCCGGATCACCGAGGTCGAGGCCTACGACGGCCCGACCGACGCCGCCTCCCACGCCCACCGTGGCCGCACCGACCGCAACTGGGTGATGTTCGGGCCGGCCGGTCATCTCTACGTGTACGTCAGCTACGGGATCCACCACGCGGCGAACGTGTCCGCCGGGCCCGTCGGCCGCGGCTGCGGGGTGCTGCTGCGGTCGGGCCAGGTGATCGAGGGCATCGAGACGGCCCGACTGCGACGCGGGCCGTCGGTCACCGACCGCGACCTGGCCCGTGGCCCCGGCCGGCTCACCCAGGCCCTCGGCATCACGCTCGTCGACAACGGCACCGACGTGCTCGGCGCCGACGCCGGTCCGGCCGCGGTCCGGCTGTTGCCGCCGCGCGAACCGGTGGGCGCGGTCGAGGTCGGACCACGAGTGGGCATCAGCCAGGAGATCGACCGGCCGTGGCGGTTCTGGATCGCCGGCGACCGGTACGTCTCGGCCTACCGGCGGGCCCCTGACCGATCATCGCGCCGCCGGGTCGCGCCCTCGTCGGCCGGCAGCCGTGGTTGAGACAGGGCCGCCGGCCGGTGCCGCCGCGCCCCGTGCGACCCTGCCCGCGCCACCCGACAGCGGTCGCGTCGAACTCTTCCGCCATCCGAACCTAGGCGCATCCCACATCTCCGACGTAGCCTGAAACCATGCTGAACCCGGTCCAGGTCTCACTGGGGGTGCTCGCCCTGGTGATCATGGCCGGCCTGCCACTGCTGATCCTGTTCGGGTACGACGCGGGCCCGTCCCGACGCCCGCATCCCGGCCGCCGGATCCATGGCATCCGGCGCCCGGTCACCGAGCATCTGGAGCACCGACGCAACGTGCGGGCGTTGAAGCATCCGCAGGGCACACCGATCGAACGGCTCGGCGCGGACCTGCGCCGGCTGCGCGGACTGATCCAGACCAGTGATCACTGTTCGGCCTCCCATCAGGCCGCCCTTCGCCAGGCCTATGACACCGTGCTGATCGAGATCTGCGCGATGCTGCAGGTCGGCCACGAACTGGACCGGCCCACGGCCGGGTTCGACCGCGACATCGAACGGCTCCGGGTCGAGGCGATGTTGGAGGCCCGGGGCATCGTCATCAGCCGCGGTCGCCGCCACGACCAGAACGCCTGATCGACCGTTCCTGCCGGCAGCCCAACTTGTGACCCGGCCGTGACCGGATCGAGGCCGGATCGGCTCCGCCGGTGTGCATGATTAGCTCGCACGACGACCGGACGGCGCCCGCAATGATGCCCAGGGTCGACCCCGACCAGCGGTAAGAGGTGTCAACAGTGGGCGCAGCACGTAGGCCCGGCAGAAGAGCGACGGTGGGCCTGGTGGCCCTGGCCGCCGCGGTCGCACCGATGATCACGGTCGCCTCGACCGGAGTCCTGCCCGCCGCGCAGGCCGCTCCACGGACGGCCGCCCCGGCCTTCGACCACACCTCGGCTCGGGAGGCCGAGCGGGTCGACTCGGTGCCCACCCCGACGCTGCACTGGTATCACTGTTCGGACTACCCGGGCCAGCTCTGCGCGACCGCGCGGCTGCCGCGGGACTACGACGAACCGCACGGGCCGACGGTCGCGGTGGCGCTGGTGAAGCACCGGGCCGGTGACCCGGCGCACAAGCGCGGGACGATCTTCGTCAATCCGGGCGGCCCCGGCGGGTCGGCGACTTCGATGGCGGCCCAGGCCGAGTTCCTCTTCGGCGCCGGCATCCTGCGCCGGTTCGACGTGGTCGGCGTCGACCCGCGGGGCACCAATCTCAGCGACGAGGTCAAGTGCTTCGCCGACTCCCGCCGGCAGCAGTCCGCGCTGCGCGGCATGGACATGCCGTTCCCCTTCACCGCTGCCCAGCAGCAGCGTTTCGAACGGAGTGCGGTCGCGTTGGGCCGGGCCTGTTCGGGCCGCGGCGCCGCCATGGCCGGATCCATGTCCACCGCCGAGGACGCCCGCGACATGGACGTCCTGCGCCGCGCCGTCGGGGACACGAAACTGACCTACCTCGGCTTCTCCTACGGCACCTACCTCGGCCAGGTGTACGCCAACATGTTCCCCGACCGGGTCCGGTCGATGGTGTTGGACGGTGTCGTCGACCCGGTGGCGTGGGCCGGCACGACCGCGAGCCGCAACATCCCGCAGACCGTGCGGACGCCGTCAGCGGCGGCGTCCCACCGTGCCCTGCACGAGCTGCTCAAGCGCTGTGGCAAGGCCGGGCCGAAGCATTGCGAGTTCGCCTCCAAGCACACCGTGCACAAGTTCGACCGGTTGGCCGGCCGGCTGAAGCGGCATCCGGTGACGCTGCGCTCGCCGTTCGGCAACTACCGCATCGACTACCCGATGCTGATCTCCGACGTCCTCAGCGGGCTGTACTACCCCGACGGCTACCAGTTCGTCATTCCCGAACTGACCATGCTGTGGAAGAAGACCAGCGCGCCGGCGAAACGGTCCGGCCCGGCGAAGGCCTCCACCGGCGGACGCCGCATCAGCGCGGCCGAGCGGCCCGACGACACCGCCGCGATCCGCCGACTGCGCCAGATCCGGTCCCGGCTGATGACTGACGCGAAGCCGTACGACTTCGCCTACGACAACAGCCTCGAGGCGTTCACCTCGGTGCTGTGCACCGACTCGATCAACCCGACCAGGGTGACGGCCTGGCCGAAGGCGGCCGCCCGCGCGGACGCGGCGTCGGCCTACTTCGGCCGGCTCTGGGCCTGGTCCTCGGCTCCGTGTGCCTCCTCGACCTGGACCGTCCGGGACGAGGACGCCTACCGGGGCCCGTTCACCCGGCGCACCGCCGGTCCGGTTCTGGTCGTCGGCAACACCTGGGACCCGGCCACGAACTACCACAGTGCGCAGAAGGTGGCCCGGTTGCTGCCGAACAGCCGGCTGCTGCTCAGCAACAGCTGGGGACACACCGCCTACGGCAGCTCGGTCTGCGCGACCCGCGCCATCCGCGACGCCCTGCGGTCCGTCCGGTTGCCCGCCAAGGGTCTGCACTGCGTCGGCCACGTCCAGCCCTACACCCCGAAGAGGCAGCTGGCGGTCCCCGCCGCCGTGTCCTCCGGCGCTCCCAGCGATGTCTCCCAGCAGCGGCTGACGGATCAGGTGACCAACGGGGCGGGCCACCTCTGAGCCGCCGGCGGTGTTGCCGGGATCACAGTCGGGCTATGGAATAGGTCCCCGGACCGGTTCGTTGGGATGGGTGAGTCTCGACGTCGAGGCTGTCATCCCGCACATCTTGCGAATCGGAAGAAGGCCCACGTATGTCCCGCCTAGGTAAGCCGCTGCGCCGCCGCGAGCTCGCCCGGAGGCGTCGCGCCCTGGATCGCGCGATCGCCACCGCCCCTACCCCTGCCATGCGCGACGAGATGATCATCGCCGCCGAACGTCAGGGATTGTTCCGCACCCTGTGAGCGGCGGCTCACACTGACAGCATCACCATCGAGGCCCCGGCACACCGTGTCGGGGCCTCGGTGCTGCCGGCCCAAAATCCTTGTCCGCCCGGAGCGCGGCCCGTCCGGATACCTGAGGTCAGCCGGTCAGCATCGGCCGGAACAGCGCTATCAGTCCCGGCAGCAGCACGGCCGTGCCGACGGCGAGTCCGGCCAGGCTCACCAGCAGGAAGGCCGCCGCCCAGACCGCGCCCGGCAGCCGCGTCAACCGGGCGAGTTGATCCACATCGGAGCCACGGGCGGCACCGTGGCGCCGCTGACTGATCAACTCCAGCACCGGCTTCGGTGCAGCGATCAACAACACCCAGGTGATCAGGTAGGCCACCGCCGACTGCCACGAAGCCGGCAGGTACCAGCTGATCGCCGCGGTCGCGGCCCCGGCGGCCACCAGCACCAGCAGCCCGTAGCCGTTCCTGATCATCAGCAGCATCACCGAGAACGCCGCGACGAACAGCCACAGCAGGCCGACGCTGTGTCCCGCGGTCAACAGGGCTGCGGCGCCGAGCCCGGCCAGCGACGGGCCCAGATAGCCGACGGCCAGCATGATGATCATGCCGGGTCCGCGCGGTCGGCCCCGGGACAGCGTCAGCCCCGAGGTGTCGGAGTTGAGCCGGATGCCGGACAACCGCCGCCCGGCCAACAGGGCGGCCAGGGCATGTGCGCCCTCGTGGGTGATCGTCACCAGCAACCGGGTGACCGGCCAGCAGCGGCGGTAGAGCACCAACACCAGCCCCAGCACGGCGATCGCCCCGACCATCTGCGGACGCGGCGGCGGTTGGCTGGCGGTAGCTCGCTGCCAGATCTCGCTGATCACCTCCACGACGCAACCCTGCCCCATCCACGCCACCGGTTCGGCACCCATCCCCGGGGTCGGGCCGATTGAGCCGCCCGACCGCGGGTCACTAAGGTGCCAACAGGCTGATGTGGCCTCTCCGCACCGCCGCAGAGCCGACCTGCCGGGTGCTCGCGCATCGGAGTCGTCGCGTCGCACTGGACCACGGCACCAACCGACAAGCGATCTCGACAAGGGCGGTAGCGATGACATCTCCGGTCGATCCCACGAGCACCGACGCCTGGGCAGAACTCACCGAACTGCACAAGAACCTGCGGCCCGATCTGCGCGGCTGGTTCGCCGACGACCCGGGCCGGGCCGACGCCTACAGCCTCACCGCCGCCGACCTCTTCGTCGACCTCTCCAAGAACCTGATCACCGCCGAGGTGAGGGCCGCGCTGGTGCGGCTGGCCGAACAGGTCGGGCTGCCCGACCGGATCGAGCAGATGTTCGGCGGTGAGCACATCAACGTCACCGAGGACCGGGCCGTCCTGCACACCGCCCTGCGGGATCCGCAGGACGTGCAGTTGAGGGTCGACGGCCAGGATGTGGTGCACGACGTCCACACCGAACTGGCCAAGGTGTACGAGTTCGCCGACAAGGTGCGCAGCGGCGTCTGGACCGGCGCCACCGGCAAGCCGATCAGGACGATAGTCAACATCGGCATCGGCGGCTCCGACCTCGGCCCGGTGATGGCCTACGAGGCGCTGCTGCCGTACAAGAAGGGCGGTCTGACGGCTCGGTTCATCTCCAACATCGACCCCACCGACGCCTACCAGAAGACCCACGACCTCGACCCGGAGACCACCCTCTTCATCGTCAGCTCCAAGACCTTCGGCACCCTGGAGACGCTGACGAACGCCCGGCTGGCCCGCAGCTGGCTGTTGGACGGGCTCACCGGGTCCGGCGCGATCAGCGGCGACGAAGCGTCCACCAAGGAGGCGGTGGCCAAGCATTTCGTCGCCGTGTCCACCGCGCTGGACAAGGTCGCCGACTTCGGCATCGATCCGCAGAACGCGTTCGGCTTCTGGGACTGGGTGGGCGGGCGCTACTCGGTCGACTCCGCCATCGGCACCTCGCTGGCGGTGGCCATCGGCCCGGACAACTTCGCCGACTTCCTGGCCGGCTTCCACGCCGTCGACGAGCACTTCCGCAGCACCCCGCTGGACCGCAACGTGCCGGCGCTGCTGGGACTGCTGAACGTCTGGTACACCAACTTCTTCGACGCCCAGACCCACGCCGTGCTGCCCTACGCCCAGTACCTGCACCGGTTCCCGGCCTACCTGCAGCAGTTGACCATGGAATCCAACGGCAAGGGCGTGCGCTACGACGGCAGCCCCGTCACCACCGACACCGGCGAGGTGTTCTGGGGTGAGCCCGGCACCAACGGTCAGCACGCCTTCTACCAACTGATCCATCAGGGCACCCGACTGATCCCGGCCGACTTCATCGGCGTCGCCAACCCGGCGCACCCGCTGACCGACGGTGACGCCGACGTGCACGAGCTGTTCCTGGCCAACTTCTTCGCCCAGACCCGGGCGTTGGCGTTCGGCAAGACGGCCGATGAGGTCAGGGCCGAGGGCACCGCGGAGGACATCGTGCCGGCCCGCGTCTTCACCGGCAACCGGCCGACCACCTCGATCATGGCCCCGGCCCTGACCCCGGCTGTGCTCGGCCAGCTGATCGCCCTGTACGAGCACATCACCTTCACCCAGGGCGTGGTGTGGGGCATCGACAGCTTCGACCAGTGGGGCGTCGAGCTCGGTAAGAAGCTGGCCCAGGAGGTCACCCCCGCGGTCGCCGGTGACACCGACGCGCTCGCCGCGCAGGACCCCTCCACCCAGTCCCTGATCCGCTACTACCGCTCGCACCGCCACTCTCGGTGACGGTCACTCGGTGTCGGAGGGGTCCTCGGCCTGCGAGGCGTCGACGTTGGGGCCCTCGGACCGGAGCTTGTCCACCTCGGCCATCGCGGCGCGCAGTTCGTTGAGCCAGTCGGCGGCGTGGTCACCGACCAGCTTCACCGCCCAGGACAGGGCCTCGGAACGGGACCGGGCGACGCCGGCGTCCACCAGGGTGTCCAGCACCCGCCGTTCCGGCTGCTTCAGCCGGGTCATCACCGGCACCGAGATGTGGGTGAACAACTGCTCGGCCTCGCCGGCCCGCACTCCCCAGGAGACCTTGCGGCGGTAGCGCTCCTGCGCCTCCTCCGCGATCTCCATCCGGGTGGCCCGGCTGTCCGACCGGAACCGGCTGATCCGGCCCTCGGCCTCGGCGCCGGTCAGCTCCGCGGTGCCGGCCAGCGTGCCGACCACGGTGATCTCCTCCCGGTCCGCGGTGACGGTCAGATCGGCGAACCAGTCCTCCGGCAGCCGTCCGGCGAACCACGCCTCGGCGTCGTCGGCGGGCGGCAGGTCACCGTTCTGCCAGCCTCCGGGCCGGCCGAATCCGCGTTGGCCGCGGTGTCGACCACGACCCCACGGCACGTTGGCCGGGTCCATCAGCCATTCCCGCAACGCCTCCGGTGCACCTTCCGGCCAGCCGCGCGGTCGCCCACCGCCGTGACCGTGCCCACGCCCGTGCTCGTGCCCGGAACCGGGTCCGCACCGGCCTCCCTCAGCTGTGTTCGGCATCATCGCCGACCTCCCTCTCCAGAGTCGTGATTACAAGATTACACCGCACGCGGGTGGAACCAATGGCCGAGCCGAAGCGGGAAACGGACGGCGAGGCCGCCGTGGGCAGCAGCCGGATCAGCCGACGGCGGGCGGGCGCGCGACCGGCGCGGTGGCCGCGGCCACCCGGATCGCGTCGCTGGGCGGATCGATGCGGGGCCGACGTTCGGTGGCCAGATCCACCACGGCCTTGATGCAGGCCAGCTGGTCCCGCAGCAGTCCGCGGGTCCAGGCGATCCGACGACCGCGAACGCTGTCGTCACCGACGCCGGCGGCGTCCAGACCGACGGCCCGGGCGGTGCCGACGGCCCGCGGCAGGTGGTAGCTCTGCGTGATCACGGTGATCCGTCCGGCACCGTAGACGTCGCGAGCGCGGACGCAGGAGTCGTAGGTGTCGAATCCGGCGGCGTCGACGACGATCCGCGATTCCGGCACGCCGGCGGTGACGAGGTGGTGCACCATCGCCGCGGGTTCGTCGTAGTCCGGCGGCGTCCGGTCACCCGACACCAGCAGCACGTCGACCCGCCCGGCGGCGATCAGCCGTCGGGCCAGCTCCAGGCGTCCGGCCAGGAAGGCCGACGGGGTCTGGTCGGGGTAGGCCAGGGCGCCGAGAACGAGACCCACCGGCGCATACGGCACGGAGGCTTCGGTGAACAGATGACCGCGTGCCAGCGACCGGACGTACCTGGTGCAGGCCGTGACGACGAGAACCCCAACACCGGCCGCAAGGAACCCGGCCTGCCCGGCTCGGGGGGTGAGGCCGGGTGCCCGCCGAGACCTGCGGTCGCGGTGTCGAGGCATGCTTCCATGATAGGTGGCGGGTCACCGGGACCAGCCCCGCGCGCAGGCGCTTGGCGAATTCTTCGGATCGGGTAAGGGACGATCAGGACGGCCGGGTCATTGCACAGATCAGAGGTCGGCTGTCCGGTCGGGGAGGGGAACGCTGGTGCCCGAGGGCGACACCGTCTGGATGACCTGCCAGCTGCTCGACCGCGCGCTGGCCGGCCGCCGGCTGACCCGGTGCGAGTTTCGTACGCCCACGCTCGCGACGACGAACCTCACCGGTGTCGGCGTGACCGAGGTGGTGTCCCGGGGCAAACACCTGCTGGCCCGGTTCGACAACGGTTGGACCCTGCACAGCCACCTGCGGATGGACGGATCCTGGCGGGTCTTCGGGCCGGGGCGCCGCTGGTCCGGCGGCCCGATGTCCGAGGTCCGTGCCGTGCTCGGCGTCCCCGACGCGACCGCGGTCGGCTACCGGCTGCCGGTCCTGGAGCTGATCCGCACCGACCGCGAGTCCGACGTGATCGGCCATCTCGGTCCGGACCTGCTCGGTCCGGACTGGGACGCCGAGGAAGCCGCCCGGCGGATCGTCTCACAACCCGAGCGCAGCATCGGGGAGGCCCTGCTGGACCAGCGCAACCTGGCCGGCATCGGCACCGTCTACCGGGCCGAGGTGCTCTTCCTCCAGGGCATCCATCCGCGGACGCCGGTCCGCGAGGTACCCGATCCGCTCCGGCTGTGCCGTCGCGCCCACCAACTGCTGGCCGCGAACAAGGGCAGCTTCGACCAGGTGACCACCGGTAACCGCCGCGCCTACGGCACCCACTGGGTGTACGGCCGCGGCGGCCGACCGTGCCGCCGCTGCGGGACCCCGATCGAGGTGGAGGAGTTCGGGCCGACGGCCCAGGAGCGCCTCAGCTACTGGTGCCCGCACTGCCAGCCGCGGCCCTGACCCGGCCCTGCGGCCCCACGGCGTTTGCGCCGACCGGATGGTGGTGCGGGGAGTGCTCAGGCCGCATCCTCGGCCATCAGTCCCGGCTCCGCGGCCGACCGGGCCAGCCAGACCTGGACGATGCCGTCGACCAGTCGGCACGGATGCAACACCAGCCGGAACGCCGGGTCGGTGCAACACTCCCCACTGATCAGGCTGTAGCACTCCTTGTGCAGCGGCGAGGCGATCGTCGGGCAGCCGGCCCGGGTACCGAGGAGTCCTCGCGACATCACCGCCGCTCCGGTCCGCGGATCCAGTTGGTCGGTGATCACCACCCGGTCGTCCCACAGCCGGAACATTGCGAGCTGTCGATCACCCAGGCCAGGCCGCCGCTGCCGCACGAAGTCGTCGCTGCCGGCGGTGGCGACCGGTCCGGCCCCGGCTGGCCCGTGGTCCGCGGATCCCGGTCGGTCTGCCGGACCGACGGTGAGGCATCGCGTGGATGGCCCGGACACCGCTCGCATGGTGGCGCAGCGGCCGGTGAGAGCCGATGCGCACGGTAGCGTCGGGGCCGTGGTGGAGCCGGTGTCCGAACCCGTGGCCGGCCCGGAACCGCGGCCGGAGCAGCCCGCCGGCGCGCGGACCGGGTACGACAACGACCAGTTGGCCGGCTACACGATCGGCGTCACCGCCGACCGTCGCTCCGACGACCTGATCGCCGCGTTGGCCCGTCGGGGCGCCGACGTGCTGCATGCGCCGACGCTACGGATCGTGCCGGCGCAGGAGGACGCGCAGTTGCTGGCCGACACCCGGGCGGTGATCGAGGCCGGCCCCGATGTCGTGCTGGCCACCACCTCCTACGGTTTCGGCGGCTGGCTCGAAGCCGCCGACGTCGCCGGCCTCGGCCGCCGGCTGGTGGAGGTCCTGGGCCGGTCCACCATCCTGGTCCGCGGCCCGAAGGCGCGCGGCGCAGTCCGGGCCGCCGGGTTGTCCGACGCCGGCAGCGGCGCCGAAGAGACGACGGCGTCCCTGGTGGACCTGCTCACCGGACAGGACCTGGCCGGCAGGACCGTCGCGGTCCAGTTGCACGGCTACGTCGACCAGGAGCAGCTGGACCGGATCACCGCAGCCGGAGCGCGGCTGCTGACGGTGGCGCCCTATCGGTGGGTGGCGCCTGCGGATCCGCGGCAGGTCGACCGGCTGATCGAGGCCAGCTGTGCACGGCAGGTGGAGGCGGTCACGTTCACCAGTGCGCCGGCGGCGCAGGCGCTGCTGGAAGCGGCCGACCGGCTGGGCCGGCGTCAGGATCTGATCGCGGCACTGAGCGAGGACGTGCTGCCGGTGGCCGTCGGCACCGTCACCGCGGCACCGCTGCAACGGGCCGGTCTGGACCCGGCCTACCCGGACCGGTTCCGGCTGGGCGCGCTGGTGCGGACGGTCTGCGACGAACTCCAGGCACGGGTGGCCCGCGCCGACACCACCGCCGGCCGGGTCGAGCTCCGTGGCCGGCTGGCGGTCCTGCCGAACCGTTCGGTGCTGTTGTCGCCGAGCGGTGCGCTGATCCTGCGGGCGCTGATCCTGGCCGACGGTGCCGTCGTCGGCAAGGACCGACTCCGGGCGCTGCTGCCCGGTGACACCGACGACCATGCCCTGGAGGTCGCCGTCGGCCGACTCCGCGGTGCCCTCGACACGCCGGGTCTGGTCGCCACCGTCGTCCGCCGTGGCTACCGCCTCGGCTGAGCTCCGTACCGTCGGTAGCTCGTCTCGGGCGCGGACGCGCAGGTTGTCGGACGAAGACGCCTACGGCAGACGTGACGAACGCCGCCTGCGGGGCGACCCCGGGGCGGCGTTCGTCACCGTGCGGATGCGGGCGGATCAGCCGAAGGTGTCGGGGTCCGGACCGGTCCGGTTGCCGGCGTCCAGGGCGTCGATCGCGGCGACGTCCTCGGAGCTGAGCTCGAAGTCGAAGACGTCGAAGTTCTCCTCGATCCGCGACGGGGTCACCGACTTCGGGAAGACGATGTAGCCCTTCTGCAGGTGCCAGCGCAGGATGACCTGGGCCGGCGACTTGCCGGTCTTCGCCGCCAGCTCGGCGACTGCCGGGTTCTCCAGGTCCGATCCCAGGCCGAGCGGGCTCCACGACTCGACCTTGATGCCGTGCTTCAGGCTGCCGTCGACAGCGGTCTGGTTGGCGAAGGTCGGGTGGATCTCGATCTGGTTCACGGCCGGAACGGCGCCGCCGTCGGCCACCAGCCGGTCGAGGTGATCGGGCTGGAAGTTCGAGACGCCGATCGAGCGGGCCAGACCCTGCTCCAGGCAGTCCTGCATGCCCCGCCAGGTCTCGACGAAGTCGCCGCTGTTCGGAGTCGGCCAGTGGATCAGGTACAGATCCACGTAGTCCAGCCGTAGCTTCTGCAGGCTGGTCTTCAACTCGTCCACGGCATCGCTGCGCTCGTGCTTGCCGTTGGCCAGCTTGGTGGTCACCCAGATGTCGTCGCGGGCGATCCCGGAGTTGGCGATGGCCTCACCGACGCCTTCCTCGTTCTGGTAACCCTGCGCGGTGTCGATGTGGCGGTAGCCGACCTCGAGCGCCTTGCTCACGGTCGGCACGATGTCGTCGGTGGACACCTGCCAGACCCCGATGCCGAGCTGCGGGATGGCCCGGCCGTCGTTGAGAGTGATGGTGGGCACCTGTGCCATTGGGTTCGGTCTCCTCACGGTTGGATGATGCGTCCGGGCCGTCGCCTGAGGCTGCGGTCCGGCGGTCGCCGCAGCGACCCAGGACAGTTGGTACCGCCCGCGGCTTCAACCTAATCGGTCCCGCGCGTTCTTCGGCTCAGGCTGCGTCCGCCCGGCTCGGCTTCGGGCGGGGGAAATCAGGTGTCGCCGGGTGAGATAATCGAGTTCATCATGTCCTCCCTGCCAGCCATGCTCAGTGCCCGTGTCCGTGCCGTCGCCGACGTCGATCCGGAGTTGCGGCCTGCGACCAAGCCGCAGTTCGGCCACTTCCAGTCCAACGTGGCGTTGCGACTGGCCAAGCAGCAGGGCCGGCCGCCCCGCGAGGTCGCGGCCTCGATCATCGACCGGCTGGATGTCGCCGACCTGTGCGAGCCGCCCGAACTCGCCGGTCCCGGCTTCATCAACTTCCGGCTGAAGGCGGAGGTGCTCGCTGCCACTGCGACCGACCAGCTGGCCGATGACCGGGTCGGCATCGTCCCGGCCGACCAGCCGCAGACCGTGGTGATCGACTACTCCTCGCCCAACGTGGCCAAGCAGATGCATGTCGGCCACCTGCGGACGACGATCATCGGCGACTGCTTCAACCGGGTGCTGTCCGCCCTCGGCCACCGCGTCGTCCCGCAGAACCACATCGGTGATTGGGGCACCCAGTTCGGCCAGCTGGTCGAGTACGTCCTCGACCACGACGTCGACGTGTCCAGGCTCGATCTTGCCGCCGCCGCGCAGACCTACCAGCGGGCCAGCGCCCGCTTCAAGAGCGACCCGGAATTCGCCGAACGCGCCCGCCGGCGGGTGGTGGCGCTGCAGTCCGGCGACGAGCAGACGCTGCGGATCTGGCAGCGGCTGATCGACATCTCCAGGGACGGCTTCAACGCCGCCTACGCCCGGCTCGGGGTGAAGCTGACCGACGAGCACCTGGCCGGGGAGTCGACCTACAACGACGATCTGCCGACGGTGGTCGCCGAGTTGGAGCAGAACGGCACCGCGGTCGTCGACGACGGCGCGCTGTGCGTCTTCGTCGAGGGCTTCAACGCGCCCGTGATCATCCGCAAGTCCGACGGCGGCTACGGCTACTCCACCACCGACCTGGCCGCGATCCGGCGGCGCGTCCGGGATCTGCATGCCGACCGGATCGTCTACGTCGTCGACCTGCGCCAGTCCGACCACTTCGATCAGGTGTTCGCGGTGGCCCGCAAGGCCGGCTACCTGCCCGACAACGTGGCCGCCGAACATGTCGGGTTCGGCATGGTGCTCGGCCCGGACGGCAAACCGTTCAAGACCCGGGAGGGGACCGCAGCCACCCTGGACAGCCTGCTCGACGCGGCCGAGGAGAAGGCCGCACCGGCGGTGGCGATGGCGGCGATCAAGTACGCCGACCTGTCCAGCGGCCTGAACAAGGACTACGTCTTCGACACCGACCGGAT
Organism: uncultured Actinomycetota bacterium; assembly: GCA_963758075.1. Taxonomy (GTDB): domain Bacteria; phylum Actinomycetota; class Actinomycetes; order Propionibacteriales; family Propionibacteriaceae; genus Microlunatus. The sequence continues at coordinate 405,122 of CAVWTT010000005.1, read as the reverse complement.
GGTCGCCACCACCGGCAACACCGGGCCCTACCTGCAGTACGCCCACGCGCGCACCCACCAGGTGCTGCGCAAGGCGGAGGCCGACGGCATCGACATCGGCGACAAGATCACCGTGCTGGAGGAACCGGCCGAGCAGACGTTGGCGCTGCTGCTGCCGCGGTTCGGTGAGGTCGTGGCCGAGGTGGCCGACACCCTGCAGCCGCACCGGCTGTGCGGCTACCTGCACGATGTCGCGGTGGCGTACTCCACCTTCTACGAGCAGTGCCCGGTGCTCCGCTCCGAGGGCGAGGTCCGGTCCTCCCGGCTCGCCCTCTGCCGGGCCACCCAGCGCGTCCTCGCCGCCGGCCTGGACCTGCTCGGCATCGAGGCCCTCGACCGCATGTGACCCCACCCGCCGGGTCCCTCCGAGGCGGATCCGCGCCCCGAGCCTGATGAAGGACGCAGACCGGACCCGACCCAGTCCCGATCACGGCCTCCCGGGCGCGGCTCACCTCCCGGGTGCCCGTTTTGGGACCGGTGTCCGGGTTTGCTCCTCGACAAGCGGGTGGAGTGGGTCGTTTTCGGACCGGTGTCCGGATTTGCTCCTCGCGGAGCGGGTGGAGCGGGTCGTTTTCGGACCGCGGCGCGGTTTGGTGACCCCGCCGCCGCGAGTGTGCGCTTGGGGACTGATCGGTTCGGGCGGAGGCGACGATTGTGCCGGCAGGCACGAATTCCGACCACGATTCGGTGCCGACGCGCACAGTCGTGGTCGGGAGTCAGTCGCCCTTCGGCTGGCGCAGGGCGCGCGAGTCCGGCGGACGTCCTCCTGGCGGTCGGTTGTTCGGCCGGGCGTCAGTTGCCCTCCGGCTGGCGCAGGGGGGGCTGGCGGACGTCTTCACGGCGGTCGGTGGTTCGGCCCGGTGTCAGTCGCCCTTCGGCCGGTGCAGGGCGCGGAGCGCCGCGGAGCCTCCTGGTCGGGGCGGTCGCCCGGATCTCGGGCGAGGGGCGTGGATGGGGCCGGGCCGGACCGTCCCGCACCGCCGTGCAGTTGTCGGTCAACGAGTCCCAGACCCCGGGCGAGCGGCCGCCTCGGCGATCCGGGACTCGTTCCCGAGCAGGAGGTCCGGGCAGCCGGTCGACCCGCCCCGGGGAGGCGGCCCCCACCGGATCAGTTCGCGGAGTGACATGACACGCGGTGCATGCTCCGCGCGGGTCCAGGTCAGGTGCCCTTCGACAGGCGCGGAGCGGGGATCGAGAGGGGAGTGTCACTGCAGGCGACGGCCGCGGCCGTTGCTGACGGCGTCGTTGACCAGCCAGGCGGCACCCACGATGCCGGCCTGGTTCTGCAGTTTGGCCGGGACGATCTCGGTGGTCAGCTTGAGATGCGGCAGGAACTTGTCGGCCTTGCGGCTGACACCGCCGCCGACCACGATCAGGTCGGGCCAGAGCAGGAATTCCACCACCTCGTAGTAGCGCTGCAACCGCTTCTTCGCCCACTCCTTGTAGGAGAGGTCGTGATCCTCCTTGTACTTGGCCGAGGCCCGGCTCTCCGCGTCGTGACCGTCGATCTCCAGATGGCCGAACTCCGTGTTCGGCACCAGGACGCCGCGATGGATGAGCGCGGTGCCGATACCGGTACCGAGGGTGGTCAGCAGCACCAGACCGGGATGACCCTTGGCCGCGCCGTACTGCACCTCCGCGACGCCGGCGGCGTCGGCATCGTTGACCAGCAGGATGTCGCGGCCGAGCGCCTTCTCGAACGTCTTCTCCGCCGGGTGGTCGATCCAGGACTTGTCGATGTTGGCCGCGGACCGGGTCACGCCGTGGGTGACCACCGCGGGGATCGTCACGCCGATCGGGCCGTCGCCGATCACGTCGGCGAACTTGTCGACGATCTGGGCGACGACCTCGGCGACGTTCTCCGGCGTGGACTTGCTCGGGGTGTCCATCCGGACCCGGTCGGCGACCAGTTCACCACTGGCCAGGTCGACCGGGGCACCCTTGATCCCGGACCCGCCGATGTCGATCCCCAGTACGGGTCGGTCCGGCAGCGGTGGCGGAACAGCGGGTGCGTCGTCGCTCATGGCAGCAGCGTAACGAACGGGTGTCGGCCGGCTCAGCCACCCAGCGCCTGCAACGTCCACGGGTAGGCCGCCGGCTCAGCCACCCAGCGCCTGCAACGACCACGGGTAGACCGCCGGGTCGGCTGCGTAGTACACCGCGTAGTAGCGCCGGTAGACGTCCAGCCAGTGGTCGAGCCCCGGCGGCCCCACCCACCCGCTGAACCGCCGCACGGCCTCGGCGTGCAGATACACCTGGTCGTCGGACACCTCCGGGTAGCCGCCCAGGCCCATCAGATGGATGGCGCCGGCGATGTCCATCAGCGGGTCGGCGACCAGGGTGTGGGGACTGAAGTCTCCCACCCCGGTGATCACCGGACCGCCGCCCACCTCGTCGACGAAGACGTTGCCTGGGAAGAAGTCGCCGTGCACGAGCGCCGGCTCGCAGGTGCGGGCATGCACGTCGGCGATCACCTGCTCGACCGCCGCGGTCGGAAGATCCTTGTCCAACGCCTCCCGCAGCCGTCGGACCGCGGTCCGCAGTTGGTCCTCCAGCAGATCACCGAGGCTGGCGAACCGGCGGGGATCCGGCCCGAACAACCGGGCGAACCGGCGCTCGGGGACCGGCAGGCCGCGGATCCGGGCGGCAGCGTCGAGGTATCCGTCCAACGCCGCCCGACGCCGGCGGGTGTCCACCGTCGGCAGCCACGACTCCAGTGACTGCCCCGGGATCCGCCGGTCCACCGACCACACCCGGTCGGCGGTCTGGCCGGACTCGATGATCATCGGCGTCCGGAAACCCAGGTCGACGCCGGCGAAGGCCCGGTAGGCGGGACGGAGCTGGTCGACCATCCGCAGCCCGGAGTCGTGCCCCGACCGGTACACCCGCAGCACCCGGTCCGCGCCGAGCGGGTAGACCACCGACTCGGCGCCGGCTCCGAGCGGCAGCACTCCGACCAGGCCGAACCGTCGCAGCACCGGCTCGTCCACCGCGGTCGGGTCGTCTGCCGCCGGCCCCGCCGACGCCGACCGGCGGGCGGTCCGGGCGCGTCCCAGCTGGGTCATCGCCAGCTGCCGGGCGGCCGCCGGCTCCAGATGCCGGGCGATCAGGTTCACCGGCCCCTTGGGGGTGTCCACGGCGACGCTGGCCAGCCGGAGCAGGCGCTGCAGCGGTCCGCGGACGATCCGTACGGACTGGGTCCGGGCATGCGGCACGATGTCGATGGTCCGGGTCAGCATTCCGGAGCGGCTGACGATCACCGCCTCGTTCCACCCGTACCGAAGCGTCCAGCCGTCCCACCAGCGGATGGCGGTCGCCCGGCGCGGTGAGTGCCGCAGGTCGATCAGGTCCGGATCGGCGCCCGGCAGCACCCGGGACAGCGCGAGCCGGACCTGTGCTGTCGAGGCGATCGGCAGCAGCACCGATGACACGTCGGCGCTGCTGTCGCCGCGGTCCTCGCCGCTGCCATAGCCCAGCACGTCGATGTCCAGGCGGGACCAGCCGAAGGGCCGCCACAGCATCGGTTGCACGATCCGCAGGCCCTGGATCCGGTCCAGCGGCAGCGACTGGCTGGTGAGATCGGTCAGTCCGCGGGTGATCCGCAGCCCACGGGAGGAATCGGCGAGGGTGTAGTTGAACTGGGCCATCACTCGCCGGCTGACCAGCCCGACGACGCCCAACGCCAGCGGCACGACGCCGGCCAGCCCGGCGATCGGTACCCCGGCGACCGCGGTGACGATCAGCACGGCCGCCAGACCGGCCACCGACGCGAGGAATTCGGTGGACAGCAGCAGGCCGGCGACCAGCAGTCCCGGCCGGATCGTGACCAGGATGCGTTCGGCGGCGTTCGCATCGGTGAAGAGGCCGGTCGGCGGTCCGGCGCTGGCAGCCAGCGTGGCCCGGTCGCCGTGCGCGCGGACGAGCAGATAGTCCCGCAGCTGGTTGGCCTGGCGCCGGCCGAGATAGCGCAGCACTGTCCGGCTGTCGCCGGCGCCGGCCTCGATCCGCAACTCCACCAGGCCGAAGAGTCGGGCCGCCAGCGGCTGGATGATGTCGACCGACTGGATCCGGCCGAACGCGATCCGCCGGGACCGTTTGGCCAGCCAGCCGGTCTCCACCCGCAGCTCGTCGTCGTCGATCACGAAGCGGGTGAAGTACCAGCCGAGGAAGCCGGCCGCAGCGGCGAGCAGAACGACGCCGATCACCGCCAGCAGCAGCCGGCCGACACCCAGCCGCAGCAACTGGTCCAGGCTCGATCCACCATCCCCGGCCGGCATCAGCTGACGGCCCAACGAGACGATGATGATCAACAGCACCGCCCAGCCCCGGATCAACGGGGTCAGCGGATGGGGTCGTTCGGTCGCCTTCACCGGTCGGGGTGGTGGCACGTCGGTCATAGGCCGGAGGACCGGGCCTCGCCGAGCTCGGTGAGCCGGTCCCGCAGCCGGGCCGCCTCCCGCGGCGGCAGGCCGGGGATGACGGCATCGGTGGAGGCGCTCGCGGTGATCAACTGCACGGTGGCCAGGCCGTAGGCGCGTTGCAGCGGAGTGGTGCGGACCTCGACCAGCTGCATCCGCCCGTACGGCACCGCCGTCAGGGTGCGGAACAGCACGCCGTGGGTGATGCAGAGATCGTCCTCGCGCTCCAGGTAGCCCCAGGAGCGCCAGTTCCGGCCGATCACGACCCAGCGGGCGACGATGATCACCGCGGCCGCGAGCCCGATCAGGCCGGCGACCCACCACAGCCCGGTGCCGAAACCGACCCAGACCGCGGCGGCGGTGAAGATCAGGCCGACGGTGATCACCAGCACCAGCCGCCGCATCGACCGGTAGGCAGGTGAGATCGGCTGCCAGTGGGCCGTGGGGGCGGCGAACAGCTCCTCCATCGCGCCGTCGGTCACCGGCTCACCGGGTCGCAGCGGGAACGCCCTTGACGCTGACGCCGCCGAACAGGGCGATGCCCTTGATCACCAGCACCGGCGCGCCGGGTTGCGGATCCCCGACCCGCTTGACATCGGTGCCGCCGAAGATGCCGATGGTCCGGTCGCGGATCTCGACGCCTTCGGGAACCTTGATGTCGAGGCCGCCGAAGCACCAGAGCCCACGGATCTCGGTCACCGGGCTCTCGAAGATCGCCTCACGCATGTCCAGGTCCTGGCCGCCGAACAACGCCAGCGCCTGGATGTGGCCACGAACCCGCCACCGGCCCTTGCGGGTGGTGCCGCCGAAGATCGCGATCATGCGATCCGGTTCCGGGTCGGCGTGGCTGGTGTCGATCTGGGCGTTCGCCGACACCGGCGTCACCGGTGCTCCGGCCGGCGCCGGGTCGGCGTAGACGAGATCACGGGTGAGCGGGATCAGCTCGGCGAACGTCTTGGCCGCCATCACCTGGCCGAGCCGCTCGTCGTGTTCCTCGCGTGTCAGCCGGCCCTCCGCGTACGCCGTGCTCAACACGTTGGCGACCTGGTCGCGGTCGGCATCGGAGGCGCGCAGCGACCCGCTGGCCGCGCCGGAAGGACGAGCCGGGTCAGGCGTCTGGGGCTGCTCGATGGTCACGCCGACAACCTAGTCCCGGCCGGGCGCGGCGGCGAGCCGATCCGGCCGCCCGAGGGCCGAGATCGGGGTGGGCCCCGGAGGACCCCGGACCCTGCGGCGGTCGTCGCAGCCCGGCACGGACGCGGACGCACCCCGGTGGCGTCCTTGTGTAGACTCCGATCCCGCGGCTCGCGCGAGCGGACCGCCTGCGGGTGTAGTTCATCGGTAGAACGTGACCTTCCCAAGGTCGAGAGGCGGGTTCGACTCCCGTCACCCGCTCTCCACTGCCCACGCCCGCGGCGTACCGCCGGTCAGCGCCCGGTGATCCGGTACACCCGCGCCGCCGCCACGACATCGTCGGTCTGCAGCCGCAGCCGGGTCCCGTCCACCGTCGCCGACCAGTCGCCACCCACCCCGGCCGGCGGGTACAGCTGCGCGACCGCGGGATTTCTGATCGCCGTGGCGCCGAGCTCGACCTCGAGGTCACGCGGAGCGTGCCGCTGCCGCCAGACGACCAGGTAGGCCACGTCACCGCAGTCCAGCAGCACGCTGGTCCAGGGCCGGTCCCAGCTCGGCAGCCCGGCCGGGAACCGCGGGACGGCCCGGGTCAGGTCGGCGCGCATCGACTTGTGCGCGGCCACCCCGGCGGCCACCAGGTCACGCCGGCGCGGATCCATCCGGTCGATCAGGCCGGCCTGGTACAGCCGTCCGGCCAGCCCGGTGCACATGGTGAAGACGATCTCCTCGTCGGTCATGGTCGCCTGCGGGTAGGCCCAGTTGCCGGCCTGCTCGGGGAGGACGTGCACCAGCGCCCCGGCCGCGATCGCCGGGTAGAGCAGCGGGTCCTGCTGGTCCGAGGTCGACTGCAGTTGCAGCCGGGAGAGCAGCGAGAAGTCCGACCGCATCGCGCCGGAGGCGCAGTTCTCCACCACCAGGTCCGGATGGCGGTCCAGCAGCCGGTCCAGCCAGGCCAGGTGCGCCCGGTTGGCGGCCAGCAGGCCGTGGCCCACCGACGGTGCGTCCAGGTCCGTGCCCGGGCCGGGGGTGACGTTGTAGTCGAACTTGAAGTAGCCGACGCCCAGCTCGCCGACCAGCCGGTCCACCGCCGCATCCAGGTGCGCGGTCGCGGCCGGGCTGCGCAGGTCCAGCAGGTAGCGGTCGCGTTCGCGGATCCGGATCCCGTCGCGCTGCAGGAACGCGCTGTCGGGCAACTCGACCGCCGCCCGGCTGGTCACGCCGACCACCTCGGGTTCCATCCACAGGCCGGGAACCAGGCCGCGTCCCCGGATGTGATCGAGCACGAACCGCAAGCCGCGGGGGAATCGGGCGGTCGACGGCTGCCAGTCGCCGACGCTGGCCCACCAGCCGGCGGTGTCGTCGTACCAGCCGGCGTCGATGCAGAAGTAGTCGCAACCGACCTCGGCGGCCGCGTCGATCAAACCCAGCAGCTTGGCCTCGGTCGGATCACCCTCCAGGGTGTCCATGTAGTCGTTGAAGATCACCGGCAGTCCGGTGTTCTGCGGGTGCGGCCGGCGGGCGGCGCGACGGTGGGCCGCCAACGAGCCGAACGCGTCGTCGAAGCTGTCGGCGACGGTGAACGTGACCGGCACGCTGGTGAACGGATGCTCGGCATCGACCAGGTAGGACCACTGATGGCGCGAGTCGGTCGGGCCCAGCACCGCGACGTAGGCCCCGTCGTCGGAGTGGTCGGTGACCGGCCGGCCGGCCGCCTCGGCGCTGCCGACCACCGGCTGCTCCGACCGCCGGTCCTGGGGGAACTCGCCGACCTCCCACAACCAGCCGCCGTTGTGCTCCACCTGCCAGGCCAGCGTCCGGCCGGTGTCGCGGTTCTGCACCGCGCCGGCCGGGTTGCGGGCACCGGAGGACCAGGTGCCGACCGACAGCACCTCGATCGAGTCGCGGACGGTCTCGCCGCGGGCGGCGCCGCCGATCGTGATCAGCCCCGCGGAGCGCAACGGCCGGCAGCTCCACCGGTTCTCGGCCGACCAACCGGTCTCGGCCGACCAGACGTCGAGGCCGTCGGGGTCCTCGCTGATCACCGCACCGGTGGCCAGGCTGGTCACGGCCCACAGCCGGACCGGCTCCGCGCCGGGCATCACGGTGACGACCGTCTCGGTGCGGATCGCCGGAACCCCGGCCCGGCCGGTGTAGACGCTGGTCACCTGCAGTCCCGAGTCCGTGTCCTGCTGGACGATCTCCAGCCGCCGGTCCTGCCCGGAGGTCGACTCCCGATGGGAGGCGTACCGCAGCCGGGTGCCGACCCGGGTGCCGGAGTGGCGGGCACTGCTGCCCCAGGTCTGGTTGCCCCACTGCGGGGTCAGCACCTCGGCGATCGGCTGGCCCGCCCGCCGCTCGGCCGTGGTCGCCGGCCCGTCCACCGGCCGGATGTCGACCAGTCGCACCGGCCGGTCGGCGTCGGCCCGAAACGTCAGGGTCAGCGCGGAGTTGTGCCATTCGATCGGTCCCATTCCAGGTCCCTCCGGGTCACGGTCAGGGCCCGGCGGCCCTGCAGCGGTTGCCGTTCACGCTAGCGAGGTGATCATCCGACCGGTCCCGCACCCCGGCCCGACCGTGGTCGGGACCCGGTGCCGAGGTGCACGGGCCCTCGGCCCCCATCGTGTCGGGTGGTGTCAGACGTGCGCCGTCGGGGCCTCTGCCGCAGCGATCACCGGTTCGGCCGCGCTCGGTCGGGAGGGGCGTTGGTCCGACATCGCCGGCCGCCGGGTCGGACTCGGTGACCTGAGCGCCCTGGTGGTCGCCCTGCCAGGATCGGTGGTCGCCGGTGCCCGGGCCGCCGGCGCCGGGTCAGGCAACCCGCTCGCCGCCGGTGACGGAACAGCAGGATGTGGACACACCCGCCCAACCCCCGGTTCACCTCGCGGGCCTGACTGGCGTATCTTCAGTTCCCGGCAGTTAGCGTACGGTCGGTCGCTAAACGGTGGTCCAGGGCCGGAGCCGGCCGTTCGAGGAGGGAATCAGTCGCAATGCATCTGCTGGTCAAGGGAACCCGTCGCCGTCTCACCGGCGAGGCACTGGTGCCGAATTCGAAGTATCACGCCCACCGGGCGCTGATCCTGGCGTCGCTGGCGCCCGGCATCAGCCGCATCACCGGACTGTCCGATGCGCGGCACGTGCAATACACCGTCGGCCTGCTCCGCGGGCTGGGCACCCGGATCGACATCGAGGGCGACACCTTCATCGTCCACGGTGGCCCCTACCGGCCGATCCGGTCCAGCGTGTCGGCCGGCAGCTCCGGCACCACGCTGTACTTCATGATCGGGCTCGCCTCGCTGGCCGAGTCCCCGGTGGTCGTCACCGGCCAGAAGTACTTCCAGCGTCGCCCGGTCGGACCGCTGCTGCGGTCGCTGGAACAGATGGGCGTCGAGCTGGAGTCGGCGGACGACTGCCCGCCGATCAGCGTCGCCGCCAAGCGGCCCACCGGCGGTCACGTGAGGATCGCCGGCACCCTGTCGCAGTGGATCTCCGGCCTCATCCTGCTGGCGCCGTTCGCCACCGGCCCGACCGTGATCGAGGTCGAGGGCGAGCTCAACGAGCAGCCCTACATCGAGCTGACCGTGGAGATGATGAAGCAGTTCGGTCTCACGGTGAAGGCGGCGCCGGACTGGCGCCGGTTCGAGATCGAGCCCAACCAGCAGGCCACGCCCTGCGACCTGACCATGCCGCCGGACATCGGCTCGGCCGCCTTCGGCATCGCGGCCGCCGCCATCCATCCCGCCGACATCCTGCTGCGCGGGATGAGTCAGCTCTCCGGCGGACCGGCCGACCATCCCGAGGTGCACTTCCTCGACCTGGCCACGAAGATGGGCGTGCCGATGGAACTCACCGACGAGGGAGTCCGGATCGCCCACGACGGCATCCGGCTGAAGCCGGTGGAGATCGACTGCCGTGGCATCCCCGACATGCTGCCGATCCTGTCGGTGATGGGCACCTTCGCCGACGGCGAGACGACCTTCAGCAACATCGCCCACGTCCGGCTGAAGGAGTCCGACCGGGTGTCGGCGATGTTGCAGCTCAACCAGATGGGCGGCGACCTCGACCTCGACGGTGACGTGCTGCGGGTCCGCGGCGTCGACAGCCTGGTCGGCGCCAAGCTGTCGTCGTTCAACGACCACCGGGTGCTGATGTCGCTGGCGATCGCCGCGTCGGCCGCCCGCGGCAATTCCACCCTGACCTACCCGAACGCCTACCGCATCTCCTACCCGACCTATCTGGAGGCGATGAACGACTTCGGCATCCCGATGACGGTCGAAGGCGGCCGGCCCAGCGCCGGCTCCCGGCCGCACCGGCAGCTGCCGAGGGAGGCCAGCCGCCCCGACCTGGCCGCCGACACCACCCTGGTGGACTGGCTGTCCCGCTGGGCGGCCGAACGTCCCAACGACATCGCCGTCCACGACGCCCGCCCGCAGGGCACGGCCAAGATCACCTGGGCCGAGCTGAACCGCCGGGTCGAGGTGATCGCGTCCCGGCTGCTCGAGTTCGGCGTCCGGCCCGGCGAGCCGGTCGCACTGCAACTGCCGAACTGGACCGAGTTCATCGTCATCGCCCTCGCCACCATGCGGATCGGCGCCGTCTGCTGTCCGCTGATGCCGATCTTCCGGGAGCGGGAGATCGCGTTCATGCTCCGCCGGGCCAAGGCTCGCGTGCTGTTCGTGCCGGAAACCTTCCGCGGTCGCGAGCACGCAGGGGAGATCGCCGGCATCGTCAACGGCGACACCGGGGAGGTGCCCGAAGCGCTCGAACACGTCGTGGTGCTGCCCGGCGACGTCCAGGCGGGAGCCGACTGGGTGCCGGGCCCGGTCGCCTGGCACGACTGGAACCAACTGCTCGCCGGTGGCATCGACACCGACGGTCTGGCTGGTCGGAAGCCGACACCGGACCAGACCGCCCAGCTGCTCTTCACCTCCGGTACGACCGGTGAGCCGAAGGGTTCGCTGATGACGGGCGGGACCCTGTCCCGGGCCGCCTCGATGGAGATCAAGCACCTGGGTCTGAACGCGTCCGACGCCGTCTACATCCCGTCGCCGCTGGCCCACCAGACCGGCTTCCTCTACGGCATGTGGCTGGCCATGGTGCTCGGCGTACCGCAGATCATCCAGGCCGTGTGGGATCCGCGGCGGGCGCTGGAGGCGCTGCGCCAGGGCGAAGGAAGCTTCGTCCAGGCCGCCACGCCGTTCCTGGCCGACCTGGTCAAGGCCGTCGAGGCAGGCGAGACGCCGCCGCCGAAGCTGCGGGTCTTCGTCGCCACCGGTGCGGCAGTGCCGCGCGGCCTGGCCGAGCGGGCCACCCGGGTGCTCGGCACCGCCGTGTGCGGGGCGTTCGGCACCACCGAGACCTGCCTGGGTGCGCTCAGCGCACCCACCGACGAGCCGGTCAAGGTGTGGGGCACCGACGGGCGCGCGCTGGACGGGATCCGGCTGCGGATCACCGACGACAACGGCCACGAACTGGCCAGCGGCACCGAGGGCAACTTCGAGATCCTGTCACCCACCTACTTCCAGGGATACCTGGACCGGCCCGACCTCACCGAGGCGGCGTTCACCCCGGACGGGTGGTACAGGACCGGTGACCTGGGCATCATCGACGAGTCCGGATTCATCCGGATCACCGGCCGGATCAAGGACGTGATCAACCGCGGCGGGGAGAAGGTGCCGGTCGCCGAGATCGAGAACCTGCTCTACGACCACCCGTGCGTCGACGACGTCGCCGTGGTGGCGATGCCGGACGAGCGGCTCGGGGAGCGGGCCTGCGCCTTCGTCGTCGCCAAGCCGGGCACCTCCCTCGACTTCGACGACATGATCAAGTACCTCGATGATCAACAGGTGGCCAAGTACTACTGGCCGGAGCGGCTCGAACCGGTCGACTCCCTGCCCCGCAACGCCGCCGGTAAGATCCAGAAGTTCCTGCTCCGTGAACGGGCCAAGACTCTGCGCCCGCAGCGGGCCGAGGGCTGACTGCAGTGAAGGAAGACAACGTGACCCTTTCGTCCGAAGCCGGCACCAGCGGCATCGACCGGTCGTCCTACCACCAGGTGATCGATGAGGTCACGGCCTGGGTGCGCGGGCCCGGCGAGCAGTGGGCCGATCGGATCGAGCAGACCGGCGAGGTACCCGAGGAACTGTGGACCGAGCTGCGCGACCACGGCTTCCTGTCCCTGGCCGCGCCGCAACGGCTCGGCGGTCGGGGACTCAGCTTCGAGCAGTGGATGGGCCTGATGGAGATCTTCTCCATGTCCCATGCCTCGGTGCGGATGATCGTGCACGTGGTCAACGGCACCTGGCGGGCCATGGACCCGTTCGCCACCGACGAGCAGCGCGACGAGTTCGTCCGGCCGTCGGTCGCCGGCACGAGGAAGGTCGCGTTCGCGCTGACCGAACCGGGCAACGGCACCGGCGCCGACATCACCTGCGCGGTCGAACGGGACGGCGGCACCTACTACCTGACCGGTGAGAAGCATCTGATCACCTTCGGTGTCCGCTGCGACTACTGGCTGCTGGCCGCGCGGCTGGCCGGCAGCCGCGGACACGAGGGCACCGTCGCCCTGATGGTGCCCCGCGACGTGGCCGGTGTCACCGTGCGCGACACCTCCCAGACGATGGGTGTCACCGGGACCGATCACGCGCACATGATCTTCGACCGGGCGCCGGTGCCGGTCGCCAACCGGCTCGGCGAGGAGGGCGACGGCCTGGCGGTGGCGCTCGGCGGCTTCCTCACCCCGTCACGGATCTCGGTGGCCATGAGCTGCGTGGGTCTGGCCCGACGGGCCCAGGAACTGGCCTACGACTACGCCGGCCGCCGGACCACGTTCGGAAAGCCGCTCACCGCACGACAGGCGATCCAGTTCATGCTGGCCGAGAACGAGGCCGACATCGAGGCCGCCAAACAGCTGATCCTGCACGCCGCCCGGGAGTGGGAGGCCGGCAGTCCGCGCGCCTCGCAGCTGTCCTCGATGGCGAAGATGACCGCCGTCTCGATGCTCGGTCGGGTCACCGACAAGGCACTGCAGGTGCACGGTGGGCTCGGCTACTGGAAGACCGAGAAGATCGAACGGGTCTACCGCGACGCCCGCGCGCAGCGGTTCGAGGAAGGCACCAACGAGATCCAGAAGATGGTCGTCTTCCGGGAACTGCAGAAATCCATGTCCGGGCGCGCCTGACCACCTGATCACCGATGACGATCACCGACGACTGATCACGACTGACCAACGACTGGGGAAGCGATGAGCAAGCTGCACGAGGGAAAGATCGCTCTGATCACCGGCGCCTCCCGGGGCATCGGCCGAACGCTGGCGCTGACACTGGCCCGTGCGGGCGGCACCGTCGTGGTCAACTACAAGAAGAACGCCGACCTGGCCGCGAAGGTCGTCGCCGACGTCACCGAGCTCGGCGGTCACGGACTGGCCGTGCAGGCCGACGTCGAGACCGAGGACGGCATCGCCGGCCTGTTCGACGCCGTCGCGGAGCAGTTCGGCCGGCTGGACTACTACGTCGCCAACGCCGCGGCCAGCGCGTTCAAGAACATCGTCGACCTCAAGCCCCATCACCTGGACCGGTCGTACGCGATGAACATGCGGTCGTTCGTGCTGGGCGCCCAGCAGGCGGTGAAGCTGATGGACGACGGTGGCAGGATCCTGACACTGACGTCGTACGGCAGCGTCCGCGCCTATCCGACCTACGCGACCCTGGGTGCGATGAAGGCCGCGGTGGAGGCATGGGTGCGATACATGGCGGTCGAGTTCGCCCCGTACGGCATCAACGTCAACGCCGTCAACGGCGGGCTGATCGAGTCCGACTCGCTGGAGTTCTTCTACAGCGTGCCGGGCATGGCTCCGATGCAGACCGTGCTGGACCGGATCCCCAAGCAACGCCCGGGCACGGTTCAGGAGGTCGCCGACACCTGCGCCTTCCTGTTGTCGCCGGGAGCCGAATACATCACCGGCCAGACCGTTGTCGTCGACGGTGGCCTGAGCATCACCGCGCCGCCGTTCTTCGCCGACGTGCAGCCGCCGCTCACCCTGCCCGAGCGCCCCACCCGCTGACCGTCGAGGTCGGGCCGATGGCGGGGACTGGTCGATCGTGAGGGTCTGGCAGCCGGGACGGATCGGGACGCTGCAGCTCGATCATCGGTTGATCATGGGATCGATGCATCTCAACCTGGAGGCGCTCGATGATCATGGCGCGGCGCTGGCCGCGTTCTACGCCCAGCGGGTTCGCGGTGGGGCGTCGCTGGTCGTCACCGGCGGGATCGCGGTCAGTCGCGTCGGTGCCGGCGGCCGGATGTACGCCGTGTTCGGGGAGCCGGACCACCAGCGCGCGTTGGCCCGGTCGGTCGAGGCCGTACACGCCGGCGGCGGCCGGATCGCCGCCCAGCTCTTCCACGCCGGCCGGTACGCCTTCCCCGACGCGTTCGGACTGACCCCGCTCGCGCCGTCGGCGGTCTACAGCCGGTTCTCCCGGTGCATGCCGGAGGCGATGACCGAGGAACAGATCCGGCAGACACTGGCCGACTTCGCCCGCGCCGCCGCGACCGCCCGGGAGCTGGGCTTCGACGCGATCGAGGTGATGGCCTCGGAGGGCTACCTGGTCAACCAGTTCCTGTCCCCGTTGACCAACCAGCGCGACGATCAGTGGGGCGGTGACGCGGCCCGGCGGCAGAACTTCGCCCGCGCCCTGCTGCGCGAGATCAGGACCGGTGGCGGTGACCTGCCGGTGATCTTCCGGATCTCCGGCGCCGACCTGATGCCGGGATCCAGCAGCCCGGAGGAGATCGCCGACTACGCGGCGAACCTGGCCCGCGACGGCGTGGACGCGATCAACGTCGGCATCGGCTGGCACGAGGCCCGGGTGCCGACGGTGCAGACGCTGGTGCCGCCCGGCGTCTGGGTGCCGTACGCGGAGTCGATCAAGGACGCGGTCCGGGCCGCGGGCGTCGACGTCCCGGTGATCGCCTCCAACCGGGTCAACCACGTCGACCACGCCGAGGAGATCCTGGCCGGTGGGCGGCTCGACTTCGTCTCCATGGCCCGGCCGTTCCTCGCCGATCCCGACATCGTGGCCAAGTCCAAGGGCGGCCGACCGGAGTTGATCAACACTTGCATCGCCTGCAACGAGGCCTGCATCGACCGGTCCATCGGCGACGTCCGGGTGTCCTGCCTGGTCAACCCGCGGGCCGGCCGCGAACTGGGGTACGTCGAAACGCCGGCCGCGCCGGCCGGACGGTACGCCGTCATCGGTGCCGGACCCGGTGGTCTGGAGTCGGCGCGAGCGTTGGCCGCTCTCGGCCAGCGGGTCACGGTGTACGAGGCCGAACCGGAGCTGGGCGGGCAGTTCCGGATGGCGCGGATGGTGCCGGGCAAACGCGACTTCGGGGAGACCATCCGCTACTTCACCGCCGAACTGCGCCGGCTGGGCGCCGACGTCCGTTGCGGCCGTCCGGTCACCGCGGCAGATCGGGAGGAGTTGGCGGGGTACGACGGCATCGTGGTCGCGACCGGCGTCCACCCGCGCAGCGTCGACCTCCCGGGCGCGGACCTGCCGCAGGTGCTCAGTTACCACCAGGCGTTCGCCGATCCGTCGGTGATCGGTCGGCGGGTGGCGATCATCGGCGGCGGCGGCATCGCCGTCGACCTGTCCCACCTGCTGTTGGACAGCGGGCACGCCGACGATCCGACCGCCCGCCGGCGGAGCTTCCTCGCCGAATGGGGTGTGAACCAGGAGCCGCAGCGGCCGCCGTCCGACCGCACCGTCACCCTGATGCGGCGTACCGGCAGGATCGGCGCCGGCATGGGCCTGACGACCCGGTGGGCGGTGGTCGGCACCGTCCGGCACCATGGCGCCCACCTGCGCACCGGCGTGCAGTACCGGGAGATCACCGCCGACGGGGTCGAGATCATCGACGAGAACGACCAGCCCGGCCTGGTGGAGGCCGACTCGGTGATCATCGCCGCCGGACAGGAACCCAACGACAGCCTGGTCGACCTGGTCGCGGGCCTGGGCGTGCCGTTCCGGGTGATCGGGGGCGCCGCCGACACCGCCCGACTGAACGCGGTCCGCGCCACCAGCCAGGGCCTGGAGGCCGCGCACGAGCTGGTCAGTGCCCGCCGGTCCGCCGCCTCCTGATCACCCGCGGCGACGAGAAGGGATCACAGCTCCGGCCGATCACGCCGTGCCGATCGAATACGGTGACCGCCATGAACATCCCCCCGGAATCGTTCGTGCGGGTCCCGGCCGCGGACCTCCGCGACTTCAGCGTCCGGCTCGGTCGGGCCGCCGGACTGCCGGTCGAGCGCGCCGAGCTGCTGGCCGACCTGCTGACCGGCAATGACCTGCGCGGCGTCGTCAGCCACGGCACCCGGCAGCTGGCGACGTACGCCCGGCTGTTCCGGGACGGGATGCTGAATCCCGAACCGGACGTGCACACCGTCCGGGAGACGCCGACCAGCCTGCTGGTGGACGGCGACGGCAGCCTGGGCTACTTCCCCGCGTTCGACGGCACCCGACTGGTCGTCGACAAGGCGCTGGAGTCCGGGGTGGCGGTTCTGGTCACCCGCAATCACGGCCATTTCGGCGCTGCCGGGCTGTACTCGCGGCTGACGTTGCCGCACGACCTGTTGTGCTTCGTCACCTCCGGCCACCAGCTCGACCTGCACGCCGGCGACCCGGTGTACGCGGCCGCCGGCGGCTCGCCGATGTCGTTCAGCGCGCCCACGGCCGAGGAACCACCGTTGGTGCTCGACTTCGGCGCCATGCACGACCTCTACGAGGGCTCCTCGCGCGACCTGCTGGCCGAGGTGGCACCCGGGCTGGTGCACCGCAGCATCGGCATGGGCATGGTGTGCCAGAGCTGGGGCGGCCTGCTGGCCGGGGTGCCGCTCGACCCGACCCGGTCCGACCGACACTGGTCCGGCGCCAACCAGGGGTCGATGGTCGTCGTCATGCGGATCGACCTGTTCATCGAGCCGGACCGGTTCAAGGCCGAGATGGACGTCTATGCCCGCAAGGTGCGGACCCTCACCCCGATCCCCGGCGCCTCCGGCAGCTACCTGCCCGGCGGCCCCGAGGCGGAGAAGGAGGCGGCCTACCGTGCCGAGGGCATCCCGGTCGGCGAGGAGCACCGCCGACAGCTGGAGTCCGTCGCCGCCGAGTTCCACCTGACCGCCCCCTGGACCTGAGCCGAGGGGTCACTGCGGCCCCGTTCCACGCGGCGTGTCGTGACGTCTGTGACTCCTCGGCGCCGTCCGCGGGGCCACGCGGCTGGGGGCGCTGCACCCGGGCCCGGGGAACGTCACCGCGGCCCGGGCGCGCCGAGGGGGCGCGAAGCTGCCGACGCGCCGGGAAATTCGAGGACTGCCTGACCCCTCGGCGTCAGGAGCGGCGCTCGGCGAGGGTGTCGATGGCCGCGACCAGTTCCCGCAGCGCCGGTAGCGCGGCGCCGAGCAGATGCTGCCAGGCCGGGTGGACCTCGGCGAGCGCCTGCCGCAGGATGCCGGCGTTCACCTGTTGCCACCGACGTACGGCCCGGTCCCCGGCGTCGGTGAGCCGCAACGAGACGGTACGCCGGTCGCTGCCGCCGGCAGCGCGGGTGATCATGCCGCGGGCCTGCAGACCGTTGACCAGGGTGGTGACGGAGTTGGGCGCCAACCGCAGCAGTTGGGCCAACCGGCCCGGACGCGCGCCGGGGTTCTCCGCCACGCAGGACAACAGTTCCAACTGGGCCACCGAGAGGCCGTTGTCCGGATCGGTCGCTCGGGCGGCCCGCCGCATCGCCCGGCGCAGGCGGGCGATCACATCGGCCAGCGCGGCGTCGGCGCCGGGGGTCTGCGGTCGTCGGATCGGGCGAGGAGGGGGCGCCGGGGGTTGCGGTCGTCGGATCGGGCGAGGAGGTGGCGCCGGAGCCGGTGTCGGGCGTCGATGTGGTCATGCTCCAGTGTCGCCCGGCTGGCGCCGGTCGCGTCCCACCGCCGCAACCGTCGCCGCGGCGGCGACGGCGAAGACGGCCAGTACGCTGACGGCGATCCGCGGTCCGGCCGGGTTTCCCGGGCCGGTGCTGCCGGCCACGTGCAGCGACAGGGTGACCGCGGCGACGCCGAGGGCGGTGCCCAGCCCGCGGGCCATGTTGACCAGGCCGCCACCGATCGCCGCAGCGCGGGCCGGCACCGCGCGCATGATGGCGGAGTTGTTGGCCGGGATGAACACCCCCAGTCCGAGTCCGAGCAGCAACAGCCAGGACGCCACCCACAGCGGTGACTCGGGGGCGACGGCGAGCGCGGTGGCCGCCACCGTGCAGACACCGGCGCTGGCGAAGCCGCGGGCCCGGCCGGGCCAGCGGCGGGGTAGCCACCGTTCGGCGAACACCGCGGCCAGCGCGAACCCGGCCGGCAGCGCGGTCAGCACCAGACCGGACAGTCCGTGGGCCCCCAGCACCTGCGGGAAGAGGGTGAGCGGACCGAACAACACCAGATAGGCGCAGAACGCCCCCAGCAGGCCGACCGACACCGCCGAGGGCCGGAGCACCGACAGATCCAGCAGCGGACTCACGGCGTACCGCTCCCGGGCCAGGAACGCGATCGCGCCGACACCGGCGAGAACCAGCAGTCCGACGGCGACCCAGGTGGGCAACGGCAGCCCGGAGAAGGCCGACACCCCCAGCAGCAGCGTTGTCGACGTCAAGCCGAGCAGCAGCAGCCCCGGCCAGTCGAACCCGCCGATGGCGGTGCGGTGCCGCGTCCGCGGCAACAGGAACCGGCCCGCGACCAGCGCCACCACGCCGACCGGCACGTTCACCCAGAACACCCATTGCCAGCCGAGTGAGCCGACCAGGATGCCGCCGAGCGCGGGCCCGAGCGCCAGCCCGAGCGCCTGCGCGGCCGCCTGGACGCCGAGCGCGGCCCGCACCGTGGCCGCCGGCACGCTGGTCACCACCAGCGCAACACTGTTGGCCTGCAGCATCGCCGCGCCGATCGCCTGGACCACTCGGAACGCGATCAGCCAGCCCAGCGCGGGTGCCAGCGCGCAGGCCGCCGACGCCGCGGTGAAGACGGCGAACCCGTACAGATAGATCAGTTTCCGGCCGGCGGCGTCGGCGATCCGACCGACCGCCACCACCAGACCGACGACGGTGAGCAGATAGGCCAGCGAGACCCACTGGACGGCCGCCAGTGGTGCGCCGAACCGGTGTTGCATGGCGGGGAAGGTCAGGGTGACGATGCTCGCGTCCAATTGGCCCATGAACGCGCCGAAGCACACGCTGGCGACCGCCAACCATGGCGCCTGCGGATGCGCGCGCACCGCCGACGGCCGGGCCGACTCGGCGAGCCCTCTGACCCGCATCGCTCCTCCCCACAATTTTGGTTCTGTTACAGAACAGCACCACCGGGCGGCCTGTCTCAAGTGCGGCGATGACGATGCTCACATTGTTCTCAGCAAGAAGCAATGTCGGGTCTGCTGGCAGGCAGTCCTCCGATCGGATCGGCCCGCCTGCCTGCCGCACCGCTGCGCCGCCGGCCCGGCGGTCGGGCACCCGGCGTCGGGTCATGCCGGGACAAACCCGTTCGCACCCGGCCGGCGGCGCTGGCAGGGTTGGCGGCCATGAGACTGCTGTTGATCATCGGGCCGCCGGCCGTCGGCAAGATGACGGTGGGCCGGCATCTCGCGGCGCGCAGCACGTTCCGGCTGTTCCACAACCATCACACCATCGAGCCGCTGGTGGAGGTGTTCGGCTACGGCACCGCGCCGTTCAACGTCCTCAACGTCGAGTTCCGGCAGCGGGTGATCGAGGAGGCGGCCCGGCACCGCCTGGACCTGATCTTCACCTTCGTCTGGAATCTCGACGATCCGGCCGACACCGCCTACGTCGAACGGCTGGCGGCGCCGTATCTGGACGTCGGCGGTGAGCTGGCCGTGGTCGAGTTGGCCGCCGACCTGACGACGCGACTGACCCGCAATCGTGGCGAGACCCGGCTGATGGCCAAGCCGACCAAACGCGATCTGGAGTGGTCGGAGGCCAATCTCCGCGACCTCGACGTCCATCAGCTCAACACCGACTCGGCCGGGGACCGGCCGACTGCTGCCGACGACTTCCTGGCCCGGCACCCGCATCTGCGGCTGGAGACCGACCGGCTGTCGGCCGACCGGACCGCCGAGATCGTGCTCGCTTGGCTCGCCGCGGGCGGTGATGGCCCGCGCCCGGGCACACCCTCTGACAGGATCGCCGGGTGAGCGAGGACACAGGCAACAGTGCCGTCCGGCGGACCGTCGGTCCGGTCGGCGACCCGGAGACCGTCGGCTGGTGGGAGGCGATGTGGAGCCCGTTCTGGGTGCTGCCTGCCGCGATCTGCGCCGGGTCGGCGGTCGCCGGGGTGATCGTGCCGCTGCTGGACCGCCACGTCGTCGGGGACGCCGGCTTCCTCTTCGGCGGCAACGCCGACTCCGCCCGGAGCCTGCTGGGCACCATCGCGACGGCCATGATCTCGGTGACCGGGCTGGTGTTCTCGATCACCATGGTGGTCATCCAGCTGGCCAGCAGTCAGTTCAGCCCGCGGCTGCTGGGCGCGTTCCTGGGCAGCCGGGTGGTCCAGGTCACCTTCGGCATCTTCACCTCCTCCTTCGTCTTCGCGCTGATGGTGCTGCGCGACGTCCGCGGCGGTGATCAGCCGTTCGTGCCGCAGCTGGCGGTGACGGTCGCGTTCGCGCTGGTGCTGGCGAGCGTCGGGCTGTTCTTCGCGTTCATCCATCACATCACCAGCTCCATCCAGGTCGACCAGATGATCGATCGCATCGAGATCACCACGAGGACCGAGCTGGAGCGGGACTGGGACGCCGCCGCCGAGCAGACCGCCGAGCCGCCGCCGGTCTGGTCCCAACAGCCCGGACCTCGGGCCATCGTGACCACCGGGGACGGCAACGGCGTCGTCCAGCGCATCCACTATTCGAGGCTGGTCCGCTCCGCCGAACGAGCCGATGTCGTGATCGAACTGCAGACCCGTCCCGGGGCCGTCCGGCATCGCGGCCAGGTCGTGGCCCTGGTGCACGGCGCGCAGGCGGCCGACGACGTGGTCGCAGAAGTCCGTGAGGCGGTCGGTCTGGGACGGGAGCGGACCGTCCAACAGGATCCCGAATTCGGCATGCGGCAACTGGTCGACATCGCCGAGCGGGCACTGTCGCCGGGCATCAACGACCCCACCACCGCGGTGCAGGTGCTGGACCAACTGCACCGGCTGCTGCGCGTGGTGGCGGTCCGACCGGACCGCTCGCGGTACCTGGTCGACGGGTCGCGCGCCGTCCGGGTCGTCGACCGGCCGCCGACGTTCGCCGGGATGCTGGATCTGGCACTGGACGAGATCGCTCACTACGGCGCCGGCAGCCTGCAGGTGCCTCGGCGGATCGACGCGATCCTCGATGATCTCGAGCGGATGGCCCGCACCGAGCATGCCGCCACGGTGGCGGCCAAGAGGGCAGCGCTGCACGCGGCCCGCTGAGACAGCCGCCGGGACGCCGCCCACGAGCAGCCGCGCGTCCTACCAGGCGGGCTTGCGCGCCACCACCCGCTCGATGGCCCCGACCAGGAAGCGTTCCTGTTCATCGATGTGCAGGCCGGCGGCGTACAGGTGGCGGATCGGGCGACGGGTGAAGTGTTCGCCGGCGGCACGGATGCTCCACAGTTCCAGCGCCCGCTGCAGCCACCGGGCCGGTGCCAGCGAGGACTCGATGTGGTCGGCCAGGATCAGCCGGCCGCCCGGGCGGAGCACCCGGACCATCTCCCGGACCGCGCCGGCGTCGTCGGGGATCGAACACAGCGCCAGCGTGCTGACGACGGTGTCGAAGCTGCTGTCGGGGAAGTCGAGCGCGGCGGCCGTGCCCTCGCGCAGGTCTGCGTCGATGCCGGCCTCGGCGGCCCGGCGGCGGGCGAGCCCGAGCATCCGGGGGCTCAGTTCGACGCCGACGAGTTCGACGCCGGGCGGGTAGAACGGGAGGTTGAGCCCGGTGCCGATACCGACCTCGAGGGTGCGGCCGGTGGCCCGGCTGCACACCCAGGAACGAGTGTCGCGGAGGACCCAGCGTTCCAGCGCACCCATGCCCCGGTCGTAGGTGTCGGCATGATCGTCCCAGTAGCGGCGCTGCTGCAGGTCGCCGGGCGACATCGGGTCGGTGGCCATATCCCGAGCCTAACGCCGCCGACGGCCGCTGCGAACGGTGGCGATTCCGCGTGACGGCACCGTCGAGGTCTGGTCGCCGCACCGGCCCGTCGGCCTACGGTGACCGCCGTGTCCGGTCGTTGGTGCAGCCAGGTCGCGTCGAGTCTGGACGGGCCCGCCTCGGCGTACAACCGCGACCTTTCGACCTTCGCAGGGGTACGCGCAGAGTGCGGGGCGCTGGCGGGCCGGCTCGAGGACGATCTCGTCGTGATCGTGTACAGCTCCTTCGAGAAGACTCGGCGACGATCGGATGCAACGGCCTGGTCAACGCCCCGCACCTCGACGGCAGCCATGACATCCGAGCGGGGCCGGGATCACGCGCAGGTTCAGGATCCGAGGTGGCCGTGCTCGGTCTGCCGTCGGCCGCCGAACTGCTGGAACCGGTCCCGCCGCAGCTCCTCGGTGATCTCCTCGGCTTGGCGGCCGTCGGTGCCCGGGTCGGCAGGAGCCAGAGCCACCGCCAGCTCGCATCCGGGCTGTCGATGCAGGTCGGGTCCAAGAACAGCAGCGCCGGCGACGTGCGGGTTGCCGTCGGCCAGCCGCCGCCACCGGCGAGCCGGCCCGGCGGCAGCGGGAATCGGACGGTGCCGGAGCCGGCAGGTTCAGTCCCCGGTCTCGCGGAGAAGTGCGCGCATCGCGTGCAACCCGTCTCGCCATCGGGTCGGCCAGCCGGCGGCGACCCAGCTCGCCTGCGGCTGGTGGCCGCGCTCGCCGAGCCACACGACCTCGTCGATCGCCTGGACGCGGCGGCGCAGCACCTCCCCGGCGACGTCGAACGGCTCGTGCCACCCGTACCCGGCCAGCAGTGCAGCGATCCGTGCGCGGCGGTCCGGCAGCTCGGTGAAGCCTCGACGCGACAGCTCGTCGGCGTCGGCGTCGAGGGGTGTCAGCCAGATCAGGGCATAGGCGAGGTCGTCTCGTCGTTCGCCGGGCCGTGCCGCGTCCCAGTCGAACAGCCCGATCGCTCGTCCGTCCCGCCAGGCCAGGTTGGCCGGCTGCGGGTCGCCGTGGCAGATCACCGGGCCGCCACGGTGAGGTACCGACCAGACGGCGTCATCCGGCGGCCGCCAGTCGGCGGTGGCGTCGTGGATCGCCCGCAGCAGTGCACCCGCGGACCGCACCCCCTCCGGGCTGACCTGATGGGGCCAGGCCTGTGCTCCGGCGTCGCCCTCGACGAGACCGACATACTCGTGGATCTCGTCGAAGCCGAGCGGCTCGGGGACCGGCAGGCCGGCGCGGTGCAGGTGGGACAGCAGCGACTGCACCGTCGGCGTCCACGGCTTGACGGGGCGTCGGACGACGTTGCCGGCGATGCGGATGTTGCGCGGATCGGTCACGGCGTCACCGAAGGAGGCGTCCAGGTCCGGCCCAGTGCCCCAGAAATTGGCACGTCATGGCTGCGACTGTCCAGCGCTCAGGCGGAGGCCGCCGTCCCGACGAGTGATGACGAGCCGATTTCGGGGGAAGCACCGGAGGGAGCGCAGGTTCGGAGCCGAACGGTCAGGGCCGGCGATCCACCAGCGCCCAGGATGCGCCGGCGGCGACACCGGTGACCGCGAGCACCGAGGGCCAGGCGCCGATCTTCTTGGCCAGCGGATGTGAGGCGCCGAAACCGCCGAGGTACAACGCGCTCAGGGCGGCGGTGACCGCCGGACCGCCCTTGGCCAGCCAGGTCCGGCCGGCGAAGGCACCGGCCAGCCCGAGCAGTACGCCTCCGAGTGGGCGGACACCCGTCTCCCGGGCCGCCAGGAAACCGCCGAGGAGCCCCAGGGCCACCACCGGCGCGGTGTTCACGGAGTCAGCAGATCGCCACATCATGGTCCGACCGTACGCGCCCGCTCGTGTCCGGATCCCGCGGGACCGCCCGGCACGGGATCGGTGGTCACTGGAGCCTGGCGACCACCCGCAGCGTCGACCCGGCCGGCCCGTCACCCTCGCCGGCCGGACGCAGCTTCCACAGCCGGCCGATGAGCGGCAGCCGGAGCCGGGCCGCGACGGCCTGGGAGGAGCGGTTGACCGTGCTGGTGCTGTAGAAGACGTGGCCGGGCAGGCTGCGGCAGCTGTCGGCCCAGGCGGCGGTGGCGGCCGCGGCCAGCCCCATCCCGCGGACGTCGTCGGCGGTCCAGACGCCGGCCTCCACGCCGGCCGGCGCCAGCCGGGCCGAGTGGCACAGCGACAGCACCCGGTCCGCGGTCGCGACCAGCGCCCACGGTCCGTAGGCGCCGGCGAGCAGCCGCCGCCAGTCCTCGGGTTCCCAGGTCGGGGGCACCCGCAGCCCGTCGGCGTCCGGATCGTCGTGATCGGAGCGGATCAGCCGGCCGACCGTCGGCGTCGGCTGCGGGGCGGGGTCGCTGCAGTCGTAGCACGGGCCGACCGTGACCTCCAGCGGCCCGAGCTCCGGCCGCAGCGCCTCGACCACCGCCACCGGCACCTGCCTGGCCGGTCGGTCAGCGACGATCCGCCGGACCCGGTCGGTCAGCTCCGGCGGGAGATCGCTGCGGACGGCGAGGACGAGACCGTCCACCGCGTCGCCGATGACCACCGACGGCGGAGCCTCCGGATCGCGGCGTCCCTCGGACCAGATGACGGCGAACTCGGCCTCGAGGAGGTCGACCGGGTGAGGACTGCTGGTCACGATCATCGGATTGTGTCAGCCATTGCGTGCTTCGTCATCCGTCCGCGGGCTCCAGGCTCATCGCACCAGGCCGGACTGGTAGGCGATCACCACCAGTTGGGCCCGGTCGCGAGCGTGCAGTTTCACCATCGCGCGGCTGACATGGGTACGGGCCGTGGCCGGGCTGACGATCAGCCGTTCGGCGATCTCGTCGTTGTTCAGTCCCTCACCGACCAGCGTGAGCACCTCGCGTTCACGGTCGGTCAGGTCGTGCAGTCGGGGGTGCGGGGGATGATTCGCCGGCCGGGCACCGGTGAAGGAGGCGATGACCCGCCGGGTCACCGACGGACTGAGCAACGAGTCGCCCGCCGCTGCTGCCCGGATGGCTCGGACGAAGTCGGCCGGGTCGCTGTCCTTGATCAGGAATCCGCTGGCACCTCCGGCCAGCGCCTCGAAGACGTACTCGTCCAGTTCGAAGGTGGTCAGCATGATGACCCTGGTGTCGGCCATCGCCGGGTCCGTGGTGATCCGGGTCAGCGCCTGCAGACCGTCGGTGTGCGGCATCCGGACGTCCATCAGCACCACGTCGGGGTGACGGCGGCCGACCAGATCGACGATCTCCGCGCCGTCGGCGGCCTCGCCGACGAGCTCGAGATCGTCTTCGGCCTCCAGCAACACCCGCAGTCCCATCCGGACCAGCGGTTGATCATCGGCCAGCGCCACGGTGATCGTCATGAGCGCGCTCCGTCGGCGACCATGATCGGAAACTCGGCGTGTACCACGAAACCACCCTCCGGCCGTGGGCCGGCGGTGACCGTGCCGCCGACTGATGCGGCCCGCTCGGCCATCCCGATCAGGCCGCTGCCACCGCTACGGGCCGATCCCGCAGCCGATCCCGCCGCGTCCGACCGCGACACCCCCACCCGCGGCCGGGCGGTCCCGTCGTCGCTGACATCGATGATCACCACATTCCCGCCGCGCCGGATCGTCACCGTGGCGGTGGCCCGGCCGGCATGTCGGGCGACGTTGGTCAGGGCCTCCTGGACGACCCGGTAGGCGGCGTTGTCGACCGGGCCTGGCAGCACACCGACGTCGGCCATGATCAGCCGGACCTGCCGGCCCGCGGACCGCATCGCCTCCACCAGTTCGGGCACTCGGTCCAGCCCGGCGGGGGGTGTCCGGCCCGGGTCGGTCTCGCCACGGAACACCCCCAGGGTGACTCGCAACTCCTCCAGGGCGCCCTTGCTGGTGGAGCGGATCGCCTGCAGCGACTCCGCAACCTGCCGGTCGGTCTCCGGCAGGCCGCCCGTCGGGCCGCGCTTCTCCAGCACGTACAACGCGACACCGGCCTGCATCGTGATCACCGACAGGCTGTGCCCGATCAGGTCGTGCACGTCCCGGGCGATCCGCAGCCGCTCCGAGTACGTCGCCCGCCGCAGCTCCAGCTCCCGGTTGCGGCGGTCGGCGTCGACCCGGTTGCGTCGCAGCGTCACGAACAGCGCCGGCATCACCATCGCCGCTCCGAGCAGCACCAGGGTGCTGTAGTAGCCGGGATCGGTCAGACCGAGATAGGGCTCGGACACGAACCCGGCCCACAGCAGCGGTGCCAACAGTCCGCTCCACGGCAGCCAGTCGCGGATCGCGGTACGGCCGGCCAACGCCGCCAGTCCCAGCACGGGCCCCGCCAGCACCGGACCGAACGGCAGCCCGGCGGCCAGATAGCCGGTGGCGCCAAGCACCGTGACGACGTAGCCGGTCCGCGGCCTGACGCGCCGGAACACCACTCCCAGCAGTACCGTCGCCGCCCACAGAACAGCCGCCCAGGTGTACGGCTCGGTCAACGGCCGCTGCAGATCCACCGGGACCGGGCCGGGAGCGTGGCCGTGACGACCCCAGGGGCCGGGCGGCCCGAAGTCGGGGCCCGCAGCGAGGGCACCGAAGGTTCCGGCCATCCGGGCCGCGGCCACCGCGGTGACTCCCACCGACAGTCCGAGCAGGACGTCGAGTGCCGGCGGGCGCAGTCCGGTCCTGGCCATCGGCTCCCTCCTCACCGATCACGTCGGGTCGCGGTCGCCGCCCGCTCCGGACGCGTCAACCCTAGCCAGCCGGGCCAGGACGGGCATCGCCTCGTCGACGTAGCCCGCCCTACGCACCTCGACGTAGTCGCGATGTCGCTTCCGGGCCGATGTGCAGCGGGGCCGGGGCGGGGATCGTGGAGGCATGAATCCTCATCAATGGGGGCCGCCCGGCCCCGGCCTTCACCACTGGGGCGTCGGATTCCCCTTCGGACCTTTCCTCGGAGTTGCCATGTTCCTGCTCTCCCTGCTGCTGGTGGCAGCAGTGTTCTCCTTCCTCGTCCGCACGGGTCGGCTCACCCCGCCACCGTGGCTGGCAGCCGGGTCCAGGGTCGGGCCACACAGCCCCGAACTGGAGGCGCGGCGGATCCTGGCCAATCGCTTCGCCACCGGAGAGATCTCCAGCGACGAGTTCCTCGAGCGGGCCGCCGCCCTCAACTGGACACCCGGCGTCGACCACAACCAGGGCCATTCCCGGACCAAGCGCGGCTGAACCGAGGGAGCCTTCGGCCCTTGACGCCCGGTGCCGGCGGTCGGTATGCCTGCTGCAGGGATGTCGTCCGCCGGTCCCAGGGCCCGGGGTTGCGGCGACACAGCTGCGGAGCAACGGCGCGCCGGCGCGGGAGCCTTCGCCGCACGAGCGTCTGGAGGCGCGATGACCGAGGCAGTGTTGCTGGTCGGGACCCGCAAGGGTCTGTGGATCGGCCGGTCGGACGGGGACCGCCGGTCCTGGCAGTTCGACGACCCGCGGTTCCTGATGGAGGCGGTGTACGGCATCGGCGTGGACACCCGGGGCCCGACACCGCGGATCTTCGTCGGCGGCACCAGCGAACACTGGGGGCCCGGCGTCTACTACTCCGACGATCTTGGCCGGACCTGGTCGGAGAGTCACGGGGCAGCGGTCCGTTTCAGCCCCGACCTCGGCGCCAGCGTCGAACGGGTCTGGCAGATCCAGCCGGCCTCGGCCGCCGAACCCGACGTCATCTATGCCGGCACCCAGCCCTCGGCCCTGTTCCGGTCGGACGACCGGGGCGAGTCCTTCGACCTGGTCCGGTCACTGTGGGACCACCCGCATCGCCAACACTGGGGCGCCGGCTACGGCGGCCAGGCGATCCACACGATCATCCCCGACGCGGTCCGCCCTGACCACTTGACGGTGGCCATGTCCACCGGCGGTGTCTACCGCACCGACGACGGCCGGCAGAGTTGGACGCCCGCCAACACCGGCATCCGGGTCACCTTCCTGCCTGACCCGTATCCGGAGTACGGCCAGTGCGTGCACAAGGTCACCGCTCACCCCGAGACCCCCGACCGGTTGTTCGCCCAGGTGCACCACGGCGTCTACCGGTCCGACGACGCCGGGGACCACTGGATCTCCATCGCCGACAACCTGCCCAGCGACTTCGGCTTCCCGATCGTCGTCCACCCCCACCACGCCGACACCCTGTACGTGTTCCCGCTGGTGGCCGACGGCTGCCGGATCCCGCCGGACGGGCGGGCCCGGGTCTGGCGGTCCACCGATGCGGGCACGCAGTGGGAGCCGCTGGAGCGGGGGCTGCCCGACCGGTTCTACACGGCGGTGCTGCGGGACGCGTTCAGCGTCGACACGGGAGAGCGCAGCGGCCTCTACCTCGGCAGCCGGGACGGTTGCGTGTGGGTCAGCACCGATGACGGCGACCACTGGGACCAGGTGGCCGCCCACCTGCCCGACGTGCTGTCGGTGCGCGCCGTCGTGGCCTGACCGGACCGACCTGACCTCGGGACCGGACAGCCGACTCACAGCCGCCGGGCCTACGCTGCGCTGACACCGACGTCCAGCGATCGGCCGCCGACCCGGCCGGAGGAGTCCCATGCCGCAGCAACCGTCCCAGCCGAATCCCGACCGATCCGGCCCGGCCGCCGACCGGGCACCCAGGCCGCGGCGGTTCCGGACCGCGACGGTGCGGCGCACCGCCTGGCTGACCCCCGACCTGATCCGGATCTGGTTCACCGGCCCCGAACTCGCCGACCTGCCCGAGCTGCCCTTCACCGACCACTACGTCAAGATCCTCTTCCCGCCGTCCGGCGCGGACTACCGCTGGCCGTTCGATGCCGAGGAACTGCGCCGTACGGCTCCGCCGGAGCAGTGGCCGGTCACCCGCACCTACACCATCCGGTCGTTCGACCGCGTTGCCGGCGAGCTGGCGATCGATTTCGTCGTACACGGCGACGAGGGACTGGCCGGACCGTGGGCGGCTCGGGCCCGGCCCGGCGAGCAGATCGGCTTCCGCGGGCCGGGCGGGGCCTACGCGCCCGATCCCAGCTGTGACGTGCAACTGCTGGTCGGCGATGAGGCGGCCCTCCCGGCCATCGCCGCCACCCTGGACCGACTCCCCGCCGGCGCCCGCGCCGAGGTGTTCCTCGAGGTTGCCGACGCCGAGCACCAGCTGGACCTGCCGGCCGCCGATCGCAGCACCGTGCACTGGGTGCATCGTGGCCGGCAGCCGTACGGCCGGCCGCTGGTCGACGCCGTCCGCGAGCGCGGCCTGCCCGAGGGTCGGGTCCAGGCCTTCGTGCACGGCAACGCGGCGATGATCAAGGAGCTGCGCCGCTACCTGTTCGTCGAGCAGCAACTGGACCGGCACCGGGCATCGATCTCCGGCTACTGGCGTACCGGGCAGAACGAGGACGCCTGGCAGTCCGGCAAACGCGACTTCGTCGCCGCGATGGAGGCCGAGGAGGCTGCCGGCGTCGGCGGTTCACACTAGGCTCAGTTGTCGTGCATCTGCTCCAGTACGGGGCCGTGACCGATCGCGGGCCGGCGCGCGACCTGAACGAGGACAGCATCCTGGCCTCACCGCCGGTCTTCGTCGTCGCCGACGGGGTCGGCGGCAGCGAGGCCGGCGAGGTGGCCAGCGCCCTCGTGGTCGCGGAGTTCGCCCGGCTGGCCGAACAGCCGGTGATCGACGCCGACGGGGTCAGCGCCACCATCCAGAACGCTCATGCCCGGGTCCGGGCGCTGCACGGCGGCAGAGCCCAGGGGGCCAGCAGTACGGCGGTGGGCGCGGTCGGCATGATGGCCGACGAGGAGCCGTACTGGGTGGTCTTCAATATCGGTGACAGTCGCATCTACCGGCTGCCGGCTCCGTCGGCGGACGAGCCCGCGCCCGCCCTGCGCCAGATCAGCGTCGACCACTCCCACGTGCAGGAACTGGTCGACGCGGGACTGATCACCCCTGAGCAGGCCCTGCGGCATCCCGATCGCAACCTGGTCACCCGCGCGATCGGCGCCGAGGAGCACTGCGAACCCGACTTCTGGATGATCCCGATGGTTCCCGGCGACCGGTTGCTGATCTGCTCCGACGGGCTGCTCAGCAACCTCACCGAGGAGCAGGTGGCGCAGCGGGTGGCCACCGCAACACCGGCCGCCGACACCGCCGCCGACCTGCTGCGGATGGCCCTGGATGCCCGGGCCTCCGACAACGTGTCGGTGATCGTCGTCGACGTGGTCGCCTCCGGCCTCCACACCCCCGCGCCCGAACAGGAGCTGACCGCGGTGCAGCGCCACCCGCAGGTGGAGACCGCACCGACCGCCTAGTCTCGGGTCCGGGACCGCAGGAGCCCTCCCCAAGACGACGATGCCCCGAAGAGAAGACGAGCCCGAAAGACGTGAGCGAGGCGATGACCGAGCAGATCACTACCGCGTTCGACGCGGAACCCGGGCGCACCGACCTGCCCTGGACCAGCCATTGGCGGACCCGGTACCGCCACGGGGACTGGCCGGCGCTGTCCGGCCCGACCTCCCTGGTCGTGCTGCAGCCGGCCGCTCCCCAGTGGTCCGAGCTCATCGCCGTCATCTGGGAGGAGGTGTTGGCCGCGGCGTCCCTGACCGAGCTGGCCGCCCGGCTCGCCGCGTTCCGCCTGGACACGATGCCCGACTTCGCCGCCCTGTTCTGGTCCCCCGACGGCATGCGGTCGCTCGTCCGGGGAGCCGTCCAGCTGATCGATCCGGACACCGGCGACGTGATCGCCACCGGCGACGGCATCCAGACCTGGTCGGAGATCGGCCTCGGCGACCGGCAGCGGATCGAGATCGTCTGCGGGGAACCGCCGTCGCAGGACCAGCTGGAACTGCCGATGATCGTCGGCGCGGCCACCGTCTCCCGGATCCTGGTGGACCGGCGGGCGACCGCCAGGGTCACGTCCACCCAAGGCACCACGGCCGCCGGCACGGAGCGGCCCGCCGACCAGCGGTCCGGCCAGGACCGGCCGGCGGAGGATGACCAGCAGCGTCGGCGCCGGCTGGAGAACGCCGAGACCGTGGTGGACCAGCCGCCCGTCCCGCCGGCCGGCGCCCGCCCTGCCGGTACGGCCCTGGCCGGCCGATCCGGCGCCGATCCGTCCTCGGGCGAGGCGACCACCCTCTTCGCCAGCAGTCTGCCCGGCATGCCGGTCTCGGCGCCGAAACGCCGGCCGGTGGCCGGGGTGCTGCACCCCTCCAGTGGTGAGCCGGTGCCGGTGGATCGGCCGGTGGTGATCGGCCGCGCTCCGTCGGCGAGCCGTGTCAGCGGCGACCAACTGCCCCGGCTGCTGACCGTGCCCAGCCCCAGCCATGACATCAGCCGCACCCACGTCCAGGTCGCCCCGGACGGCGACCGGCTGACGGTGACCGACCTCCATTCGACCAACGGCACGATCCTCGTCGGCCCGGACGGCGGGCGCCGCGAGCTGTCGGCCGGTGAGACCGTGCCCCTGCCGGTCGGCAGCGTGATCGACCTCGGCGACGGTCTGACCATCGCCGTGGAACGCGAGTGAGACCGCGATGACCGACCAGCCAGCCGTCGCCGGAGCAGGGGGACCGTCGGTCGGACTTCCGGAGGGCGTCCGGCTGGCGCCGGTCAGCCGGCGGGTGGCCGCGTTCCTGATGGACGCGTTCGTGCCCTACCTGCTCACCATCGCGGCGGTGATCGTCCTGGCCGCCGGTGCGCCCGGCTGGGCCGCGGTGCTGCTGCTGGTGCTGCCGGTGGCCTGGCTGGTGCTGCAGTGGTGGCTGACCGCGACCCGCGCCGCCGGCGTCGGGATGCGGCTGCTGCGGCTGCAGGTCGTCGGACTGCAGGACGGGCGGCCACTGGGCTGGACCCGCGCACTCGTACGGGGTCTGGTCCTGGTGCTGCTGGGCGGCAGCCTGCTGCTGCTGGCGGTGATGGCGGTGCTGATGTTGCGGCAGCTTCGCCGCCAGGGCTGGCACGATCTGGCCGTCGGGTCGGTGGTGATCGAGGAGCGGCTGCCGGCCGACCGACCGACCGACGGCTTCGCCGAGATCGACGCCGACGCCCGGTCGAGGATGCCGACCGCGGCGGCTGCAGCCACCGCAGTCACCGGGGAGCACAGCTCGGCCGAACCGACCCTCGACCCGACCGCCTCCCCGGTCGGTCCGCTGCCCGGTCCGGTCCCGGGCGGTTCGCCGGTGCTGCAGCCGGTCGCCACCGGCCGGGAGCCCGAGACCGTGCCACCGGCTGCCTCACCCGACCGCCGCGGCACCGTCCCCGCTCCCGGCACGGGACCGGATGCGGTCGACCCTGCGCCGGCGCCGCCCAACCAGGGCTGGTACGTCGTGATCGATGATGACCGGGAGATCGCGATCACCCGGTTGATCCTCTTCGGCCGCAACCCCGAGCCGCGCGCCGGTGAGGAGGACGCTGTGGTGATCAAGGTCGTGGACGAGGCGCGGACCGTGTCCAAGACCCATCTCGGGTTGACCGTCGACTCCCGCGGGGTGCTGGTCACCGACCGGGGCTCCACGAACGGGTCCGCGGTCACCGACCCGTACGGCATCTACACGCTGCTCACCCCGCACGAGCCGATGCGGCTGCCGACCGAGGGCTATCTGGTGTCGTTCGGCCGGCACCAGCTGCGCATCGTCCGCCACTGAGGCACCGGCCGCCCACCGCTAGGGTCGTGCCCATGCTGCTTTCGGATCGCGACATCAAGGCCGAGATCTCCACCGGCCGGATCGCGCTCGACCCGTACGCACCGGAGATGCTGCAGCCCGCCAGCATCGACGTCCGGCTGGACCGGCTGTTCCGGGTGTTCGAGAACCACCGTTACCCGCACATCGATCCCGCCCAGGACCAGTCGGAGCTGACCCGGCTGGTGGAGCCGGAAGGTGACGACCCGTTCATCCTGCATCCGGGGGAGTTCGTCCTCGGGTCGACCTACGAGGCGATCACCCTCGACGACTCGATCGCGGCCCGGCTGGAGGGCAAGTCCTCGCTGGGCCGGCTCGGCCTGCTGACGCACTCCACCGCCGGTTTCATCGACCCCGGGTTCTCCGGTCACGTCACCCTGGAACTGTCCAATGTCGCCACCCTGCCGATCAAGCTCTACCCGGGCATGAAGATCGGTCAGTTCTGTTTCTTCCGGTTGTCCTCGCCGGCGGACAACCCGTACGGCAGCCACGGATACGGTTCCCGCTACCAGGGACAGCGGGGCCCCACCCCCAGCCGGTCCAGCCAGAACTTCCATCGCACCCCGCTGGCTCCCACCCAGAGCTGAACCGGCACCCGCCGGCCGTCCCGGTGCGGGCGGCCGGTCGGGGAGCCGATCAGCGGTGGGACACCGACGGGTGTCCGAGCGGGACCAGGGCCGAGCGGGAAGGTTCGGGAGACAACCGGTCGGCGGTCTGCCGCAACAGCGCCGCCAGCCGGGACCGCAGCGTCGGCTGCGGATGCGCGTTCCGATAGGCCCGTGTCAGACCGGCGATGTCGGCGGAGGCGTGCAGTGCGGTCAGTTCGCGGCGGGCGGCTGCGCCGTCCAGGGCGGCGTCGAGATAGGCGTTGTCGATCATGATGCTCCGGTTTCAGGGCGCGGCGTACCGCGGATCGTGGTGATCGCCCCCCGCCGGCCGGATCGGACCGGCGGGGACGACCGGATGGTGTGGTGACTGCTGACGACGCGCCCGGTGAGGTCGCGAAGGTCAGGCCCGGTGAACGGTCACGTCGCCGCTGGCGGTGCTGGCCTTCACGGTGACGTACGGCTCGCCCTCGGCGGGTTGCTCGCTGGCATCGAGATCGATCTCGACCTCGCCGCTGGCCGAACTGAGCTCGAGCCAGGCGGCCAGGCCGTCGGCGATCCCGATGCTGATGGAGCCGGAGGCACTGCGCACCTCCACCGACCCCGTGGTGGCCGGGATGTCGATGTCTCCGGAGGCGGTGTTGGCCCGCAGTGCACCGGTCAGCCGGCCTACGGTCAGGTCGCCGGACGCGGTCCGGGCCTGGACCACTGCCGCGGTCTGCTGCACCGAGATGTCACCCGACCCGCTGTTCAGATGTGCGGCGCCGCCGGTGATGCGCTGTACGGCGATGTCGCCCGAGCCCGTGTTGGCCCGGACGTCACCGACCTCGGCCAGGTCGATGTCGCCCGACCCGGTGCTGACCCGGGCCATGCCGAGGGTCACGTCCGCGTGGATGTCCGCCGAGCCGGTGCCGGCATCGAATCCGACTCCTTCGGGAACCTGCAGCGTGATGGCGACCGACGGTCCGCCGCCGGCCGACGACGGCAGCTCGATCTGCAGTCGGCCCCCGGACTGGACGACGCTGCTGCGGTCCAGATGGTCGGTGTCGGGGCAGTCGAGGTGTCCGTTGACCAGGCCGTCACGGTCGCCGGGGTGCAGTTCGATGTGACCCCCGCCCAGATTGCGGATCTCGATCGACTGGACCCCGTCCTGGGAAATCTCGAGTCGGCTCATCGGACCCATCCCTTCACCTGGTTGCCGGTCCGCGGTGCGCGCGGTGGTCGCGGCGGCCGGGGAGTACGACTGTCGAACACCCCTCCGTCGCCGAACATGCCGCCGGGGCCGAAGACTCCGTTCGGCCCGAACGGGCCGCCGGGGCCGAAGACCCCGCCGATCGTGCCCGCGCTCTGGCCGCTGTGACGCTGGGGCGTGAGCGCGTTCTGGATCGCCTTGACCAACCACGCGTTGGTGGAGATGCCCTCCGCGTCGGCGGTCTCGTCGACCTTGTTCTTCACCGAGGCGGGCAGTCGCAGGCTGACCCGCACCATCGGTTCGTCCTCCTCGACCTCGGACTCGGCCGACGACCTGCCGGCCTCGTCCTGGCGTTCCGGCAGGATGAGGGTCGGCTCGCCGGCCGGCTGCGGCAGGTGCACCGAGAAGTGCGGGTTGCCGTCGACCACCCGCATCTCGACGGAGCCGGGGGCCAGCTCGGCGCTGATCTCGGTCGCCGCCTCGGAGATGGCGCCGAACAGCGCCAGCCGGGCCGAGGAGTCCAGCACGACGGCCAGACGCCCCGCGACGTCCTGAGTGTGCTCGTCGGCCAGCGAGGCCGCCTGGACGATCCCGCTGCGCACGGTCTCGACATGCTGTGAAAGATCCATGACGCCATCATGGCACCCCATGACGTCATAACGCAAGAGATGTGACGCCACTCGTGGTTCAGCATGGCGTCAATGGTGATCGGGCGTGCGATGACCTTCGACGTACCCCGGCATGGCCTTGGCCCCTGCCCGGCCGGTCCGCTGCGGGACCAGCGTGGACACCGAGGGAGAGGTGGACCCGGTGAGCGACCTGGTGAGAAGTCTGGCCGAGCTCGGCCGCGGCGACAGTCCGGTGGCCGGTGGCAAGGGCGCCAACCTGGGTGAACTCATCCGCGCCCACCTCCCCGTACCGCCGGGCTTCGTCGTCACCGCCCAGGCCTACCTGCAGGCGATGGACGAGGGCGGCGTCAGGGCCGAACTCCGCGAGACCCTCGACGAGATCACCGCCCGGATGGCCGGCGGCACCGACAGCGACGCCCCGAGCACCGGCGCCCCGAACACCGGGCTCACGAAGACGGGCCCGGTGGACGCCGATGCGGTCACCGCGCGACTGCGCGACCTGGTCCACCGGGCCGGGATGCCGGCGTCGTTGCGGCAGGCGATCACCGATGCGTACGCCCAACTGCCGGCCGGCACCCTGGTCGCGGTCCGATCGTCGGCGACCGCCGAGGACGCCGCCGACACCTCCTTCGCGGGCATGAACTCGACCTTCACCGATGTCGCCGCCGAGGAGCTGCCGGCCCGGGTGGTGGACTGCTGGGCCTCGCTGTTCACCCCACGGGTACTGGCCTACCGCGCCGGTAAGGCCATCGCGGCCGAACCGGCCATCGCCGTCGTCGTCCAGCAGATGGTCGACTCCGAACGCGCCGGCGTCGTCTTCACCGCCGACCCCTCGACCGGCGACCGGGACCGGCTCGTGATCGAGGCGGCGTTCGGGCTGGGGGAGGTGGTGGTGAGCGGGGCGGTGGAGCCCGACACCTACCTGGTGGCCAAACGGGACCCGCACCTGCTGGAGGTCCGCGTCGGACACCAGACCCACAAGATCGTCCGCGGTCCGGACGGCCACGATCTCCGGGTCGACCTCGACCCGCAGGCCGGTGCCGAACGCGTGTTGTCCGACGACGAGGCGCTGGCCGTGGCCCGGCTCGCCACCCGGGTCGAACGGCACTACGGATCACCGCAGGACATCGAATGGGCCATCGCCGACGACAAGATCTGGCTGGTGCAGTCCCGGCCGGTGACGACGCTGGAGACCACCCCGCAGGCGCCTCCCGGCGGCGCCGACCGGACCGTGCTGCTGGGTGGCCTCGCTGCCTCCCCGGGGCTGGCCGGCGGGCGGGTACGGATCCTGGCCGGACCGGCCGAGGGCGACCGGCTGGCCGACGGCGAGGTGCTGGTCGCGACGATGACCAATCCCGACTGGCTGCCGACCATGCGTCGCGCGGCCGGCCTGGTCACCGACGGTGGGGGGATGACCTGCCACGCCGCGATCGTGGCCCGCGAGCTGCGCATCCCCTGCGTGGTCGGCACCCGTCGGGCCACCCAGCTGCTGCGCGACGGCGAACCGGTCACCGTCGACGGCAGCCACGGACAGGTGCTGGCCGGCAGCACGCCCACCGCCGTGACCGTGCGGGAACGCCCCGCACCGATGCGGCCGGGCATCGAAGCCCTGGCCACCCGGCTCTACCTGAACGCGGCCATCCCCGACCAGGCCGAGGAACTGGCCGCGCTGCCGACCGACGGCGTCGGCCTGCTGCGAGCCGAATTCATGCTGACCGAGGCCCTCGCCGGAGTGCATCCGGCCCGGCTGATCGCCGACGGACAGACCGAACAGTTCGTCTCCCGGCTGGCGACGGCGCTGGCCCGCACCACCCGTGCCTTCCATCCCCGGCCCGTCGTCTACCGCACCTCCGACTTCCGCAGCAACGAGTTCCGCGACCTGCAGGGTGGCGCGGACGTCGAACCGGTCGAACACAACCCGATGATCGGCTACCGCGGCTGCTACCGCTACGTCCGGCACCCGCAGCAGTTCAATCTCGAACTGCAGGCGCTGGCCCGGGTCCGCGACGAGACCCCCAACCTGCACCTGATGATCCCGTTCGTCCGGACCCGCTGGGAACTGGAGCGATGCCTGGAGTTGGTG
The DNA here is from genome assembly GCA_963758075.1 of uncultured Actinomycetota bacterium. Classification (GTDB taxonomy): domain Bacteria; phylum Actinomycetota; class Actinomycetes; order Propionibacteriales; family Propionibacteriaceae; genus Microlunatus. Next base: position 368,173 of record CAVWTT010000005.1, on the reverse strand, counting down.
GCGGCCAGCCCGCTCGGCCGGCGGCGGGGGCTGCGGGTCTGGGTGATGGCCGAGGTGCCCTCGGTGGCGTACTGGATCGAGGAGTACGCGGGTCTGGGCATCGACGGGGTGTCCATCGGCAGCAACGACCTGACCCAACTCGTCCTCGGCGTCGACCGCGACTCCGAGGTGTGCGCCGAACTCTTCGACGAGACCGATCCGGCCGTGCTCGACACCATCGCCCGCATCATCCGGGCCTGCCGCAGAGCCGGCATCACCTCCTCCATCTGCGGCCAGGCGCCCTCCGACAAGCCGGAACTGATCGACCTGCTGGTGGCCGAGGGCATCGACTCGATCTCGGTCAACCCGGATGCGGTCGACCGCGCCCGGTCGGCGATCGGCTCCGCCGAACGTCGGTTGATGCTGCGGAGCCGGACCGCCGCACCTGGACGGGCGCAGCCGCGCCGCCGGGACGGCCGACTACACCGCGGCCGGGACGGCCGCCGACAGTGAACCCAGCACAAGCGAAGGAGCCCACGATGAGCAGCCAGACACCGTCGGCCGGGACGATCCGATCGGCCATCGACCTGACCGGACACGCCCCGTCCATCCACAACTCCCAGCCCTGGCGCTGGGTGATGGACGGCGACCGACTGCAGCTGTACGCCGACCGCAGCCGGTCCCTGCCCGCGACCGATCCCGGCCGTCGGGACCTGTTGATCAGCTGCGGCGCGGCCCTGCACCATGCCCGGGTCGCCTTCGCCGCCGCCGGTTGGGCCTGCCATGTCGACCTGCTGCCCGACTCCGCCCATCCCGACCACCTGGCCTCGATCCGGTTCAGTCCGCGCGAACCGAGCCGCAGCGACGAGGCCCTGGCCGCACTGATCCCGCGGCGCCGGACCGATCGTCGCCGGTTCAGCTCCTGGGAGGTGCCGGCCGGGCTGCTGCACGCACTCGCCGACCGGGCCGGCGAGCACGGCGCCCTGCTGGTGGCCGTCCGCGAACCTCGCGCCCGCGCCGAGTTGGACGAGCTGCTGGCCGAGGCCGCCCGCCGGCAGAGTGCTGATCCGGCCTATGCCCGCGAGCTGACCAGTTGGACCGGGCCCGGGGCGTCCGACACCGACGGCATCCCGGGCAGCAACCTGCCCGGCGGCCAGACGCAGACCACCGACACCGCGCTCCGCACCTTCCCCGAGGGTGACCTGGCCACCGCCGCCACCAGCGAGGTCGACGCCGGTGAACTGCTGGTACTGGCGACCTCCTCCGACGACCGGATGTCGCAGCTGCGGGCCGGTCAGGCGCTGAGCGCGGTGCTGCTGTCGGCAACCGACGCCCGACTGGGCGCCTGCGCCCTGAGCCAACCGGTGGAGATCGACCGCACCCGACGGCTGCTGAACGAGGACATCCTCGGCGGCGAGTCGGTCGCCCAGCTGATCCTTCGCATCGGCTGGCCGCCGGTCAGCGCCGGTGAACTGCCACCCACGCCCCGCCGATCCGTTGACGAGGTGCTGACGTTCGGCTGAGGGGCTGGTGTTCGGCTCCAGGGGCTGGTGTCCGGCTGAGGGGGCTGGTGTCCGGCTGAGGGGGCTGGTGTTCGGCTGAGGATTGGTGTCCGGCTGAGGGGCCGGCGTCCGGCTGAGGATTGGTGCCCGCTGAGGGGCCGGTGTCCGGCTGAGGATTGGTGTCCGGCTGAGGGGCCGGTGTCCGGCTGAGGATTGGTGCCCGCTGAGGGACCGGCGTCCGGCTGAGAAACGTCCCTGGCCGAAGGTCCCGGCCCGCGCGGGAGTTCGGCCTCTGTGGGGCGCGGCCGCGCGGGATGAGGATCTGAACCACGGACAGCGAAGGGACAATGATGAAGGCACTCGTCTACGGCGGACCCGGATCCCGACGGTGGACCGACGTCCCCGAACCGCAGTTGACCGATCCCGAGGACGTCATCGTCCGCGTCGATGCGGTCACCATCTGCGGAACGGATCTGCACATCCTCAAGGGAGACGTACCGACCGTGACTCCCGGTCGGGTGCTCGGCCACGAGGCGGTCGGCACGGTGCTGGCTGCCGGGCCCGGGGTCCGGTCGGTTACCCCCGGCACCCGGGTGCTGGTGTCCTGCATCAGCCCGTGCGGCCACTGCAGCTACTGCCGGGCCCAGCGCTACGGCCGTTGCCTGGGCGGCGGCGGCTGGGTGTTGGGCCACCTGATCGACGGCGTCCAGGCCGAACGCGTCCGGGTGCCGTTCGCCGACCGGTCACTGCACGTCCTCCCCGATTCCGTCGATGACGAGTCCGCGCTGATGCTGGCCGACATCCTGCCGACCGCCTACGAGGTCGGGGCCCTGAACGGTCGAATCCGGCCGGGCGCCACCGTGGTCATCGTCGGTGCCGGACCCATCGGCCTGGCTGCGTTGGCCACCAGCGCGCTGTTCTCGCCGCTGCGCACCCTGGTCGTCGACCCGGCTCCGCAGCGCCGCCAGGCCGCCGTCGCCGCCGGCGCCGACGAGGCCTGGTCGCCGACCGACGACGTCGTCGCCCGGGTCCGCGATCTCACCGACGGCCAAGGCGCCGACGCCGCCCTCGAGGCCGTCGGCATCCCGGACACCTTCGACCTGTGCACGCGGCTGGTCCGCCCCGGCGGCCATGTCGCCAACATCGGCGTCCACGGCACCGCCGCCACGCTGCACCTGGAAGACCTGTGGGACAAGGACGTCACCATCACCACCGGCCTGGTGGACACCTCCTCGACCGCCACCCTGCTGGGGTTGGTCGCGGCGAAACGGCTGCGGATCCCGGGCCTGGTCACCCACCGGTTCGGCCTGGACGAGATCCAGGACGCCTACGACGTCTTCGCCGACCCGGCGGGCAGCGGCGCGTTGAAGGTCGCGCTGTTCGGCATGGAGTCGGTGCACCGGTCCGGCGCAGCGGCCGAGCAGGTCGCCCAGCCGCCGCAGCCTGACGGCGACGGTCACCAGCAGGCCGAGGCCGCGCCGCCTGCGGAGGTCATCGAGCCCGTCGGCGGCCGGGCCCCGGGCCAGTGAGCGGGCCTTCGCAGCGTGCCCGACAGCCGGTCACAGAATGAGTGAGGTCAACGTGATGTCCAGCACCGGATCCCCCCGAACGGGTCCCGCACCCGCGTCCGGTCGGCAACCCCCGGAACCGTTTCCCGACAACGCCCTGGACGAGGCCGAGAGCCGCGCGCTGCTGGCGCGCAACAGCGTCGGCCGACTCGGCTGGCGTTCGCACCAGGGGCAGCAGCTGCTGCCGGTGACCTACGCCTACCGCGGCGGTGTGATCATCTTCCGGACCTCGCCGTACGGCCTGCTGTCCGGTCTGATCGATCCCACCGAGGTCGCCTTCGAGGTCGACGAGCTGGACCAGTCCAGCCGGACCGGTTGGAGTGTGGTCGCCCACGGCATCTCCCGCGCCGGCACCTGGGGCGGCCTGCAGTCGGAGACCGCCTCCCAGGACATCCAGCCGTGGCTGAGCGGTGCCCGCAACCTCACCGTCGAGATCGACATCAAGGCGATCACCGGCCGCATGTTCCCCCGCTCCTGATCGAGCGGTTCGGACACTCTGCGCCCTGAGTCGGTTCCGGCGTACAGATCGGGTTCTGCCGTTCCGCCCGCTGACCTTGTCCGCGTCCGCTGCGTGGTGCGGGTGCCACGTCCCTTGAGGGGTTCGGGCCGCGGGGGTTGCGGCGATGACCGGCCGCGTGTTCGCCTGCTCCTGATCGCGCGGGTCGGACTCCGCAGCCTGAGTCGGTCCGGCGTACTGATCGGGTTCGGCCCGCTGAGCGTGTCCGCGTGCGCTGCGTGGTGGGGGTGCCACGTCCCTTCGAACTGGTCGGGACGCGGGGTTGCGGCGATGACCGGCCGCATGTTCGCCTGCTCCTGATCGCGCGGATCGGACACTCTGCGCCCTGAGTCGGTTCCGGCGTACAGATCGGGTTCGACCGGCTGAGCTTGTCCGCGTGCGCTGCCTGGTGGGGTGCACGTCCCTTCAAACTGGTCGGGACGCGGGGTTGCGGCGATGACCGGCCGCATGTTCGCCTGCTCCTGATCGCGCGGGTCGGACACTCTGCGCCCCTGAGTCGGTTCCGGCGTACTGATCGGGTTCGGCGGCTGAGCTTGTCCGCGTGCGCTGCGTGGTGGGGTGCACGTCCCTTCGAACTGGTCGGGACGCGGGGTTGCGGCGATGACCGGCCGCATGTTCGCCTGCTCCTGATCGCGCGGGTCGGACACTCTGCGCCCTGAGTCGGTTCCGGCGTACAGATCGGGTTCGGCCCGCTGAGCTTGTCCGCGTGCGCTGCCTGGTGGGGTGCGCGTCCCTTCAAGGAGCTCAGGACGCGGCGTCGCGGTGTACCGACTCCAGGAGCAGTTGGGCGACGTCGAGCACCTCGATCGATTCCGGGGCCCGGCCCTCGGCCTGCTCGGCGGTCAGGCCGTCGGACAGCATCACCCGGCAGAACGGGCAGCCGGTGGCAATGGCTGCGGACGGAGCTGCGACCGCGGCCGTCTCGACCGGATCGTCGGTCGCCGATGCCGACGGTTCGACCGGCGGGCGGGCGGCGGCTTCGCGGCCGGTGAGGGCGGCGACCGCCTCGCCGGTCCGGTTGGCGTTGATGCGGGTGCCGATCCGCTCCTCCATCCACATCCGGGCTCCGCCGGCGCCGCAGCAGAAGGACCGTTCCCGGTTGCGGGGCATCTCGGTGACAGTCGAGCCGGGGATGGCGGCCAGCAGTTCCCTGGGCGGGTCGTAGACCTGGTTGTGCCGGCCCAGGTAACACGGATCGTGATAGGTGATGGACCGACCGCCGACCGTCCCCGCCGGCGGCGCCACCGGCGTCAACCGGCCGTCGCGGACCAGCCGGTTCAGCAGCTGGGTGTGATGGACGACCTCGAGGTCGACCCCGAGCTGCGGGTACTCGTTCTTCAGCGTGTTCAGGCAGTGGGCGCAGGTGACCACCACCTTGCGGGCCTTCGCCTCCGTCAGCGTTGCGGCGTTCTCGGTGGCCAGTTGTTGGAAGACGAATTCGTTACCGGCGCGGCGGGCCGGGTCGCCGGTGCAGGTCTCGCCGTTGCCGAGCACCGCGAAGCTGACTCCCGCGGTGTGCAGCAGTTCGGCGACGGCCTGGGTGGTCTTCTTGGCCCGGTCCTCGTACGCGCCGGCGCAGCCCACCCAGAACAGGTACTCGACCTCGGTGAGGTCCTCGACGTCGCGGCCGACGAGCGGCACCGCGAAGTCCAGGTCCGCGGCCCAGTCCATCCGCTTGCGAGCGTTCATGTTCCAGGGATTGCCCTTGCCCTCCAGGCCGCGGAACAGGCCGTTCAGCTCGGTCGGGAACTCGGATTCCATCAGCACCTGGTAGCGGCGCAGATCCATGACGTGGTCGACGTGCTCGATGTCGACCGGGCACTGCTGGACACATGCGCCGCAGGAGGTGCACGACCACAGCACGTCGGGATCGATCACACCGGCCTGTCCGTCCTGCACCTGGATCGGACCGACCAGCGGCTGTTCCGCCGCGGCCAGGACGTCCGCGGGCAGCCCGCCCCGGGCCTCTTCGGCGGCCTGCAGGTAGGGCGCCTTTGCGTAGGCGTGATCGCGCAGGGCGGTGACGAACAGCTTCGGCGACAGCGGCTTGTCGGTGTTCCAGGCCGGGCACTGACTCTGGCAGCGGCCGCATTCGGTGCAGGTGGTGAAGTCCAGCAGACCCTTCCAGGTGAAGTCCTCCACCGCGCCGACACCCAGGCGGGTGTCCTCGTCGATCTCCTCCAGCTCGGTGAGGTCCAGCGGCGCGCCGTCGACCATGATCGGTTGCAGGGCGCCGAGCGCCGGCTGCCCGGACGCTTCCCGCTTGAACCAGATGTTGAACCAGACGGTGAACCGGTGCCAGCCGACGCCCATCGTGATCACCAGACCGAACACGGCCAGCATCAGCATCGAGATCAGGATCTTGATCACCGCGATCACCGTGATCGCAGTCGCCAGCCCGTCGTAGGTGAACCCGTGGGGCAGCAGGAAGTTGGTGAACGGGTAGTGCCAGACGCTGGTCTGCTCGCCCAGCAGTTGGAACTCCAGCGCCCGTAGCAGCAGCACACAGACCACCACTGCCAGCACGGTGGCCTCGATGTAGTAGCCGCGGACCATGGAAGAGCCGTAGAAGCGGGAGTAGCGGCCGTTGCGGCGCTGCAGTTGCCGGTAGACGATCAGGAACAGGATGGCGAGCAGGCTGAGCCAGGCGATGATCTCGCTCAGCCACTCATAGACCAGCCAGTGCCCGATCACCGGCAGGGCGAAGGCCGGATCGAACACCTGCCCGTACGCCGTCGCCAGGCTGAACAGCAGCGCGCCGAAGGCGACGAAGACGAACCAGTGCGCCACTCCGATGTGGCTCCACTGCAGCATCCGGGTGTGCAACAGCGTCTCGGTCAGCATGGTCCGAGTGCGCCGGCCCGGCTGGTCGCGGCGTCGGCCGTCCGTCGACCGCCCGGTACGCAGCACGCCGACGATGCGGGTGATCCCGGCGATGAAGAGTCCGAACCCGGCGACGGTGGCCGCCAGAGTCAGCACGATGGCCAGAATCCTCATCAGTCCTCCGTCTGCACCGCGGCCCGGTCCTCCGGGCGACAGTCTGGCGCACCGGGGGATGAGGCCCGATGTTACTCGCCAGTAACCACGTCTCTCGCCTGCGGTCCACTCCGGAGTCGGTGCGCCCCCCGGGCCCTGTGGCAAGGCCTGACCCGGCGCCGGGCCGCCCCCCACCAGCAGCGTCACCTCGCACCAGGTACGCCGGCCCGCACCAGCAGCGTCACCTCGCACCAGGTACGCCGGCCCGCACCAGCAGCGTCACCTCGCACCAGGTACGCCGGCCCGCACCAGCAGCGTCACCTCGCACCAGGTACGCCCGGCCCGCACCAGCAGCGTCACCTCGCACCAGGTACGCCGGCCCGCACCAGCAGCGTCACCTCGCACCAGGTACGCCGGCCCGCACCAGCAGCGTCACCTCGCACCAGCGTACCGACCCGGTCCCGCACCAGGTACGTCACCCGCACCAGCGCGTGCGAGCGCCGGCGGTGCGACGCATGCAGCGTCACCCCGCACCAGCAGGGTCACCTCGCATCAGGTACGTCATCCCGCACCAGCCGCACGTGGTGCGCAGCGCCGTGGCTGGTGCGGGAATGGTGGGGATCGCGCGATTGGCACTCTGCGCGGGCCCGGTCCGCGCTGTGCGCTTGTCGAGGGCGCCTGAGCCGGCCTTCGGGCTCTCTCCCGCACCGGGTACGGCACCCCGCACCAGTCGCATGTGGTGCGAAGCGCCGTGGCTGGTGCGGGAGCGGTGGGATGTCGCGATCCGCACCCTGCGCCGGGCGCGGTCTGCGCCTGGCGGCTTGTCGAGGGCGTCTGAGCCGGCCTGCGGGCTCTCCCGCACCGGGTACGGCATCCCGCACCAGTCGCATGTGGTGCGAACCGCTGTGGCTGGTGCGGGAGCGGTGGGATGTCGCGATCCGCACCCTGCGCCGGGCGCGGTCTGCGCCTGGCGGCTTGTCGAGGGCGCCGGAGCCGGCCTCCGGGCTCTCCCGCACCGGGTACGGCATCCCGCACCAGTCGCATGTGGTGCGAAGCGCCGTAGCTGGTGCGGGAGTGGGGGTGGCGCGATCCGCACCCTGCGTGGGCCGGGGCCGCGCTGTGGGCTGGCGAGGGCGCCTGGCTCGGCCTGCGGGCTCTCCCGCACCAGGTACGGCATCCCGCACCCGCACCAGTCGCATGTGGTGCGAAGCGCTGTGGCTGGTGCGGGAGCGGTGGGATGTCGCGATCCGCACCCTGCGCCGGGCGCGGTCTGCGCCTGGCGGCTTGTCGAGGGCGCCGGAGCCGGCCTGCGGGCTCTCTCGCACCGGGTACGGCATCCCGCACCAGTCGCATGTGGTGCGAAGCGCCGTAGCTGGTGCGGGAGTGGGGGTGGCGCGATCCGCACCCTGCGTGGGCCGGGGCCGCGCTGTGGGCTGGCGAGGGCGCCTGGCTCGGCCTCCGGGCTCTCTCGCACCGGGTACGGCATCCCGCACCAGTCGCACGTGGTGCGAAGCGCTGTGGCTGGTGCGGGAGTGGTGGGATGTCGCGATCCGCACCCTGCGCCGGGCAGCGTCTGCGCTGGCGGCTTGTCGAGGGCGCCGGAGCCGGCCTCCGGGCTCTCCCGCACCAGGTACGTCACCCCGCACCAGTCGCCCCTGGTGCGAAGCGCCGTGGCTGGTGCGGGAGTGCTGGCGCAGGAGCGCTGGGTCGGACGTGGCGGGTGGCACCAGCGCCGGCAGCGCTCAGGGCCCGGCTGGTCCGCGGCGTCGAGAACCCGGCCGGTCCGCGGCCTCCAATCCGCGCCATCACTGCAGAACGGCGGGTCAGGCTGAGATCAGACGCCGGGCGGCGTGCCCAGCCGGAACAGCACCTCGCCGGCGTTGTCGACCACCAGCGTGTCCGGGTCCCGGCGGGCGGCGTCGAGGTCGACCGAGACCGGGTCGAGGTAGTCGAGTTCCAGCGCCCGGGTCTCCTGTTCGGTGATCGCGGTGGCCAGGGTGACGGTGACCCGGTCGTTCTCGCCCTCCTCGGGGCTCCAGGTCCCGGCACCGCGCAGATGCGTGGAGTGCGCCAGCACGCCCCAGGGATGGTCGGCGAACTGGTCCCACTGCTTGGCGAAGTAGTCCCGGCAGTGGTAGCCGATCTTGGCGATCTCCGCGCCATGGGTGTGGCTGACCACCGACAGGTGCGGGGCGTAGATGACGACCTCGCCACCGTCGGCCACCACCGGCTCCACCTTGTACATCCCCTTGGCCGCGACCCAGATCTCGTCGTAGCGCGCCGGGATGACCGAGATCACCCGGCGGACGGGAGACTGGAGATAGCGGATGTGGGTCGTGGCCGACAGCCGGGATGCGCTCCGCCACGCCTCCTGGACCTCACCGATGGCGATGCCGTGCAGGTCGTGGGTGCCGGAGCGGACCACCACGCAGCAAGCCTCGATGTTGCTGGGGATCTTCGCCGCCGCCTCGTTGATCATGGCGCGGACCGGGGTGATCCCCGGCGTACCGATGATCGCCGCACTGGTGATCAGGGCGCCCAGCCAGTGCGAGACGTCGATCATCTGCTGCCCGGACACCCCGGGGAAGAGGTACTTGGTGCCGCCGGAGAAGCCGACCACCTCGTGCGGGAAGACCGGGCCGACGATGAGGACATCATCGGCCTCGACCACGGCCCGGTTGACGGTCACGTCGACGTCCAGGCTGAGCCGGCCCTCCGACAGTTCCTCCACCCGGGAGGCCCGGATGGTGCCGACCGAGGTCAGCTCGCTCGCCCGCCACCACTCATGGTTGCCGATCTCGGCCTTCGGATAGCGTTCGGCCAGGCCGCCCGGGCCGACCTCGAACATGGTCTCGATCTGTTCGGGGGTCATCTCCGGGTGGGTGCCCAGAGCGATGAGCACCCGCAGCCGGCGGACGCGAGGCGCCAACGCCGCGTAGACGGCATCCATCAGCAGTTGTAGCGGGCAGGACCGGGTGCTGTCCGGCACGATCACGCAGACCTCGTGACCGTCGAACCGGCGGTCGTCCAGCTGCTCGGTGATGAACGTACGGGCCTGCTGCGGCGTCAACGTCGAATCCGGTGATCCGATGGTCACCGCGGGAGGGTTGTCGGTCCGGGTCTCCACGACTGCCCATCTTGCTCCTCGCCTGCCGCCCGCCACAATCCGGCCCATCGAGAGCGCCGCCCGGAGTTCCGAGCTCGTAGGGCGTCATCCATGCGGATCCGGGGCCCGCCGACTGCTGCCGGCCCGGCGCCTGGTGCGAACGGCGGCCATGGTCACCGAGTCGATCTCCCGCGCCCATCGCCGCCGCGCGGCGTTACGGGCTTCTAGGGCGTCATCCATGCGGATCCGGGGGCCGCCGACTGCTGCCGGGCCGGCGCCTGGTGCGATCGGCGGCCATGGTCACCGAGCAGACCTCCCGCGCCCATGCCGCCGCGCGGCGTTCCGGGCTTCGTAGGGCGTCATCCATGCGGATCCGGGGCCCGCCGACTGCTGCCGGCCCGGCACCTGGTGCGAACGGCGGCCATGGTCACCGAGTCGATCTCCGGCGCCGGAGGCCGCCGCCCGGGGTTCCGAGTTCGTAGGGCGTCATCCGTGCGGATCCGGGGCCGCCGACTGCTGCCGGGCCGGCGCCTGGTGCGATCGGCGGCCATGGTCACCGAGCAGACCTCCCGCGCCCATCGCCGCCGCGCGGCGTTACGGGCTTCTAGGGCGTCATCCATGCGGATCCGGGGCCCGCCGACTGCTGCCGGCCCGGCACCTGGTGCGAACGGCGGCCATGGTCACCGAGTCGATCTCCGGCGCCGGAGGCCGCCGCCCGGGGTTCCGAGTTCGTAGGGCGTCATCCGTGCGGATCCGGGGCCGCCGACTGCTGCCGGGCCGGCACCTGGTGCGAACGGCGGCCATGGTCACCGAGTCGACCTCCAACTGGCCCGAGCTCGTCGCCATCGTCAAGGCCAGAGCCGGCGGACAGTGTCCGGCGCCGGAGGCCGTGAGGAGGAGGGAGGGGTCCGGCACGCACGCGCCGGGTCCGGTTCCGGTGATTTCCCCGCGACCCGGTTAGGGTCGAGTGGCTGGCGGGTCTGCGGTGGCTGCCGCCGTCGACCCCGCCTGCCGTACGGCACCAAGAGATCTGCACCAAGAGACCTGCACCAAGAGACCTGGGGATGGCGTGATCGAGTTCGAGTCGGTGACGAAGCGGTATCGCGACGGGACCACCGCCGTCCGCGACCTGAGCCTGACCATCCCGTCGGACCGGATCACCGTGATCGTCGGACCGTCGGGATGCGGCAAGACCACCACGTTGCGGATGATCAACCGGATGCTGGAGCCGACGTCGGGGCGCATCACCTGGGACGGGCAGCCGCTGCGGTCCCTACGCAAGACCCAGCTGCGCCGGCAGATGGGCTACGTCATCCAGAGCGGTGGCCTTTTCCCGCACCGGACGATCCTGGAGAACGTGCAGACCGTGCCCGGGCTGCTCGGCTGGGACAAGAAGAAGAGCAGTGACCGTGCCTACGAACTGCTGGAGATGGTCGGTCTGGAACGATCCCTGGGCCGCCGTTATCCCAGCCAGCTCTCCGGCGGTCAGCTGCAGCGGGTCGGGGTTGCCCGCGCCCTGGCCGCGGATCCGATCGTGATGCTGATGGACGAGCCGTTCTCGGCGGTCGACCCGATCGTGCGGGCCGACCTGCAGGACCAGTTCCTGCAGTTGCAGGAGCAGATCGGCAAGACCATCGTGATGATCACCCACGACATCGAAGAGGCGATCAAGCTCGGTGACCAGATCGCGATCATGCGGCGCGGCGGCGTACTGGCCCAGGTCGGCAGCCCGCAGCAGTTGCTGGAGGAGCCGGTGGACGACTTCGTCGCCGGCTTCGTCGGCAAGGACCGTGGCTACCGCGGCCTGTCCTTCGTGCCCGCGGCCGGCCTGCCGCTGGGCAGCGCCCAACTGGTCCGCGACCCGGCCACCGCCAGCGGCGACGGTCCGGTGCTGGTCGTCGACGCCGACGCCAAGCCCCTCGGCTGGGCCGACCGGGACCGGCCCGGCCAGACCCAGATGCTGGGCACCACCTTCCATCCCGGTGCCGACACCATGCAGATGGCGCTGGACTCGGCGCTGAACTCGCCGGTCGGGCTGGCGGTCGCGGTCGGCGACACCGGCCGGTTCGCCGGCGTGGTCACCGCCAGCCAGATCCTGGAGCAGGTGCGGCTTCTGAAGGCGTCGGTGGCTGACGCCATCTCCGCCCGCGCCGAGGCCGATGCGGCCCGGATCGAGGCGGAGGAGGCGCGCCGCGAGGCCGAGCGGATCCGTACCGAGGCATCCGAGATCGCCGCCGCTGCGGACGCCGAGGCCGACGAGGCCGCCAGGCTGGAGGCGACGATCCACGCTGCCGAACAGGCCGAGGTCCAGGCCGCGGCCGCCGAGGAGGCTGCCGCGGTCAAGGCCGCCGAGGCCGAGCAGGCCGAACACGACGATGCCGAACACGATGACGACGCCGGTTCGGCCCACCGGCCACGGGCCGGCGACGGTGCCGGGTTGGCTGGGACCGCGGACACCGCCGACCGTCCGGTGCCGGCCCAGGAGGACGACGACACGGAGATCCGCAACCGATGAACTGGCAGTGGATCGCCGCCAACACCGGACCCATCGGCACAGCGCTGGAACAGCACCTGGTGCTGGCGCTGGTGCCGGTGATCCTGTCCTTCCTGCTGTCGCTGCCGATCGGCTACCTGGTGTTTCGGACCGGGCCGGTGGCCAATGTCATCCTGGCCATCTTCGGCGCGGTCTACTCCATCCCGTCGCTGGCGCTGTTCGTCGTCCTGCCGCTCGTGCTGGGCACCCAGATCCTGGACCCGCTGAACGTGATCGTGGCTCTGACGATCTACACCACCGCACTGCTGTCCCGCAGCGTCGTGGACGGGCTGCGTGACGTCGACACCATCGTCAAGCAGGCCGCCGACGCGATCGGCTTCGGCCGGGGCCGGCGGCTGCTGCGGGTCGAACTGCCGCTGGCGATGCCGGTGATCTTCGCCGGACTCCGGGTGGCCACGGTCTCCAACATCGCCCTGACCAGCATCTCGATCCTGATCGGGGCCCCGTCCCTGGGCACCCTGTTCAACCAGGGGTTCAACCAGGCCTTCCTCACCCCGGTCTGGGTCGGCCTGATCCTGTCCGTCGCGGTGGCGCTGACGGCCGACCTGATCATCCTGGGGATCCAGCGGGGCGTGCTGCCGTGGGCACGGAAGGGTGCGACCGCATGAAGTACCTGACGTATCTGCTCGACCCGACGAACTGGACCGGCGCCGACGGCCTGGGTATCCACGTCGGCGAACACGTCCTCTACAGCCTGATCGCGGTGGCGGTTGCGGCGATCATCGGCATCCCGGTCGGCCAGCTGATCGGCCACACCCGCCGCGGCAACGTCGTCGTCGTCGGACTGGCCAACTCGTTCCGCGCCATCCCCACCTTCGGCCTGCTGATCCTGGTCGTACTGCTGACCACGACGAGCTGGATCCCCGTCGTCTGCGTCCTCGGCGTGCTGGCGCTGCCGCCGCTGCTGACCAGTACGGCCACCGGCATCATGCAGGCCGATCCGGAGGCCGTGTACGCGGCCCGGGCACTCGGCATGTCCGGCCGGCAGGTGCTGACCCGGGTCGAGATGCCGCTGGCCATGCCGCTGGTCGTGTCCGGGCTGCGCAGCGCAACCCTGCAGGTGATCGCCACCGCCACCGTGGCCGCCTACGTCCCCGGCGTCGGCGGTCTCGGCCGCCCGATCATGGACGGGCTGCGGACCCGCAACTACGGCCAGGTGCTCGCCGGCGCGGTCCTGGTCGCTGCGCTGGCCATCATCCTCGACGTCGTCCTGAGCCTGCTCGGGCGCACCTCCGGGCGGCACCTACGCCCGCCCAAGGCGCTCCGGCTGCCGCCCCCGACCGGCCGGCCGCTGGGCCGTGAGGACGACGGCACCGCGGACGGCTCGACTGGGGCCGACCCGTCCCGCGCCGCGGCCGAGGCGGGCGCTCCGCCGGTCCGATGAGTGCGGCATCCGTGAACGGCATCGCGACCGCGCCGAGCCACGGCGTGGTGGCCAACCGGATCGGCCTGGTCCTCGGCCCGGGACCTGCCTGCCACGGCCGGCTGGTACGGCGGGACGGGGTGACCGTTCCGGTTCGGTGACGGCCGGCGAGCCCCGCGCCGAGCATGTCGGCGAGGGATGGCAGGCTGGTGCCACCCGACCTAGGAGGTCACCCATGTCCGTTCGTCGTCGATCGTCCCTCCTGGCCGCGCTCGCGGTCGTCCTCGTCACCGTCCTGGCGGCCTGCGGCTCCAGCAACAACAATCCGTTGTCGGGAGGTGCGGGTTCGGCCAAGGCCGGCGCGCCGGCCGGCGAGCTGGTCGTCGGTTCGGCCAACTTCACCGAGAACCAGATCCTGGCCGAGCTGTACGCACAGGCGATGAGCGCCAAGGGTGTCAAGGCCTCGACCCATCCGAACATCGGCTCCCGCGAGATCTACATCAAGGCGCTGCAGGACGGCTCAATCTCCGTGGTCCCGGAGTACACCGGCAACCTGCTGCAGTACCTGGATCCGAAGACCAGCGCGACCACCGCCAAGGAGGTCAACCAGCAGCTGCAGAAGGTGGCCCGCGAACACGGTTTCGCGGTGCTGAAGACGACCAAGGCCGTCGACCAGGACGTGTACGTGGTGACCAAGCAGCTCGCCACCAAGTACGGGCTGAAGTCGCTGGCCGACCTGAGCAAGGTGCCCAGCCTCACCGTCGGCGGCCCGACCGAGTTGCAGAAGCGTCCTTACGGACCCGCCGGCCTGAAGGCCATCTACCACGTCAAGGTCGCCGGGTTCCGCGCCTACGACTCGCCGGCGATCAAGGTCAAGGACCTCAAGGACGGCAAGATCCAGGTCGCCGACTTCTTCACCACCGACTCGGCCATCGCCGACAACGGTTTCGTGATGCTGTCCGATCCGCAGTCGATGATCCTGCCGCAGAACGTGGTGCCGCTGGTCCGTTCCGACGTCACCAAGAACGCCGCGGCCGTTGATGCGATGAACGCCGTCGGTGCCCAGCTGACCACCTCCGACCTGACCGCCCTGATCAAGAAGGTCGACGTCAACCACCGCAACGCCTCCGAAGTCGCCAAGCAGTGGCTGCAGGACAAGGGTCTGGCCTGATCCGCAACGCCGCTCCTGGCGCGTTCTCCTCGGTGCACCAACCGTCGCAGGGCCAGGAAGCGGATCAACGTCGACACGGCGTTCGCCCGGTCGGACCCGCTGTGCCTGCCCGTCATGCGTTGCGTTGTGGCACGGCTGTGTGTTGCCGGAACGGGCCCGGCGAGTAGGTTGGCCGGCGTGCCGAGCGATCCCGAGAAGATCATCACCGCCCTGCTGGAGCTACGGACCTGGACCGTCTTCGACGTCGATCCGGACGGCCACATCCTGGCCGGGAACGACGACAGCGGCAGCCTGCAGCTGGTCGAGATCGGCCCGGACGGGTCACGGACGGCGCTGACCGCGCTGCCCTCGCGGTGTTCCGGTCGCTACCTCCGCGGCAGCGCACCGCGCCGGATCGTGGTGGAGCACGACTCCGGCGGCGACGAACTGATGCAGCTGTCCATGATCACGATCGAGGACGGCCGGCTGCCGTACCGGCTCGAGGACCTCACCCCGATCGTGACCGACGACCGTTACATGCACGTGCTGCAGGACGTCACCTCCAGCTCGCTGATCTACTCCACGAACCGGCGCAACAACATCGACATGGACGTGATCGTCCGCGACCTCGCCGACGGCAGTGAGCGGATCCTGCACGACGGCGGTGGCTACATCGGCGCGGCCGTCGTCTCCCACGACGAGCAGTCGGTGGCGATCACCGGTCTGAGCCTGCGGCCCGCCAGTACGACGGTGTTCCTGGCCGGCGCGCGACAGGGCACGGTCACCGACCCCGACGAACTCGCCGACCATCGCAGTGTCGCCTGGTCGGCCGACGATGCTGCACTGATCATGAGCTCCGACCACGACCGGGAGTTCGCCGCGGTGGTCCGGGTGTCCCCGGACGGCAATCACTGGCAGGAACTGGTCGCCGCCCACGACCACGACCTGAACGTCAGCGTCTCCCCGGACGGCACCACGATGGTCGTCGGTCACCACGTCGACGGCGCCGAAACGTTGGCCGTGCACGACATCGACGGGCGGCTGCGGACCGATGTGGAGCTGCCCCGGGTCGGGATGCCGACCGTGGTCTGGGCGCCGGACTCGTCCCGGTTCGCCGTTCTGCTGAACACTCCGCAGGACCCGGGATCGATCTTCGCCGTCGACGCCCGGACCGGGACGGTGAACTGTCTGGTCGACGGCACCGCGCAGATCCCGGCCGACCTGCGGCTGGCTGCGCCCCGCATCCACCGGATCCCCGCACCCGACGGTGAGCAGATCCCGTGTTTCGTCTACCCCGCGGCCGAGGACACCGATCCGGGGCTGCTGGGTGCCTCGGTGCTGCACGTCCACGGCGGACCGGAGGCCGAGGCCGCCCGGATCTTCAACCCGGTCGTGCAGGCCCTCGCCGCGGTCGGCGTCACCGTGTTGGTGCCCAACGTCCGCGGGTCGGCCGGCTACGGCAAGCGCTGGGTGGCCCTCGACGACGTCGAGCGCCGACTGGACTCGGTCGCCGACCTGGCCGCGATACATGCGTGGCTGCCGAAGCTGGGGCTGGACCCTGTCCGCAGCGCCCTGTGGGGCGGCTCGTACGGCGGCTACATGGTGCTGGCCGGCGTGACCATGCAACCCGACTTGTGGGCCGCGGGCGTGGACATCGTCGGCATCTCCTCGCTGGTCACATTCCTGGAGAACACCTCGGCCTACCGTCGCGCCTACCGGGAACGCGAGTACGGCCGGCTCGACACCGATCGGGAGCTGCTGGTGAAGGCGTCCCCGATCACCTACCTCGACCAGCTGCGGGCGCCGCTGTTCGTCATCCACGGCGCCAACGACCCGCGTGTCCCGCTGTCGGAGGCCGAACAGATCGTGGCCGCCCTGGCCGAGCGGGGTGTCCGCCACGAGCTCAAGGTGTACGCCGACGAGGGTCACGGACTGGCCAAGCGCGCCAACCGCCAGGACGCCTACCCGGCCGCGATCGCGTTCCTGCGCGACATCCTGCGCACCGCCCGCCCCACCATGTCCTGAGTCTGTCGGAGCAGGCCCGCCCTCGGGGTGCTGGCAGCCGGCCCGCGGACCCGCCGACCGTCACACCCGGGTCCTAGTGTCGTGCGTCGGAAATACGTTGAACGATTCAGGTCACGAAGCGGCAACGCAGTTACGACGCACGACACTAGGCTGCGCTCGTGGACGTGGCGGTGGCGTACGACGGGGACACGTTCGACGTCGCCACGCTGATGCGGGGGCAGGCCCGACCGCTGGG
Organism: uncultured Actinomycetota bacterium; assembly: GCA_963758075.1. Lineage (GTDB taxonomy): Bacteria > Actinomycetota > Actinomycetes > Propionibacteriales > Propionibacteriaceae > Microlunatus. The sequence continues at coordinate 351,198 of CAVWTT010000005.1, read as the reverse complement.
CCGCTGCGGTCCGGACCGGCTGACCGCGCTCGCCGAGCAGGTGGGCGACGACACGACCACCCGGTGGATCTGGGCCGACACCGCCGAGGCCTACCCGCCGTTGCTGCGGCACGGCGTCCGGGTGGACCGCTGCCACGACCTGCGGTTGTGCCACGCCATCCTCGCCGGGCATGAGGCGGACCTGGCCGCCGACCGGCGCTGGGCCCGTACGGAGCTCGACGGGACCGGCCCGACGCTGCTGGACGAGCTCGCCGGTCCGGCCCGTCTCGGCCTGACCGACGTCGTCGCCGAACACCGCCGGCACCAGCAGCTCACCGCGACCGGCAGCCCCACCGACGATCCCGACCGGGTCCGGCGGGCCAAACTCCGGCTGCTGCTCAGCGCCGAATCCGCCGGCGCGCTGGTCGCGGCCGAGATGGCCCACGACGGACTGCCCTGGGACAGCGTCACTCACGACCGGCGGCTGACCGAACTGCTGGGCCCCAGGCCGCCGTTGGGCGGACGTCCGGCCCGGCTGCAGCGACTGTGCGAGGAGTTGGTCGCTGCGCTCGAGGTGGGCCCGTTCAACCCGGACTCGCCGGCGGAACTGCTGCAGGCCCTGCACCGGGCCGGCATCGACGTGGCCAGCACCCGCAAGTGGGAGTTGCAGCGCATCGAGCATCCGGCGATCGGCCCGTTGCTGGAGTACAAGCGGCTGGCCCGAGTGCTGTCGGCCAACGGCTGGACCTGGATGGACAGCTGGGTCCACCGCGGCCGGTTCCGTCCCGAGTACGTCGTCGGAGGAGTGGTGACCGGCCGGTGGGCGACCCGGGGCGGCGGCGCCCTGCAACTGCCCAAACAGCTGCGGGGCGCGGTCCGGGCCGACCCGGGCTGGAAGCTGGTGGTCGCCGACGCCTCCCAGCTCGAACCGCGGGTGCTGGCCGCGATGGCCCGCGACGAGCGGATGGCCGAGGCGGCCCGCGGCCACGACCTCTACCAGGGCCTGGTCGACGCCGGCGTGACGGACACCCGCCCCCACGCGAAGTCGGCGATGCTCGGTGCGCTCTACGGCGCCACCACCGGCGAAGGCGGCCGGCTGCTGCCCCGGTTGGCTGCGGCCTACCCGCGGGCCGTGGCCGTGGTGGAGCAGGCGGCCCGGGCCGGTGAGCGCGGCGAGGTGGTCAGTACCTTCCTGGGTCGGCGGTCACCGTCGCCGCCGGAGCGGTGGCGGGAGTTGCAGCGGCTGGCGGCCGGCGACGCGGCGACACCCGACGACGCCCGCCGGGCCCGCCGGGAGGCCCGCGAATGGGGCCGGTTCACCCGCAACTTCGTCGTCCAGGGCACCGCCGCGGAATGGGCGCTGTGCTGGCTGGCCGGGCTGCGGCAGCGGCTGGCCGGCTCGGACCGGTCCGGACCGAGCCCCCAGCTGGTCTACTTCCTGCACGACGAGGTCATCGTGCACAGTCCGCAGCCCTGCGCCGAGCAGGTGGCGGCCCAGATCAGGGAAGCGGCCACGGCCGCGGGCCGACTGCTGTTCGGCGACACCGGGGTCGAGTTCGCCCTCGACCTCAGCATCGTCGACGACTACAGCCAGGCGGCCTGACCGTCAGCTGCTCCGGTCGGCGGCTCAGCCGACCGGAGCGGGCCGCGCCAGCGTGCCGGCGAGCTCGATCGCCGCCGCGGCCGCCTCGTAGCCCTTGTCCTCCTGAGATCCCGGCAGCCCCGCCCGGGCCAACGCCTGCTCCTCGGTGTCGCAGGTCAGCAGCCCGAAACCGATCGGCGTCCGGGATTCGACCGTCAGCCGAGCCAACTGGTCGGTGGCGCCGCGGCAGACGTACTCGAAGTGCGGCGTGCCGCCGCGGATGACGACGCCGAGCGCGACGACGGCCTGACAGCCGTGATCGATCGCGGCCGCCGCGCCGAGGGGAAGTTCGAACGAGCCGGGCACCCGGACGATCTCGGGATCGGCGGTGCGGGCGTCGCGGCAGGCCCGCAACGCTCCGGCCAGCAGGCCGTCCATCACGGTGTCGTGCCAGCGGGAGGCGACGATCGCCACCCGCAGTCCGGGCGCGTCCAGCGTGTGCGGGCGCGGTGCGCCAGGTCCGCTCATGAGGCTGCTCCTCTGGTTCGAGCCGGTCCGAGACCGGTCAGCTGATGGCCCATCCGGTCCCGCTTGGTGCGCAGGTAGTGCACGTTCTCCGGTCCGGCGAAGGTGGGTGAGGGTTCGCGGGCGTCGACGGCGATACCGGCCCCGGCCAGTCCGCGCTCCTTGGCCGGGTTGTTGCTGATCAGCCGGACCGACCTGACGCCGAGATCGCGCAGGATCTGGGCGGCGTCGAGGTAGTCGCGGTCGTCCACCGGCAGGCCGAGATCCAGATTGGCGTCCACGGTGTCGCGGCCGGCGTCCTGCAGCGCGTAGGCCCGCAACTTTCCGATCAGTCCGATACCGCGGCCCTCGTGCCCGCGGAGGTAGACCAGCACCCCACCGGTTGCGGCGATGCGGCCGAGTGCATCGTCCAACTGCGGGCCGCAATCACAGCGCAGGGACCCGAACGCGTCCCCAGTCAGACACTCCGAGTGCACCCGGGTCAGCACCGGGGCGACGGCGTCCAACGAGCCGGCGACCAGGGCGACATGGTCGGCCCCGGTGAGGTCGGACCGGTAGGCGTAGGCGGTGAAGGTCCCGTGCACGGTGGGCAACCGGGTGACCGCCAGCCGGTGCACCAGCCGGTCGTGCCGGCGCCGGTACGCCGCCAACTGCTCGATGCCGATCATCACCAGGTCGTGCCGGTCGGCGAAGGCCCGCAGCCGGCGACCGCGCAGCATGCTGCCGTCGTCCTCCACCAGTTCGGCGATGACACCGGCGGGCCGGCGGCCGGCCAGCCGCGCCAGATCGACCGCTGCCTCGGTGTGTCCGCGGCGCTCCAGCACGCCGAGATCGCGGGCCCGCAGCGGGAAGACGTGCCCGGGCCTGGTCAGGTCACCGGCGGTGGTGTCCGGGTCGGCCAGCAGCCGGGCGGTGCGGGTCCGGTCGGCAGCCGAGATGCCGGTGCTGACGCCACTGGCGGCGTCCACGGTGACGGTGTACGCCGTCCGCAGCGGGTCGTCGTTGCGGGCGACCATCGGGCCGAGCTGCAACCGGTCCAGGTCGGCGCCGGGCATCGGCACACAGACCACGCCGGAGGTGTGCCGGATGGTGAACGCCATCAGTTCCGCCGTGGCGAGGTCGGCAGCGAAGATCAGGTCGGCCTCGTTCTCCCGGTCGCGGTCGTCGGTGACGACGACCGGCCGTCCGGCGGCGACGGCGGCGACGGCCAGCTCGACCGCGGCGTCGTCCGCCGTGCCGGTGGCGTCGTGCTCCGTGCCGGTCATGCCGCGCTCCGGGTGGTGAGCAGCCGTTCGGTGTACTTCGCGATCACGTCGACCTCGAGGTTGACCGACGTACCGGGCGGGGCCACGCCGAGGGTGGTGCGGGCCAGCGTCTCGGGGATGAGGGCGACGGTGAAACTGCCGGGGTCGTCGGTGACGTCGACGACGGTCAGCGAGACGCCGTCCACCGCGATGGAGCCCTTCACGGCCACGTACCGGGCCAGTTCGGCCGGCAGGCTGACCCGGACGACCTCCCACCGTTCGCCCGGGTCGCGGTCCAGGATCGTCGCTGTCCCGTCGACATGGCCCTGGACGAGGTGGCCGTCGAGGCGGCCCGCCGCGGGCATAGCGCGTTCGAGATTGACGGGGTCGCCGGGGCCGAGCCGACCCAGGCTGCTGCGACTGAGGGTCTCGGCCATCACATCGGCGACGAAGTCGTCGGCGGTGTGCTCCACCACGGTGAGGCAGACGCCGTTGACGGCGACCGAACTGCCGCGGGCGGACTCGGCGAGCGGCAGTGCGGTGCTGATCCGCAACCGGGCCGAGTCGGGTAGCAGGATGATTTCCTCGACCCGTCCGCGGTCCTCAACGATGCCGGTGAACATGGCTTCCTCCTTCGTGCCGGTGGTCCTGGTGCTCGTGCGGGTGGTCAGTCGAGGGGCCGGCGCCCCGATCGAACCGGGTGGAGATCCGGACGCATCGCTCGGCGCCGGCGCCGAGGCTGGTGACGTCGGTGACGGTGCCGCGCAGGGCTTGGTCGATGGTGGTGATGCCGAGGTCGGCGACGGCCGCCGGCCCGGATCCGAGGACGGCCGGGGCGAGGTAGCTGATGACCTCGTCGACCAGACCGGCGGCCAGGAACGCGGCAGCGGTGCGCGGGCCGCCCTCGATGAGGACGGAGCGGACGCCGAGCCGGTGCAGTCGGTGCACCGCTTCCGCCGCCGACCGGGTGGCCAGCTGAACGGTCTCGGCACTGTCGTCGTTGACGGCGGCGTCCGCGGGCACCTGGCTGGCGCCGAAGACGACGCGGAGCGGCTGGTCGGTGGTCAGGACGCCGCCGGGCCGGGCGGTCAGCCGGGCGTCGTCGGCCAGGATGGTGCCGGTCCCGGCGACCACGGCGTCGGAGGCCGCGCGCAGCCGGTGGCCGTCCGCCCGGGCCGCGGCCGAGGTGATCCATCGGCTGCTGCCGTCGGCGGCGGCGATGCGTCCGTCCAGGGTGGTGGCGAGCTTGAGCCGGATCCGGGGCCGGCCATGCTGGTGGGCGAAGGTCCAGTCGGCGTTCAAGGCGGTGGCCCGAGCGGCCGCAAGACCGCCGACCACGCTGAGTCCGGCCGCCCGGAGCAGCTCGGCGCCGCCTCCGGCCACCGGATCGGGGTCGGCCTGGGCATAGACGACGCGGCGGACTCCGGCGGTCAGCAGGGCCTGGGTGCAGGGGCCGGTACGGCCGTGGTGGCGGCACGGTTCGAGGGTCACCACCGCGGTGGCGCCGCGACTGCGGGAGCCGGCCTCGGCCAGCGCGGCGACCTCGGCATGTGGGGTCCCGGCGCCGCGGTGGTGACCGGCCCCGACGACGTCACCGTGGTCGTCCAGCAGGACGCAGCCGACCCGCGGATTGCCGCCGTGGCGGTGGAAGTCGTCGGTCGCGGCCAGCTGCAGGGCACGCTCCATGGCGGCCCGCTCGGCGGGTGTGACGGCCGCTGCGGTGACTGCGGCGGGTGAGCGTTCCTCGATCATCGTGCCCTTCGTCCGGTGGCGGACTCCGGGGCATGAGAGGAATCGATGCGTCACCGGCCACGAGGGATCACAGAGAACCCTGCGCCGGCACGTCGTCGGACGACGTCACGCTCGAAACCACTGCGTGCGCTTCCCATCCGGACTTTCACCGTCGGTCCAGGAGTTCCACCTGGTCCACCGGACGCCGGCTGCGTTCGGGTCGCGGACTGTCACCGCCGGCTCGGAGTTTCACCGACCCCAGAGCACGCTTGATTCGTTGGTCTTCACCAGTCTGCCACGCGGTGGAAGGCCGCCCGTCCCGATCTTGCAGGGCGGGTCGGGGAGGACGTTCGTCCGGTCTGTTCGGCTTCGGACTGTGACAGTCTCGAGGCCGTGGAACGCGACCCGACCAGCGACGCCGCCCGCCGGCCAGGGATGAGGAGGACGTCATGAAGGTTCTGGTGGTCTACGCGACCCGGCACGGTGCCACGGCCGGCATCGCCGAGCGAATCGCCGCGACCCTGCGGGAGCGGGACTGCGAGGCCGAGGCTCGGTCCGTGGATGAGGTTGAGGACGTGGAGCACTACGACGCCGTCGTGCTGGGCGGCGCGGCCTACATGTACCACTGGATCAAGCCCGCGAGGACGTTCGTCCGGAAGCATCGCAGCCAACTCACCGACCGGCCGGTCTGGCTCTTCAGCAGCGGCCCGCTGGGCACCGAGAAGGTCGACGATCAGGGTCGTGACGTGCTCGCGACGAGCCGGCCCCGGGATTTCGACAAGCTGGTGTCGCAGCTGCATCCGCGCGGGGAGCGGGTGTTCTTCGGGGCCTACGACCCCGATGACCCGCCGGTCGGCTTCGGGGAGCGGGTCGTGCGCCAGCTGCCCGCTGCGGATCAGACGCTGCCGACCGGCGACTTCCGGGACTGGCCGGCCATCGACGAGTGGGCCGACCAGATCGCCGCCGAACTGCACCGCACCGGCTCAGCCTGACCGCGGCTCTGGCCCGTGGGCAGTCGCCCGTCGGCCGGGCGGTCACCCGGCCGAGGCCACGGGGGAGTGGCTCTGGCCCGTGGGCAGTCGCCCTGTCGGCCGGGCGGTCACCCGGCCGAGGCGACGGGGGAGTGGCTCTGGCCCGTGGGCAAGCCGCACTGTCGGCCGGGCGGTCACCCGGCCGAGGCCACGGGGGAGTGGTCGGTCGCCGAGATGGGCGCCAGCGGCAACCGGAGGGTGAAGCGGGTGTCGCCCGGCGTGCTGTGCACCGACACCGAGCCGTGATGGGCCTCGGCGACCGCGGCGACGATGGCCAGACCGAGACCGGTGCTGCCGCTGCTGCCGTCCCCGGCGCGAGCCCGGCTGGTGTCGGCCCGGGTGAACCGTTCGAACACCTGACCCTGGATGTCGACCGGGATGCCGGGACCGTTGTCGGCGACCGTGATCACCGCATCGGGTCCGTCGAGGTGCAGACCGACACGAACGGTGGTGCCGGCCGGGGTGTGGGTGCGGGCGTTGGCGAGCAGGTTCACCACGGCCTGGTGCAACCGGTAACGGTCGCCGACCACGGTGACCGCACCCGCGCTGAGGCTGTCCTGGTCCAGGTCGAGCACCCAGCGGTGCTCGGGGCCGGCAGCCCGGGCGTCGCTGACCGCGTTGATCAGCAGTTCGGCCGGGTCGACCGGACCGACCTCGATGTTGGGCCCGGAGTCGAGCCGGGCCAGCAGCAGCAGATCCTCCACCAGCCGGGACATCCGGTTGGCCTCCGACTCCACCCGGCCCAGGGCGTACGCGGTGTCGGTGGGTAACTGGTCGCGGCCCCGGCGGGTGAGCTCGGCATAGCCGCGGATCGAGGCCAGCGGATTGCGCAGCTCGTGGGAGGCGTCGGCGATGAACTGCTTGAGCTTCGTCTCGCTGGCCTGCCGGACGGCCAGCGCACCGTCGACGTTGTCGAGCAGGTGGTTCAGGGCCTGACCGACCCGGCCGACCTCCGACACCGGGTCGGCGTCGGCCTCCGGCACCCGGACCGCCAGAGCCACCTCCCCGCGATCCAGCTGCAGCCGGGACACCTGCTGAGCAGTGGACGCGACCCGGTTCAGCGGCCGAAGACTGCGTTTCACCACCGCCTGCACCGCGATCACCGCGCCGATCACGGCCAGCAGGAAGGACAGCACCGCGACCGCCGCCACCGTGGTCAGCACCCGGTCGACGTCGGCAATGGAGATGCCCACCACCAGCTTGGCGCTGTAGGTCTGCTCGCCGGAACCGGTGTGCACCTGGTAGCTGGCGGGATAGGCGGCCACCCGGTAGCGGCCGAGACCGGTCAGGCCGACGGTGTGATGGGAACGATCGGTGGCCAGCGTCGCGAGCCGATCGGTGATCCGGTCGGGAAGCGCGGTCCGCTCGGTGCCCCGGCCCTCGTCGGAGCGCAGCACCCCGGAATCGGCGGGCTCGTCGTGGCCGTTGACGTAGAGGGCGTACAAGGTGCCGACCGGCTGCCCGGGTTGCAGCAGGTTGTCGGCGGGCTGCCCGCTGGGTCCACGCATCTGCCGGACGATCACCGCGTCCAGTTGCCGGTCGGCGTTGCTCATCAGCACGTGCTGGGCGGCCAGCACGCTGGCGCTGCTCAACAGCACGGCGATACCGGCGACGATCAGCACCACCCGCAGCAGCAGCTGCCGGCCGAGCGTGCCCCGGGCGAACGGGCGCTGTCTCACCGGTCCAGTGTCCACGAGGCCCTTCAGTCGGCGGCCGGCCGGAGCACGTAACCGGCGCCCCGCATGGTGTGGATCATCGGCGATCGGTTGGCGTCGATCTTCTTGCGCAAGTAGGAGATGTACAGCTCGACCACGTTGGCCTGGCCGCCGAAGTCGTAGTTCCACACCCGGTCCAGGATCTGGGCCTTGGACAGCACCCGACGGGGATTGCGCATCAGGTAGCGCAGCAGTTCGAACTCGGTCGCGGTCAGGTGGACCTCCTCACCGGCGCGGAAGACCTCGTGGGAATCCTCGTTCAGCACCAGGTCCCCGACCACCAGGGCGGAGTCCTCCCGCGCGGCGCCGGCGCCGCTGCGCCGCAGCAGACCGCGCAACCGGGCGATCAGTTCCTCCAGGCTGAACGGCTTGGTGACGTAGTCGTCACCACCGGCGGTCAGGCCGCCGATCCGATCCTCGACCGCGTCCCGGGCGGTCAGGAAGATGACCGGCACGTCCGGATCCTCGGTACGGATCCGGCGCATCACCTCCAGCCCGTCGAAGTCGGGCAGCATCATGTCCAGCACGATCACGTCGGGGCGGACCTCGCGGGCTGCGCGGACCGCCTCGGTGCCGGATCCGGCGGTCGTCACCTGCCAGCCCTCGTAGCGCATCGCCATCGAGAGCAGTTCGGTCAGGCTCTGCTCGTCGTCGACCGCGAGCACCCGGATCGGTGTGCCGTCGGGGCGGGCGAGCGGGGCGGCCTGCGCCGGTGCCGTCGCCGCCGACCGGCTGATGTCGGGGCCGGCCCACTGGTCTGATCGCGCCATGACACCACCTTCGCCGCTGAGACTACCGGCCGGCTGGGCGTGCGCTGTGAGTTTCCTGTGAAGGTCCTCGGGCCCGGTCATGCCGGCCGGGACGTGGGTCAGCTGCGGGACAGCGCCTGGGAACGGGCCGTGGGCAGCGGCCGGGTCGGCTCCGTGTCGGTGTCGCCCGGCGTCCGGTCGGCGTCGGCCGGAGCAGCGTTGCGCCGGCGCCGGAAGAGCTGGTCCAGCGCGATCCGGCCCGCCCCGAGCACCACGAACAGCAATGCCAGCAGTCCGATCACCAGGTTGAACTCATAGCCGCCCTGCCAGCTGGGCGAACGCGGGTCGGCGCTGGTCAGGTAGAGGCCCCTGTACCAGTTGGTCCAGGCGACGATCAGCACCTGCTCGGCCACCACGGCGGCGGCGACCAGCGGTGTCAGGGCACCGACGATGAGGAACAGGCCGCCGATGAGTTCCAGCAGCGTGCCGCCCCAGGCGGCGTACTGCGGGTACGGGGTGGCGAACTGGCGCAGGTAGGCGATCTGGCTGTCGATGCCCTGCACCTGCCAGCGCCGGTAGCCGTGGGCGATCAGGATGCCGCCGAGCCCGATCCGGGCGAGCAGCAGCGCGAGGTCGCGAACGACCTGCAGGAATCGGGCCATCGTCGAGGTCTCCTGGGGATGCGGCGACCGGCGTCGGCGTCCGGCAGCGCCCACTGTCCGGATCCGGCCGGGTTGTCAGGGTGAATCTAGTGAACCGGCGACCTCTTTGCGTGGGGCACACGCCGGTCGAACAGCACGGGTGACCTGCGGCGAGACGGTCGCGGTCGTGTTTGCGCACCCGAGGCTTCTCGGGTATGCCTAGGAACGGCTACTAGAACAGCGCGGTGGCCCACCTCAGGTCACTGTGCCCTCGTGGCGACGGCACGGTCCGACGAAGGGAACCGCGTGCCTGCCGATCCACGTGCCGACTACGCCGCTTTCGCGGCGCAGGTGGCTGATGCCCACGGCACCGAGGCCACCGCGCAGGAGATCGTCCGGTGCGCGCTGTCGCTGGTGTCGGCGGACTTCGGCGGCATCACCCTGTGGCGCCGGGCCGGCCGGCTGGAGACGATCGGCAGTACCCACGTCGACGTCGACCGGGTCGATCACCTGCAGTACGAGTTGCGGGAAGGCCCCTGCGTCCGGGCCGCCGAACGGCTGGAGCAGATCACCTCCGCCGATGTCGCCACGGACGACCGCTGGCCGCGTTGGGGGCCGATGGCGGCCGAACGCGGCATGTCCAGCGTGATCTCGGTGGACCTGCACGCCCGCCGCCGCCGGCTGGGCGCTCTCAACCTCTACGGCGGGGCGATCGGCCGGTTCCGGGCCGAGGACATCGAGGCCGCCCGGCACTTCGCTCCGCTCGCCTCACTGGTGTTGTCGGCGGCGATCACCGAGGACAACCTGCGCACCGCAGTCGACGCCCGCACCGTCACCGGCCAGGCCACCGGCATGCTGATGGAGCGCTTCGAGATGTCGGCCGACCAGGCCGTCGCGGTGCTGCGCCGCTACTCCCAGCAGACCAACATCCGGCTCCGCGAGGTCGCCCAGGACCTCATCCGCACCCGCCAACTGCCGGACCCCGCCGACCGCCAACTCGACCAGAACCCCTGACATCCTCGCCGAGGGGTCACTGCCTCCTCGATCCACGCGGGGTGTCGCGCACTCAGTGACTCCTCGCCGACGTCGCGCCGGCGAGGAGCCTGCCGGCCACCGGGCCGCCGGCGACCCCCGCGCCGGGGCAGACCTCGGCCCCGGGGCGGGGGCCGACCGGATGCGGTCGACCGGCCCGGGGCCGCGGTCCTTGCGGCGACACAGAAGCAGGCGTCGCGCGCAATGTCTTCACCGACGAACTCTTCACCGACGAAGTCTTCACCGACGATGTCTTCACCGACGATGTCTTCACCGACGATGTCTTCACCGACGGACGTCGACTTCGAGTACGAGACGGGCCGCTCCGTCACACCCGCGCAGACGCGGCCTCGCGCACCTCTCCCAACGGTTGTGCGAGCTGTCGGGTTCCCAACCATCGGCTCCGCTCAGCCGACTTGAGTCTGTTCGGCTCAACCCGGTTTGACCGGATGCTGCCGCTGGGTGCATAGTTGAGTCACATCCGCTCAAGTGCGGAGTTGAGTGGAATAGACTCAAGGCGAAGTTGTTGAACCTGATGGCCGCTGCGGTGGCCTCAGAACGACGAAACACCACACCAAACACCGGAGGAACACACCATGGCTCGTGCAGTCGGCATCGACCTGGGCACGACCAACTCGGTCGTCGCCGTACTCGAGGGCGGAGAGCCCACCGTCATCCCGAACGCCGAGGGGTCGCGTACGACGCCCTCCGTGGTCGCGTTCGCCAAGGGCGGCGAGGTCCTGGTCGGCGAGGTCGCCAAGCGCCAGGCCGTGACCAACGTCGAGCGGACCATCCGCTCCGTGAAGCGGCATATGGGCACCGACTGGAAGGTCTCCATCGACAACAAGGACTACCGTCCACAGCAGATCAGCGCCTTCGTCCTGCAGAAGCTCAAGCGGGATGCCGAGGCCTACCTGGGTGAGCAGGTCACCAACGCCGTCATCACCGTGCCGGCCTACTTCTCCGATGCCGAGCGGCAGGCCACCAAGGAGGCGGGTGAGATCGCCGGTCTGAACGTGGACCGGATCATCAACGAGCCGACCGCGGCTGCGCTGGCCTACGGCCTGGACAAGGCCGACAGCGAGCAGACGATCCTCGTCTTCGACCTCGGCGGCGGCACCTTCGATGTCTCGCTGCTGGAGATCGGCGACGGCGTCTTCGAGGTGAAGGCGACCAAGGGCGACAACCGCCTCGGCGGCGACGACTGGGACACCCGGGTCGTGGAGTGGCTGGTCAAGCAGTTCAAGAACAAGAACGGCACCGACCTCGGCAAGGACAAGATCGCCCGGCAGCGGCTGCAGGAGGCCGCCGAGAAGGCCAAGATCGAACTGTCCTCGGCCAGCGAGACCCAGATCAACCTGCCCTACATCACCCTCGGTGAAGCCGGCCCGTTGCACCTGGAGGAGCGGCTGACCCGCTCGGAGTTCCAGCGCATGACCGCCGACCTGCTGGACCGCACCCGGTCCCCGTTCAACGCCGTGATCGACGACGCCAAGATCAGTGTCGGCGACATCGACCATGTCATCCTGGTCGGCGGTTCGACCCGGATGCCGGCCGTCGTGGATCTGGTCAAGGAGCTGACCGGCGGCAAGGAGCCCAACAAGGGCGTCAACCCCGACGAGGTCGTGGCGCTGGGCGCCAGCCTGCAGGCCGGTGTGCTGAAGGGCGAGGTCAAGGATGTGCTGCTGCTCGACGTCACCCCGCTGAGTCTCGGCATCGAGACCAAGGGCGGCGTGATGACCAAGATCATCGAGCGGAACACCACCATCCCGACCAAGCGTTCGGAGGTGTTCACCACCGCCGAGGACAACCAGCCGTCGGTGATGATCCAGGTGTACCAGGGTGAGCGCGAGTTCGCCCGCGACAACAAGTCGCTGGGCAACTTCGAGCTGACCGGCCTGCCGCCGGCGCCGCGCGGTGTGCCGCAGATCGAGGTCGCCTTCGACATCGACGCCAACGGCATCGTCAACGTGCACGCCAAGGATCTGGCCACCAGCAAGGAGCAGTCGATCACCGTGACCGGCGGGTCCGCGCTGGGCAAGGACGACATCGACCGGATGGTCAAGGAGGCCGAGTCGCACGCCGAGGAGGACCGCAAGCGGCGTGAGGGCGTCGACCTGCGCAACGAGGCCGACAACCTCGTCTTCCGGACCGAGAAGTTGATCAGCGAGAACGCCGACAAGATCAGCGACGACACCAAGAAGCCGGTCGAGGAAGCCATCGCCGAGGTCAAGTCCGCGCTCGAGGGTGACGACAACGACCGGGTCAAGGCCGCGGTGGAGAAGCTGAACACCACCAGCGCCGCGCTGGGCCAGGCCATGTACGCCGCCGCTCAGCAGTCGCAGGGTGAGGCCGGACCGGCCGGCGCCGACGGCCAGACCGCGGATGCCGGTGCCGGCGCGGGCAGCAGCTCCGAGGAGGACGTGGTGGACGCCGAGATCGTCGACGACGAGAAGTCCTCGGGTGATGCCAAGTGACGCAGAGCCCGAACACCCCACGACAGGGCGAGTCGGAAGCCGAGGAGTCGGGCCGGCCGACGGTCCGCGACAAGCGTCGGATCGATCCGCAGACCTACGAGCTGCGCGACAACCAGCCCACGGACGGCCAGCCGTCCGGCCAGGACACCGGTGACGGTGCCCCGGCCGGCGGCACCGCCCCGGCCGACGCAGGCACCGCCGTGTCGACCGACGAGGTCGAGCAGCTGCAGAAGAACCTGGCCGACCGGACCTCCGACCTGCAACGCGTGCAGGCCGAGTACGTCAACTACAAGCGTCGGGTCGACCGGGATCGTGACCTGGCCCGCGCCGGCGGCGTGGAGTCGGTGCTCCGGGAGTTGCTCCCGGTGCTGGACAGCCTGCGGGCCGCGCGCGAGCACGAAGAGCTGACCGGCGGGTTCAAGGGCGTCGCGGACGAGATCGAGCGGCTGGCGGCCCGGCACGGGCTGGTCACCTTCGGGGAGGCGGGGGACGCGTTCGACCCGCGGATCCACGAGGCACTCATGCACGCCCATGCCGACGGCATCACCGGACCGACCTGTGTCACGATCCTGCAGCCCGGCTACAAGCTCGCCGACCGGGTGATCCGGCCGGCCCGGGTCGCGGTGGCCGAGCCGGAGGACGCGCCGGTCGGCTCCGCGGAGGCAACCGCGGCGGCCGACCAGGCGCCGACAGCAGGCGATGGCAGTGACGCGGGCTCTGCGGGCTGACCGTCCGGTAGCCCGCCGAACCAGGGTGTCGATCATGGCCGCCGGCCGGCCCGGCGGCCATGATCGGACCCACCGGACCACAGCAGAGCCCAGCATCGACCACACGACGGACAACAGCACAGACAGCGAGGGGAGGCGTCGATGAGCACCAAGGACTGGCTCGAGAAGGACTACTACAAGGTCCTCGGCGTGTCCTCCGACGCCAAGCCCGACGAGATCAAGAAGGCCTACCGCAAGCTGGCCCGGGCGAATCATCCGGACGCCAATCCGGGCAACGCGGAGTCCGAACGGCGGTTCAAGGAGGTCTCCGAAGCCAACGACGTCCTGTCCGACCCTGCCAAGCGCAAGGAGTACGACGAGGCCCGCAAGCTCTTCGGCGGCGGAGGATTCCGGTTCCCACGCGGTGGCAGCGCCGGGACGGGTTCGATGGACGACCTGTTCCGACACGCCGGCGCCGGAGGAGGCGGCGGAGACAGCTTCTCCGACATCTTCGGCGGACTGTTCACCGGCGCAGGTCGGAGCAGGACCACCACCTCATCCACCCGCGGTCCGCGACGGGGCAGCGACATCGAGGGCGAGGTCAGCATCGACTTCGTCGATTCGGTGAACGGGGTCACCGTCCCCATCCAGATGGTGTCCGACGCGGCCTGTGCGGCCTGCCACGGCACCGGCGCCAAGGCCGGCACCGTACCCAGGGTCTGTCCGACCTGTCAGGGCAGCGGTATGCAGACCAGTACCTCCGGGGGCGTGTTCGCCGTCACCGAACCGTGCACCGACTGCCGCGGCCGGGGCATGGTCGTCGATGACCCGTGCCCGGTGTGCCATGGCTCCGGCCGAGGCCGGTCCACCCGCTCCATGCAGGTCCGCATCCCCGCCGGCGTCACCGACGGGCAGCGGATCCGGCTGAAGGGCAAGGGCGGCGTCGGGGAGAACGGCGGTGCCGCCGGCGACCTGTACGTCGTGGTTCAGGTCCGGTCGCACCCGGTGTTCGGCCGCAAGGGCGACAACCTGACGCTGACCGCGCCGGTCACGTTCAGCGAGGCCGCGCTCGGCGCCGAGATCGAGGTCCCGACCCTGGACGGGCCGCCGGTCCGGATCAAGATCGCTCCGGGAACCCCCAACGGGCGCACGTTACGCGTCCGTGGCAAGGGCGTGGCCCGGCGGGACGGCAGCCGGGGTGACCTGTTGGTCACCGTGGAGGTCGTCGTCCCCGATCACCTCACCGACCAGGCCCGGGAGGCGCTGGGGACCTTCGCGGCCGCGTCCGGTGGCGGCGATCCCCGCCAGAGCCTGTTCGCCCGGGCCCGCGCCGCCGGCGGCCAGAGGACCGGGAGCAGCTGATGCCCGGCGCGCCGCTGCCGCAGCCGATCGACAACGATGCACCGCTGTTCGTGATCTCGGTGGCGGCGCAGCTGGCCGGCATGCACCCGCAGACGCTGCGGACCTACGACCGGATGGGCCTGGTGTCACCGCGCCGGACCAGCGGCCGGGGCCGCCGTTACTCCCCGCGTGATGTGGCCAGGCTGCGGCTGATCCAGCGACTGAGCCAGGACGAGGGCGTGAACCTGGAGGGCATCCGCCGCATCCTGGCGATGGAGAACGAGATCGAGCAGTTGCGCGCCCAGGTCCAGAACCTGACCGAACTGCTGGAGGTCACCCGGGCGGCACCGCCCGCGTCGCGGGTCTTCGCCGCCGACCCCGGCGGCGGCGTCCACATCGCCGGGCGGGTACGGCGGGTCTGGTCCGCACCGCGGGCCCTGACCGCGGGCCGACCCGATCCGCACACCTGATCCACACCCGTTGCGGTGATCGGCTCCGTCGATCACCGGGACCTGATCATCCGGGTGGTCCGGATGATCACATCACTTGAGGGTCGTTGCCTTCACATCGACGGCCACCTTGAGGAGAAACCATGGAAGCTGAAAAACTCACCGCCAAGAGCCGCGATGCCGTCTCGGCCGCGCTGCGCAGTGCACTCGTCGCCGGGAACCCCAACGCCGAGCCGCAGCACCTGCTGGCGGCCATGCTGGCCGTGCCGCAGAACACCGTCGGCCCGCTGCTGTCCGCGGTCGGCGCCGACCCGGCCCGGATCGCCGAGCAGGCACAGCAGGCGATCACCCGACTGCCGTCGGCCAAGGGCAGCTCGGTCAGCCAGCCCAGCCTTTCCGGTGCCCTGGCCCGGGTCCTCGCCGACGCCGAGTCCCGCGCCGAGCAGCTCGGTGACGCGTACGTCGCCACCGAGCACCTGCTGATCTCGCTGGCCTCGGTTGACTCCGAGGCTCGGCAGCTCCTCAGCCGGGCCGGGGTCACCGCCGCCAAGCTGACCACCGCGTTCAACGAGTCCCGCGGCTCCAAGCGGGTGACCAGCGCCGAGGCCGAGGGCACCTCGTCGGCACTGGACCAGTACGGTGTCGACCTGACCGCGCAGGCCCGCGAGGGCAAGCTGGACCCGGTGATCGGCCGGGACACCGAGATCCGCCGGGTCGTGCAGGTGTTGGCCCGACGGACCAAGAACAACCCCGTGCTGATCGGCGAACCCGGTGTCGGCAAGACCGCCGTCGTCGAAGGGCTGGCCCAGCGGCTGGTGGCCGGCGACGTCCCGGACTCGTTGAAGGGACGCCGGTTGATCTCCCTCGACCTGGCCTCGATGGTGGCCGGCGCGAAGTACCGCGGCGAGTTCGAGGAACGGCTGAAGGCCGTTCTGACCGAGATCCGCGACGCCGAGGGCCAGATCATCACATTCATCGACGAGTTGCACACCGTCGTCGGCGCCGGCGCCACCGGTGAGGGCGCCATGGACGCCGGCAACATGCTCAAGCCGATGCTGGCCCGCGGCGAGCTGCGGATGATCGGCGCGACCACCCTGGACGAGTACCGGGAACGGATCGAGAAGGACCCCGCGCTGGAACGCCGGTTCCAGCAGGTCTTCGTCGGCGAACCCAGCGTCGAGGACACCATCGCCATCCTGCGCGGCCTGCGGGAACGCTATGAGGCCCACCACAAGGTGGCGATCACCGACGGTGCGCTGGTCGCCGCGGCCACCCTGTCGCACCGCTACATCACCTCCCGGCAGCTGCCGGACAAGGCCATCGACCTGATCGACGAGGCCGCCTCCCGGCTGCGGATGGAGATCGACTCCTCCCCGGAGGAGATCGACCAGCTGCGCCGCCAGGTCGAGCGGATGCGGATGCAGGAGTTCGCGCTGCAGAAGGAGACCGATCCGGGCAGTGCCGAACGACTCGGCCGGCTGCGGGA
The DNA here is from genome assembly GCA_963758075.1 of uncultured Actinomycetota bacterium. GTDB lineage: Bacteria > Actinomycetota > Actinomycetes > Propionibacteriales > Propionibacteriaceae > Microlunatus. The sequence continues at coordinate 334,509 of CAVWTT010000005.1, read as the reverse complement.
GGACCTGGCCAACGCCGAGGAGGAGTTGCGTTCGCTGGAGGCCCGCTGGCAGGCCGAGAAGGAGGGCCTGAACCAGGTCGGCGAACTCAAACAGCGGATCGACGAACTGCGCAACGAGGCCGAACGCGCCCAGCGCGACGGCGATCTCGGCCGGGCCAGCGAACTGCTCTACGGCGAGATCCCGGCCCTGCAGAAGCGGCTGGAGAAGGCCGATGAGCAGGGACACGGGGCCGAGGGTGACGGCACCGGACCGATGGTCTCCGAGGAGGTCGGGGCCGGGGACGTCGCCGAGGTGGTGTCCAGCTGGACCGGCATCCCGGTGGGCCGGTTGCTGCAGGGCGAGAGCGAGAAGCTGCTGCACATGGAGGAGCGTCTCGGTCAGCGGCTGATCGGCCAGCAGCAGGCCGTCCGCGCCGTCGCGGACGCGGTCCGCCGATCCCGGGCGGGGATCTCCGATCCGAACCGCCCGACAGGCTCGTTCCTGTTCCTCGGGCCGACCGGTGTGGGCAAGACCGAGCTGGCCAAGTCGCTGGCGGAGTTCCTGTTCGACGACGAGCACGCGATGGTGCGGATCGACATGAGCGAGTACTCCGAGAAGCACTCGGTGGCCCGTCTCGTCGGCGCCCCGCCCGGCTACATCGGGTACGAGGAGGGTGGCCAGCTCACCGAGGCCGTCCGGCGCCGCCCCTACGCGGTGGTGCTGCTGGACGAGGTGGAGAAGGCCCATCCGGAGATCTTCGACATCCTGCTGCAGGTCCTCGACGACGGCCGGCTCACCGACGGGCAGGGGCGCACGGTCGACTTCCGCAATGTCATCCTGATCCTGACCTCCAACCTGGGATCGCAGTTCCTGGCCGACCAGACCATGGAACAACAGACCAAGCGGGACGCGGTGATGAACGTCGTGCGGGCCTCGTTCAAGCCGGAGTTCCTGAACCGGTTGGACGAGATCGTGCTCTTCGACGCGCTCGGCACCGAGGAACTGTCCAAGATCGTCGACATCAACATCGACCGGCTCAACCGGCGGTTGGCCGACCGGCGGATCAGCGTCGAGGTCACCCAGGGCGCCCGGGACTGGCTGGCGCTCACCGGCTTCGACCCGGTCTACGGTGCCCGCCCGCTGCGCCGGCTGATCCAGACCGCAATCGAGGACCAGCTGGCCCGCCGGGTGCTGGCCGGCCGGATCGGCGAGGGCGATGTCGTCACCTTCGACGTGGAGGACACCGCCGACGGGCTGGTGATCGTGGACACTCCGCAACCCGCCACCGTCTGAACCCGGTCGACCCCACAGAGCGAGGAGGCACTCCCTCCTCGCTCTGCCCTTGCCCCGGAAATCGGCTCGTCATCGCCGGCGGATGGGTGTCTTCCCGCTCGGCGGCACGGCGAACACTGCGTTGACGAGCCGATTTCCAGGGCGGGCAGCCCGGTCCGCCAGCCCCGAGCGGCGCCTCGGCGTGCGGGCGATCAGAGGCCGTGGGTGTGGTGGCGGCCGGGATGCGAGCGGCGCGGTCGGGGTGCCGCGGTGGCTCGCGGGTTCGGCACCAGGTCGGCGACCAGGCCGAAATGGTCACTGGCCCAGACGCCGTCGCTGTCCGGGGTGTCGAAGACCCGTCGGCAGTCGGCGATGGCCAGGCTCGGGCCGCCGTGCTCGGCGCAGCGGACCAGCAGGTAGTCGATCCGGCGGAACGGCCAGTCCTCGACCATCAGCGGATTCTCAGTGGTGTAGGTGTGGCCCGGCTCGCCCGGATGCCGGCTCTCCCAGACGTCGCGGTAGCAGACACTCGACCCGGCCAACGGCTGCCGGCCGGTCAGATAACGGATGCTGGCCGCGTCCGGATCGGCCTCGAGATCGCCGGCGATGATCACCGGCCGGTCGGCGCGGGCCACGATCTGCTCGGCGGTACGGGTCACGTGCAGCGCCTGCTCCAGCCGCTCGGCCTCCATGTCCAGCTTCCAACTGGGGAAATGGTTGACCATCAGCAGTTCGCCGGCCGGGCTGTCGATCACCGCCAACAGGGCAGTGCACGGGAAGTCGTCGGTGCGCTCGTTGATCTGCAGATCCACCTCGTCGACGCTGCGGATGGGGTAGCGGCTGGCGATCGAGATGCCCATGCCCTCGGCCGACCGCGTCCGGGCGTGCACGATCTCGTAGTCCCCGCCGGCCAGGTCGCCCGCCTGGTCGGACCCGCCGTCGACGACGGTCTCCTGCAGCGCCACGATGCCCGGCGCCAGGTCGCGGATGCCCTCGGCCAGATACCGGCGGCGCGCGGGCCAGTCGCCGTTCAGCGCCCAGATGTTCATCGTCATCACCCGCACGGGCTGCTGCGCGGTCCCGTCCTCGGTCGCACCCGGTGCCGTCTCGGTCATCGATGATCAACTCCTTCGCCCGGCGCAGTACCCCACCCGGCGCTGACCACCGCGGGACGCCGCGATGATCGCGGAACGGGTCGCCGACGGGCGCGGCGATCACTAGTGTCGCGCCATGAGTCAGGTCCGCGTACAGAACTTCGCGATCTCGCTGGACGGCTTCGGCACCGGCGAGGGTCAGACCTTCCAGGCCCCGTTCGGCCATGCCGGGCACCGGCTGCACGAGTGGATGTTCGCCACCCGCAAGCACACCGGTCCCGGCGGCACGGCGGGCGTGGACGACCTTTTCACCCGCAGCTTCGACGACGGCGTGGGCGCCGAGATCATGGGCCGGAACAAGTTCGGACCGGTCCGTGGGCCGTGGCCCGACGAGGAGTGGCGCGGTTGGTGGGGTGAGAACCCGCCCTTCCACACGCCGGTCTTCGTGCTCACCCATCATCACCGGCCACCGCTGGAGATGGAGGGCGGCACCACCTTCCACTTCATCGACGCATCGCCGCCGGAGGCCCTGGCGCTGGCCAGGGAGGCGGCCGGCGACCGGGATGTCCGGATCGGCGGGGGCCCGTCCACGGTCCGGGACTTCCTGGCCGCTGACCTGATCGACCATCTCCACGTGGTCCAGGTCCCGATCCTGCTCGGCCGCGGGGTCCGCCTCTGGGACGGGCTGGAGGCCATGGAGGAGCGGTTCGCGATCGAGGCGGTCAGCTCGCCCACCGGCGTCGTCCATCTCACCTTCGACCGGGGCCGCTGAGATCTCCCGACAGACCGAGCGGCTCCGCGCACTCAGCTTGTCGAGGTGCGGTTGGCTGCCGGGTTGGGTCAGGCGCGCCCTTCGACGGGCTCAGGGCGCGGAGGGGCCGGGTGGGGTTCGCGCGCTTCGATAGGCTCTGCGGGTGGACGAGCTGGTGCTGCGCCGAGGCGCGGGAGGCGCCTTCCTCGTTCCCGATGCCGCCTATCCGGCGGCGTTCACGCTGCGGGTCGGGCGTACCGACCAGTCCTACGTCGACCTCGAGGACCCGCTGCGACTGGAGTTCGACTACGTCCAGCGGCTGGCCGAGGGCATCGACCTGGTCGCGCCGCCGGGGGAACGGATCCGAGTGGTCCATGTCGGCGGGGCGCTGATGACGCTGCCGCGCTATGTCGCCGCGACCCGGCCGTCCTCGGCCCAGATCGTGCTCGAGCCCGACGCCGACCTGACCGCGTTCGTCCGCGAGCACGTCCCGCTGCCGCGCCGCAGCGGCATCAAGGTCCGCGACGTCGGCGGCCGGGACGGTGTCGCCGCGCTCCGCGACGACTACACCGATGTGGTGGTGGTGGACGCCTTCGCCGGCGCCCAGGTGCCGCCGGAACTGACCACGGTCGAGTTCTTCACCGACGTCCGCCGGGTGCTGGACGACGGCCTGCTGATGATCAACCTCACCGACAAGGGCCTGGGCTACGCCCGCCGGGTCGCTGCGGCGGTGTCGCAGGTCTTCGGCCGCCTGGCGTTGAGCGCCGAGTCCTCCACCCTCAAGGCCCGCCGGTTCGGCAACATCGTGCTGTACGCCGCTGACCGCCCGCTGCCGGTGGACGAACTGGCGCAGCGCTCGGCGCTTTCGGCCTACCCGTACCGGCTGGTGACCGGTGACCGGCTGGCCCAGCTCATCGGCGGGGCGAGGCCGTACACCGACGCCGACAGGGAACCGTCCCCGCTGCCGCCGGCCACCCACTTCCGCTGACCGGTACGCCGGGTGGCGGTCCCGGAATTCCCGGGATCGGTGGCATTAATCAATCCGTTTGACTAAGATGGCGGACTCAGCCCCACCTCAGGGGCTCGGCGTCGGCCGCGCAGTGTGGCGGGACGGATCGGACGGCTCAGAGGGGGTCGTGATGGCGGCGAACGTGAGCCGCGGGCCCGAGCAGCAGTGGGCGGCGATCGCGCCGGCACCGGCGCGGCGGGCCGCCAGCCAGGGCCGGATCGCCGACTACAACCAGACGGTCATCCTGGACGCCGTCCGCCGCAGCGCCGACGGGGTCAGCCGGGTCGAGCTCGCTGCCGCCACCGGACTGTCCGCGCAGGCGGTGACCAACATCGTCCGTCAGCTGATCGCCGTGGGGCTGATCGCCGAGGGCCGTCGCGCCCCGATCGCCCGCGGCAAACCACGCACCATGCTGCACCTCAACCCCGACGGCCAGTACGCCGTCGGCGTCCACCTCGATCCGGCCGTGATCACCTATGTGGTGCTCAACCTGGTCGGGGAGACGCTGGCGCACGCCCGCCAGCCGACCCCGACCGTCGCCGATCCGGCCGCGGTCACCGCGGGGATGGCCGACCGGATCGACAAGCTGGTGGCCGAAGCGGGCATCGCCCGGGACCGGATCGTCGGCGTCGGCATCGCCGCGCCCGGCCCCATCGACGTCGGCCGCGGTGTCATCGTCGACCCGCCCAACCTCGCCGGCTGGCAGGACGTGCCGCTGCGCGACGCGGTCCGGACCGCGGTCGGTCTGCCGGTGCTGCTGGACAAGGACGTCACCGCCGCCGCGGCCGCAGAGAAGTGGCACGGCACCGGCGCGAACTTCCTGTTCTTCTACCTCGGTACCGGCGTCGGTGCCGGGTTGGTGCTCAACAACGAGGTGTTCCGCGGCGCCAGTTCCAATTCCGGTCAGATCGGCAACCTGATCGTCGAGAACGACGGGCTGCCCTGTCCGTGCGGATACCGCGGCTGTCTGGGCGAGGGCAGCCAGCCCCAGCGCCTCGTGCATGAGGCGATCTCCGTCGGCGCGCTGGAAGCCGGCGTCGACCTGGAGGACCGCCAGCAGGTCGAGGCGGCGCTGGCCGAACTGGCCCGTCGCGCCATGGCCGGGCAGCCGGCCGCGCTCGGGGTGATGGAGCGGCTGGTGAGCCGGCTGCTGAAGGCCGCCGAGGACATCGCGCTGATGCTGGATCTGGACCGGGTGGTGTTCGGTGGTCCGCACTGGAGCCTGATCGCCCCCTTGTTCACCGACGACCGGCTCGCGGTCCTCCGTCACCGGTTCGGTCGGCAGTCGACCCATCTGCTGCAGGTCCTGGGCAGCCGGATCGGTGAGGACGTCGGTGCGGTCGGCGCCGCCAGCCTGGTGCTGGACCACACCTTCTCCACCGATCCCGCCGTCCTGCTGGTCGGCTGACTGCAGACCTGATCCGTACCCCGATGGCCACGACCGGGCCCGCCGTCCGGCGGGCTCGCGGACAAGGAGTTGCATGAGTACCGACCGACATCCCGCGGCCCGTCTCCGGCCGGAGCTGCTCGACCAGCTCACCGACCAGGTTGCCGCCGGGGTCGGGGACCGGAAGATCGCCGACCTGTTCCGGTCGGTGATGGTCGACAACCTGGCCGCCGTCGCCGAACTCGCTCCCGATGGCACCACCTATCTGCTCACCGGCGACATCCCGGCGATGTGGCTGCGGGACTCCTCCGCCCAGGTCCGGCCGTACCTGGTGGTCTGCGGCCAGGATCCGCAGCTGGCGCAGACCCTGGTCGGCGTCTTCCACCGGCAGCTGGAGTTCATCGCGCTGGACCCCTACGCCAACTCGTTCAAGCGCGGCACCGAACCGAGCCCGCACGCCCACGACCGGTCCGACGCGCCGCCGCAGGTCTGGGAGCGCAAGTACGAGATCGACTCGCTCTGCTTCCCGATCGAGCTGGGCTATGCCCTGTGGCGGATCACGGGCAGCAGTGACCATCTGGACGACCGGTTCGCTCGGGTCGCCCCGATGATCCTGGAGCTGTGGGAGACCGAACTGGACCACCGGCGGTCCGCGTACTTCTTCGAGCGGTTCGACGGTCCGCCGACCGACACCCTCACCGCCGAGGGTCGCGGCACGCCGGTGGCACCGACCGGCATGAGCTGGTCGGGTTTCCGCCCCAGCGACGACGCCTGCCGCTACCACTACAACGTGCCGGGCAACATGTTCGCCGTGGTGGCCTGCCGCTATCTGGCGATCATCGCCGCCCGGGTGTTCGGCGACCCCGAGCTGGCCGGCCGCGCGACGGAGCTGGGCTCCACCATCGCCGAGGGCATCGAGCGGCACGGCACCGTCGAGCATCCCGAACACGGCCGCGTCTACTGCTACGAGACCGACGGACTGGGCCACCAGCTGCTGATGGACGACGCCAACATGCCCAGCCTGTTGTCGGCCCCGCTCAGCGGCTACCGGCCGGCCGACGACCCCGTGTATCTCGCCACTCGGGCGATGATCCTGAGCCCGGACAACCCGTACTTCTACAGCGGCGCCGCGGCCGCCGGGATCGGCAGCCCGCACACCCCGCCCGGCTATGTCTGGCCGATCGCGCTGGCGGTCCAGGGCCTCACCGCGACCGACCGGGAGGAGAAGCTGCGGCTGATCCGGCTGCTCGCCGACACCACCGGCGGCACCGGCCAGATGCATGAATCGTTCGACGTGAACGATCCCTCCCGGTTCACCCGGCCCTGGTTCTCCTGGGCGAACGCGATGATGTGCGAACTGGCGCTGGACCTGGCCGGACGGCGACTGGACCGGTTGATCGCCGGCTGATCGGCGGCAGGTGAGAGCAGGCTGGGAGGCCCTCACCCGTCGGCCGCTCCCGCACTAGCCTGGTCCGGTGGTCGAGGAGACGGGTGGGCGCTACGGGTCGCCGCGGCGTCCCGACTTCGCCGCGCCCGGTGATCACCGACCCTCCCCGCCGACGTACGCTCCCGCCTACGCGCCCTCCGGGCACCGCCCGGCCGGCGTGGGCCAGACCATGGTCGCCGGGCCGCCGGGGCCGTACCGGCCGGCCGGGCCGCCGGCCCCGATGCCGCGCCCGCCCATGGTCACGCTGTCGGTGGTGGTGATCATCACCGGCTCGCTGCTGTGGATGACCGCGTTGGGCTTCGTCTGGATCTTCGTCTACGTCGCCCGGGACAGTTTCGGCTACGCCGGGGCGGAGGGCGCGATCTACCACATGCTCGAACGCTTCCACCTGCGGATGATCGAGGGCCTGGCCGCGGTGCTGTTCGGAGCCCCGGGGATCGCGGTCGTGCTCAGCTTCTTCCTGCTGCTGCGCCGGTCCTGGCCGCGGATCGCGATCAGCGTGCTCGGCGTCCTGACCGTGGCGGTGGTGGCCGTGCTGCTGTCCGACAGCCTGATGTGGGTGCTCCCCGGGGCTGCCTACATCGCCTTCGCCTGTCTGATCCTGTGGACCCCGGCCGTCAGCCGGTGGTGTGCTGGGCAGCCGGTGCCGCAGCAGTCCGGCTCGCACCGTCCCGCCGGCACGCTGGGCCGCTGAGCGGGTCTCGCTAGGCTGCCGGTCATGACCGACGCGCAGGACCGTGACCAACTCATCGACGCTGTCAAGCGGTTGGCCGTGGTGCACCAGAAGGTCACCCTGTCCTCGGGCCGGGAAGCCGACTACTACGTCGACATGCGCCGGGTCACTCTCGACGGTGCGGCTGCGCCGCTGGTGGGACGGGTGCTGCGCAAGCTGACCGCCGACCTGGACTACGACGCCGTCGGCGGACTGACGCTGGGCGCCGACCCGGTGGCGACCGCGATGCTGCACGCCGCCGCGGCGGCCGGTGAGCGGCTGGATGCGTTCGTGGTCCGCAAGGCGCAGAAGGCGCACGGCCTGCAGCGGCTGATCGAGGGCACCGAGGTGGCCGGCCGCCGGGTGCTCGCGGTGGAGGACACCAGCACCACCGGCGGCTCGGTACTGACCGCGGTGCAGGCCCTGCGCGACGCCGGTGCCGACGTGGTCGGGGTGGCGGTGATCGTGGACCGGGCGACCGGCGCGGCGGAGAAGATCGCCGCCGAAGGTCTGGAGTACCGCTACGCCATCGGCGCGGCTGACCTGGATCTTCAATAGGCTCGGCTGTACCGGTGCACGTCCCCGTGCGCCGGCACCGGCCACGACCGCCGACCCGCTGAGGAGCCCTGATGAACCTCGCCATCGTTCTCGTCATCATCCTGATCGTGCTGGCGATCATCGGGGTGGTGCTGGTGGCGGCCTACAACGGCTTCGTCCGCGACCGGAACCGGATCCAGGAGTCGTGGCGGCAGGTCGACGTCGAACTCAACCGGCGTTACGAGTTGCTGCCCAACCTGGTCGAGACGGTGCGCGGGTATGCCGCCCACGAGCGCAACACGCTCGAGGACGTCACCCGGCTGCGGGGTCAGGCGCAGTCGCTGGCCCGGTCCGGCGAGCCGAGCGCGGAGCGGGCCCGGGTGGAGGAGCAGCTCACCGGCGCCGTCCACGGCCTGATGGTCAGCGTCGAGGCCTACCCCGACCTGAAGAGCAACCAGAACTTCCTGGAACTGCAGCGGTCACTGACCGAGACCGAGGATCGGATCGCCAACGGCCGCCGCTTCTACAACGCCAACGTCCGCCAGTACAACACTCGGGTGGAGAGCGTTCCGTCCAATCTCATCGCCGGACTGTTCCACTTCGAGAAAGCGTCCTACTTCGAGGTCACCGACGAGCAGGCCCGGACCGCCCCGTCGGTGAACTTCGGCGAGATCGCCTACCGCGGCGACCCGGAGTCAGAGCCGCGCCAGACCGGCCCGCAGCAGCTGCCGGCGCACGGCTCGGCCGGACAGGCCCCCGGCATGCAGCCCCCGCAGCAGGCCCAGCAGCCGTTCCCGCAGGGTGACTACCAGGCCCGTCCGCCCGAGCAGGGCCGACAGCCGCCGCAGCAGGCCCAGCAGCCGTTCCCGCAGGGTGACTCCGGGCCCCGTCCGCCCGAGCAGGGCCGACAGCCGCCGCAGCAGGGCTGATAGCCGTTCCCGCAGGGTGACTCCGGGCCCCGTCCGCCCGAGCAGGGCCGACAGCCGCCGCAGCAGGGCTGATAGCCGTTCCCGCAGGGTGACTCCGGGCCCCGTCCGCCCGAGCAGGGCCCGACAGCCGCCGCAGCAGGGCTGATAGCCGTTCCCGCAGGGTGACTCCGGGCCCGTCCGCCCGAGCAGGGCCCGACAGCCGCCGCAGCAGGGCTGATAGCCGTTCCCGCAGGGTGACTCCGGGCTCCGCCGCCCGTGCAGGGCCGACAGCCGCCGCAGCAGGTTCCAGCAGCCGTTCCCGCAGGGTGGTGACTACCGGGCCTGTCCGCCGGAGCGGGGCTGACAGCCACCGCAGCAGGCCCGGCAGCCGTTCCCGCAGGGCTCGACGCGACCAGGTTCGTTCGCCCGAGCTGAGCTGACGGCCGCCGCCGGCCCGGCAGCCGTTCCCGCAGGGTGACGACCAGGCTCGTCCGCCCGAGCAGGGCCGAGAGCCGTCGCCCGAGCAGGGCCGACAGCCGCCGTAGCAGGTTCCAGCAGCCGTTCCCGCAGGGTGACGACCGGGCCCGTGCGCCCGAGCAGGACTGATAGCCGCCGCAGCAGGGCTGGCAGCCGCTGCAGCAGGTGCAGCAGCCGTTCCCGCAGGTGACTGCCAGGCCGTCCGCGCGAGCAGGCCGACAGCCGCCGCAGCAGGTTCCAGCAGCCGTTTCCGCAGGGTGACGACCGGGCCCGTCCGCGCGAGCGGGGCCGACATCCGCCGCCCCCGGGCCCGGCAGCCGGTCCCGAAGGGTGACGACCAGGCTCGTCTGCCCGAGCAGGGCCGACAGCCGCCGCAACAGGTTCCAGCAGCCGTTTCCGCAGGGTGACGACCGGGCCCGTCCGCGCGAGCGGGGCCGACATCCGCCGCAGCAGGGCTGACAGCCGTCGCAGCAGGGCTGACACCGGACCGGTGCGGGGTCGTCGGTAAGGTCACCGGATGTGAGTCCGGGCCCTGCCCGGTTCGACAACGTCGTCGGCCGCGGTCCCGCAACGCCCCACCTGTGCGAGGAGTACACCGTGTCGGAGATGACGTACCAGCAGCTCGGCAAGTCCGGGCTCACCGTGTCCACCGTCGGCCTCGGCTGCAACAACTTCGGCGGCCGGATGGCCGACGAGGACGTGCCGAAGGTGGTCGACGCCGCGATCGACGCCGGCATCACCCTGTTCGACACTGCCGACGTCTACGGCGGCGGCGGCCGGTCGGAGGAACTGCTCGGCCGGGCGCTGACCGGCAAGCGCGACCAGGTCGTCGTGGCCACCAAGTTCGGCATGGACATGAAGGGCGCGAACGGTCCCGACTGGGGTGTGCGGGGATCCCGCCGCTACATCCGGCTCGCGGTCGAGAACAGCCTGCGCCGGCTCGGCACCGACTGGATCGACCTGTACCAGATGCACGCGCCCGACCCGAACACCCCGATCGAGGAGACGCTGGCCACCCTGACCGACCTCGTGTCGGAGGGCAAGATCCGCTACCTCGGTTCCTCGAACTTCGCCGGCTGGCAGATCATCGACGCCGACTGGACGGCCAACGCCAGCGGTTACGAACCCTTCGTGTCGGCGCAGAACGAGTACTCCTGGTTGAGGCGCGGCATCGAGGCCGAGGTGGTGCCGGCCCTGCAGCACACCGGCCAGGGGCTGCTGCCGTACTTCCCGCTGGCCTCCGGGCTGCTGACCGGCAAGTACCGGCGCGGCCAGAATGCGCCCGAGGGAAGTCGGCTGGCCAAACAGCCCGAGCGGCTGGCGGGTGCTGACTTCGATGTCATCGAGGCGATCGACAAGTTCGCCGCGGACCGCGGTGTCAGCATGCTGCAGGTGGCCATCGGCGGTCTGGCCGCGATGCCGACCGTCGCCTCCGTCATCGCCGGTGCCACCAAGATCGAGCAGATCGAGGCCAACGTCGCCGCCGGTCTGTGGCAGCCCTCCGACGACGACCTGAACGAGTTGGTCCAGATCACCGGCTGACCGACAGCCGTCCTCTTTCCACAGAAATCGGCACGTCATCGTCGTGCCCGTCCGGATTCCCCGCTCAACCGCGGTCCGCGGCCACGATGACGTGCCGATTTCTGGATTTCAGCGAGGGCGATCGCCTGCCGGATCTGGTCGACCACCGCGTCCGGGCGGTCGCTGATCTGCCGCGGGGTGAAGCGCAACACCAGCCAGCCGTCCAGAACGAACGCGTTCTGACGGGCCCGGTCGAGCTCGAACACCTCACGCCTGCTGTGGATCTCGAAGCCGTCCACCTCCAGGGCGAGCCGGAGCCGAACAAAGCGGACGTCGGCGGCATACCGCGCCGAGCCGATCACCGTCGTCCGGTTGGCGGTCCAACCGGTGATCCCGGCGCGCCGGAGCAGCCGGTGCAGGTCGCGTTCGGGCGGTGACCACGGCTCGTCGCGGGAATCCTCGATCAGTCGGGCGCAGATCGCATTGCCGCGCCGGTGCGGTAGTCGCTCGAAGACCGACCGCAGCGAGGCCACCGTGATGGCCCGGTGTCTCAGCGCGGTGTCGATCGCCACGCCGTCGGCGGTGTCGCGGACCAGGTCGATCACCGTGAGCTCGTCGCAGGTCCGGACCAGTCCGTGTTGCTCGACCCGGAGCTCCGGGTCGACCCGGCGATGCTCGATCCGCCACCCCGGTACGGCCGGGCGGCCGTGCGGGATGGCCAGGGAGACGACCGGGACGGCCAGCCCCTGCCAGAATCCCAGGTGTGCCGCTGCCGCCGAGGTGAGGACGCCGTCCGGTGCCCAGAGCGCCGCGGCCACGATCCGCGTCATCGGGTCGACGGCCGAGGCCGCTTCGGCATAGATCCCCGGTAGCACGCGGACCAGACGACCGGTACGCAGCAGCCACGACAGGGCGTCGGCGAGGTCGGGATGATCACGACGGCGGATCAGCCCACCCGACCGGCGCAGCAGTACCTCGATCTCGCGCTGCCGCGGGGTGGGTTGTCGATCGGACACGTTCGGCAGCCTGCCGGGTCCGGAGCAGCTCGAACGGCCCACGACCGGAATCTGTGGACAACCGGCCCGCCGGCCACAGCCGGTGTCCGCCCCGAAAATCGGCACGTCAGCAACGCCTGTTGCCGGTTGCCACGCTCGGCCCGTGCATCAGGGGTCGATGACGAGCCCATAACAGGGGTTCCGACAGCGGGGCATGCGCCTTCGACCCGGCTCTGGCAGCCGGTGGCGTCGCGCAGCGGGCCGGGGTCGGGCGACGGGCTTGGTCGGGTGGCGGACTGGGGCCGGGAGGCGGACCGCAGTTCCAGCGGCGGACCGGGGTCGGGCGGTGGACCGGGTCGGGCAGCGGGCCGGGGTCGGGCTGCGGACCCGGTTGGGTCGGGCGGCGGGCCGAGGTCGGGCTGCAGACTGAGGTCGGGCTGCGGACCCGGTTGGGTCGGGCGGCGGGCCGAGGTCGGGCTGCGGACTGGGGTCGGGCTGCGGACCCGGTTGGGTCGGGCGGTGGGCTCGGTCGGGCTGCGGACCCGGTTGGGTCGGGCGGCGGGCTCGGTCGGGCGGTGGGCTCGGTCGGGCGGTGGGCTCGGTCGGGCGGTGGGCTCGGTCGGGCGGTGGGCTCGGTCGGGCGGTGGCTCGGTCGGGCGGCGGCCGGCTCGGTCGGGCGGCGGGCTCGGTCGGGCGGCGGGCTCGGTCGGGCGGGCGGTGGGCTCGGTCGGGCGGGGCTCGGTCGGGCGGTGGGCTCGGTCGGGCGGTGGGCTCGGTCGGGCGGTGGGCTCGGTCGGGCGGTGGGCTCGGTCGGGCGGTGGGCTCGGTCGGGCGGTGGGCTCGGTCGGGCGGTGGGCTCGGTCGGGCGGCGGGCTTGGTCGGGCGGCGGGTCTTCAGACCGCGCTATCGCCGGCCGGGGTCTCCACGGAGTCGGCGGCCGTGTCGTCGGCGGCGAACTCCCGGGACCTGCGGCGGGCGTGCAGATATTCAAGGGCCATCGGGATCAGGGACAGCACGACCACCAGCAGCAGGGCCAGGTCGACGTGGTTCTTGATGATGGTGACGTTGCCGAGGAAGTAGCCGAGGATGGTCACACCCGGCGCCCAGATGATCCCGCCGATGGCGGTGTAGACGATGAAATGGCGGAAGTTCATCCGGCTGACCCCGGCGGCGAAGGTGGCCAGCGTCCGGATGATCGGCACGAACCGGGCCAGGATCAGTGCACGGCTGCCGTACTTCTCCAGGAACCGGTGGGTCCGTTCGACGTCCTGTGGCCGGAAGATCTTGCCCATCAGCCCGGCCCGCGGCCGGAACAGGGCAGGACCGATCAGGTAGCCGATCAGGTACCCGCAGGCGTTGCCGAGCACCGCGCAGCAGGTGAGGACCAGACACACCAACCACAGCGGCTGCTTGACCACCTCGGCGCCGATGAAGATGCCCATGGTGAACAGCAGCGAGTCACCGGGCAGCAGCGCGAAGAGGCCGCACTCGGCGAAGATGATGAACGCCACCCCCAACAGCGCCCACGGACCGAACGCCCGGATGATGTGTTCGGGGTCCAGCCAGGACGGCAGCAGCAGGGGGACCAGCGCCGACAGCTGCACGGGTGCGTCGATCACGGCTGCGAGAGTACCGTCGGCGTCCGTGGGTTTCCTAAGTGAAGACGACCTGGCCCGGGCGGCCACGCCCGGCACCCGGCCGGGGGTCGGGCCGGCGCCGCGGCCGTGGCCGGACGACCCGCGGCTGGATCCCCGGCTGTTGGCCGAAGGCGATCGCCGCAACGTCGTCGACCGGTACCGCTACTGGCGGCTGGAGGAGATCGTGGCCGACCTGGACCGGAGCCGTCGCCCGCTGCGGATCGCCATCCAGAACTGGGAACACGACTTCAACATCGGCTCCATCGTGCGGACGGCCAACGCGTTCAACGTCGCCGGCGTCCACATCGTCGGCCGCCGCCGCTGGAACCGCCGCGGCGCCATGGTCACCGACAAGTACCTGACGGTCCACCACCACGCCGACGTCGAGGAACTGATGGCGTTCCTGGCCGCCGCGGACTACCGGCCCGTCGGGGTGGACAACCTGCCGGGCTCGGTGCCGCTGGAGACGGCCAAACTGCCCGAACGCAGCTGCCTGGTCTTCGGCTCCGAAGGTCCCGGGCTGACCGAGGAGATGGTCGAGGCCTGCGACCAGTTGGTCGCCATCACCCAGTACGGCTCCACCCGGTCGATCAACGCCGGCGCTGCTGCGGCGATCGCCATGTACCACTGGACGCTGCAGTGGAACTGAGCCCAGCTCCGGCGGCCTGACCGGTCAACCGGCCGCCGGCCCGTGCTCGCGCACAGCCCGGCCCATCCGCTGCACCGCCTCCCGCAGGATCGGCCGCGGGGTGGCGAAGATGAACCGGACGAAGCCGGGCGCGCCACAGGCCTCCCCCTCGGTGAGCAGCACGCCGGCGTGCTCGGCGAAGAAGGCCGCCGGCTTGTCGCCGAGACCCAGGCGCCGACAGTCCAACCAGCCGATGTAGGTGCCCTCCGGCGGGGTGTACCCCACCAACGGCAGTTCCTCGGCGAGCGCCTCGGCCAGCGCGGCGCGGTTGCCGTCCAGGTAACCCAGCACCTCCTCCAGCCAGGGCCGTCCCTGGGTGTAGGCGGCCGTGGCGGCGACCACACCCGGATTGGCGGTGCCGTGCCCGACGAACGGTCCCAGCTGCTGCCAGGCCTGCTCGTCGGCATCGTTGCTGGTGATCAGCTGCGCACACTTCAACCCCGGCAGGTTCCAGGCCTTGGACGCCGACGTCGCGGTCAGGGTGTGGCCGGCCGCGGTCGGCGAGATCGACGCGTACGGCAGGTGGCGGCGGCCGGGATAGACCAGTGGGGCGTGGATCTCGTCGGAGAAGACCCGGCCGCCGTGGGCGTCGACCACCTCGCAGACCGTGGTCAGTTCGTCCCGGTCGAACACCCGCCCGACCGGGTTGTAGGGATTGCACAGCACCAGCACTTCACCACCGGCCTCGAAGGCGCGGACCAGCGCCTCGGTGTCGAAGCCGTAGCGACCGTCGTGCTCGGCCAGCGGCACCCGGATGACCTCGCGACCCAGCGCGGCCGGGACGGTCAGGAACGGCATGTACGCCGGCACCGGCACGATCACCGGCGAACCGGGCCGGGAGAAGTGCTCGATCACCAGTTCCAGGCCACGGATCAGATCCGGCACCGCATGGATGCGGGCCGGGTCCACCGTCCAGCCGTACCGATCGCGGTGCCAGTCGGCGCAGGCCCGGGCCATCGTCCGGGCCAGCCGTGGCGGCAGATAGCCGAAGAGGGCGTCGTCGACCATCGCGTGCAGCGCGGCGGTGATCTGCGGCGCGGCGCCGAAATCCATCTCGGCGATGAAGGCGCCGATGGCGTCCTCGGATGCCGACCACTTCAGGCCGTTGATCCGGCGGAGGTCGGGTTGGCTGATCCGGTCGAAGCGCTCGGCGTACGTCACCCGCCCATCATCGCCGCCGGCCGACGGGTGTCGTGCACCGGTGACCGGGATGCGCGCCGGGGCGGCGATGCCATAGCCTCCCGACTGCGCCGGGCGGACCGGAGGTAGGCAGATCCAGGAGGTGCGGCCCGACATGACGGTCCGGCGTGAGGTCACCGGCACGCCGGCGGAGGCCGCGCCGAGCACCGGCAACTGGCAGGCCCGGCCGGACGTCCGTGCGGTGCAGCGGCGCAGCACCCGGCTGCTGATCGTCAGTCAGGTGCTGGGCTCGTTCGGGATGGGGGCCTCGCCGTCGGTCGGGGTGCTGCTGGCCGAGGAGGTCACCCACAGTGAGACGCTGGCCGGTGTCGCCCGGACGGCGATGACCTTGGGCGCGGCACTGTTCGGCATCCCGCTGGCCCTGCTGGCCGCCCGGAGGGGGCGACGGGTCTCGCTGGCGACCGGATGGTTCCTGGCCGCGCTGGGGTCACTGGCCCTGATCGCCGCCGCCGTCGGCGACTCCACCGTGCTGCTGGTCGGCGGCATGATCCTCTTCGGCGCCGGCACCGCCGCCGGACTGCAGTCCCGGTTCGCCGCCACCGACCTGGAACTGCCCGAACGGCAGGGCCGGACCCTGTCGCTGGTGGTGTGGTCGGGCACCTTCGGCGCCGTCTTCGGACCCAACCTGGGCGAACCGGGTCAGTACGTGTCGGCCCGGATGGGGCTGCCGCCGCTGGCCGGCGCGTTCGTCATCGCCGTGGCCATGCTGGTGGTGGCCGGGCTGCTGATGGTCATCGGGTTGCGACCGGATCCGCTGCTGACCGCGACCCGGTACGAGACCGCCGACGGCCGGCCGGCGGTGCGGCGGTCACCGCGGCAGGTGGTGTCGGTGCTGTGGTCCATCCGGCCCGCCCGGTTCGCGCTGCTGGCGGTCGTCGGCGCGCACCTGTCCATGGTCAGCCTGATGACCATGACACCGGTGCAGTTGCATCATCACGGCGCCGGGCTGACCGTCGTCGGCATCACCATCAGCATCCATGTGCTGGGTATGTTCGCGCTCGCCCCGGTGGTCGGCCGGGCCAGCGACCGGATCGGGCCGGTGCGGGTGATCCTCATCGGCCAGGCCGTCTTCGTCGCCAGCAGCGTCGCCGCGATCGTCTCCCACGGCTCGGCGGGCTGGACCATGGCCGCCCTGTTCCTGCTCGGACTGGGCTGGTCCTGCGGCACCGTGCCGGGATCGATCCTGCTGTCGGAGGTCGTCCCGGCCGACATCCGGCCGTCGGCGCAGGGCCTGGTCGACACCTCGATGAACGCGTTCGCCGCCCTGGCCGCGCTGGTGTCAGGGCCAATCTTCGCCCTGGTCGGCTTCGGCGGGCTCTCGGTGCTGGCGGTGGCCGTGGCGGTCCCGGTGGCGGCGTACGCATCGGTCCTCGACCGCCGCACCGGGCGGGCCGGGCTCAGTCGGTCTGGGTGACCTTGCGCAGCCCCCGCGGCGCGTCCGGGTCGAGACCCAGCTTGTGCGCGAGCCGCTCCACCATCAGCTGAGCGGGCAGCACCAGCGTCAGCGGCGCCAGGGTCTCGCTGGCCGGCGGTCCCGGCACCGCCAGGTCGCAGGCGGCGCGGAAGGTGTCGTCGCCCCCGATGCCCAGCACCATGCTGTGCTTCTCCCGTACGGTTCCGGCCAGCTCGGTGAGCCCGGGCAGGGTCGGCCCGCCGGGGCCGGCCACCAGCACGGTGAGCAGCTCGTGGTCGACGATGGCGATCGGGCCGTGCTTGAGGTCGGCGTAGGAGAGGCCGCGCACCGGCCGCAGGCAGGTCTCCTCCAGCTTCAGCGCGGTCTCCAGGGTGGTGCCGAACGCGAGCCCGCGGCCCGAGGTGAGCACCTCGTCGACCTCGGCCAACGCGCCGGCCATCGAGTCCAGCACCTCGGCCGGAGTGGCCAACATCGCCCGGGCCTGATCACCGATCCGGGCGAACTCGTCGTCCAGCGTGCCGGACCGGCCGGCCGCCGCGGCCAGTGCGTCCACCGCGACCGCCAACGCCGCCACCTGCGTGGTGTAGGTCTTGGTCGCCGGCACCGCCCGTTCGACCCCGGCCTGGGTGATGAGCGCCAGATCGGCGGACCGCGCCAGCGGTGAGTCCTCCACGTTGGTGACCGCGATGGTCGCGGCGCCGCAACGCTTCGTCCAGTCCAGCGTCTCGACGATCTCCGCCGTCGATCCCGACTGACTGACGCCGACGGCGATGGTGTCGGACAGATCCACGTGGGCGTTGTAGAGGGTGGCCACCGACGGCGCGGCCAGCGCCGCGGCCATGCCGGCATGCAGTTCGGACAGGTAGCGGCCGTAGATGGCGGCGTTGTCGCTGGAGCCGCGAGCCACCAGCAGCAGCCGCTTCCGGCCGGCGGCGACCTGGGCGATCCGCCCGCGCATCGGCAACAGCGCGGCAAGTGTCGCTTCGAGAGCCTCCGGTTGCTCGGCGATCTCCGAGGCCATCAGTGTCCCGCTCCGGTCAGGGGCCTGCTCGGCCCGGAACGGCTCAGCCTGGTTGTTGGGCACGACACCCTCCGTCATACTGGTATGGACTGGTCTGGCAGCGGGATCATCGTAGTGGCCGGTCCAGCAGTTGCGGAGCCGGGCCGACCAACGAGCCGCCCCAGACAGCCAGGAGAGGACAGGTGCCCGAGGACCTCCTGCCCGACCGGCGCGACGGAGCCGGTCCCGTCGACGGTTTCGTCGAGCAGTACCGGATCGATCATCCGGTCGGAGTGGCGACCACCAAACGGGCCCAGGTCCGCGCGATCCTCGAGCACCTGATCGACGACGAGTTGCATCCCGGCGACGCCATCCCGTCCGAACGCAACCTGGTGGACCGGCTCGGCGTCAGCCGCGTCACCATCCGCCAGGCCATCGCCGATCTGGTCGACGTCGGCGCACTGGAACGGGTGCACGGCAAGGGCACCTACGTCACCGGCCCGCAGGTCGACTCCCGGCTGCACCTGACCTCGTTCTCCCGGGAGATGCGCGACCGCGGCCTGATCCCGGCCACCGTGGTGTTGTCGGCGGGGGAGGAACGCGCCGACGACGACGTCGCCTACGCGCTCC
Organism: uncultured Actinomycetota bacterium; assembly: GCA_963758075.1. Lineage (GTDB taxonomy): Bacteria > Actinomycetota > Actinomycetes > Propionibacteriales > Propionibacteriaceae > Microlunatus. The sequence goes on along the minus strand of CAVWTT010000005.1, from coordinate 315,850 downwards.
GGATCCGGCCCAACCGGCCGGTGATCCGGGTGGAACGGCTTCGCACCGCCGACGGCACGCCGATGGCCTACGAGGTGGGCTACTACCCGTCGGCGCTGTTCCCGGGGCTGCTGGACCGCGAACTCGGCTCGCTCTACGACGTGTTCGCCAGCGAGTACGGGGTGGTCGTCACCAGCGGTGAGCAGACCGTCCGCGCCGAGGCTGCCGACGCCCACCAGGCCCGGATCCTCGGCATCCCCAAGCGGGCGCCGCTGCTGATCCAGGAGCGGGTCACCTACGCCGGCGACCGGGCGATCGAACTGGCCAGTTCGGCGTACCGGGCCGACCGCTACCGCCTCCACATGGCCATCACCCCGCGCGGGGCGAACTGAGCCGGGCCGAGTGACCGGCGAGAATGAACCGATCATGACCGATTCGGCGATTCCTGACCAGAGCGGTGCCTTCGGCGCCCAGAGCTTCGTCAACGGGGGCGATGCGCTCGTCGTCGACTACGACAACAGTCGGGCCCAGCAGCGGGTGGCGCGGCTGCGGCGGATGCTGCGCGGCCGGCTGATCAGCCTGGGCATCAGTGTGGTCGTGCTGATCGGCATCTTCGTCTGGCAGCGGGACCGGTTCCTCGCCCATCCGGGCCCGATGATCGCCGTCTACGGCATCGTGCTGCTGGCCGGCATCGGTTGGGTGGTCGGGGTCGCGATCGCCTACCACGTCGGCCGGCGCAGTCTCACCTCCGACCGCCGGGGGCTCGCGCTGCGGGTGGACCGGCACGGCGTGGTGGTGGCCGGGGAGCAGTTCGGCTGGACCGGGTTGGACAGTCTGCGGGCGCTGTCGGGCCGCTGGCCGCAGGGCGACGTGTTGCGCGCCGTCGGCACCGACGGGCGTCGCGCCGAGGTGGCCCTGGAGGAACTGCCGGTGCTGCCGGCCACCCTGGACAGCACGGTCAGGGCCTATTCGGCCGGCCGGTGCGGACTGGACCTGAGCGCCCTGGACGCCTGACCGGGGCCGGTCGAACGGACCCGACCGGCGGGCGCCGGGCGGGTGCGGTCCGGGCCCGGGAGGTGGAAGACTGTCCGGAGAAGTCCGCGCTTCGACCGCAGTGCAGCACCGACAGAGGAAGTGATCGACATGCCTATTGCGACGCCAGAGGTCTACGCCGAGATGATCGACCGGGCCAAGGCCGGCTCGTTCGCCTACCCGGCGATCAACGTCACCTCCTCCCAGACCGTGAACGCGGCCCTGCAGGGGTTCACCGATGCCGGCTCCGACGGCATCATCCAGATCTCCACCGGCGGGGCCGAGTACGCCTCCGGCCCGAAGGTCAAGAACATGGTGACCGGTGCGGTGGCGCTGGCCGAGTACGCCACCGAGGTGGCCAAGAACTACCCGGTCACCGTCGCCCTGCACACCGACCACTGCCCCAAGGACAAGCTCGACGGCTACGTCCGCCCGCTGCTGGCGATCTCCGCCGAGCGGGTGAAGAACGGCCGGAACCCGCTGTTCCAGTCCCACATGTGGGACGGCTCGGCGGTGCCGCTGGAGGAGAACCTGTCCATCGCCTCGGAGCTGCTGGAGCTCAGCGCGGCAGCCAAGATCATTCTCGAGATCGAGGTCGGTGTGGTCGGCGGCGAGGAGGACGGTGTCAGCCACGAGATCAACGAGAAGCTGTACACCACTCCCGGTGACGGGCTGCGCACCGTCGAGGTGCTCGGCGCCGGTGAGAAGGGCCGCTACATCACCGCGCTCACCTTCGGCAACGTGCACGGGGTGTACAAGCCGGGTTCGGTCAAGCTGCGTCCGGAGGTGCTGAAGGACATCCAGGAGCAGGTCGGCAGCAAGATCGGCAAGGAGCACCCGTTCGATCTGGTCTTCCACGGTGGCTCCGGATCGACGCTGGCCGAGATCCGGGCCGCCGTCGACTACGGCGTGGTGAAGATGAACATCGACACCGACACCCAGTACGCCTTCACCCGTCCGGTGGTCGGCCACATGTTCACCAACTACGCCGGTGTGCTGAAGATCGACGGCGAGGTCGGCAACAAGAAGGCCTACGACCCGCGGGCCTGGGGCCGGCTGGCCGAGGCCGGGATGGCCGAGCGGATCGTCACCGCCTGCGAGGACCTGCGCAGCACCGGCACCTCGCCGAAGGCGTGATCGTCGCGGTGCCTGCGCAGCGATCGTGACCCTCGGCCAGGAGGCGGCCCCGGTCGGCGGCCCGCTGCCACTGAGTCAGGTGTGGATCGGGGACCGGGTCATCGCCCACGACGTTCACGGCGATGATCTGGTCGACGTCCTGCAGCAGAACGGTGATGCGTCGGCGTGGGCGATCGTGCCACGCTCCGACACCGGGGAGTTCCGTCGGCTGGCGCGGATCCTCGAACTGGACGACGAGGCGGTCCGCCGGCTGTTGGTGCCGGCGGAGCGGATCGGCTTCGTCGAGCTGGCGCGCACCCGGCTGGTCCGGTTCCGGCTGGCCCGCTGGTCGGGTGAGGCGGTCGACTCCGACGACCTGTCGTTGATCATCGCCGACCAGGTGTTGATCATCCTGGTCGACGACGCTCCGGGCCGCCCGATCGCCCGGATGCTGGCCGGCTCGGCCGACCGGCTGACCCATGGCGGCGCCGACCGGGCCGCGCAACTGGTCACCGACTTCGTGGTCGCCGCGATGGCCCAGGTCGCCGAACGGCTGGAGGACGCCGGCGACGATCTGGCCGAACAGCTGTTCAGCGGCGAGCCGCTGAGCCGGGACGCCAAGCTGCAGGCGTTCCGGCTGCGTCGTGCGGTGACCGGGCTGCGGCGGATCACCCAGCCGACCGGTGACGTGGTGCAGGAGCTCGCCGACTCCGACACCGACCTCAGCGCCGGCGACATCCACCGCTGGTCGATGACCGTCGACCACGCCGCCCGGATCTCGCTCGCGGTGACCGCGCTGGGGGAGAGCCTGACCGCGGTCTTCGACACCAGCCTGTCGCTGGACAGTTCCCGGATGAACGAGGTGATGAAGCAGCTCACCGGCTGGGCGGCGATCATCGCCGTCCCCACCCTGGTGACCGGCTTCGTCGGGATGAACGTGCACTTCTGGCTCGGCGGCACCACCATCGGGTTCTACGTCTACTTGGCCATCATGGTGGCCACCGCCGGCCTGCTCTACCTGCTCTTCCGCCGCAAGTCCTGGATCTGATCGCCGAGGGGTCACCCCATCCTCATCCCGCCCGGCGTGTCGTGGGCTTGGTGACCCCTCGCCGCGGGATCGGAGCGGTGACCGCCGGCCCGATCCCGGCTCGGCCACCTCGGATCACTCAGATACGGACGTCGGCCAGCACCATGTTGTGGTCCGACGGCCGGGTCCGGTCCGGGTTGTCCATCACATTCTCCCAGCGGCTGAACGACTTCGCCCGCTGGACCATGACCACGTCCAGCCGCGAGCCGCCGTACCGGCTCCGCGTTCTCGGCACGGTGGTGCGGAACCTGGTGATGGTCGGGTAGCGCCAGTTGATGCGGGTCCGGGCGCCGACCGCATCGGCGTACCCGTCACCGGTCAAGGTGCGATGCGGGGCGTAGTGGCCGCGGTCGGTCTGCCAGGAGTTCAGGTCACCGCCGAAGAACACCGGCAGGTGCTGCGGGTTGTGGGCGGCTACCGCGGCCGCGACCGCGGCCGCCTGCTGGCTGCGCAGCCGGTTCCAGCGTGCCTCGGTCGCGTTGTCGGTGCTGTGCCGGGTGTCCAGGTGGGCCGAGGCGACCCAGAACTGCCGGCCGGTGCGGCGGTCGGCGAACCGGCTGTAGGCCGCCGTCCGGCGCCGGGCCGGGCTGTCCCCGGCGGCCAGCGGCAGGCCCAGGGAGCAGGACGGGTTCCACTGTGAGGCGCCGGTCGTCTCCGGGCAGCGGCTGGTCAGCCGGTAGCGGCTGGAGTCGTACAGGATCCGGGCGCCCTGGGTGGCGTGCGGGGTGCCCGGTTTGACGTAGGAGGTGGCGCGGACCAGCTTGTACCGTCCGCCGCCGAGCCGGGCCAGCGTGGCCGTGAGGCTGTCCGTCTGCCGCAGCCGGCCATCCAGGTGGCCCGTCCCACCGTCGGCGCGGCCGGGGCCGAGCTCCTGCAGCATGACGATGCCGGGCTTGTCGGCGAGGATCTGGCGGGCCACGTCGGGGACCCGCTGCAACCAGCCGCGGGAGTCGGTGGTGGCCCGGGCCGTACGCACATTGAAGGTCGCCGCACGAACGGTGATGGTCGGCGGCGTACTCGCCGAGGCGGGCGCCGGAGCCATCGGCACACCGACACCGAGCGCGGCGGCGAGCAGGGCGGGAACGACAAGGCGTGGGGTCATCAGGCGAGGGGTCCGGCGCACCGCGGAATCTCCTGGATCGGGCCGGCGTCAGCCGGGAACGACGAGCGGGTGCGGCCCCCTCCGCGGGAGAAGAGTACGTCGGGGCCGTCCCCGACGCCAAGCCCGCATACCGGGCGGACGCTCCGGCAGTCCGGCGACCGCCGACGGCTGGCAGGATGGCCCTGTGACCGAGCCGACCCATCGCAATCTGCTGGCCGCGGAGGCCGGCATCCCCGAGACCCGGCTGCCGGCCGACCTGAGCGCCGCCGAGCTGTCGGCGGCCTCGCCCGACCGGCTGGCCGAACTGGTCGCCGACCGTCCCGCCGCCAGCCTCGGCTGGGCGCTGCTGGCCGAGCAGGCGCTGGCAGGAGACACCGTCGCGGATGCGGTCCGCGGCTACGCCTACGCCCGCACCGGCTACCACCGCGGCCTGGATGCACTGCGCCGCTCCGGCTGGCGCGGCTCAGGCCCGGTACCGTGGGAGCACGAACCCAACCGCGGCTTCCTGCGCGCCCTGTGGGCGCTGGCGGTCGCCGCCGGACGGATCGGCGAGGTGGAGGAACAGCAGCGGTGCGCGCAGTTCCTGCGTGACTCCTCCGAGACCGGATACCGCGAACTCGCCGGTTGAGGCTCACGCCCGTCGCCGTGCCGCGCTCGACCCACCGCCGCGGGTGCACCGCGCGCGGGGAACGCGTTCGTCCCGGCGCTCGGAGGCGAACCCCGAGCCCGCGATCGGTCCAGGCTTTCCGAGCCGACTGAGCAGAACGCCCTCGTCCGGTAGAATGTGGTCGCAAGAGTCCCCGAGACGTGCGTCTCGTGGGACTTCACTCTTTCGATGCAAAGGGCGGCGATCACATGCCGGGCATTGTGGTGGTGGGCTCCCAGTGGGGCGACGAAGGCAAGGGCAAGGCGACCGATCAACTGGGTGATCGGCTCGACTACTGCGTGCGGTACTCCGGCGGCAACAACGCCGGCCACACGATCGTCGTCGACGGGGAACGGTTCGCGGTCCATCTGTTGCCGTCGGGCATCCTCAACCCCGGCTGCCGGCCGGTGATCGGCAACGGCGTCGTGGTGGACCTCGATGTCCTCTTCGCCGAGATCGAAGCGCTGACCGCCCGTGGCATCGACTGCTCCGGCCTGCTGGTGTCGCCGAACGCGCACGTGATCACCAGCTACCACCAGACCATGGACAAGGTCACCGAACGGTTCCTCGGCAAGGCCCGGATCGGCACCACCGGTCGCGGCATCGGACCGGCGTACGCCGACAAGATCAACCGGCTCGGCATCCGCATCCAGGACCTGTTCGACGGATCGATCCTGGCCGAGAAGGTCGAGGCCGCGCTCGAGCAGAAGAACCACCTGCTGGTCAAGGTCTACAACCGGCGGGCGGTCGATCCCGAGGAGGTGACCGAGCACCTGCTCGGCTACGCCGACCGGATCCGGCCGCTGGTCACCGACACCGCGCGGCTGCTGAACGACGAACTGGACGCCGGCAAGGTGGTCCTCTTCGAGGGCGCGCAGGCCCACCACCTGGATGTCGACCACGGCACCTATCCCTACGTCACCTCCTCCAACCCGATCGCGGCCGGCGCCTGTGTCGGCTCCGGCGTCGGACCGACCCGGATCGACCGGGTGATCGGCATCGCCAAGGCCTACACGACCCGGGTCGGTGAGGGCCCGATGCCGACCGAACTGCTGGACGCCGACGGCGACCGGCTGCGCGAGGTGGGCGCCGAGTTCGGCACCACCACCGGCCGCAACCGGCGCTGTGGATGGTTCGACGCGATCGTCGTCGAGCACGCCAACCGGATCAACGCGTTCACCGACCTGTTCCTGACCAAGCTCGACGTGCTGACCGGCTGGGACCGCATCCCCGTCTGCGTCGCCTACGAGGTGGACGGGGTCCGGCACGACACCATGCCGATGACCCAGACCGAGTTCCACCATGCCAAGCCGGTGTACGAGTTCATGGACGGCTGGGAGGAGGACATCTCCGAGTGCCGCAAGTTCGGCGATCTGCCCGGCGCCACCCAGGCCTACGTGCAGCGGCTGGAGGAACTCGTCGGCGTCCGCATCTCCGGCATCGGCGTCGGCCCCGGCCGCGGCGAGGTCGTCATGATCAACGACCTGCTCTGACACGATCCGCGTCCTGAGCGCTCGGGTTCGACCGGGACCGGGAGCCTCGGTAGGCTTCCGGGTCGTGGTCGAGGACGTGACGGTCGAGCCTGCCGGGGCCTGTGAGCCGGTACCGGGACTGACGGTACTGGTGGTCGGCAACGGTGGCCGGGAGCACGCCATCGCGCTGTCGTTGAGCCAGGATCCTGCGGTGGCCGCGCTGTACGTCGCGCCCGGTAACCCGGGTACCGCGACGATCGCGGAGAACCGGCCGGTGCAGGCCACCTCTCCCGATGCCGTGGCCGAGTTGGCCGCCGAGCTCGCCGCCGATCTGGTCGTCGTCGGCCCGGAGGCTCCGCTGGTGGCGGGCGTCGCCGATGCGGTCCGGGCCCGTGGGATCGCCTGCTTCGGCCCGGACGCGGCCGCCGCCCGGTTGGAGGGCAGCAAGGCGTTCGCCAAGGACGTGATGGCTGCCGCCCAGGTGCCGACCGCCGCCGCAGTGGTGTGCGCCGACGCCGACCAGATCCGGGCCGCGCTGGATCGGTTCGGGTCCCCGTACGTGGTCAAGGACGACGGGCTGGCCGCCGGCAAGGGTGTGATCGTCACCGACGACCTGAACGCCGCCCTGGACCACGGCGCCCACTGCGAGCGGGTGGTGGTCGAGGAGTACCTGGACGGTCCCGAGGTCAGCCTGTTCGCGATCAGCGACGGCCACACCGTGCTGCCGATGCAGCCGGCCCAGGACTTCAAACGTGTCGGTGATCACGACACCGGACCGAACACCGGCGGCATGGGGGCCTACACGCCGCTGACCTGGGCGCCGGCCGACCTGGTCGCCACCGTCACCAGCACCGTTCTGCAGCCCACCATCGATGAGCTCGCCCGCCGGGGGACCCCGTTCGTCGGGCTGCTGTACGCCGGTCTGGCGCTGACCCGCAACGGGATCCGGGTGGTCGAGTTCAATGCCCGGTTCGGCGATCCGGAGACCCAGCCGCTGCTGGCCCAACTCCGTACCCCGCTGGGCGGCCTGCTCTATGCCGCCGCCACCGGCCGGCTGGCCGCCCATCCGCCACTGAGCTGGCGGACCGGTGCGGCCATCGGCGTCGTCCTGGCCTCCGAGGGCTACCCGGAGCGACCGATCACCGGCCGGCAGATCCACGGGCTTGCCGCGGTGTCCTCCCCGGTCATCCACGCCGGCACCACCCTGGACGCCGACGGCGTGCTGCGCAGTTCCGGCGGCCGCGTGCTCACCGTGGTCGGGTTCGGCGACGACCTGCACGCGGCTCGCGACCGCGCCTATGCCGAGATCGCCAAGATCGAACTCGAAGGCTCGTTCTACCGCACCGACATCGCCCTGGCCGCCGCCGACGGCGCCGTGGTCGTCCCGTCCTGATCATGGAGCGCGCATGAGCATCCCCAATGTCCTGGCCAATCGGTACGCCTCCGCGCAGATGCAGCAGCTCTGGTCCCCGGAGAACAAGATCGTGCTGGAACGGCGGCTGTGGATCGCGGTGCTCACCGCCCAGCGCGACCTCGGCGTCGACTTCGGCGGTGACGACGCCGACACAGTGATCACGGCCTACCGGCGGGTCATCGACACCGTCGACCTGGACAGCATCGCCGCCCGGGAACGCGTCACCCGACACGACGTCAAGGCCAGGATCGAGGAGTTCAACGCGCTGGCCGGCTACCAGCACATCCACAAGGGGATGACCAGCCGGGACCTGACCGAGAACGTCGAACAGCTCCAGCAGGTGTCCGCCCTCAAGATCATCCGTGACCGGGTGGTCGCCGCGCTGGTCGCGCTCACCCGGCTGGCGGCCGAGTACGCCGAGCTGCCTATGGCCGGCCGTTCCCACAACGTCGCCGCGCAGGTCACCACGCTCGGCAAGCGGTTCGCCACCGCCGCCGACGAGCTGCTGGTGGCCTACGCCCGGATCGGCGATCTGGTCAACCGCTATCCGCTGCGCGGCATCAAGGGCCCGGTCGGCACCAGCCAGGACATGCTCGACCTGATGAACGGCGACGAGTCCAAGGTCGCCGAACTCGAACGCCGGATCGCCGAGCATCTCGGCTTCGGCGAGGTGTTCACCTCCACCGGCCAGGTGTACCCGCGGTCGCTGGACTACGACGTCGTCACCACCCTGGCCCAGATCGCGGCCGCCCCGTCCAACGTCGCCACCAGTATCCGGCTGATGGCCGGCAACGAGCTGGTCACCGAAGGTTTCCGGCCGGGCCAGGTCGGTTCCTCGGCGATGCCGCACAAGATGAACACCCGCTCCTGCGAACGGGTCAACGGCCTGTCGGTGATCATCCGCGGCCACGTCTCCATGATCGGCGAGCTGGCCGGTGACCAGTGGAACGAGGGTGACGTCTCCGACTCGGTGGTCCGCCGGGTGGCGTTGCCGGACAGTTTCTTCGCCCTGGACGGGCTGTTCGAGACCTTCCTGTCCGTGCTCGGTGACTTCGGCCCGTTCCCGGCGGTGATCGCCACCGAGCTGGAGCGCTACCTGCCGTTCCTGACCACCACGAAGGTGCTGATGGCGGCGGTCCGCAACGGCACCGGGCGCGAGGTCGCCCACGAGTCGATCAAGGAGCATGCGGTCGCGGTCGCCCTGGAGATGCGGGAGACGGGCCGCCGCGACAACGACCTGCTGGACCGGTTCGCCGCCGATCCGCGCCTCCATCTCGACCGCGCCGCCCTGGACGCGGTGCTGGCCGAGCCGTTGTCCTTGGCCGGCACCGCGGTCAGCCAGGTGCGGACCCTGGTCGCCGAGGTCGAACAGATCGCCGCCGCCCATCCCGACGCCGCGGCCTACCGCCCCGGCGACATCCTCTGAGCCGGTCGGTGACCGCCCGGGCGTCGGCAGGCTCAGGGCGCGGCGGGCGACACGCCGGGCGGGGGCGGCGACGCGCGGGCGTTCGTTGACGGCGGGGGACCGACGTCCTAGGGTCGGGCGATTGTGCGCCGTTATCTGTTGCTGGCTCGGGCCGAGTTCAGGCGGCAGAGTACCTACCGGCTGGCGCTGGCGGCCGGTGTCTTCACCAATACGATCTTCGGGTTCATCCGGTTCAGCGTCTTCTCCGCCGCGGTCGCCGGCGCCGGCGGGGTGATCGCCGGCTACACCCGGGCGGAGGCGTCCACCTACGTCTGGCTCGGGCAGGGACTGCTGGCCGGGATCGGGCTGCTCGGCAGCCACGAGGTCTCCGAACGGGTCCGCACCGGTGAGATCGCGATCGATCTGGCCCGTCCCATCGACCTGCAGCTGTCCTACTGGGCCAGGGATCTGGGCCGGGCGGCGCTGATGCTGCCGGCCCGCGGCGCGATCCCGGTGATCATCGGTGCGCTGACCACCGGGCTGGCCGTGCCCGACTCGTGGACCTTCGCGCCGTTGGGGCTGGTCAGCCTGGCGGGTGCGATCTCGATCAGCTTCCTGCTGCGCTACGGCGTCAACCTGATCAGCTTCTGGACCATCGACGTGCAGGGCTACACCGCGGTCTACCTGCTGGTGATGTCGCTGTTCAGCGGCTTCTACGTGCCGGTGCACATCTTCCCGGCCTGGTTGCGGACGGTCGCGCAGGCATCCCCGTTCCCGTCGATGTTCCAGAGCCCGATCGACGTCCTGTCCGGCCGTGTCACCGGCGGCCCGGCGCTGCAGGTGGTCGGCGTCCAACTGCTCTGGCTCGCCGCCCTGGTGGTGCTGACCCGGTTGATGCTGTGGCGTGCCTCGGCGAAGCTGGTGGTGCAGGGTGGCTGACAGCAGTCCGGCCGTGCGGACGGACCGCATCGGCGTACGGCAGGCCTACGCCACCGTGCTGGCCTCCCGGGTGCGGGCCCAGCTGAGCTACCGGTCCAGCTTCTGGATCAACGTGGTGAACTCCTTCGGCACCGGGGTGCTGGAGTTCGCCGAGATCTACATCCTGCTCAGCAACACCCCGACGTTGGGCGGGTTGACCTTCGCCCAGGCCGCCGTCGTCTTCGGCTTCGCCAACCTCGGCTTCAGCCTCGCCGACCTCGTCTTCGGTCAGACCGACCAGATCCCGCGGTACGTCCGGGAGGGCAAGCTGGAGGCGTTCCTGCTCCGGCCGATGCCGTTGCTGGCGCAGCTGGTCACCTCCGACTTCCAGCTGCGCCGGGTCGGCCGGGCCGTCCTCGGCCTGCTGGTGGTGATCATCGTCAGCTGGCGACTCGACCCGCAGCCGTCGATCGGCACGGTGTACCTGATGATCACCACCCCGATCTGGGGTGCCGCCATCTACGCCGCCCTGTTCGTCCTGGCCGGCGGCGTGCAGTTCTGGCTGATCGACGGCGCGGAGTTCACCAACGCCTTCGTCTACGGCGGCTCCTACGCCGGTCAGATGCCCGGCAGCGTACTGCTGCTTCCGCTGCGGCTGCTGTTCACCTTCGTCTTCCCCGCCACGGTGGCGTCCTACCTGCCCAGCCTGCTGATCATGGGGCTGCCGGGGCCGGCCTGGCTACCGTCCTGGCTGGGCTGGCTGGCGCCGCTGTTCGCGGCCTGGAGCTGGCTGCTGGCCGTGCTCGTCTGGCGCAACGGCGTCCGCCACTACACCGGAGCCGGAGGATGATCATGAGCACCGACAGACCGGCGACTGGCGCCGAACCGATCGTCGCCATGCAGGAACTGCGGCGGACGTTCGTCGTCCGCAGCAAGGCCGGCCGGCTGCGCCGGCAGAAGCGGCTGGTGCGTGCGGTCGACGGCATCACCGCCGACCTCCACGCCGGCGAGTCCTGCGGCTACATCGGCGCCAACGGCGCCGGCAAGTCCACCACCATCAAGATGCTCACCGGCATCCTGGTGCCGACCTCCGGCCGGGTCCGCACCTGCGGTTACGACCCGGTGCCGCAACGTCGCAGCCTGGCCCGGGAGATCGGCGTGGTCTTCGGTCAGCGCAGCCAGCTGTGGTGGGACCTGCCGCTGGGGGAGTCCTTCACCATCCTCGCCGCCGTGCACCGGATCGGTCGGGCCGGCGCCGCACCCAGGATCGACCGGCTGGTCGAGGGACTGCAGCTGGAAGCGTTCCTGCAGACACCGGTCCGGCAACTGTCGCTGGGGGAGCGGATGCGTGGCGAGGTGGCCGCCGCACTGATCCACCAGCCGCGACTGCTGATCCTGGACGAGCCCACCATCGGGCTGGACATGATCAGCAAGGAGAGGCTTCGGCAGTTCCTGATCGCCGAACGCGCCGAGCGTGGCACCACGCTGCTGCTGACCACCCACGACATGAGCGACATCGAACGGCTGTGCGATCGGGTGCTGGTGGTCGATCACGGCCGGCTCGCCTACGACGGCACCCTGGACGGTCTGGGCCGCCGGGTCGGACTGCACCGGGTGCTGGTGGTCGATCTGGCCGAACCGCGGGCACCGATCGAGGTCCCCAGCGCGACGACCGTCGGCACCGAACTCAACGGTGCCCGGCAGCGGCTGTCCTTCTCACCGCAGCGGACCACCGCCGCCGAGGTGCTGGCCGAGGTCGCCGCCGTCGCCGAGGTCCGCGACCTCACCCTGGCCGAGCCGGCGATCGAGGACATCGTCCGCACCCTCTACCACGCCGGCGAGCCGCACTGAGGCCTCAGCGCGGCTGCCGGTGCGGCGCGGCACCGACGTCGACCCGGTCCACCTCGCCGCCGAGCTGGTACCAGTAGGCGACGCTGGAGATGTCGTCGCGGCGTTCGAACAGCCGGTGGCCGTCGTGGCCGATCTGCTGGACGGTGACCTTGATCGCGGAGTCGAAGCCGATCGGATCGGCCAGGTGCCAGCGGTACATGCCGTGGCCGGGCGGCATGGTCGGCGCGTACGGGGAATAGCCGGTGCGGTCGGCGACCAAGCGCTGGTGGTAGCCGCTGTACGGCGCGCTGAAGGTGTGCACCCGAGGCTCCGGCTCGGCGCCGAGATGGTCCTGGAAGCCCCAGGCGCCGCCGACGTAGTCCTCCAGCCCGGTCCCGCAGATGGTGGGCCGGTCCTCGCCGTCGAGGTACACCTTCACCTCGCCCTCGCCCCACCAGTAGCGTTCCAACGCGGTCAGCGCGACGAAGCTGCCGATGTAGCTGCCCGGGCCGCGGACGCCGTCGAGGATGACATGGTCCTCGCCGACGGCGTTGGTGCCGTTGGTGCGGCGCCACTGCGCGTGCAGCAGGCCGACGTCCGCGCCGATGTCGTCGCCGAGGGTGTGGTCGATCTGGAAGAAGACGCAGGGAAGATCACCGGGATGTTGGCTCACCAGTTCCACCACGGCCCGTCGACGGAACGGCATCGGCAGGTAGCAGTTCATCCCGCCGGTCGGCGCGACGACCATCGCCGCCGAGGTCACCAGGGCCCGTTCACCGAAACCGCAACAGAAGAAATCGCCGAGCGGCACCTCGACCGCGGGCTCGTCGGCGTCATCCCAGCTGATCCGCAGCAGCAGGTCACGCAGGACGTACGGACCGGACTCGGTGCGGTCCGGCACGGTGATCCAGATGTGGCGGATCACCCCCGGTCCGGCGATGTCGGCCAGCCGCAGCGTGTCGCCGGCGGCCAACGGCAGGTAGGCCCGGCCCTTGCGTCCCGGGCCCAGCGCCGAGGCCGCGCTGCCGCCGGCACCCGGCCGGCCGTCCGGATTCTCCGCGGTGATCGATCGGGTCACCACGCCGCCACGGTGCCTGGTGTACAGGGGCAGATCGGTCACTGGCTCTCCTCGGCTTCGACGAACGAGTCTGGCGGCAGCCTAGGGACGATCCCGACGCCACGTTGCTCCCGCACCGAGCGGTACGGGAGCAACGGGGGCAGGACGACCGGCGACGGTCAGCGTTCCTCGGGGATCAGGATCCAGCCGAGCAGGTAGAGCAGGAACTGTGGTCCCGGCAGCAGGCAGCTGACCACGAAGATCAACCGGACCATGTTGGCCGGGATCCCGAACCGCCGGCCCAGGGCCGAGCAGACACCGGCGATGACGCGGTCGTTCCGGGGACGGGCCAGGGTGGACATCGGTTTTCCTCACTTCTGGTGGACGGTGCCGCGGCTCGCGGCATGGCTCCACTGTGCCCGGTCCCGGGCCCGACTTCGAGCCGTCGCGGCCCGGTCGGGGGCCGGACCAGGGGCCGTCCAGGGGCGGACCCGGACCGAAGATCCTCCCGACGAGGGATGTGGTCGGGCCTGTCACGATCTAGGTTCGAGTCATCGGAGCCGGTCGGACAGCCGCCGGACAGCAGACCCGATCTGGAGGACCTCGGTGAGCCAGGCCCAGCACACCCGACCCGCCGCGGGCCGCCCGCAAACCGCCGGGTGGTCGGTGCCGCCGGTCGTCGTGGACCGGCTGACCAAGAGGTTCGGCCCGGTGCACGCGGTCGAGCAGTTGAGTTTCACCGTGCAGCCCGGATGGGTCACCGGTTTCCTGGGTCCCAACGGTGCGGGCAAGTCGACCACCCTGCGGGCGCTGCTGGGACTGGTCCGGCCGACCTCCGGGACGGCGAGTTTCGGTGGCGTCGCCTACCGGGAGCTGACCGATCCGCAACGACGGGTCGGCGCCGTCCTGGAGCCGGCCTTCCATCCCGGTCGCACCGCCCGCGACCATCTCCGTGTCCTCGCCGACACCGCCGGCGTCGGCGAGGACCGTGTCGGCGCCGTCCTGGAACTGGTCGGTCTGGGCGAGGCGGCGGGTCGCCGGGTCGGCGCCTTCTCCCTCGGCATGCGACAGCGGCTGGCGCTGGCCGCCGCCCTGCTCGGCGAGCCCGATTATCTGGTGCTGGACGAGCCGGCCAACGGCCTGGACCCGGAGGGGATCCGCTGGTTGCGCGGCTTCCTGAGGGCCTACGCCGCCGACGGCCGGGTGGTGTTGATGTCGTCGCACAACCTGGCCGAGGTGGAGGCCACCGTCGACGACGTCGTGGTCATCGACAAGGGCCGGCTGATCCGTCAGTCGGCGATGTCGGAGCTGGCCGTGGACCAACGGTCCGTCGTCGTCCGGGTCCCCGACCCGGCGGCCGCCGGCGCCGTCCTGGACCGGACGGGGATGGTCTGGACGCTGTCCCGGGACGGCACCGGACCGTATCTGCAGGTCGCCACCCCGGACCCCGCCGGCATCGGAATGGCGCTGTTCGAGGCCGGCGTGCCGGTCCTCGAACTGTCGCTGAGACGCCCGGATCTTGAGTCGGAGTTCTTCACCCTGGTCGGAGGCCAGCCATGACCGCGACGACGCACCGGCCGACGACACCAGGCCCGGCAGGCAGGCCCGCAACGACCACCCGGGCCAAGGGCACCGTCGGCGGATTGTTCCGGTCGGAGCTGCGCAAGCTGACCAGCACCCGGATGTTCGTCGTCCTCATCACCATCGCCGCCGCCACCGGCGTCGCCGGCTCGGCGATCTACGGCGCCATCGGGCTGCTGGCCGCCGACCAGGGTGGCGCAGGTCCGCTGGCCGGCGCGGATTTCGCCACCACCGTGTACACCGGCTCCAACCAGATGGCCCGGATCGTGGCGATCATCGCCGGCGCCATGGCGATGGGGGCGGAGTACCGGCACAAGACCCTGGCCACCAGTTACCTGGCGGTGCCCCGACGGTTGCAGTTGGTCCTGGCCAAGGCCGGCATCACCTTCGGGTACGGGCTGTTGCTCGGCCTGGCCGCCACCGTGTTCGGCTTCCTGACCGGGATGATCTTCATCCTGGCCCAGGGCGGCTCGCTCGGACTGGACACGGCGGCGGCGTGGCAGGCGCTGCTGATGAACGTCGTCACGGTCGGCCTGTGGACGTTGATCGGCTACGGCCTGGGCGTGTTGATCCGCAACATGATCGCGTCGGTGCTGATCGCGGTCGGCTTCGCCTACATCGTCGAACCGCTGGTCAGCCTGGTGTTCAGCGTCCAGCGGTGGACGGTGCTGGACAATCTGATGCCCAGCGGCGCCACCCAGGCGGTGCTCGGCACTCCGGCGCTGGCCAGCCTCGGCACGGGCGGTGGGCCGACCAGCTGGCCGCCGCTGGCCGGCCTGGCCGTCCTGCTGGGCTGGGCCGCGGTCCCCGCCGCCATCGGCTACCTGGCCACCATCCGCCGCGACATCGACTGACCGCAGAACCCGCGGGCGACAAACCCGGCGATCAACGACCCGAGGGTCAGGACGCCGCACCGGCCACTGCCGGCGCAGCGGGCCGTCGTCGCATAGGCTGCTGGCGATGTATGAGTCAGTGCTCGATCTGCCCCTGGTCCATGCGGGCAAGGTCCGTGAGTTGTACGCCCTGGGCGAGGACCGACTGCTGATGGTCGCCACCGATCGGGTGTCAGCCTTCGACTTCGTCCTCGACCCGCCCATCCCGGACAAGGGCGAGATCCTCACCCGGATGTCGCTGTGGTGGTTCGACCAGCTGTCCGACATCGACAACCACGTCATCTCCGCCGACGTCCCGGACGCCGTCGCGGGCCGCGCGGTGGTCTGCGAGCGGTTGGAGATGATCGAGATCGAATGCGTCGCCCGCGGCTACCTGATGGGCTCGGGCTGGACGGAGTACCAGCACAACCACACCGTCTGCGGCATCGACCTGCCGGTCGGACTGCAGAACGGGTCCCGGCTGCCGGAGCCGATCTTCACCCCGGCGACCAAGGCGCCGCTCGGCGAGCACGACGAGAACGTCGATTTCGCCGAGACCGTCCGCCGGGTCGGCCGGGACACCGCCGAACAGCTCCGCGACCTGACCCTGGACATCTACCGCCGGGCCGAGGACCTCGCCTCCGACCGCGGCATCATCCTGGCCGACACCAAATTCGAGTTCGGCCGCCGCGCCGACGGGACCGTTGTGCTGGCCGACGAGGTGCTCACTCCCGACTCGTCCCGGTTCGTCGACGCCTCCACCTGGATGCCGGGCGAACGGATCGACTCCTACGACAAGCAGTTCCTGCGCAACTGGCTGGCCGAACAGTCCGGCTGGGACCGCAGCACTGACACGCCGCCGCCGGCGCTGCCCGACGAGATCGTCCAGGCCACCCGGGCCCGCTACCTGCAGGCCTACCAGGCGCTGACGCTGGACCGGTTCTGAACCCGGCGCACCTTTACCCTGCCGGCACCGGCGCAACGGCCAGCCCTGCCGTCGGGTTGCCTGCCGTCGGGTTGCGATCACCACTCACGCCGACAGGGGTCACGCCGACAGGGGTCACGCCGACAGGGGTCACGCCGACAGGGTCACGCCGACAGGGGTCACGCCGACAGGGTCACGCCGACAGGGGCCACGCCGACGGCGCCGGCCCCTCCCGACGTATCCCACCTGACGTATCCCACCCGAAGCGTGCTCCGGGTGGGACGACGCCGTCGGCGCTGGGGTAGCCGACTTGCCCCACCCGGGGGATGAGGAGGGACTACCGCAAGCGTAGCCGCCCCGACCCGTTCCGGTCACGGGATCTGCCGCGTATCCACCGTGCCGCGCAGGCCGACGTTCTGCCTGCTCCCCGCCCCGGCTGCTGTGTAGGCCGGACCCGACCCGGACGCGATGAGATCTGCGCACCGACCTCACCACGTCCGGTCGGAGGCGGGCGACCCCCGGGTGGAGACGGTCGACCCCAGTCCCGACCTGTTTCCCGTTCACACCCACCGTCATCGACCGGACGAGGCTCGCAGACACGGGCGAGGTCCGGCCGGCGTCCCCATGACTCCGGCACTGCCAGGAGATCGTCGACCGCGGCGCAGCGGCCGTCCCGCGACGCCGTCGGTCCGCCCACACACCGGGGATCCGAGCAACACCACGCTCGATCGCTGCGCCGGCCGACGAACTGCGCGAGCCGTGGCCGACCTGAACGAGCATCCACCGTCGATGCCATGCCGGCCAGTTTCTGGAGGTCCCGCATCGGTGGGACGAACGTCCCCCGGGGCCCGGGCAGTAGAATCCGAGCCCATGGCGCGCGTAGTGGTCGATGTGATGCCCAAACCCGAGATCCTGGACCCGCAGGGCAAGGCCGTGACCGGTGCTCTGCAACGGCTCGGCTTCGCCGGCCTGACCGTGCGGCAGGGCAAGCGGTTCGAGATCGAGGTCGACGGGGAGATCACCGAGGATCGGCTGGAGGAGATCCGCGTCGCGGCCGACACCCTGCTGGCCAACACGGTGATCGAGACCTTCGACGTCCGCCTCGAGCAGTCCGACCCGGCCCGGGTGGCCTGATGGCGTCCCGGATCGGCGTCGTCACCTTCCCCGGCTCGCTGGACGACGATGACGCGCTGCGGGCGGTCCGGCGCTGCGGCGCCGACCCGGTCCCGCTCTGGCACGGCAGCGACTCCCTCGACGGTGTCGACGCGGTGATCCTGCCGGGCGGATTCTCCTACGGCGACTACCTGCGCTGCGGCGCCATCTCCCGCTTCGCACCGATCATGGCCGAGGTCGTCGCCAAGGCGGGCGCCGGCATGCCGGTGCTCGGGATCTGCAACGGCTTCCAGGTGCTCTGCGAGGCCCACCTGCTGCCCGGCGCTTTGATCCGCAACGAGGGCCAGGTGTTCACCTGCCGGGATCAGCGGCTGCGGGTCGAGTCCGACCGGACCGCCTGGACCAGCGCCTTCACCGCCGGCCAGGAGATCACCATCGTGCTGAAGAACGGCGAGGGCCGCTACGTCGCCGACGCCGACACCCTGGACCGGCTCGAAGGCGAGGGCCAGGTCGCGTTCCGTTATGTCGGCGCCAACCCGAACGGCTCCTACCGCGACATCGCCGGTGTCGCCAACGCCGGCGGGAATGTGGTCGGGCTGATGCCCCATCCGGAGCACAACGTGGACCCGCTGACCGGCCCGGGCACCGATGGGGTGGCGTTCTTCACCAGCGTCCTGGAGCAGTTGCAGGCAGTCTGAGGTGTCGGCCGTGCCCCGCCCGACCGGGCCGTGGACGTGGCTGCGGGCCGCCGTCGACGTGGTCCGGCCGATCCGATGAGCCGACGGCGCCTGGGCGGCGGCCGCTGGATCCTGCTGATCTGTGCCGCCGCGGTCGTGTTCGCCGTGCTGCGGCTGCTCAGCGGGCCGGCCGAACCGGCGTCGGCGAGCGCCTTCTTCACCACCCGGGTGGTGGTGGTCGGGGTGCAGGGACGTACCGCCCCGGATGCGACGGACCGCCGGATCATCGACACCCATCGCGGCCGGGTCCAGGCCGGCGCGGTGTCGGTGCGGCCGGAGCTGCAGGGCGAGTGTGCGGCTGCCGGCTGGCTGACCCTGGGCGCCGGTCGGCGCACCACCGCCGGCGGGCTGTGCTCGGCCACCGTCCGTGGCGGCGGGGACAGCGCCCGGGTCACCGACTGGGCGCAGCGGGCGGCGGCTGCGGCCGCGCACGGCGGTGACGCCCGGCTCGGCACCCTGGCGTCGCTGAGCCGTGCCTGCATCCAGGCCGTCGGTCCCGGTGCCGCACTGGCCGCCGCCGGCCCGGACGGCCGGCTCGACCACTACCTGACGGCCGAGGAGTTCGCTGCGACCGGCTTCCGGCCGGACTGTCCGTTGACCCTGGTCGATGCCGGGTCGAGCAGCGACCGGGTCATCGCCGCGCTGGCCGCCCGCCCGGACCTCACCGTGGTGGTCACCGGCATCGGTCCCCGCGCCGGTTCCCACGACCCGGCGCTGCAGCTGATCTACCGGCTGGGCACCACCATCCCCGGCACCATGACGTCTCAGACCACCCGGCGTGACGGTATCGTCACCCTCAGCGATCTGACCCGCACCCTGGCCGGGTTCGTCCGTGCCGGACGGCCGATGCCGGCCGGCACGCCGCTGGACGGCACCCGCATCCAGGTCCGGCCCGGCCCGGTCACCGCGGCCGGGGCCGCCGCGCAGCTGCGCACGCTGGCCGCGTTGTCCGACGTCGCCCCGATCGGATACGCCGCCGCCGGCGTCATCGGCCTGGGCCTGGCCGTGCTGCTGGCCCTGGCCGTGGTCCGGCGCCGCCGGGTCACGGCGCAGACGATGATCGCCGCGTTGTCGGTGTTCACCGCTGCGCTGATGCTGACCGGATCGGTGCCCTGGGCGGCGGCGAGCCGCCCCGCCTGGGCGCTGCTGGCCGGGTTCGTCGGCTGGCTGGTGATCCTGACCGCGGCGGCACTCGGGTTGGCCCGGCGGCTGCGGATCCCGGTGCCGATCGTCGCCGCCACGCTGACGATGGCGACGTTCACCGTGGACGCCGCCCTCGGCGGGCCGATGCAGCCCGGCTCCCTGCTCAACTCCCGGCCCGTCGTCGGCGGCCGCTGGTACGGCTTCGGCAACAGCACCTTCGGCTGTTACGCCGTCGCGACGCTGACGGTGGCCGGCTATCTGGCCCATCGGATGGTCCGCGCCGGCCGCCGGCGGGCGCCGATGATCGCCGTCCTGGCCGTCGGCGGTCTGGCGGTGACCTGCGAGGGCTGGCCGTCGATGGGCGCCGACTTCGGCGGCGTGATCAGTCTGGTGCCGGCGGTGCTCGGGTTGGCGCTGGCGGTGTCGGGGATACGGGTCACCTGGCCGCGGCTGATCGTCATCGCGGCGGCGGCCGTGGTCGCGGTCGCGGCGGTGTCGGTGCTGGACTGGGCCCGCGGACCGGGCGCCCGCAGCCATCTGGGTGACTTCGTGCAGCGGCTGATCAGCGGTGACGCCTGGCCGATCATCTGGCGCAAGGCGGTCGCCTCCGGGTCGACGTTGGTCGCCCCGCTGGGGCTGGTCGCCGTGGTCGTCGGGGCTCTGGTCTGGGTGACGATCCTGCGCCGGTTGCAGCACGCGATCCCGGCCGACCTGTTCGTCACCTACCGGCCCACCGCCGTCGCCGTGCTGGCCACCAGCATCCTCGGCACGCTGCTCAACGACGCCGGCATCTCGGTGTTCCTGACAGTCACCGGCCCGTTCGCGATGACCACCGCCGGACTGCTCTGGTACCGCTACCGGGCCCATGGCTGGTCCGCGGTCGTGCACGGCGAGGCCTTCGCCGATCGGCCCACCCGAGGCGCCGGGACCGGCCAGCGGCGGCCGGGGCCGCGGTCACGGTCCGGCAACCCGGCGGTCCGTGGCCGCCGCCGACGGCGCTGACCGGCCGCCGCGGGTTCGGTCCGGTCGCCGGCCAGCCATTACCCTTGCGGCGTGGCGGACACCGTGGAACAGGCGGCCAGGACACCCGATACCGGCCAGCCCTGGCGCGAACTCGGGCTGAAGCAGGACGAGTACGCCAGGATCCGGGAGATCCTCGGCCGACGCCCCACCGGCGGCGAGCTGGCCATGTACTCGGTGATGTGGTCCGAGCACTGCTCGTACAAGTCCTCCAAGGTGCATCTGCGCCGGTTCGCCGAACTCCCCCCGACCACCCCCGCCGGCCGGCTGCTGGCCGGGATCGGCGAGAACGCCGGCGTGATCGACATCGGACACGGGTACGCGGTCACCTTCAAGATCGAGTCCCACAACCACCCGTCCTACGTCGAGCCCTACCAGGGCGCGGCCACCGGCGTCGGCGGCATCGTCCGCGACATCCTCGCCATGGGCGCCCGCCCGGTCGGGGTGATGGACGCGCTGCGCTTCGGTCCGCTGGAGGCCGCCGACACCCACCGGGTGCTGCCCGGTGTGGTCGCGGGGGTCGGCGGCTACGGCAACTGCCTGGGCCTGCCGAACATCGGTGGCGAGGTCGTCTTCGACCGCAGCTACCTGGGCAATCCGCTGGTGAACGCCCTGTGCGTGGGCGTCCTCCGGCCACAGGATCTGCAACTGGCCCGGGCCACCGGCACCGGCAACAAGGTCGTCCTCTACGGCGCCGCCACCGGCGGGGACGGCATCGGCGGTGCCTCGGTGCTCGCCAGTGAGACGTTCGACGAGACCGGCCCGGCCAAGCGGCCCAGCGTGCAGGTCGGTGACCCGTTCACCGAGAAGCTGCTGATCGAGTGCACGCTGGAACTGTTCGCCGCCGGGGTGATCAACGGCATCAGCGACCTGGGTGCGGCCGGGCTCAGCTGTGCCACCGCCGAACTCGCCAGCGCCGGCGACGGCGGGATGCACGTCGACCTGGATCTGGTGCCGCTGCGCGATCACACGCTCAGTCCGGAGGAGATCCTGATGAGCGAGTCCCAGGAACGGATGATGGCGATCGTCGAGCCGCAGCACTGGCAGCGGTTCGCCGAGATCTGCCGCAAGTGGGACGTCCAGGCCACCCCGGTCGGCGAGGTCACCGACACCGGCCGGCTGGTGATCGACTGGCACGGGGAGACGATCGTCGACGTGCTGCCGCGCACGGTCGCCGCGGAGGGACCGGTGTACGAACGTCCGTACGCCCGGCCGGCCTGGCAGGACCGGCTGCAGGCCGACGGCACCGCCGGGCTGCCCCGGCCGAGCACCGGCGAGGAGCTGCGGGACACCCTGCTCAGGATCGTCGGGTCACCCAACCAGGCCGACAAGTCCTGGATCACCGACCAGTACGACCGGTACGTCCGCAGCAACTCCGTGCTGGCCCAGCCCGAGGATGCCGGCATGCTGCGGATCGACGAGAACTCCGGTCTCGGCGTCGCGCTGGCGACCGACTGCAACGGCCGGTTCAGCTACCTCGACCCGTACACCGGTGCCCAGCTGGCGCTGGCCGAGGCCTACCGCAACGTCGCCGTCAGCGGGGCCCGGCCGGTGGCGGTCTCGGACTGCCTGAACTTCGGCTCGCCGGAGGACCCGTCGGTGATGTGGCAGTTCGAACGCGCCATCGCCGGCCTGGTGGACGCCTGCAAGCTGCTCGGCACCCCGGTCACCGGCGGCAACGTCAGCTTCTACAACCAGACCGGTGAGCAGGCCATCCTGCCGACCCCGGTCGTCGGCGTACTCGGGGTGATCGACGACGTCGCCCGCCGGGTGCCGGTGGGCTTCAGCACCGATGACGATGTGGTGGTGCTGCTGGGCCGGACCCGCGACGAGTTCGACGGCTCCGTCTGGGCCGACGTCGTTCATGATCATCTCGGTGGCCTGCCGCCGCGGGTCGATCTCGATCATGAACAGCGGCTGGCGGACGTGCTGGTCGCCGCGGCCACCCGGCAGTTGCTGCACAGCGCCCATGATCTGTCCGACGGTGGTCTGGCGCAGGCCCTGACCGAATCCTGCCTGCGTCGTGATCATGGCGTGCGGATCGGCCTGCCGGCGCAGGCAGATCCCTTCGTGATGTTGTTCTCCGAGACCCCGGGCCGGGTGCTGGTGTCGCTGCCGGCCGAACGGCGCGAGGCCCTGCTCGCGCTGTGTGCCGATCATGGTGTGCCGGTCACCGAACTGGGCCGGGTCGGAGGTGCCGCGCTGCGGATCGACGGCCGGTTCGAGATCGGCCTGGCGGAGCTGCGGACCGTCTGGCAGTCCACCGTGCCCGCCGCCCTGAGCACCGAGCCCGCCCGGCTGTCCTGATCCCCCCTGCGCCGAGGGGTCACTTGATCCCCAATTCGTACGGGGTGTCGGTGTGTTCGTGACCCCTCGCTGCGCCTCCGATCAGCGGTGCTGACGCCCATCCGGCCGCGCAGCGGCGGGGGAGCCGCGCCCCCGGTGTGAGGGGTCACCGACGCCCCCGGGTGTGAGAGGTCACCGACCTCACGACACACCGCAGAGATCGAGGAATACCTGACTCCTCGCGGAGGGGCGAGGGACGGCGGCTAGGGTCGGCGACCATGACCACCCCCACCACGCCGGACGAGGTCCGGGCCGCCGTCGAGCGCGAACTGCCCGCCGTACTGGCGGTGCTGGAGGAGCACCTGGCGATCCCGTCGGTGAGCGCGGACCCGGCCCGGTTCGACCAGGTCGACGCCAGCGCCGAGTTCGTCGCCGAGCAGTTGCGGTTGCTCGGCGCGGCCGACGTACTGATCGACGCGGTCGACGGCGGCCGGCCCGCGGTGATCGCACACTTCCCGGCGCCGGCGGGAGCGCCGACCGTCTGCCTGTACGCCCATCACGACGTCCAGCCGGAGGGCGACGAGAACCTGTGGGACTCCGGCACCCCGTTCCGGGCCGTCCTCGCCGGCGACCGGCTCTATGCCCGCGGTGCCGCCGACGACAAGGGCGGGCTGGCCATGCACCTGGCCGCACTGCGGGCCTTCGACGGCAAACCGCCGGTCGGCGTCACCGTCTTCGTCGAGGGCGAGGAGGAGGTCGGCTCACCGACGCTGCGCCAGCTGCTGGCCAAGCACGCGGATGCACTCGCCGCCGACGTCTACGTGATCGGCGATTCCGACAACTGGGAGGTCGGCACGCCGGCGTTCACCAGCAGCCTGCGCGGCCTGGCCGAGGCCTACGTCGAGGTCCGCACCCTGGACCACGCCCTGCACTCCGGCCAGTTCGGCGGACTGGTGCCGGACGCCCTGACCGCCCTCTGCCGGCTGATCGCCACCCTCCACGACGAGCGCGGCAACGTCGCGGTCGAGGGTCTGAAGACTGCGCCGGCGCCGAACGTGGACTACCCCGAGAGCCGGGTCCGGAAGGAATCGGCGGTGCTGGCAGGGGTGGACCTGATCGGCGACGGCACCCCGGCCGAGCGGGTCTGGGCCAAACCGTCGATCACCGTCGTCGGCCTGGACGCCACCCCCGTCGCGCAGGCCTCCAACACTCTGTGGCCGGCGGCGCGGGCCAAGATCAGCATGCGGCTGGCGCCCGGCGAGGACGCCGCCTCAGCGCAGCAGAAGCTGATCGAACACCTGCGCAGCCACGCCCCGTGGGGGGCCCGGGTGACCGTCGATCCCGGCGAGTCCGGTGACCCGTCGGTGGTGCCGTTCGAGGGGCCGTACGCCGAGGCCGCCCGGACGGCGTTCCAGCAGGGCTGGGGCACCGACCCGGTCTTCATCGGGCAGGGCGGCTCCATCCCGATGATCGCCGACTTTGCCCGGACCTACCCGGAAGCCACCGTTCTGGTCACCGGGGTCGCCGACCCGGCGTCGCGGGCCCACAGCAACAACGAATCGCTGCATCTGGGGGAGTTCGGCCGGGCCTGCCAGGCCGAGGCGCTGCTGCTGCTGCACTGTGCGTCCGCCCGCTGAGGGCCGGCACGGAATAGGTGGCATGTCGGCCGGCCGTTATGCTGGCCGGGTGGCACGAGGAGACGGCCGTCTGACCCACGATCTCGATCCGCACGACCGCAGTCCCCAGGACGCCTGTGGCGTCTTCGGAGTCTGGGCCCCCGGCGAGGAAGTCGCCAAGCTCACCTACTTCGGTCTCTACACCCTGCAGCACCGCGGCCAGGAGTCGGCCGGCATCGCGGTCAGCACCGGGCAGCGCATCACCGTCTTCAAGGACATGGGCCTGGTCAGCCAGGTCTTCGACGAGGCGACGCTCAGTTCGCTGCGCGGTCACCTCGCCATCGGCCACACCCGCTACCCCACCACCGGCGCCAGCGTCTGGCAGAACGCCCAGCCCACGTTCCGGCCCACCGCGACCGGCAGCATCGCCCTGGCCCACAACGGCAACCTGACCAACCTCGACGAGTTGGAGTCCTGGCTGTCGGAGCGCGACCTGCCCGGCACCTCGCTGGTGCCCGGCGCGTTGAGCCGCGAGGTCACCAACGACACCTCGGTGGTGTCGGCGCTGATCGCCACCTTCACCCCTGACCTGAGCACCGAGGAAGCCACCCTGCAGGTGCTGCCCCGACTGCGTGGCGCCTTCAGCCTGGTCTTCATGGACGAGGAGACGCTGTACGCCGCCCGTGACCCGCAGGGCATCCGGCCGCTGGTGCTGGGCCGGCTGGAGAGCGGCTGGGTCGTGGCCAGCGAGACCGCCGCCCTGGACACCATCGGCGCCACCTTCATCCGCGAGGTCGAGCCGGGGGAGATGATCGCGGTCGACGCGGCCGGACTGCGCAGCCGCCGCTTCGCCACCGCCCGGCCCAAGGGCTGCATCTTCGAGTACGTCTACCTGGCCCGTCCCGACACCACCATCGCCGACCGGCGGGTGCACTCGGTCCGGGTCCGGGTCGGCCGCACCCTGGCCCGGGAGGCCCCGGCCGACGCCGACCTGGTGATCCCGGTGCCCGAGTCCGGCACGCCGGCCGCCATCGGCTACGCCGAGGAATCCGGCATCCCCTACGGCCAGGGTCTGGTGAAGAACTCCTACGTCGGCCGGACGTTCATCAAGCCCAGTCAGACGCTGCGCCAACTCGGCATCCGGCTCAAGCTCAACCCGCTGCGCGACGTCATCGCCGGCAAACGGCTGGTGGTCGTCGACGACTCGATCGTCCGCGGCAACACCCAGCGGGCCCTGGTGCGGATGCTGCGCGAGGCCGGTGCCGCCGAGGTGCACGTGCGGATCTCCTCACCGCCGGTGCAATGGCCCTGCTTCTACGGCATCGACTTCGCCACCCGCGCCGAGCTGATCGCCACCGGGCTGACCACCGACGAGATCTGCCGTTCGATCGGCGCCGACTCGCTGGGCTACGTCTCCCTGGACGGCCTGGTCGCCGCCACCGACCTGCCCAAGGACGACCTGTGCCGGGCCTGTTTCGACGGTGTCTACCCGGTGGAACTACCGCTCAGTGAACGGCTCGGCCGGCAGCTGCCGGAGCTCTCCGAGGAACGCACCGACGTCGACGGGCTGACCGCCTCGACCCCCGGCATCGGTGCCGTCGACGCGCTGAGCCGGCCATGAGCGCCGTCCCACCGGGGACCGCCGCCGACCGGCGTGGATCCGCCTACGCCCGCGCCGGCGTCGACATCGAGGCCGGCGACCGGGCCGTCGAACTGATGAAGGCCTCGGTCCGCCGAACCGCACGCAGCGAGGTCATCGGCGGCATCGGCGGCTTCGCCGGGCTCTTCGACGCCGCCACCATCGCCCGCTACACCCATCCGGTGCTGGCCACCTCCACCGACGGCGTCGGCACCAAGGTCGCCATCGCGCAGGCCCTGGACCGTCACGACACCATCGGCTTCGACCTGGTCGGCATGCTCGTCGACGACCTGGTCGTGTGTGGCGCCGAACCGCTCTGGGTCACCGACTACATCGCCTGCGGAAGGGTCGTGCCCGAGCGGATCGCGGCGATCGTCTCCGGCATCGCCGAAGCCTGCGTGGTGGCCGGCTGCGCCCTGCTGGGCGGCGAGACCGCCGAACACCCGGGCCTGCTGGGACCCGACGACTACGACGTCGCCGGCGCCACCACCGGCGTCGTCGAGGCCCACGCCCTGCTCGGTCCGGACCGGGTCCGGGCCGGGGACGTCGCCGTCGCGCTGGCCTCCTCGGGTCTGCACTCCAACGGCTACTCGCTGGTGCGCAAGGTCCTGCTGACCGACGCCGGCTGGTCGTTGGACCGGGACGTGGCCGAACTCGGCCGCACCCTCGGCGAGGAACTGCTCGAACCGACCCGGGTGTACGCCCTGGACTGTCTGGCGCTGATCGACGAGTTCGACGTGCACGCCATGAGCCACATCACCGGCGGCGGCCTGGCGAACAACCTCGCCCGGGTCGTCCCGACCGGCGTCGAGGTCCGGATCGACCGCGCCAGTTGGCGGCCGCCGGCGATCTTCGACCTGGTGCGGTCGGTCGGCGACGTCTCGCGCGTCGACGTCGAGGCCACCCTCAACCAGGGTGTCGGCATGGTCGCGCTGCTGCCCGCCGACCAGGCCGACGCCGCCGCCGACTTCCTGCAGGGCCGCGGCATCGACTCCTGGAGCTGCGGTGAAGCCGTCGCGGTGACCGCGGATCGACCCGGCGCGGTGACGCTGTCGGGCCACCACCGCTGACCTGCCCGGTCCGGGTGGCCGCGCCGGCCCGTCGCCGCCCGGCATGGAAACGTCTCACGAATGTGGTCTGGCGCACCCGGGGCCTGGTTTGCGCACCGCCCGGCATTGGGTAGCCTTGGGCCCACGACATTGACCAACGATTAGCCGCGGCATGCCGCAGGCGACGAGCGCGAGGGGGTCGACCCTATGGGGCGCGGCCGTGCAAAGGCGAAGCAGACGAAGGTTGCTCGCGAGTTGAAGTACCGATCGGTTGACACGGACTTCTCCTCTTTGGAGCGCGAACTTCGCGGAGACTCGCCGGAGGACCATCCAGAAACCATTCCTGACGCCTACGCCGATCTCGCCGAGGAGTACGAGCACTCCCCCGGCAGCGACGACGGCTACGGGAGCCTCCGGAAGTCCGGCTAGTCCCCTCCTGGGCTGGTCATCACCCGACGCGTCCGACCCGAGTGTGCCGCGGCCACTCGGGTCGCGCTGTGTCATCCCCGGGTAGGGTCACAGCTCGGCGAATTCATCCTCCGGACCGAGTTCTGCGGTCCTAGGCTGACGGGCATGAGCCAACCAACACCGCCGGGCGAGGGTCCGTCCGTCGATCAGCCCGGTCCCTATCCGCCATCTGGTCCCGGCCAGCGGTACCAGCCGCCGGCACAGCCGTACCAGCCGCCGGCACAGCCGTACCAGCCGCCGGCACAGCCGTACCAGCCGTTCGCCCCCGCCCAGCCGCCGCTGTCGGACGCCGATGCCCGGCTGTGGTCGACGCTGTCCCACATCGGCGTCATCATCACCGGCTTCGTCGGCCCGCTGATCATCTGGGCCGTGTTCAAGGACCGCAGCCCGCTGGTCCGTGAGAACGCTGCCGCGGCCACCAACTTCGGCATCCTGATGACCATCGCCACCATTGTCGGCAGCATCCTGATGGTCGTCGTCGTCGGCCTGTTCATCATGCTCGCCGCTTGGGCGCTGGCCGTCATCTTCGGCATCATCGGGGCGATCAAGGCCAACAACGGCGAGGTGTACGCGTATCCGTTCAACGTCAAGTGGGTGAAGTGATCCGGCTTGGCTGACCCCGAGGCCGCCACACCGACCGACTGGCGTCCCGACCTGCTGCCCGGCTACGAGGCCCGGGATCTGGTCCTGGACGCCGCCGAAGCGGCGGCCGGCGATCCCGACGGTCCGGTGCTGGCCACGCTCGTCCGCCGGGCGGGGCCACGCCGGCACCGGGCGGTGCTCTACGTGCACGGCTGGAACGACTACTTCTTCCAGACCCATCTGGGTGACTTCTTCGCCGAGGCAGGCTACGACTTCTACGCCGTCGACCTGCGCCGCTACGGCCGCAGCCTGCGTCACGGACAGCTGCAGGGCTATGTGACGGCGCTGGAGCACTATGCCGAGGAACTCGACGCGGCGGCGGCGATCATCGCCGCGGAGGCCCCGTCCGGGCGTCGGCAGCGGTTCATCGTGTCCGGACACTCCACCGGCGGGCTGATCAGTTCGCTCTGGGCGGCCGACCGGCCCGGGGTGGTCGACGGCGTCCTGCTCAACTCGCCGTGGCTGGACCTGCAGGGCTCGGCGATGGTGCGGGCGATCGGGACGCCGGTGATCGACGCGCTGGCCGGACGCGGACTGCTGACCACGGCCATCCCGATGCCGGCCAACGACTTCTACGCCCGGACGCTGCGCGCCGACCGGGACGGCGAGTGGCAGTACGAGTCGGCCTGGAAGAGCTCGCCGGGCCCTCCGGTCCTGATCGGCTGGATCCGCGCGGTCCGGCAGGGACACGCGCGGGTGACCACCGGCCTCGGTATCGAGGTACCGGTGCTGGTGATGTGCTCGGCGCTGACCCGGTACCGCCGCCGCTGGCATCCCGATCTGATGACCGCCGACACCGTGCTGGACGTCGAGCAGATCGTCCGCCAGGCACCGCGGTTGGGCCGCCACGTCACCATCGTCCGGTTCGAGGGCGGCCTGCATGACCTGGTGCTGAGCGCGAAACCGGTACGTGATCGGGTGTTCGCCGAGATCGGGGCCTGGCTGGCCTATCTGGACGCCGGCGCCGGTCGCCCGGACGCATGATCCTGCGGCCGTGGCGGCTGCATGCCGGCCCGGTGGTCGGGTACCGCATCACGACGGAACTGTCCGGCGGGTCGGTGGAAGGGTGAAGATGACGAACAACGGGGCCGTGGCGCAGGTGGTCGTCGTCGGCGCGGGATTCGCCGGCGCCGCCGCGCTGCCCGAGTTGGCGCATCAGGACGTCCAGGTCACCGTGATCGACCAGCACCCGTACACGACGTTCCAGCCGTTGCTCTACCAGGTGGCCACCGGCGGCGTGAACCCCGGCGACATCACCTACCCGATGCGGCTGCTCAGCTCCCGCAACCGGGCCCGCTACCGGCGTGCCAAGGTGACCGGTATCGACCACGAGAACCGCCGCGTGCTGGTCGACGAGGGCGGCGCGATCGACTACGACTACCTGATCATCGGGGTCGGCAGCACCACCAACCACTTCGGCATCCCGGGCGCCGCCGAACACTCGATGTCGATGTACACCAGGGCCGATGCGCTGCAGGTCCGCGACACCATCTTCGGGGCGTTGGAGACCATCGCCGCGGAGTCGGAGACCGGCACCGGACGGTTCGACGTGATCGTCGTCGGCGGCGGCGCGACCGGTGTCGAGATGGCCGGCGCCATCGCCGAACTGAAGCACGCCATGCTGACGCCGACGTTCCCGGAGCTGAATCCGACCGAGGTGAACGTGATCCTGGTCGAGATGATGGACGCCCTGCTGATGCCGTTCGAGCCGAAGCTGCGGGAGTACGCGCGCAAGGAACTGGTCAAGCGCGGCGTCGACGTGCGGCTGGACACCGCCATCGCCGAAGTCCATGAGGGCAGGGTCGACCTCAAGGACGGCAGCTGGCTGCGCGCCGACCTGGTCGTCTGGGCCGCCGGCGTGGCCGGTCACCCCCAACTCGACAACTGGGGGCTGCCCACCGGCAAGGGTGGCCGCATCGTCGTCGGCGATGATCTGCGGGTCAGTGGGCAGGACCGGATCTTCGCCGCCGGCGACACGGCGGTGAACCCCGACAACCCGGTGCCGATGCTCGCTCAGCCGGCGATCCAGATGGGCGAACACGCGGCCCGGCAGATCGGTCGGCTGATCGCCGGCAGCCCGACCGAGCCGTTCCGCTATCACGACAAGGGGATGATGGCGACCATCGGCAACCGGTCCGCGGTGGTCCAGTTGGCCAACGGTCAGAAGATCACCGGCACCCTGGCCTGGGTGGCCTGGGTGGCGTTGCACCTGTGGTTCCTGCTCGGCGGTCGGAACCGGATCCAGACACTGCTCAGCCTGGCGTTCCGGTACGTGCTGTGGCCGCGCCAGGCCGCCGCCATCATCGGCGACGTGCATCCGCCCGCGTCGGTGGAGCAGCGAAAACCGGCCGACACGGGCGGGTCGGCGACCAACTGAGGCAGGGGCACGGCCCCGGTCCGAACCCCCGAGGCCGTGTGGGCCGGTCCGAGCCCCGAGGCCGCGTGGGCCGGTGCGTCATCCAGGAGGGAATTCCGGGTGGCCAGGGGCGGGATCGAACCGCCGACCTTTCGCTTTTCAGGCGAACGCTGCTACCAGCTGAGCTACCTGGCCCGGTGCGGAGATCGATGAGGTCTCCAACCACGAACGGCGAGGTGTCGACCTCGCCGCGTCCGCGACCCAGACGGGACTCGAACCCGCGACCTTCGCCGTGACAGGGCGACGCGCTAACCAACTGCGCCACTGGGCCAAGCTGTGCCATCGGATCGCTCCGGTGACGAGGCGTCCGTTTCCGAACGCCCGCGAAACTATAGCGTAGGTTCCGGCGGGGCGGAAACCGAGCGGACCGCCTGCTGGGGCGGGTCAGACGGGGATCGGGGAGTAGGCGAAGTAGTATCCCCCGACCACGGCCGCCGCCACCGAGCCTGCCGCCAGAAGCAGCCGCCGGACCGGTCGCGGCCACCGCGCCATCAGCATCGCCACCGGCCCGAGGACGGGAAAGAACGCCATCATCACCCGCGGTGCGGCGTTCATCCCGACGCCACCGAACGCGAACGCGGTGAAGGCGCCGACGGCTGTCAGCGCCATGATCGGCAGCGGCGGACGCAGCGCGATCGTGACGGCCGTGAGCAGCATCAGCGCGACCGCGAGGACGGCGACGGCCAGGTGCAACCGGGTGTGGACGGTCCATTCGGTCGGACGGATCCAGGCCAGCCAGGACATCCCGTAGGTCAACTGCGTGTGCCAGCCGTCCTGCTCGGTGATCCGCCAGGCGTCGAGTCGTCCCGTGCGCAGACCGATGACGAGGATCGTCAGCAGGAATCCCAGCGGGGCGAGGAGACCGCCGGTCAGGCCGCGGCGGTCCCGATCGCGGACGAACGCGACCAGCGCTGCCAGCCCGACCGCTCCGGCGTAGACGATCCCGGGCGGTCGGACGGTCCCAGCCAGGGTGGCCGCCAGCCCGGCAAGGATCCAGTTGCGTCGCAGCGTGAACAGCAGCGACGCGGCGCCGAGCAGGGTGAAGAGCGCCTCGGTGTAGGTGGTCGTCAGCACCGCCGACACCGGGAATGCGGTCCACAGGCAGCCGAGCAACTGGGCGGAACGCCGGTCCAGATACTGCGAGCCCACCAGCACGATCAGCAGCACCGCGCCGGTCGAGGCCAGCAGATTGATGAGCATCCCGCCGGCCCAGAACGGGATGCCGACGGCCGTCAGGGGTTCGGTGAGCAGGGGATAGAGCGGGAAGAACGCTGCCGTGTTCGACTCCACCCGCCCGGTCGGCAGGATGGGCAGCGGGCGCGGATAGCCGTCGACAGCGACCCGGAGGTACCAGTTGCCGTCCCAGCGGGTGACGACCTCGGGGAACGGCCGGCCGCTGCGCGCCGAACCGATCACCAGTGCGCCGACGATCATGGCCCGGGTGATGAGGTGGAAGGTCAGGACCGGCTGGAGCAGGGCCCGGACGGGGCTGCCCTTGAGAGCCTGGAGGGGATCGGACCGGTCGGAACCGAGGACCTTGCCGATGACCGGCTGTCCCATGGGTGACTCCGATCTGCCTGTCCGACGATCCACCACCCGTCCCGCCCTCATCCCCGGCGGGGGAGTTCAGGGCCTGGGTGGCTCCGCTGTCATGGTCACCCGGACCGCGGAATAGCGGCGGTACCGGGGCTGCGGTGTCGCGGCCTCAGGTCCTGCTCGAGATTCCTGCGCCGCCGGCGGGGCCCGGCCGGGCCGGTGGTGGGTCGCGGACCACTGGCCCACCTGCACCCTAGACGGTATGACGTGACCCCTTGAGTTGAGGGGTTGCAGGCCGGGGCCTCGTCCGCGCAGATTGCGTGGGTTACCAGACCCGTCGGGTCTGGCCTATCCACATGCGTGTTTGGAGGCCCCGGTGTTCACTGAGCGTACGAGTGTTGGCCTGGATGTGCACGCCCGATCGGTCGCTGCGGCGGCGTTGGACGGGGCGACTGGGCAGATCTGGCAGGAAACGCTGCGACCCGACAGCGAGGCGATCCTCGGCTGGGTCCGGGATCTGCCGGGCCCGGTGGCGGTGGCCTATGAGGCCGGTCCGACCGGGTTCGGGCTGGCCCGGGCGTTGACCGCGGCCGGGGTCCGGTGCGTGGTCGCGGCCCCGTCGAAACTGCAACGACCCTGCGGTGATCGGGTGAAGACCGATGCCCGGGATGCGCAGCATCTGTGCCGGCTGCTGCGGCTGGATGAGATCACCCCGGTCACGGTCCCCAGTATCGAGCAAGAATCGGCCCGGGACCTGGTCCGGGCTCGGGAAGACTGCCGCGGGGACCTGATGCGCGCCCGGCACCGATTGTCGAAACTGCTGCTGCGTCACGGCCATGTCTATGCCCTGGGTGATCGTGGCCGGGCCTGGTCGCTGGCCCACGACCGCTGGTTGCGCCAGTTGCGCAGCGACGAGTCGACCGGCTGGTCGGCTGGCACCCGGTCAGCGTTCGACAGCTGCTATCAGGCCGTCACGATGGTGACGGCCCGCCGGGACCGGCTCGACGATGAGATCGCCGCGATGGCCGCCGACAGCGAGTTCACCCCGATCACCCGCCGGCTGGGCTGCCTGCGAGGGATCTCCACCCTGACCGGGTTCGCGCTGGCGGTCGAGATCGGTGACTGGTCGCGGTTCACCGGTAAGACGATCGGCTCCTTCGTCGGCTTGACACCCAGCGAACACTCCTCCGGCCAATCCCGATCCCAAGGCGCGATCGTGAAGACCGGCAATTCCCATGCCCGCCGACTGTTGGTTGAGGCGGCCTGGCATCACCGGCCCACCTATCGTCCCGGTAAGACAATGCTGGACCGATGGGCACTGGCGCCGGCCGCCGCCCAGGTCCGGGGCGATACCGGGAACCGAAGATTGAACCGGCAGTGGGCCAAATACATCGCCCGGAAGAAGCGGGGCACCATCGCCACCGTCGCGGTCGCTCGCGAGCTGGCCGGCTGGTGCTGGTCGCTGGCCGTCCTTGAAACCGTCCTCGACGACGCCGGTGCCGGCGCGGGAACCGAGTTGATCATGCCCTGACCTGTCCCCGGATTTGTCGTGGAATCAACCGACTGGTTGGCCGCGCGAGGAGTAACCCGCGATTCAGCTATGAGCAACCCGGAATCCCCAGCGTTTCCGGGCGACGCTCGATCCTAGACCCGCGGAACCACTCCAGCCGAACAGCACCGTCCTGCGGTAACCAACCCGCGCATATCAGCCTGACCAAGCGTCGCGAACACGCCCAACCGCTCCATGATCAACCACGACACAATAGAGGCGCCGCCGAGAACCCATCCCGGCGGCGCCTCACCCTGCCCACTTGACAAACCCCCACTACATATCAGCTGATGCGGCTGCGCGGGCCCGGTGCACTCCCGACAGTTCGGTGAGCTATTGTTGAGTCATCAACTCGTCACGTTCCCGCTGCGGGTTGTCCGTGCGTCGTAGCGAGTTCTGTCTGCTCCGCGCGTAACCTGCCGGGCCATCCGGCTGCGGTTGTCGGCGGGATATCTCTCACAGATTGCGCCGTACCTTTGACTTCGTTCCTCCAGCTGGGCGTGCCTGCGCGCCTGGCCACTGTTCTGACCGACCTCGGATTCACCTCCGCGACCCCCATCCAGGAGGCCACCCTTCCCGACGCTCTGGCCGGGCGGGACGTTCTCGGCCGGGGACGTACCGGCTCGGGCAAGACGCTGGCGTTCCTGGTGCCGATGGTGGCTCGCCTGTCGGGCCGGCCCGGTGCCCGCCGCGGTACTCCGCGGGCCCTCATCCTGGCGCCGACTCGTGAACTCGTCGCCCAGATCGACGCGGCGCTGCAGCCGCTGGCCCGAGCGGCCAAGCTCAGCTCGCAGACCGTCTTCGGGGGCGTCGGCCAGGGCGCCCAGGTGGCGGCGATCAAACGCGGCACCGACATAATCGTGGCCTGCCCCGGTCGGCTGGAGGACCTGATCGAGCAGGGCCACTGTTCGCTGGCCGAGGTCGAGGTCACGGTGCTGGACGAAGCCGACCACATGGCCGACCTCGGATTCCTGCCGGCCGTCCGGCGCCTGCTGGCGCGGACCCCGGCCAACACCCAACGGATGCTCTTCTCGGCGACGCTGGACCAGGCCGTCGACGCGCTGGTCCGGCAGTTCCTGACCGATCCGCAGGTCCACCAGGCCGATTCCGCCCAGTCACCGGTCAACACGATGACTCACCACGTGCTGCATCTGAACCGCGACGACCGACTGCCCGTCCTGGTCGACCTGACCAGCGCGCCCGGACGGACCGTCGTGTTCACCCGCACCAAGTACGGCGCCAAGGCGCTCGCCCGTCAGCTCAATCGCGGCGGCGTTCCTGCGGTGGAGCTGCACGGCAACCTCAGCCAGAACGCTCGGATCAGGAACCTCGACGCGTTCCACAGCGGACAGGCCTCGACGTTGGTGGCCACCGACATCGCGGCCCGCGGCATCCACGTCGACGATGTGGCGCTGGTGATCCACGCCGATCCGCCGGTCGAGCACAAGGCCTACCTGCACCGCTCCGGACGTACCGCACGAGCCGGTAACTCCGGCACCGTCGTCACGCTGGCGACTCCCGACCAGGTGCAGCAGGTCAGGCAACTGACCCGTGCTGCCGGCATCAAACCGACCACAACGAAGATCACCTCCACCGACGACGCCGTCCTGGTCGAACTCGCCCCGGGCACTCGGACCACCTCCGCGCCGATTCCGGCGGCACGGTCGGACCAGCCGACGTCGGCCAGGAACCAGCGACGCGCATCAGACCGGACCAACGACGGCGGCACCGCCGATCGGGGCGGGGCACGTCGCCGCCGCCGCGGCCCGGGCCGGGACCGAGGACGGGCGGGCACGAGCAGCACCCCCCGCTCCGAGGAGCGCGGGGCCAACAAGCCCGGCGGCTCTTCGCGTCGACAGGGCTCGCCATCCTCGTCGGCTTCCTCGGCGCGACCGCACAGCGCCGCGGGGTTCAGCGCCAAGCGCCGCTGAACGTTTCCCGGTTGGCCCGGCGCGGTCGGCTGACGTCGCTCGGCGTGGGCGGTCAGCACCTCGGCGCAGGTCACCGCAGCTGCTGGGCGCGGAGCCGGAGCGCGTTGGTGATGACCGAGACTGAGGACAGGGCCATGGCGGCGGCGGCGATGATCGGCGAGAGCAGGAGTCCGGTGGCGGGGTAGAGGACCCCGGCAGCGATCGGGATGCCGGCGGCGTTGTAGATGAAGGCGAAGGTCAGGTTCTGGCGGATGTTGCGCATGACGTGGCCGGAGAGCCGGCGGGCGCGGACGATGCCGGTGAGATCGCCGTTGAGCAGGGTGATACCCGCGGACTCGATGGCGACGTCGGTCCCCGAGGACATGGCGAGGCCGACGTCGGCGGCGGCCAGCGCGGGCGCGTCGTTGACGCCGTCACCGGCCATCGCGACCGTACGACCCTGGCTGCGTAGTTTCTCAACGATGTCGCTCTTGTGGTCGGGCAGGACCTCGGCCTCGACCCGGGTGATGCCTAGCCGGCGGGCCACGGCAGTCGCGGTGGTCTGGTTGTCGCCGGTCACCATGACGACCTGGATTCCGTCGGCCTTCAGCGCTGCCAGGGCTTCGGAGGTCGTCGGTTTGATCGCATCGGCGATCGCCAGCATGCCGGCGAGCTGGCCGTCGACGGCGATGAAGATCGCGGTGGCTGCGTCGGCACGGAGCCGGTCGGCCCGGTCGGCCAGGGCCGTCGGGTCGACCTGCTGGCCGCGCAGATAGTCGGCGGAGCCGATCACGGCCCGTCGCCCCTCGACGGTGCCGATCACTCCCCGACCGGCGGGGGCATCGAAACCGGTGACCGGGGGGATGGGGAGGTGCCGCTCGGTGGCGGCGGTGACGACGGCCTGGGCGAGCGGATGCTCGGAGGCTCGTTCGACTCCGGCCGCCAGCCGCAGCAGGTCGTCCTCGGTCCAACCGGTGGCGGGGACGACGCGGGTGAGGCTGGGGCGACCCTCGGTGAGGGTGCCGGTCTTGTCGACCACCAGGGTGTCGATCTTCTCCATCCGTTCCAGCGCCTCGGCGTTCTTGATCAGGACACCCGCGCGGGCGCCGCGGCCGACACCGACCATGATCGAGATCGGAGTGGCCAGTCCCAGCGCGCAGGGGCAGGCGATGATCAGGACCGCGACGGCGACGATCAGCCCGTGGGTCAGCCGCGGAGCCGGGCCCAGCAGGGCCCAGATGCCGAAGGCGATCACCGCTACCGCGATGACAACCGGCACGAAGACGCCGGAGACCCGGTCGGCCAGCCGCTGGATCGGCGCCCGGGACCGCTGGGCCTGCGCCACCATGGTGACGATCCGCGACAGCATCGTGTCGCGGCCGATCTTGTCGGCGCGCATGACCAGCGACCCGGACGTGTTCAGCGTGCCACCGATCACCGTGTTGCCGACGGCCTTGGTGGCCGGCATCGACTCACCTGTCACCAACGACTCGTCGACGAAGGAGCGGCCGTCTTCGACGGTGCCGTCGACGGGGATCTGCTCACCGGGTCGGATCCTCAGCCTGTCCCCGAGTTGCACCCGTTCGAGCGGTACGTCCTGATCGTCGCCGCCGGCGCCTATCAGGTGCGCTGTCTTGGGGGTCAGGTCCATGAGGGCGCGAATCGCCCCGGAGGTGTGCTCGCGGGCCCGCAACTCCAGGACCTGGCCGAGCAGCACGAGCACGGTGATGACCGCCGCCGCCTCGAAGTAGACGTCGACGGTGCCCATCCGGTCGCGGAACGAGGCCGGGAAGATGCTCGGGGCGAAGGTGGCCACCACGCTGTACAGCCAGGCAACCCCGGTGCCCATGGCGATCAGGGTGAACATGTTCAGGCTGCGGCTGCGCAGTGAACTCCAGCCGCGCACGAAGAAGGGTCGGCCGGCACCACAGCACGACCGGCGTGGCCAGCACGAACTGGATCCACACCACGGCCGTCGGCGACAGCACCGTGTCGAACCGGTCGAAGGCGTGACCGGCCATCTCCAGCAGGAACACGGGAATCGCCAGCACGACGCCGGTCCAGAAGCGTCGGCTCATGTCGATCAGTTCGGCATTCGGTCTCGCGTCGGCAGTCACCAGCAGCGGCTCCAACGCCATTCCGCAGATCGGGCACGAACCGGGGCCGGCCTGCCGGATCTGCGGATGCATCGGACAGGTGTACTCCACCGGCTCCTGAGCCCGTTCCCCGACGCCGTCCGGCGACTCGTCGCGCCGGGCACGGTCGGGTCCACCGCGATCGGTCGCACCGCCGTGGGGGATGGGATGAACGTACTTCGCCGGGTCGTCGAGGAACGTGGCCCGACAGCCGGTGGAGCAGAAGTAGTACGTGCCACCGTCAGGACCGCCGGCATGGTGGCCGCCGGCACTGACGTCCATGCCGCAGACGGGGTCTGTGGTCCCAGACGTCGAGGACGCACCTGGGGTCGAGCCGTGGGGCATGCGCATGTTCCGATTATACCCGCGCGGGGTATGTCGGGTACGGCACGGCGCACCAGGTGCGGCTGGTGCGGGGACACGTAGCTGGTGCGGGAGCGAGTCGGACCGGCACCCGTAGTGGCAGCCGCACTAGGTGCGGCACGGCGCACCAGGTGCGGTTGGTGCGGGGACACGTAGCTGGTGCGGGAGCGAGTCGGACCGGCACCCGTAGTGGCAGCCGCACTGGGTGCGGCACGGCGCACCAGGTGCGGTTGGTGCGGGGACACGTAGCTGGTGCGGGAGCGAGTCGGACCGGCACCCGTAGTGGCAGCCGCACTAGGTGCGGCACGGCGCACCAGGTGCGGTTGGTGCGGGGACACGTAGCTGGTGCGGGAGCGAGTCGGACCGGCACCCGTAGTGGCAGCCGCACTAGGTGCGGCACGGCGCACCTCGAGGCTGGGTCGAACGTCCTCGGCCGGCAGGCTGAGAAGCCCCGACATGGCCGTGACGTCGCCCGCCGGCTCGTATCAGTTCCCGCCGAACGAGTAGAACATCGCGGTGGCGGAGAGCACCGAGACCTCAGGGGTACCCCGCCGGCCGGGAGCGACCCGCCTCAGGCCATGGACGTGCCGAACAGCAGACCGAGCAGGTAGGTGACGGCTGCAGCGCCGTATCCGATCGCGAGTTGGCGCAGGGCGCGCCGGCCGGGGGAGCCACCGGACAACAGACCCACGACGGAGCCGGTGCCCAGCAGCGTGATGCCGACCAGGCCGGTGGCGATGAGGACGGGTAGCAGACCCGAGAGGCCGAACAGATAGGGAATGACCGGGATGATCGCGCCGGAGGCGAAGAAGCAGAAGCTGGCCAGGGCAGCGCTCATCCCGGTGCCGACGGCTTCGTGCGCGTCGTCGGCAGGCCCGGTGGAGGCGGCGGGTGCGGCCTGGCTGAGGTCGCGGAGGACTTCCTCGGCGTGGGCGGTGGCTTGTTCTTCCGGCATGC
This sequence comes from uncultured Actinomycetota bacterium, assembly GCA_963758075.1. Classification (GTDB taxonomy): domain Bacteria; phylum Actinomycetota; class Actinomycetes; order Propionibacteriales; family Propionibacteriaceae; genus Microlunatus. The sequence continues at coordinate 276,835 of CAVWTT010000005.1, read as the reverse complement.
CGCGGGATCGGTAGAGCAGGGTGAGTTCGTTGGCGTCGACGTTGAGGTCGGGAAGGATCCGGTGAGCCTCGGGATTCGGGCTCGAGGCGGCCAGCAGTTCGCGCTGGGAGTGGACGGAGACGTATTCACCGGCACCCATCGACAGAGCGCCGGCGAGGAGGCCGGCGATACCGGTGAGCAGGATGACGTGGGGTTCCACACCGCTGGCGCCGACGCCGAGGATGAGTGACAGGTTGCTGACCAGTCCGTCGTTGGCCCCGAACACCGCGGCCCGGAAGGTGCCGGAAAGCCGGTTGCGGCCGCGTTCGGCCAGCGCGCGGACGACTTCCTCGTGAATCTGCTCGTCAGCGGCCATCTCCGGGGTGGCGTCCGGGTCGTTGGCGTAGGGAGACCGCGACTCGGCGTTCTGCACCAGGGCCAGCACGAAGACCGAGCCGATCCGGCGGGCCAGGACGCCCAGGATCAGGGTCCGGAGGCTGGCTCGGGCGGGTTTGTGGGCCTGGTCGCCGAGCAGGTCCAGCCAGTGTTGCTCATGTCGACCCTCGGCGTCGGCCAGCGCGAGCAGGATCTCTCGCTCGTCACCGCGGCGTCGTTGGGCGAGGTCGCGGTAAGTGGCCGCTTCGGCCCGCTCCTCAGCCAGATATTGTCGCCACCGCTTCACGGCACGAGGATCCCGCGCCGCCGGGTTTGATGTCATCAGGGCCGCATCTCACATGTCGATCGAGTCTTGGCAATGCAGCATCCCACGCGACGGAGTCGACGGGCCGGCCGCTGGCGCTGCCCCGGCCGGCGCGACATCTCCCCGGTCACCCCGGTGTCCGGGCGGGGCGGCCGGACGGGCCTTACCGGCTTCCCTCGTTCGACCCGGTAAGCGGCCCGGGACCGGGCCCGATGACATCTCGGTGAAGCCCCCATCGGAGGGGCCTGGCGCTGTCGGCGTCGGATCACCGGCCTCGACGGCGGTGAGTCCAGCCCGACCGGCGTCGTGGTGGTATGCACCTGCCTGGAGGAAGCTCGTCGCCGAACAGTGGACGTTGGCGCGGTCGCGTTCGCGTCTCGGCCTGAGCCGGAGGCGGCCGAGGGTCGCGGTCGGTCCGGAGTATCGTCCTCTCTCGGTTCGCCGGGAACTCGGGTCGGCGATGGGCTGGACGACTGCAAGGAGCTTCCCGTGGATGGTTCCCACAGGCCCGGCCGAGCGGTCATGGCGCTCACCGCCCTGGGTGTCGTTTATGGCGACATCGGCACGAGCCCGCTGTACGCGATCCAAGTGGTCTTCTCCATCGACAACGGGCTGGTGAAGCTGGACACCTCGGATGTGTTCGGAGCCATCTCGCTGATGTTCTGGTCGATCGTCGTCGTCGTGTGCATCAAGTACCTCGGCTTCATCACCCGCGCCGACAACGACGGCGAGGGGGGCATCTTGGCTCTGGCCCACCTGACCCGCAGGGGTGTCAGGCCTGGCTCTCGGGCCTTTGTCCTGGTGATGGTCCTCGGCGTCATCGGTGCGTCGCTGTTCTACGGTGACAGCTTGCTGACGCCTTCGATCTCAGTGCTGTCGGCGGTCGAGGGCGTCGAGGTGGCCGTACCTTCGCTCGGTCACCTGGTGCTCGTGCTTGGCGTGCTGATCATCGTGGCACTGTTCGCGGTGCAGCGCTACGGCACTGAGCGGGTGGGCAGGTCGTTCGGGCCGATCATGGTCATCTGGTTCCTCACGCTGGCCGTCCTGGGCATCTTCCACATCGCCGAGAAACCGTCGATTCTTGCGGCCCTGTCGCCGCACAACGGGTTGCTGTTCGTCATCGACCATCCCTTGATCTCTTTCGTGGCGAGCGGGGCGATCGTGCTGGTCATCACCGGCACCGAGGCGCTGTACGCCGACATGGGCCATCTGGGTCGGCCCGCGGTGATGACGGCATGGTTCGGATTGGTCTTCCCAGCGCTGACGCTCAACTATCTGGGCCAGGGCGCGATGCTCCTGACCCACCCCGACACCGTGAGCAACCCGTTCTTCCAGATGGCGCCGGCGTGGGGCAGGATCCCCTTGGTGCTGCTCTCGACCATGGCCACGATCATCGCGAGCCAGGCTGTGATCTCGGGTGTCTACTCCGTGTCCCGACAGGCCGAGCGGCTCGGCTACCTGCCACGGCTGACGGTGCGGCAGACCTCACAGCACACCGGTGGGCAGATCTACGTCCCTGCTGTGAACTGGCTGGTTTTCATCGGTGTGCTGGTGCTGATGTTGGCCTTCGGTGCGTCGGCGCGGCTGGCGACCGCGTACGGCGTCGCGGTGACGGCGACGTTCATCCTGACGACCGCGCTCTTCTGCGTGTACGCCACCACGGCGCTTGGCTGGAAGCGATGGCAGGTCATGCTCGCCGGCGGCTTCTTCGGAATCATCGAGATCGCGTTCTTCGCTGCGAACGTCACGAAGGTGTTGCACGGGGGCTGGTTGCCGCTCCTGGTGGCGCTGCTCCTGACCACCATCATGCTGACCTGGCGGCGCGGCGTCGTTGTCGTGACCCAGCGACGTAAGAAGCTCGAGGGGCCGCTGGTGGAGTTCCTCGCCAGCGAAGAGGTGGTCAACGTCACGCGAATCCCGGGGTCGGCGGTCTTTCTTCATCCGTCGAAGGAGACGGCTCCGCTGGCGCTGCGTGAGAACGTCCGGTTCAACCGGGTCCTGCACGAGAACGTCGTGATTGTCACGACTCGGCCGCTGAACGTGCCGCGCGTCGACGACACCCAACGGGTGACCATTGACCATCTCGCCAGCGAGCACGATCGGATCACCTACGTACGGCTTGATTTCGGCTTCGCCGAGGATCAGGACGTGCCGGCGGGCCTGGATCTCGCCGTCAGGCAGCATGGGATCGAGCTGGACCTGGCGACTGCGACGTACTTCGTGTCCCGTATGACCCTCAGGGTCAGCGACCGGCCCGGAATGGCGCGGTGGCGCAAGGGCATCGTTCGGACACTGGCGCAGAACGCAGCGCGTCCGACCGACTACTTCGGCCTGCCGATCGATCGCACCGTCGTCCTGGGCGCCGAGGTCTACTTCTGAGCCACATCGGCGAGCCGGTCTCGCTGTCCGGGCTGCTGGCGGGTGTGCAGTCGGGTCGGTGGGTTGAACGAGCTTGGGATCTGTCGGTGTGGCGTGCCGGACTGAAGGTCACGAGGGATCGGGAGTGACCGTCAGCGCCTGGGCCCGGAGGGGCTTGCCGCGTTACGGAATCTGGTGGCCGGCCCGCCGACGCCGCAGGCGCTGTGCCGCCCGGAGGTATCCTCTGTACCTGTTTCGCGATAGGTGGCCAGCATGGATACTGCCAGCCCTGGATCCGCGCAAAGCACAGCGGATGACTCGGGACGATGGGCCCTCTCATTGATCGCCGCCGGGCTGCTGGTGGCCGTCGGCGCTGAGGTGATACCAAGGGTCCTGCGCGAGCGCAAGATCAACGAAGCGTCGCAGGCGCGTCGGCGCGAGTCGATGCGTCAGGTCGGCGAGAGATGGCACTTCCGCCAGTGGGAGCAAGACCACCGCAGCTGACTGCAACTCCTGCTCGCCACACGAGTTCGAGGTCGTTGCCGATGAGCTGCGGCGACTGGGCAACAGCCGATGGCTCATCGAGCACATCGGCTCGACCGCGATCCCAGGAATGCTGGCGAAGCCCATCATCGACGTGGCCGTCCGCATCGAGAATCAGGGCGACTTCGATGCTCACCGGCCAAGTGCCTGGTTCGAGACGGCCCCGGGGAGTGCTGAGCGGCAGCCGCTATCGGGCCGGCCCCGGCCGGTCCTCCTGCTGAGCCGGTCAGGTGCTGCGGTCGGGGGTGACCGTCGCGGCGTACAGCTTCTGATAGTCCTCGGCGCGCTCTCGGTAGTACCGGCGGTGCTCGGCGTCAGGCTGCAGGAGTGGACCGGTGCTGATGGGCGATCGTGCTGTGTCTGGGGCGAGCACCTCGAGGGCGTGCAGGGCCGTGCCGCGCAGGGTTGCGCGTTTGATCGTGACAGGTTCCACGGTGGCCTCGAGGACGTCGGCGAGGACTTGGAGCCAGCCGGGCAGGTCTCGGGTGATCCGACCGCTGGCCAGAATTCGGTGTGGATTGCCGGCGGTGGTCTGCAGTTCGTCGCTGACTCGGGCGTAGCTGAGAGCGACACCTTCCATGGCAGCCCGGAACAGGACCGGGCCGGTGGTGGCGGTGGATACGCCGGCGATGACTGCCCGCGCGTCGGCGGCCCAGCCGGGAGCCCGTTCGCCGGAGAGGTAAGGCAAGACGAGGGGAGTGGCGGGATCCGGGGAGGCGGCCATCACGTCGTCGAGGTTTCGCCCGCCGAGGTTGAGCGTTTGCTGCGCCCAGTTGACGACCCGGCCGACGTCGTTGACCGCGCCGCCGATGAGGGAGCGGTCGGCATCGACGCGGTAGCACCACAGCCCCGGCGCGATCTCGGCAGGCGTCCCATCGACCAGCAGCCGGATTGCCCCACTGGTGGCGGCGGCCAGCGCGGCCGTCGTCTTGTCGTCGGCCCCTGTACCCAGGTTGCTGGCGAAGCCGTCCGCAATGGGAGCGAACCATTGCGCATCGGTGAGCGTCGGCCAACGCCGCGCCACGTCGGCGTCGACATCCGTGAGCGGCTGGTCAGGGTTGCGAATCTCGGACAGCTGTCGAGCGTCGATGCCGGCGACGGTCAGCATGTCGGAGTCCCAGTCGCCGGTGTGGCGGTTCAGCAAGCCGGTCCAGGCGGCGATCGACGTGCCCGCCGCGGTGGCGCCCAGCAGCTTCATGTACGCGTACTCGCCAAGCGACATCCATCGGTTCGCGGCTCGGAACCGGTCAGGATCAGACTCATGCAACCAGCGCAGACGCGGAGCCAGGTAGCTGGTGTGTAGTCGGCAGCCGGTAGCCTGCTGAACCTGGTGCTCGTCGAGGGTGCGGCGCAGAGCGGTGGCCTGTGACCCGCATCGGGAGTCGGCGTAGGTGTAGCAGGTCGTCACTGCCCGACCGTCGGCGCCGACCCCGACCAGCGACGAGGCGAAGGTGTCCAAAGCCACACCCCGGAGCCGGTCCTGCAGCCGCCCGGTAGCCAGCCTGTCGATGATGTGAGCCAGTTCCTCAGCCACCCGGTCCGGGTCGATCTCGGACGTGCCATCAGGTGCGGTCCGGAACTCGTGAGCGACCTTCACGCGTCCGCCTTCAACCGGACGACCCGCGGCGTCGTAGACATCACCTCGGCTGGCGGTCGAGCCGACATCCAAGGCCAGCACTAGCGGATCCAGGGCGTCGACCAGCCGAACCCGTCGGTGACCGTGGGGCATCTCGCTATGTCCCGCCTTCCGTTCCACACCGTTCTGGCAACGACACTAAACCCACCGGGCGCCCTGGATTGTCCCGCGTCATACCAGGCGGACTGAGACGCGGCTTCGTCGTCCGCTGACAGCTGCCGACCCTGCCGTGAAGGCCCATGCCCTCGTGTTGACCCGGGCATCCGGCGGCTGTCGGCCAGGGCCCGAACCCACGGATCCTCTTACGCGACAGCCCGGAGCGGCCGGCCGCTGTCGGCGGGGTGCGTTTGTGGAGGAAGCTCCTCCAGGCCGGTCCCCGCGCCAGGTCTACGCGGGCAGCTTCGGAGCTGGAGAACCCGAGCGGGACTTGGTGCCGGCCGCGGGGATTGATCAGATCGAAGGTCCAGTGCAGTTTCGGCTGGTCCGCCCACAGCGCGGGCGGCGAGCAGGTTCACAGCCTCGCATGATCGACGACCGCGCCGCGGGGACGGTCTCGTCCTCACTTTCGAGCGTTGCCGACACCTCCTGGACGTCGGGGGCCTGAAGCTTCTGTCGGTTGTTCAGGGGTGGCGGTGGATGATGAAACTCTTCGCGTAGAGACCTGCGCGCGTCGTCGGCGGACAATATCAACGGAGGATCACCGTTGGCCAGGATCGACTGGGCAGCCCGTAGCGTCCAATCGACTACCGTGGGAACGTGACCGGCTGACTGGTGGCCGATCGTCAAGGTGGTACGGAGATGGACAGCATGACCATCAGCCCTTACGAGGAAGCCGCCCTGTGCCGGGAGTCCAGTCGTCTGAAGGCCGAGGCGTTGAGACGGCTGGATGGCGAAACTGTGGCGATCGGCTTCATCCCTGGGCGGAGGGCACGGCGGAAGGCACGGCGGGGCAGGGCGGACACCGAATCAGTAGCGCGTGCCGAGGCGATGGCAGCACCCGATCACCCCGCGCCTGGGCGGGACGACGGGCCGCCAACGAACCGCTGATATTGGCTAGTTCCGGCCGCCGGACATAGGCGAGTGCCCGCGGCGGGATCCCGATACGAACCAGCCGACCGACACCAGGACGGTCGGGCCAGCAGCGCCGGTGATGGAACGGCTTACGAGCCGGTTTCGTTCGCCGCTCGCAGAGGTGGCTGATCCGCTTCCAGTGGCAGGATCACGGCCTCTGACCGGGCAGAAACTCCTGTCGCCGCAGGAACCTGACAAGTAGGCTCGCGGTTCACACCGGGGGTTTTGATGTGTCTTCCTGTGTCTGTCGAGACCTATCCCGAGAGGGGAGGGGAGCACTGCTCTGAAGTGTTTCCCGTAATCAGAATCAAGTTCGACTGGGTATCCCCAACGGGATTCGAACCCGCGTTGCCGCCTTGAAAGGGCGGTGTCCTAGGCCACTAGACGATGGGGACCTGACCGCATGACTATATGGGTCGCCGGGCCGCGACCCCAAACGGGGATCCGCTTGTCCCGACCGCTCCCCGGACCGATGCGGGAAGGCCGACGGCGGCCATCCACGGAGGGCCGCCGTCGTCTTTCTGCTGCGCGACACTCACCGGTGAGGTCGCTGGGCTGTGGGGGGACAGCCCCTGCCGGTGACCGGCGTCATCCCGGGGGATGAGGGGGAGTGACGCCGGCACCGAGGTCCAGCCGGCGATCAGCCCGGTCGGGTGGCTCCCGCCACCGGCATGTAGGCGATCGCCGTGTACTCGACGGTCCTCCCCGGCCGGGGTGCGTTGATCACCTGGCCGTTGCCGGCGTAGATGCCGACGTGGCTCGGGCTGGGACCGTAGAAGAAGACCAGGTCACCGGGACGGAGATCGTTCAGCGACACCCGTGGGCTGGCCAGGAACTGCATCTGCGACGTCCGCGGCAGGTCGACCCCGGCCGCCTGCCAGGCCCGCAGGGTCAGACCGGAGCAGTCGAAGCTGTCCGGCCCCTCGGCACCCCAGACGTACGGCTTGCCCAGCTGCGCCTTGGCGTAGGCCAGTGCGATCTCGCCCCTGTTGCTGCTGGGCGGGCTGCTGACGAACGAGCTGCTGGTCGTCGTTCCGGGCGCCGCCTTCGACAGGTACTGGGCGGTCACCCAGCGGACCGCATGGTCGTAGACGATCTGCGCCCTGCCGTTCTCGTAGACGCCGGTGATGCTGAGCTTGGCCCCGGTCGGCACGGTGGTGATCGTCGTGTAGGCCGCCGTCGACCGGTTCCTGATCAACAATGCCGTGGTGGCGTACCGAGTGCCGATCACCTTGGGCAGCGTCGGGGCCGGCTGGTCGTTCTGCACGCGCGGCTTGCTGGTGGACAGGAACCGGGCGGTGACCCAACGGACGGCGCCGTCGTAGATGATCTGCGCCTTGCCGTTGGCGCTGCGGCCGGTGATGCTCAGCCGGCTGCCGGTGGGCACCTCGGTGATCGTCTTGAAGTCACTGCCGGAAGTGGTCCTGATCAACAACCCGGTGGTCGCGTACCGGCTGCCGACGATCTTCGGCGCCGACGACCTGGTCGGCTTGGTCGCGTGCCTGACGGTCCTGGCCGGTGCCGGCTTCGCAGACGTGGCCGGGGTTGACGACACCGGACCGCTGACCGTGCGGTCGGACAGGTAGCGAGCAGTCACCCAGCGGATCGCGTTGTGGAACACGACCTGGGCGAAACCGTTCCGCGTCGCGCCCGTGGTCTGCAGCTCGGTGCCCTTCCGGACCGTGGTGATGATCTTGAAGTTGGAGTCCGCGGTGGTACGGATGAACAGGTCCGCCGTGGCGTAGCGGGAACCGGTGTCGCGGGGCAGATCGTTCATCGAGCTGACCAGGTACTGCGCGCTGACCCAGGCACGTCGGCCGCCGTACAACACCTCGGCGTAGCCGCGGGACTGCTTGCCGGTCAGGGTGACCTTCTGGTCGTCGGCGACATAGCCGATGATCTTGCTGCCGAGGCTGGCGCTCTGACGCACGTTCAGAGCGGTGGTCGCGATCTTGACACCCTTGGTGTAGATGTTCGCCGGCCCGGGGACGGTGGCCTTGCCGTTCATGCTCAGGTACTGGGCGGAGACGTAGGCCGCCGAGCCGTTGAAGCGGACCTTGATCCAGCCGCTGTGGGGCTTGCCCACGGCGGTGATCTTCTGACCCCGGACCAGCCCGCCGACGATCGCATAGTTCGTCCCGGGACCGGAGCGGATGTTCACTCCGGTTGTTGCCGTCGCCGAATCAGCTGAGGCCAGTTGGACGCTGCCGATGGTGACGGCTGCGCCCGTGGCGGCCAACAAGCTGGTCACGGCGCCGGCTTTACGCATGGCGCTGCTCACGTGTTCCTCCTGTACGGCCTTCCCGGACCGTGTGGGGGTGGGGGACTGAGGCGACCTTGTGATTCCCCAATCACGCCAGTCACAGCAGTCACAAACTGCTCGGGACTCTAGCCAGACCACATCAGCCACGGCAACCGCGTGAGTACTCCCTGAATCAAGATCGCAAACCGACACGCGGCTCCGCTTGCTGAAATTTCACTGATGTGATTCTGGGTTTTCGTCACCGTTGTGGGCACACAGCGCACCGGTCGGATCGGCCGGTTTCCCGCGGGGATCGAGGTCGCGGAGGCCCCTCGGGCCCGCGGTCACCGGTGCTACCCCGCCGATCATCACGAAGCAATCACGAGATGATTACGGCAATATCACCGGTGGCCGACTGGGCTCGATCTTCGGTTGAGAGTTGGCCGGGTGTGCAGCCTCAGCGGAGCCCGAGCTTGGTCGAGCAGGCCGGCCAGGCGTTCCACCCCTGTACGGCCAACACCCGCTCGGCCACGGCGATCTGGTCCAGCCGGGTGGTCTTGTTCGGCATGCCGGTGCCACCGAACCCCCGCCAGGTCTGCAACGAGAACTGCAGTCCGCCGTAGTAGCCGTTCCCGGTGTTGATACTCCAGTTGCCGCTGGCCTCGCACATCGCCAGGTCGTCCCAGATGCTGTCGGGAACGTCCTTGGTCTTGCCGTGGTAGCTCGGGTCCAGGCCGCCACTGTCGGACGACGTGGTGTCGGACGTGGGTGCCGGATCGGACGGGACCGGATCTGTGGACGTCGACCCCGAACCGGCGCTCGGCGCCGGGGGCGCTGGGGGAGCGGTCCGCGGCTTGCTGGTGGACAGGTACAGGGCGGTGACCCAGCGAGCGGCGCCGTGGTAGACGATCTGGGCCCGGCCGTGCCTGATCGCGCCGGTGATCGAGAGCCGTGCGCCGCGGGGCACCGTGGTCACGGTGCGATAGTCGCTGTCGGCAGTGGTGCGGACCAGCAACTCGGTGGTCGCGTACCGGGTGCCGACGACCTTGGGCAGCACCGGCTTCTTGGCCACCGATGCGGTGGGGTGGCTGGCGGTCTTCTTCGGCGTCCTCGTGGTGACCTTGACGACCTTCTTCGTCACCGTGGCCCTCCGCTTCGGGTGGTGCGTCGTCGGCCGGGCGGAGGCCTTCTTCCTGGCCGCTTTGGCCTTCTTATGGGTGACCGGCTTCGGTCCCGACACGGCGGCGGAGGTCAGGTAGCGGGCCGTCACCCAGCGGATGGCATGTCGGAAGACGATCTGGGCATAGCCGTTGCGCGTCGTCCCGGTGGCCTGCAGACGGGTGCCGCGTGGCACCGTGGTGATGATCCGGAACCGGGAGTCCGCAGTGGTTCGGATCAGTAGGGCGGCACTCGCGGTTCGCGTACTTGTGGACGGCAGCCCCGACATGGTGCCGACCAGATACTGCGCCGTGACCCAGGCTCGCTGGCCGCCGTAGAGGACCTCGGCGTACCCCGTGGACTGCTTGCCGGTCAGCGTGACGTGCTGACCGGCCCCGATGTAGCCGACCACCTTCGCGGATCGGCTGGCGGTGCGGCGTACGTTGAGCGGTGCGGACGCGATCTTGGTGCCGTGGGTGTAGATCGTCACTGCGGCGGTTCGCACGGCCGTATGGCCGCGGGACAGGTAGCCGGCCGAGATGTAGGCCTTACCGCCGTTGAAACGGACCTGGACCCATCCGTGCCTGGCCTTGCCGACCGTGGTGATCGACTGGCCGCGGGCCAGGCCGCCGACCACCCGGTACGAGGTGCCCGGCCCTGACCTGATGTTGACCCCGGCCGTCGCCGTCGCTGTGCCCGCCGAAGCGAGTTGGACGCCGCCGAGCGTGATCGCCGTGCCGGCGACCACCGCGAGCGCGGTGACGCTGCCGACCTTGTGGATGGCGCTGCTCACGAGAACGTTCCTCCTGGGTGCGGCCTTCCCGGGCCGCAGATGGGGGATAGGAGCGCTGCCGTCTCTGCCCTCGGTGATTCCCCAATCACGGCAGTCACAGCAGTCACAAATTGCTCAGGAGCGTATCGGCGCGACCTGCTTGGCGGCAACTGCTGAGTAGGAACCGGTCGCGGAATTCAAGTCGACACGCCGCAATGGAGTCGGGAATTCCATTCGTGTGATTTCGCTCCGCCGAGGCTTCGGACGGCGGAAGACTGGGGGGATGGTGATCACGCTGTCCGACGACGAGTTCGACCGATTGGTGCAGCACGCCGTGCAGGCGCTGCCGATCGGACTCACCGCGCTGCTCGACAATGTGGTGATCATGGTCGAGGACCGGGCGCCGATCGGTGATCCGGGCCTGCTCGGCCGCTATGAGGGTGTGCCGCTGACCGAACGGGACAGCAGCTATGCCGGTGCGCTGCCCGACCGGATCGTGATCTTCAAAGAACCGACCTTGGCGATGTGTTCGCGCCGCACCGAGGTCGTGGAGCAGGTCCGGATCACCGTCGCGCACGAGATCGCCCACCACTTCGGCATCGGCGACGAGAGGTTGGAATACCTCGGCTATGCCTGATCAGGCTGACGGGACTCGGTGACCGATTCGCGCTCGCTCGGGGTCGTCACGATCCAGCTGCGATCATGATCACTGATCCACCGCCTGCAGCGGCCGAGATCACCGTCTGTGACCGCGGCGGTCTGAAGGTCGACCCGGGTCACCGGTGTCGCACCGGTGGCTCCGGCGATTGATCCGGTGACGGCCGGATCGCGGCTGACCACCGCGAGCAGATCGGCGCGACGCTGGAGGTGGTTGACCTCGAGGGTGTCCAGGACGTCCGGCGCCAGATTTGCAGCGATGATCACCAGCGGTGTGCCGTCGCTGATCATGTGTTCGAGCACGGTGATCAGCTCGCGGACCGTCATGATCGAATCGGTGACGAGGAGGATCCGCGGCGAGGTCAGGATGCACCGGCGGTCGGCTCGATCCGTGACGAAGGCGTCGGAGGCGAATCCGGCCCGGACCCGGGTCGTGGCGGAGTCGTGGATGTCACGGTCGATCGCCGCCCGCTCGCGGTCGGTGGGCTGCGGGCGCGGGTCCGCGGGTTCCCGGCGAGCCTGCAGGGACGACAGGTAGGCGGGCGCGGGGGAGTCCGGCGGCAGTTGTGGGATCCTCCGCGCGGGCGGCGACAGGAGCTGGGTGACGGCGCGGCGGTGGCGCCGTCGGTCCGACAGTGCTCCGTAGGCGATCACGCTCAGGCCCACGATGAGCAGGACGATCAGGCCGATCATCCATCCGTCCATGGGCCCAGCGTTCCACAGCGGGAGGTCCGCCGGGGGTGTCGGTCCCCGGGCGGTGTCGCTAGGCTTGTGCAACGCTTCACAAGCTCCTGCGAGGGGAGACGGTGATGACCCAGACGCCACAATCCGGCCACGGCGGCGCCGGCCGCAAGCGGCCGAAGCGCGAGGAAGCGCTGCACGAGCGGCTGATCCGTGAGGCCCAGGAGCGCGGGGAGTTCGACAACCTACCCGGTGCCGGGAAGCCGTTGCGCAACCTCACCGGTCCGGGACCCGGCGACTGGGTCACCCGCTGGGTGCAGCGTGAGGATCTGTCCGGGGTGCTGCCGCCGGAGCTCGCGCTGCGCAAGGAGGCGGAACGGATCGTCGACACGGTGGCCGAACTGCGGACCGAGGCCCAGGTGCGGGCCGTGGTCGAGGAGTTGAACCGCCGGATCCGGGAGATGCGGCTGCGGCCGTCGTCGGGACACAACCGTGGACCCGAGTCGTTCCTGCGTACGGTCAGCGCCGACCGTGTCGTCGGCGAATGGCGGGAACGCCGCGCAACCTGACCGCCGCCGACTCGACCGTAGGAGCCGACTCCGGGCCGGGCCGGTACGCTGGGGCGTCGCTGCGTGACGCGGCGGGCCTCTAGCTCAATTGGCAGAGCAGCGGACTTTTAATCCGCGGGTTGTGGGTTCGAGTCCCACGGGGCCCACCGACCGATCGTCGACCGAACGTGTTCAGGCAGCCCGCCGGCCGGGTACCGTTTCTCGATGTAGCAGAACGCCACCCGCGTCCGCACGGTCGGCATCGAAGAAGCTGCTGCTGGTCGATCCGGCCAGCGGTACGCCGCGTGCGCGTGAGCGACACGATCATGATCGCCGGACTCGTCCGGGCGCTGGTCGAAACCGCGGCCCCGGAAGCCGCAGCCGGGCGGGCCACGCCTGATGTCACCGTCGAACAACTCCGGCTCGCGCAGTGGCGGGCCAGCCGCGACGGTCCCGCAGGAGAGCTGCTGGATCCGCACACACAGACACCGCGGCCCGCTCGAGCGGTGATCGACGCGCTCCTCGACCACGCCGGTCCGGTGCTGGAGGCGGCCGGCGATCTCGACCGCGTCCGTGCCGGCCTGGACCGCGTGCTCGCCGAGGGCACCGGGGCCGACCTGCAGCGAGCGGCGCTGGCCGCGTCGGCGGATCCGGCCGACGTCGTGCGGGCCATCGTCGAGATGACGGTGAACGGCGACTGACCGGGCGCCGGCGGGCGCGCCGACCGGCGGAGAAGATTCGACGGAGCACCCGCCGTCCTTTCTCCGCCGGTCGCGAGTTGGCATCCCGGCGACGTTCCTCCGAGCCGTCACCGCGGGCCGACCGCTGCCGCTCCGGCGTACGGAGCGCTGATCCCCCGATCGTCATCGAATCCGCCCCCGAAGCGCACCCATCGGCCGATGAGCACGAGTCAACGATCCCGCGGGCGAGTGCCTGCTGTCATCCGCCTGGCGGCGCATATCGGTGTACCGCCAAGGGATGACTTCTCAGTGGGCGACGATCACTGATGCGCAGCGTCGAATGCCCGGTGCACGGCATCGGGAATCTTGCCGCGACTGGAGATCTTGAACCCGTTCTCCTCGGCCCAGACACGGATCTCGCGCGACTTGGCCGGATCGATGCGGGCCCGGGTCGCTGCGACCCGGCCGCGTCGGCGCTCGGACCGCGCTTGGCGACCACGCGCCGTGCGCCGGCCATGCTCCTGCCAGGGGCGGACCGCCTCCCGGAACCGCTCCGCGTTCGCCATGGACAAGTCGATCTCGTAATTCACACCGTCCAATGCGAAAAAGACCGTCTCCTCCGCCGGACTACGCCCATCAAGGTCGTCCACCAACACGGATTGAACGCGCTGGACCATTCTGCCTCCCCCGAGAACGGCACCACGGCAAGCCCTTTCGGCCTGCCGCCGCCGCTATGTTCACAGTGCTGAGCCAATCGTAGAGGCCGAGGACCGGATGCGCGGGGAGTTTGCACAGTCGGCGCAGGAATGCCTGGTGACTTTCTCGCGTCGAATGCAGGAACGGTGCCGTCGCGATCTCAGCGACGGGTCACGACCGGTGTCAGGTCGGGATCGGTCGCATTCCGATCGAAGGGGAAGACGCCTGGCTGCAGTCGATGGTGGCCGAGCCGCGACAGGTCCTGGTCGACCCCGCCCGGCGTCAGCCCGAGCTTCCAGTCCGCGGCGATCTCGTACAGCTCCGGTTCCAGGTAGCCGATCTTGACGACCACCAGATCCGCGGCTCGGGGATCGAGGCCCAGCCGGGTGAAGTCGTCGATGTGGTGGAACGGCTTGCGGCGTTCGGTGACGATCTCGTGGACCGAACCCGTCCGCAGCACGACCTGGGTGCCGGCCACCGGGTCGCCCTCGGTGATCGAGAACACCTCGGCCCGGACCGGGACGGGCCCACGCGGCCCGCTGTCGACGTGCCCGCCGAGTTGGACGTCCACGGTGGCGCCGACGCCGGCCGCAACGGCATGCCGGACCGCCTCGGGATCGAAGATCGACGCGTGGATCACCGTGCGGTCCTCGCTGCGGAGCTCATCGCGCTCCAGCAGTTCACCGAAGGTCCAGGACACATCACCGGTGCCACCGGCGGTCGGGTTGTCGCCGGAGTCGGAGATGAAGTACGGCCGGGCTGCCCCGGCTGCGAGGGCGGCGTCGAGGGCCTGGTCCAGCGGCAGGGCGTCGGCGACGAACACGAAGTCGTCGCGCGAATCCCAGTACCGTCGTGCCAAGCGCCCGGCCTCCCTGGCGATGACCTCACGGTCGTCACCGGTCACCACCACCGCGCACTGGCAGCGCGGTTCGTCGGCCCACGCGTAGCCCACCCAGACGGCGGCGTCCAGCACGCCGTCCAGTGCCTCCACCTTCGCGACCTCGGCGTAGATGCTGCGAGCCGGCTCCAGCCGGGTGCTGGTCTTCTCGCCGGGCAGCAGCACCGGAACCTGTCGCCACGCCTTGTACGGCCGGCGCACCACCGGATCCGCACCGGTACCGGCCCGCAGCCGGCGCAGCAGGTTGAACACCGCCCGCTCCTTGGTGTTCATCGCGTCCTCGTGCGGAGCCATCCGGTAACAGGTGATGAGGTCGGTGGCATCCAGCAGAGCCCTGGACACGTTGCCGTGCAGGTCCATCGACGTGCTCATCAGCGTGTCCGGTCCGAGCGCGGTCCGCAGAGCGGTCGCCAGATCGCCCTCGGCGTCGGTCATGCCCATGACGCTCATCGCACCGTGGATGTCGAAGTAGAAGCCGTCGAACGGGCCGTCCGCAGCGACGGACCGTTCGACCGAGGTGATCAGTTCCTCCTTGATCGCGGCGTAGAACTTCGGGTCCACCGCACCACCCGGCAGCGAACGGGCGTGGACCAGCGGCACCCAGTCGGCCGCAGCGGCGATGTCATCCCGGCTGCCGGTGAGGAACGGGTAGGTGTTGATCAGGTCGGGGCCGCGCCGGACCGTGAACGCCTCCGCACCGCTGACGTGGGGGGAGAAGGTGCTGGCCTCGATCGACATGCCGCCGATGCCGATCCGCGGCCGCGCGAGTCCGCCGTCCTCGACGTGGGGCAACCGACCGCACCAGATCTGCGAAGCCAGTGGTGTCATATCGGGTGCCTCCCCGGGCTCGACGTGGTGGCCGGGACCACGCCTAGGGTGATCACCGGCCCGCCGGTCGGTGCGACCGGGCGATGGCCGGATTCTTGCACCCGGCCTCCGGCGGAGGCAGCCTGCCCTCCGATGCGGGCCGGTGGTCAGGACTGGGTGGACCGTGGTCGGCGCCACAAGCCGGCGAGAGCCTCGTGCACCTCTGCGGGCAGGTCGTCTTCGCTCAGGGTGAACTCGCGGTCGGCGTATTGGACCGTGTAGGAGAACCGGTCGGGTCGCGGCGGCGAGGACGGGATGGCCGTCAGGTCGAGGCGCTCGAACAGCGAACGCAGCCGGCGACCCTGGTCGGATTCGGTATCGATCCGGGCGGTCCGGGTGATCCCGGCGAACCCGCCGTGGCGTCGAACGGTGACCGACGACTGCGGATCCGTTGCCGAGGTCGTGGCCGCCGGCCCGGCCGTGCCGGTGTCGAGACCGACCTGGCCCCAGGCCTGCCGGACCTGGTCGGCCACCGGGGAGTCTGGGCCGAACAGTTCTGCCGCCGCAGTCACGGTGGCGCGGGCGAACCCGGCGAAGTCCGTATCGGCCCGGACCTGTCCGCCGGTCAGCGCCCGGTACCAGATCGGACCGGCCTGCTCCCAGCTGTGCCCGCCGAGGGCGATCGCGGCCAGGCAGAACGCCCGGTTCGGGATCCCGGAGTTGATGTGGACGCCACCGTTGTCTTCGCTGGTGTCGACGTAATCGGCCATCGAGCCGACCTGCGGGTCCTTCCCGAGCCGCGGGTCGTCGAAGGCGGTGCCAGGTTCCTTCATCGAGCGCAGCGCGGTGGCGTGCACGCCGGGCAGGAAGATGCCCTGGCCGATCAGCCAGTCGGCCCGGTCCACCGTCTGCCCGAGGCTGCGTTGCTTGCACATCGAGGCGAAGACGTCGGACAGGCTCTCGTTCAACGCGCCGGACTGGCCGGTGTAGTCGAGTGCGGCCGTGTGCTCGGTGACACCATGGGTGAACTCGTGGGCCAGCACGTCAATGGGTTCGGTGAAACGGCCGAACACCTCGCCGCCACCGTCGCCGAAGACCAACTGGCTGCCGTTCCAGAACGCGTTGTCGTAATCGGTGCCGTAGTGCACGGTGACGACCAGGGGCGTACCCGCCCCGTCCACGGACCGGCGGTCGAACACCTCGGCGAACAGGTCCCAGATCGCCGCCGACGAGTTCCACGCCTCGTCGACGGCGGCGTCACCGGTGCTCTGATCACCGTCGCGCACCACAATCCCGGGAAGCTCTTCGGTGTTGTGGGCGTCATGGATGGTGCGCTGGGGGCCGGTCGTGCTGGGGGCCGACGCGCTCGTGGGGTGACGGGGTGCGCCGCCACGACGCTCGGCGCGGAGCCGTTCGTCCAGCACCAACGTGGTGCGGCACTGCTCGGAGTGTGGGGTCCCCCTCGGCGCGGTGTCGATGAGCCGTTGGAGCACGAACGGTGGGATGAATTGGCACGACATGGGGGCCTCCCCGGTGGACGTCGGGTCTCGGTCGACCGACGTCTCCAACGTAGCTTCGGCCACGGACAGTAGGTCGGAGTCGCTCCTGATCGAGGGACGTTGCCGGCGGGCTTATCCCGAGGCGCTGGCCACTACCGGAAATGTCCGGTAGTGGACGCCTGGAAGCAGGTACCGGTGTGACGCGGTCAACTAACATCAATCATGCACCGCAGCGCTTGGATCTCCGGCTCGCCACGAGGCCCCTCGCAGCAGGCTGACGTTGATCATCAGCGTTGGAGCTCCAGACGTGGGCGGCGCATCCAGCTCTCGACCGGCAACCGGCCGTTCGGATAGTGGTGAACCCGACGCACCACTACCCGTAATGCAAGATCGCTCGACAATCCCCCGGGAGTGATCGAACGGCGGTTGATCGTTGGGCCACGGGTGATGACCCCCGCCCGGGCCCAGAGGGTTGGGTCGAGCTTTGGACATGGGCTCGGCCGGCTGGATGCGCCGCCACGCCAGGATCACCGACCGCGCTGCATCGGCGTATCCGGCGTGGTAACGCTAGGATGCAGTCGAGGGGAATCCGCAGGATTTCTCCCGATCTTGATCTGGCGCTCAGGGCTCGAGCGGTCGATGCCGCTCGATGAACCTGTCGCCGGTCGGTGAGTGACCACCGCGAGGCGGGCATCCATCACATTCCCCCGGGGTGGCGCTTGTGGCTTTCTTGAATGCCGCGGGCGTGGCCGGTCGTGAGAACAGTAGCACGATCGCAGGTGATTGTCCTATACCGGACATGTCCGGTTTTGGACAATTGCGCAATTGGCTGCCTGCTCAAACCAATCACTAGGTTGAACACGCAGGCACCGGTGCATAGTCGTGGACCAACGGGGTCGGGTGCCGGTGCTTGGAGAAAGGAATCTCTCCATGTCTAAGTCCACTGGCCGGCACGTCGGAGTTCTCGCGGGGGTTGTCACCGCGGCAGCGTTGGCCATCGGTTTCTACGGAGCGAACGTAGCAGGTGCTGCTCCCGTTCAAGCGGTTTCTTCACTGAACGGTGCGAATTCGCTCAATGGCGCCGGGACTCTGAATGGTGCGGGTGCCCTGAACGGTGCATCCTCGCTGAATGGTGCAGGTGCTCTGAACGGAGCGAAGGCGCTGAACGGCGCCGGGTCGTTGGGCGTCGTCGGGTCGCTCAACGGCGCCGGGTCGCTCAACGGCGCCGGGTCGCTCAACGGCGCCGGGTCGCTCAACGGGGCTGCCGCGCTGAACGGCGCGAAGAGTCTCAACGGGGCCGGGTCCCTGAACGGCGCCGGAACGCTCAATGGCGCCGGAACGCTCAATGGCGCCGGAACGCTCAATGGCGCCGGGACCCTCAACGGAGCTGGAGCGCTCAACGGGGCTTCCGCACTGAACGGCGCCGGCTCGCTCAATGGGGCCGGAAGTCTCAATGGGGCCGGCAGCCTGAACGGCGCCGGCTCGCTCAATGGGGCCGGAAGTCTCAATGGGGCCGGCTCGCTCAATGGGGCTGGAAGTCTCAATGGCGCCGGCTCGCTCAATGGGGCGGGGAGTCTCAATGGCGCCGGCTCGCTCAATGGGGCCGGAAGTCTCAATGGGGCGGGCAGCCTGAATGGCGCCGGCTCGCTCAATGGGGCCGGAAGTCTCAATGGGGCCGGCAGCCTGAACGGGGCCACGTCGCTCAATGGGGCCACGTCGCTGAACGGGGCCACGTCTCTGAACGGGGCGAAGAGCCTGAACGGCGCCAACTCGCTGAACGGTGCAAGTGACCTGAACGGCGCCCGGGCGCTGAACGGTGCCGACGCGATCAGCATCGCCTTCACCGGGATCCACTCCCTGGTTGGCTGAGCTGCTGGCGGCTTTCGTCGGCTGACCGGGGCCGGTCACGCCGACATCACACCGCCAAGAGCAACCCATTCGCAGACACAGTCGGCCCGGCGGCCAGCACCCGCCGGGCCGGCTGTGTTGCCGGATCAGGAACCAGCCGGTCGGCTGTGTTGCCGGATCAGCACCCGCCGGTCGGCTGTGTTGCCGGACCAGGAACCAGCCGGTCGGCTGTGTTGCCGGACCAGCAACCGCCGGTCGGCTGTGTCGCCGGACCAGGAACCAGCCGGTCGGCTGTGTCGCCGGACCAGGAACCAGCGGGCGGGTCAGTCGTCGGTGTCGGTGGTGTTCAGCCGTCGCGCGTCGTTGCGCAGCGCCTCGGTGCGCGCAAGCGCGGCGCCCAGCTGCAGCCGGGTCTGTACGTCGAGTTCCTCCATCAGGGTGGAGATCCAGCGACGCACGGATCGCTCGGTCACACTGAGCTGGTTGGCGATGGCGACATCGGTCGCCCCGCTCATCAGCAGCGAGACGAGCAGGTCTCGCCGGGGGTCGGTGAACACCCCGTGGCTGGTGGTGTCGATCGGCAGTGACCGGTGCCAGACCGCTTCGAAGAGCGACTGCAGCGCCTCCACCATGATCGGGTGGTGCACGAGCGTGGCACGGGTCTCCTGATCCGGGGCGTACGACGCCGGCGCCGGGGTGAACGCCACCGCCGCATCGACCAGCACCAGCTTCATCGGCACGTCACCTGTGCGCGCCCGTTCACCCTGCTCGTGGAACAGGGCCATCTCCGCCAGCCGGTTCTCGTCGAAGCCCGGGTGGTACACCGACCGGATCCGCACGCCACGCATCAGCGCCTGGTACTCGGCCGAGTTGTGCTCCAGCCACTCCTTCGTCGGTGGGCGGGTGGTGACGTACGGCGGCTTGTCGAAACCGCAGATCTCGAATCGGGCTCGGGTGGAGATGTCGTTCATGGCGGCCTGCACCGCTTCCCGGCCGATCAGCGACCGGAGTCCGCTGCCGCCGTCGTCGGCCAGCGCCAGCAGCCGGGTCTGGGCCGCGTCTGCGGAGGCGACCAGAGCGTCCAGCTCGGTCGTCCGGCGGGCCCGCAGCGCCCGGAGAGCATCCGGCAGCGGCACCGCCTGCCAGCCGCCGTTGATCTCGCGCACCGCCAGCCCGACGTCGCGGAGTTCGGTCAGCCGCTTCTCGACCTGCTCGACTGGTGTGGTGCCGGCGAGTTTCTCGATCGGGACGACGCCCATCGCGAGCAGTCGGGCATACAGCGCTTCCGACTCCTCATCGATGTCGAAGACTTTGAGCATCTGGCCCCTTCCGGCCCGGGCGCGCCGACGAGAGATCCGCTTCTGCCAGGAAGGCTAGTGCACATCGCCGTGCGGTGGGCCGTCCGGGGCCGCATCGTGGTGGGACCCATGTCGGCCGCGGGCCGAGCGATGGAAAGATGGGGCGGCAGGGCCGGGCCGCGATCGACCGCCGGGTCGCCCACCACGAGAGCACAAGGAGTCGCAGATGACAGAACTCGCCCAGATCGGTGTGACCGGACTGGCGGTGATGGGCCGCAACCTGGCCCGGAACTTCGCCCGCAACGGCTACCGGGTCGCCCTGCACAACCGGACGTACGCGCGGACCCAGTCGCTGGTCGCCGATCACGGCGACGAGGGCACGTTCGTCCCGAGCGAGTCGATGAAGGACTTCGTCGCCTCGCTGGAGCGTCCGCGGCGGATCATCGTCATGGTCCAGGCCGGCGCCGGCACCGACGCGGTCATCCGCGAACTGATCCCGCTGCTGGAGCCCGACGACATCGTCATCGACGCCGGCAACGCTCACTTCCCCGACACCATCCGTCGGGAGAAGGAGCTCGCCGAGCACAACCTGCACTTCGTCGGCATGGGCGTGTCCGGCGGTGAGGAGGGGGCACTCAAGGGCCCGTCGATCATGCCCGGTGGATCGCCGAAGTCCTACGAGTCGCTCGGCCCGATGCTGGAGACGGTCTCCGCCCATGTCGACGGAGCGCCGTGCTGCACCTACATCGGATCCGACGGCGCCGGGCACTTCGTCAAGATGGTGCACAACGGCATCGAGTACGCCGACATGCAGCTGATCGCCGAGGCCTACGACCTGCTCCGGCGCGGCCTGGGCGCGAGCGCCGGCGAGCTGGCCGAGATCTTCTCCGACTGGAACACCGGCGACCTGGAGTCGTTCCTGATCGAGATCACCGCCGACGTGCTGGCCCACACCGACGCCGAGACCGGCAAGCCGTTCGTCGACGTCATCCTGGACCGGGCCGAGCAGAAGGGCACCGGTCGCTGGACCGTCCAGAACGCCCTCGACCTCGGCGTCCCGATCACCGGTATCGCCGAGGCCACCTTCGCCCGTGCACTCTCCGGGTCGGTCCCGCAGCGGCAGGCCGCCCGGGCCAAGCTGCCGGCGAAGGCCGCCGAGTGGCAGGTCACCGACCGGCAGGCCTTCATCGACGACGTCCGTCAGGCGTTGTACGCGTCGAAGGTGGTCGCCTACTCGCAGGGCTTCGACCAGATCGCGGCGGCCAGCCAGGAGTACGGCTGGGACATCGACCGTGGCGCGATGGCCCGCATCTGGCGTGGCGGTTGCATCATCCGGGCCCGGTTCCTGAACCGGATCACCGAGGCCTACGAACGTGATCCGGAGCTGCCGCTGCTGCTCGCCGACGACTACTTCGCCGACGCAGTGGGCTCCGGACTGGAGGCCTGGCGCCGGATCGTCTCCGAGGCGGCCCGCAACGGGGTGCCGACTCCGGCGTTCTCCTCCTCGCTGGCCTACTACGACGGCATCCGCGCCGACCGGCTGCCGGCGGCGCTGATCCAGGCCCAGCGGGACTTCTTCGGGGCCCACACCTACCGCCGGGTCGACAAGGAGGGCACCTTCCACACCGAGTGGAGCCTGGACCGCTCCGAGACCCAGCAGTGACCGATCCGTCGACCACGACGCCGGCCGCCGCAGCAGATGCGGCGGCCGGCAAGACGGCGGTGGTGGTGATGGGCGTGTCCGGCTGCGGGAAGACGACCGTCGCCGAGTTGCTGGCGCACCGGCTGGGCTGGACCCTGGCCGAGGCCGACGACTTCCACCCCGCGGCCAACAAGGCGAAGATGGCCGCCGGCATCCCCCTGACCGACGAGGACCGCCGGCCCTGGCTGACGGCGCTGCGGGACTGGATCGACGAGTCCCCGGGCAGCACCGTCATCACCTGTTCGGCGCTGAAGCGCAGCTATCGCGACCTGTTCGCCTCGGCGCGCGCCCGGGTCCGGTTCCTGCACCTGCACGGCGACCCGGAACTGATCCGCAGCCGCATGGCGCGGCGTCGCGGCCACTTCATGCCGACGCTGCTGCTGGACTCCCAGCTGGCGACCCTCGAGCCGCTGCAGCCCGACGAGCCCGGCGTCGTCGTCGACATCGCCGACTCCCCGGCGGCGATCGTCGACGCGGCGATCACCGAACTCGGCCTGCAGTCGGCGGCGCACGCATGACCGGGCGTGATCCGGACGTCGACGCGACGCGTGCGGCCACAACGGACCTGGCCGGACGACGCGTCCTGGTCACCGGTGCCAACACCGGCCTGGGACTGGCCACCGTCGAGGCGCTGGCGGCCCGCGGTGCCGACGTGGTGATGGCCGTCCGCGACCTCGATCGGGGCCGTGCCGCCCTGGAGAGCGTCCGGGACCGGGTGCCGGGAGCCCGGCCTGCCCTGGCCCGGCTCGATCTCGCCAGCCTCGCCTCGATCCGGGAGTTCGCCGCCGAGCAGGGCGACAGGGCACCGGTGGACGTGTTGGTGAACAACGCCGGCGTCTCGATGACGCCGCGACGTACGCTCACCGAAGACGGCTTCGAGTTGCAGATGGGCACCAACTACGTCGGCCACTTCGCCCTGACGGCGCTGCTGCTGCCCGCACTTCAGCGGGGTGAACGCGGCCGGGTCGTCTCGATCAGCAGCATGGCCGCCTGGTTGCCCCGGTCCATGGGCGCCGGCCTCGGCGAAGGTGGCCGCTACCACCGGGAGATCGCCTACGCCAGGTCCAAGCTGGCCTGCGGCATCTTCGGGATCGAACTGGACCGGCGGCTGAAGATCGCCGGCAGCCAGGTGTCGTCGGTCGTCGCCCATCCCGGCTGGGTCCGCACCGAGCTCTTCGGCCGCAGCTCCGACCGGCTGTCCGGAGCGATCCACTGGTTCACCAGCCGGCTGGCCGCCCCGGCCGCGGTCGGCGCACGCAGCCAGGTGTACGCGGCGACAGCACCGGAGCTGACCGGCGGCGAGTTCGTCGGGCCGCGGGCGGTGTCCCACGGTCGGCCGGAGCTGGTCCGGGCGCCCGGGCTGATGACCGACCCCCAGGTCGCCGACGAACTCTGGCGGGCCACCGAGGAGCGGACCGGCGTGCGGTTCGACATCACCGGGGCGAACTGACGCTGCCGGCGGGGGCCTCCAATCCAGCAGGCTGGAGATGAGGTCGGACCTCCGCGGTCAACTCGTTGAAGGTCTGGTGGGGTGATGCGGCGGCAGCGCAGAACGACTACCTGCCGACCCCCCGGGGTGCCCTGGGGCGGGGTCGAGTTGTCGCGGCTCAGCGTCGGCCTGCCGGGTTCGGCGCGGCACCCGGTCAGATCCGGCGCAGGTCGTCGGGGGTGTCCACGTCGACGATCAACCGACCGGGGAGTGGAAGGCGACACAACGGCTCCAACGCCGCCAGCAGCCGGCGGGCGCTCCGACCGGCCGGGTCCGGCCAGCTCACCGTCCGCTGTAACGCCGTGCCGGTGACCGCCAGGTGCAGCGGTTGATCGACCCCGTCGGCATCGACCCCGACCACCGCCTCCGGCCGGTCCGGCGCCGTCAGCCGGGCCACGAGTTCGCGGGCCGCCAGGCCGCCGTTGGGCGCATCCCCGGGGAGGCTGACCACCGTCGACGCACCGGCCGCCACGGCCGCGGAGGCGCCCGCCACGAGTCCGGCGGCCGGGCCGGCGCCCGACGGTTCCTCGCGGACCACCGTTACCGGCCGCGACACGGACCGCTGCGGACCGACCACGATCACCGTCCAGTCCGCGGGCAGGCCCGAGACCGCCCGGGCCAGCAGCGTCTGGCCGTCGACCGCGGCGGCCAGCTTGTCGGAGCCGAACCGACGCGAGGTTCCGCCGGCCAGGACCACTGCCGCCACCGAGCCCGCGGTCAGCACAGCCATCCACACGATGCGGGAACGGGGAAGCCGGTCACAGCCCGCGGAGGAAATCGTTGTCGTCGTCGGGGGCCTTCGGCCGCCGGCTGACGTGGCCCTGGTGCCGGGAGTCGTTCGTCGGCCTGCCGAAGATCAGCCAGGCCGCCGAACCGACCAGCGGTAGGAAGATGATCGCGGTCGCCCACAGCCATCGCGGCATCCGTCGGACGGCGTAGGTCGAGGCCTGGGCCACCTCGACGATGCAGTAGATGGCGAGCAGCACCACCATCATGATTGGCAGGAACCGACCCATGGATGAAGCGTAGTCCGATCGTCGCTGGTCGGCGGCGGGATGAACGGCCGTCGCCGCGCCGGCTCCCGGGCGGGCGGACCGCCGGGGGCTGCGCCCTAAGCTGTCGGCCATGCCCGAGCAGCCCCGTACGGCCGGTCCGGTCCGTTCCGACCGCCCCACCATGGCCGACTTGCGGGCGGTCGCCCAGCCGCCGACCGTGCTGGGCCGGCGGAACTCCGAGCACTGGGCCGGTGCGCTGTACCTGCGGAAGGGATCCATCTACCTGACCCGCCTGCTGCTGCCGACCGGCATCAGCGCCAACGCCGTCACCTGGTGGATCGCGGTGATCGGCGTCGTCGGCGCCGCGGTGCTGCTGCTGCCGGGTTGGTGGCCCTTCCTGGCGGCCGCGGCACTGGTGCAGCTGAGCATCCTGGTCGACTGCACCGACGGGGAGATCGCCCGCTGGCGGGGCCAGGCCTCGGCCGCCGGTGTCTACATCGACCGGATCTGCCATTACATCGTCGAGGTGTCGTTGCCGATCGGTTTCGGCATCCACCTCGACGGGGGAGCGGACCGGATCGGCGGCTGGACGATCCTGGGCATGGCCACCGCCATCTTCGTCCTGTTGAAGAAGGCCTTCGGTGATCTCGTCCACGTCGCCCGGACCTATCAGGGCTGGCCGAAGTTGAGCGAGGATGCCGAACTCGCCGCGCCTCGTTCCGGCGGGCTCCGGTCGCTGCGCGGGCTGCTGCGGTTCTTCCCCTTCTTCCGCGCCTTCGGTGCGATCGAATACACCCTGATCCTGCTGGTGATCGCCACCGCGGATCTGGTGCTCCGGCTGGCCGGGGCCGAGGCGGCGACGGGAGGCTGGTTCAGCTACGCGGGCGGACCGCCCCTGGGCCCGGAGTTCCTGCTGCGGAGCTGGGCGATCGCGCAGGTGCCGCTGGCGGCGCTGACGGCGGGTGGGTACCTGCTGTCGATCCTCGTCTCCAGCCGGCTGCGGCCGCCGGTGCCCACCGACGACTGATCACGGCAGGAGCGCCGATCGCCACCGACAACCAGTGCCGGCGAACCTTCGGCTGCCGGCGACCGCGGGCCGCGGCGAGCACTCGGGCGGAATCGGACCCTGGTCCGGAAACGGTGGCTCGTTCCGGCCGTCACCGACGCGGAAGTCCGCCCTGGTCCGAAAACGGTCAGCCAATCGGCTGGAATGGTCGAAAAGCCGGACCGTGGTCCGAAAACGGCGGTGGCCGCGCCCTTCGCGGGCCCAGGACGCGGCAGGGGGCCGCGCCCTTCGGCGGGCGAGTGGGGCCGCGCCTGCCCCGGGACGCAGAGGGCGGCCGGGTGAGGCGCGGGACGCGGAAGTCGGTCCGGAACTGGCTACGGTCGTCCGGTCAGATGATCGGCGGCTGGCCGAGGCGCGCCAGCTTCACCACGGTGCGCCAGTGCATCGGTTCGCGAGGGCCCGGGTCGGTGCGCCATCCCTCCTGCCAGCCGGACACCCAGGACTTCACCGCCTCGCGGTCCCCGAGGTTGCGGGCCAACGAGATGGCGGTCCAGGTCCCGACGTACATCGGCACCAGCGGCCACGGCAGGTTGCGGCGGGCGACCCAGACCCGGTTGCGGGCGTTGAGCCGCAGGTAGTAGGCATGCCGGCCCGGCGGCAGGGCCGGATGATGCACCGACAACGATGCCTCGTACCAGGCGTCCCAGCCGCGGTCGCGCATCCGCCAACAGACGTCGACGCCCTCGTGGCCGTGGAAGAAGTTGCCGGGAAAGCCGCCCACCGACTCCCACGCCGCCCGCCGGTAGAGGGTGACACCCTCCGGGCAGGTGAAGGCTGGTCCGGAGATGGTCGGATCGCCGACCCGGGCCCGCGGTACCCAGCGGCGCAACGTGGTGCCCTGCTCGTCGGAGATGCGCGGTGCCAGCAGCCCGAGACGCGGCCAG
Source organism: uncultured Actinomycetota bacterium (assembly GCA_963758075.1). Lineage (GTDB taxonomy): Bacteria > Actinomycetota > Actinomycetes > Propionibacteriales > Propionibacteriaceae > Microlunatus. Next base: position 250,628 of record CAVWTT010000005.1, on the reverse strand, counting down.
CGGTCGAAGATGACCATGGCCTTGGCCAGGAAGTCCTGGTCGGGCAGCCAGGCGTCGTCGTCGAGGAACATGAAGATCTCGCTGTCGATCCGGGTGGCCGCGTAGTTACGGCCGACCGGGGAGCCGAGGTTCTCATCCAGACCCTCGGACCGGACACCGTCGGGCAGCCCCTCCGGCTGCCAGCCCATGCCGATGCAGAACACCTCGAAGGAGTCATAACGCTGGGCCAGCGCGCTGCGCAGGCACCGGTCCAGCTGCTCGGGCCGGTCACCCATCGACAGCACGAGGATGCTCACCCGAGGCGCTGCCGACATGCCGTCAACCTTACGTCCACCCGCCGGATCGCCGACTTACACCTGACGTCGACCCGACGCCGTTCGGGCCCCGGTGCCGGCGGTGCTCGGTGGGTCGGAGGATCATCGGCCGGCGGTCGGCAGCCTGACGGCGGGTCCCGCCGCCGGCGTCAGGTCGGCGGTCCCGGCCGCCTTCGGTGCCGGCAGCAGATCCCGGTGCGGGCGGTGCTCGGCGGGTCGGAGGATCATCGGCCGGCGATCAGCAGCCCGACGGCGAGTCCCACCGCCAACATCAGATCCGCGATCCCGGACGCCTTCAGCGCCGGCAGCAGATCCCGGCCGGTCGCTCCGCGGAGCACGGTGACCACCTGGGGAGCCAGGTAGGCGATCCCGACCAGGCCCAGCAGCGCCCACCAACTCGTCAGCGCCGCAGCGGCCACCACGGTCACGGCGGCGCCGAGGACGAGACCGGCGAACAACAATCGGGTGGCCCGATCGCCGAGCCGGGTCGCCAGCGTCCGTTTGCCCGCCACCGTGTCGCCGGGAATGTCGCGCAGATTGTTCGACACCAACACCGCGACAGCCAGGAAACCGACGGCGACGGCGACCAACACGGTGGCCGCGCCCACCCATCCCAACTGCACCCAGGTGGTGCCGACCACCGCGACGAGCCCGAAGAAGACGAAGACGAACACCTCGCCCAGCCCCCGGTAGCCGTACGGGTTCCGGCCACCGGTGTAGTACCAGGCCGCCAGGATGGCGGCCGCGCCGGCAGCCAGCAGCCACCACTGCCCGGACCAGATCACCAGCACCAGACCGGCGAGCGCAGCCGTCCCGAAACAGCCGAACGCGGCCCGCTTCACCAGCACCGGCCGGGCCGCTCCGGACCCGACCAGGCGCATCGGCCCCACCCGTTGGGCGTCGGTACCGCGGATCCCGTCGGAGTAGTCGTTGGCGAAGTTCACCCCGACCTGCAGTGCCACGCTGACCACCAGCGCCAGCAGCGCAGGCAGCAGGGCGAACCCGCCGGCGGCGTACGCGGTCGCCGACCCGGCGACGACCGGCGCCACCGACAACGGCAGCGTCCGCGGCCGCGCACCGGCCACCCACTCGGCCGGGCTCGGCATGCCGGGAGTCCGCGACGGTGCCGCCGGGTCACTCACCGATGCTCCGGTCGCTGCCCGCCGGGTCGCCGGCGCACACCGGACCGCTGCGGCGCAGCCGCTGCCGGTCGACCTTGCCGCTCGACGTTCGCGGCAGCCGGTCCAGCACGACCAGTTCGGTCGGCAGTTCGTGGTGGGCGCAGCGCCCGTCGAGGTGGTCCCGCAGCGCCTCCAGCCGCAGCATCGCCACACCATCCCGCGCGGCTCCGACATCGTCGACTGCGCCTTCGACATAGGCGACCAGCCGGGTGCCCCAGTCGGGGTCGGGCACACCGACCATCGCGATCTCGGCGCCGGCCAGCACCGGCCAGTCCCGCGCCGCCCGCTCCACCGCGGCAGCGTCGATCTTGACGCCGCCGGAGATGATCACGTCGTCGTAGCGGCCCGAAACCTGGAGCCGGCCGTCGGTCAGTCGGCCCCGGTCGGTGGTCCGGACCATCCCGGCGACGAGCACCTGCGCGGTCAGCTCCGGCCGCAGCCGGTAGCCGGAGAACACGGTCGGCCCGCCGAGCAGAATCCGACCCTCGCCGGCCCGGTCGCTGTCGGTGTGCTCGGGCCCGCTCCCCGGCCCGGCGTCGATCCGCACCGTCACGCCGGCCAGCGGCTCACCGTCGTAGACGCAGCCGCCGCAGGTCTCGCTCATCCCGTACGTGGTGACCACTCGGATACCGCGAGCGGCGGCTGCGGCCAGCAGGTCCACCGGCGCGGGGGCACCGCCCAGCAGTACCGCCTCCACCCGGGCCAGCGTGTCGGCGGTCCGCGGATCGGCCAGCGCCCGGTGCAGTTGGGTGGGCACCAGGGAGAGGTAGTGCCGTTCGCCGGCGCAGCGGTCCAGCACAGCGGACAGGCCGGCCAGATCGGAGCCCACCGGCTCGACCGGCCGGCCGGCGGCCACCGCCCGGGCCACCACCATCAGCCCGGCCACGTAGTGGGTGGGCAGTGCCAGCAGCCAATGCCCGGGCCCGCCGAGCCGCTGGTGGGTCGCCTCCGCCGAGGCGCGGACGGCGCCGGCGGACAACACCACGCCCTTCGGCTGCCCGGTCGACCCCGACGTCGACACCAGGACCGCCGCGCCCGGCTCGGTCACCGGACGGTCCGGCTGCAACACGGCCTGCACTCGCCCCCTGGCGACCGGATCGGCCGGCAGCGGCGCCACCGGTATGCCGCCGGCCAGCGCCACACCGACCGCGGCGGCCAGGTCGGGCAGCGCCGTCTCCGGCGGCAGCAGGCGGAGGGCGGGACAACTCACCCGGCCAGTCTGCCCGGCCCGCCACCGCCGCCGTCAGGCGGGCGAGATCCCTAGACTGTCGGCGTGTCCGCGCCCCGATCCGTCGCCGCTGCGGCCACCACCTATCAGATCGCGATGCGGACCAGGTTCCGCGGCATCACCCGCCGGTCCGGGATGGTGTGGGCCGGCCCGGGCGGCTGGGCGGAATGGAGCCCGTTCGAGGACTACTCGATCGAGGACGCCGTGCCCTGGCTGCGGGCCGCGGCCGAGATGGTCGCCGCCGACTGGCCGGCGCCCCGGCGTGACCACATCCCGGTGAACGTCACCGTCCCGGCCGTCGCCGCCGCCGAGGCGTTCCGGATCGCCGCCGGGTCCGGCTGCCGCACCGCCAAGATCAAGGTCGCCGAGCCGGGCCAGCCCGCCGCCGCGGACCGCGACCGGGTCGCCGCAGTCCGCGAGGCGCTCGGCCCGGACGGTCGCATCCGGGTCGACGCCAACGGCAACTGGTCCCTGGACGAGGCGGTCGCGGCCGTGGACGCGCTGCGCCGCTTCGGCCTGGAGTACGTCGAACAGCCGTGCGCCCGGGTGCAGGATCTGGCCCGGCTGCGGGTCGTGATCGGCTCCCGCGGCTGGCAGGTGCCCATCGCCGCAGACGAATCCATCCGCCGCGCCACCGACCCGTACCGGGTCGCCGAACTCGAGGCCGCCGACGTGGCGGTGCTGAAGGTGCAGCCCCTCGGCGGTGTCCGGGCCTGCCTGCAGATCGCCGATCGGATCGGGCTGCCGGTGGTGGTGTCCAGCGCGGTCGAGACCAGCATCGGGATCCGGGCCGGTGTAGCGCTGGCCGCGGCCTTGCCCGACCTGCCGTACGCCTGCGGCCTGAACACCGTCCGGCTGCTCAGCGCCGACCCGGCCGACCCGCCACTGGTCGCCGTCGACGGCTTGCTGCCGGTGCAGGACCTGCGGGTGGACCCGGCGGCGCTCGACCGGCTGGCCGCACCCGCCGAGGTGGCCGACCGGTGGCAGCACCGACTGCAGCAGACCCTGCAGGCCGCCGGCCTGACCCCTTCCGATCTCCGGTTGCCGGACGGGAACCGGCGATGACCGGCTCCACCGCCTGCGCACGGGTCGTGGTCGAGGAGCTGATCAGCTTCGGCGTCCGCGACGTCGTGCTGGCCCCGGGATCGCGGAACGCGCCGCTGGCCTACGAGATCTTCGAGGCCGACAAGATCGGTCTGCTGCGGCTGCACGTCCGGATCGACGAACGCAGCGCCGCCTTCACCGCGCTGGGCCTGGCCAAGGCGTCGGAACTTCCGGTGCCGGTGGTCACCACCTCCGGGACCGCCGCCGGCAACCTGCACCCGGCGATGATGGAGGCCTGGCACTCCCGGGTGCCGCTGCTGGCGATCACCGCCGACCGGCCCGGCACCCTCCTCGACACCGGCGCCAACCAGACCACCCGGCAGCGCGGGCTCTTCGCCGACCACGTCCGGGCCTCCGTGCAGTTGTCGTCGAACGACCAGGACCCGCGGGCCTGGCGCTTCCAGTTGCAGCGGGTGCTGGTGGCTGCCTCCGGACGCCGCACGATGGTCGGCGGTCCGGCCCACCTCAACATCGCCTTCACCGAGCCGCTGGTGCCCGAGCCGATCGAAGTGGTCGAGGAGGAGTACCGCGAGATCGGCCCGGTCGCCGGACCCGCCGCGGTGACCGAACTCGCCGCCGAACCGCAGACGGTGATCGTCGCCGGTGATCTGCCGCCCGACCGGGGCCGGGAGTTGGCCGCCGCCGCGGACCGGGTCGGCATCCCGCTGCTGGCCGAGCCTTCCAGCAACGCCCGCGGAGCGCAGGCGTCGATCTCGGCGTACCGGCTGCTGCTGCAGTCGAGCCTCAGCGACGACATCGAGCGGGCGATCGTGGTCGGCCATCCGACCCTGTCCCGGCCGGTGAACACGCTGATGCGGCGTGACGACATCGACCTGGTGGTGGTGGATCCCAGCCCGGAGTGGGCGGACCCGACCATGAGCGCCGACCGGGTCGTTGCCGCCTTCGCCATCGCCGGGGATCGGGCCGATCCCGACTGGTTGGCGCGCTGGCAGCTGGCCGACCGGACCGTTCGCCCGTTGATCGACGAGGCGGTCGCGGGGCCGGGACCGGTCACCGGACCGGCGTTGGCCGACCGCCTCTGGCGTGGGCTCGGCGCCGAGGACCTGCTGTTCGTCGGCTCGTCCAGCCCGGTCCGCGATCTCGACCTGGCCGCCGGACACCTCGCCCCGCCGACGACGTACGCCAACCGGGGACTGGCCGGCATCGACGGCGCCGTGTCCACCGCGGCCGGGATCGGGTTGGCCACCGACCGGCCGGTGCATGCGCTGCTCGGCGACCTCACCTTCCTGCACGACTCCAACGGCCTGATCCTCGGCGCCGCCGAGCCGCGACCCCGGCTGCGGATCGTGGTCGCCGACGACGACGGCGGCAGCATCTTCGCGACCCTCGAACAGGGGCATCCGGCGCAGATGCGGGCCTTCGAACGCGTCTTCGGGACCGCGCACGGCACAGATCTGGGCGCGCTGGCTGCCGCGTCCGGCGTCGGCTACCGCCGGCTGAGTGACCTGGCCGAACTCGACGACGTGCTGGCCGGTCCGCCCGCCGGGCTGGAGGTGGTCGACGTGGCCGTCGACCGCCGGCATCGGCGCACCCTGGACCAGCGGCTCAACTCGATCGCAGCCAGGCTCTGACCGCGGCCGTAGCGGCGACGTCGTCCTCGTTGTAGTTCAGCACCCGGGCGCGGGCCAGTTGCCGCTGCTCGGCGGACTCGGCGTGCACCGCGTCGACGAACCAGCGGGTCGAGTTCAGTCCGCCGGCGTCGTCGTCGCGCCAGCTGAACCCGGCCGCGCCAGTGGCGACCGGCTTCAGCCCCACCCCGTCCACCCCGAACCAGTTCTGTTTGACCAGCGGGAACAGGTCGCAGAACGCCGACGCGGCGAAGTCCAGCGCCCAGACCAGCAGCGGCTCGTCGGGATGCTCGACGGCCAGCCGGCGCAGCGCGGCCACCTCGAAGCCGCTGTAGTGGTACACCCGCAGGTCGGCGTACCGGTCGGACTGCTGCCGCAGCCAGCCCAGCGCCCGCACCGCCAGCGCCAGCTCACCGTCGCCGTCCAGGTCGGCGAACTCGACGAACGGCTGGTAGCTGCCCTCGGTGGAACCGCCGGCGTGGCTGCGGAACCCCCACAGGTAGATGCAGCCGTCCGCGGTCGTCTCGATGTCGAAGTCGATCTCCACCGATGCGGCCGGCACGGCGATCGGTCCGGTGGTGATGCGCTCGAACCGGGCCCCGGACATGATCAGCCGTGCCCGCCGGGCCGCCTGCCGCAGCCGCTCCTTGGCCCCGGCCCGGTGCGTCACCTCCGGCAGGTACCACTCGAACAGCCGGTCCAGGTCCACCCCGGCGAGGTCGGCGACGGTGTCGATGCCGTGGGCCCGCAGCGTGGCGATCTCCCGGACGTCCAGGGCGCCCTTGCCGATCCGCAGGCTGACGTCGTCGGCCGGCAACTGGGAGCGGCAGTGGTCCCACCACTCGCAGCGTGAGCACTCGTCGGTGACGATGGGCCGTACCAGCGGCTCCGGGGCCGCCGACCCGTCGGCGTCCTGCCGGACGGCGATCCGGGCCACGTCGACCCGGAACGCGTGCTCGTGGTCGTATCGCTCCAGGGCGCTGCGGGCGGTCCAGCCCTGGGCTCCGCTGCGGGAGAAGGTGCGCAGCAGCGGCTCGTCCAGATCCATCCAGGTGATCAGCCCCGAGTCCATCCAGTCGTCGGTGCCGATCAGACCGGCCAGCGGACGGCCGGGCGCGGCGAAACCCAGGTCCTGCAACATCCGCTGGTAATGCGCCAGTTGGAGCAGGTCGGTGTCGCGGGAGGTGAGTCGGAAGCCGTAGCCGGGTATCTCGTCGGCGAACCCGGGCGCCGGCCGGTCGAAGCGGCTGACCAGCAGACTGTTGTTCGGCCGCGGCTGTACGGTCGGCTTCTTGCGCTCGTGGATCTTGTGCATCTTGATCTCGAGCACGTGGTAGCCGGGCCGGCCGTCCACCCGGTCGGCACCGCGGACCAGGGCGTCGGAACGGCCGGATCGATGATGCACCGGGTCGCGGGGCAGTAGGCCGCCGATGATCAGGTCGGCGCCGCCGGCCATCGCCTCGGCGCAGGCGCCGGCCTGGACCTGTGCCGGCAGTTCGGCGGCCCCGCGCAGGTCGATCACCCGACCCGGAGCCGCGGCGGCGAGCCGGACCGCGACGTCGTCCTCGAACTGCTGACCGCCCTCGAACAGCTCGGTCAGCGCGTCGTCGACGTCCCGGCTGAGCGTGGGTACCGCCGGGTCGAAGGCGTTGTGCGTCTTCACCGCGCAGCTGCGGGCGGCGTACGCCCCGAGCACGATCACGGGGGCCTCGGGCACCGATGGCCGGGTCGTGTACGTCGTCACGGGACCCACCCTGCCACCGGCCACCGACATCGCGACGCGACACCCGTCCCGCCCGGCCCGGCTGAGCGGCGGGACAGGGGCGGGTCCGGGTGCGGCACAATGGCCGATATGGCTAAACGCGGCGCGGTGGTGCTGAAGGTGTCCGGACTCCGGCGCGCCTTCGGCCCGGTGACCATCCTGGACAGGTTCAACCTCGAGGTCCGTGAGGGCGAGGCGGTCGCGCTGACCGGCCGCAACGGGGCGGGCAAGTCGACCCTGCTGCGGTGCCTGGTCGGCGCGGACAAGCCCGACGACGGCACCATCGAGGTGTGCGGCAACCCGATGTCGGAGACCTCGCCGGAGATCCGCCGCGACATGGCCACGGTCATCGACGACCTCGACTTCTTCCCCGACCTCAGCGTGGTCGAACACCTCGACCTGCTGGCCCGCGCCCACGGGCTGTCCGATCCGGAGCCGGTCGTGGACGAGATCCTGCACGAGGTGCAGCTGATCCCGCAGTCGGGTCAGCTGCCGGGAACCCTGTCATCGGGGCAGCGCCGCCGGCTGGCCCTGGCCACCGCGTTCGTGCGCCCGCGCAAGCTGCTCATCCTGGACGAACCCGAGCAGCGGCTGGACACCGAGGGCATCGCCTGGCTGTCGGGCCGGCTGGCCGAGGAACGCGACAAGGGGCTGGCGATCATCTTCGCCAGTCACGAGCCGAGCCTGGTGAACGCCGTCGCCAGCCGGATCCTGCACCTGGGCGGGGCGCGCGACACCGCCCGGCCGACGACGGGGCAGAGCCTGGCCGAACGGCCGCTGCCGCCGGTGACCGCCGAGGAAGTGGACGCCACCCCGTCCCCGGCCGAGACGCCGGCAGCCAACGACACCCAGAAACGTCCGCAGAAGAAGCCGCGGCCCAGCCAGGGCCGCAAACCCAAGTCCGGCTCCCGGCCCGGCGGGCGCCGATGACCACCGCCGACATCCCGGCGGAGGCCGGCGGTCCCGGCCACCGCGTCGCGCTGGTCGCCGACCAGCCGGCCACCGCCAAGGAACTCAAGCAGCTGATGCGCGACTGGCGGACCGGTCGCGCCACCCGCAGCCTCGGCGAGGCACTCTCCGACGGCTACATCGCCGTCTTCGGTTTCCTGCTGGTCGGCGCGATGATCGCCAACGTCGTCATCCAGGCCCAGGGCGTGGTGTCCCAGTGCGACGCCGAGACCTGCGTGTCAGCCCGCGGGCTGCTGCCGTGGGCGACGTTCGCGGTCTCGGTCGCCGCCGCGCTGGTACTGAGTCGGCTGTTCGGACCGGTCCTCGCCTCGGCCGCCGAAGGGTTCTGGCTGCTGGACGCCCCGGTCCGCCGGTCCCGGTTGCTGGCCCCCCGGCTGGTCGGCATCACCGGCGCCGGGCTGGTCATCGGCGCCGGCATCGGCGGGCTGGTCGCCGCACTGACCGGCTCCCCGCTCACCGAGATCATCGTCTGGGGCATCGGCACCGGCCTGGCCGCGGCCGCGGCCATCTCCTTCGCCGCCGCCGAGCAGGGCGTCGACCGGCACCGGCTCACCCGCGCACTGGGCTATCTGTTCGGCATCGGCGGCCTGGCTGTGCTGTTCGCCGTGATCGCGGTCGCGGCCGGTTGGACGACGATCCGGATCGACACCGGCCGCGGCATCGAGATCGGCTCCATCCTGCTCGCCGCCGCCGCTGTGGTGCTGGTCGGTTCGGCGCTGATGGCCCAGGTCCGTCTCGGTCGGATCCGGCGCGCCCGGCTGCTCAGCGGCGGCGCGCTGGTCAGCGGCATCTCCGGCGCGTTCTTCGCCCTCGACTTCGGACTGATCCGCGACATCGTGGTGGACCGGCGGGCGATGGAGATCGGCCACGTCCGGTCCCGGACCGGCCGCGGGACCGGGCTGCAGCCGTTGATCTGGCGGGAGGCGCAGCGCCTGGTCCGCAGTCCGCAGCCGCTGCTGTGGGTGGCGCTCAGCCTGGTGGTGCCGTACGCGGTGGATGCCCTGGGCATGGGCAGCGTGATGCCGATCTTCGCCGCACTCGCCCTCTTCGGCGCGATGGTGCCGATGTTCAACGGGCTGCGGGTGCTGACCCGCACCGGTGGGCTGGCCCGCTGCATGCCGTTCTCCACCAAGGCGGTCAAGCGGGCGGTCGTCGCCGTGCCGGCCGCGGTCGCCCTGGTGTGGGTGGCCGCAGTGCTGCCCGCCTTCCTCGGCTTCGGCTCTGAGGGTTCGTCGCACCCCTTCGGCACCGCGATCCTGATGGCGGCCTGTACCGGCGCCGCCGGCTTCCTCGGCGCGGTCCGCTGGACCACCGGCAAGCCGCCGAACTTCGGCGCCCCGGCCGTCGCCAGCCAGTTCGGCGCGATCCCGCCCGGCCTGGTCGTCGGACTGGTCCGGGGCTTCGACATGTGCCTGCTGATCACCGCCCCGCTGCTGCTGGGCATGTCGCCGGTGGTGTCGCTGGTGATCGCCGCCATCGTCGGGCTGGTGCTGCTGACGCTGGACTTCGACGCCTTGAAGGCGCAGGCCGAGCAGCAGCAGAAGCAGCTCAACGCCGAGAAGCAACGCCGAGCCCAGGGGCGCTGACCTCCGGGCGCCGGTCCGGGTGGGACGGCCACCAGATCGCCGCGCCGATGTCGGTGGCCAGCGCCGGCAGCAGCAGGGTGCGGACGACGAACGTGTCCAGCAGGACGCCGAACGCGACGATGAACGCGATCTGCAGCAGGAACAGGATCGGGATCACCGCCAGCGCGGCGAACGTCGCCGCCAGCACCAGCCCCGCCGAGGTGATCACCCCGCCGGTGATCGCCAGCCCGCGCCGGATCCCGTCCCGGGTGCCGTGCTGGCGCGCCTCCTCCCGGACCCGCGTCATCAGGAAGATGTTGTAGTCCACACCGAGCGCGACCAGGAACACGAAACCGTACAAGGGGACGGCCGGATCGGCACCCGGCAGATCCAGCAGGTGATTGAACACCAGCGCCGAGATGCCCAGCGTCGCGGCCAGCGACAGCACCGTGGTGGCGATCAGCAGCGCCGGAGCCAGCACGGCCCGCAGCAGCAGCATCAGGATGAGCATGATCACCACCAGCACCACCGGGATGATCAGATTCCGGTCGTGGACAGAGGCGTCGTTGGTGTCGATCGCGGTCGCGGTGGAACCACCGACGATGCCGATCCCGTCCAGCCGCTGCCGCAGATCCCGCACGGTCTTCTCGGCCGCGGCGCCGTCCGGCGGCACCGACAGGGTGACCTGCAGCAGCACGTCGCCGCCGACCACGGTCGGTTCCGGCGGCGTACCGGAGCCCGCGGGACGGATCCCGTCGGCAGTCACCTCAGCCGCCCCGCCCGGCACGTCCTTGCTGGTCACCGTCACGTGGGCGACGCCCGGCCGGCCGAGGATCCGGTCCGCGGCCCGCCGCAGGTCGGCGCGGGCGGTGATCACATAGGCCGGTGCGCCGGAGCCCCCGGGAAAGTGCCGGGCCAGCGCCTGCTGGCCGTCGCGGGCGTCGGATCTGCCGATCACCAGATCGCTCTGGGCCACGCCGTCGGCCCGCAGTTGGCCGATGCCGATGGTGGCGGCCAGCAGCAGCACGGTGACACCGATCCACACCGGCCGGGCCCGGCGACCGACCAGGGCCGCCAGCCGGGCATACCCGCCCTGCGGCTCGGCGTCGGTGCCGCCGGCGTCGGGGTCGTAGTGCGGCCGGCGCGGCCAGTAGGCGGTGCGCCCGAGCACGAACAGCAGAGCGGGCAGCAGCGTCAGCGCCGACAGCAGCGCGAAGACGATGCCGATGGCCGCCACCGGGCCGAGGGACCGGTTGGAGTTCAGCTCACTGAGCAGCAGGCAGAGCAGGCCGGCGATCACGGTGCCGGCCGAGGCGATGATCGGTTCCCGTGCCGCCCGCAACGCCCGCCAGGTCGCCTGCGCCTTGTCGGTGTGGCGGCGCAGTTCCTCCCGGTAGCGGGCGGTGTAGAGCAGTGCGTAGTCGGTGGCGGCGCCGATCACCAGGATGAACAGGATGCCCTGGGTCTGGCCGGTGAGCACCAGCACACCGGCCTTGGCCAGCCACCAGACGGTGAGCAGCGCCACGCAGAGGGCGAACAGACTGGTGATCAACACCATGAACGGCAGCAGTACCGATCGGTAGACGATCACCAGGATGACCAGCACCGCCGCCAACGCCACCCCCAGCAGCAGCCCGTCGATCCCGCCGAACGCCTCGGCCAGATCGGCCTGGAATCCGGCCGGCCCGGTCACGTGCACGCTGACCCCGGTGGGCACCGTCGTGGCCAGCCCGTCGCGGACCGCTGTCACCACCGTGTCGGTGGCGACGTTCGCATCGACGGCCAGGAACGCCTCGGCGGCACGGCCGTCCTGCGACGGGACCGCGCCCGACCCGCCGGTGACGCCGGCGATGTCCGTGGCCCGCTTCACCGCCGCGCCGATCGTCTGTAACTCCTGGCCGGTCAGCCGGCCCTGGTCGGCGACGAAGACGACGACTGCCGGCAGCGTGTCGCCGCCGAGGAAGTCTCCCAGCCGCTGCTGGACCACGGTCGCGTCCGCGCTGGCGGGCAGGTAGCTGGTCGCGTCGTTGGAGGACACCTCGGCGACCCGGCCGAAGTAGGGGCCGCCGATCGAGGCGGCTGCCAGCCAACCGACGATCAGCAATGCCGGTACGACGGTGCGCAGCATCCGGGCCGTCCGCCCGGGGCGGTCGGCATGGCGGGCAAGAGTAACCATCGGTCACCGTTCCTAGCTTGGCTAGTAATGAGCCTAGCAAGAAGTATGCAGGGGTAGCATGCTGTCGGCAAGGGACGATCCGACCGAATCCGGCCGGAGGAGGTGGCAATGGACTCCACTACCGCCCCGGCGGTCTACGACCTGCGGGCCAGTGATCCCGACGGCACGCTCGCCGACCGCAGCGGACTGGCCGAGACCGACATCGACCAGATCAGCGCGTTGATGACCGCGATGGGGCGGCTGCGCGACGTCGAACGGCGGATGGCGGAGGCGTCCCAGCGATACATGCGGTTGAACGAGACCGACATGCGGGCCGTCCACTACCTGATCACCGCGCGCAACCAGGGCCTCGACCCGACGGCGGGCATGCTGGCGCGACACCTCGGCATCACCACCGCCTCCACCACCAAGATGCTGGACCGGCTGGAACATGCCGGACACATCGTCCGGACACCGCATCCTCGCGACCGCAGATCGCTGGTCGTGCGGATCACTCCCGAGACCGCTGCGGTCGCCCGCCGCACCGTCGGTCGTCAGCAGGCCTCTCGCGTCGGTCCGGCCGCCCGCCTGTCCCGGGCCGACCGCGAGGTCGTGATCGGCTTTCTCACCGAGACCGCTGACGCCCTCGAGCGTGCGATGGCCGACGCGAAGGACGCCGACGCCGACGGCGACGGCGACGCCTGATTCTCAGCCGCACCGACGGGCGGCCGTCGCCGGCAGCCGGTACGACCACGGACGCGGCGCAAACCGTGCTGATCCGTCCCCTCGACGGCCCTTCCGGCAGTCGGACGCGCCGACAGCGCATCGAGCGCACGGATCCGCACGGTCTGCCGGCCGTACGCCTTCGTTGCGCCTCGTCCCGGCCTCACCAGCCGACGTCACCGGCCGACGTCACCGGCCGACGTCACCGGCCGACGTCACCGGCCGACGTCACCAGCCACGCCGGTCGACGAGCCAGTGCCGGACCACCGCCGCGCTGCGCGCCTGGTGGGCGCGCAGATGGGAGGAGTTGTCGGGCTCCGGTGCGTGCTGGCTGATCAGGTAGTACAGGGCGAGGTCGGCGAGCAGGCTGTCCACGCCGGCGGCGTCTCCCGGGCCCAGCAGCGGGCTCGACGCGAGGAGGGCATCGACGTCCCAGCCGACGTCACCAGCCACGCCGGTCGACGAGCCAGTGCCGGACCACCGCCGCGCTGCGCGCCTGGTGGGCGCGCAGATGGGGGGAGTTGTCGGGCTCCGGTGCGTGCTGGCTGATCAGGTAGTACAGGGCGAGGTCGGCGAGCAGGCTGTCCACGCCGGCGGCGTCTCCCGGGCCCAGTAGCGGGCTCGACGCGAGGAGGGCATCGACGTCCCAGCCATCGGCGCGCACCGAGATGAGCATGGTGACGAGATCGATCCAGGACCGGCCCAGCATCGGGAAGTTCCAGTCGCAGATCCAGCCGCGGCCCTGGACGTCGATGAGCAGATTGTCGTCGCGGAGGTCGGCGTGCACGAGCGCCGGGCCCGTACAGCGTTCCGCGAAGGCTGCGACCAGGTCGCGCATCTCGGCGGCCTGTGCGGGGAAGTGGCGGGCGATCGCCGCCTCCTTGTCCTCGCTGAGCCCGCCCAGTTCCACGTTGATCGGCTGCCACGGGTATCCCTGCGGTGCCGGGTCTAGGGACCGGGCGCTGGTCTCCACGGCGCGGACGGCGGCGTGGATCTGGCCCGCCGTCCAGGGCCGACGCGGCGGACCGCCGTCCACATCGGCGAACACCGCCATCAGCCAGTGCCGTCCCTCGAGCCGGGAGGTGGCGCTGTCCCACAACTCCGGAGCCGCCACCCCGGGCGGCAGCAGCCGCCGCTTGGCGACCTCGTCGGCGTAGGACCGGAGCAGCCAGGGGTGATCGGACCCGGCGATCTTGACGAAGCACCGCCGCCCGTCGACGAGTTCCAGCCGGGAGGCGAAGCCGGGCGTGTATCCGCTGCGCTGTGAAACAGCTCCGCGTACCGCTGCGCCCAGCTGGCCTTCCACCCACCGGCGGACGGCGGCCGGCAGCTGCCTCCACTCCGGCCGCCGTGCGGTGGCGGCGTGCGGCACGTCCGGCGGCAGCCTCACCTCGGACGCCGTCCGCCGGGTGAGGCGGTGGCGAGGGGCGTCGGTCACCTGGTCCGCTCCGCTCGTGGTGGTGGAAGTCGATGATGGCAGGCCCGGACCTCGTGGACCAGCGGGTTACGGCGGCGAGAGCGGGGTCACAACCCGCCAGACCCGGTCCGGCCGCGGCCCACGACTACGCTGAACGGCGTGGGGCTGGGGGTCGTGGGAACTGATCCGGTGGACGATCGCGCCGAACCGGCCGTCGGCGTCCCCGGCCGGCCGCGGCTGCAGGTCGTCACCGACGAGATCCCCGACCCCGGTCCACTGCCCGCGCTGATGCCCGACGCCGCAACGATCGCCTGGATCCGACGTGGCGACGGCATGATCGGCTACGGCGAAGTGGTCCGGCACAAGGCCCAGACGATCGCGGAGGCCGACCAGTGGTGGCAGGAGATCACCGCCCAGGTCGTCGTCGAGCGGTCGATGCCCGGCCCCCCGCTGCCCGGGACCGGGTTCGTCGCCTTCGGCAGCTTCGCCTTCGATCCCGACAACAGCACGGCCGGCTCGGTGCTGGTCGTGCCGCGCGTCGTCGTCGGCCGCCGTGACGGGCGGGCCTGGCGTACCACCATCCGGACCGTCGGTGCCGAGACCGCCGCCGCATCCCCGGCCGACCAGGGTCCGCGTCCTGAGCTTGTCGACGCACGGCCGGCCGCACCCGGCGGGCCGGCCGGTCCGGCCGGACCGGGGCGGTTGCCGGCGCCGCAGCCGACATCCGAACCCGGCACCGTCCGCTACTCCGACGGCGCCCTCAGTGCGCTGGAATGGCAGGGGGCCGTCGCCGAGACCGTGGCCCGCATCGGCGCCGGAGCGGTGGACAAGGTCGTGCTGGCCCGTGAACTGGTGGCTGTGGCCGACAATCCGGTGGACCCGCGCCGGCTGGTGGCCCGACTGGCCCAGGACTACCCCGCCTGCTGGACCTACCACGTCGACGGGCTGGTCGGGGCGACACCGGAGATGCTGATCCGGAGGCAGGCCGGACTGGCGACCTCGCGGGTGCTGGCCGGAACCATCCGCCGGTCCGCCGACGAGATCGGTGACCTCGCGCTGGCCGTCGGGCTGGCGCATTCGGGCAAGGACCTGCAGGAACACGAGTACGCGGTCGCCTCGGTCGCCCGCGCGCTGGCCCCGTACTGCTCCGGGATGAACGTCCCGGACGCGCCGTACGTGCTGGAACTGCCGAACGTGCTGCACCTGGCCACCGACGTCACCGCGGTGGCCGACCGGCGGGTGAGTTCGCTGGCCCTGGCCGCAGCCCTGCATCCCAGTGCCGCGGTCTGCGGCACACCGACCGACGCGGCCCGCGACGTCATCGCCGAACTCGAACAGCTGGACCGGGACCGTTACGCCGGACCGGTCGGCTGGATCGACGCCCGCGGCGACGGCGAATGGGGGATCGCGCTGCGCTGCGGCCGCATCGACCCCGACGACCCGCGACAGATCCGGCTGTTCGCCGGCTGCGGCATCGTTGCCGGCTCCCGCCCTGCCGACGAGCACGCCGAGTCAGCGGCCAAGCTCGTCCCGATGCGCGACGCACTCGGCGGCTGACGCTTCACCGCGCGTGCCCTGGCTGCACCGGCAGGGCTGCCGCCGGCCCGACCACAGCGGTGGCTGGAAACGCCTGGACGACCCCCGGCTGTGGCCCTACCCGGTCAGCGTCGTGTCGCGCTACCGGGCCCGGTCCTGGGCCGCGTACCAGTCGGCGGCGACCACCGAGGAGGTGGTCCGGATGCTCGCCGGCCTGGGCCGGGCGATCGCCGGCTATCACGCCATCGACGTCGCCACCCTTCCCGAACTGATCGCCGGGCCGCCCCCGGCCAGCCCGGATCCGTTCGAGGCGCAGTTGCGCCACCTGGGCGACCACATCGTTGGCTGCGCCGGACCTGACGGTCCCGCGGTTCGCCCTCCGGGCCCCGGGTACCGGCTGGACATGGCAGCCAACGCCAAGAAGGACCGGATCGGCCCGGACGACCTGGGCATCGACCCCGCCAAGGGCACCGACACCCAGCTGTTCAAATGGTTGGTCGCCTGCCTGCTCTTCGGCCGGCGGATCAGCCAGGAGATCGCCGCCCGAGCCTTCGCCGAACTGGACAAGGACGGTGTGCTCAAGCCGCAGAAGCTGGCCGACGCCGACTGGCAGCACCTCGTCGACCTGCTCGGGGCCGGCGGCTACAAACGCTACGACGAGTCGACCGCCGACGAACTGATCGAACTCGGCCGGACCGTGCAGGAGCGCTACAACGGCAGGCTCAGCAGGATGCTGGACGGCGCCGACTCCGCCAAGGCCGTCCGCGACCGTGTCCAGGAGTTCAAGGGCATCGGCCCGACGGCAGCCGGCATCTTCGTCCGCGAACTCGACCTCTGACCTCTGCTACGAGCCCGGGCCATGGCGCGCCGCCCGCTTCGCACCAGGTACGTGACGGCGCACCGGCCGCATCTGGTGCGTGGTGGCGTACGGCGTGCGCGATCGTCGGGTGATGCGCCGTCGAGCGCGCTTGGCCCTGCTTTCGCACCAGGTACGTGACGGCGCACCGGCCGCATCTGGTGCGTGGTGGCGTACGGCGTGCGCGATCGTCGGGTGATGCGCCGTCGAGCGCCCTTGGCCCTGCTTTCGCACCAGGTCCGTGACGGCGCACCGGCCGCACCTGGTGCGACATTCCGCATCTGGTGCGAGGTGGTCCGGGCGCCCCGACGGGTGCGAGGTGCCGCAGCCGGTGCGAGGTGGTCCGGGCGTGTCCAGTGCTCGGTACCCACACCGCTTCGCACCAGGTACGTGTCCGCCTACCGGCCGCATCTGGTGCGTGGTGGCGTACGGCGTGCGCGATCGTCCGGTGATGCGCCGTCGAGCGCCCTTCGACCCGCTTCGCACCGGGTACGTGACTGCGCACCGGCCGCACCTGGTGCGACATTCCACATCTGGTGCGAGTTGGTCGGGCGCCCCGACGGGTGGGAGGTGGTCCCGGCGCCCCGACGGGTGGGTGCCGCAGCCCGTGCGAGGTGCCGCAGCGGTGCGAGGTGGTCCGGGCGCCCCGGCGGGTGGGTGCCGCAGCCCGTGCGAGGTGCCGCAGCGGTGCGAGGTGGTCCGGGCGCCCCGGCGGGTGGGAGGTGCCGCAGCCGGTGCGAGGTGCCGCGGCCGGTGCGAGGTGGTCCGGGCGTGTCCAGTGCTCGGTACCCACACCGCTTCGCACCAGGTACGTGTCCGCCTACCGGCCGCATCTGGTGCGTGGTGCCGTACGGAGTGCGAGATCGTCTGGTGATGCGCCGTCGAGCGCGCTTGGCCCTGCTTTCGCACCGGGTACGTGACTGCGCACCGGCCGCACCTGGTGCGACATTCCGCATCTGGTGCGAGGTGGTCCGGGCGCCCCGGCGGGTGCGAGGTGCCGCAGCCCGTGCGAGGTGGCCCGGGAGCCCCGGCGGGTGGGAGGTGCCGCAGCCGGTGCGAGGTGCCGCAGCCGGTGCGAGGTGGTCCGGGCGTGCCCAGCGCTCGGTACCCACACCGCTTCGCACCAGGTACGTGTCCGCGCACCAGCCGCACCTGGCGCGTGGTGCCGTACGGAGTGCGAGATCGTCTGGTGATGCGCCGTCGAGCGCGCTTGGCCCTGCTTTCGCACCGGGTACGTGACTGCGCACCAGCCGCACCTGGTGCGACATTCCGCATCTGGTGCGAGGTGGTCCGGGCGCCCTGGCGGGTGCGAGGTGGCCCGGGAGCCCGGCGGGTGCGAGGTGCCGCAGCCCGTGCGAGGTGGCCCGGGAGCCCCGGCGGGTGCGAGGTGCCGCAGCCGGTGCGAGGTGCCGCAGCCCGTGCGAGGTGGTCCGGGCGTGCCCAGCGCTCGGTACCCACACCGCTTCGCACCAGGTACGTGTCCGCGCACCAGCCGCACCTGGTGCGCGGCTCCGTACCTGGTGCGCGGCTCCGTACCTGGTGCGCACCAGCCGTCCCCGGTGCGCGGCTGCGTACCTGGTGCGCACCAGCCGTCCCCGGTGCGCGGCTGCGTACCTGGTGCGCACCAGCCGCACTGGCGGCGCGGCTCCGTACCTGGTGCGCACCAGCCGCACTGGCGGCGCGGCTCCGTACCTGGTGCGCACCAGCCGCACTGGCGGCGCGGCTCCGTACCTGGTGCGCGGCTCCGTACCTGGTGCGCACCAGCCGCACCTGGTGCGCGGCTCCGTAAATGGTGCGAAGAGGCTTGAGGAGCGGACGCCGGACCCGGCTGGACGGGCGAAGGAAGGACATCTTTACGCAACGCGGTTCTTTCCTAAATGGTCGCGCTGGCTAGGGCAAACGGTTCCCCACGGTCGATCTGCCGGAGGGGTTCCGTACCGGCGGGGGTCGACGTGACTCGCACCGGAATGCGTCGTAGAGTGGCCCCAGCTAGTGAAGAGTTTCACTAAGTCCCTCGGAGTGGTTTCGATGACTGGCAGTGCGGCTCCCATATCGGGAGCGGGGTCGCGGCATGCGGCCGGCTCAGCCGTCCCCTCCGACCCCCCAGCAGGCGACCGCGGCACCATCGACAGCGATGTGATCGTCGTCGGCGCCGGGCCGGCCGGATCGGCCGCGGCGACCTACCTGGCCCGCAGTGGACTGCACGTGTCGCTGCTGGAGAAGACCAAGTTCCCTCGGGAGAAGGTCTGCGGCGACGGGCTCACCCCGCGCGGCACCAAGCAGCTGATCAAGCTGGGCATCGACGTCTCGACCGAGAACGGGTGGGCCCATCAGCGCGGACTGCGGTTCTGGGCCGGCGGGCGGCACTGGGACCTGGACTGGCCCGACCTGGTCGACTATCCCGGCTTCGGCGTCACCCGCCAGCGCGCCGATTTCGACCAGTTGCTGGCCAACAACGCCGTCGCCGCCGGGGCCAAGCTGTACGAACTGGCCAACGTCACCGAGCCGACGATCGACCCGCTGACCGACCGGATCACCGGCGTGGTGACCAAGGACGGCCGCCGGTTCACCGCGCCACTGGTGGTGGCCGCCGACGGCAACTCCACCCGCATCAGCGTCGCCATGGGCATCAACCGCCGCGAGAACCTGCCGATGGGCGTCGCGGTGCGGACCTACTACCGCAGCCCACTGCACGACAGCCCGTACATCGAGTCCTGGCCGGAGCTGTGGGACGGCAAGCCGGGGGAGTCCAAGCTGCTGCCCGGCTACGGCTGGATCTTCCCGCTCGGGGACGGCACCTGCAACGTCGGCCTGGGCATCCTCAACACCTCCAAGGCCTTCGGCCGGGTCGACTACAAGCAGATGCTCAAGGTCTGGATGGACAACACTCCCGAGGAGTGGGGCTTCCGGGACTCCAACCGCAGCGGCCGGGTGCTCGGTGCGGCGCTGCCGATGGCGTTCAACCGGACCCCGCACTACAGCCGCGGCCTGTTGCTGGTCGGCGACGCCGGCGGGATGGTCAGCCCGTTCAACGGCGAAGGCATCCCCTATGCGATGGAGTCGGCGGAGATGGCCGCCGAGGCGGTCGCCGAGGCCCACTACCGCGGGGTCGGATCGCCCAGCGCGGAGAAGGCGCTGGCCGGCTACCCGGCCCGGCTGCGGGAGACCTGGGGCGGCTACTACACCCTGGGCCGGGTGTTCACCAAGATCATCGGCCAGCCGTTCTTCATGAAGGCCGCGGTCCGCTACGGCCTGCCTCGCAAGGTGGTCATGCAGTTCACCTTGAAGATGTTGTCCAACCTGACCGACCATGCCGACGGCGACATCTACGACCGGATCGTCAACGGACTGTCCAGGATCGCCCCGGCCACATGATCGACACAGCGCGCCCGGGCGGGTCCCGGGTAGGGCACCCGTGCGCGGGTGCGATAGGGATGGACGCAGTGACTTCGGAAGGAATCGATCGATGAGCCTCTACACCGGCTTCCTGATCGCCTTGATCATCGCCGCCGGCTTCGTCGCGCTGACCATCACCGCCAGCATGCTGGTCGGGCCCAGGCGCTACAACCGGGCCAAGCTGGACAGCTACGAGTGCGGTATCGAGCCGACCCCGCAGCCGGCCGGCGGCGGCCGGTTCCCGGTCAAGTACTACCTGACCGCGATGCTCTTCATCGTCTTCGACATCGAGATCGTCTTCCTCTACCCCTGGGCGGTGTCGTTCGACCAGATGGGAGCCTTCGCGCTGGTGGAGATGGTGCTGTTCATCGTCACCGTCTTCGTCGCCTACTTCTACATCCTGCGGCGCGGCGGCCTGGAGTGGGACTGACCCGCATGACCGAACCCGCACCCACAACGCATCGAGGAGCTGACCATGGGGCTTGAGGACAAGATCCCGAGCGGCATCCTGCTCACCACCGTCGAGGCCCTGGCCGGCGCCGCCCGCAGTGCCTCGTTCTGGCCGGTCACCTTCGGCCTGGCCTGTTGCTCGTTCGAGATGATGACGATGGGCACGCCCCGGTTCGACTCCGCCCGCTGGGGCCAGGAGGTGTTCCGCAACAGCCCGCGGCAGGCCGACCTGATGATCGTGGCCGGTCGGGTCAGCCAGAAAATGGCCCCGGTGGTCCGGCAGGTCTACGACCAGATGGCCGAGCCGAAGTTCGTCCTGTCGATGGGCGTCTGCGCCTCCTCCGGTGGCATGTTCAACAACTACGCGATCGTGCAGGGCGTGGACCACATCGTTCCCGTCGACGTGTACGTCCCCGGCTGCCCGCCCCGCCCGGAGATGCTGATCGACGGGATCTTCAAGCTGCGCAAGCTGAAGGTGGCGAAGATGCCGATGGGTACCCACCGCGACGAGGTCGAGGAGGACGACGAGCGGCTCGCGCTCGCCAAGCCCGCCACCATCGAGCAGAAGGGCCTGTTGCGATGACCCCGGACGAGAACTCCGGCCAGGGCGCCGTGCCCAAGAGCCAGCCGGGGAACCGGCCGCCCGCCGACCCTTCCGAGGAGACCACCGACCGCAACGCCCAGCAACCGGGCAAGAGCGCCGCCGAGTCCAAGGAGAAGGTGCCGCCGGTCCCGCCGGACGCCGACCGCGACCCGCGCGGCGGCACCGACGAGCGCGCCGACCTGGAGCCGACGCCCAGCGGTCCCGGCAGCGCCGAGGGCCCGGAGGTCCTCGCGGTCCGCCAGGGCATGTTCGGAGTCAAGGGCAGCCCGGACACCTCCGGCTACGGCCGGCTGCGTCGGACCGTGGAGTTCCCCGGCGCGACCCCGCGGCCCTACGGCGGCTGGTACGACCAGGCCGTCGACCGGATCGCCGAACTGCTGCCGCAGGCCGCCGAGGCGATCACCAAGGTGGTCGTCGAGTACGGCGACCTGACCCTGCACGTGCACCGTGACCATCTGCTCGCACTGGTCAGGATCCTGCGCGACGACGCCCACCTGCGGTTCGAGTTCTTCAGCGGCGTGTCCGGGGTGCACTACCCCGAGGACACCGGCAAGGAACTGCACGCCGTGTACCACCTGGGCTCCTTCACCCACAACCGCCGGCTGCGGCTGGAGGTGTCGGTACCCGACGCCGACCCGCACCTGCCGTCGGTGGTCAGCGTCTACCCGTCGGCCGACTGGCACGAGCGGGAGACGTTCGACATGTTCGGGATGATCTTCGACGGTCACCCGCATCTGACCCGGATCCTGATGCCGGACGACTGGCCGGGACATCCGCAGCGCAAGGACTATCCCCTCGGCGGCATCCCGGTCGAGTACAAGGGTGCGCGGGTGTCGAGCCCGGAGAACCGCAGGAGCTACAACTGATGACCAGCACGGCGCACGACCAGGATCTGTTCGCCGGACCTGACGAGGGGCCGGCCGAGGGCACCGTCTACACGGTGACCGGTGGCGACTGGGACGACATCGTCAACGACCAGGCCGAACGCGGCGACGAGCGGATCGTCGTCAACATGGGCCCCCAGCACCCGTCCACCCACGGCGTGCTCCGGGTCATCCTCGAGCTGGACGGCGAGACCGTGACCGACCTGCGGTCCAGCATCGGTCACCTGCACACCGGCATCGAGAAGAACATGGAGTACCGCACCTGGACCCAGGGCGTGACCTTCTGCACGCGCATGGACTACGTGATGCCGTTGCACAACGAGCTCGCCTACGTGCTGTCGGTGGAGAAGCTGCTCGGTATCGAGGACCGGATCACCGAGCGGACCAAGATCATCCGGGTGATGATGGCCGAGTGGATGCGGATCGCCTCCCACCTGGTGGCGCTCGGTACGGGCGGCATGGAGCTCGGCGCGACGACGATCATGACCGTCTGCTTCCGGGAGCGGGAGAAGGTCCTCGACGTCTTCGAGCACATCACCGGGCTGCGGATGAACCACGCCTACATCCGTCCCGGCGGCGTCGCCAACGATCTGCCGTCCTACGGCCTGCAGTTGCTGAAGGACACGCTGAAGTCGCTCAAGAAGCGGATGCCCGAGGTCGGCAAGCTGGCCAACGCCAACCCGATCGTCAAGAGCCGGCTGACCGGTGTCGGCTACCTCGACCTGTCCGCGTGCATGGCCCTCGGCGTCACCGGGCCGCTGCTGCGGGCCGCCGGCTACGACTACGACCTGCGCAAGGCGATGCCCTACCAGGGCTACGAGACCTACGACTTCGACGTCCCGGTCCGCGACGAGGGCGACTCCTACGCCCGGTTCCGCAACCGGGTCGACGAGATGTGGGAGAGCGTCCGCATCATCGACCAGTGCGTCGAGCGGCTCGCCGCCACCGAGGGTGAACGGGTCATGGTCGACGATCCCAAGATCGCCTGGCCGGCCCAGCTGTCGATCGGTTCCGACGGCCAGGGCAACTCCAACGAGCACCTCAAGCACATCATGGGCCAGTCGATGGAGGCCCTGATCCACCACTTCAAGCTGGTCACCGAGGGGTTCCGGGTCCCGCCGGGTCAGGCGTACGTACCGACCGAGAGCGCCAAGGGCGAACTCGGCGCCCATGTGGTGTCCGACGGCGGCACCCGGCCGTTCCGGGTGCACGTCCGAGACCCAAGCTTCCACCACCTGCAGGCCCTGCCCGCGCTCAGCGAGGGCGGCATGATCGCTGACGTGGTGGTCAACATCGCAACCCTGGATCCCGTACTCGGAGGTGTCGACCGATGATCCCGGACCCGACCAATTCCGCCGACATCAGCGGTCACCGCGATCTCGGCGCCGAGGACCGGGGCGGCGAGTTCAGCCAGGTCCCGGCCGGGGCTCACGTCGAGGATCCCAACGCGCACCGGCCGGAACCGATCGACACCGCGGTCGCCGAGACCGCGATCGGGGAGCAGACGCTGGCCGAGCTGCGCCAGATCGCGGCCCGGTACCCGCAGTCGCGGTCGGCGCTGTTGCCGATGCTGCACCTGGTGCAGAGCGTCGACGGCCGGATCACCCCGGCCGGGATCGAGGCCTGCGCCCAGATCCTCGGCATCTCCAGCGCCGACGTCTCCGGTGTCGCCACCTTCTACACGATGTACAAGCGGCGGCCCAACGGTGAGTACAACGTCGGCGTCTGCACCACCGCCCTCTGCGCGATCATGGGCGGCGACGACATCTACGACCGGTTGAGCGAACACCTGGGCATCGGACACGACGAGACCACCGCCGACGGCCGGATCACGCTGGAGCGGATCGAGTGCAACGCCGCCTGCGACTATGCCCCGGCGATGATGATCAACTGGGAGTTCATGGACAACCAGAGCCCCGAGTCGGCGGTGGAGTTGGTCGACCGGCTACGGTCCGGCGAGGAACTCAGCTCCACCCGGGGCGCCCGGATCTGCACCTGGCGGCAGGCCGAGCGGGTGCTGGCCGGCTACTCCGACGGCCGGGCCGACGAGGGCCCCACCTCGGGACCGGCGTCCCGGCTGGGCGTCCGGCTGGCCGACGAACACCACTGGCGTGTGGCCACCCCCGAGGAGGTGGCCGCGGCCAACGCGGCCGCTGCGGCCGATGAACAAGGAGAGGTGAAGTGACCGATCCGATCACCCCGGTCCTGACCGCCAACTGGGCCGACGAGCGGGCCTGGAAGATCACCAACTACGAACGGCGCGGCGGGTACAAGTCGTTGCGTACGGCGCTGCAGCAGGAGCAGTCCGCGCTGGTCCAACTGGTCAAGGACTCCCAGCTCCGCGGTCGTGGTGGTGCCGGCTTCCCGACCGGGGCCAAGTGGGGCTTCCTGCCCGACAACGGTGCGCCCCGCTACCTGGTGGTGAACGCCGACGAATCGGAGCCGGGTGCATGCAAGGACATGCCGCTGATGATGGCCACCCCGCACACGCTGATCGAGGGCGTGGCCATCTCCTCCTATGCATTCAACGCCCACCATGCCTTCATCTATGTCCGCGGTGAGGTGCTGCATGTCATCCGCCGGCTGCAGCAGGCGGTGCGCGAGGCGTACTCGGCCGGCTACCTCGGCAGGAACATCCTGGGCACCGGCTACGACCTCGAGGTGATCGTGCACGCCGGCGCGGGCGCCTACATCTGTGGCGAGGAGACCGCGCTGCTGGACTCGTTGGAGGGCCGCCGCGGACAGCCGCGACTGAAGCCGCCGTTCCCGGCCGTGGCCGGCCTGTACGGCTCGCCGACAGTGATCAACAACGTCGAGTCGATCTCCACCATCCCGTCGATCGTCGCCAACGGCGCGGACTGGTTCACCTCGATGGGCGTGGACAACGGCCGCGGCATGGGCATCTACTCGCTGTCCGGTCACGTCGCCAACCCCGGTCAGGTCGAGGTGCCGCTGGGCACCACGCTGCGGCAGCTGTTGGATCTGACCGGCGGCATCCGGGAGGGGCGCCGGCTGAAGTTCTGGACCCCGGGCGGATCCTCCTCACCGATCTTCACCGAGGAGCACCTGGACGTCCCGCTGGACTACGACTCGGTGATGAAGGCCGGCTCGATGCTCGGCACCCGGTCGCTGCAGATCTTCGACGACACCACCTCGGTGGTCCGCGCGGTCACCCGATGGGTCGAGTTCTACAAGCACGAGTCCTGCGGCAAGTGCACGCCCTGCCGCGAAGGCACCTGGTGGCTGGTGCAGATCCTCAAGCGGATCGAGTCCGGGCAGGGCCGCGACGGCGACGTGGAGAAGCTGCTCGACCTCTGCGACAACATCGGCGGCAAGGCCTTCTGCGCCCTGGGTGATGCCGCGGTCACGCCGATCAACTCCGCGATCAAGTACTTCCGGGACGAGTTCGAGGCCGGGTACCACACGCCGGCCTGGGAACTCTTCCCGTACCAGAGGAATGTCATCTACGCCCAGCCTGCAGGAGTAGCGCAGTGACCGTCACGCAGCAGAGCGGTAGCGGGGTCGAGAAGTCGGAAGACCTCGTCACCATCACCATCGACGACATCGAGGTGAGCGTGCCGAAGGGCACCCTGGTGATCCGCGCGGCCGAGCTGATCGGCATCGAGATCCCCCGGTTCTGCGACCACCCGCTGCTGGACCCGGTCGGCGCCTGCCGGCAGTGCATGGTCGAGATCCCCGACATGGGCAACGGCCGGGGCATGCCCAAACCCCAGGCCTCCTGCACCATCACGGTGATGCCCGGGATGAAGGTCAAGACCCAGCTCACCAGCGAACGTGCCGACAAGGCGCAGCACGGGATCCTGGAATTCCTGCTGATCAACCACCCGCTGGACTGTCCGATCTGCGACAAGGGCGGCGAGTGCCCGCTGCAGAACCAGGCGATGTCGCACGGGTACGGCGAGTCCCGCTACGACGGCGTGAAGCGGATCTACGCCAAGCCGATCAACCTGTCCACGCAGGTGTTGCTGGACCGGGAACGCTGCGTGCTGTGCGCGCGATGCACCCGGTTCAGCGACGAGATCGCCGGCGACCCGTTCATCGTGCTCGGCGAGCGCGGTCCGCTGCAGCAGGTCAGCCTGTACGCCAAGGAGCCGTTCAACAGCTACTGGTCGGGCAACACCATCCAGATCTGTCCCGTCGGCGCGCTGACCAGTGCCGCCTACCGGTTCCGGTCCCGGCCGTTCGACCTCGTCAGCGTGCCGTCGGTGGCCGAACACGACTCGTCCGGCTCGGCGATCCGGGTCGATCACCGGCGCGGCGTGGTGATGCGCCGGCTGGCCGGCGACGACCCGACGGTGAACGAGGAATGGATCACCGACAAGGACCGGTTCGCCTTCCGGTACGGCCGTCAGGACGATCGGCTCGAGTCGCCGTTGGTCCGCGACGGCGACGTGCTGCGGCCCGCCTCCTGGCCGGAGGCGATCGACGCGGCGGTCCAGGGCCTGAAGGCGGCCGGCGACTCGGTCGGCGTGCTCACCGGCGGCCGGCTGCCGGTGGAGGACGCCTACGGCTACGCCAAGTTCGCCCGGGCCGTGCTCGGCACCAACAACATCGACTTCCGCGCCCGGCCGCATTCGGCGGAGGAGGCCGACTTCCTGGCCGCCGCCGTGGCCGGCACCGGCATCGGAGTCACCTTCCCCGAACTGGAGAACGCATCCGCCGTACTGATGGCGGGCTTCGAACCCGAGGACGAGGGCGGTGTCGTCTTCCTCCGGCTGCGCAAGGCCTACCGCAAGCAGAAGCTCGTCTCCTACCAGCTGGCCCCGTACCTGTCCCGTGGCGCGGCCAAGATGGGCGCCACCCTGGTCCGCACGGTGCCCGGCGACGAGGCGCGACTGCTGTCGGAACTGCCGGCGACGGTCGGCCTGGACGAGCGGTCGGTGATCATCGTCGGCGAACGGCTGGCGCTGGTGCCGGGGGCGCTCAGCGCGGCCCTGGATCTCGCCGCCCGTACCGGGGCCCGGCTGGCCTGGATCCCGCGCCGCGCCGGTGAGCGCGGCGCGGTGGAGGCCGGCTGCCTGCCGAACCTGCTGCCCTACGGCCGTCCGGTCACCGATCCGTCGGCCCGGGTGGACGTCGCCACCGCGTGGGGCTCGTCGTCGCTGCCGGCCGGGCGGGGGCTGAGCTCGGAGCAGATGCTGATCGCGGCGGGCCAGGGACTGCTGGAGGCTCTGCTGGTCGGCGGTCTGGAGCCGGGCGACTTCCGCGACCCGTCCATCGTCAGGGTCGGCCTGGAGAACGCCGGTTTCGTCGTGAGCCTGGAGGCCCGCGAATCCGAGGTCACCGAACGCGCCGACGTGGTCCTGCCGGTGGCGCTGCTGGAGGAGCGGGCCGGCGCCTTCATCAACTGGGAGGGCCGGGAGCGTCCGTTCGACATCGTGATCAAGAAGCCGAACGCGATGAGCGACCTGCGGGTGCTTGCCGCGCTGGCCGACGGCATCGGCTCCGACCTCAGGATCCGCACCCCGGCCGACGCCCGCCGCGAACTCGCCGAACTCGGCGTCTGGGAGGGTGGCCGGGCTGCAGCGCCGCAGATCGCGGCCGGACACGTCGTCCGGCCGAGCGCGCCGTCGGAGGCGGTGCTGTCCAGCTGGCGGCTGCACATCGACGATGCCCGGGTGGTCGACGGTGAGCCGCACCTGGTCGGCACCGGCCGGCAGCCGATGGCCCGGCTGGGTTCCCGCACCGCCGACGCCGCCGGCATCGGGCGCACCGTGACGGTCAGCACCGACCGCGGGTCGGTGACGTTCCCTGTCGAGATCGTTCCGGACATGCCCGACGGGGTGATCTGGCTGCCGACCCGGTCCCCGGGATTGGCGGTCAGTGAGCACCTGGCGGTAAGTTCCGGCGAGGTCGTGCGGATCGAAGGAGGCCAGTGATGGCTACCCTGCCTGCCCTGACGACGGCGATGGACCTCAGCCCCTTCATGCACGACCCGCTGTGGGTCGTGATCCTGAAGGCGCTGTTCGGGTTCATCCTGCTGATCGTCTTCGTCCTGTTCGGCATCGTCTTCGAACGCAAGGTGCTGGGCCGGATGCAGAACCGGCCCGGGCCGACCATGAACGGTCCGTTCGGCTCCCTGCAGTCGCTGGCCGACGGCCTGAAGTCGATGCTCAAGGAGGACATCACTCCCAGCGGCGTGGACAAGCTGGTCTTCATGCTGGCGCCTGCGATCAACGTGATCCCGGCCGTGCTGATCTTCGCGCTGATCCCGTTCGCGGGCGAGGTGCGGATCCCCGGCGGCACCACCCGGCTGCAGGTCTCGGACATGCCGATCTCGGTGCTGCTGGTGCTCGGAGTGACCTCCGTCGGTATCTACGGCGTCGTGCTGGCCGGCTGGGGCTCCAACTCGACCTATTCCCTGCTCGGCGGTCTGCGGGCCAGCGCGCAGATGATCAGCTACGAGGTCGCGATGGGCCTCAGCCTGGTCGCGGTGTTCATCTACGCCGGCAGCATGTCCACCTCCGAGATCGTGGACGGCCAGCGACAGCTCTGGTACTGCCTGACCCTGATCCCGTCCTTCGTGATCTTCGTGGTGTCGATCTTCGGCGAGTCCAACCGGACCCCGTTCGACCTGCCGGAAGGCGAGTCGGAGATCGTCGGCGGCTACCTGACCGAGTACAGCTCGATGCGGTTCGCGATGTTCTACATGGCCGAGTACATGGCCATGACCAACGTGTCCGCGGTGTGCACCACCATCTTCCTCGGCGGCTACCACGCCCCGATCCCGTTCAACTGGCTGGGCATGGACCACGGCTGGTGGGGACTGCTGTGGTTCGTGCTGAAGACGATGGCGTTCATGTTCTTCATGGTGTGGGTCCGGGCCGCGGTGCCGCGGTTCCGCTACGACCAGTTCATGCGGCTGGGTTGGCGCTGGCTGATCCCGATCTCCCTGGTCTGGGTGTTGGCCGTGGCCACCCTGCGCACCGCCCGCGCCCAGCACTGGTTCGCCGCCCCGGTGTTCTGGATCGTGGTCGCCGCGTTCTTCGTGGTGCTGGTGCTGGTGCTGATGTTCGGTGGCCGGGAGCAGGAGGAGCCGACCCCTGAGGAGACGTCGGGCACGTTCGACGCCTTCGCCGGCGGCTTCCCGGTCCCGCCGCGGCACGGCCAGGTGCTGCCCGAACTCGCCGGTGTCGTGCCCGCCCAGTCGGTGCCCGAGCCGCCGCACGAAACCGAGACAGCGAACGGAGAACGTTGATGGGACTGCTCGATCCGATCGCCGGATTCGGCGTCACCTTCAAGACCTTCTTCCAGAAGACCTTCACCGAGGCCTACCCGGCCGGGCCCAAGCGGACCGCGCCGCGCTACCACGGCCGGCACCAGCTGAACCGCTGGCCCGACGGGCTGGAGAAGTGCGTGGGCTGCGAGCTCTGCGCCTGGGCCTGCCCGGCCGACGCGATCTACGTCGAGGGTGCGGAGAACACCGAGGAGGAGCGGTACAGCCCCGGGGAGCGGTACGGCCGGGTGTACCAGATCAACTACCTGCGCTGCATCCTCTGCGGTCTGTGCATCGAGGCCTGTCCGACCAGGGCGCTGACGATGACCAACCACTTCGAACTCAGCGACTTCACCCGCGAGGACATGATCTATGAGAAGCACCAGTTGCTTGCTCCGATCCTGCCCGGCATGACCGCGCCACCGCATGAGCGGCTGCTCGGTGGCAGCGAGAAGGAGTACTTCCTCGGCCTGCCGGAGACCGAGCCGACCGGTCCGGAGGCCACCTCCGGCCTGCCCAATGCGGGCTGGCTGCGCAAGGACCGCGAGCGGGCCCGGGCCGAGGTCGCCGACCTGTACAAGGACACGCCGCAGGCCGCCGAGGCCCTGGCCGAGATGGACAAGGCCCTGCCGCCGGCTTCGTCGGAGCAGGCCGAGGCCGCCCCCGTCATCCGCGAGCAGTCGGGAGAGACACGATGATCGCCCCCCTCGTCACCGGAGCGCAGTTCGCGTTCTGGATGCTGATGCCGGTGATGATCCTCGGCGCCCTGGGCACCGTGCTGGCCAAGAAGCCGGTGCACTCGGCGCTGAGCCTGGCGGCGGTGATGTTGTCCCTGGCGGTCCAGTACGCCGCCCAGCAGGCTCCGTTCCTGTTCGCCGTGCAGATCATCGTCTACACCGGCGCGATCCTGATGCTGTTCCTCTTCGTGATGATGATCGTCGGCGTCGACACCTCCGAGACGCTGCTGGAAACGATCAAGGGGCAGCGTCCGCTGGCCATCCTGGCGGCCATCGGCTTCTTCGTGCTCCTGGTGCTGGCCGTGGGGCAGGCGATCGTCGGTCACCCGGCCGGTTTGAACGCGGCCAACAGCGACCACGGCGGGAACGTGCAGGGGCTGGCGGCGCTGATCTTCGGCCGCTACGTGGTGGCGTTCGAAGCGACCTCGGCGCTGCTGATCACCGCGGCCCTGGGCGCCATGGTGCTGGCCCACCGCGAGCGGCTGGGCCGGCGCAGGACGCAGGCCGAACTGGTCACCGAGCGTTTCAAGCGGTACGGCGAGACCGGTGCGCACCCGGGCCCGTTGCCGGCCCCGGGGGTGTATGCCCGGCACAACGCCGTGGACACCCCGGCCCTGCTGGCCGACGGGGAGGTTGCCGAGGCGTCGGTGTCGTCGACGCTGAAGGCGCGTGGCGTGGTGCAGAACCCGGCCGACCTGATCGCGCCGACCGCGGCCACCGTGCGGGCCATCGCGCCCGAACGGGCCGACAACCCGGCGACCGCGGTCGCCGCGTACGCGCCGCACGCCACCCCCCACCATGCCGAACGCGGTGCGCTCGGCCCGGGACACCTGCCCGATGCCACCTTCGGCACCGACCGCACCGGCGGCCGTCCGGTGCACGAGGGCGACGTCCGGCCCGCGGACCGGACCGCCGGTCCGCCCGGATCCACCGACGAGGCTGACGGTGCCACCGGTACCGGCGACGAGGAGCAGTGATGGACAGCGGTGCCTACATCGTCATGTCGGCGATCTTGTTCTCGATCGGCGTGCTCGGGGTGATGATCCGGCGCAACGCGCTGATCGTCTTCATGTGCATCGAGCTGATGCTGAACGCCGCCAACCTGGCCCTGGTCACGTTCGCCCGGCTGCACGGCACCCTCGACGGGCAGATCGCGGCCTTCTTCGTGATGGTGGTCGCCGCCGCCGAGGTCGTGGTCGGTCTGGCGATCATCGTGGCGATCTACCGGACCCGCCGGTCGGCCTCGGTCGACGACGCGAACCTGCTGAAGTTCTGAGAGGAACAGCGTGATTCCCCAACAAGTGGCCGAACAGGCGACCGGACTGTTCTCCCTCTCCTGGCTGCTGGTCGTGATCCCCGGGGCGGTCGCCCTGCTGCTGCTCACGGTCGGCAAGCGATCCAACGCCTGGGGGCACATCCTCGCCACCCTGGCGCCGATCGCGTCGTTCGTGCTCGCGCTGCTGCTCTTCCTCCAGCTCGTCGGCCGCGACGCCGGCCACCGGGTGGTGGACCAGCACCTCTACGACTGGATCGCCTCCGGCCGCTGGCACATCACCGCCGGGCTGCAGGTCGACCAGCTGTCGATCGTGTTCTGCCTGCTGATCACCAGCGTGGGCAGCCTGATCCACATCTACTCGATCGGCTACATGGCCCACGACCCGGACCGGCGCAGGTTCTTCGCCTACCTGAACCTGTTCGTCGCGGCGATGCTGCTGCTGGTGCTGGCCGACAACTATTTCGCCCTGTTCGTCGGCTGGGAAGGTGTCGGCCTGGCCTCCTACCTGCTGATCGGCTTCTGGCAGCAGCGGCCGACCGCGGCCACCGCCGCCAAGAAGGCGTTCGTGGTCAACCGCGTCGGTGACCTGGGGATGTCGGTCGGCATCGCGTTCATGCTGTACCTGTTCGGCTCGGTGCAGTTCAGCGACGTCAACGCCGGTGCCCACAACATGACCTTCTTCCAGGCCACCGCGCTGGGCCTGCTGCTGCTGCTCGGGGCCTGCGGCAAGTCCGCCCAGGTGCCGCTGCAGTCCTGGCTGCTGGACGCGATGGAGGGCCCCACCCCGGTGTCGGCCCTGATCCACGCGGCCACCATGGTCACCGCCGGGGTGTACCTGATCGTCCGCAGCCACGCGATCTTCGCCCAGAGCGGCACCGCCTCGCTGGTGGTGGCGATCGTCGGCACCGTCACCCTGCTGGCCGGCGCCTGGATCGGCTGCGCCAAGGACGACATCAAGAAGGTGCTGGCCGGCTCGACCATGAGCCAGATCGGCTACATGATGCTGGCCGCCGGCATCGGCCCGGCCGGGTACGCCTTCGCGATCTTCCACCTGGTCACCCACGGCTTCTTCAAGGCCAACATGTTCCTGGGTGCCGGCTCCGTCATGCACGCGATGGACGACAACGTCGACATGCGCCGCTACGGGGCGCTGCGCCGGTTCATGCCGATCACCTTCGTCACCTTCGGCATCGGCTACCTGGCGATCATCGGCTTCCCGATGCTGTCCGGCTACTTCTCCAAGGACCACATCATCGAGGCCGCCTACGACCAGAACCGGGTGCTCGGGGTGCTGGCCCTGATCGGCGCCGGCATCACCGGTTTCTACATGACCCGGCTGATGATCATGACCTTCCACGGTCGGGAACGGCACGAGGACGGTGTGCACCCGCACGAGTCGCCGCTGGTGATGACCGTGCCGCTGATCCTGCTGGCGATCGGTTCGATCTTCGCCGGCATGGTCCTGAACGGCTGGATCAGCCGCTGGCTGCAGCCGGCCGTCGGGGCCAGCGCGGACAACATCAACCAGACCGGCCTGCTGCACTTCAGCGTGCTCGGCGCCATCACGCTGCTGACCGTGGCGATCGGAGTCGCGGTCGCGATCGTGATCTTCGGCCGCGGCAAGGAGATTCCGGTCGAGCAGCCGGCCAGTCGGTCGCCGCTCACCCTGGCCGGTCGCAACGACCTCTACGGCGACGCCTTCAACGAGGCCGTGTTCATGCGTCCGGGTATCGACCTGGTCGCCGGCGTGGCCCGCACCGACAGCGGTGGGGTCGACGGCACCGTGATGGGAGTCTCCGGGATCATCGCCGGAATCGGCGCGCGACTGCGCCGCTGGCAGACCGGCTTCGTCCGGTCCTACGCCCTGACCATGATCGCCGGAGCCTTCGTGATCGGCTTCGTCCTCGTCCTCGGCCGACTCGGCTGAGCGGGAAGGAGAAACGTGTTCCCCTGGCTGACGGTTATCGGCCTGCTGCCGCTCATCGGCGCGCTGGCCATGCTGTTCGTCCGTGGCCGGACGGCGAAGCTGACCGGGCTGCTGTTCTCGCTGGTCACCCTGGTGCTGGCCGTGGTCGTGGCGATCGGCTACTCGGCCGGCTCGACCGGCGGCATGCAGTACGTCGAGAACGTGTCCTGGATCCCGTCCATCGGCGCCCACTACGCGCTCGGCCTGGACGGCATCGGGCTCACCCTGCTGCTGCTGACCGCCTTCCTCACCCCGGTGGTGCTGATCGCCGCCTGGAACGATCCGGACCGGCCCAAGCCGGGAGAGGACGCCGTCGCCGGCACCCGCCGCTGGGGCGCGCACGCCTACGTCGGGCTGATCCTGGCCGTGGAGGGGTTCGCGCTGTTCGCGTTCACCGCGACCGACGTGTTCCTGTTCTACCTGTTCTTCGAGGTCATCCTCTTCCCGATGTACTTCCTCATCGGCGGGTTCGGCGGCTCTCGCCGCGGCCCGGCGGCGACGAAATTCCTGCTCTACGGCCTGTTCGGCGGCTTCGTGATGCTGGCCGCGGTGATCGGGCTGGGCATCATCTCCGCCCAGGCGGGCACGCCCAGCTACCTGCTCAGCGACCTGACCCAGCTCAACCTGGGCACCGGCACGGAGCGCTGGCTGTTCATCGGCTTCATGATCGCGTTCGCGATCAAGGCCCCGATGGTCCCGTTCCACACCTGGCTGCCGGACTCGGTGGAGCAGTCCACCCCCGGCGGCGCGGTGATGCTGGCCGGCGTGATGGACAAGCTCGGCACGTTCGCGATGATCCGGTTCTGCCTGCAGTTGTTCCCCGACGCGTCCCGCTGGGCCACCCCGGTCGTCCTGGTGCTGGCGGTCATCTCGGTGCTGTACGGCGCCCTGATGGCGATCGGCAGCAAGGACCTGCACCGGCTGATCGGCTGGACCTCGGTCAGTCACTTCGGCTTCATCGTGCTCGGCATCTTCGCCTTCACCAGCCAGAGCGCGACCGGCGCCACCTTCTACATGCTCAACCACGGGCTGTCCACCGCTGCGCTGTTCCTGGCTGCCGGCTTCATGATGAGCCGCCGCGGATCCCGGGACATCAGCGACTTCGGCGGCATGGTCAAGGCCACCCCGCTGCTGGGCGGGCTGCTGCTTTTCGGAGCCCTGTCGGCGCTGGCGCTGCCCGGCATGTCCAGCTTCATCAGCGAGTTCATGGTGCTGGCCGGCACCTTCACCCGGCATCCCGTGTACGCGATCATCGCCACCTTCGGGATCGTGCTCGCCGCCCTGTACGCGCTGATCATGTACCAGCGGACCGCGACCGGACGGCCGACTGCGGTGGTCCGGGAACGCTTCACCGATGATCTGGTCGGCCGTGAACGGCTGGCGCTGATCCCGCTGGTGATCGCCATCCTCGTCTTCGGGTTCTTCCCCAAGCCGTTCCTGGCGATCATCGAGCCGACCGTGGCAGCCACCCTGCAGCACGTCGGCGTCACCGACCCGCAACCCCAGGCCACGGAAGGAGGGCGCTGACAATGGCCGCCCTGCTGATGCCGGTACTCCAGATCCCGGCACCCGATCTCGACTACGGGCTGCTGTTGCCCTTCATCGTGATCTTCGCTGCGGCCTGCGTCGGCGTGCTGGTGGAGGCAGTGGCGCCGCGCTCCGTGCGGTACCCGCTGCAGCTGCTGGTCGCCTTCGTCGGCATCCTGCTGGCGCTGCTGTTCACCATCGTCAACTGGGCGGCGGGGGACAAGGCGGTGACCGCGCTCGGCGCGCTCAGCATCGACGGGCCCACCTACTTCCTGTGGACCATCCTGCTGGTGTTCGCCGGCATCTCCTTCCTGATCTTCGCCGAGCGGCGGCTGGAAGGCAACGCCTCGGCGTTCACCCCGCAGGCGGCGGCCGTACCGGGTACCAGCACCGAGCAGGAGGCGCTCGCGGCGCGACTCGAACACACCGAGGTCTACCCGCTGGCCATGTTCGCGTTGACCGGGATGCTGCTGTTCCCGGCCGCGAACGACCTGCTGATGATGTTCGTCGGCCTGGAGGTGCTGTCGCTGCCGCTCTACCTGCTCTGCGGCCTGGCCCGGCGCCGGCGCCTGCTCAGCCAGGAGGCGGCACTGAAGTACTTCCTGCTCGGCTCCCTGTCCTCGGCGATCTTCGTCTACGGCATCGCCCTGCTGTACGGCTACGCCGGCTCCTTCGACCTCGGCCAGATCTCGGCGGCGCTGCAGACCTCACCGCAGAAGGACGGCCTGGTGCTGGCCGGGATGGCGCTGGTCGGTGTCGGTCTGCTGTTCAAGCTCGGTGCGGTCCCGTTCCACTCCTGGACCCCCGACGTCTACGTCGGCGCCCCGACTCCGATCACTGCCTTCATGGCGACCTGCACCAAGATCGCCGCCGTCGGGGCCCTGCTGCGGGTCTTCTACGTGGGTCTGGGCGGGCTGCGCTGGGACTGGCAGCCGCTGATGATCGTCGTCGCGATCGCCACCATGTTCATCGGCTCGGTGCTCGGCCTGGTGCAGAACGACGTCAAGCGGATGCTGGCCTACTCCTCGATCGCCCACGCCGGGTTCATCCTGGTCGCAGTCACCGCGGCCGCGCAGACCGGCACCGGCAGGCCCACCGACGGCCTGTCCAGCGTCTCATCGGCGTTGTTCTACCTGGTGGCCTACAGCGTCGCCACGGTGGGTGCGTTCGGCGTACTGACCATGGTTCGGCTGCGCGGCGGAGAATCCGCCACCCTGTCCAGCTGGGCGGGTCTGGGCCGACGCGCCCCGGTGACTGCCGGCGTCTTCGCCCTCTTCATGCTCAGCTTCGCCGGCATCCCGTTGACCGGTGGCTTCATCGGTAAATGGTCGGTGTTCGCCTCCGGCTGGGCCGGCGGGGACTACTGGCTGGTGGTTGTCGCGGTCGTGATCAGCCTGATCTCCGCCGTCATCTACCTGCGGGTGATCATCACCATGTTCTTCGCCGAACCGAAGGCCGACAGCCAGGTGGCCGAGGTG
This sequence comes from uncultured Actinomycetota bacterium, assembly GCA_963758075.1. GTDB lineage: Bacteria > Actinomycetota > Actinomycetes > Propionibacteriales > Propionibacteriaceae > Microlunatus. Next base: position 214,674 of record CAVWTT010000005.1, on the reverse strand, counting down.
GTCCGGCCGAGCTGGACCACGCTGACCGCGATCGGCATCGGTGTCGTGGTGACGATCGTGCTGGGTGTCTACCCTGGACCGGTGCTCGACCTGGCCGCCAGCGCGGGAGAGTTCCTGCGCTGAGGTCGACGTCGGGGCCGATCCGGGCCTGAGGGTTTCGGCATCGGCGTCGTGGTGACGATCGTGCTGGGCGTCTACCCTGGACCGGTGCTCGACCTGGCCGCCAGCGCGGGAGAGCTCCTGCGCTGAGGTCGACGTCGGGGCCGATCCGGGCCTGAGGGTTGAGGAGAGGTCAGTTGGCCAGAGCAACGGGCGAGGAACTCGTCGGCGACGCGTTCGACGCGTCGGTCCGCGCCCAGATGGCTTCGATCGAGGACGCGTTGGTGGCCTCGGTCCAGACCGACAACGCCATGCTCAGTGAGGCCGCCAAGCACATCATCGAGGCCGGCGGCAAGCGGTTCCGGCCGCAGTTGGTCGTCCTCGGCTCCCGGCTGGACGGTCTCCGCGACGACGAGGACACCCGCAACCGGGTGACCATCGGCGCCATCGTGGTGGAACTCACCCATGTCGCCAGCCTCTACCACGACGATGTGATGGACGATGCCGCGGTCCGCCGCGGCTCGCCCAGTGCCAACGCCCGCTGGGGCAATTCGCTGGCGATCCTCGTCGGAGACTACCTGTTCGCCCGCGCGTCCGGTCTGGTGACCGAACTCGGTCTGGACGCGGTCCGGGTGTACGCGGCGATGTTCAACCGGCTGGTCCGCGGCCAGATCGCCGAGACGGTCGGTCCGACCGACGGCGCCGACCCGCTCGAGCACTACCTGCGGGTGGTCGCCGACAAGACCGCGTCGCTGATCTCCACCAGCGCCCGGGTCGGCAGCATGATCGCCGGCGCCGACCAGCAGACCCAGGACCGGCTGGCCGACTTCGGCGAGCAGCTCGGGGTGATCTTCCAGCTCAGCGACGACATCATCGACATCACCAGCGACCGGACGGGCAAGACGCCCGGCACCGACCTGCGCGAAGGCGTCGACACCCTGCCGATCCTGCTGGCCCGCCGATCCACCGATCCCGGCGACGCCCGGCTGCGGCGACTGCTCGCCGGCGATCGTAGCGGCGACGAGGTGGAGGAGGCGCTGGAACTGCTCCGCAAGCATCCGGCGATCGACGAGGCCCGCGCCGACGTGGCCGGCCGCGCCGAGGCGGCGCAACGGATCCTCGACCCGCTTCCCGACGGCCCGGCCAAGCTCGCGCTGCGCGACCTCTGCGACGGCCTCGTCACCCGCGACGTCTGACGCCGTACCGCCACTCCGCGCTCCTGAGCCCATCCAGGCGAGGCCGCGGTACCTTCGCATCCCGAGCCGGTCGACGGACTCCGCGTGGTCCGAAAACGTCCAAAGGGGACGGGGGCCGGTGACCGGCGCGGCAGCCCCTGGAGGCGGGGATCGTCCGGCGGCGCGCGCAGGATCAGGGGAGGTGCACGGCCAGTCGCAGCACGCGGGTCTTCTGCAACGGGTTGAAGTTGTCGTCACTGAGCAGCGTCACCGCATACCAGTGCCGGCGCATCGGCGCCGTGGTCATCGCCTCGTAGTTGTCCATCAACGGGTTGGCCTGCGGCTCCGGTGAGGTGGCGCCCAGGTCCGGGCAGGCGGTGACGTCGGCGACCAGGGTCTTGTCCACCACCCACCGTGGGTGGTCGGCCAGGTCACCCACCCGGGTGACGTCGTGGGCCCCTGCTGTCCGCGCCGCGTACAGCCGGACGGTGTTCCCGGTCTCCGGTCGGTAGCCGGCTTCCATGATCAGCAAGCGGCCGGGGGCGTACTCCTGGATCTCGGGGATGCGCATGCCCGGTTCGGTCCGGTAGCCGATCTGCTTGGCCAGGCGGTAGCCGGTTCCGCTCCGGGTGTAGTCGAGGATGCGGTGGAAGGTGCCGTCCCCGGTGTCGCCGGACAAGGTGGCCTCCGTCGAGACCAGGATGTGGTGGCCGTGCCGGTCAGTGGTCAAGCCCTCGAACGTCGCATTCCGCTTCGCCTGTCCCAGGGGTGCGACGGCGAACCGCTGCGGCACCGGAAGACTCTGCTGCTGGACGCCGTCGGCAGCGAAGATCCGGACCGACGGCTCGACCTCGGAGCTGACCACGAAGCGGCCGTCGGGCAGCACCGCGAGACCCTCGTTGTCGGCGGTCCGACCGGTGTACGGAGTCCCGTCCGGCGTCATCAGCACCAGCGGGGCGCCCACCGGTCGGATGTCGCCGGACAGTCCGCGCAGGAACCAGACGCGGGCGGGATCGTCGGCGTGATCGTCGACGACGGCAGCGAACGCGCGGGTCGTCGGGTCCCAGGCCAGCGCGGACAGGCCGCCCACCTGGGCGTCGCCGACCACCAACTTGTCCAGCGCATCGCTGTAACCCAGGGCCACGCCGGAGGGACCGCAGCGTTGCTGATCGGCGTCCGCGGGCGGCGCCGTCGCGGCGACCGGAGCGGACGGTACGACGCCGGTCTGCCCGCTCGCCGGCGTCAGCACCGGGCGGGCTGCGGCCGTCGCCGCGGCGGTGGACAGGACGGCAGCACTCAGCGTCACCGCGGCCAAGGCCGAACGGATCCGGCTCCTGAACGGCAGGTTCAACGGTCCTCCCCGGCACCTCGGTGACAGACGTGTCCGCATCGAAGATCCCGCTGTCGGGATGGATTAGTCAAGGGGGTTGAAGAACTTTTCATCTCATGATCGGATGAAGGAACACATCCTCATGTACCAGCGAAGGAGCTGTTCTCACGTGTCCTCGCCCTTACGAGTGGCGGTCCTGAGCTTCTGGCACGTTCATGCCGGGGACTACACCCGCTCGACGATCAATCATCCCGACACCGAACTCGTCGCCATCTGGGACGACGACGCCGACCGCGGCCGGGCCGCGGCGGAACAGTACGGCGTCCCGCACACCACCGACCTGGAGGGACTGCTCGCCCGCGACGACATCGACGCGGTCACCGTCACGTCCGAGACGATCCGGCACCGTGATCTGATGGTCGCCGCCGCCCGCGCCGGCAAGCACATCTTCACCGAGAAACTGCTCGCCCCGACCGTGGCCGAGGCCGAGGAGATCATCAAGGCCTGTGACGACAACGGGGTGAAGCTGATCGTCTCGCTGCCGCGGCTCTACCACGGCTACACCCCGGTGATCACCGACGTGATCGCCTCCGGCAAGCTCGGCGAGCTCACCTACGCCCGGGTCCGGCTGTCGCACAACGGGTCGGTGGCGAACTGGCTGCCGGAGCGCTTCTACGATCCGGAACCGGCCATCGGCGGCGCGCTGACCGACCTCGGCTGCCATCCGGTGTACCTCACCCAGCTCATCCTGGGTGCTCGGCCGTCCACCGTGAGCGCGACCTACCGGGCCGTCACCGGACGCAGGGTCGAGGACAACGCCGTGGTCACCGTCGGCTACGGATCCGGGGCGCTCGGTGTCATCGAGGCCGGTTTCGTCTCACCCAGTCCGTTCAGCATCGACGTCGGCGGAACCGAAGGGTTCCTCAGCTACAACGACCGGGACAAGCAGGTCGTCGTCACCGGCAAGGCGTTCGGTGACTCCCCGCAACGCCTCGATGTACCCGAGCACGGCCCGACCGCCTACGAGCAGTGGGTGCAGCACATCCACAACGACACCCGGGCCGATCAGAACATCGCCGCCGCGGTCGAACTGACCCGGCTGGTGGTGGCCGCCAACGAAGCCGCAGCAACCGGACGGACGGTCGAATACTCATGAGCCAGAACACCAGCACGAACGCCCCGATCAAGGTCGGCCTGGTCGGCGGCGGCGGTATCGCCAACGCCCACATCAAGGGCTACGCCGAGCACGCCGACCGGATCACCATCACCGCTGTCGCCGATGCGGTGGCCGAGACCGCGCAGCGGCGGGCCACCGAACTGGACGCCCGGCCGTACACCGACTACCGGGAGATGATCAAGGACGCGGACCTGGACGCGGTGGACATCTGCCTGCCGCACCACCTGCACGCCGACGCGATCATCGCCGCCGCGGAGGCCGGCCTGCACGTACTGTGCGAGAAGCCGCTGTGTCTGACCCCGGACGAGGCCCGCGCCGTCTCGGCCGCGGTCCGTGACAGCGGCATCACCCTGATGTGTGCCCACAACCAGCTGTTCATGCCGGCCGTGGCCAAGGCCAAGGAACTGCTGGAGAGCGGCACCATCGGCACGGTCTACGAGGTCCGGACCACCGACAGCTTCTTCAACAACTTCGACCCGGCCAACATGGGCTGGCGCGCCCACGCCGAGACCTCCGGCGGCGGCGAGCTGATCGACACCGGCTACCACCCCAGCTACCTGATGCTGCACCTGGCCGGTGGCGTTCCGGTCGAGGCGGCGGCGATGCTGTCCACCCACCGGCTGAAGTTCATGGAGGGCGAGGACAGCGCCCAGGTGCTGATCCGGTTCGACAACGGGGTCGTCGGCCAGCTGGTCACCAGCTGGGCCTACCAGCCGGCGGCCTGCACCGAACGGTTCTCCGCGGTGGGGGAGCTGGGCTCGCTGCACAGCGACGGCACCTCGGTCAGCTACCGCCTGCGGGACGGGCAGGAGGAGTCGTTCAGTTTCGAGCCGGTGCAGACCATTCCGGCCGAGATCGGCCACTTCGCCCACTGCCTGCAGACCGGCGAACGCCCGCCGCACACCGAGAAGGAGGGCATCGAGGTGCTCGGCATGATCCTGGCGGCCTACGAGAGCGCCCGGAACAAGTCCATCGCCCCGGTGCTGAACGTACTGGAGTGATCACCACCAACCGATGACGAGCGGCCGGTCCCGATTGCTCGGGGCCGGCCGTTTGGCCATGGCGGGCGTCGCGACACCGCGGGCCGGTCGTTGCGGTCCGCCGGTCGTTGCGGTCCGCCGATCGGGTTCGGTGGTCGGGTTCGGCGGTCGGGTTCGGCGGTCGGGTTCGGCGGTCGGGTCCGCCGGTCGGGTCCGCCGGTCAGGACCGGCGTGCGGCTCCGGTGGTCCGGTCCGCATCGTCCTGCTCGTCCGCGTTCTCGGCGCCGCGGACCTCCCGGCGACCGAACAGCCGGGAGCCGACCACCCCGGTGAGCGCGAGCGCGGTCGCCGCGGCCAGGGCCAGATCGGCGGGAACCGTACTAGCGCCGGCCGGCACCAGTACCCGGCACAGGAGCGACAAGATGATCATCGCCACTCCGGCCCGGACCAGCACCCTGGCCGCCAGCTGCATCGGTGTCATCGTGATCAGCCTCTCGTCGGAGATGTCGGAGTGGGGGAACCTGGTCGGAGAAGAAGCAGGCGGCCCGGTGGCGGCCCTCGACCTCGACCAGCGGGGGAGCGGATCTGCGGCACACGTCCTGCACCAGCGGGCACCGATTGGCGAACACACAGCCGTGCGTGGCGGGCTCGCCGACCAGACGTTCGGCGTCGGCCTCCTCGGCCTCCCGGGCCCGGACCAGCACCGGGTCGGGCACCGGGATGGCTTCCAGCAGCATGTGCGTGTACGGGTGCTTCGGGGTGGTGATCAGGTCCTCGACCGGGCCCTCCTCGACGATGCTGCCGAAGAACATCACCGCGATCCGGCCGCCCTGGGCGAAGTAGCGGACCACACCGAAGTCGTGGCTGATGAACAGGTAGCTGAGACCGCGTTCACGCTGGAACGACAGCAGCAGGTCCAGGATCGCCACCCGCATGGACACGTCCAGCATGCTGGTGACCTCGTCGGCGACGATCAACCGGGGCTGCAGGCTGATCGCGCGGGCGATGGACAACCGCTGCCGCTGGCCGCCGGAGAGCTGGTGCGGGTAGCGCTGCAGGAACGACGGTGTCGCATCCAGCCCGACCTGCTGCAGCAGCCTCAGCATCTCCTTGTTCACCGTCCGCCAACTCGCCAGCTTGTGGGCCAGCAGTCCCGGCGCGAGGGTGCTGCCGATGGTCAGACCCGGGTTCAGTGACCCGTAGGGGTCCTGGTGCACGAGCTGCACCTGGCGGCGCCACTGCTTGTGCCGGCGGCCCCGCAGCTTGGTGATGTCGGCGTCATCGAAGGTGATGGTGCCGCCGGTGGGTTCGGCCAGACCGGCGACCAGCCGGCCCAGTGTGGTCTTGCCGCACCCGGATTCACCGACCACGGCGACGATCTCGCCCTCGTCGACGCCCAGGCTGACGTCGTCGAGGACCGGCCGGACGCTGGTGTGGTAGCGATGGGTGACGTGTCGAACTTCCAACAGGCTCACGTTCCGGCCACCTCCAGGTCCCGGTTCTTGACATGACAGGCCACTCGATGGCCCTCGCGGTCGGCGAGCAACGGCGGCTCGACCTCGGTGCAGATCTGTTCGGCCAGCGGGCAGCGCGGCGCGAACCGGCAGCCCTGGGGGAGCGCAGCCAGGTTGGGCACCTGGCCGCCGATCGGCTTCACGTGCAGACCGGCCGCCAGCACGCTCGGGATGGCGTTGATCAACGCCTCCACATAGGGATGGCGACGACCGGCGGAGAAGATCTCGTCGACGGTGCCGGAGTCGACCAGCCGGCCGGCATACATGACCGCGACCCGGGTGGCGAGCTCGGCCACCACCGCCAGGTCGTGGGTGACGAAGATGATCGTCACACCGAGCGTGCGGTGCAGGTCCTTGAGGATGTCGATGACCAGCCGTTGGTTCAGCACGTCCAGGGCCGTGGTCGGCTCGTCCAGCACCACCACCGCAGGTTTCAGCAGCAGTGAGACAGCGATCGCGACCCGCTGCTTCATGCCACCGGACAGCTGGGACTCGAACGCCTTCCAGATCCGCTTCGGCGGCAGCTGGACCAGCTCCAGCAGGTGTTCGAAGTACGCCCGACCCTCGCGGGGATCGTCGAACACCTCCGGATGGGCCTGCAGGATGTGCTCGACCTGGGTGCCGATGGTCAGCACCGGGTTGAACGCGTTCATCGCGCCCTGGAACACCATCGCCAGGTCGGCGCCGCGGAGCCGGTTGAGCTCACGCTTGGACATCTGTTGGCAGCTCCGGCCGCGGAACCGCACCTCGCCGCCGACCACCTGCCCGGGCGGCGGCACGATGTTCAGCAGGGAGTAGGCCAGCGTCGACTTGCCGCAGCCGGATTCGCCGACCAGGGCGTAGATCTCCCCGGCCTGGACGGCGAGGCTGACGTCCTCGACGGCCCGCACCGAGCCGGGGCCCTCGCCGAAGGCGACCGTCAGGTCGTCGACCTCCAACAGTGCCGTCGGGTCGCCGCCGTCGGACGCCGACCGCTCTTGTTCTGTGATCGTCACTGGACACGCAACCTCGGGTTGAAGACGCTGTCGAGCGCCCGGGAGAAGAAGACGAACGCCACCTGCAGGATGACGATCGCGGCCATCGGGCTGAACAGGTAGAAGGCGCTGTCCGCGGTGTACAGCGCACCCTGGCTCATCGCCAGGTTGATCATGATGCCCCAGTTGGTGCCGCTGATCGGTGCGATTCCCAGCAGGAAGAGGCCGACCTCGGCGTAGATGGCGCCGGTGATCGCGAGCAGGAAGTGAATCGCCACGTACGGGCCGACGTTGGGCAGCAACTGCCGGCCGATCATGTTGCCCAGCGGCACGCCCTGCAGCTTGGCCGCCTCCACGAAGTCGCTGCTGCGCAGACTCATCGCCTGCGAGCGGATCGCCCGGGCCAGACCGGCCCACGCGGTGATGGACAGGACGCAGGCGAGGATGAACGGGTTCGTGGTGTGGATCACCGCGGCCAGCACGATGATCAACGGTAGCCCGGGGACGGTGAGGAAGATGTCGGTGATCCGCATCAGCAGGGAATCGGTGAAGCCGCCGGCATAGCCCGAAAGGAGGCCGATGGCCACCCCGGCCACGATGGTGATGATCGCCGAGAGCACGCCGACGATCATGATCGGCCGGGCGCCGACGATGATCTGACTGAGCACGCCCTGGCCGAGGGAGTCGGTGCCCAGCGGATGGGTCAGGGACGGCGGCAGGTAGGCGTTGCTCGCATTCTGGTCGTTGCTGACGTGGACGAGCACCGGCCCGAAGATCGCCAGCAGGCAGTACAGGCCGACGATGATGCCGCCGACCAGAGCACCCTTGTCGTTGCGGAGAATCCGCCACAGATCACTGAAGAATCTCATGCCACCGTACCTCCTGCCGGGACGGCCGTGACGTCGTCGGTGCTGTCGGTGTTCGCCTTGTCCGCCAGCCGGCGGCCGGCGGGCCGGGCGATCCGGGGATCGACCAGCGGGTAGAGCAGGTCGACCAGCAGGTTGGTGATCACCACCGAGACGGTGATCAGCAGGAAGCAGCCCATCATCAGCGAGTAGTCGCGCTGGTTGACCGACTGGATCATGTAGTAGCCGATGCCCGGGTACTGGAAGTAGGTCTCGATGAAGACCGAGCCGCCGAACATGAAGCCGATCGACAGCGCCAGCTGGGTGATCATCGGAAGCATCGAGTTCCGGCCGACGTAGGAGCGACTGATCCGGCGGTCGCTGAGCCCCCGCGACTCGGCGGCGCGGACGTACTCGGCGCCGAGCACCGAGATGGCACTGCCCTTCATGGCCAGCGCCCAGCCGCCGAAGGAGGTGATCACCGTCGCCGCGATCGGCAGGATCGCGTGGTAGAGCACGCTGCCGAGGTACGGCCCGTTCAGGCCCGGGTTGACGTTGACCCCGTACGCGCCGCCGCTGGGAAAGACCCGGTACATCGCAGTGAGGATGTAGAGCAGCACGATCGCGACCAGGTAGCTGGGAACCGCGCTGAGGAACGAGACCACGAACGTCATGATCTTGGCGAACTTGGTGTCCTGGAACGTCGCCATCGCCGACCCGATGGCGACGCCGATGACGAAGCTGATGATCAGAGACACCGCCACCACCAGGATCGTCCACGGCAAGGCCTCGGCGATGACTGCGGTGATGGTGGTGCCCGGATTGGTGATCGGGACACCGAGATTGCCGTGCAGGATGTTCAGCAGGTAGTCCTTGTACTGCACCAGCACCGGATCATTGGGCACCACCCCGTAGATCGTGGCGACCCGCTGTTGAATCTCCTGGTCGGTCATGCCGCCCTGCATCCGCAACTGGGACTCCAGGGCCGACATCGGGTTCCCGGGCATCAACCGGATCATGAAGAACGACATCGTCAACACGATGTAGATGATCACCAGGGACATGGCCACGCGTTTGGCCAGATATCGCAACATCAGATGGTCCGTTCCACAGACGACTCTTCGGATCGGCGCAGGGCCGGCACGGCCCGCGCCGGGCCGCGATCACCCGAGGTGACCCGCGACCCGACACGGAACCGACTCACTTCGGGACGATGTAGCCCTGCTGCAGGGCCAGCGAGACGCCCGCCGACATGTTCGCGCCGACGATGTCCCACAGGGCGCTGGTGCCGTTGCTTCCGGTGGGCGGCCAGTTGGTGAAGTTCTTCGTCGAGTACGAGAACTGGTAGACCTTGGTCGCGTACCAGATGTAGGGGACCTGCTTGTTGACGAGCTGGGCGTAGTCCCAGGTCATCTGCTTCAGCTTCGGACCGGGTGCGACGTTGCGCGCCTGGGCGTCGAGTGACGGCGCGATCTCCTCGGTGCCCAGACCCGGGACGTCCACCTTCGGACCGAATCCGATACCGCGCTTGCCGGCGTAGTTGCCCGCGCTGGAGTAGTTCTGCCCGGTGCCCATCATCGAGTCGTACTGCTGCAGCGAGTCGTTGCCGCCGACGAAGTACATGCCGACGTCGAAGTTGCCGTTGTGCTGGTCAGCGTCCTGCTGGGCACCCGAGGTCGCGTTCACATCCGACTTGATGCCGAAGGCACTCAGCGCCTTGGCTGCCGAGTTGAACGAGGTGACGATGTCGGAGGTGTCAGCGTTGGCGGTGAAGGTCAGCGTGAACCGCTTCCCGTTCGGCATGTACCACTGGCCGTTCTTCTTGGTGAACCCCTTGGACTGCAGCAGCTGGGTCGCCTTGGTCGGGTCGACCGGGTACTTGTTCAGCTGGTTGATCTTGTCCTGCGGCAGGTAGAGGTTCTCCATGGTCGGGGAGATGCCGGTGTTGACCTGCTTCCAGGTGCCGCCGGCGCCCTGAGCGGTGCCGTAGGCGGCCTCGGTCATCTGCTGTCGCGGGATCACGTAGGCCAGCGCCTGCCGGACCGCGGTCATGTTCAGCGGGTAGCGATGGTTGTTGAAGCCCATCACGAAGCCGAAGGCCAGCGGCAGCGCGGTGTGAGATTCCGGTGTGTTGTTCCAGCGCTTCAGGATCGGCGGCGGCAGGTAGACGTTGGAGAAGTCGGCCCGGTTGGAGAACAGCTGCGGGTAGATGGTCTGGTTGCTGCCGTTGAGGTAGTCCAGGCCGCCGACCTTGATCTTGTCGGCACCCCAGAAGCCGTCCCACTTGGAGAGCTTGGCCTCCTTGGTGGTGATGTTGTCGAGCTTGAACGGGCCGTCGCCGACCAGCTTGTCGACCTTGAGTGCGGCGACCTTCTTGAAGGCCGCACCCATGCGCTTGTACTCGGCCATCTTGGACGCCTTGTCCGGGTTCTTCTGGTAGGTCCGGAAGTAGGAGACCACGTCCTTGCCCAGCTGCGGTGTGACGAACTTGCCGTACACGCTCGAGGGGTAGGGGAGGATGTTGGCCAGGATGTCGTTCTCGGCCAGCGGGACCGGCTGGCCCTTGCGCAGCGTGAACACGACGGTGTGGTCGTCGGGGGCCTTGACGTCGGTGATGTCGTTCCAGAAGCCGTCGCCGCGGGTGCCGTCCAGGATCGCGGTGTCGTAGACATCCTTGCTGGTGAACGCCGAGCCGTCCTGCCACTTCGCGTCGGTGCGCAGGTTCACCGTCAGCTTGCCGCCGGCCACCTTCCAGCTCTCGGCCATCTGCGGGGTGTAGTCGGTCAGGCTCGGGTAGTTCTGCACCGCCAGCCGCAACGTGACGAAGTCGTTCTGGATGCCCAGACCGTTGACGTTGTACGGGTTGTAGGACCAGGTCGTCCCCCAGCTGCAGCACGGGGAGAACGCCAGGTAGGCCGCGCTCCCGGACGACCCGCCCTGGTTGCTGCCACCGGCGGCGCCGCCACCGCCACCGGCGGTGCCGGCGGAGCAGGCCGCGGTCGCCAGCGACACCGCGACGCCTGCCCCGATCAGCGCGGCCGCCCGCCGGCGGGTGCGAGTGCCGCGGCCGTCCCCGGTCCGGTTCAGCCGGTCCCACAGGCGGCGCAACCCCGATGTCGCGCCGGTCCTGCGACCACTGGTGTCTCTGCTGGCCGTCGTGCTCGCGACGGCCGAAGCCGGTTCGTCATTCTCGACGGAACGCCCCATCGAATCCTCCTTGATCCATACCGCTGCGATCCAGCAGCGTCACCGAGGATCATGGTTTACTCATGGGCGTTTAGTAAAGAGGCTGGATGAAAAACGTTTAGTCCAACCTGGGGTCGTTACCGGATCTTGACCTGCCGCACTGCCGGCCCGGGCGTGATCTGCCCCAATTGTTGATCACGCGATTGGTGCATACCTGCATGCATCCGCTATGGTGGCAAACCTTGCGTACGACACAACAGGGGTCTGTGAGTGCGTTCGCCGGTCCGGACCGTTGGGTCCGGGTGGCCCGGCGGATCCCGGGGGTCGTCGCATGACACCGATTCGACAGCGACCGGATCGACCAGCGGAGTGCAGGCCGACGATGGTCTGTGCCTGCCGCGCCCTCGTCCGGTCATGGGGAAAGGCACGGTTTGACTGCAACTCAGCCATCGACGGTCAACAGCGACGCCGCCGGACCGAAGGTCCAGGCGCGCGGGCTCTACAAGGTGTTCGGCCGTCGGGAGTCCGAGGCAGTCGCGCGACTGAAGGACGGAGCGTCGGCCGACGACATCGCCCAGCTGGGCACCGCCGCGGTGATCGACGCCAGTTTCGACGTCGCGGCCGGAGAGATCTTCGTCGTGATGGGACTCTCCGGATCCGGCAAGTCCACCCTGATCAGGACCCTGAACGGACTGCTGAAGCCGTCCGCCGGACAGGTGCTGGTCGACGGCACCGACATCACCCGGATCGGGGACAAGCAGTTGTTGGAGGTCCGGCGGCGTCAGGTCTCCATGGTCTTCCAGCACTTCGCGTTGCTGCCGCACCGGTCGGTGCGTGACAACGCGGCCTACGGGCTGGAGCAGCAGGGCATGGACCGCAGCACCAGGCTGGAGCGTGCCGATCACTGGCTGGACGTGGTCGGCCTGAAGGGCTGGGGGACAAGCTTCCGCGCGAGCTGTCCGGTGGCATGCAGCAACGGGTCGGACTGGCCCGGGCGCTGGCAGCCGAGACCGACATCCTGTTGATGGACGAGGCGTTCTCCGCCCTCGACCCGCTGATCCGTCGCGACATGCAGGACCAGTTGATCGAACTGCAGTCCGAACTGGGCAAGACGATCATCTTCATCACCCACGACCTGAACGAGGCCATGTACGTCGGTGACCGGATCGCGGTGATGCGGGCCGGACGGATCGTCCAGATCGGTACCGCCGAACAGATCCTCACCGACCCCGCGAACGACTACGTCGCCCGGTTCGTCGCCGACGTCGACCGGTCCCGAGTGCTCACCGCCTCCTCGGTGATGGAGCGCGCCAACGCCGTGGTGTCGGTGTCGGCCGGTCCGCGCGGCGCGTTGACCGAGATGCGGGAACGACAGGTGTCGGCTGTTCTGGTCGTCGACCGCGACCGCCGCCTGCTCGGCTATGTCACCGACGACGACGCCGTGGAGGCCGTCCGGTCCCAGCGCAGCGAGCTGCGCGAGCTCGTTCGCACCGAGCGGCTCACCAGGGTGGACGAGTCCACCCTGCTGGCCGATCTGTTCGCGCCGGCGGCCGATTCCCCGATCCCGCTCGCCGTGACCGCCTCCGACGGCCGGCTGCGAGGCGTCGTACCGCGGGTCGCGCTGCTGGCCTCGATGAGCAACACCTCCGGTGAGGAACCGGCGACGCCTGCCGAGGACGTGGCCGCCGCAGACCAGCAGCCGACGACCGACGGAGGTGCACGATGAACTTCTGGCAGCAACTCCTGAATCCGCGGATCCCCGTCGGCGCCTGGGTCAACACGGGCATCGACTGGCTCACCCACAACGTCAAGTGGCTGTTCGACGCGTTCCACTTCGTCCTGCAGGGCTTCTACAACGGGCTCTACCTGGCGTTGTCCACCCCGCTGTATCTGATCATGATCGTGGTGTTCGGGCTGATCGCCTTCTTCGCCGGTGGTTGGCGGTTGGCGCTCTTCGCCGTGATCGGCTTCTACTTCATCCGCGGCTTCGACCAGTGGAACAACGCGATGAGCACCATCGCCCTGGTCGTGGTGGCCGTCGTCGTGGCACTCGTGATCTCCATCCCGCTGGGCATCCTCGCCGCCCGCAACCGCTGCGTCTCCGGCGCGATACGCCCGGTGCTGGACCTGATGCAGACGCTGCCGGCCTTCGTCTACCTGATCCCCGCCATCATCTTCTTCGGCATCGGCCAGACGCCCGGCGCGGTGGCTACGCTGATCTTCAGCCTGCCGCCCGGGGTCCGGCTGACCGAGCTGGCGATCCGCCAGGTCGACGCCGAGGTCGTCGAGGCCGGTGAGGCGTTCGGATCCAGTCCCGGACGGATCCTGCGACAGATCCAGATCCCACTGGCCATGCCGACGATCATGGCCGGCGTCAACCAGGTGATCATGCTGGCGCTGTCGATGGTCGTTCTCGCCGGTCTGGCCGGCGCCGGCGGACTCGGCGGGGCGGTGAACGAATCGCTGCAGACCTTGAACATCCCGCTCGGCGTGGAGGGAGGTCTCTCGGTGGTGATCATCGCCATCTTCCTCGACCGGGTCACCGCGGGCCTGGGCGACCGCAACCGGTCGCGGCCTTCAGCCGGATGACCGACACCACACCAGGAAAGACCGAACCACAACGGAAGGAACGTATGGGTCTGAAAAGAACAACGATCGGACTGGCCACCGGCCTGCTGACCGTGGGTGCCCTGGCGCTGAGCGCCTGCGGGGTCTCCAACAGCGGCGGCGCCGGCAACGACCAGGCAGCCGGATCGTCCTCCACCTCGTCCTCGTCGGCCGCCGACATGGCCAGCAAGTTCTCCACCTGCGACACCAGCAAGGGCGCCAAGGACGTGTCCGCCACCCAGGGCACCGGCAAGGACGGCACCTCGGTGAAGATCGCCGCGTTCAGCGGCTGGGACGAGTCGATCGCCAGCGCATACCTGATGAAGAACGTGCTGAACGACGACGGGTACAAGGCCAGCGTCAAGGTGCTGCAGGCTGCGCCCGCCTTCACCGCGCTGGCTCAGGGCGACGTCGACGTCCTCACCGACGTGTGGCTGCCGAAGACGCACAAGACCTACATCGACAAGTACGGCAGCAAGCTGGAGTCGCTCGGCTGCTGGTACGACAGTGCCAAGCTCACCATCGCGGTGAACAAGTCGTCGCCGGCGCAGTCGATCGCCGACCTGAAGACGATGGGGGACAAGTACAACAACACCATCACCGGCATCGAGCCGGGCGCCGGCGAAACCGGTGTGGTCAAGAACGAGATGATGCCGGCCTACGGCCTGGACAACATGAAGCTCGTCACCTCCTCCACCTCGGCCATGCTTGCCGCCATCCGAAAGTCGGAGAACGACAACAGCAACGTCGTGGTCACGCTGTGGAAGCCGCACTGGGCCTACTCGGCCTTCGACATCCGCGACCTGAAGGATCCGAAGGGCGCGATGGGCGGCAAGGAAGGCATCTGGAACTTCGCCACCAAGGGATTCGGCAAGGACCATCCCAAGGCGGCCCAGCTGTTCGACAACCTGATCATCCCCGACAGCGACCTGTCCCAGCTGGAGTACCTGATGAGCCAGAAGTACAAGGGCAAGAACCCCGATGCCGCCGTGCACGACTGGCTCGGCAAGCATCCCGAGTTCGCCAAGAAGCTGGCCAAGGGATCCCTCGGCTGAGGAACCCCGACAGACGTCGAACGCCCCGGACCGCGGTCCGGGGCGTTCGACGTTTCGGGCCGGACCGGCTATCCGACGGCCCGCACGATCACCAGATCTTCACCCGCTGCTCGGGCGGCAGCCACATCCGGTCGGATTCGGTCACCCCGAAGGCACGGTAGAACTCGCCGATGTTGCGGACGATCTGGTTGCAGCGGAACTCGCCCGGAGAGTGCGGATCGGTCGCCAGCCGCTGGACCAGCGCCTCGGCGCGGATCTTGGTCTGCCAGATGGTCGCGTAGCTGTAGAACAGCCGCTGGGCGCCGGTGAGGCCGTCGATCGGCGCCGGCTCGCTGTCGCCCAGAGCGATCCGCCAGGCCCGGTAGGCGATCGACAGCCCGCCGAGATCACCGATGTTCTCGCCGATGGTGAGCGCCCCGTTGACATGATGGCCGGGCGTCTCGGCCGGCTCCAGCGCGTCGAATTGGGCGATCAGCGCCTTGGTCCGCTCCTCGAAGGCGGCCCGGTCCTCGTCGGTCCACCAGTTGAGCAGCCGCCCGTCACCGTCACAGGTCGAGCCCTGATCGTCGAAGCCGTGGCCGATCTCGTGACCGATCACCGCACCGATGCCGCCGTAGTTGACCGCGTCGTCGGCATGCTCGTTGAAGAACGGCGGCTGCAGGATGGCCGCGGGGAAGACGATCTCGTTGCGCAGCGGGTGGTAGTAGGCGTTGACGGTCTGCGGCGTCATCAGCCACTCATCGCGGTCGACCGGCTTGCCCACCTTGTCCAGCGTCCGGTTCAGCTCGAACTGGTGGGCGCGGATGACGTTGCCGACCAGGTCGCCGGGCTTGATCTCCACCGACGTGTAGTCACGCCACTTCTCCGGATAGCCGATCTTCGGCCGGAACTTCGACAACTTGTCCAGCGCCTTGGCCCGGGTGTCATCGGTCATCCAGTCCAGTTCGCTGATCGAGGCGTGGTAGGCGGCGATCAGGTTGGCAACCAGCTCGTCCATCCGTTCCTTGGCCACCGGCGAGAAGTGCCGCTCGACGTAGACCTTGCCGACGGCCTCACCCAGCGCGCCCTCGACCAGTTGGACACCACGCTTCCAGCGTTCCTTGATCGTCGGGATGCCGTTCAGCACGGTCCCGTAGAAACGGAACCGTTCGTCGACGAAGTCGCCGGACAGGTAGGGGGAGAAGCTGCTGATGATCTTCCAGCGGGCCCACGACTTCCAGTCCTCGAGCCGGTCCTGGCTCAGCAGCGGCGCCACCTCGGTGAAGAACGACGGCTGCTGTACCACGACCTCGGCGAACGCCGCCTCGTCGATGTCGGCGGCGCCGAGGAACGACCGCAGCTGCAACCCGGCCGCAGCCGTGTCCAACTCCTCCAAGGTCATCAGGTTGTACATGGCCCGCAGGTCCCGGCAGCGGATCTTGTCCCAGTGCCGGGCCGCGATCGCGGTCTCCAGCTCCAGCACCCGGCCGGCCTGGTCCACGGCGTCGTCGAAGCCGCCCAGCCCGAGGGTCTTGGTCAGGTGCTCGCGATAGGCCGCCCGGATGTCGGCGTAGGAGTCGGCGCGGTAGAACTCCTCGTCCGGCAGCCCGATCCCGGACTGGCCGACGAACATGATCATCCGCTGCGGGTCACCCGGATCGGACTCGGCGTCGAAGTCGATCAGGCCCGGCACGCCGAGCCGCGCGAACCGGCCCAGCAGACCCACCAGTCCGGCGGTGTCGGTGACCGTGGCGACCTCGGCCAGCAGCGGCTCGATCGGCGCCGCGCCGGCAGCCTGGACCGTGTCGGTGTCCATGAAGCTGGCGTACAGGTTGGCGATCTTGCCTTCGTCACTGCTCGGATCGTCGGCCGACAGCCCGGTGATGATGTCCTGCACCGCCTGTTCGGCCCCGTCGCGCAGCTTGATGAAGGCGCCCGTCATCGGCTGGTCGTCGGGGATCTGTGCGGTCCTCAGCCAGCCGCCGTTGACGTGGTCGAAGAGGTCGTCGGCGATCCGGACCTGCGGATCGGCGTTGGACAGGTCGAGTGCGGGTGGGCTGGTCTGCTCAGAAGTCACGGGTCGATGCTAGCCAGCCGTGACGACGGCCGGTCTCGGCGCGGCATCCGCGCCGACGGCGTCGACGCCCCTCGTTACGATGCCGGTATGGCTCGATTCGACCAGCAGGTCCCCGGCACCCACGACCCCTACCGCGCCGCGCCCGACCGGTATGCGACGACGGACTACCGCCCGGTGGGCCGGTCCGGCCTGCTGCTGCCGCCGATCTCGCTCGGCCTCTGGTACAACTTCGGCGACGACCGGCCGTTCGCCACCCAGCGGGAGATCCTCCGCTACGCCTTCGACCACGGCATCAGCCACTTCGACCTGGCCAACAACTACGGGCCGCCCTACGGCTCGGCCGAGGAGAACTTCGGCCGGATGATGGCCAAGGACTTCCACCCCTACCGGCACGAGATGATCATCTCCACCAAGGCCGGCTGGGACATGTGGCCCGGTCCGTACGGCCAGCTCGGCGGCCGCACCTACCTGCTGAACAGCCTGGAGGAGTCGCTGCGGCGGATGGGCCTGGACTACGTCGACATCTTCTACTCCCACCGGTTCGACCCGGACACGCCGCTGGAGGAGACGATCGGCGCGCTGGACACGGCGGTGCGTTCAGGCAAGGCCCGTTTCGTCGGCATCTCCTCCTACTCCGCGGACCGGACCCGGCAGGCCAAGCAGATCGCTGCCGAACTCGGCACCCCGCTGGTCATCCACCAGCCCTCCTACTCGATGGTCAACCGCTGGATCGAGGACGAGCTGGTCGACGCGCTGGACGAGCTGGGCATGGGCGCGATCGCCTTCACCGCCCTGGCCCAGGGCATGCTGACCGACCGGTTCACCAGCAAGGGCCGCGGTGAGGGTTCGCACCGGCCGAGCTTCAGCCGGGACGTCGCCGACGACCCGCAGGTGGTGCAGCGGATCGACGCCCTCGCCGAGATCGCCCACCGCCGCGGCCAGTCGCTGGCGCAGCTGGCGCTGGTCTGGGTGCTGCGGCTGCCGACGGTCACCTCCACCCTGGTCGGGGCCTCCAGCGTGCGGCAACTCGAGGAGAACCTGAAGGCGCTGGAGAACACCGAGCTGAGTGAGCAGGAACTGGCCGACATCGACCGGTACGCCGTCGAGTCCGGCGTCGACCTGTGGCGCGGCGTCGCCGAGTCCTGACCTTCTCCCGCCTCCGCAGCCCGCGCCCTCCGGCGGCCCCAGGGCGAAGGGCGGGCCGAGCAGCCGTCGCCGCCGGCACGAAGTCAGAAGGGGCGGTCCTGGGCCAGGAGCTGGAGCAGGTACTCCCCGTAGCCGGACTTGGCCAGTGCGGCACCCCGCTCGGCCAGGTCGGCGTCGGTGAGGAAGCCCTGCCGCCAGGCGGCCTCCTCGGGCGCACCGACCTTGAGGCCCTGCCGCGACTCCAGGGTGCGGACGAAGTTGCCGGCGTCGTTCAGCGAGTCGAAGGTGCCGGTGTCCAGCCACGCGGTCCCGCGGGGGAGTACGCCGACCTGGAGCTTGCCGGCAACCAGGTACTGCTTGTTGACGTCGGTGATCTCGTACTCGCCGCGGGCCGACGGCTGCAGACCGGCGGCGATGTCCAGCACGTCGTTGTCGTAGAAGTAGAGCCCCGGCACCGCGTAGTTCGACTTCGGCTCCCTGGGCTTCTCCTCCAGTGAGACGGCCCGCCGGGCGTCGTCGAACTCGACCACGCCGTAGCGTTCGGGATCCGACACCCAGTAGGCGAACACCGCCCCGCCGTCGATGTCGGTGAACCGCTGCAGCTGGGTGCCCAGGCCGGGCCCGTAGAAGATGTTGTCGCCGAGCACCAGGGCGACCGGCTGGTCGCCGACGAAATCGCGGCCGATCACGAACGCCTGCGCCAGCCCGTTCGGCTCCGGCTGGGTGGCGTAACCGATCGAGATGCCGAACTGCGAGCCGTCGCCGAGCAGCCGGTGGAAGCTGTCGGCGTCGTGCGGGGTGGTGATCACCAGCACGTCCCTGATGCCGGCGAAGATCAGCGTCGACAGCGGGTAGTAGATCATCGGCTTGTCGTAGACGGGGACGAGTTGCTTGCTGGTGCCCAGCGTCACCGGATGCAGTCGGGTGCCGGAGCCGCCGGCCAGGATGATGCCTCGCATTCGCCCCAGTGTGGCCTACCCGCGGTCCAGGGGTGGGCCGGCCCGCGGATTCTGCCCGTCACCGGGCCCGGGATCCGCTGCACCCCTCGGTACCGACGGCTCACCCGGGTCGGGCCGCGCGGGGTGCATCCCGGCGACCGATCCATCCGCCGAAGGCCGGTCCGAACCGTGTCCCGACCGCGATCACCGTGGTCAGCACCGGCACGATGAGGAGTGCGGCGGGCAGCGAGAACCGGTCGGCCAGCCGGCCGATCAGCGGAGGACCGATCATGAAGCCGATCCAGCCGAGCGCCGACACGGTGGCGATGGCGCCGCCGGCATGGCCCGGAGCCAGGCGCCCGGCGGCGGTGAACGCCGAAGGGACGACCGAGGCCAGGCCCAACCCGAGGATCGCGAACGCGATCAGCGCGAGCACCGGATGTCCGATGAGCAGGGCGGCGGTCATGGCCAGGGTGGCGGCGGCCGCGAGCACGGGGAGCACGGCCCGCGGCGGGTACCTGCCGAGCAGCCGGCCACCGGCCAGCCGGGCGGTCAGCATGGCGCCGGCATACCCGGCGTAACCGAGCCCGGCCAGACCCGCGGGCGCGCCCAGGCTGCCGTGCAAGTACTTCGCCGACCAGTCCGCGGCCGCTCCCTCACACAGCATGCAGGCCAGCGCGATACCGCCGAGCAGCAGCACCGGCGGGGAGAAGACCCGGCGCGGCCGGGCCCCGGACTCACCAGGATGGTCGCGATCACCGGCCATCAGCGCCCGGCCGGTGACCAGGTTGACCACCATCAGTGCCGCCCCCAGCATGATCAGCTGGGTCAGCAGCGACAGTCCGGCGGCCACCGCCACGGATCCGACCACCGCGCCCAGCAAGGCCCCGATACTCCAGCCGGCATGCAGGCCGGACATGATCGGGCGACCGTAGGCCCGTTCGACGGCGACCCCCTGGGTGTTCATCGCGACTCCGAGCGCGCCCTGGAACCCACCCCACAGCGCCAGTGCCAGGAAGAGGGAGACCGCGCCGTCGGCCAGGCCGAGGGTGAACGCGCCGGCCAGGTAGCCGGCCACCGTCACCCGGATCATGACCGCGCTGCCGACCCGCGGCAGCAGCCATCCGGTCAGCATCATGGCCAGCACCGAGCCGATCGGGGCGCCCAACAGTGCGGTACCGAGCGCCGCATCGTCCAGCCCCAGCCGCTCGGCCACCAGCGGGATGTGGGCGGTCCAGGAGGCGAACGGGATGGCCTGGGTGGCGAACGCGACCGTCACGGCGACCCGGCTGTGCCGCAGCGCTGACCGGTTGCCCACGTCGGCCGGTGCCGGATCAGCCACGTCGCCCGGCGGCGTCGCGGGCGGCCGGCGTGGCCTGGCCGTCGGTCATGCCGCCAGCCTAGCCAGCTCCGTTCGCGGCCGGCGTCGGTCGAAGTCCGTGCGCGGCACGGGCGGGTCTCCTAGGATTCAGCGGGTGACTTCCTACCTGGTGACCGGCGGCGCAGGATTCATCGGTTCCAATTTCGTGCACCACCTGCTGGCCCACACCGACGCGACGGTGACGGTGCTGGACAAGTTGACCTACGCCGGCAACCGGGCCTCGCTGGCCGACCTGCCGACCGATCGGATGCGGTTCGTGCCGGGCGACATCTGTGACGCCGACCTGGTCGACGACCTGGTCGCCGGCCACGACTGCGTCGTGCATTTCGCCGCCGAGTCGCACAACGACAACTCGCTGTCCGACCCGTCACCGTTCGTCCGTACCAACCTGGTCGGCACCTTCACCCTGCTGGAGGCGGTCCGCCGGCACGACGTGCGCTACCACCACATCTCCACCGACGAGGTGTACGGCGACCTCGAGCTGGATGACCCGCACCGGTTCACCGAGCAGACGCCGTACAACCCGTCCAGCCCGTACTCCTCGACCAAGGCCGGGTCCGACCTGCTGGTCCGGGCCTGGGTGCGCTCCTTCAAGGTGCCGGCGACGATCAGCAACTGCTCCAACAACTACGGTCCCTACCAGCACGTGGAGAAGTTCATCCCGCGCCAGATCACCAACGTCCTCGACGGCGGTCGGCCCAAGCTCTACGGTGCCGGCCTGAACGTGCGGGACTGGATCCACGCCGACGACCACAGCGCAGCCGTCCTGCGCATCATCGAGTCGGGTCGGATCGGGGAGACCTACCTGATCGGCGCCGACGGCGAGCACAACAACAAGGACGTCGTCGAGCTCATCCTTCAGATCCTCGGCCGTCCTCGCGACGACTACGACCACGTCAACGACCGGGCCGGACACGACCTGCGCTACGCCATCGAATCCGCCAAGCTCCGCACCGAACTCGGCTGGCAGCCCCGCTACTCCGACTTCCGCGCCGGGCTGAGCGACACCATCGACTGGTACCGCGACAACGAGGCCTGGTGGCGACCGCAGAAGCAGGCCACCGAGGCCAAGTACCGGACCCTGGGCCAGTGACCGCGGCCGGCCCAGGCAGCCGACCGACCCCCACCACGGACGTAGAGCCATGACCGAACCCACCGTCACCGAGACCCCGATCCCGGGTCTGCTGATCATCCACCTGCCGCTGCACGGCGACAACCGGGGCTGGTTCAAGGAGAACTGGCAGCGCGAGAAGATGACCGGGCTCGGCCTGCCCGACTTCGGGCCGGTGCAGAACAACGTCTCCTTCAACGCCGCCACCGGCGTCACCCGCGGCATGCACGCCGAGCCGTGGGACAAGTACGTGGCGCTGGCCACCGGCCGGATCTTCGGCGCCTGGGTGGACCTGCGGGAGGGTGAGACCTTCGGCACCGTGCACACCTGCGAGATGGGGCCCGAGACTGCCGTCTTCGTCCCCCGCGGCGTGGCCAACGGCTACCAGACGCTGGAGCCCGACACCGCCTACAGCTACCTGGTCAACGAGCACTGGAGTGCCCGGGCGCGGGCCGAGTACACCTTCCTCAACCTGGCCGATGAGACCGTCGCCATCGGCTGGCCGCTGCCGCCGGCCCGGGCCGAACTGTCCGAGGCCGACAAGCACCATCCGCGGCTCGCCGACGTGACCCCGGTGCCGCCGCGACGGACCCTGATCCTCGGCGGCAACGGCCAGGTCGGTCGGGCGCTGGCCGCGGCCCTGCCCGACGCCGACGTCACCGACCGCAGCCGGCTCGACCTGGCCGACCCGGCCGCACTGGAGCACTTCGACTGGCGAAGCTACGACGTGGTCGTCAACGCGGCCGCCTACACCGCCGTCGACGCCGCCGAGACCCCGGACGGTCGCCGCGACGCCTGGGCGGTCAACGTCACCGGCGTCGCGGCGCTCGCCGACATCGCCCGCCGGCACCGGATCACCCTGGTGCACCTCTCCTCCGACTACGTCTTCGACGGCACCCGAACCCCGCACCCCGAGGACGAGCCGCTCACCCCGCTGGGCGTCTACGGCCAGACCAAGGCCGCCGGCGACCAGCTGGTCCGCGGCGTCGCCGGCCACTACATCCTTCGCACCAGCTGGGTGGTCGGTGACGGCGCCAACTTCGTCCGCACCATGGCCCGGCTCGCCGACACCGGCGTCGAACCGTCGGTGGTCGACGACCAGTGGGGCCGGCTCACCTTCGCCGACGACATCGCCCGTGCCGTGCAGCATCTGCTCCGGGTGCGGCCCGACCCCGGCGTCTACAACCTGTCCAGCGACGGCGAACCCCGCTGCTGGGCCGACCTGGCCCGGCAGGTGTTCCTGGCCCGCGGCCGGCCGGCCGAGGCCGTGACCCCGGTCAGCACGGACGCGTACGGGCAGGGCAAGAGCCTGGCCCCGCGGCCCCGGAACAGCGTGCTGGACCTGACCAGGATCAGGTCCACCGGCTTCGTTCCGACCGACGGTGACCAGGCTCTGCAGGCCTACCTCGCCCGGTTGGGCTGAGGAGTCAGTCCGTCTCCTCCAGCCGCAGCGCCGTGCCCACGGCGAACATCGTCGGCGCCCAGGTGCTGATCCAGATGCCCCAGCGGTCGGACTGCGCCTTGTCGTGGTTCTTCTTCGCCCGACTGGAGAAGTAGCTGACATAGGTCATGCCGATCGAGGCGAACCCCGCGATGTAGGCCCAGTCGCTCTTGATGCCCATCTCGTGCAGCTTCTTGATCATTGGTGGTCCCCTTCGGGTGTCGGACGCGCGTGGTCGGCACCTGCTTACCCAACCGGAGGCCCGGTCGAACATCACGGCCCGACATCGATCCGCGCCGATCGGTTGCCGGCGGTCCGGACAACCGCGACGATCGGCTCATGCCCGTGTCCCGGCTCGCCTGCCTGCTCGTCGGCCTGGGCAGCGCCCTGCTGCTCGGGCTGACCGGTCCCGCCGCGGATGCCAGCTGTGTCGGTCCGGCCCTGGCCCTGGGCAGGTCCACCCCAGAGGCGACCACCGGCCGGCGGGTACCGGTGCACCGGGGGGAGGAGATCACCGTCAGCGGCGGCTGGTTCCGCAACGGCTGCTCCGACGTCTATGTCCGGTCGGGATGCCGTACGAGACCGGTGGAGGAGGAGACGCCGCTGCGCGGAGTGCGGTTGCAGCTGGTCCAGGGCGCACGGCACTGGACGCTCGGCGCGGCCGATGCCGGCGACCGGAACACCCGCTACGCGATCAGCTGGCGGGTGCGGGTGCCGGCCACCGCCCGGCCCGGACCGGCCCGACTCGAAGCCCAGGATGCGGTGCTGAGGGTCAGGATCCGTCGCTGAGCGGGACCGGCAGCCGGCCGGCCCGGCGGCGCTGCCGCGCCCGGTGGGCGGTCAGCAGCATCCCGCCGGTGAGGATCATCAACGCCACCCAGACCAGCCCGAAGCCGATCCAGCGGCCCGGCGGCATCCGTTCGCCGAAGTAGAGCACGCCGAGCAGGAACTGGGTGGTGGGCGTGATGTACTGCAGCAGCCCGATCATGCTCAGCGGGATCCGGGTGGCCGCACCGGCGAAGAGCAGCAGCGGCACCAGGGTGACCAGGCCGCCGGCGACCAGCAGCAGGCTGTGGGCCCAACCGCGGTGGCCGAAGGTGAGGCCGCCGGCCACCTGCAGGTACACCAGGTAGGCCACCGCCGGCACGAACATGAAACCGGACTCGACCACCAGCGTCTCCACCGCACCGCGGCGGACCAGGTTCTTCAACAGCCCGTAGCCGGCGAAGCTCACCGCCAGCGTCAGCGCCACCCACGGCGGCCGGCCGTACTCGACGGTCAGCACCACCACGGCCGCGGCCGCGATGCCGACCGCCAGCCACTGCCAGCCGCGCAGCCGTTCCCGCAGCGCCGCCACACCGACCAGGATCGACAGGATCGGGTTGATGTAGTAGCCCAACGCGGCCTCGGTGACGTGTCCGTTGGTGGTGGCCCAGATGTAGACGCCCCAGTTCACCGAGACCAGCACCGCGGCCGCCGCCAGCATCACCAGGGTGCGCCGGGTCGCCATCTGGGCGAACCAGCCGCGGCGCAGCACCACGAACGACAGTCCCAGCGCGAACACCAGCGACCAGGCCATCCGCATCGCCAGGATCTCCAGCGCCGAGGCGCTGCGGACCAGGTTCCAGAACAGCGGCACCAGACCCCAGATGCCGTAGGCGCCCAGCCCGTAGGCGATGCCGCGCCGGCTGTGCTCGCCGGCACCGTGGCCGCGTGCGCCGCCGCCGCCGACGTCGTTGGCGCCGGTGGCGGGGGCTGCGGTACCGACGGCGGGCTCAGCTCCCGCCGCCATCAGTCGACGGTCCAGGTGTCCCTGCCGAAGATCAGCGCCTGCAACGCGGCATCGTCGTGCGGTTCCTGCTGGCGGGCCTCCTCGACCTGTGCGCGGGACAGGTCGTCGTAGGCGGGTGCGTCGACGTTGCGGAAGATGCCGATCGGGGCCCGCTCCAGCACGCCGGGTGTGGTCAGCCGCGACAGCGCGAACGCGTAGGCCGGATCGCGCCGATGCTCGTCGTGGACGAGCACGTTCTCCAGCCCGACCTCGGCCACCTCGGCGACCTGCAGTTCGGCGGTGTCGGGATCGCGGACCACGCCCAGCCGGTTGTCGACACCGAAGAGGATCGGTTCGCCGTGCACCAGCGGGATGATCGCCTCGGCCTTGCTGTCCCGCTCCTTCACCGCGGCGAACGCGTCGTCGTTGAAGATCGGGCAGTTCTGGTAGATCTCGATGAACGAGGCGCCGCGGTGCTCGGCGGCCGCCCTCAGCATCGCGGTCAGGTGCTTGCGGTCGGAGTCGACGGTGCGGGCGACGAAGGTGGCTTCGGCACCCAGCGCCAGCGACACCGGGTTGAACGGCGTGTCCAGCGAACCCATCGGCGTGGACTTGGTGATCTTGCCGAGTTCGGAGGTGGGCGAGTACTGGCCCTTGGTCAGCCCGTAGATCCGGTTGTTGAACAGCAGGATGGTCAGGTTGACGTTGCGGCGCAGGGCATGGATCAGGTGGTTGCCGCCGATCGACAACGCGTCACCGTCACCGGTCACCACCCAGACGCCGAGGTCGGGTCGGGCGGTGGCCACGCCGGTGGCGATCGCCGGGGCCCGGCCGTGGATCGAGTGCATCCCGTAGGAGTCGACGTAGTAGGGGAACCGGGAGGAGCAGCCGATCCCGGAGATGATCACCGTGTTCTCCCGACGGATGCCGGCCTCGGGCATGAAACCCTGGAAGGCCGACAACACGGCGTAGTCACCGCAGCCCGGGCACCAGCGGACCTCCTGGTCGCTGATGAACTCCTTGCGGTTCAGCGGCTCGACGGCCAGCGGGACGCCGGCCAGGCCGTTGCGGTGACCGTCGGCCGGGTCGGCGTGATCGTGGCTGCGGCCGTTGGTGGTGGTGATCTTGACGCTCACGCGTTCGCTCCCACAGATTCGTCGGTGTCGAGCTGGTCGATCTCGCCCTGCAGGTCCACGGCCAGCTCCGACAGCGAGATGGGCAGCCCCCGGACCCGCGAGTAGGAGTGCACGTCGACCAGGTACCGGCCGCGCAGCAGCATCGCCAGCTGGCCGAGGTTCATCTCCGGCACGATGACGCGGTCGTAGGATCGCAGCACCTCGCCGAGGTTGGCCGGGAACGGATTGAGGTGGCGCAGGTGCGCCTGGGCGATCCGGCGGCCGGCGGACCGCACCCGGCGGACCGCGGCCGTGATCGGGCCGAAGGTGGATCCCCAGCCGAGCACCAGGACCCGGGCCTCGCCGCTGGGGTCGTCGACCTCCACGTCAGCGAGGTCGGCGACGATCCCGTCGACCTTGGCCTGCCGGATCCGGACCATCGTGTCGTGGTTGGTCGGGTCGTAGGACACGTTGCCGGTGTCGGCGGCCTTCTCGATGCCGCCGATCCGGTGCTCCAGCCCGGCGGTGCCCGGCACCGCCCACGGCCGGGCCAGCGTCTGCGGGTCGCGCAGGTACGGCAGGAACAGGTCCTCGCCGTCCTTGCTCGCGTTCGGTGCGGTGGCGAAGTCGGGGTCGATCGGCTCGATCGCCGACAGATCCGGCACCTGCCACGGCTCGGCGCCGTTGGCCAGGTAGCCGTCGGAGAGCACGATCACCGGGGTCCGGTACTTGACCGCGATCCGGGTCGCCTCCACCGCGGTGTCGAAGCAGTCCGAGGGGGACTTGGCCGCGATCACCGGCACCGGCGCCTCGCCGTTGCGGCCGTACAGGACCTGCAGCAGGTCGGCCTGCTCGGTCTTGGTCGGCATCCCGGTGGACGGCCCCGCCCGCTGGATGTCGCAGACCACCAGCGGGAGCTCGGTCATCACCGCCAGGCCGACGGTCTCCATCTTCAGCGCGATGCCCGGACCCGAGCTGGTGGTGACCCCGAGGTGACCGGCGAAGCTGGCGCCCAGGGCGGCGCCGACGCCGGCGATCTCGTCCTCGGCCTGGAAGGTGGTCACGCCGAACTGCTTGTGCTTGCTCAACTCGTGCAGCACGTCGGAGGCCGGGGTGATGGGGTAGGCGCCCAGGAACAGCGGCAGGCCGGCCTTGTGGGCGCCGGCGATCAGCCCGTAGGCCAGTGCCAGGTTGCCCGAGATCTGCCGGTAGGTGCCCTGCGGCATCGGCGCCGGGGCGACCTCGTAGCTGTAGGCGAACACCTCGGTGGTCTCGCCGAAGGCGTACCCGGACCGGAACGCCTTGACGTTGGCGTCGCGGATCTGCGGCTTGGAGGCGAACTTCTTCTCCAGGAACGAGACGGTGCCCTCGGTGGGCCGGTGATACAGCCAGGACAGCAGTCCGAGGGCGAACATGTTCTTGCTGCGGCCGGCGTCCTTGCGGGTCAGCCCGAACTCCTTGACCGCCTCCGCGGTCATCCCGGTCAGGTCGATGGCGTGCACCTGGTAGTCGGCCAGGGAGCCGTCCTCCAGCGGGTTGGAGCTGTAGCCGACCCGGTCCAGGTTGCGCTTGGTGAAGTCGGCGGTGTCGGCGATGATCGCGCCGCCGCGGACCAGGTCGGCGACGTTGGCCTTCAGGGCGGCGGGGTTCATCGCGACCAGCACGTCCGGCCGGTCGCCGGGGGTCATGATGTCGTAGTTGGCGAAGTGCAGCTGGAAGCTGGAGACGCCGGGCAGGGTGCCGGCGGGGGCGCGGATCTCGGCCGGGAAGTTCGGCAGGGTGGAGATGTCGTTGCCGAAGATGGCCGTCTCCGCAGTGAAACGGTCACCGGTCAGCTGCATGCCGTCGCCGGAGTCCCCGGCGAAACGGATGACCACCCGGTCGAGGGTCTTGACCTCCGAGTGGCCCTGGGCTGCGGTGGGGCCCGGTACTGCTGTCACGGGTGCCTTCCTGGTGGCGTGGTCGGGGTTGCTGCGGCAACCCGGTCCATAGTAGGAGCCGCTCCGGCGGCGGTCCGGACTCGTCCGTAGAGCGGTCAAGGCCAGCCTAAACCTCAACCGAAGTCGAAGTTCAAAGCGACCGGCAGGCGGTCGGTAAGGTGCGATCTGTGGCGGGACTGCAGTTCTGGGACTGGTACGGCGACGGCTCGGTCTACGTCGTCGACATCGGGCTGGCCTGTTGCACGCTGGAGTTCGAGGCGGCCGCCCACAGCCGCCGCAAGGCGACCTTCGATGCTGCCACCGAGATCCCGGCCGGCGCCCGGGTGGTGGTCGTCGTCTCCGGCACCGTGACCGACCGGTTGACCCCCGCGGTGGAGGCGATCGTCGACCGCGTCCGCCGGGTCCACCCCACCGCCGCCGTGGTCGCCTTCGGCGCCTGCGCGTCGGCCGGCGGCCCGTACTGGGACTCCTACGCGGTGACCAAGGGCATCGACGAGGTGCTCCCGGTGGACGCCTACGTCCCCGGCTGCCCGCCACCGCCGCAGGCCCTGACCCGCATCATCACCGACCTGGCCACCCCCGCCCATGCCTGAGCCCCCGACGTCGCGTCCTGACCCCGTCGAAGCTGAAGCCCCCAGTCCGTCGCAGGGGCACCTGCCGGCCGACGAACTCCGCACCATCCCGCCCGCCGACTGGCACCACGCCGTGGCTGCGGCCAAGCTGGACGGTTTCAGCTTCTTCGACTGGCTCGGTGCGGTGGACGAGATCGGCCGCGCCGACGTGATCGCGGTCGTGATCCGGCTGCTGGACCTGGAGTCCGACCCGTTGCGTGCGGTCCGGCTGCGTACCGAGGTGCCGCGCCGCGATCCGCGGCTGGACAGCATCGCCGACGTCTTCGCCGGCGCCGGCTGGCACGAACGGGAGTCGGCGGAGCTGTTCGCGGTCACGTTCGCCGGCGGGGACCCGCGACGCCTGCTGCTGCCCGACGACTATGTCGGCGCGCCGCTGCGCAAGGACGCCGTGCTGGCCGCCCGGGCCGCGATCGAATGGCCGGGGGTCAAGGAACCGGGCGGGGCACCGAGCCGTCGGCGGATGGTGCCGCCAGGGGTGCCCGACCCCGAGATCTGGGGGGACCGGCCGGCCGAGGCGCCGGTACCGGACCCGGCCGAGGTGGCGGAGTCGGCGGTCGGTGGCCGGGTGCGGAGGCGGCGGCGATGACCAGTGCTCCCCACGGCGCGATCCGGCTGATCGAGGAGAACTGCACCTCCTGCATGATCTGCGCCCGGGAGTGCCCGAGCTGGTGCATCGGCATCGACTCCCACACCGAGCCGATCCCCGACCTGGCGCCGGGCGCCCGGGAGCGGACCGTCAACGTGCTGGACCGGTTCACCATCGACTGGTCGCTGTGCATGTACTGCGGGATCTGCGTGGAGGAATGCCCGTTCGACGCGCTGGAGTGGGCCGGCCCGGCCGTACCCGGCGGCCTGCGGCCCGAAGACCTGCTGCACGGCATCGCGGACCTCCGCCCCGACGGCAGGGCCGCCGGGTAGCCGGTCGGTACGGTGCTCGGCCGGTCCACGTCGCGGCCGCGGTGTCCGACCGGTGACCCTTGACGGCGCCCCGCTGGATCACCAAGCTGGTTGATCAATGGGTGGCTGAGGAGGATCCGTGGCCGACCAGGCGGACCGGGCCGACAACGGCAAGCATCCGGTCAGTGCGCTCCTGGCCGGGCCGTACGGGCACCCGTTCCACCCGATCCTGGTGACCGTGCCGATCGGCGCGTGGGTGTGCAGCCTCGTCTTCGACATCGCCTCCCACGTCGTGCGTCGGCCGGCGTTCCTCACCCAGGGCTCGAGGTGGTTGATCGCGATCGGGGTGATCGGTGCGGTGGCCGCGGCCGCGGTCGGTTTCCTCGATCTGCTCGCCATCCCGTCCGGTACCAGGGCGCTCCGCACCGGCCTGGTGCACCTGAGCCTCAACCTGGCCGTCACGGTCGCGTACGCGGCCAACTTCCTGTTGCGCCAGGGCCGACCGGCCGCGGCAACGTCCGTTCCCGCCGGCCGGTTGACGCTGTCGATCGTGAGCCTTGCTGCGCTGGCCGTCTCGGGTTTCCTCGGCGGCCGGCTCGCCTTCCGCTACGGCGTCCGCGTCGCCGCGGAGTCGACCCAGGCGGACGGTTTCGTTCCTCGGTCATCGAACACGAAGGAGTGATCATGCAGATCGGTGGAGGAGTACTCGGGCTGGTTGCCGGCATCATCTGGGTGCTGGCCGCGATCGGCGGAGCGGTCATGCTGCGCATCTGGGTGAGCCGTGGCGGCGCCCGCGGCGGGGAAGGGACGACCCGGTTCCCGCCGGGGCTCATCTTCGGCCACTTCCTGCTGGCGGCCGCCGGCCTGGTGGTGTGGATCATCTATCTGATCGTCGACGCCGGGGTGTGGGCCTGGATCTCGTTGATCATCCTGCTGGTCGTGGCGGCCCTCGGCCTGACCATGTTCGCCCGCTGGGTCCGGCAGCCGAGCGGGGGCGGTGGGGTCGGGCCGGGCACCGCTGAGCGTCACTTCCCGGCGGCCGTCGTCTACGCCCACGGACTGTTCGCCGTCACCACGGTCGTCCTGGTGGTGCTCGTCGCCCTCGGGATGGGCGGGAGCTAGCCCGAGAGCCCGGCCAACCGCTCGGCCGCCTCGGCCAGTACCTGGGGCCGCTTGCAGAAGGCGAACCGGACGTAGCTGCGGGCCGAACCCGGGTCGACGTAGAACACCCGGCTCGGTACGGCCACCACGCCCACCCGCTTGGGCAGGTCGCGGCAGAAGTCGACCCCGTCGGGGTAGCCGAGCGCGGCCACGTCACTGGTCAGGAAGTACGTGCCCTGGCAGCGGAACGGGGGGATGCCGGCGGCCGTCAGCCCGTCGGTCAGCTGGTCCCGTCCGGCCCGCAGCCGGTCGCGGACCTCGGCCACCCGCTCCGGCGGCAGCCGCAGCGCCTCGGCGACGGCGTACTGGAGCGGGCCGGCGTTGACATAGGTGAGGAACTGTTTGGTCGTGTTCACCGCGGCGATCAGGGGGCGCGGGCCGCACGCCCAGCCGACCTTCCAGCCGGTCACCGAGAACGTCTTGCCCGCCGAGGAGATCTGGATGGTTCGTTCCCGCATTCCCGGGAACGTCGCCAGCGGCCGGTGGACGCCCTCGAAGACGAGGTGCTCGTAGACCTCGTCGGTGACGACGATGAGGTCGCGTTCGACCGCCAGGTCGGCGATCCAGCCGAGCTCGGTCTCGGTGAGCACCCGGCCGGTCGGGTTGTGCGGGGTGTTGATCAACAGCAGCCGGGTGCGGTCGGTGATCTGCTCACGCAGCCGGTCCGGGTCGACGGCGAAGTCGGGGCCCTCCAGCCGCACCGGTTTCAGCACCGCGTTCGCCATCGCGATCGAGGCTGCGTAGGAGTCGTAGGTGGGTTCGAACGCGACCACCTCGTCGCCGGCCTCGCACAGCGCGAGGATGGTCGCGGTGATCGCCTCGGTCGCGCCGGCGGTGACCAGGACCTCGCCGTCGGGGTCGTACTCCAGCGCGTACCGGTCGCGCTGATGGTCGGCGATCGCGGACCGCAGCTCGGGGATCCCCGGCCCCGGCGGGTACTGGTTGTGTCCGCCCCGGATCGCCGCCACGGCGGCGTCCAGCACCTCCTGGGGGCCGTCGGTGTCGGGGAAGCCCTGACCGAGGTTGATCGACCCGGTCCGCACCGCGAGCGCCGACATCTCGGCGAAGATCGTGGTGCCGAAGGGCCGCATCCGATGCACCAGCGGCTGCGTGTCCATGCCCCTTGCCTACCACCCGCAGCAGCCGGACCCTCAACAGCCCGGCCGGCCGCCGGCGGGAACGCACCAGGGGCCCGCCCGGTGACGTACCGGACGGGCCCCAGTGGAGTCGCGGGATCAGACGATCTCGGGAACCTCGGTGCGATGCTGCTCGGGGCGCTGCCAGCGCCCGGTGCCGCCCTGCTGCCACGGCAGCGGACCGGACTCCGGCCGGTAGTTGACGCCGAGCGCGTCCAACCGACGCAGGTGACCGGCCAGCCGTTCGGAGAACTCCGACCAGCTGCGGTCGGTCGGATCGGACCAGGCGACCTCACTGTGCGCGCAGGCCCGCGGGAAGAGCATGTACTGCACCCGCCGCAGGTTCGGCATGTACTCGGTCCAGACCTGACACTGGGTGCCGAGGATCCGGTCCTGCAGCTCGGCCGGGATGCCCTCGGTCGGCTCCAGGCTGTAGGCCTCCTCGGTGGTGGTCAGCTGGCCGATGCTGTAGGGCTCGTCGTCGCCGCGGCCCGGGTAGTAATCGAAGTAGGTCTTGCTGACCGGCGACATCACCACCGGCAGTCCGCCCTTGGCCGCGGCGATGCCGTAGGACTCGTCTCGCCAGGCCATCGTCACCGCGCCGTCCAGGATGCCCTCGTCGTTGATCTCGTCCCAGCCGACCAACTGGCGGCCACGCTCGGCCAGCCAGTCCCGCAACTGCTCGGTGAACCACCGCTGCAGGTGGTCGGCGTCGGGCAGACCCCGTTCGGCGGCCAGCTGCTGGGCCGCCGCGCTCTCCTGCCACTCGACCCGCGGGCACTCGTCGCCGCCGACATGGATGTAGCGGCTGGGGAAGACGTCGAGCACCTCTTCCCAGATGTCGAAGGCGAACCGCAGCGACTCGTCGGTCATGTTCAACACCTCGGGGAAGATGCCCCAGGTGGTGGCCGGCTCGTGCGCGGTCTCGGGATGGTTGCTGAACTGGTTGAACGCCGCCAGCACCGCCCGGACGTGGCCGGGGAACTCGATCTCGGGAACGATGGTGATGCCCCGCGCCTCGGCGTAGGCGACCAGGCTGCGCAGCTGGTCCTGGGTGTAGAAGCCGCCGTGCGGGGTGCCGTCACCCTGGTCCCAGTAGGGGTTCTTGGTCTCCTTGCGCCAGGACGAGACCGCGTTCAGCTGCGGGTACTTCTTGGACTCGAAGCGCCAGCCCTGGTCCTCGGTCAGGTGCAGGTGGAAGGTGTTGTACTTGTGCATCGCCAGCAGGTCGATGAACGACA
This sequence comes from uncultured Actinomycetota bacterium, assembly GCA_963758075.1. Classification (GTDB taxonomy): domain Bacteria; phylum Actinomycetota; class Actinomycetes; order Propionibacteriales; family Propionibacteriaceae; genus Microlunatus. The sequence continues at coordinate 181,766 of CAVWTT010000005.1, read as the reverse complement.
CCAGGTCGCTGTAGGGCATGAAGTGCCGGGCGGTGTCCAGCATCACCCCGCGCCAGGCGAACCGCGGCGCGTCCTCGATCTGCACGCACGGCACCGACGAGCCGCCGGAGCCGACAGCGGGGGCCGGGCCGATGTACTGCACCGGCAGCAGCTGCCGCAGGGTCTGGGCGGCCCAGTTGACGCCGCGCTCGTCGGCGGCGGCGATGGTGATCCCGTCGGCGGTCACCGACAGCCGGTACGCCTCCGCCGGCAGGCCGGCGTCCTCGACCAGTCGCAGTGCGCCGTCCTCGGCCGGCAGCAGGTCCAGCCCGGTGCCGGGGGACAGCAGCCGGCGGACGATGGCCGCCCACGGCCGGGGGCCACTGACGGACAGGTCGCTGGTCAGGGTGTAGCTGCCGTCGCCCGGGGTGACCGATGACGGCCGGGGCAGCAGGTTGAGCTCGTTTCCTTCGGGCATGGTGACCTTTCGCATGATCGGGCTGACGTGCGCCGGACCCACTCAGCGTAACCAGCCGATGTCGCTTTCTGTACGTCTGTACCCACATCCACACACGACCGCGCAGTCGCCGCCGAGAACGAGCTGATCCGGGCCGTCATCGACGGATCCCGCCGCCCGGACCACCGGCGGTCGTAGCGACGATCACCCGTCCCTAGACTCACCGATCGTGGACTTCTACAACGCCTCCGCTCACGGTTACGCCCGGGTCGCTGCGTGCACGGTCCCGATCACCATCGCCGATCCGGCCGCCAATGCGGCCGCCGTGCTGGCGCAGGCCCGGCACTGCCACGACGACGCGGTCGCGGTCGCGGTGTTCAGCGAGATGTGCCTGACCGGGTACGCAATCGACGATCTGTACCTGCAGGACACGCTGTTGGCCGCCACCCGGGTCGCGATCGACGACCTGGTCGCCGCCTCCGCGGAACTGCTGCCGGTGCTCGTCGTCGGCGCGCCGCTGGAGCACGGCAACCGGGTGCTCAACACCGCGGTGATCATCCACCGCGGCCGGGTGCTCGGGGTGGTGCCGAAGTCCTACCTGCCGACGTACCGGGAGTTCTACGACGGGCGCTGGTTCGCCGCCGGGACGGAGATCGGCGGCAGCATCGAGGTGGGTGGTGCGACGGTGCCGCTCGGTCCCGACCTGCTGTTCCGCGCCACCGACGTGCCGGGCCTGGTGCTGCATGTCGAGGTGTGCGAGGACATGTGGGTGCCGGTGCCGCCGAGCGCGGAGGCCGCCCTGGCCGGCGCCTCGGTGCTGCTCAACATCTCCGGCAGCCCGATCACCGTCGGCCGCGCCGAGGACCGTCGACTGCTGGTCCGGTCGGCGTCCTCCCGGTGCCTGGCGGCCTACGTCTTCGCGGCCGCGGGGGCGGGGGAGTCGTCGACCGACCTGTCCTGGGACGGGCAGACGATGATCTATGAGATGGGTGAACTGCTGGCCCAGGGCGAGCGGTTCCCCGACGGACCCGAACGCGCCGTCGCCGACGTCGACCTGGACCGGATCCGGATGGACCGCATCCGGATGGGGACGTTCGACGACAACGCCCGCAACCTGGCCCGGCGCACCGGCACCGCCTACCGGACGGTCGACTTCGAGTTGCGTCCGCCGGCCGGTGATGTCGGGCTGCGGCGGACGGTGCAGCGGTTCCCGTTCGTGCCGGTGGACGCGGAGCGACTGGCGCTGGACTGCTACGAGGCCTACAACATCCAGGTGTCGGGGCTGGAGCAGCGGCTGCGCGCGATCGGCGAGCCCAAGATCGTCATCGGCGTGTCCGGCGGTCTGGACTCCACCCACGCGCTGATCGTCGCCGCCAATGCGATGGACCGGCTGGGCCGGCCTCGCAGCGACATCCTCGCCTTCACCATGCCGGGGTTCGCCACCAGCGACACCACCAGGTCCAGCGCGGTGGCGTTGATGGAGGCGCTCGGCACCACCCACGAGACGCTGGACATCCGCCCCGCGGCCCGGCAGATGCTGTCCGACCTGGGGCATCCGTTCGCCCACGGGGAACCCGACTACGACGTCACCTTCGAGAACGTCCAGGCCGGCATGCGCTACGACTACCTGTTCCGGCTGGCGAACCAGCGCGGCGGGATCGTGCTGGGGACCGGTGACCTGTCCGAGCTGGCGCTGGGCTGGTGCACCTACGGCGTCGGTGATCAGATGTCGCACTACGCGATCAACACCGGGGTGCCGAAGACGCTGATCCAGCACCTGATCCGCTGGGTGATCAGCACCGAGCAGTTCGAGCCGGAGACCGACGCGGTCCTGCAGCGGATCCTGGCGCAGGAGATCTCCCCGGAGCTGGTGCCGGCGCGCGAGGACGAGCGGCCCCAGAGCACCGAGGCCAGGGTGGGACCGTACGCACTGCAGGACTTCACCCTGTTCCACGTGCTGCGCTACGGCTACCGGCCGAGCAAGATCGCCTTCCTGGCCTGGCATGCCTGGCACGACCTGGCGGCGGGGCAGTGGCCACCGGAGTTCCCCGAGGCCGACAAGGTCGCCTACGACCTGGCGGAGATCCGGCACTGGATGGAGGTCTTCATCCGCCGGTTCTTCGCCAACCAGTTCAAGCGGTCGGCGATCCCGAACGGCCCGAAGGTCAGCTTCGGCGGCACCCTGTCCCCGCGCGGAGACTGGCGGATGCCGTCCGATGCCGGGCCGGACACCTGGCTGGCGGAGTTGGGGAACATCCCTGAGGACTGAGCCGGCAGCGGCAGTCGGGGGTCACGACGACGAGCTGTGCGGATACTTGATCGCATGGAGATCGACGTCGAGACCGAGGCTGTCATCCCGTTCCCAGTCCCGGAGGTCGCCTCGTACGCGGGCGATCCCAGCAATGCCCCGGAGTGGTACGCCAACATCGAGTCGGTGACCTGGCGCACCGCACCGCCGGCGTCGGTCGGATCGCAGCTGGCCTTCGAGGCCCGCTTCCTGGGGCGCCGGCTCTGCTACACCTACGAGATCGTCGAGCTCGAACCTGGCCGTCGGCTCGTGATGCGCACAGCCGACGGACCATTCCCGATGGAGACCACCTATACCTGGGAGCCGGTGGCCGGCGGAACCTTGATGCGGTTACGTAACCGCGGCGCTCCCCGAGGCTTCGCCAAGGTCGGCGTACCAGTGCTGATCAAGGCGATGAGGGGCGCCATGGCCAAGGACCTCGCCCGGCTGTCCCGGCGGCTGGCGCAGCCCTGAGCTGACGACACCGAGGGACGAAGGTCCATTGCCCTTCGCGCCGGCGTGCTGCCAGCATCCGAGACAGGGATGCGCTCCGACAGATCGACCGCCGCGGGCAAGCCGGTCCTGGAGTGACCCCGATTGCGGTTCGCCTGGCCCGAGGCGCGGACGACGCCCATGCGGGGATCAGGAGGGCAAGTTCTCATGAGCATGTGGAACTACGAGTGGTTCACCACGCCCGGCCGGGCGGTCTTCGACCGCAACCAGCAGCAGGTGGCGGCGGTGTCGCGCGCTCCGGGCAATCTGGACCTGTTCGTGATCGGGTTCGACAATCACATCTGGACCACCTACTGGAACGAGCAGGCGGGCTGGAGCGGAGACTGGTTCCCGGTGCCGGGGGCTGCGGTGTTCGACCGGAACGTGCAGCAGGTGGCGGCGGTGTCGCGCGCTCCGGGCAATCTGGACCTGTTCGTGATCGGGTTCGACAATCACATCTGGACCACCTACTGGAACGAGCAGGCGGGCTGGAGCGCGGACTGGTTCCCGGTGCCGGGGGCTGCGGTGTTCGACCGCAACGTGCAGCAGGTGGCGGCGGTGTCCCGCGCGCCGGGCAATCTGGACCTGTTCGTGATCGGGTTCGACAATCGTGTGTGGACGACGTTCTGGAACGACGCCGGCGGGTGGAACGCCGACTTCTTTCCGCTCCCGGGCCAGGCGGTGTTCGACCGCAACGTCCAGCGTCTGGCGGTCACGGCCCGGGCGCCGGGCAATCTCGACGTCTTCGTGATCGGGTTCGACAATCGTGTGTGGACGACGTTCTGGAACGACGCCGGCGGGTGGAACGCCGATTTCTTCCCGCTGCCCGGTCAGGCCGTCTTCGACCACCTCAAGCAACATCTTGGCGTGGTATCCCGGGCGCCGGGGAATCTGGACGTCTTCGTGATCGGCTTCGACAATCACGTGTGGACGACGTTCTGGAACGACGCCGGCGGGTGGAACGCCGACTTCTTCCCGCTGCCCGGTCAGGCCGTCTTCGACCGCGACCAGCAACAACTTGCCGTGGTATCCCGGGCGCCGGGGAATCTGGACATCTTCGTGATCGGCTTCGACAACCACGTCTGGACGACGTACTGGAACGACGCCGGGGGATGGAGTCAGGACTTCTTCCCGCTGCCGGGGCAGGCCGTCTTCGACCGCAACCAGCAACAACTCGCCGCGGTGTCGCGGAAACAGGACCAGCTCGACGTGTTCGTGATCGGGTTCGACAACCACGTCTGGACCACCTACTGGGGTCCGAGCACGACGTCGATGACCAAGCTGATCGACAACGGGGCGTTCGGTGCGAAGATCACCATGGTGGTGGTCGGTGACGGGTTCGCGGTCAACGACCAGCACGCCTACAACGACGCCGTCGACGCGTTGCTCACCAACGGGCTGTTCACCCAGGATTTCTTCGCGACCAGCAGGTCCGCCTTCAACCTGGTCCGGCTCAACGTGACCTCGGTCGACTCCGGGGTGAGCACCAAGACCTACGACGCGGCAGGCAACGTCACCGCACAGACCCAGCGCAACACGGCCTTCGGTGCCATCTTCAACGGGGACTGGGCCCACTGCTGGGTCGAGGACGGTCCCAACACCGCGGCCTTGCTGAACCAGGTGCTGTCGGCCTGGGTGCCGGACCACAGACTGCTGTTCCTGCTGCTGAACAATCCCGGCTTCGGGGGCTGCGGCGGTGGCGGACGGCTCACCCTGCCGCTGGGCGTCACCTGGTCGACGGTCGCGCACGAGTGCGGGCACGCCCTGGGCGGTCTGGCCGACGAGTACCACCAGAAGAACGACGCGTACGGCGGCGGAGAGCCGGGCGTGGTCAACGCCACCGTCAACACCGATCGCAACACGCTGAAGTGGGCCTGGGCCGTCGCCGCGACGACGCCGATCCCCACCGGAGGTGACGACTACACCCCGCCCAAGCCGGCCGGCTGGGACGACAACCAGGGGGTCGGCCTCTTCGAAGGGGGGATGGCCGACTACTCCACCGGGGTCTACCGTCCGGTGGTCAACTGCCGGATGCGCGGCAACAACCCGCCCTACTGCCCGGTCTGCAACGCGGCCATGACCGGGCAGGTTGCGCCGTATGCGGGTCCCGCTCCCGAGCCCGCCGCCGCGGCCCAGGAAGGAACGAACGCCGAGATGACCGACTCCTACCTGCGGATGACCGTGCGGATGCGCGACGGCCGGCTGGAGATCGTCGATGCTCGTGAGGTGCAGGGCCCGCTGGTGCAGCCGCAGGAGTTGCCGCCGGGGCTGGTGCACGAGGTCGTCGTCGACGGCCGCCGGGTGGCCCTGGGGTCCGCGCCGGACGTCGCCGTGTCCCGATCGTTCAGCGAACCGACCGGCGCCGGCCCGGCGGAGCACCACATCTACCAACCCGACTCCGTCGAGTTCCAGGTGCGGGTCCCGGTCGACGCCATCCGGGGTGCGAGTCCGGACAGCGTCGCCGTCAACGTGGTCGCGCTGCAGGCACCGGCCGAAGGACAGGTTCCGCCCGAGACGAGGTTGCACGAGATAGCCGCCCTGCCCGCCGAGCAGTTGGCCTCGGTCAACCTCGGTCAGACGGAATTGCCGAACGCGCTGCGCCGGATGCTCGCCACCGCGTAGCCGGGGTTGCCGAGCGTTGGATCAGCGGTAGTCGGTGAGTGGGCCTGGTGTGGCGGGCAAGTCGCGGGAGAGCGCCGGTCAAGCGTGAATCCTGGGTCTGACGGTCCGCCCCAAGGCGGCTGTACACGGCTGTTTCTCGACCCGCTGCGGACTGGTTGCGGACCGGGCCCTGTCAGGCGTGGTGGGCCGGGCCGGCCTGCCACGGTGCGACAAAGCCGTCCGGAAGGCTGCCTTCGAGCCGGACAAGCAGCCGCATGTGGTGACCGAGCTCACGGCGGTTTGCTCGCACCACAGTCAGTCGCGCATCGCCGCTGCCCATGACGGCTCGTACATAACTGAGCAGGGGATTCGGCACCCAGCCGAGCCGGGTCCCGTCACTGGTCACGAGCACGGCAGCTGGATCGACAGGGTTGTCAGGCTCCGGCTCGAGGACTAGCTCTTGGCCGGGTTTCAGCTGGTCGACCGCGTCAGTGGCGCCCGGTACGTAGCGCACTCCGTGGACCAGGAACACGCATGACGTCTGGCCCTCCTTGACATCGGGCATCGGCAGTAGCTGAATGCAGTCGCCGGCGCGTCGCCCACCCGATCGAGCGAGGAACTCCATCGGACCCGCCGTGCTCACGAGGTCCAGCGCCTCGTAGAGGGTGATGCGGTCCGGTCGCGCCTCGTCCAGGACGCGTTCGGCGAACAGCGGGAACAGGTGGGGCGAGGTGTAGTCGCGCTCAAGGTCGGAGAATCCGAGGAACGGCCGGAACCGAGGGGCTCTGCTCGCCTCATCCAGGTAGCTGAACCGGTAGGTCTCGTCCGAGGCCCGCGACAGCCGCCCGACAGCGTGATAGCGCCGGGTTTCGGGGTCCTGCCAGGTCACGAGCAACTCCTCGCCTGTTCCGGCGGACGCGCTGTCCCGGGAAAGGAGAGCCGGGCTAGACACCATCGAGCAGCCTCCTCTGGTTCGTCGTCAGCAATCGTAGACAGAACGTACGGCAGGCCTCCGACATTTCAGGTGTCGCGGTGACGACCGCGTCCAACTCGGAGTTCGTGACAGCAGCCAGTCGCTCGAGCCAGAACGCTTCGACGCCAGGTGTGCCCAGCGCCAGGGCACGGTGTGCGAACGCCACGAGCGTGACGTCCCGGCTGGCCTCGAAGCGATCCGCCATGCCCCGGCTCGCCCACGTCTCCAACTCAGGATCTCGGTCGAGCTCCATCAGGCGGCGATCGTCTTGCAGGTTGAATCCCAGGGAGTTGCCGTGGTCGTAGGCCGGCGCCAGTGTCACGCGACCGGCTGGATCGCGCAGCACGCCCCAGTTCTCCTCGTGACGATCCCGGTTGGCTACCACCGCATCGAGCACCAGATAGCCACAGAACCGGTCGAAGGCGTTGAAGCCCGAGTCCATCCCGACCGCCTGAAGCGGCCACTTCTACGCCAGTGGCCTGATTGCGGCCGGCTGCGACGTGGGCACCGTCCCGCGGGCGTTCGGGCAAGCGCGGCCATCACCCTCAACACCTACAGCCACCTGTGGCCGACCGCCGAGGATCGCACGCGCTCAGCGGCAGCGGATCCGATGAGCCGGTGCGGACCACTTGGGGACTCGCCGTACTCGGCAACGGGCGGACCAGCGCAAACAGCCCAGGTCAGCGGTAGTTGGTGAACTGGACCGCGAAGTCGTAGTCCTGCTCCTTGATCAACTCCTGGACCGCCTGCAGGGCGTCGCGGCTCTTGCTGCTGACCCGCAACTCCTCACCCTGGATCTGCGCCTTCACACCCTTGGGTGCCTCGTCGCGGATCAGCTTGGAGATCTTCTTCGCGTTCTCACTGCTGATGCCCTGCTTGACCGACGCGGTGATCCTGGCGACCTTGCCGGAGATCCGTGGCTCACCAGCGTCCAGCGACTTGAGGCTGACCCCGCGCCGGACGAGCTTGCTCTGGAAGACGTCGAGGGCGGCCTTGACCCGCTCCTCGGTGGTGGCCTCCAATTCGATCACCTCCTCACCTGACCACCGGATCGAGGCGTCGGTGTTCTTGAAGTCGAACCGCTGCCGGATCTCCTTGGCGGCCTGGTTCAGCGCGTTGTCCACCTCCTGCCGGTCGACCTTGCTGACGATGTCGAACGAGCTCTCCGATGCCATGGCGCCATTGTGCCCAGAACACGGCGTCGGGTGCAGGGCCCCGGTCAGGGTCGATCGGCCCGCTGTCGGGCGTAGCTGCCCTTGGACAGGTCGACCAGCACCAGCCGGTTCCCGAACGGGTCGGCGACCACGACGACCCGGCCGACCGGGATGTCGAACGGCTCGACCAGCAGCCGGCCGCCCGCGGTCACCAGCTCGGCGGCTGCGGTATCGGCCGACTCAACCAGCCAGTTCGGTTCGTACGACTGCCGGGTGCTGAGCACGAGCTCGGTCCCGCTGTCCGGCAGCCGCAGCCCGGCCTGGCCGAGTTCGTCGTTGCGCCAGAGCAGCTCGTGGCCCAGCCGGTCCCGGTAGAACGCCAACCCGGAGTCCAGGTCGGGGACCGAGACCGAGATCGCGTCGACCGCCCGCAACACCGGCCGGGGTCCGTCGCCTCCGCTCCTCACCATGGGCCCATCCTGGACCGGGACGATGCCCTGTCGGGCGGGAGCCGGGAGGCGATTTCGACCTACGCTCGGGAGTTGCTATCGTTCCGTCCGCTGCCGATGTTGCTCGGTGGCGCGGCAGGTTGCCCGAGTGGCCAAAGGGAGCGGTCTGTAAAACCGTCGGCTCAGCCTACGAAGGTTCGAATCCTTCACCTGCCACCCCGCGTGAAAGTGCGTCTGGCTAGGCCAGACGCTGGCTGCCTGACTTGGCGTCGTGTCCGGCTGTGACCGGTCGGATCCGGTGGTCTACGGCTGGTCGGGCCCTATACGGGCCCTGGAGAGCCCATTTTCCAGGCCCCGGCGTGTCGCGCTCGGCGAGCCTGTGCGCCGCTTCGGCTCAGCTAGAAGTCGGGGGCATCGTCGCTGTCCGCGGCGCCGCGTGGCTTGCCAGATCCGGTCCAGGGTTTCGGACTGTGCGCCGTCGATCGCCCGGGCGTAGACGGTGAGCAGCACGTTGACGCTGTGGCCGGCCCAGCGTGCCACCAAGGCCGCGTCGCCGGTGGTGCGAAGCCAGGTCGAGACGGCCGCGTGGCGGAGGCTGTAGGGAACGTTCATCAGCTGCGAAGCGGCTTCCCGCTCGGTGAACGCGGCGTTGCCGCGCCTGGTGGAAGACCCGGAGGTAGGTGCGGTCGGTGACCGGTCCGCCGTGCTCAGCTCTGAAGAGTCGGCGATCCGGATCGGTGGGGCCGAACTCGGCGATGTGGGCGCGCAGGATCGCGACGAGTTCGGGATGGACCGGAACTGTCCGCGTCTCGCCCTCGGCTCGATGCTTGAGCGGGACCCGTTCCCGCACCTCACCGGTGTTGGTCCAGCGACTGCCCGACCGTGGGACAGCATCGCGCAGGCGCATCTCGCCCCAGGCTCCCGTCTGCGGCGGGGAGGGTGAGCTGGGAGCGCCGGAGTTCGCCGGCCTCCTCCGGCCTGAGGGCGGCGTAGTACATGACGGCGAAGAACGCCTTGAGGCTGCGGCCCCGATCGCTGTGTCGCTCGACGGCTTCGAGGAAGCGTCGTGCCTGGTCGGGGTTGACGACGACGCGGGGATCGATGGCGTTGGTCGTCCTGGGCTTGGTCCAGTGGACGAAGTCGAGGGGGTTGTCGGTGATGACGCCGATCTCGCGGGCATACTCCAGAGCGTTGTGCAGGACCATCCGCTTCCGGTTGGCCGTGTTCGCCGCAGCAGTGCGGCCATCCTGGGTCTCTCTGATCCGGCTGAGGACGTTGCGGGTCAGTTCCGCGGCTCTGACCTTGCTGCCGAAGCTCTCCATCCGGACCGTGTTGATCTTCAACCAGTCGATCATCGTCCACAAGATCATCAGGCGGCTCCCGTTGATCCCGGATGCGCTCGCTGTAGGACCACCGCAGCGCTGCGCGCAGCTGTTCACGACTGTGCCGTGGAGGTCGGGTCAGCAGAGCTTCGGTGGCGTCGGTCAGCGCCTCGGCGATCCCGCGCCGATGGTTGGGTGATATCTGCGGCCACTTGGTGTCCGTGTAGAGGAGGGTGAAGTCGTACCACGACATCCGCTCCGGCTTCGGCGACCAGCTGACGGGGCGCCCGGTTTCGACCAGGAACGGCTCCCCGTTGCGGGCAGCGGTGAGCAGCTTGGGCGCGGAAGGAGTCCGCCTGGGCGCGGGTGCCGAACGTCTGCCGCCACACCTGGGTGTCGACCCGCCAGCGCACGCGATGCGAGACGACCGTGCCCTTGACGCCGCGCCTGGCCTCGACGCTGCGGACCTTGACCGCATAGCTGATCTCACTCAAGAAGGCTGCTCTTCCAGCCGCTCGAGCCATCGCTCCAGCTCCTGGCGACGCACGCGGAGATCGCCGTTCGGCAGCCTGATGCATCGCGGGGCATTGCCCTTGGCGCGCCAGTCGTAGAACGTCGACCGAGCGATCTGCAGTTCGGCGCAGAGCTGTGCCAGCGTCAACTTGTCCTCCGCAGTTGACGGCACTGCGCGTGGCGTCGGTGTGGCGGCGGAAATCACGCCGCCGTTGATCACCGCTGTGGTCGATGGACGGCGGCTCATCGGGACGCCTCGCTCCGTGGTCATCGAACCGATCCGTTCAGGCTGTGCGCGTTGTTGGATGCGTGTCGACCACTGAGCAGGTGCGCCACGTCGAGCCGCAGGAGTTCCTGATCACGGACCTCGCGGTAGGGCATTCTCACTTCACGACGCGCTCAACCCCCCAACCCATCGGTGGATCGAGGATAAGTACCGATCAGGTTGATCGCGGACTCACGGCCCTTCATCGTGCCGGCACCGGTATCAGTCCCCCACGCTCGGGTTCCTGCCAGTGTCACGCCCTCATAGATCCGAAACGCATCAGCATTCGTAGCGCGACCGTGAGTCACCGGCCGCCAGAACGACGGATCGTTTGTGATGGCGACAAATATCCCATTCCACCCCATATTGCCGGCAACGAACCGCTCCAGGCGACTGATGTCCCTCACGACGTCGTAAGACCTAACGTCCTGAGCTCCGTGGTTCTTGAGAGCAAAGTACTCGCCATGGACCGCGCCCTCCCACAGCGCGGTGAGGTACTTGAGCTCGACTGCGGTATGCCTCCCGAGATCGGGCCGGCTCAGTAGTAGGTCGAGTCGCACATTCGGCTCCGGATGGGTCTCCAGCCTGACCTGAAGGCTTGGATCCATCGCGTGCGCCTCCCAGGCGAAGGCGTGCTGAAAATCAGCCTCAGAATGAAACAAGGGACGGTGGGCCGCCAGACGTCCGAGGAGAGTAGGTACGTCGACGGTTCCAGCGATAAGGTCCATGTCTAATCGTCGCCCATGCCCGCACGGGATGGCGAGGCTGGAGCTCAACGCCTTGAGCTTCGATCGCATCATTCCGCCGCTTGCCGCGCGCTCAATCCGCCGGCTGTCGTCGCCAAGACCAACTGCAGGGTGGCCACGACAAATGGCCTCACACTGTGACCAGCGTTCTCGCGCAGTCAGTCGCTCGGGTCGTCCGCGCAGGCGCTTGATCTCGCCGCGCCTCTTCTTCTGCTGGATGCGTCGCCGCTTGGACCGCTTCGATGGCTTGGTCGGAACGCGTGGGGCAGGCGGCGGTTTCATTGCATCCCCGAGTACTGCCGCGAGACGATCCTGTGCCTCGCGGCGGTTACGCAACTGGGAGCGGTACTCGGCTGCGACGATCACGACCTGGCCGCCGAGACGGGTGAGCAATCGCTGCTTCAGGTCGTCGGGAAAGGCGTCCGAATTGGCGAGGTCGAAGGACAGTTGCACGCGGGTGTCGGTGGTGTTGACGCTCTGACCGCCTGGGCCCGAGGAGCGGGAGAAGCGCCAGGTCAGGTCGGCCTCCGAGATGATGTGGTCGCCGACGGCGATCACACCGGCTCCCGTCCCGTCGCGACGCCAGTGGGCCCTTGGCGGCGGCTGGTCGGGGTCGAAGATCGTCACGGCCCCATGATGCCTGCCAGCCGTGTGGCGGCCCGCTCCCGACAGCCCTCAAACAATCCGCAGATGGGTCATACCGCCGCCTTTCGGCGTTACCGAAGCGCCGGCGTCACGTAGCCTCGACGGCAGTGAGTTCGGATCCCGACAGCCTGGAGCGCTTCGTCGAGGCGCAGTCAAATGGTATCTACGCTCGAGCGCTGGAGGAGCTGCGTGCTGGCCGCAAAGCGAGTCATTGGATGTGGTTCGTCTTTCCCCAGATTGCCGGCCTCGGCTCCTCGCCGATGTCCCAGCACTATGCGATCGGCTCGCTCGGTGAAGCGCACGCTTACCTGGATCACCCTGTGCTCGGTCCACGACTGATCGAATGCGCCCGAGCGGTCCTCTCCCATCCCGATCGGACCGCTCGCCAGATCATGGGGACGCCCGACGACGCGAAACTGCGCTCGTCGATGACACTCTTCGCCCTCGCCACCGACTCTGAGCCGGTGTTCCAGCAGGTGCTGAGACACGTTCTTCGCCGGCGAGCGCGACCCGCGCACCGTGGATTTCCTGGGCGCGTGAGCGCGGGGCTGACGGAGCGGCATCCTGCGCCTGGCGCCGCTGCCATCGGCTTTCGCCTTGAGAAACCGGCCTCGGCATGACCCCGCCCGGGCGCCGCCTCGCAATGAGCGCAAGCGTGGGCCGACGACGTTCACTCTGGTCGAGCCGTGGGTGCGGGCGCTGTCGGAGCACGTCCCGGACAGTGCCAGCGACAGTTTCAACCTGCGACGACCGGTGTTGCGCAGACGCATGCCGGCAACCGCAACCCGGTCCTCGGGAACGGGACCTCGGACCCTGGACGTTCCCTTTCTCACCGTCGAGCGTCGGATGCATCCGAGTGCGAGGCGAGGAATTGTGTCCGTCGACAGCGCAACAGCGCGGCCGGAGGCCAGGCGGTACCGGCAGTTGCGCGCATTCAACGTGGCCGCGTTCGTCTTTCTCGCCGCTGAAGGCCTCTACATGCTGACGGCGAGCAACAGTCTCGCGCTTCCAGTCACCGCATCGTTCTTACGGGACGACCCGGTACGGGTGACCGGTCCCCGCCTCCCGGAGACAGTCTTCTCGTTGCGCATCGGCCCGGCCGTAGCCGGCTTCCTGCTGCTGGCGGCGGTCGATCACGCGCTGGTCGCCGCGCCACGCGCGCACAGGTGGTACGAGCGGTGTCTCGGCCGCCGCGCCAACTACGCCCGCTGGATCGAGTACTCGGTGAGCGCGTCGATCATGATGGTGCTCATCGGCATGTTCGTCGGAATCCGTGACCTGGCCGCCCTCGTCGCGGTGTTCGCCTGCAACAGCGCGATGATCCTGTTGGGTCGCTCATGGAGCGCCAGCAGCGCCCGGGAACCGCCGACTGGAGCGCCTTCTGGTTCGGCTCACTGATCGGTGTCGTGCCCTGGGCACTGATCGTGATCTACCTGACGCAACCACCGACGGTCCCAGGCTTCGTGTACGCGATCACCGTCATCCAGTTCCTGTTGTTCTTCAGCTTTGCGGTGAACATGGCTCTGCAGTACGCGCAGATCAGCCGGTGGCGAGATTACGTGCACGGCGAGGTCGTGTACATCGTGCTGAGCTTCACCGCGAAGTCGCTGCTCGCTTGGCTCATCTTCGCGAACGTGCTGCGGACGTGAGGTGGTACGACCGTGTCCTGAAGTGGATCGAGCCGGTGGACAACCCGCGCGGCACGATCTACGGGACCATCGCGGTCGGCCTGGTCGTCGCCGCCGAGGATCCCGCCAAAGAGACGTACCCCCGTGTCCTCATCGCGGTCATGACCTACTGGTTGGCGCACGGCTACGCGCACTGGGCCGGCGAGCGACTCCGTCAAAATCGCCGCCCGGACGCCGGCTGGCCGGGACGCCGGCCCAGGTGCTCGGTGAACCTCCGCACTCATCGGGATCGATGCTGGCGCGAGTACGAGTAGGTCTCTTGCGCTGCCCTCAACTGCGCGGCTGGAGGCCGATATGAGTAACGGCAGGGACTAGATAGCGATACAGCTTACCGATCTGCGCTGACTTGAAGCCTCACGCTGTCCCACTGGCCTCGTCGTCAGCGCCGGCATCCGCAGTGTCGATGCGAGTCACGTTGACCGGGATGGCTGCGGGTGAGTTGCCTTCATGGACTCCGATCGCGTGCTGGTCCCCGTCTGTGGCGGTCTCGTCAGATTCGGTATCGAGCGCTTCGAAGATCCGGTCAAGCCAGCGACCCTCCCTGGATCCGGGTACCAAGAGGTGCGGTGTGATGAACACGCTTCGCTGCGTCGACGAAAGCTTGCCGTACCGCTCCCTGACGAACAGTCGAGCAGCCTCCGCGCCCTGCTCCTTCGCCAGGATGTCCACCGTCACATCAACAGCATGCATGTCGACTGCGGGGATGTTTCCCCAATCGTCAGGTGTGGCGTTGCAGCCGATGATCCGCATTCTCGAACGTAGATCCACCCGCTCGGTAATGGTCAGAAGGTGTAACGCAAGAGCGTTCTCGTCATCCGCACAGTAGACGGCGACGAGTCCTTCGGCTCGCGCCACAAGATCCAACGTCTCATGGCAGCGCTCCGGGGTGGGCATCCAATTATCGATGGGCTGGATGAACATGCGATCCTGGGCGCTGGCTCGCACGATGGCGTAAATTATCTGCCGACTGCGCTCTTCGCCGGCCCAACTCCCGTCGGGTCCGACCCAGAGGATGCATTGTCGTGAGTGGTCAACCTGCAGCCAACTCGCGAGCCAGTCGCCGATAAGTGTTCCTGTCTCCTGGTACCGGGCCGACACAAAGCGCGGCGGCTCTAGGCCAACTCGCCTGTACACCATATTAGGCGGCTTGCTGTCGAGGGCGACCACCATCGCTCCCGACTTGACCACGGTCGCGATGGCATGCCAAAGCTCATCACGGTCTTCAGCGGGAATAATAATGACGCCATCGGCATCATCGATGATCGCCTTCTCCAATTCCCTGATTTGCCAGGCGGCTGCGCCTTGGCCATCGACTGCTTCTGGTTGTTTCACTTCCACTAGCCACTGACGCTTGTCGGTGTTGAAGACGTGTATCGCACCCGCTGCTACGCCTTGACCATATTGATGCCGACGAAAGTCCAAGAACACAACGCGTCGTCGTCGGGATGTGCGATTTCGAATCTCCATTCCTACCGGCAGCAGAAGGCACAGAATCAGCCCACCTACGGTCAAATTGATCCCGAAGTCAACACCAAAGACGGCGAGCAACACGACCACCACTAAGCATACGAAGGCCGCCCCAGCGAAAACTAGCGTGATTGGAAGCGTCCATTCATGGACCCTGCTCCGCGACATGTTTCCCCCTGTGATCAAGTCAGCGTCCCCTTTGTCGCTCTGTCTGCGTGCAGTAGTCAAAATCGCGACGTTGCTAGAGCGGAGGAGATCTGTCGCGACCGCTGTGACCGGCAACGAGTGCGCGGCTCAAATCGCAGATGCGGCGAGATGCTTCGGACAAGGTCGATGCTAGTGCTCTATCAGCGAAGATGGGGCGTTCGCAAGAAGCAGGTGCTCGGGCTTCGTCGGAGTATATGGACCGCTGTATCGGTGCAGTATGACGCGCCAGCAATCAGGGTGACAGGCTGGCGCGACCGACTGCAGGGGCGCATACTCCGCGACCGTTACGCAGTCGAGTATCACTGCGGGACGGTCTCGTCAACCGGCAGTATGCCGGGGCCGCGAGTCACCAAAAAACTGCAGTTGGTGCAAGTCGGCTACAGCGGGTGCGCAAGGCGTCGTGGATCCCTACGCTAAGCAATCGTCGGCTAAGCGCCAAAGGAGTCCGCGGTGAAGAAGCTCGTCGTTCGGCTACTCGTAATGATCTTGATGGCAGCCACCGGGGTGGTCGTGGCCTCTGGCCACGCGGCAGCGACGACGCTGCAATCGACGGTACTGCCACCGCTGGATGGGGTCGTGACTTCGTCGCCTGATGAGCCTCACCACACCCCGTACGGCGGTGATTACTCCTTCGATGTAGCCGGAAGCGGTCTGGCCTACGCACGATTCCGAAACACCAATGGCTCGTTGACCCTCAGCGTTGGGGCCATCGGGCCCGCCTGTGCGTCTGGAGCGTTCCGAGATGGCGGCAATCGGATCCAGCTCATCGTCAGCATCAACGGAACCCGTGTCGGCACGGTCACGTATGCGCACTTGACTGACTTCCGCTACACCTCAGGCAACGTTCCGGTCGGTGCGGCGATCGGCAGGCCGGTCACCGCAGCTGACGGCGTCGCCAAATCCGGCTGCTGGGGTGGCACCCATGTGCATGTCGAACCGCGCAACGACAAGGCCTATGGCTGCTACTTTCCTGGGCAGCTCAACGCCCGCGTGACAGCGGCGAATGCACTCGGCATCGTCGGCGGTGAGTATGCCCATGGGATCAATGCTCAATGTCCTGCCGGAGCCGAGGCTGGCGGGGGCGGCGGCCTGGGTGACGGTCAGTTCGTATCGGTGATCGAGACCGGCTGGGTGTTCAAGATCGCCGGCGGCGCGCCCTTGTATGTCAGCACCTGGGACCATGTCGGCGGCCCGCAACCCACGACCCCGATCTCGCTAGCTCAGCTGGACGCCCTTCCCGCCGTTCCCCGTGACGGCACCCTGATCAGCGCCCAACCGAGTGGCCGCGTGTTCGTCGTGGCCGGCGGAGCACCGTTGTATGTGAGCAGCTGGGACAACGTCGGCGGGATGCAGCCGACTATCGCGGTCGACGATGCCGCCGTGGACAACGCTGGCGGCGGAGAGCCGTGGAACCACCTGCGCGCGGTGCCGAGCGATGGGTTCCTGCACGGGCACTCCTCTGGACGAGTGTTCAGGGTTGTCGGCGGCCACCCCTACTACGTCAGCTCATGGGACCCGTTCGGCGGTCCCCAGCCTGCGGTCGACGTCGACGACAACGCCATTGACACCTGCGATCACTTGAACTGCAATCCGTTCGGCGCACTGGACAGCGCCGCCGATGCCGGCGACCGGATCCGGGTCACCGGATGGGCCATGGACCCCAACGACACGACTCCGATCGGCGTCCACGTGTACGTCGACGGCACCTACGCCGGCGCCGGGATTGCCAATCGTTCCCGGCCGGACGTTGACGCGGTGTTTCACCGCGGCCCCACCTATGGCTACAACTTCACCGTGCCAGCGAAGGTCGGCACCCACCAGGTGTGCACCTACGGACTAAACACCGGAGCAGGTTCGAGCGACCAGGTCGGCTGCACCTCTGTGACCGTCACCCCCGCACCGAGGGTCGTTGTTAACCCCAACATGTCCGGCACTGTCCGTGTCGGAGGCACCGTAACCTGCCGACCCGGGAGCTGGCAGTACGCGACCAGCTTCAGCTACCGCTGGCTCCGCGACGGCAAAGCCATCACCGGTGCTGCCCGAACGACCTACCGTGTCCCCGAAAGCGACTACCTCCATAAGCTGTCTTGCCAGGTGACAGGTCACAACCAGGTCGCCATCGGCCGCGCCGCCTCTGCCAGCCACAGCATCGCCGCCGGACCAGCGCTCAAAGTCACCACGAGGCCCACCCTGTCCGGCGTGAGCCGCGTCGGGAAGCGGTTAACGGTCAGCACGGGACGTTGGAGCCCGACCGCCACCGCCATTCGCTACCACTGGCGCCGGGACGGCAGATTGATCAGTGGTGCGACGAAGAAGACCTACGTAGGCCGCAAGCGCGACCGCAATCACAGGATCAGCTGCACAGTCCGCGCATCCAGGGACGGCTGGATCACGGGGAGGTTCACCACTCGCGCTCGTGTCGTCGCATAACACCCGGCGCCGTGGTGGAATCACCGGCGAAGCGCCGAGAGATTGCAGAGCTGAGAGGTGATATTCGTCCACAGCGTCTGCAGCAGGCTTCGCCAATCCAGAGCGGCTTACCGGGGATGTCCGGCGGGGATCGGCTAGCCGCGGCAGCGTGTGGCTGACCGATCCCTATTCTGTCCCGCCTCACGGATTTGACGTCGTTCGCCCAAGTCACAGCCGACTCCTTGCCCGGTCTGTAAAACCGTCGGCTCAGCCTACGAAGGTTCGAATCCTTCACCTGCCACCAGCAAGATCAACAGCCGCTGACAAGTGCTTTTAGAAGTTGATCTTCATATCGCATGGACCTGTTCAACGTTGTAATCGTGGATCCGACAGGGGAGCGGCGCAATGGCTGGACCTCGATAATTGGCTGGACCTCGACGATCCCGACACTGGAATGGCGCCAACATCGCCGACGTCGTCAAGGTCGCCGACGCAGTCCTCGCTCTGGGCCTGGCCTGATGCCCAGCACCAGCAGCACCAGGCCGAGGATCGCGGCCGCGATGCCGACGTAGAACTAGGTCCGGTCCCCGGTCATCACACCGCCGTGGATCAGGTTCAGTCCCTGACCGATCCAGACGCCGCCGGTCAACAGGGCGATGAACCCGACGGCGATGGAACGATGAGTGCCGGACGAGACGTCATGGCCGACTCCTCCCTCGCACTCGGAGCACCGGCACGGGTGGCGCGTCGACGCTTCGACCTGCCACGAGCCTTGCACGCATCCGGCCAGGTTCAAGAGTCGAGCCGGGCCGGCCGCATCCGGGTGGGCCAACATCGGGATAACCGGCCGGCTGTGACGGCGTGGAACTCCTGAGGCTCTGGGCCTCACGATCTTTCCTCTCCGGTCGCATCGAGTTGATCAACCGTCGGTTGACGTTGCGATCCTGACACCAGACTTCGGATTCGTCTCGGGTCGTCCTGTGCGAGGATGAGATCAGCCGGAGAGCACGCACCTCGCACGCCTCAGAGCAGAGGCTGGTGGCCTCCAACGAATCGCTTTACTTGGCAGCTGACGGTGGCGCCCGCAGCGTTCTCGGACCTCGAAAGGTTGGTTCAGCTCGGTGAATCGTCGTAAAGAATGGGATTGCGGACGGTGTCGGGCACCTGGCCGATCTGGGTGCCGGGCATCCAGGCACGGTCGGCGATCTGGTTCTCGTTGACCGGTTCGCAGACGCGGATGTCGGCATCCATGTAGATCACTGTCATCACCCGGCGGGGCACCGTCGCTGCGTTGGGGCCGGCGTGGTGGAAGGTCCAGCCGCGGTGGAAACTTGCATCCCCGAGCGCAAAGGCCTCCACCACGTCTTCGAAGTTCTGGGCAGCGACAACCCGCTGCAACTCCTCTTCGGACTCGTCGCTGATCGGCAATTCCCGGCCGTGGGCGAAGTTGTGGCTCCCGCGGGCGAACGCCAACGGACCCATCGCCAACGGTGTTTCCTGCAGCGGTAGCCACATCGTGCAGATCCGATCGCTGGACAGGGGCCAGTAGTACTGGTCGGCGTGCCAGGGAGTGATGCCGCCGCCCGGCTCCTTGTAGAGCGCCTGGTCGTGGTACAGCCGGACCGCATGGACGCCGAGCAACCGGGCCGCGATGCCGGCGAGTCGAGAGGAGAAGGTCAACTCCTTGACCGTGTCGTTGTGCTCCCAGAGGTTGGTCACCTGGAGGAATGCCTTGCCGTACGAGTCGCGCTCTGCCAGAGCAAGATGCTGGGTGTTCAACCGGATCACCTCACTGGTGATCACCGGCTCGTAGCCGGCGATGCTCGCCGGCGACAACACGTCCTGGAGGTGGATGAACCCGTCCCGGGCGAAATCGGCCGTCGCGGTTGGCGGCAGGCCACCGTAGCCGACGTCGACCTCGGAAGTGGCCGACAGTATGGATGTCTTCGTGTCAATCGCCTCCTCATGGGCTGGTCGGCACGTTACATGTCCGTCCAACGCATGCAGCCACAGGCCGACACTTCCACGTCGGAGTTGTTCGGAACCGGTTCTCGATCATCGCGGCCAGGCTTCCGGTGTGAAACTGCGTTACGAAATCCCGGAATGGCCGCCGCCGTCGCGTGGGGACGTTCAACCGCCGCGAGGACGACTTCAGGGTTTACCGGCACTATCACCTCGAAAACAAGGTCGTCTGGCCTTCGCCCTCGCCTCGAATGGTGAACCGTTTCTCAAGAGCTATCAATATCTCCTGTCTTCTCTCGACCCTACTCTGCGATGCAGGGCATTCAGGCGGGTTGCTGGAAGATCCCTGGTGCACCGTTACAGTCCTGGTACGGTATCCGTGGTGAATCCCTGAGTGGAGCCGATCTTGGACCTCAGCATTGAGGTTGGTGAGGTTGCGGAAGCCGAGGGCTGAGCCGCGGAGGTGTTCCAGTCGGCCGTTGATCGCCTCTGTCGGTCCGTTGCTGGTGCCTGGTCGGTCGAAGTAGGCCAGCACGTCGCCGGCGCGTTTCTTCAGTGTCCGCCCGAGCGTGATGATCTCGGTGAGCGCCTTCGGGACGCCACGGGTGATCGAGTCGATCAGCTGGCTCATCAGTTCGCGGCCTCGCCTGCGGTCCGCGTCGCGGTAGGCGGCGATCATCCGCTGATAGATCCCCCAGGTTGCTTCGACCTCGACATGCTCGTCGACTGCGAACAGCGCGGTCAGTCGGTTCTTCTGCTTGGCGGTGAGGAGGTCGGCGCCGGTGTGCAGGGTTCGTCGGCAGGTGTAGAGCGGATCGTTCTTCATCCCGCGGTGGCCGTGGATGGCCTGCTGGACCCGGCGTCGGCACTGGTCGAGTGCGTCGCCGGCCAAGCGGACCACGTGGAAGGGATCCATCACCGCGACCGCGTCAGGCAGTTCTTCGGTGGTGGCGGTCTTGAAACCGGTGAAGCCGTCCATCGCCACCACCTCCACGGCGTCGCGCCAGGCTTCGGGGCGGGCGGCCAGCCAGGTCTTGAACGCCTGCTTCGAGCGGCCCTGGACCATGTCGAGCAGCCGTGCCGGACCGGTGCCGGCGCGGATGCCGGTCAGGTCGATGATCACGGTGATCCTTCTATGTTTGTCAAGCTGTTCCAAGCGCTGGGTGAGGCTCGGCAGGGGCTGATGCGTTGAGGTGGCGGAACAGTTGTCGGGCGAGGTAGCGCTTGAGGATCCTGCGGATCTCGCGGGTTGTGCGTCCTTCGGTTCGACGCCGTTGGACGTAGGCGCGGGTTTCGGGGTCATGGGCCATGCGGGTGATGACGGCCATGTGCAAGGCGCGGTTCACGCGTCGATCGCCTCCGCGGTTCAGGCGATGGCGCACCGTGTTGCCCGAGGACGCGGGGATCGGGTTGACACCGGCCAGCGACGCGAAGGCGGCCTCATCGCGCAGCCGTCCCTGGTGTGACCATGCGGCCATCACCACGGCGGCCGTGATAGGTCCGACGCCGACCTTGGCCAACAGCGCCTTCGCGTGGCTTTGCTCGATCAGCTGCTTGGTCGTCGTGGTGTTCTCTGCGATCTCCTTGTCGAGGTCGATGATCCGGTTGGCTAACCGGACCGCCTCTGCCCTGGCCGTGACAAGCGCGATGTCTTCGGCGCGAACGCGCCACTTCGCCACCTCGGCGACCAGCGCGCCGCTCAGCGCTCGACGGGCGTCGATGCCGAGGGCGAAGCTGCGGAGCAGAGCGGTCAGCGCGTTGACGGTTGCTGTGCGGTCGGTGGTCATCTGGTCACGGGCGCTGATAAGAACCCGAAGGGCAGCGCGCAGGCCTTCGTCCTTGCGCGGCTGACGCAGGTGGTCGAGTGCAAGGGGGAGCACGGCCGCCGCGATCCGGCGAGCATCAAGAGGATCGGACTTACCCACGCCACGGTTGGTGCGAGCGTCCATCCGAGCGGCCTCGACGGCCTGGTATCCAGCCGCGGTGACGGCGCCAAGCAGGCCGGCTCCGTAGGAGCCCGCGCACTCGATGACCCAAAGACTTGCAAGGTCGCCGCCGGTGCGGCGCCCGGCCCAGGCGATCGCCCGGGCCATCCCGGCTCCGGTGGTGGGGAACTGTTCCTCGTCGACGACGGCGCCAGTGGCCGCCGTGAGGATCGACAGGGTGTGCGTGCGAGCGTGGGTGTCCACGCCGATCACGAACTGGTAAGCATGCGCGACGATGGTCACCGCGGTGCGGTCCTTCCTCTCTAGGGGTAACGGTCCGGCCGCTCGGGCCGGCGCCGGTCCGGATAGGAGTCACCACGGGGCAGGTCTGTGATGAGTCACGATCCCGCACGAGGCAGGGTCGGACAGCCTTCTGATCAGGTCACCGCGGTGGGCCGAGATCGGCGCCGGCCACCCCATCAGGCGGACAGATCACAGTGAGGGCACCCGGTTCAACAGGGCCACACGTACTTCGAGTCACGCCCGATGGAGGGCCGGAGCCATTCTCGCCAGCCGGTCCCGGACCAGCCACCACGAGACTCACAGACGTACTTGTCGCCGCGGCGGGTATGCCGCCACACATGCTCGTCGACGCCGATCACCCGGACACCGTCGAACCTGGTGGGGTCGTTGATCAGCACCCGCTTGCCCTCGGCGAGGACGGCATCATTGGCGGTGTTCCAGGCGACCGCGAGGCCTTCAGCGACGCGAGCAATGGTGAGGTGCTGAACCACGATCCCTTCCAGGGCCCACCGCAGTCCACGCCGCGACAGCTTCGCCCGTGGCTCGGCCGCCCGGGTGCTGTCTTGGCGCCACACATGCCCGCATCCGGTGCAGCGGTAGCGGCGGATCGTCACGACCAGCGTGGTCGGTCGCCAGCCCAGCGGTTCGTGGGCCAACTTCCGCACAACCGAGTCACGGGGCGTCCCTGCGCAGCCGCAGCGGCGGCACCACCGGTCCGGTTCGACGACCCGGCAGGCCAGCACCGCCCGGTCGGCTTCGATGCGTTGACCGGTGACTTCGAGGCCGAGCTCGTCCAGCCGGCAGAAGCTGGTCAGATCAGCGCAGGCGAAGCCCTGGCCACGAGTAACGTCGTGCACGTCGAGGTCTGCGCAGACGTGCGGAGCTGTTCGTGGGAAGCGGTGAGTGGAGGGAGTTCCACGCTCAGTACGACTTCCCACCCCAGCAAGCCGCGTTGATCATCTGCGACATGTGGGACAAGCATTGGAGTTGTGGCGCAGCAAAGCGCGCCGCCGCGATGGCGCCGACAGTGAACGAGCTCGCGTCACGGCTGCGGGATAAGGGTGCGCTGATCATCCACGCCCCTTCCGACACCCTCGAGTTCTACAGCGATCATCCGGCACGGATGCGACTGGCCGAAGTGGCGTCGGCCGTCCTGCCGGAGCCGCTGCCGATGATAGATCCGCCGCTTCCTGTCGATGATTCCGATGGGGGATCCGATACCGGTGAGGCCGACCAGCGCAAGGTATGGAGTCGCCAACATCCTGATATCGAGATACGTGATGTCGACGCCATCAGTGATGACGGCCGTGAGATCTACAGCCTGTTGAGGCAGGTCGGCATCCGGACCGTCCTGATGGCCGGCGTACACACCAACATGTGTGTCCTGAATCGATCCTTCGGCATCAAGAACCTCGTTCGTTGGGGACTCAACACCACTCTCGTGCGCGATCTCACCGACGCGATGTACAACCCGGCGATGCCTCCCTATGTAACTCACGACCGGGGCACCGAACTCGTCGTCGAGCACATTGAGAGGTACTGGTGCCCGACGTCGACGAGCAGTAGCCTCCTGGTCTGACCTGAAACGCGCCCCTAGATCTGTGCTGCTCGAGTTCAGACCGGCGAGGCGACCAGCGCTGGAACAGCGATACCGATTGATCGCCCAGATCATCCTCGATCTGGTGTCACCGGGCTTCGCACCGAATGGTTACCCAACCCGGCATACAGGCTTGACGGCTGTCGCTGCCCGTTCCCTGACGAGATGCGCGGCGCGGGACGTGACAGAAGGAGTGACATAGTCCCAATTATTCCGCCAGACCGGTTGCGCCGTCGTACGGTCGGTAGCAGATGTCGGATCAATCTGATGAGCACGTTCGTCAACCCCACGGACCGCAACCGCGTCAGCATCAGCATGGACGTGCCGGACATGGACGCGATGATGACGGCACTTCAGTCGGAAGCCGGGGCCGCAGCGATGGAGTACGACGGCGTGCTCGGCGAAACGCTCGTCATCTACATCCAGGAGTAGGTCGGGTCGGCCAGAGTCCAGGCTCCCGTTCTGCGCTGAGACCAGAAGAGATCTCCGAGATGCGGAGTCGTTGCCCGCGCTACGGAGCCCTGCCCTCACGCGGCGCAGCGTCGCAATGAACGTCAGTTGTGGCACGTCGATAGGACCCTGAACACGGTCCTGCTATGAGGGCATTGCCAGTGCGGAGCATGGACCTCCCGCGCGCCCTTGCGAGGCGAGACGTCGAAACCACGCTTTGACCCGGCCAAGCGCCACGAGTTGCGCGGGTGAGACCGGACGGCGCCACGGTTGATGCCGCCACGGGAGTGGTGGGCCGGTCTCGCATTCCACTGGCTCGGCATCCGCTCGTGGTTGAGCGGAGCGCTCGAATGTGGCGCCAGCAGTCAGCCAACGAGAACGTTGGCGAAGACTTGCCAGGCCAGCAAGCTCTTCGCCACGAGACTGAGGACAATGTACGTCCGCTCCCCGGTCAGGTAGTCCTGCCACCGGCCGACCTGCTTGTACTGGAGCCACTGGTTGACTGCGAAACAATTGAAGAACACGAAGAGCGAGACGATGATCCCGTAGACGAATCCCGGCGGGCCGGGGCCGTTCTTGACAGCCACATTGACGAACACGTACGTCGCGGCGGCCAGCCAAGGACCGACACCGGCGACACAGCCGAACCAGAAAGGCGTCCACCACGCGCGTTCCCCGCGGACCGGCCGCCCATTCTTGCCATGCATCAGACCGTTGTTGGACATCTCCATCAGCCACCCGAAAAGGATCATCGAGACGTTGGCCATGCCAAGCCCAATGAGGGCAGCGATGTCAGCGATCCCCAGCACCAGGCTGATGAGGGTGATCATCAGCGTCGAGGAGAGGCTGTACTCCACCCATCGGAAGCGGTTGCGCCCCTTCGACAGTTCGTCGATGTAGCGCGTGAATCCCCAGGGCGAGGCGATGAGAAGGTGAAAGAACGCCGATAGGAACAAGAAGGACGCGGTTGCCACTCCCAGCGGCACATCGAACACGAGGTTCGTGACGCCCTGGGAGAGCGGCGTTCCAGGCGGGCCGTTCAGTGCGAAGCTGGACACGGGTAGCGCGAAGTCGTTGCTGAGGGCGACCATGGCTGCGCCTGACACTAGGTGCAGTAGGCCCATGACCACATTGAAGATTCGCAGGCGCTTGGCGGCGCTGTCCGGCACCTCGACGCTTCGCGTGTGCAGTTCCAACGGGTAGGAGCCCATGCTCCAGTGTCTCACCGCCTCGAGCGAGCCACTGCCAACAGACACAGGGTTCTCGCGGGCACCGGGGACTCGGCCACGAGGCCTTCACCTTGCCGCCGACACGACACCCTCAGAGCTGAGCGAGGGTCCCACCCAGCGCTACGGCTCAGCCGACGACGGCATCCACGAGAGGGTGCTGAAGCCCGGCAATATCCCGGTGGTCGCACTCGACGGTGACGTGGCGGCCGGATGGTCGATCGCGACTACGAGTCCGGGTTCGGCGGCAAAGCTGGTCCCCACCTCCGGAGTCAACGGCGTCACCGTGCAGCCCTATCCGGCCAACCCGCGCGACCGGGTCAAGAGCTGGCGCACTCGGGTTTCTCCGCTCCGATTCCGAGCTCACTCCCGAAGCCGTAGAACAGCTGAGTTGTAGGGGCACGTGCCGCGGTTGAAACGGTCTTCAGCCACGGCTGACCCACCCCCTGCGTCGAGCAAGTCGCTCCGGAAATGGCGGTGGTCAGCCGCGGAGTCCGGTAAAGGCAATCCCTTGCATGAACGTTCGTTGCGCAAAGAGAAAGAGGATGATCACCGGCAGAACCACCACGAACGACGCGGCCATGAACCCCGGCCAGTCAACAACGTGACGGCCGAAGAAATCATAGAGGCCGAGTTGCAGTGTGTACCGACTCGGATCCGACAGGTACACCAGCGGATTGAAGAAGTCGGTCCAGGAACCGAGGAATGCGAACAACGCGACGACGGCGATTGCGGGCTTAGACAGGGGGAGAACGATCTGCAGGAAGATGCGGAGGTGACCTGCCCCGTCGATACGAGCGGCTTCGAACAGGGCCGACGGCAGGCGCCGGAAAAACTGCCGAAAAAGGAATATAGAAAATGCGTCACCGAAGAACGCCGGAACGATCAGCGGTTTGAAGGTGTTCACCCAGCCGATCTGGTCGAACAGGATGTAGAGCGGCACGATTGTAATCCACAGCGGAATCATCATCGTTGCCAGGATCAAATAGAATATGGTATCGCGACCGCGCCAGCGAATGCAAGCGAAACTATAGGCAACCGCTGCTGAACTCGCGGTGACTCCGA
This sequence comes from uncultured Actinomycetota bacterium, assembly GCA_963758075.1. Lineage (GTDB taxonomy): Bacteria > Actinomycetota > Actinomycetes > Propionibacteriales > Propionibacteriaceae > Microlunatus. The sequence goes on along the minus strand of CAVWTT010000005.1, from coordinate 155,584 downwards.
AGGTCGTTGGGACGGCGATCTTGACACTGTTCCAAGCGTACTGAAGAAATGGGAAGACCTGGAGGGCGGCGGGATAGTTGGACCACCTGAATCGTTCCGGCCACCATACGATCGGGACTGCGTACGTCTCGCCAACGGACTTGAAGGAGGTGAGGACCATCCAGATAAGCGGGAATATAAACATCACCGCAAGCCCAAGCACGACAACGAATGCCGCAACGTTGACGATGTTGCGTAGAACAATGCCTCGTCGACCGGCCGCGCTGCCCCCCGGGTCAACTGACGCATCGCGGCGCGACATCCCATCCTGCACGATCATCGAATCCTCACTGTTCGTAGTACACCACTCGCGATAGACGCATGGATAGCAGGCTCAGGATGAGAATGATTGCAAACAGGATCCATGCCATTGCTGCTGCATATCCCATCTGGAACTGCTGGAATGCCACGTTGAACAGCTGGACCGAGTAGAGCAGGCCAGCGTTGTCGGGTCCGCCTCCCGCCCCCCAGAGGACGAAGGGCAGCGCAAACTGTTGCATGGCACTGATGATGCCGATAATAAGGTTGAAGAGGATAACTGGCGAAACCATCGGGATGGTGACGTGCTGAAGCAGCTGTAGTGAATTGGCGCCATCGATGCGGGCTTGCTCATACAATTCCTGAGGGACATCCTGCAGGCCGGCCAGGAAGATGATCACGCTCGGACCGATACCCCAAACACTCACCAGAATTAAGGTCGCCAAGGCCCAGCTGGGATTGTTCAACCAGTTGATGTCGGATATGCCGAGGTGGTTGAGTGCCACGTTGACAATACCTCCCTGAGTGCGCAACAACATCACCCAAAGAGTCGCCGTCGCCACACTCGGCACGATCGACGGCAAGAAGAATGCGGCACGGAGGATCGGCCGAATCGGGATCCTGCGGTTGAGCAAGACCGCGATCAAGAAAGCAGCCAAGAGATTCAGCGGGATGCTCACCACAGCGAATATCAGCGTATGGATCAGCGACGACCTGAACAACTGGTCCTGCGTCAGCAGCGAGATGTAGTTGTCCAGGCCAACGAACGCTGGCGGTTGCATGATGTTATAGGCAGTGAAGCTGTAGTAGATCGACGCGAACACCGGGTAGGCCTGAAACCACAGGAATCCGATGATCCAGGGAGCCGCAAAGAGCAGTGCCGGCAGGAGCGGACTGCGCCGCAGTCGTGTGGACCAACTGCGGCGCCGCGCAGGTAACGAGACCGAGTGCGACGTGACGATGTCTGCTGCCATCAATGTGACCTCCAAATCGTACGTCGAACGGCTACTCTGACTTCCACTTCGGATTCGACTGGCGGAACCGGCCGAGCGCTTGACTTACCTTCTCGGCAACCTGCGCGAGCGCATCCGTCGGCGTCTGCTTCTTCCGCGTCACATTGTCGATTGCGGTACTCATGCCGTCGGAGAATACGCTGTAGACCGGTGACACGGGGATCGGTTGGAACCATCCAGCCTCGGCGGCATCTGCCCACATGGACATAAAGGGCAAACCCTGCAAGAGCTTCGGGTCTTTCCCGGACTTCACGGTCGGCATGCCCTGCCCGATGGGCAGTGACCAGGCGACCAGCTGCGGAGTGCTGACCATGTAGCGGATGAACCGTGCCGAGGCTCCAGGATTTTTCGCCCGCTTCGGGATGAGGAAGAGGTTGGCTCCGGCGACGGTGGACATCTTCCCGGAGTTGACTCCTGGTGCCGTGACTAGCTTCGGCGAGATCTCATAGTTGACGACCTTTTGACCCTTCGTTGTGGCGGCCAATTCCTTTGGGAACCATTCGCCTTCCATTGAGAATGCAGCGGTTCCGTGGTTGAACACATCGGAATAGCCGTACATCTTAGGGGTCGAGGAGACGAGTTTGTCGGCGTTGTCTCGTCCGCCGAGCATGTCGACATACTTCAGGTACCAGTCCAAGAACCTGGTGTTTTCCGGCTTGGTAATCGTCCACTTGCCGTTGTCATAGTCATAGAACTGGGCTCCCCAAATCAGCCCCCAGTCGCCCCAGCCGCCGCCCGTGAAGCCTCCCGACTCCCAGGGGATAAGGCCAACCTGCGTTAGACGGCCGTTACTATCGAACTTCGTGTACTCCTTCGATAGCTGGTCCAGTTCATCTGTCGTGGTCGGTGGCTGCCCCTTATGGATGTCCTTGTTGTAGCAGAGCAGCTCCGCGTCCCATTCCTGAAGGAGTCCCCAGGTCTGGCCGCCGAAGTGCATCATCTGCCAGACGTGTGGGTAGAAGTCGCTTTCCTTGAGCCCGAGTTCTTTGAGGTAGGTATCCATCGGCTGGAGGAACCCATTGGCCGCCCATTGCGGGATCTGGTCGAAGCCATAGGTCTGCACAGCATCGGGCGACTGGGCGGATGTCATGCCGGTGGTGAACTTGATGGCATTGTTCGCGGTGGGGACACCCTTGGCGGTGACGTTAATTTTCTGCTTTTGGCCCGTGCCCGAGTTGTAAGCCTTCACCATCTTCAGGGTGAGCGGGTTTCCGAGCGCGTCGCCGCTCGGGTACCAGAAGACGACGTCTCCGGTAGCGTTCTTGGTGCTTGCACCGCCGCTGCCGCTGCATCCCATGAGCGCCGTGGATGCTGCTGTCGCCCCCATGAGTTGGAGGACGCGCCGCCGAGTCATCTGGCGGCCTAAGAGTGGACTTGGCATGATGAACTTCACCTCGCGTTTAGTTGGTAGGGCGCCGGAGAGCACTCTCTGTCGGCATCAAACCGATGTATTTTGGGTTAGCTGATTTCTAGGAGCGACGCTTGCCGTGTCGGGCTCTGGCGCCTGATCGCTTAGTGGCATCTGATCCGAGCTGGAGCTCGCACAGTAATCTGAGCCGGACTTCGGGAGCCTCTCGGATCCGGTGATGCCCCCTTTCATGGTTTCCCCACCGTTGCGGATGAACACTGGTCGATAGTCTGCGAACCTGCGCCAGCCGCGGTCCACAAGGGCTTAAGTTGACCGCTGTCCGAAACGGACAGTTGTGTTCGGTAGATCGATTTCCAGTTCTCGAATTTGTGGTCGTAGATGGCGGCAGCTCTGGAGTCGGGCAAGACACAGAGTGATCGGGCCCGCAGTTGGGTCGCATCGGTTCTGCTGAACAGGCCGATTCCGAGCCCAGCCGAGAATGCGGCGCCCCGGGCACTGCTCTCGGTCACGGTAGGCACTTCGACCGGCATGTTGAGTACCGAAGCCATGATTCGGGTCCAGTTCCTGCCCTTGGCGGCTCCGCCGGTGAAAACCGTGGTCCCGATCGGGCGCCCGGAGACCTCTTCGAGGATGTCTCGATGGGCCCGGGCCACGTATGCGGCCGCTTCCTCGACGGCTCGGACACACGCTGAGCGGCCGGTGCCGACAGGGTCGTTGAGGTCGAATTGAAGGAACGATGGGCTGGCGTGGCGCCAGGACTGGGCGTTCATAACGTTGGACAAGATCGCGACCACCCCGTTCGCACCGGGGGGCACGCGACCGGCGCGTTCGTCCATGGCCTCGTACAGGTCGCCCTCGCCGGCATCAGCCTGATCGAACATGGCGTCGCGCAGCCAACGCATCGAAAGGCCGCAGAGGAAACCGATCCCCTCGATCATCCACCTGTTCGGCTCAACGTGGCACAGTGTCCGAAGGCGCACGCCAGGATCGATGAGCGGGGTGTCGACGAGCAGTGTGGATTGCCAGAATGTCCCGCCGATCACGGTGAACTCGCCGGTCCGGACCCCCAGCCCGAGAAGAGCCAACTGCGTGTCGCCGCCACCGGCCACCACCGCGGTGCCGGCGGTCAGGCCGGTCTGGGCCGCCGCGTTACTGGTCACCCGACCAACGACAGTCCCCGACTCGACAACCGGCGGCAACCACTCGGCCCTCGCGCCGGAGATCTCGGCAACCTCGGTGGACCACCTGCGCGTGGCGAGGTCGAACATCCCCGAACTCGATCCGCAGGACGGCTCGGTGACCAATTCACCGCTTAGACGGTAGACAATCCAGTCGCTGAGCAGGCTGAGGCCTGTCACTCGATCGAGCAATTCGGGTCGGTGCTCCCGCAGCCATAGGATGCGGGGCGGACTGGTGATCGAGACCCAGTCACCGGCCACCTCGTAGATCCGTCGCGCATGCTTGTGGTCCACCAGCGACTCGGCCTGCCTTCCCGCGCGGCCGTCGATGTTGGGACACGCCCAGAGCTCGCGACCGCCGGCGTCGTAGAGCACGATCCCCTCACGCATGCTGGTGGGGCAGACGGCGACGACCGTGCCTGGGTCGACATCGCCCACACGCAGAACTTCGCGAATACATTCGGCGATCAGCTGCCAGTTCTTGGCCACGTCAAAGTCGTAGCCGCCGGGCACGTCCGGCGTCTGGGGGTGGATCCACTCCCGCAAAGCCACACCGACCTGCCGCAGCGCGGCGTCGAACAAGACGGCCCGGCAGCTACCTGTCCCGGCGTCGATGGCCAGCAAGTGAGGGCTGTTCACGGTGCTACCGGTCGACGGGTCTCGACGTTCGCGTTTGCCAGGTATGGCAATGGACGGCCGTCGCGATGGGCCCGGATCGCATCAGCCGCCATCTGCGCTCCGCGCTGCAGGGTCTCCCGGGTCGCACCGCCAATGTGGGGCGTGACGAGCACATTCGGACGATCCACAAGCGGGTTGCGAGACGTCCCCGTGCCCGGCTCGATGACGTCCATCGCCGCGGCACGGATCCGGCCCTCGTCGAGGGCACGGCCGAGCGCGGACTCGTTGACCAGTTGCTCCCGGGCGGTATTGACAAAGCAGGCCCCCCGCCGCATGGCCTGGAACTGGGCCTCACCCATCAACGGCCTGCCGTCGGCGGCGCCCCGCGCATGCAGCGACACCACGTCACTTCGACCGAGGAGATCGTCCAACGTCACCATCTCGACACCGTCGACCCCTGGCGAGACGAATGGGTCGTGTGCCACAACGCTGAATCCCAGGGCCAGCGCGCGCCGTGCAACCTCGTGGCCCACGCGGCCGAAACCGACGAGCCCGAGCGTCGTAGCCTCGGCCTCGAAGCCCAGATGAACGCGACCATCGAAGACCGATCCAAGCTCGGGCAGCTGAGCGAATTCCCGAGCGCTCGCAGCGATCGATCGCATGCTCATGAGGACGAATGCGATGGTGAGTTCGGCAACGGCCACAGCGTTCTTGCCCGGTGAAGTGCACACCGGCACACCTCGTTCAGTTGCCGCTTCCAGGTCCACGTTCACCGGTCCGCCGCGCACACAGCACACAAACCTGAGCTCAGGGCAATCAAGCGTCTCGGCGCTGACTGGCGCACCGTGCACGACCAGCGCGTCGTGGTTGGGGACCGCCATGGTCACCAATGCCGGATCACCTGCGTACTCACGCAGCCGCCGTTCGGACGCGGTCCGGGGCGCTGGGGCGGACGTGGTGTCGATCTGCAGGTAATCGAATGTGACTGTGGGCACCAAACCACCCATTGCCGGCTTGAAGTCGGCCACGGAGAAGTACGGGTCCCCAACGACGAGCACCCGGATCGGCGCCGGTCGGGCGCCGGAGTCGGGAATCGGTCGATCGTTCACGGGAATACGTAGGTCGGTTGAAGATCGATGGCATGCCCCGAGCCCGACTCAAGGACGAACTTGAGCAACGGCCCGCTGTCGAGATAGTAGAACTCGATGCTGTCGCCGATACGGCCGGACATGAGGATGTCGACACCTCGATCGGCCCAGTGCTTCTTCATGGTCGCGCTGTCCGCCTCGTTGTGCATCATGCACGCGATGTGTTGCACGCCCTCGCCATATTCGTCGAGGAACTCCTGATAGATGCTGGGTCCGGAAACGGGCTGGATGAGCTCGAATCCGATCGAGCCGACGGTGGTTTCAGCACCGATCATTGTGAAATCAACCGCCTCGCCCCGAAGCCGCGTGTCGTGCAGGAGAGGCTTGTCGTATTCGAAAACCTTCCACGGGCCCCAGCCGCAATTGTCGGTGTAGCTGCGCAGACTCTGCTCCATGTCGCGGACGACGATGGCGATCTGACTGATCTCCATCGGCACCATCGGCGCCGGGATGGTCTGTCGCTCCGGATGGTCGATCATCGGCTTCTCCTCCTCGAAGGTTCGTCTGCCGACGCTGTGAGTCCTGGTAGTCAGTGCGCCGGCACGGACACGGAACTGGCCGTTCAGGTCTAAGGCGGTGTCGGTGCTGGATAACAAGTCGTCCGCTGTGGACTCGTCAGTGACGAGCACACCGACGTAACGGCCCCGAAAGATTTCCTGGAAGCGCCCAACGTCGACGGGACACCGGCGATGATTGTCGCGATGGCGCGCAGGCCGCCCACCGTGAGGCGCGTCGTCGGGCGGTGACCCGGAAGGTCCATGAACAGACAGTCCCACGGCGCAGAACAGATGTCAACGGTATGCACGATCGTTCACGTCGGTAGCTGGAGCGTGCTCCGAGCACCAGATCCGCTGGCACAGCATCAGGCGCCGAAACCAGTGACTCGTTCCTGTCCGGTCGTCGTCCGCATCATCGTCAACGCGCGAGCCGCAGGTGGGCGAAGGCATGGCCATTTGGGACTTACGCCCTAAGCTCGGGCGCGGTTACCGGGTATTCTGGCGGACCTTGGAGGCAGTGAAGAACTGCGAGATTCATGGGGTGGCGACGGCAACCTTGCGGGCTCTGAACGGCACCATCCGACTCGAGATGCTCAATACCGAAAGATATTGGGTCGATCCGGTCGCCGGCCTAGCCGGCCATTGCCGAGATATCAATGCTCGTACGGCCGATTAGCGAATGAGTGCTGGCAGTCGAGCACGGGGCGGTCCCTCAATAGAGACCCTCGTGATATCAATGGGCCACGGACCGTGGCACAACGTCTGGCCAAACAACGACTGCGATATCAAGGTCGGCGGTTAGGGCACGAACGTCCCGGTTCGGCATTTACTCGGCTGCTCGTCTGAATACCGCACGAACACCGCGTACGGTCAGGTGGCTCGAGCCGGCCCTGCCAGGCCGTGATGCCCGGGACCGCGGGGCACGATCGGCCAGATGTCCACGACCACGTCGTCCTGCACGACGTGGTACGCGTCGTACCAGTTGACCGTTCCGGGTGAGTAGCCGGGGACAAGCGAGACGGTGTCGCCCACACGGAGCGGTGAGCCGGCTGTGGCATCGAACAGTCCATGCTCCTCGTCGAATCGGACCACCGGCAGGTCGTAGCCGAGGATCGACACGTCGGTCGGGTCAGCGATCGACTTGTTGCCTGCGTCGATGATGATCTTTCCGCTCTGCCGGCTGATCACCGTGGCCTGGACGGTAAGCGAGTGTTCGAAATCCGGCGCCATGTGGCCGTGGAAGTTGTCCATGATCACGTACGTCCCGGCCTGGATTTCGGTGATCCCCGGGAATGCGGGTGTCCAGGGCCAGGTCGCGGTGCCGCCCGCCGAACGGATCGGGCAGGAGATGCCCTCGGCCTCGAGCATCTCGGCCACACCGGTGAAGAAGGACATGGCCCTTCGCTCGCGTTGGTGCCTCAGCTCACGGTCGGGCGTCAGCGCGCAGTGCCCTTCGTAGCCGGTGATGCCCTCGAAGTGCAGCCCCGGCAGTTCGGACACCTGCCGGGCCAGCGCGAGCGCGGCCCCGCCATCGTCGACACCGCACCGGTCCATGCCAGTGTCGACCTCGACGATGATCCCGAGTATCGAACCTGCCGCGACCGCAGCCGCAGACACGGCCGCGGCGTTGTCGGCCTCGTCCACGGAGACCAGGATGCGATGCTCGCGGGCCAGGTCGGCCAGCAGCGCGAGCTTGGCCGGGTGGGCAACGGTGTTGACGACGAACAGGTCGTCCAACCCTGCGGCGGCCAGAATCGCCGCTTCCCACACGGTCGCCATCGACAGGCCGAGGGCGCCGGCGGCGATCTGCCGGCGCGCGAGGTCCGGGCTCTTGTGCGTCTTGTAATGCGGCCTGATCGTTGCCTGGCCGATCCGCTTGAGCTCGTCGGCCATGTGGTCGATGTTGCGCTGGGCGAGGCCGAGGTCCAGGACGAGCGCGGGTGTGACCAGCTCCTCGCGCCGCTTGCCGATGGCGTCTCCGTAATCGAGGTGCACCTGGTCGTATGCATGCTGCAGGATTTGCGCCGGATCGGGCATTACCTACTCCTCACTCGCGGGCGGCTCTCATCTGAGCATCGGTGTCGCATCAGCGTTGCCGTAGTGGCGACCAGAGACATTGTGATCAGAAGATCGCGATCGGGTTCCACGGCGAGCCGGTCCCGCCGGGCAGTCGTAGCGGCAGACCGACGACCATGAAGTCGAACCGACCCTCCTCCTCGCAGGCCTGTGCCACGTCCTCCAGCTGCAGGCTGTCCGCTGCGAGCATGCCCATGGCGGTGATCTGCAGCGGATGGATGGGGTAGCGGATGCTCTCGACGTTGCTCGGTACCGTTTCGCCGTCGCCGTCGGGCAGGAATGCCGCGATCCGCCGCTCGTACATCCACGGGATCGTGTCCACGTGGAGGCCGGCCTTGCCCTGACCATCGGGCGGGTAATCATTGCTCCATGCGCCGAGCTCCAGGCGCCGGCGGTGGTGCCCGGTGCGGAACACCAGGATGTCGCCCTCGCCAAGACGTACGCCCTGGGCCTGTTCGATGGCCTCGATTTCGGCGCGGGTAACCGCTTCGCCTGGCTCCAGCCACTTGACCCCGCGATACCGCGGGACGTCGATCAACACTCCGCGGCCGACCAACCCTTCGCTGTAGCTGGTGACGTCGAGTGCCGTCGCGCCGGCCGAGGTCATCACCTCGCTCGCGGGTCGTCCGTTGTAGACGGCGCCCTTGTACGCCAAATGACACAACGCGTCCATGTGGGTGTGGCAATCACCGTGGAAGGCCAAGCCGAGGAAGTCTGTCGCGAATGTCACGCCGCCGGAGTTGATGTCGATGTCATGGCCCTGGACCACGTGGTGGATGACTGGACTGGGGTTGTCCGGACCGGCCACCTTATTCATCGGAATCGACATCGTCGCTCGTCGCCCCGACCGTACGGTCGCGGCCGCCGCTGCAATCGTGCTGCGGGTGATGAAGTTGAGCGTGCCCAGCACGTCGTCCTCGCCCCAGCGACCCCAGTTCTTCACCGACTCGAACATCGCATCGAACTCAGCCAGACTGACCGGAGCCGCAAGGGTCAAGTCGGTACCCGTCATGACTCCCGCCCAGCCAATGCTGCCGGATCAGCGAATCGCGCCAGCACGTTCGAGGTGATCCGGGACGCCGCCTCGTCGATGCCAAGGGATCCGCACCACGTGATTGAGCCTGTTGAGAACACCCCGCCGCCGTTGGGTCCCTCGAAGTAGAGAAGGTCGGCGCGGACCTTGTCCGAGACAGTGCCGCCCTGCTTGGAGTCGCTGGAGGCCACCTCCTCGACGACGTGCTGGTAGGAGTCCGAGAAGCCCGTGGCGGTCGCGATGCACAACGCGTGCCTCGGAGTGCCGAGTACAACGTCGGAGCGGTCGACTTCGAGGCCGGCGGCACCACCCATCACCTGGCCGCAGCTGCCGATCGGCCCGTCGGGTACACCATCGAAGATCCACGCTGCCCGTGGGTCCAGGGCGGCCGGCGTGCGGTGGTAGGGCAACGCGCGGTCGAAGCCCTGGCTGTCCATGCCGACTCCGACCAACCGCTGCGGTGGTCGTCCACGGTCGCGCCATAACCCCCCGAGTTCGCCGGTGGTGTCGTGGAAGTCTTCGCCCGGTTCCGAGCGCCAAGTCCCGGTTCCGCGGCGGCCGCGGCGTACCTCAATCCGGTCCGAACGGTACGGATCGATGGTCGTGACCCAATAGAAGCCGTTGCCACCCATGTACATGAGCCGTCCACCGCTTCGCAGATAGGAGTCCAGCGCGTCGAGCATCGGCGCCGACCAATACTCAGGGTGGCTGCCGGTGACCACCACACGGTACTTGCCCAGCAGTTCGGCTCTCTCACGGTGGAGATCATGATCAGTGATCGTGTCGTGCTCGAAATTCTCCCTCCAGAGCCAGTCGATGAGCTGTAGGTCTGCGGGGAATTGGTGAGCTCCCCGGATCAACGGCATCCTGTAATGCGGTCGCATGTTCACGATGGGCCGTCGCCACGTTGAGTAGCAGACACCACTGCCGTCGGGATGATGGTCGTACAGGCCGGTTGCTGGAACTTCGATGGCGTAGTGGTCTTCAGGCTGGTACCCGGCCTCGATGTATTCGCGGTTTTCGACGGCGGGATTGCCGGAAGCGGAGTGCTCGTTGGCGTATGCAAGATAGCTGAGCGTCGGGATCAGCAGCGCGATGTCCGCGGTCGGTCGGTCGGAAGCCGGGCTGACGAAGAACGGGATCCAATCGGCGGCACCATTGGCGCCGCGCACCCACGCGGCGTACACCCCGCTTGCCAGATCTGCCGGCACAGCAAAGCGGGCGGTCGGCTGCCAGCGGGCGTCGTCGAGGTCGTCGTCATGAAAGCTCAGGGTGTCGTACTGGTCCGGCACCTCGGCGAAGTTGGTGCTCTCGCCGGTCCAGTTGGGTCCCGTGACCGCACGCATCGGACCGTTGACCAGAGTCCCATCGTGTCCGTGGCCGGAAAGGTCCCGCGCCAGCAGGGGCGAAGCCTGGTCGGCCGCCAGCCGCCAGCGCCCGACGGCACCATCGGGAGGGTCGAATCCCGCTAGCCGGTCGAGGTCCACCCGGTCGAGCACCCGGTCGTAGATCACCGGCGCAGCGATCTTCCCGTTGAAGGTGCCGACGACGCCGCTCCCCTCGACGAACCCTCCCAGGACGATCGGGAGTGCCTGGCTGTGGTCCGCCCACCTGGTGGCTGGAACGTGGACCCGGACAGCCGAGGGATCGCCCGGGTACTGATCGCGCGGTCGCTGGACCAGAAACGGGTGCTCATCCTGCTCAGCGGTGGCGGCCGCGGCGACGAAGGTCCATCGGCCGAGTTCCAGGGGTGCATGGGTGCGGATCACGGCGCCATCCACGCGAAGGCTGAGATCGCCGTCGGGCTCGATGAACAGCCCGACGCCGCGCTGCTCGGTCGCCGACCACCGCGTGACGATGCCGGCGAGTTGCCGACCGTGGACGGTCGGAAACACCCAGGCCGCAATGGTCAGGCCGGCGGCGGTGAGTTGGCTGTCGAACGATTCGGTACGGACGCTTGAGCCGAGGACTGGATCCTGTTGCCGGCCCGGGTAGGTGCCATTAGTCGGAGTCGGCACTGCGCCCAGATCTGGCGTATCCGCGCCGGAGTCTCCGGGGCCCCGCAGCCGGACGATGTTGATCTCGACCTCGTCGAGCGTTGTGCTGACCATGATGTCCACCGCGCCGCCGGGGGTTACACACAACGGATCGCTGTACCCGACGATCGGCATGTGCCGGTGTCCGTCTCTGCTCATGGCGCCTCTTGCGGTGGCAGGGTTGCAGCGGCGAGGTCCGGTAACTGCTGGCGAAGTGGCCGGAGCGTGAGCTCACTCAGGAGCACATGATCCGGCTGCCTGAAGGCGTACACGATCGCGTTCGCGACGTCCTCGGGTTGGAGCGGCTCGATCTCGTTGAGGAGGTGGGCCACGTTCGGGTTGGTGCTGACCAGCGGCGTATTGATCAGACCGGGCTCGATCACGGTGACTCGGACTCCTGCCGGCATGACCTCTTGGCGCAGAGCGTGGGCGAACCCGACCTGACCCCATTTGCTTGCGATGTAGGCCGGTTCCCCGACGTAGGTCTCCCGCCCGGACACTGACGAGACGATGAAGATGTGTCCTCGTGACTGTTCGAGCATGATCGGCACGGCTGCACGGGCCGTGAGGAGTGTGCCAAGGAGGTTGACGTCGATGACGTCTTTCCAGTGAGCCGGATCACCGGTCGCGACCGCGCTCTGATCGGCGATTCCTGCAGCAGCCACCACCACGTCGAGCCTGCCGTGTTGTTGCGCGACCGCTTCAGCTGCGCTCTGCAGGGCCCCGGCATCGCGTACATCGAGTGCGAGGACGCGGCACTGACCACCAGCCTCCGTGACGCCTGTGACGACGCCGACCGCCGCATCTGGATTGCGGTCGACCAGTACTACGTGCCCACCGAGTCGCCCGAAGGCGACCGCGGTGGCCGCGCCAACCCCTGACCCGCCGCCGGTGATCAGGCAGACCGGCCCCTTCTCGGCGTCATTCATCGCGATCAATGTCTGCTTGGGTCAGGACGACGGCCGGAGGACGAACACCCAGTCCTGGTCCCCGGGGGGCGTCGCGACGAGAGTCTGCGACTGCGCCTCGAGCTCGGCTGGCGTACGAACGCCCGTCCGTGGATTGAACCACTGCGCAGCACCGTCCGAACGCACGCACGCGATGTTCAGCACCAACCGAACCGCGTCGGGAAGATAGGCCACCAGCAGGCCGCCGTCGGGAGACGCTGCGGCGATGATGCTGCGTCTGATGTCCTCATCCCCCGGTTGCTCGGCGATCGCGTCCTGGGCCGGCCTCAGCGTCCACCATGCGATGTCATTCATGCACTCGGCGAGGTGCCGCATCGACGTCGCGCCAGGAAGCTGCAGTGCGTCCCACCACGGCTTCGCCAGGCCGGTGTTGCGATGGCCGAAAGTGAAGTGCTTACCGTCGTCCCAACCCCAGACACCTTGACCGCCGTAGGTGACGCCGGATACGGACGTCGCTAGCAGACTTGACCAGCAGCCGAGTCGTACGGTGCGTGCGTCGAACCGCTTTCCCGTGGTGAAGGACCGGTGATCCTCGTATGGAGGTTCAAGGTTCATGATCGGTCGGTGCGGAGTGCGTTTCCAGTCGGTGCTCGGCGCGCCGTGGATTATGAACTCCCAATAGCGGTCGCTTTCGCCATGCGAACTCTGGTAGCCCAACACCGTCATCCACGGCTCATCTGCATACTCGTCCAGCGCCCAAGCAGGAGCACCGGGCGGATGCATCGTTACCGGCTTGCCGGGGTTCCGGTCGAGCACGGCCCGGGCAATTCGCTTCCACGACTCAACCTTTGGGCTACCGGTTTGCGTTTCAGCCAGAATGTCCCACATGACCTGGTGGGCCCCGTAGCGGGCCACGATGTATCGGCCGAGCGTTATCGCCTCATGCTCCGGGAGTATGTGGGCTGAGTTTTGCGGCCTATTGCCAGCGTGCAAGAACAGAACGATCGCCAGCATCCCGGAATCGTTGATGGCGTCGATCAAGGGATCTACCCGCTGGTAGAAGGCCGGGTTGATCCTGATCCGTTCCTGCCCGTAGTACGGCGACTTGCCCTCTATGGACGTGACACCTCCCTGGAACTTATCGACCGCGATCAGGGCGCTGGTGAATCGCTTTTCAGTTCGGTCCCGCAGGTACACGTCCCAATCGGCAATTGTCGCCCGCATCGGCCCACTCCAAACGGTGTCGCCTAAGCAGAAGAACGGGGTGCCGTCCGCGTGAGCGAGGTAGTGTCCGTCCTCAGAGATACCGATTGCGCCATGCCTGGCGATCCGATCGTTGCCCGTCGGCTTCACACATGTGATCGTGCCGCGTCGATCATGCAGGCCGGCCACCTCTGGCTTGGACTCCGTTTGGTAGGCCCACTCGCCCTCCTGGTCGGGTGAAAAACGCACCCGCCACACATTTTCGCCGTCCCAGAATCCCCGAACGGTGTGGTCGGCGCCGGAGGGGTCGCTGAACGTGACCAACAGCTCCACATCATGCGTGGGATCGGCGACCAGCGCTTCTGCGCGGAACGCTTGATCGAATCGGCCCCACCGTTCGACAGTAGGACCGACGGACGAATGGCTTGCTTGCTGTTGCCTAGGACTCGACATACTCAAATCCTTGTCTGGTGTCGTATTGCCTCGGACGCCATGGGAACCGCGGGCCCGTCCGGTGACGCTGACTGCTCCGCGGCGGGATCGACTCGGGTCCTGACGAGCATGCTCGACGGGCAGTCCTCAACATAACAGAACTGCACGATCGTGCACAGCATTGACATTTGTTCGTGTGGATGTCAGCGTCGGACCATGAGTGGGTGGCCCCTGCATCGCGACGGGACCTGCGGCGACGATGCCGGGAAGGTGACCAGGTCGATGGCACGGCGGCGTCATGCCTGCTAACGACGCAACCGCTGCCCAGCAGGGTGGCGGGGCAGAGGAGTTGCTTCTGCGCGTTTGCTGGTACTACTACAAGGATGAGCTGACCCAGGACGACATTGCACGCAGCCTCGGAATCTCGCGACCAACCGTGAGCCGCTTGCTCGAGCGGGCACGCAGAGCGGGGCTCGTGTCGATCAGCCTCAAGTCTGACTACCTGGACTCGCTGGAACTGTCCTCTCGGCTGCGAGACACGTTCGGGTTGGCGGAGTCGCTGGTTATCCCCGAGGCTGCCAAACGAGCGCCGGCGGCCGAGTTGAATGTTCGGCTCGGGATCGGTGGGGGGCAATACCTGACAACCCGGCTTCCGCCCGGGGAGGCCTTAGGTGTGGGCTGGGGCGACACTGTTGCGCATGTAATTGCTGCCAGTGGAATTGCTCTCTCTTCTCGTCAGGTCATCACTCTGACCGGAGGAGTTGACCTCTACCTTCCTGCTGTCGCACTCTCCCGAATAGACACTGCCGATAGGGCGGCCGGAATAATCCCCGCGCCGATCGTCGCGTCGACGGCTGAGTTGGCGGCCGCGCTGCGCGCCGAACCAACCATACAAAGCGTGCTTCAATCGGCCGCTGCGCTCAACTTCGCAATAGTCGGGATCGGGACGCCCAGCGGCGATGCCACATTGGCCCGCCTCGGATACATTTCAGTCGCGGACGCTCATCAAATCCAGAAACGGGGCGCGGTCGGAGACATCCTAGGGCAATTCTTTGACATCGACGGCCGCGTTCTAGACCTACCTGTGCACAAACGACGCATCGGGATAGACCTGGATGACCTACGCAACATCAGGACGGTCATCGGTATTGCTGGAGGTGCGTCGAAGTTGGAAGCGATATTGGGCGCCTTGCGCGGGCAATACATCGACGTGCTTATAACGGATGAAACTACTGCGGAGCGTTTGTTATCGAGATCGGTTGGGGACCGATGAGATCTGGTCCACCAATCACCTTTGACTGCGGACGCTTCCGCCACTCAGCGGTAACTGCAATAGACGTTTAGTTTGCGTCGCCTCAGGAGGATTCGATGTTGGGAACTTCAGAACGGTTGGCCCGGCAAGCAGCACCGATGCAGATCAGCCGAATCGGAGGCATCGCGGCGCAGCCAAGGCAAAGCGTGCAAGGGCTCCGAGCCATGCCCCCATCTGGTGTGCCGACTACGCCCGTCCTGGTGTGGTTCCGTCTCGCCCAGCGACGATTGACGGAAAGCACTACGGCGCCAGGGATCCGACCGTGAATCGGTGGGCGGGCACGGTTGGCGCACCGCGGACTGACGACCAAGCACACGCCTCCTTCACGCTCATGGCTCAAACTTTTGTTCCGTTCGGGCGCGGCGCAGAATCTGTCGACACTTGGAAACGCTTCGCAGAGAGTGGATCCCTGCTGCCTGGGTCGGGTCCGCGCGCCACGTTCCGAGGCAATTCCTGCGTAGGCTCGTACTTGCTGGAAGTCCGACAGATGCGGGTTGGCAGTGCATCTGTTCGCACTGGATGGGTGGGCGCGGTTGTCACCAGACGTGAGGAGCGGCATAGCGGTATCGGTAGAGCGCTCATGGAGGACGCCATCGCGTTTGCCAGGGAACACAAGCTAGCTGTTCTGTTGCTCCACGGACTCCATCTGTTCTACGACCAGTTCGGGTACGTCGACGTCTTCGATGCGGAGATCCATCGCATCGCCCGAGCGCAGATCGCGGGGCTGGCGGCGGCTCCCTATCGAGTGCGGAATGCGACACAGGATGACGCCAAGGCGATCGCCGCGCTCCGTGATCGGCACTGCGATGGTTATGTCGGACCCTGTCTGCGGACCATGGAGCAGGAGGTGCAGCAGATTCGCTTCGCTGATCCGCCCCCATCGGTAGCGGTGGATCCCCAGGGCGAGATCAGAGGGTATCTGTCGTTTTCGTGGGGTGCGTTGCGATTCTTCGGACCCGAGGCTTTAGCTGACGACTGGCCGGCTGCTAGTGCGCTTCTCCAGTATCATTCCCACCTTCGGGGGCCGCTGCAGGAGCAGGATGACGACCTGGTCTGGCGGATGCCATCAGACTCGTTGACATTTGGCTATATCGCCGACCACCTGCCTGTGCAGTCGTCGATCGAGCGGACGCCCTCAGCTGGTTGGATGGCTTGTCCCGTGGACGTGAATGCGTTGATGGATGCCGTGCTTTCGGCGGCTGCTGATGTGCCTCTTGATGGTCCGCAGAAGGCCGAACTATGTGTCGGCCCCTGGGCAAGGACTCTTGAGCTGGACCGCGGGCGACTCACGGTGACAGACGCTGGCGCCGGCGGGGGGCCGCGCATCGTGGTTAGCCCGCCGGTTTTGGTGCAGTTGCTTTTCGGATATCGGCGGATCGACTGGGCACGGTCGCAGCCGGGCCAAGACATCCCAGTCGGCACAGAAGGGATTCTGTCCCGCATCATCGGGACCGGGCGTGGTTGGATTCCTCCTGGCGATGGGTGCTGAGCAGAGGCCGCCGCCCGCGAGAGTCATTGCTGGACTGGGTCCCAGCCTGCTGACAGCGGCCGGTGCCGATGTGCTCGCCGGCTCAGACCGCATCATCTCAGCTGAGCATCGATCCTGGGCGCGACACCGCGAACAGGGTCGTGCCGCCTGGGGCGGCACCGCACCGGCTTTTCGAAGCGCGGCGTCCGCGATCAGAGTGGATGGTCGACCCATGGACCCGAAGCCGGCGCGACAACCCGGAACTCACGGCCGCGCCTGATGAGACGGGCTTCCTGGCTGCTGGACGCGTCGTTCCGGGACGGATACCTGAGTTCGCGTGGTCTGTCGGAAGGCGGGGTCGCGCTGCCGCCCGTCGGGGTGCGGAGGCCCGAGGACTCACAAATGTCGAATACAGGACGATGACACCCAGGGCATCGACCTTCCCGATGCCAGCGTCGACAGGTGCCCCGCCCTTCGGATTGATGCTCCTGCCTGACACCTCGCGAAGGCTCTCGGCAGCATTCGCCCGGCGACGTGTCCAGGCGGTCGCCTCACCTACGGTGCCCTCGGACTGCCGGAGCGGAACCCGTTGCTCAGCCCCTTCACCAGAGCCGCCGCGGAGTTCCGTCCGGTGACCCGTCCAGGCGCAGCGGCCCATTCTCACTGGCCGATCCCGCCAACTGGGACCCGCTCGAGGTGGCGGGTTCACAGAATCGAGATACATGAGGTCCCCGGGCGCCCCGGTTTCGAGAGCCTCGACGACTACTGGCAGGTGCAGTCGGCCATCGGCGGACCGATCGCCGTGCTGCTGGCTGCGTTCTCCGAAGACGAACGGGCCGCTATCCGTACACGCTGGGACCATGATCCAGCCCTTCGAGCACGACGGCTCCTACGACTTGCCGCGGGAGGCCATGGGTGTCCGCGCCAGGTAGTTCCGGCGCATGTCAGGCTGTGGTGCCCGAGGCCGATTCGGGGTTGACGGGCTACGTCGCGGGTGGCCTCGATCCAGGGTCGCGACCTAGCCGGATCGATCGCGCCTGCAAATACCTCGTGGAGACTAAGCGGGAACCCTGCCCGCGTGCGGGGGATGCCCGAGGCGTGGCGGCTGCCGCCGACGGACGTCGGATGTTCGATCCCCATTCCGTCCCCACGGGTCGCAGCGCCTCGCATTCAGCCTAGTGAACGCCAGTTTCCAGCCCGGTCTGTAAGACCGTCGGCTCAGCCTACGAAGGTTCGAATCCTTCACCTGTCACCAGCAAGATCAACAGCCGCTGACAAGGGCGTTTAGAAGTTGGTCTGCATGTCACTCGGTCCTGTTCAACGTTGTAATCGTGGATCCGACAGGGGAGCGGTACTTCGCACCGTCGGCGGCGTTCGGCCGAGAACTGGCGTTGACCAGGGCCGATGCAACGACTCTGGTCGCCGGGGTTGCCCGGTGGTGTCCGGATGTCACCGGTCGGATGCGGCGCGGCGTTCCCTATGCGGTCCCTGGAGGTGCCGCCCGGCGGCTGCTGCAGAGAACGTCGGCGTCGTCACCGATCGGTGGGGACTGTGCGTCCGAGGTCGATTCGCGCCGGGCCGGTTCCCCAGCGACTGTCGCGCCAAGGACCGTGCTCAGGCGGACAGGCGGCGTTCGCCTTCGATGGCGAGAGGGCCGAAGTGCGTCGGTGAACGTGCGCAGATCCCGGCGGGGCCCTGGATGCGCGGCGATTCAGGCGAGCCGGGGACGTCTACGAGTGCTCCCGCGGGTGGTCAGCTGGCTGCGAGGAGGCGCGCGGAAGCTGTGGCCATGTGCAGTGCCATGGCCGATGCTGCTGCATCTCCGTCCTGGGCTGCGACTGCCGTGAGGATCGCCTTGTGTTCCTCGATCGCCCGCCTCGCCCCGGCCTCGTCATGAACGGACCGGTCGGCGTAGACCTGAAGGAGGGCTTGAACGACGTGGATCTGGTCGCTGAGCACGGAGTTACCGGCCGCTACCCCCAGCGCCTCGTGGAACTCGCGGTCCGCCCTCGCGAACGCCTTCAAGCTTCCGACCTGTGCCTGCATCCGCTCAAGCGCGGCCTTCGCGCAGGCGACCACATCATCGGTGGCGCGTTCCGCGGCGAGACGGGCTGTGTAGATCTCGAGCCCTGAGCGCAGTTCCAGCAGTTCGGTCGTGCTCTTGGCGCCAATGAGGAGGCCCCACCGCATCGTTTGAGGGAGCAGGTCGCTGACGCGACCGCCGAGGTAGGTGCCGGAGCCTGCGCGCACATTGACGATCCCGAGGATCTCGAGGGCGGCCAGCGCCTCCCGAACGGCCGAGCGACCCACCCCGAGGGTTCCGGCGAGCTGCCGTTCCGGGGGAAGGCGCGTCCCGGGCTCGATCGACCCGCTGGTGAAAAGGTCGAGGAGACGTCGGGCGACCTCGCTGACCGGGGATCCGCTCGGAAGCGCGCCCAACGAGGAGACGATATCTGCGGAGGAATCGCGGAACGCCGGCATGAGTTAACCCTAAGACTAAGGCCGTGGCACCGAGCAGTCACCCTTGCTATTGGTCAACCGGTTTGGCAGACTGCCCTCATCCCTTCCGCCACCCTGACCCTGGAGTCGCGATGACGCGTCTGTGGAATGAGCCGGCTGTCGCCGACGACATGACCGAGGGCTTCGTCGCGGCGAATCGCCGCTTCGTCGCCACGGTGTCGGGCGGCGCCGATCCAGGAACCGTGTCACCGGCCGGCCCGTTCGCCGAGCTCGGAAACGATGGCGTCGGACGCTACCTCGGCCGCTTCGTCCACGAGCCGGAGTCGTGCCGGACCGTCCCGGACGAGGCGGCCGCGCCTCAGAACGGGGTTGCCGCGTGATCGGGCTCGGCACCTACGCGTTCTTCTGGCAGCACTCCGACCGGGTCGAGCGGCCGATGTCGCTCATCGGTGCCTTCGAGGCCACGCGCGAGCTCGGTGTCGGGCTGTTCCAGATCTGCGACTACGCGCCGCTGGAGACGATGTCCGACCGCGACCTCCGGAATGCGGCGGCGGCCGCGCGACAGCTCGAGTTGACGATCCAGCTCGGCACCAAGGGCATCGACGGGGCTAGGCTCGCGCGTTTCCTCGAACTCTCCGAGGTCTTTGACGTTCGGCTCGTCCGCAGCATGGTTCTCGGGCCCGACTCGCGGCCGGCGCCGCTCGAGGCGCTCGAACTTCTCCGGGATGCCTTACCTGACTACGAATCCGCCGGCGTCACCCTCGCGCTGGAGACCTACGAGCGTGTCGCGACGGCGGATCTTCTCGCTCTCGTGCGACAGGCGGACAGCGACCGGCTCGGCATCTGCCTGGACCCCGCCAACGTCGTTGCCCGACTGGAGCACCCGCGCGCCTGTGTGGACTCCGTCGCCGACGAGGTCGTGAACGTGCACGTGAAGGACTTCGCCTTTGCCCGCCAGGACGGCTGGGTCGGCTTCACCTTCTCCGGCGCCCCGATGGGCACTGGGCTGCACGACTACCGTCACCTGCTTCGTGCCGTCCGGCCGCGGCAGCGCGGCATCGACGAGATCGTCGAACACTGGCTGCCCTGGCAGGGCGACCCGGAGACCACCGTCCGAATCGAGCGGGAGTGGACCCGCAGCACCCTGGAGTACCTGAGGAGAACGAAAGCATGACGACTACCACGGACACGTACAAGATCGCCGTTATCGGCGCCGGCGGGAAGATGGGCATGCGCGTGTCCAACAACCTCGCCAGGACCGATCACACGGTCTGGTACGTCGAGAACTCGCCCGCGGGACAGCAACGCACCCGCGACGCAGGCCGCGAGCTCACCGATGCCAGCACCGCCGTCGCCGACGCCGACATCGTCGTCCTCGCGGTGCCCGACCTCGCCCTCGAGGCGGTCACCGCCGACCTCGTGTCGCAGCTGAAGCCCGGCGCTATCGCCCTCACCCTCGACCCCGCGGCGGCGTACGCCGGCCTGCTCACCACGCGGGACGACGTCGTCCAGGCGGTGGCCCATCCCTGCCACCCTTCGGTTTTTCTCGAGCGCACCGGCAAGGAGGAGTGGGCAGACACGTTCGGGGGGATCGCCGCTCCGCAGGACGCGATCGCCGCCGTCGAATCCGACGACCCCGAGAAGAAGGCGATCGTCGAGGCGACGGTCCGAGCGATCTACGCCCCAGTGGTCGACGTCCATTTCGTCACCGTGAAGCAGCTTGCCCAGCTCGAGCCGACGCTCGTCGAGACGGTCGCGTGCATGGTCGGCTCTCTGCTGAACGAGGCGCTGCAGGAGGCGATCCACACCATGGGCGTCCCCGAGGCCGCGGCTCGGAGCATCCTCTACGGGCACACCCAGGTGGCGCTCGCGAACGGTCTCCGCGGCGACAATCCGTTCAGCGACGCCTGCCTTATCGCCATGGATTACGGCCGCGAGAGCATTATCAAGGAGGACTGGAAGAAGATCTTCCGCGACGACGAGCTCGATAAGAACCTCGCCCGCATGCTCCACCTCGACTCCATCAAACGCTGAGGGTGCGGAATGAGCAGACTGCAGGGAAAGACCGCGCTCGTCACCGGGTCCGGAACCGGCATCGGCCGCGCCGTCGCCGAGCGGTTCGCCCGTGAGGGCGCGCGGGTGGTCATCGCCGACCGTGACCAGTCGGCCGCGGCCGACACCGCGCAGGCGATCGGCGCGGCGGCACGCGCCGTCGTCCTGGACATCTCCGACGAAGCTTCGGTTGAGGCAGCGTTCGCCGAGCTCGCCGAGGCGGGCTGGAGCCCGGTCGTCGTCGTCGCCAATGCTGGCGTGCAGCTCTTCGGCCAGGACGCCAAGGCGGCCGACCTCGACCTCGCGGTGTGGCAGCGCACCATCGCAGTCAACCTCACCGGCACTTTCCTGACGGTGAAGCATGCCGTGCGCACCATGCTGCGTAACGGTGGCGGATCGATCATCGTCACCGGCAGTCCGACCGGCATCAACGGGGAAGGCGCGGAGTTCACCGCTTACAGCGCCTCCAAGGCCGGCATCCACGGGATGGCACGCACCGTTGCCGCCGCCTACGCGGACAAGAACATCCGCGTGAACACCGTGGTTCCGGCATACACCGAGACGGGCCTGGTCACGACGATCTCCGACGACCCGGGCTCGCGCGCCGCGATCATCGGCCGCATCCCACTCGGCCGCGCGGGCACCCCGCATGATGTCGAGGGGATCATGGTGTTCCTGGCCAGCGACGACGGTGCCTTCGCCACCGGCGCCATCTTCACCGTCGACGGCGGCATGTCGACGCTGTGAGCGACGCCTGGAGCTCCTCCCACGGACCAGCTCGCTCCTGGCGATCCGGCCCGTGGGCGCTTGAGCTGCGCGACGACGAACTCGCCGACATTACCTATGACGGTGTCGTTCTGTTTCGCGCCGTTCGCGCCGTCGTGCGCGACCGCAACTGGGACACGTTGGCAACCGTCGTCAAGTCCCTCGCCGAAGAGCCCGCGGCGCTCGAACTTCGGGTCCAATCCGAAGGCTTCGGGTCCTCGATCGCTGGCACCGTCCGGGTCGAGGCGACCGGCGACGAGCTCATCGTGAGTTGCGACCTGCGCCCCACCCGGCCGTTGGCGACGAACCGGACCGGGCTCGTCGTGCTGCACCCGCCGTTCCTTGCTGGCACACCCATCAGGGTCCGGCACCCGAATGCTCGCGAGGATGAGGCCCGCTTCCCGGAGGCGATCAGCCCGCACCAGCCCCTGCGCGACATTGCCGGCCTCGCGTGGCCGCAGGCCGGTCTCGCAGTGGAGGCCACCTTCGAGGGGGACGTCTTCGAGATGGAGGATCAGCGCAACTGGACCGACGCCTCTTACAAGACGTACAGCCGCCCGCTCGACCTCCCGTTCCCGTATCGGATCGAAGCGGGGGAACACGTCCGACAGGTGATCCGGATCGCCGTCCGCAGAACCGAGGACGCGCCCGCCCGATCGCGTCTTGGCCACATCACCCTCGCGCCGTCAGGTGCGGCCTTCCCACGGATCGGCCTCGCCGCCGCGACCGCACCGGATCCAGCACCTGCTGTCGCGGTGCGGGCGAGCCATCTCCTCGTCGAACTCGACCTCGCAACGCGGGCTTGGCCGGCTGCCCTCGCTCGTGCCGCCGCGTCCGGCCTCCCGCTCGACGTCCGCCTCGTCCTCGATGCGCGTCCTGCGGCGCTCGAGCAGGCCGCAGCCGCCCTAGCAGCGCACCACATCGTCCGGACCACCGCCTTCCAAGGCACCGGACCGGCCGCGCACGTCTCCGATGCGGACGCCATCGATCGGCTGCGGGCCGCACTCCGCGCAACCGGCATCGACGTGCCGGTCGTCGGCGGCGCAAGGTCGCACTTCACCGAGCTCAACCGCGAGCACCACCGCCTCCCCAACGAGCTCGACGGCCTGGTCTTCAGCATCACCCCGCTGTTTCACGCGCTCAGCACCGAGCAACTTGTCGAGTCGATTGCGATCCAGCGCCTCATCGCCGAGCAAGCGGTGGCCATCGCCCAAGGCAGACCCGTGCATGTCGGGCCGATCACCCTCCGCCCGCGGTTCAACAATGTCGCCACGGCCCCGCCGCCCCGCTCACCGCATGCCGACCTTCGTGAGGGTTACGGCCCGCAGCTGATCGACGCCGACGACGCGCGCCAGAGCGCCCCCGAGCTTGCAGCCTGGACCGTCGCGTCCGTCGCAGCGCTTACCGTGGCGGGCGTGGCGTCTCTCACCTATTTCGAGGAGTGGGGGCCGCGCGGCATTCGAGCGACGACGGGGGAGCCCTACCCGGTCGCTGCCGCGGTGGACACGCTCCGCGACCTCGAGAGCGGCGATGCCCTGACAGGAGCGAGCCCTGACGGACTGCTCTGGGCGGTCGGAGCACGCACTGGCGACCGGGACACGATCCTGCTCGCGAACCTCGACCGTCGGCATCGCGACCTCACCGTCACCACTCCGGCTGGAACGCACCGGGCAAGACTCGATGCACTCTCCTGGCGACGACTGCAGGAGCGGCCGACACTGAGGCGTGCCTAACCGCATTCGCCCCGTTGCACACGGTCGCGAGCCTGATCCGCGGGGTCGTCGCACACACAGGCCGTCCTGGCCACCGCACCCTCCGTGCACCTTCAGGCAAGGGGCTCGCTACTGCACCGAGGGTCGCCCATGAGCCGGTCTGGCCCTGGCGGGCCGCTCATTCGGGGCTGAAAGGTCAGGTCGGCTTCGACGGTCGGTTCGGTGTTGTTGGTGGAGAACGGGTGGTAGCGCCAGACCGGGAACAACTCGGCGAGCTTGTTCTGGTCGCGGACCCGACGCACCACCAGGCGGGCGGTAACCCGTCGCTTGGTGGAGGCGAATGCGGGGAAGCCGATCTCGGCGACCTCGGCATCGGAGATCAACTCATCGGTCTCGGGATCGACCACCGCGCCAGGGTGATGCACCGGTCTCCATGCCCGCTCGGGGCGGATCGCCCGGAGGACTGTCGGCAACGCTCGAAAATGAGGCCGATCCGTCGCTATGGCCTCGTTTTCAACCGTCGTCGACAAGGACGGCCCGGTTCTTGGCCAGCACGACCGAGAACCGCACCTCGGCCTTCAGGCAGGCCCCGACCACGGCGCTGTTGCCGTTGGACGAATCACCAACGGACCAGGATCTCGCCCGTCGCTCCAGCGGCCCGGGCCGTGGTGATCGCCGCACCGACCATCGAGGCCGCGCCCTTACCCGAACCGGTCTTCCCACCCCGCAGCCCGTCCACGGGTCCAGGCTGAGAGCGATCAGGGCACTTGTCACGGCCACGGCCTCGTGACTCGCCCGATCAGGCAATGACTGAGTTGTTCGTGGCTGAAGGCTGTCCGGGATTGTCTCGGAGGGCCATCGGGCGAGCGCGGGCACGATCGAGGCTTCGATGACGCTCGAGTTCCGCCCATCGGGGCTTCCGGCCTTCAGTGACCACCTTCGCGCGGTACATCTAGTCGGAGTTTGACCTGATGTGGGGCGGGCCGGAGTGCACCGTCGGAGCGGTTGCGTTGGCGGTACTCCAGGGGCGTCACGCCGTGGTGCCGGCTGAACTCGTTGGAGAGGTGGCTCTGGTCGTAGAAGCCGGTCTGGTGGGCGATGGCCGTCAGGGGCAGCTCTGTGGTGCAGAGCAGTTCATCGACGGCCATGAGCCGGACCGATCGAAGGTAGCGGTGTGGCGTTGTGCCGAAGTGCTTCTTGAACTGCCGGTTGAAGTAGCTCGGCGACATACCCGCGGCGTCGGCCAACTCCTCGATGCTGAGCTTGCGCTGGTAAGCCTCGGCCATCAGCTCGATCGCCGGTGTCAACGGCAGTAGCCCTTCGCGAACGCTGCGAGCGGGTCGGAGGCTGCGGATCACACCGGCGAGTCCGACGATCGACCCGGCCTCGAGGAGCGGCCACTTGGTCGTGGCGAACCAGTCGAACGATCCGTTGACGTTGCGCACCAGTTCGACAAGCTCGACGATCCGCTCGCCGCGTTGAAGAATTCGCTCGTCATAGCTGCGGTAGTGGTCGACGAGGTGGGGTGGCGAGAGGTCCTCGTCGCGCAGCCCGATCACCTGACGCGCATCGCGGTACCCGAGGTGGTGAACGAGGGCGTCAGTGCAGAGAACGAACCGTCGCTCGTAGTCCTTGACGAAGTAGAGGACGCTGAGCTCATTCATCGCGTCAAGGCCTGAGCGCTGCAGGAGCTCGACGCTCCCGTCAATGGTCACGGCCATGCTCCAGTCACCAATTTCCACGGTCAGACCGACACGACGACAGGAGAGACGGAACCACCCGCCACCCTGGCAGCGCGAGAATACAACAGCTTTCCGCAGTCGTCGGCAGCGCCGTCGCTGGGGACCATAGTCCCGGGCTTGACGAGCTAGGGCTGTTTTATCCAGCATCCGTATCGGAATTTACAAGCACACCGCGGCACGCGCGGCCACAGTTGGAGGACAGTCCTGCTCGCCGAGGTTGCGGACAGGCACGGACCGAGGCTGAGAAAACGATGACGTTGACTCGCACGAGCAAAGGGAATGCAGGCCATCGGCTGCTCCGCGGCCGGCTGACACGAAGCCGCGACAGTGCCGCGCCCGCGGGCCGGCCCCAGCGTCGCAGGCTGAGCAAGGCGGGTCGTGCGGAAGCTGCTGCTGGGTATGTGTTCCTGCTGCCGAACTTCCTCGGCTTCCTGGCCTTCAGCCTGATCCCGATCGGACTTTCCATCTGGCTGACGTTCACCAAGTGGAACTTGGTCCTGCCGCCGCAGGCCAACGGCTTGAAGAACTACCAGGACATGATCAGCGACAAGCTGTTCTGGAAGACACTGTGGAACAGCGTCTACTACACCGTCGGGGCGGTCCCGTCAGGTATCTTCATCGCTTTCTGGCTGGCGCTGCTGCTGAACCGGGGTATGCGCGGGGTGCGGCTCTTCCGCACCGTGTACTTCCTGCCCTACGTCACCTTGACCGTCGCGATCGCGATCGTGTGGTCCTGGATCTACAACCCTGACCTGGGGCTGCTCAACTTCATGCTCGGGAAGATCGGCATCAGCGGGCCGGCCTGGTTGCAGGACCCGCATTGGGCGATGCCGGCCATCATCATCATGAGCAACTGGAAGGGCATCGGCTATCCGATGCTGATCTTCCTCGCCGCGCTGCAGGGCGTGCCGGAGGAGTACTACGAGTCGGCCCGTCTGGACGGGGCGACCTGGTTCCAGCAGATCCGGCATGTGACCGTGCCGGGGGTCGCCCCGGCGACGTTCTACATCGTGGTGATCTCCTTCATCGGAGCGATGCAGGGATTCGACCAGTTCTACGTCATGACTCAGGGTGGTCCGGCCTACGCCACCACCACGATCGTTATGTACATCTATCAACAGGGCTTCCAGTGGTTCAACATGGGATACGCCGCCACCCTTGCGGTCGCCCTGTTCTTCATGATCGCCGTGGTCACTGCCTTGATGTGGCGCAGCCAGGCACGCAGTACCGCGCTGACCGCGAACTAGAACCGTCGACCGGATCAAGGAGCAGTTGTGGCGACCACCGTTGAGCAAGGACGGCCCGTGACGGGTACCCCCGTCCGGCGGCGCAGCCGCAGCATGCGCAGGCAGCGCCTGTTCGGTGACGTCATCGCGATCATCGGTGCCTCGCTCATCGGTGTCATCTTCGCCATGCCGTTCCTGTGGATGGTGTCCAGCTCGCTCAAGGACATCTCCGAGATCTACGGGTTCCCGCCGAAGTTCATTCCGAAAGCCTTCAAGTGGTCGAACTACGTCGACGCTTGGCAGGCGCTGCCGTTCAAGACCTTCTTCATGAACAGCATCATCGTGTCGGCGGTCACCACGTTCGGTGCGGTCCTGACGTGCTCGCTGGCGGGCTATTCCTTCGCCAGACTGCGGTATCCCGGCCGGGACAAGATCTTCCTGGCCTACCTGGCGACGATGATGATCCCGTTCCCCGTCCTCATGGTTCCACTATTTGTGATCATGAAGAACCTCGGGCTTGTGGACACGCTGTGGTCGCTGATCCTGCCGGCGATCTTCACCCCTGCCGGCACCTTCCTGATGCGCCAGTTCATCCTCACGCTGCCGCGGGAGCTTGAGGAAGCAGCCCGTGTCGATGGCTGCGGATTCTTCGGCGTCTACTGGCGGATCGTTCTGCCGCTGATGAAGCCGGTGATCGCCACGCTGGCGATCTTCACCTTCCTCGGCTCCTGGAACGAGTTCCTGTGGCCACTGATCTCCATCAGTTCGATCGATCACAAGACTCTGCCGCTTGGTCTGACGATGTTCCAGTCCCGCATCGCGGGCCGTACACCCTGGAACCAGGTGATGGCGAGCGCGACCTTCACCATCGTCCCCGTCCTGGTCCTGTTCGTCCTCGGTCAGAAGTACTACGTCAAGGGGATCGTCACCACTGGCCTGAAGGGCTGACATCCCGTCCCATCCGCTTCTCACGATCACCGTCGACCGTCCCTGAGGAGAATGACCATGCCGTACACACCCCATCCATCGTCCGGACTGAGCCGCCGCCGTTTGCTCGGCGGGTCCGCGGCACTGTTCGGCGGACTTGCCGCATCGCCACTGGTCGCTGCCTGCAGCGGCGGCAGCACTTCTGCCAAGTCCGGGTCGAAGGAGATCGACAAGGGCCCGTGGAAAGCCATGACGTGGGAGGGCAAGCAGGAGATGGAGAAGTGGAACCTCCATATCTCCAACTTCTTCAAGAAGTACCCCGACATGAAGCCCTCGGTGGACTACGGCATCGACTGGGACACGTACTGGACCAAGCTCCAGACCACGGTCGCCGGCGGCGCGTCCCCGGATATGGCCTGGATGCATGACACCCGGGTGCATCTTTTCGCCTCCCAAGGGCTGCTCGAACCGTTGGACGACTACCTCAAGAACGACGTGCCGCAGGGCTGGCCGGACCAGTTCTTCCCGTCTCAGGTGCAGGGGTTCCAATACGACGGCAAGCAGTACGGCTTCCCCTATGACTGGGCGACCTCGGGGCTGTACATCAACCTGGACTGGCTGGAGCAGGCCGGCGTCGACGTGCCTACGGAGGACTGGACCTACGACCAGTTGATGAGCGCTGCGGTCAAGCTGACCCAGCACAGCGGTCATTCGGGCAAGGCCTGGGGAGTTTCACTGCCCACGGACTCCGGCTTCGCGCACCAGGTCATCAAGTCCTACGGCGGTGATTACGTGACCGGCAACGGCAACGACCTGAAGATGCACTTCACCGAGCCAGGGACCGTGGCGGGCTTCCAGTTCCTCTACGACGCGATCTGGAAGCTCCACGCGATGCCCAACCCCGACCAGATCAAGGCCGCAACCGGAGGCACCGGGGACACCGTCGCCTTCTTCTCCAGCGGCAAAGTCGCCATGCTGCATTCACTCAACGACGCTGCGTTCGCCGTCGATGAGCTCGTCAAGGGCAAGTTCCGGTGGACAGTCGCACCGATGCCCCGCGGCCCGAAAGGTCGGTTCCAGGGTGTCGGAGGGTCAGCTTTCTCGATCCCCAAGGGATCACCACATCCCGACCTGACCTACAAGTTCATCAAATGGACGCTGAGCGACCCGGCGAACCTTCCGGTGACCGCCAAGATGGGATCAATGTACGTGTCGAACACCAAGTACGCGAAGGACGCAGCGCCCGACAAGAAGGTGCTTGATCCCGAGGTCTACACCCACACGTTCTTCGAGCTGGGCAAGGCCAATTCTGACCGGCCGCTGTACTGGCCGGGATACGGCCGCTGGGACCAGTCCGTCTACAACAAGAACATGGACAACCTCTGGTCCAACCAGACCTCCGATGTCGCCGGCACCCTGGCCCGGGTCCAGACGGAGACGGAGCCCCTGCTGCAAAGCCATTAGCAGGCCGCCGATCTCCATCGAACCCAGATCAGAGGATTCCACCGTGACCGACACGACTCACCGCAGAACCGTCGACGACCGACCGGGGTTGTCGTTCGGGTCCTGGGCGTTCGCCTTCGGCCCCTTCGAGGTCGACCCGTGGCCGTTCGAACGGATCGCCCGTTATCTGGCCGCATCCGGGTATGACGCGATCGAAATCAACGGCTTCCGTCCTCATCCTCATGACGAGGACTTCGACACGGCGGAGAAGTGTGCGCCGCTACGGGAGCTGCTGGCCGGTCTTGGCCTGGCCGTTTCGGGTTACGCCCCGGACTTCCGGACGACCCCGCCGGCCGACGTCGGGCTGTCCGACTACCTGACCAGGGTCGACAGCACGCTGGCATTCTGCCGGAACATGGGCATCACCGCCCTGAGAACCGACACGGTCTCGCCGCCGGGACCGATGGATGAGGACCGGTTCACTCGCCTGATCGCCGCCTGGCGGGCCGCCGCCCAACGCGCCGAGGACAGCGGTGTCAGACTGCTGTGGGAATTCGAACCCGGTTTCTGGCTGAACCGACCGAGCCAGGTGCTGCGCGCCGTGGAAGAGGTCGATCATCAGAACTTCTCGGTGCTCTTCGACAGTTCCCACGCGTTCACCGGCGCAGTGATGGGGGCTCGGCAGGGCCCCGACCCGGAGATCCTCCCGGGGGGCGTCGCCGAGTACGCTCCGACTGCTCTCCGGGCACATCGGGCATCTTCACCTGATCGACAGCGACGGTTCGCTGCACAACCACGAGACGAGCTCGCACATCCCGTTCGGCCAGGGCAAGATCGATTTCCCGGAGCTGATCGCTGCCGCGGCCGACGAATTCCTCGCGCTGCCCTACTGGACCGTCGACTTCTGCTTCTGCGAGACCGCGGAGTCCGGATGGCCGTGACGCGGTCGGTTTCGTCCGCGAACTGCTCGCACAGGCCGTCGACGCACAGGAGGTTCTCCGATGAAGGCCGCCGTCATTACGGGCCCCGGAACGATCGAGGTCACCGAGCAGCCGACGCCGCAGGCGCGGGGCGACGTGGTCGTGGTCAGGATCCTGGTCGCCCCACTGTGTACCGAGTTCAAACAGCGACAAGCCGGTCAACCGGGCGACCGACTCGGGCACGAGGCCGCCGGGATCGTCGTCGACCCGGGCTCGTCCACCCTCGTCCGTGAAGGTGACCGGGTCGTCGTCATGCCGCAGTACGCGTGTGGGCGGTGCTGGCTGTGCGCTCGCGGCGAACACATCCACTGCCAAAATCAGCGCGACGTGCTCGGCGAGACCGGATCCGAGGCCGGCGTCGGCACCATCGCGGAATACGTCCTCAAGCCCGATTACCTGTTGATCAGGGTCCCCGACGACATCTCACTGGAACACGCGGCGATGGCGTGCTGCGGCTTCGGCCCCACGTTCACCGCCCACCATCGGTTGGCCACCTCGGTGCTGGACACCACGGTCATCTCCGGCTGTGGCGCCGTCGGGTTGGGCGCTGTCCTCCAGGGCGCGACCCGCGGCGCCCGGATTGTCGCCCTCGAAACCCAGCCCTACCGCAGCGAGCTGGCCCGCAAGCTCGGCGCCACCGAGGTCCTCGACCCCCTCCACGACGACGTCGGCGAGGCCGTCCGAACCATGACCGAGGGACGTGGCGCGGACGGTGGCATCGAGACCAGTGGCGCCCCGCCGGCGGCGGCGACCCTGGCACGGAGCATCCGCGTCCGCGGCGGTCTCGCGTTGGTCGCCTGGACGTCACAGGTCACCTTCCCGACGCCGATCCCCGCCGGACTGGACGTCTATGCCTGCTGGCACTGGAACCACGCCGTACACCTGGCCGGCATGTGGGCGATGATCAGGGCCGCCGCGGCGGGCATCGATGTCATGATCACCCACCGGCTGCCCCTCGACGCAGTGGCAGACGCCATGGACCTCCAAGACCGCGGTGAGTGCGGCAAGATCGTTCTGCATCCCTTCGACGCCGAGGCGGTGAGCTGACCGATGTCCCCACAAATCGTCATGCTGGCCGGTGAACCGGAGTACGGAGCGCATCTGTCGATGCGGCCGATCGCGGCTCTCCTGGAGCGGGAGCTGGGGGTCGAGGTCAGCTACCACACGCCATCGATCATCGCGGACGAGCCTGACTTCCCCGAATCGACATTCGGTGACCTCAGCGACCTCGACGATGCCCGGCTGTTGATCATCTACACCCGTTTCCGCAGACTCCCCGACCGCGAGATGAAGGCGCTACAGTCCTTCCGCGAGGGTCAGGGCGCGGTCGTGGGGCTGCGAACCTCGAGCCACGCCTTCCGGTTCTCCGCCGATGAGCCGTGGGCGGACTGGAACGTCGGCTTCGGACGCGATGTGCTCGGTTCACCGTGGATCAGCCACCACGGCCACAGCTCCAGCACCGATGTCAGCGTTCGCGCCGACGCGCCGGAGGAGCTCGTCACCGGCCTGCCGGAGCACTTCCACGTCCGCTCCTGGCTCTATCACACCGAACTGCAGCCGTGGGCCCGACCAATCCTGGACGGCATCCCGGTCGATCCAGAGTGCCCACCGACGCCCGGACCCGTCGCCTGGTACGGCGAGCCGGAGAACAGGCGCCGCTTCTACACCAGCCTCGGACATCCCGAGGACCTCGAACAGGACCCCGTCCGGACGTTGTTGCTGAACGCCGTCGGCTGGGCCCTCGGAGCGTCGTGACCACCGCCGCCGGGGCGACGGTCGGGCTGGTCCACACTGAGATCGGAGCCGGTCCACCGGTCATGCTGATCATGGGAATCAACGCGGGCGGCGGGGCCTGGCAACCCCACGTCGACAGGTGGTCGCAGGACTTCCGATGCGTCGTCGTCGACAACCGAGGTGCCGGCGCTTCACCGGCACCGCCCGGTCCGTACACCACCGCCGAGCTGGCCGAGGACTACGCCGGCCTGATCACCGCACTCGGCCTCGGGGCCTGCCGCATCGTCGGCATCTCCATGGGAAGCGCCATCGCTCAGGAGCTGGCACTTCATCACCCCGACCTGGTCGAGCGCCTCGTCCTGGTCGCGACCTGGGGCCGGCCGGACCCGTATGTCACCGACGTGCTGCGGACGATCGGACGGCTTCGAAAGATCGCCGACGAGGAGACGTTCACCACACACCTTCAAACACTCGTCTGGACGCCGCAGTGGTTCGCCGACCACTACGGCGATCTGGTCGCCGGCCGGGATGCTTCGCCGGACGTCGGCGTGACCGCCCTGCAGGCCCAGATTGCCGCCTGCGTGGGGCACGACGCCGGCAGCCGGCTTGATCGGATCGGGGTTCCGACGCTGGTCACCGCCGGTGGTCAGGACCGCTTCATCCCGTGTCACCTCGCACGCGAAGTCGCCGACGCCATCCCCGGCGCACGCTACGAACTGTTCGAGCGGACCGGCCACGTCCACCATTGGGAGGAACTGGACCGCTTCAACGATCTTGTCGAGGAGTTCCTGTCATGACCACGGAGCAAGCGTCGGCGCCGGTGAAGACCCTGGCCGAGTTGCGTTACGCCTGTCAGACCTACAGCTGGCAGATGAGCATGGACAAGTATCGCGGGCGCCTGGAGCACATGATCTCCACCGCGGCGCGGGCCGGCTTCAGCGGCTTCGAGCCCGAGTTGGTGATGCTGGGCGACAGCTGGAGCCCCTCCGAGATCAGGGACACCCTGGCCCGACACGGGGTGGAACTTGCCGCGCTCGTCCTCGTCGAGGCCTGGCGCGGCAGCTCGGAGACGCCGGCCGAGTACGCCGACGCAGAATCCCTGATCAACTGCGCGGCGGCGATCCCGGGTTCGAAGATCGTGCTATGCCCGTCACCAGGGACCGATCGCCGCGATCTGGTCGAACGCCAGGATCATGCGCTGTCCTGCATGGCAGCGGTCGCCCGGCGAGCGGCCGAGCGCGGGATCGTGTGCAGCTTCCATCCCAACTCCCCCGCCGGATCGGTCTTCCGCACCGCCGGAGACTACGACCGGATGGCCGGTCTTCTGGACCCCCTGATCAACTACACACCAGACCTCGGCCATATCGCCCGCGGCGGCATGGACCCACTGACGATCGTCACACAATGGGGAGAGCGCGTCGACCACGTCCACGTCAAGGATCTGGCAGCGGACGGCAGCTGGGCCGAAACCGGGACCGGCATCGTCGACGTCCCTGCCGTGCTGAACTACCTGGCCGCCCGGGCCTTTCCCGGCTGGGTGACATTCGAGGATGAATCGCTCAGCGCCGAGCAAGACCCCGATGCAGCCGTCACACGGAACGGCGAATACATGAGCCGACTGATCGGAGCCACCGCATGACCAGCACGGCACCCGCCGAGGCCAGCATCGAGGCGCATCTCGCCGACGCGCTCCCGATCGGCGTGAACACCTTCGTCTGGCATTCACCGATCGATGACCAGACGCTGCACGACACTGCGGAGAAGATCGCCGCCTGGGGTTATGAAGGCGTGGAGATCGCGACGGAGAGTCTCGACGACTGGGACCCCGATCGTGCCCGTGAGGACCTTGACCGCCTGGGTCTGCGGCGCGTCGTCGGGGGCGTATTCGGGCCAGGTCGGGAATTGACCTGTGCCGATGCCGAGGTGATCAGCGAGACTCAGACCTACGTCCGTGGCGCCGTCGATCTCGCGACACGGGTCGGCGCTCCGCTGGTGATCGGGCCGCTCTACACCTCGGTCGGCCGCACCTGGCGGATGTCGACCGACGAACGCCGTTCGGCGATCTCCACCCTCCGCGAGTCGTACAAGCCCCTCCTCGACTACGCGGCCGCCACGCGGTGTCAGGCTCGCCGTCGAACCGCTCAATCGGTACGAAACCAGCCTGCTGACCACCGCCGAACAGGTCATGGACGCCATCGCACCCGCTTCCCGCCGAGGCGATCGGCGTGAACCTGGACAGCTACCACATGAACATCGAGGAAGGCGACCTCGGCGCCGCGTTCGACATCGTCGGCGATCGGCTGTTGCACATGCAGGTCTGCGGCAATGATCGTGGCGCCCCGGGCGATGACCACATCGACTGGGCGACCGTTCGCACGTCGCTGGAGCGGATCGGCTACCGCGGCATGCTCGGCTTCGAATCGTTCACCGCTGACAACGCCTCCATCGCCACAGCGGCATCGATCTGGCGTTCCTTCGCACCGAGCCAGGACGACCTCGCCCGGGATGCTCTGGAGAACCTCCGACGCTGGCGGCGGCCATGGCAGCTGCGCTGACAGACGCGCCGCACCGTTACGATGCTGAGGCGGTCGCGGTCGGAGTCGACTTCGGGACCCTGTCCGGGCGCGCGCTCGTGGTGCGAGTCGCCGACGGCGTCGAACTGGGCTCGGCCGTGCACACCTACCGGCACGGCGTCCTGGACCGGACACTCCCGGTGACCGGCGAGGCGCTTCCTCCTGACTGGGCCCTGCAGGTGCCGGACGACTACCGCGACGTGCTCCGCCTGGCCGTTCCCGAGGCGATCCGCGCAGCCGGTGTGGACCCGCGCCGGGTGATCGGGATCGGCACCGACTTCACGGCCTGCACCATGGTTCCGACGAGGGCCGACGGCACACCGCTGTGCGAGGTCGAGCCGTACTCGGCTCGACCCCATGCCTACCCGAAACTGTGGCGGCATCACGCCGCCCAGCCCCAGGCCGAGCTGATCAACAGGGTCGCCGCCGAACGAGGAGAACCGTGGCTGGCCCGGTACGGCGGTTCGATCTCCAGTGAGTGGGAATTCGCCAAGGCGCTGCAGATCCTCCAGGACGACCCGACGACGTACGCGGCGATCGGTCGGTGGGTCGAGGCCGCCGACTGGATCGTCTGGCAACTGACCGGCCGCTACACCCGCAACGCCTGCAGTGCTGGGTACAAGGGAATCCTGCAGGACGGCTGCTATCCATCGCGTCGAGTTCCTCGCCGCGGTGGATCCGGACTTCGCCGGGATTCGTGGCAGACAAGCTCGACCAACCGGTCATCGGCTTGGGTGATCGGGCCGGATCGCTGACTCCACAGGCGGCGTCCTGGACCGGGCTGCCGGCCGGGATCCCGGTGGCCGCCGGGAACGTCGACGCGCACGTGACCGCTGCGGCCGGGAAGGCGATCACTCCGGGACAGTTGGTCGCGATCATGGGCACGTCCACCTGCCACATCATGAACGGCGCCGAGTTGCGCGACGTCCCGGGCATGTGCGGTGTGGTGTCCGGCGGAGTGACCAACGGGTTCTGGGGCTACGAGGCCGGCCAGAGTGGGGTGGGTGACATCTTCGGCTGGTGGGTGGGCAGCGGCGTACCCGGTTCCTACGACGCTGAGGCGCGCCGTCGCGGGATCGGTGTGCACGAGCTGCTCAGCGAGCTGGCCGGACAGCAGCTACCTGGCGAGCACGGGCTGATCGCTCTCGACTGGCACAGCGGGAACCGGTCGGTGCTGGTTGACCACGATCTTTCCGGGCTGCTGATCGGTCAGACGCTCGCGACGCGAGCCGAGGATGTGTACCGGGCGCTGATCGAGGCCACCGCCTACGGCAGCCGCATGATCGTGGAAGCCTTCAACAAGGCGGGTGTGCCGGTCGAGGAGTTCATCGCGGCCGGTGGCCTGACGCGGAACTCCGTGCTGATGCAGATCTATGCCGACGTCCTGGGCATGCCGGTGTCGATCATCGGCTCGGAGCAGGCCCCCGCCCTCGGGTCCGCCATTCATGCGGCCGTGGCCGCGGGATCATATGCAGACGTACCCACAGCCGCGTCGGCAATGGGACGCGTGGACAAGGCGGTCTACCTCCCCGACCCGGAGCGGGTGGCTCGTTACGACGAGTTGTACGCCGAATACGTGCAGCTGCACGACTACTTCGGTCGAGGTGGGAACTCGGTGATGCACCGGCTGAAGGACATCAGGCGACGCGCCCGGCGAGGGTCTGCGGCATGAGTGTCACTGCCGGACGCGACACGATCAGCAACGTCCGACGCGAGGTCTGCGATCTGAACGCTGAGCTTGCACGACGTGGCTTGGCCAGCTGGACGGACGGCAATGTGTCCGCCCGGGTGTCCGGCTCCGACCTACTGGTGATCAAACCATCCGGACTCGCCTACGACGCCCTGACGCCGGAGTCCATGGCGGTCTGCGACCTCAACGGCAGACTGATCGAGGGGGATTTCGCGCCGTCCTCCGACACCGCGGCACACGCGTACGTCTACCGTCACCTGCCCGCCGTAACAGGAGTCGTGCACACCCACTCCAGCTACGCGTCCGCGTGGGCGGCCAACGGTGAGCCGATCCCGTGTGTGTTGACCATGATGGCCGACGAGTTCGGAGGCGACGTCCCGGTCGGCCCATTCGCCCTGATCGGTGACGACTCGATCGGACGCGGCATCGTCGACACCCTCGCCCGGCACCGCTCCCGAGCGGTACTGATGCGCAACCACGGAGTCTTCACGGTCGGCGCCAGCGCCCGAGCCGCGGTGAAGACAGCTGTTCTGTGCGAGGAGGTGGCCAGGACCGTCTACCTCGCCCGTCAGATCGGTGAACCAGTCCCCATCGCGCAGGCGGCGATCGACGCGCTCTATGCGCGGTACCAGAACGTTTACGGTCAACGCTGAGGGTGGTTCGCGGAGAGTCTTGCCACACCGGTGTCCGACAATTCTCGCCGAATCGGCGGCGGCCACCACCAGAGTGGCTGTCGATGACCGAAGCCCTCCGCCTCATTGATCTACATCGTCTCGCGCCCAGCGGCGACCAATGCGTTTGACGAGCCGGCGCAGACGAGGCCATCGTCGACATGGCTTCGACAGTGATCCAACGCCGACCCGACACCGTATGTGTGGACCGCGACCGCAGAGTCCATCCCTACCAAGGTCCAGCGCGCCCGGACCCGACTTAACCAAGTAGTCAACCAATCATGAGACAGACCACTGGATCGGTCGACACCATCGCCCACCCTTCTTGACATGTCAGGTTAACTGCACTATGACCGTCGTCCCCGTTGTCATCTTGTTCCTCGTCGCGCAACGCTGCTTCGTCGGCGGACTCGCTGCCGGCCTGAAAGGGTGAC
Organism: uncultured Actinomycetota bacterium; assembly: GCA_963758075.1. Classification (GTDB taxonomy): domain Bacteria; phylum Actinomycetota; class Actinomycetes; order Propionibacteriales; family Propionibacteriaceae; genus Microlunatus. Next base: position 118,587 of record CAVWTT010000005.1, on the reverse strand, counting down.
CCCTCTGATGCAGGTGACACGCAGCATCGTCTACCGCGAACCCGGACGGTTCGCCGGGTGGCCCGCCAACTACGGGTTGTGGGGCTGGGGTGAGGAGATTGTGTCGATCTTCGTGTCGGGATGGATCGGCTCAGACACCGGCCTGCACCCGCGAGACAGGGCACGACCGTTCCTGCCGGTGGTGGCACGCAGCATGGCCGGCGGCCGTAGCTGGAAACACGAGCCATTCACGGGCGTGATTCCGACAGGCGCACAGACACTCTCCGGAGACGAGCACGTCGACACCGAACTGCAGATCGGTCCCCGACTCAGTCCAGACGACTTCGTGCCCTTGCCTGAGCCGATTGATTTCGCCGATCCCGAGACCGCCGTGCTGGTCGGTCGGACGGGAATCGTGAACGGAGCACGGTCCTGGTTCTATGTCAGCGTCGACCGCGCGCACACCTGGACAGGCCCGCATGCGATCCCGACCTTCGGCCAGGCAGCGATCGCTGCCCGAACCGACATCGTCCGACTCGGACCGTCGCGGGCACTGTTCCAGTTGACCACCGGCAAGCCTGACGGCTCCGAAGGACGTGTGCTCTCAGCCTGGACTGGTGATGGTGGCCGAACGCTGACCCAACGCGGCTGGGTAGGGGATGAACCGGACGGCTTCGCGATCATGCCGTCCTCAGTCTCCCTCGACGATGGCACCGTACTGTCCGCTCGGCGCTGTGCAGGGTCCGGTGTCACGGGGGAGCGCAAGAACTGGATCGACCTCTATGCGAGCACCGACGAGGGCCGGACGTGGGACTTCGTCGGAACCCCCGTTCCCGATAGCGGAGCTGGAGGCAACCCGCCGGCCCTGGTGGTCTTGGCCGACGGCCGGCTGGTGCTGGTCTACGGCAGTCGCTCGGAGCCATACGGACTGCGGGCCACAACGAGCGAGGACCGTGGCGCGAGCTGGACCCCAGCGTTGTTGACCGACGACGTCGCGGTCCGCGACATGGGATACCCCCGAGCGATCGCGATGGATGACGGCACGGTGCTCGCGGTCTATTACGCCAACGCCGGTAGCCGGTCCGAACGCTACATCGAAGCAGTGCGGTGGCGCCCGTGATCAACTCTCCGCTGACCAGTCTGCATCATCAACCTCTTCGGTGATCAGCTCGAGGTCGATCACGACCCGTTGACCGACCTGCTATCTCGGCGTCCGGCCGGACATACTGACGTTCTCGTCGCCGGCGCCACCGGGGAGTTCCCGGCGCTGGACCGTGTCGAACGATGCGCCCCGCCTCGGTCAGCCGTCGAGATCTTGGGCGACGATCACGTCCTCGCGCACGTTGGCGCCGCGTCGTTGTCTGCGGCAGAGCGACTCGCCGACGACGACGCCGCGGCGGGCGTCACCCGGCTTACCCCGCTCACCCCCTTACTGGCCCGGTAATTCCGAGGTGTCGTCTCGGGTGCGGGTTTCCACGGGCCGGGATGCTGAACTGGGTGGCTCCGGGCGGCCCGGATGGTCGCGGACAGGCGGTTACGCGCGCCTGCTCGCTTGCGAGCGGTGGCCGCCCGCAGAGAGATGACCCGATTTCGCCGGGCTGATCCACACGGCCTGGCCGAGTTCGTCATCTGTGGCGGGTGCCTCGGTGAGGGTGATGGCGGCGCCGGGGATGAGTCCGCGGGTTTCGGCGAGAGCGAGGATCGCGGGGTCGGCGTCGGAGATGCGGACGACCGTCCAGGTGCCGGCTGCTGCCTGGCTGAGCCGGATGGCGGTGTCGGGGTGCTGGGTTGCGCCGGAGGCGTCGGGGATGGGATCACCGTGCGGGTCACTGGTCGGGTGGCCGAGGAGGGCATCGATCCGGTCGATGAGTGTGGGCGTGGCGGCGTGTTCGAGGCGTTCGGCTTCGCCATGGACCTCGTCCCAGGTGTAGCCGAGGGTCTCGACCAGGAACGTCTCGAGAAGGCGGTGCCGACGGACCATGGCCACGGCGTATCGGCTGCCGGCGGGGGTGAGGCGGACGGGCTTGTAGGGCCGGTAGCTGACGAGTCCGAGGTGGGCGAGGCGTTTGACGCTGTCGGTGACATTGGCTGCGGTGGTTTTGAACCGTGCGGCGAGCGCGCCGGTCGTGATCGGCGGGTCCCCCCATTCGGTCGCCGACCAAATCACTTTGAGGTAGTCCTGCGCTACCGGGCTGATCCGGTCGAGATCCGGTTCGTTGCTCGATGCCTCGACGTCCCGGCCGCGATCGTCAATGGACATGTCAGCCAGTCTGGCAGTCCGACGTCTCCGGCACTGCTGAGAGCCTACCGGCATCGGGGGACACGGCTGTCGGATCCCTCTGGCCGCATGAATGTCCGCGTGCTGGCTCAGCCCGGTGCGGTCAACGTCAGGATGATGAGCGTGATGTTCAGCGAGACGATTGCCGCGGCGATGATCCAGGCCGTCAGGGTCAAGGGCCGGGGGTTGGCGAATCGGCCCATGATCGCCGGCCGGCTGGTGTAGGAGACCAGCGGGATGAGAGCGAACGGGATCCCGAGGCTCAGGGCTACCTGGCTGAGGACGAGCGCCCGGGTGGGGTCGAAGCCGATGCCCAGCACGATCAGGGCCGGGATCAGGGTGATGGCCCGACGCCACAGCAGCGGGATGTTGATCTTGAGCAGCCCGGCCATGATCGTCGATCCGGCGTAGCAGCCGACCGAGGTGGAGGCCAGCCCGGAGGCCAACAGCCCGATGCCGAACACCACACCGATACCGGGGCCCAGGGCGGCTCCGATGGCGTGTTCGGCGCCGCGAATCGTGTCGGTGCCGCTGATGCCGGGCAGGCTTGCCGCGGCCAGCAGGAGCATGGCGAGGTTCACGCTGCCGGCCACCGCCAACGCCAGGACGACATCCACCCTGGTCGCCCGCAGCAGCCGCGGTATCCGGGACCGAGCGACGTGGCTGCCGTGCCGGTCGCGGGCCAGCCCGGAGTGCAGGTAGATCGCGTGGGGCATCACGGTGGCACCGAGCATGCTCGCTGCCAGCAGGACGGTGTCGGCGCCGTTGAATCGTGGCAGCAGACCGGTCCCGGTCTGGCGCCAGTTGATCGGGCTGACGAACAGGCCGGCGACGAAGCCGATCGTGATCACGGCCAGCAGCCCGATCACCACGAACTCGAACGGCCGCTGACCACGGTTGGACTGGACGATCAGAAGGACGACGGAGACCAGGCCGACGATGAGGCCGCCGGCCAGCAGCGGCAGGCCGAACAAGATCTGCAGGGCAAGCGCGCCGCCGATCACCTCGGCCAGGTCCGTGGCCGCGGCGACCAGTTCGGCTTGGACCCAGAACAGCAGGCGCGACCGGCGCGCCAGGCGCACACCCAGGAGCGATGGCAGGGTCTGGCCGGTGACCAGGCCGAGTTTGGCCGACAGGTACTGGACCAACACCGCCATCGCGTTGGCCAGCACCAGAACCCAGACCAGCAGATACCCGTGGGTGGCGCCCGCCGTCAGGTTGGCCGCGACATTGCCCGGGTCGACGTAGGCGATCGCTGCCACGAACGCCGGCCCCAACAGCCACGCCAGTCTGCCGCGGCCACCAGGGTTGCCGGTGTGCCTCTCGGCGTCCGTCAAGGACGGATCGGATCGATACGCCAGGTCCGTCGCTGAGTTCGAGAGCTCTGCCGGTCCGGAAGGGTCCGCGTCCGCCACAGGAGTTAATGTAGCTTAACTCTTGCGGCGCGAAGTCTGCGTCCTGGGCGTTTGTTCGCCGTGTTGGGCGGCGATGAGAGCGTCGCGGGCGCGTGCGACGCGGGAGCGTACGGTGCCGACCGGGCATTCGCAGGCGGCTGCGGTTTCGTCGTAGGACAGGCCGAGGATCTGGGTCAGGACGAAGGCGGCGCGTCTGTCCTGCGGGAGGGCGGCCACGAGTTGCCACAGCGAGTACTGCTCGGCGGGGTCGCTGCACTCGGTCGGTGTGCGGGACCGTTCGAGCCGGAACTTGGTGACTAGATCGCGCTCGTGTCCGGCGCGGCGGACATGGTCGGCGCACACCCTTCGGGCGATTGCGAACAACCAGGTCCGCGGGGAGGAGTCGCCGCGGAAGCGGGGCCAGGCCTTGTGGGCGCGCAGGAACGTGTCCTGGGTGAGGTCGTCGGCGGCGTCCGGGTCGCCGAGGTGACGGCAGAGCAGCCAGACGTCGCGGTGCAATTGGTGGACGACCGTCTCGAAGTCCGAAGCGTTGCGTCTGCCGGCGATGGACACCGGCTCATGGTAGGCGACGGCTCCGGCCGTCGCGGGCGTGGTGCTGGGGCTGCGAGCCGCGCTCATGCGCTCACCCGTCGAGGATTGGTCATGGCGGTCGTCCCGGTGTCGCGCTCCTGTCCGGGTGGGAGGAGCTCGTCCCCGGTTCGGAGCCGCGGACGTGGTCTGCGACCACGGCTGCGCTCGGCGGACAGCGGAGGCCGTCCCACGGCGGCCGTATCGGGTGATCCGGGCACCGGCGATCTGGTGATCGCGCTGAGCGCGATGAATCCCGCCACGGTGAGCAGATGGGGTGCTTCATCGACGTAGGTGGTGCGCCCCTGCGCCAGGTCGATCAGCGCTGTCACCACCAGAAGTACGGCCAGTACCGCCACCAGTGGTCGGACTCCCCGGGCGGCTCGGGGCCGCCAGGCGGCGTAGAGCAGCCCGATACCGAGCGCCATTTCGAAGGAGCCGAGCTCATGGGCGTGGTGGATACCGAGGTCTGGATCGCCTCCCTGCAACAGGAGAGGAGCGCTGAGGGCCAGCTGCACCAGGGCGATCACCGCCAGTGTGAGACGGATCAGGAGCGTCGTTGCGCGGCGTGGGGTCGTCGGGGAACTGGCTCTGGGCTGGTCGAGGCGGGCCAGGATCGTCGGGGCAAGGTCGGGGATGTCCGGTGCGACCACCAGCCGGGTGCGGCGTTTTAGCTCGGTGGCTGCGGCGTACCAGTCCCGGCAGGGTGCGCAGTCGACCAGGTGCGTGGTCAACCACTGTGTGGACAGTCCGGGGTCCTCACCGTCCAGCAGCGCGGAGAGGGTCTCGCGGGCCGCTTCGCACTCGGGTGCGGTTGATGCATCAGCCATGGCCGCTCACCTGTGTTTCCTGTCATCCATGGAGGGCGGCCCGGTCAGCGGTACCACGGGAATGGCGAGGTGCAGGATGCCGGCGTGGGCGAAGCGGAGTGTGACCGGCACGGTGTCACCGACGGCGAGACGGCGTCCGACCTGTTCGAACATCAGGTGATAGTGCCCCGGTGTCAGACTGACCTTCCCATGGGCCGGTACGCGCAGGGAGGGGACTGCCTCCATGCTCATCGCGCCGCCGTTGTCGACCTCCTTCATCGCCATCACCATCCGGGCGGCCGGGCTGCTTGCCTGCACCAGTGTGTCGGGCTGGTCCGCGGAGTTGCTCAAGGTGAAGTAGGCCGCGGCCACGTCGGGTGACGCCGGCTTGCGCACCCAGCCCCCGGTCAAGACCACCGCCCCGGCGGATGCGTGGGCCAGGGCCGGGCTCCGCTGCATTGGGGGAGTGGTGTCGGCTGTGCACCCGGCAGCGGTCAGCCCGAGCAGCACGGCGAGCAGCACGGCGACGATGCCGGTCACGGCGCCGGGGGTGTGCGTCGTGGCCGAGCGTGTCCGTGCTTGTCGTCCCCGTCCGGGGGTCACTGCCTGCATGCATTCTCAGTCGGTCACGAGCACGCCAAAGTTCCCGACATCTGGCAGAAAGAATCAGGGGTCGGTCGGGAACCGGGGGCGGCCCTGCAACGACTACCCTCACATGCACGTCTCCGACGCTTTCGCCGCCGGTTCACGCGCCCCTCGGGTCGCGCTGGCTGTGGGGGCCCTGTTCGCGGTCATCGCCCTGGCCGGCTGCTCCGGCCCGGGTCCGGCGGGTGCTCCGGTCTCGGTCCAGACCACTGCCAGTCGCTACCACGGCACGGTCCTGGAGCCGCCGGAACGGCTCACCGGCAAGGACCTGACGTCGAAGTTCCGCAGTTCGCAGGGCGGCACGACGACGTTGGCGGCGTTGCAGCGAGATCACCTGATGATCGTGTACTTCGGTTACACGCACTGCCCCGACGTCTGCCCGACGACGATGGCCGACCTCGGCACCGCGTTGCGGACCCTTCCCCGGACCGACCAGGAACGCGTCCGGGTCGTGTTCATCACGTCCGACCCGGACCGCGACACACCGGCGGTGATGAAGGCGTGGTTGGCCAACTTCGACTCCGACCTGGCGCCGTTCATCGGTCTGACTGCCTCCAACCACCAGATCGACGCCGTCGCCCGATCTGTCGGCGTGCCGATCTCGCCGCCGGTCAAGCACAAGAACGGCACGATCAGCGTCCAGCACGGCGCCCAGTCTCTTCCGTTCGTCAAGGGCGCCGCGCACCTGGTCTGGACCGGCGGCACCGAGTCTCGCCAGTACGCGGCCGACATTCGACGCCTCCTCGACCAGCTGCCCACCCGATGAGGCGGCGTGCTGTCCTGCGCCTGGCCGGATCGGTGGTGGCGATCGTTCTCGCGACTGTGTCCTGCACTGGGTGCACGGGCGGTAGTCATCCGGCCGCGAGGAGAAGTGGCGGTGACCCACTCCTGGTCCGCGATGTGCCGGGCGCGGTGACCGTACGCAGCCGCGCCCAGCGAGGGGTCGGGCCGATCCTCACCGACGGCGCCGGACATGCCCTGTACATGTTCCCGCCCGACGCCCGCAGCCGCGTCACCTGCACCGGTCCGTGTGCCGGCACCTGGCCGACTCTGACGATCGCGCGCGGCGCTCATCCCCGCGCGGCGGGCCGAGCCCGCGCCGACCTGCTGGGCGTGGTGCCCGATCCGACCACCGGCGCTCAGACGGTCACCTATGCCGGTAACCCGCTGTATCGCTATGCCGGCGACGTCACGGCCAGTACAGCCAACGGCCAAGGCATCTTCCTCAACGGAGGGCCGTGGTACCTGCTCAGCCCCGAAGGAGACACGATCACCAACGACATCGCGCAACCCGGCCGGCCGCGATGACCACCGATCCTCACGCCGCGGGGCCCGGCACGGCCAGCCCCAGCCGCCGGGCCGTTCTCGCAGGTGCGCTCGGAGCCGTCGCCGGCTCCTCCACTGTCGCTGTCGGCTCACCACTGCTCGGCATGGGCGAGTCAGCCCAAGCCGCCGCAGTCCGCCCGCCGTCGCCGGGTGAGGAACTGATGACCGAACACGGCGTCCTCAAGCGAGTGCTGCTCGCCTACCAAACGCTGGCCACCCGGCTGGGCAATGGCGAAAACGTCCCAGCCGGTGCGGTCATCGACAGCGCCCAGATCGTCGCCGACTACGTCGAGAGCTTCCATGAAGGGTTGGAGGAGGCCTACGTCTTTCCCCGGGTCGCGCAGCAGCATCCCGATCTGGTCACGACGCTGCTCGTGCAACACGACCGGGGCCGGCACCTGACCGCCGCAATCGTCGAGGTGGCCGGTACCGGCCTGAAGACCAGCGCGGCACGCACGGGTTTGCAGCGCTACCTGCACCAGTTCGTCACCATGTACCAGCCCCACGAGGCATGGGAGGACACCGTCATCTACCCCAGCTTGCGGGAGCTTGCCTCACAGCGGGTCCTCGATGAGCTGGCCGACCGGTTCGCCGGTCTGGAGCAGCAACGATATTCCGACCTGGCCCTGCATCGGATCCTCGCCAGGGTCAGTGGTGTGGAACAACAACTCGGCATCGCCGACCTCGCCGACTACACCCCGCCACTGCCGGGGGCACGATGAGCATGTCGCAGACCGCCAGCTGTTGCGCGCCGGTGGCGGCCAGCCACACCACGAAATCGGGCTCACCGGCAACACGATCGCCGATAGTTCCACGATTCCCGGGAGCCGACTCCTCGCGGCCGCTCCCGACTTCAAACGACGGGCGCCAGCTGCGCAGCTGCCGGCAGTCCGATCGCCCGGTCGCCCGATGGCCGTTTGGCGCTGATCCGGTGCTGACCGTGAAACCCACCGTTCACCCGCCCGGGGAGGACTGACCATGACGAAGCAGCACAACATCGCCGAACGCTCGCCTTGGCGATGGCCCGCCGCAGCGGTCGCGTTGACCGTTGCCGCGGCACACATTCCGATAACCGCTGAGCATCTCTCTGAGGCCCCCTACATCGGCTGGTCTTTCGTTGCCCTCGAGATCGCCGCCGTGGCCCTGGCCATCACCCTGGTCCTCTACGACGCGGGCATGGTCTGGCGTGTCGCGGCCTCCCTGTGCGCAGCCGCGTTGGCCGCCTACATGCTCACCCGGACGGTCGCGCTGCCCCAGATCGGCGACGACCTCGGCAACTGGGGTGAGCCACTGGGGGTCGTGGCCCTGACCGCCGAGTCCATGCTCGTCGTCCTGTCGCTGGTGCGCAACTGGCCGATGATCCGCGAAAGTCGCCTGGGTAGGCATCCCGCCGTGGTGGCTGCGGCGCTCCTGGCGACGGGCCTCACGGCCATCGGGTGCGTCTCCGGGCGCGGTGAGGCGATGGCTGGCATGGAGTCAGCGGGCGACGGCGGCAGCAACTCGATGAGCGTGTCGCTGCCGCCGCTGCAGTGGGCGTCATTCGCGCATTGGCACGTGCGGCCCTGGTGGGTGCTGTTCTCGGTGGTGGCGCTTGCCGGCTACCTCAGCGCTGTCGTGGTCGCCCGCCGGCAGCGGCAGCAAGTCGTCCACCCGGCGCGGGTCACCGCTTTCGTCGCCGGAATCTTGGTCTTGCTGTTCACGGTCAGTTCTGCCATCGACAGCTATGCGATGGCCCTGTTCTGGGACCACATGATCGAGCATCTGCTGCTGATCATGGTTGTTCCGGCCCTGCTGGTGCTCGGCTCGCCGATCACAGCGGTACGAGCAGCGGCCGCTCCCGGGAGGACTGCAGCCGGTGTTGACCAGTTCGCCCGCTCCTGGCCGATCAGTGTGCTCACCCATCCGGTCGTCGGGTTCGGGTTGTATGCCGTGGTCATCGTTGGCACTCATCTGACCGACTTCATGGACGCCATGGCGTCTCACCGCTGGCTGATGGAAGCCGAGCAATGGCTCTACCTGATCACCGGCTTCATCTACCTGCTGCCACTGCTGGGCGCTGAGCCGATCCGGTGGCGGCTGCCCTACCTGGGACGTTTCGGGCTGCTGCTGTTCGGCATGATCCCCGACACCCTGGTCGGGATCGTGCTGATGCAGTCGGCCCACGAGATGTTCCCGATCATGGACGGCGCCCACCCGGCCTGGGCGCCGTCACCGGTGCGTGATCTGCACATCGGAGGAGCACTGATGTGGGTGGGCGGCGATGGACTGATGATGCTCTTCGGGATCGGCGTCACGGTCGCGACAATCACCCATACCGGCTCCGACCTGGTGATCGGCAGTCGGCTCGAAAGCATCCGGCGCAGCACACTTGCCCAACGCATCATCATGGCCGGCGGAACGGCCCCGTTCGCAGACGATGCCGACGTCGACGACGATGAAGCAGCCCTCAACGCGTACAACGAGATGCTCGCCCGCATGAACAGTCGCACCACTCCCTCGTCCGAGGAGTGACTGCACCGCCCGATGGAACCTCACGCCCCTGTGCGGATTCAGCGGTATCTGCACCGCTACCGACGCTCTCGGCCGCGAGTCGCCGCTGGCACGATGGCTGCGCAAATTGTCGCCGACCTCCGCTGTCGACGTCCGACTGGGCCGGTCGTTCCCGATACCTCCCGCTATCGCAAGGGGAATCACTGGGGATGTCCGGCCCGCCTTTGTTGTCGCCGACAGACGTCGGGCGACCGATCCCTATTCCGTCCCACGTACACAGATTCACCGTTGTTCACCTAGTGGATCCGACGGGGGAGCGGTAAGTCAGCGGCTGTTGATCTTTGCTGGTGGCGGGTGAAGGATTCGAACCTTCGTAGGCTGAGCCGACGGTTTTACAGACCGGGCAGGAAATCGGCGTTCGGTCGCGAACGTCGCCGGCCGGATGCGGCGCGGCGTTCCCTATACAGTCCCGCAGGGGCGCTTCTTCCGAGTGGTCGGCGTGTCGGCGCGTCGCGAACGGTGTGTGGTGGCCGCCGACGCGGTTCCCTTGAGGGCTCCGCCATAACGATTCATGACGGAGTATCACTTCCTGCGGATCAGAGCCGAGCCCCTCTGGGTCCACGGGAGTTCTGGCGTCACTGATCGCGCTGCGACAGGATCGCAGGCAAGACTGCGTCGACGATGCTGGCGGCAAGGTCGTCGTCCAGCGGCGCCCCGGAGAAGAGCAGCCTGTAGTACACCGGCCCGAACAGCAGGTCTTGGAGCAGGGCGACGTCGACTCCGGCGCGTAGCTGCCCGGTTGCGATACCGCGGGCCACCAGTTGCTCGAGGTGGCCCTGACGCAGCGCGACAACCTCGGCGCGGAACGCGGTCGCGAGCTCCGGATCGGTGGCCAGGTCCGAGGCCAGCCCTTGCATCACTCGGCCCATCAGTGTGGTCCGCAAGATTGTGGTGGCGGCTGACACGTAGCCGGTAAGCGCGGCGCGAACGTCGGCCTCCGGGGGTGCCGCGATCGCGGCGCTGGCCATGTCCAGAACCACCGCGAGGGCCAGCTCCCGCTTGGAACGCCAGCGCCGGTACAAGGTGGTTTTGGCAATCCCGGTGCGCGCGGCGACGGCCTCGATCGTCAGTCCTTTGACTCCTTCTGCCGCCAGCAACTCGCGGGCGGCGTTGACGGCGACTCGCTCGATGCCGCCGGGATGTTCCCGTCCTTGCAGCGTGGTTCCGGCGGGGAGACGGCTCCTCGGCGGGGTCGCTGTGGTTGCTCGTCATGGTGCTCGCAATGTAGCGCGCGTTGACAGCATTGGGTCTATCGCTACGCTACGTTGCGTTTAGTCTATCGTGGTGCTGCACGGCGGCACGTTGGCGCCGCCGCTTCCTGATCGGTTGACGGTGGCCCAGTGCCCCCTCGCGGTGCCTCGACTTCACCTAGGAGAGGCGCACTGGCTCCGGCGCCCGCGCCTCGTCCGCTTCGGGAGCGAGGGCTCGTGGCGAGCCTGTACCGGCGCCCGCCTGGGCGCATCGTCGGGTCGAGTGTGGGGGCTGCGTTCGGCCTGGTGTTCGTGATCGCAAACGCGGGTGCGGTCGGGCGACCCGCCGACGTAGCGCTGCGACTGCTGGCGCTGGTGGGATTCGCGACGTGCCTGGTCGGCGTAGTGCGCCGGGCGCGTCAGTCACCACGGGTATCACCCGAACAGCCGCGCCTGGGTCGCGGGTATTGGGCCGTGGTGGCGGGCGAGGTGGCCATCATCCTGGTCGGCCGCTACATCCTCGCCACCGCTCTGGGTCGACCCGGCGCTGTGCTGCCCTGGGTGACGCTCGTGGTGGGAGTGCACTTCTTCGCCCTGGCCGAAGTGCTGCATGCTCGGCTGTACCACGTCGTGGGGCTCCTTGTCACCGGCTGCGCTCTGGCGGGCTTCGCTCTCGCCAATTCAGCAGGCGGCGCGACCGGCGCAACGTCGGCGGTGGCGGTCGCCGCGGGTGTATGCCCGGGTTTCCTGCTGTTGGCGGCCAGCCTGTGGGGGCTGCGTCCTCCTCGACGAAAGCCGATCGTCGCGCCGGCGCCGGATGCCGAGGAGTCTTCCAGGTCGGACGGAAGTGGAGCGGTTGGCTAGCCATTGACACCGTGTGGCTATGAAGAGTAGCTTTCAGGGAATAGAGGCTAGCAAGGAGGTCGTGATGGCAACGCTCGAGGCAGAGACGCGCAGCCTGCAGCGCGAAGAGGGTCGGATCACCTATGACGTGCTGGGTGCGGGGCCGCTTGTCGTGTGCCTGCCTGGCATGGGAGAACTGCGTAGCAGCTACCGCTACAACGTGCGGGTGCTAGCCGAGGCCGGGTTCCGGGTGGCGGCTATGGACCTACGCGGCCACGGAGACAGCGATGCCACCTTCGCCGCCTACGACGATGTCGCTGCCGGCACCGACGCGCTGGCGCTGATTGCGGAGCTCGGCGGCCCAGCACTGTTGGTCGGCAACTCGATGGGCGCCGGTGCGGCGGTGTGGGCGGCCGTCGAGCGTCCCGACTTGGTCGCCGGTCTGGTGCTTGTGGGCCCGTTCGTACGTCAGGTCCCGATCAACCCATTGATGGGGTGGATGTTTCGGATCGCGATGTCCGGGCCCTGGGCGCCGACGGTGTGGAACGCCTACCTATCGTCGCTGTACCCCGGCACCAAGCCGGCCGACTTCGCCGAGCACCGGGCCGCGATCCGCGCGAGCATGCGCCAGCCTGGTCATGCTCGCGCGTTCACCGCGACCACCCGCACCAGCCATGCGCCCGCCGAGGCCAGACTCGGCCAGGTCACCGCGCCGACGCTGGTGGTGATGGGCACTGCCGACCCCGACTTCGGAGACCCGGCCGCCGAAGCCGACTGGATCGTCACCCACCTCCATGTCGCAGGGGCCGAGGCCGAGCAACTGCTGGTGGAGGGTGCCGGCCACTACCCGCAGACGCAGGAGCCGGAGATCGTCAATCCGGCGTTGATCGCCTTCGCGCGCAAGGTGCTACTCCATGCCTAGGCGTGCTTGCGGCCACCACGCGCACCGTCAGCGGTGCTCGGCTCCGCGCGGCTCAACCGGGCCTGGCCGGGCGCCCACGTCACGCGCCGCCAACACCAACTCGTCCATCCACTCCCTGTCCGTTCTCTCAGCCTTGGAGCTACCGTCATGTCCGCCGCCTCGCCGCACGCCCTCCTCCCCAGCAGCTCCCGCCGCGCACCGCTGACCAGCGCCCTGACCGCCGCGCCGGAGCTGTGGCTGTCCGGGGTCGCGTTCGCCGTCTACCCGGCGTTGCGCCCGTTCAGCGATGAAGTTTCCCGCGCCGGCGCTGTCGCGTTCGCCTCCACGCGGTGGATCGCTGCCCACACGTTCGGCATCGCCGCGTTCATCCTGCTCGCGCTGGGCCTGTTCCGGCTTACCGAAACCATCACCGGCAACCGTGGCCGTGCCCGCACCGGCCTGGCACTGGCCTGGCTCGGCACCGGGCTGACTCTGCCGTACTACGGAGCGGAGGTCTTCGGCCTGCACGCGGCCGGCCAGCAGGCCCTGGCAGGCGGCAGCATCAGCCAGTTCGACGACCTGACCAACAACATCCGCTGGGAAGCCGGCATTTACTTCATCCTGCTCGGCCTGCTACTGCTCGCCGTCGGTGTTGTCGTGCTCGCGGCCGCGGCCTGGCGACAGATGCCCCGTCCGGTGCTCAGCTTGCTGCCGCTCACCGCCGCGGTGGCCTTGTACATCCCACAGTTCGCCGCCGCACAGCCGATCCGTGTCTGCCACGGGGTGCTGATGGCAGTCGGCTGCATCCTGCTCGCCGTAGGACTCAGTAACCAGCGGCAGTCCACCCCGGTCTGACTGGAGGAGAGGTCCATCCCATGCGACCGCGTCACCGCATCGCCTTGATGATCAACGTTGTTGCACGCGCTGTGCTAGAGGTCGGCATCGTGGCGGCCCTTGCATCCTGGGGCTGGTCTGTGGCCGGCAGCGGCTCACTGCGCCTTGCGCTAGCCGTTCTCGCCCCGCTGTTGGTGTTCGGATTCTGGGGGGCAGTCGACTTCAGGTTCGCGGGACGCTACGCAGAGGGCTTGCGGCTGGTACAGGAGATGGGCGTGACCCTTCTGGCAGCAGCCGCTTTGTACGCTTCCGCGCACCCGCTACTGGGTGAGCTGTTGCTGACCGTCAGCGTCCTGCACCATGCCGCGGTCTACCTGTTGGGCGAACGGCTCCTCAAGCCGCGGGCCGGCTGACGGAACCGCGGCGCTCACGCTCCCCGGGGAACGCTGGGTGCTGCCAGCAACGATGAACCGCTGCCTGACGCGACGATCGGTGTGAGCAACCCAGCGACGAGTTCCGCTCTCCGTCCGACGCGGCCTTCGCGGCCCGCTGAACCGATCCGACCGGTCGTGGCCGGGAGCTCGTCCCCGTCGCGGCAAGGCTATTTTCGGTAGCTGTCTGTAACGATCAGAGATTGAGGGAAAGACCATGTCCCACGAGCGGTGGTTACGCGGAGCCTTGAGTGCGAGCTCGAAGTTGTGGCGCGCTCTCTTTCACCGGGCGAGAATCTGGGTGCGGCGAGTTGCCTAGGGCCGGCCTGAACCGCGCCAGAGTGGTCGCGGCAGCCGCAGACCTTGTCGACCAAGTCGGCTGGGAAAACCTGTCGCTGGCGGAGCTTGCCGAACGCTGCGGAGTGAAGCAGCCCAGCCTGTACAAGCACATCGCCGGCTTGGAGGCGCTGCGAACGGAGGTCAGCGCGCTCGCGCTGCGTGAACTCGGCGAGCAAATGATCCGTGCCGTGATCGGTAAGGCGGGCCGCGACGCGCTGTTCGCGCTCGCCGCCGCCTACCGCGACTTCGCGGTTCACCATCCCGGCCGCTACGCCGCCACCATCGCCGCCCCTGGCGGCGAGCATCCCGACCTGACCGAAGCCGCCGCAACCGTGCTGCGCGTGGTGGAAGCCACGTTGGCCGGCTACGGTCTGTCCGGTGACGACGCTGTCGATGCTGCTCGAGCCCTGCGGGCGGCCCTGCACGGTTTCGTTCACCTCGAGGCCAATAACGGGTTCGGCCTACCCGCCGACATCGACCGCAGCTACCGTCGGCTAGTAGCTGGCATTGACGCCACCATGACCATTTGGTCCGAAGAGGAAGAGCCAGCGCCATCCTGATCATGGCGGCCAAGAGTCGACACGCAATGTGGTCGGAGGACAAAGTCGATCAATGCCGGTGTACGACCCGGAGGCTATGACCGTCGACAAGCAGCAACCGCTTTACCGAAAGGCTTGGCGAGTTCACCATGCGGCCGTTGTTCTTCAGCCGAAGATGCGGCGCTCGTCACGCCCAGCTTGGGAGCCGCGTGTATCCGGCGCGACCGATCAGCGCGCTGTGATGATCACCCTCATGTTGGCTTCGCCTCCGCCGGGTACGTAGCCGGGGCACGCGGCGCCCGGCGACCAGGCGCTAGATATCTTGACGCCGGCGTGACGGAGGTCTGTCGCGACCCTGTGTGCTCGTTGTCGGCCTAGGCGTTTGTATGCGGCGGCGTCGGCGCTGCCGTCGTCATTGACGCAACCTTCGACGTCCAGTCGTGTGTAGTGGCCTTTGCTGAGGGTAGCTGCGACGTGGCTGATCACGGTTTTTGCTGTTGCCGGATGGGCGTAGTGGGCAGTGTTTGGGACGAACCGGATCTTGTCGTTGTCCAGTTGGATGGTGGTCGGGCCGGACGGGATGGTGGGGCCGTGCGTTGGTGGTGTCGGCTGGCGGAAAGGGACGGGGTCGACTGTGGGCAGCTTTGGCATGGCGCCCGCCGTGACGGGCTGGTCGTTGAAGCTGATCGTGCCGCCGTTCTTCGTTACCAGCAGGGTGTAGAACTTCTTGAGCTTGGCTATGGCCCAGGTGGGGCAGGGTGTTTGCGCCGGGGTGACTTGGCACAGCCCGAGCCAGCGCACGGAGATGCCTTTGAAGGAGGGCAGCGGGGCGAGGGCTGCGACGCTGTCGGTCACGTTCCAGTCGGGCGTGACCACGGTGCCACTTTGCATGAGGATCCCGTCCACGGATGAGGTGGACAGCCCGTTGTCGAACACGACAATGGTGGCGTTGCTGTGCCCGCGAACCGCGTCGGCGCCCATCAGCAGCGCCCGGACTGGGCTGGCCTGCTCCACAGTCGGGTGCGACTTGGCGAGGAGACCGTCGATCTTTGCCTGGTTGGCCTTCTCCGAGGACTTCACGTTCCAGGAGGCGCTGGTGTCGATGGTCAGGGTCGCTGTCCCGACTGCTGCCGGAATGCCCTGGTTGACCACGACCGTAAGGGAACCTGGATGACTCGCCAGATCGCCGGTGTGGTCGCGCACCCACGCGGTGGGAGCGCCCGCCGAATCGGAGAAGGGTGCCGCCCCAGAGTGGTTGCCGATGACGAGCGCGGTCGTCATCGGTACTGGATCGGGCCCGCAGCCGCAGCACCCGATCACGGTGAGGACTCCGGCGAGGACTACACCCGCCGCGGTGATGGATCTCATCGCCCTGCGCGCCCGGCGCGAGGAGGAGTTCATGCTACTCAGTCTCTTTTCTATTCACTGCTGTCGGGCTGGGCCCCAGGCGTAGGCGGGGCGGTGGCGCGGCAGCGTGATGGCCTCGCTTGACGGTTGGGTCGCCCCGCGGCGGGAGGTGTAGCCGCGGCGGTGGCGGGCGATGAGCTCGTCGCACCGGCTGGACCAGGAGTCGGCCAGGTCTCGGGCGGCTGCATTCAGGTGCCCTCGGCGCTCGATGAGCTCAGCGACCTTCTGGGTTGCGGCCTGGCGCGCGCTCTCAGCCTGTGCGCGTGCGGCGACGGCCTTGGCCGCCTCCCGGGCGGCGGCATCGGCGGCGAGGTGGTCGCCGGGGTCAATCCCTTCCGGGTTCCCCGGCTCCGACGTCTCAGCCGATGATGCGGAGCTTGGCGCGCGGCGCAGCGCGATTTCGCGATCCAGTGGGTCGAGTTCGGCGTGGAGGGCTTCGTCGATCTGGGCTGCGACCTGGTCAGCTTGGCGGAGCAGAGATGTGGTCCATGGCACTTGTCCGTCGGCGGTGTGGGCCTGGTGCCGGTCGGAGCGGCCGCGTCGTTCGGCGACGTGGTTAGCAATCCAGCAGCGCAGGCCGTTCCGGCGCGCGAAGGCGGGTGCGTTCGGAAGCAGGGCGGACCGGGTGCGGGACGAGAACAAGAGGATCATGACAGGCTCCAAGAGTCGTGGCAGATGTTGCAGACCAGCCCCAGTGAGCAGGAGCGGCAGCCTGACTGCCAATGGCCGTGGCAGCTAGGGCAGGCGTGGAGGTCCCCTGTGCAGGAAGGGCAAGGGTTTGGTTCGGTTTGGTGACGGCGGAGCAGGGCCCACAATCTGCGAATCATCGACCCTTTCCTTCTGCAGCGCGCTCAGCGAGCGCGTCGGCGAGCAGCCGCTCGAGGTCGAGGTCCGGCGGTGTGATCTCCTCGAGCTGAGCGAGCCAGCTGGCGACGCCCTTCTCCAGTTCTGGCTCCAGCTTGTTGCGTGCCGCGAGGAACCGGCTGTCCAGTGCAGCAGTGATCTCGGGTGTCGCCAGCGCCGATGCCATGCCCTGATACCAAGCTTCAAGTTCGAGGATGGCCGCGCCGGCCTCAGCGCGGATCGCGGAAGTTGCCTGGTCGAGCAGGTGCGGGAACGCCGCGATCGCACCGGCGACTCTGCGTTCGGCGAGGACGAGGGCAGCGTGAGCGGCGGCCAGTTCGGCCGCAGCGTCTGCTTCGTGTTGTCGTGCCCGACGCACCTCCAGCCGATTGGTGGCTACGTGCTCCAGGTGGCGCACCTCGAGGATGGTCCCGATGATCAGGAGCGGGCCCAGGGCGCAGAATCCCGCCAGCGACCAGGAGAGCGTCCATGGAACGGTGAAGGTCTGACCTTCCGGGAGCCCTTGAGAGAGATGGTTGACCATGCCGGCCTCGCCGGCGACGTACCGGATGCCCGCGACTCCTAGCGTCGTCACCATCAAGAAGAGCCATCCCGCCCAGAGGAGGGCCTTGTGGCTGCCCAGGGCCAGCGCCCGAGCCACCATCAGCTGCGTGACAGTGAGGGCGGCAATGCTGGCGAGAGTCAGCCAGGCGCTGTCGCCGAGGATGGGACCGATCGCCAGATAGTTGAGCACACCGTCAGCCGGCGCGGCGACGACGAAGATGGCGATGACGAACAGGATGTGGCCAGCCTTCTGCTTCACCTTGGTCCCTGCAGGGCCGGGCAGCGTCGATGAATCAGCATTGCGCAGTCCGTCGCGGCTCGCCTCAGCCAGCGCATTCGAAGCGGCTGTGCGGGCGGCTTCGGCTGAGCCTTGCGCGGTCTGGACGCGGTCGTAGGAACGCCGCCATTCAGCGCAGAACCTGTCGACCCATCCTTGCTGGATCTCGGTCTGGTGTCTGAGATGGTTCAGCACGGTCTGGGCGGCGAGCAGGAACCGGTCCCCAACCGAGATGTCTCGCCTGAGCGGCCTGTCGGGGTTGACGGAGAACTTGTCGTGGGCGGCGGCGTCGGCCATGCCGCGGTGACGAGCCGCGTCGATCCGAACCGAGTAGTCGGGCAGGCTGGGCAGATCCTGCCCAGCCGCCGCCGTGATCGTGCGATCTTCCTCCCCGGCATCCGTCCGGGGGGCCACGTCGCTGGCCCGGCTCATGCTGCCGCCCCCCAGGCCGCCTGCGAGGTCATGTGGAAGCCGTGGCACGAATGACACTCGTACGCGCGGACCACTCGGTTGTACGAGGCATAGCCGAAAGGCGCCGCCCCCTGCCGTTCCCACGAGGCCGCCAGCAGCACCTCCTTGGCCTGCAGCGCGTCGCGGTAGCGACGCTTGCCGGTGGCCAGACACAGGTGAACCTTGCGGCGCCGGATCGTGTGGGCCGCCCGACGCGGCCTTCCCCGAGTAGCCATAGCGATCAGATCAAGAGCACTTGCCGAAGGACGAGCACCGATGCCGCGCAGGCGGGATGCCATGAGCAATCGCCTCTTTACACCAGGCACACTTGTTTCCACTGCCCCGATCCTTTTCACATGCACATGCCATCGCCAACAACCTCCAAAGTGGTTCGATTACCTACCGTCCCGCAGCCGTGACGGTCCCTGCTTCGCTCAACTGACCGGCCATTACTCGCGTCTGGGGCGGGCCGATTACGGACGGATTGCTAGCTCGACTCCGCCGGCGGAACATTGCCCGTCGACGGTTGGTCACTGATTGCCGCCACCGTGACGGCATTCAAGATCTTGCGCTCGGCTCTCAGCACTGCGACGGCGGCGGCGGGTGTGGGCCATAAAGCGGATTGCCCGAATGACGCCCACACGTCTACCGTGCTCTCCGAACCCTCGTGACGACAGCAACGTTTACGTGTGGAATACATCCATGTAGTCCCAGTTAGTGAACGTCGCCCCAGCTGCGCTCAACCGGGCATGCATTTCTGGAATAATCTTAAGGACATTCCCTTTCCATTTGGCGACATCTGCTCTATCGACATATACCGTGCCTGAAGTCCCTCCATTGGAGGACTCTAGGTCCACAATTATTTCCCACAACGTACTCAAACGGTTGCCAGCAGTAATTCTAACGCGCGAGTCGCTAATCTCGCTGAAGTAGATCGTCTCCATAATTGGCTGTTCGTCTACCTGGTCAATCGAATCATCAGACGCAACAATCCTCGTGGTCGTCATTGCGTCATACGGCAGGTAGAACGACCGCCGTTTGGTGAAGCCCTTCCCCTGTGAAGCCGATGATGTCGAGCTGCGCGATTTCCGGAAAATTCCCATGGTTCCCCAAATGCTCTCTTTTGGCACAATAGCGTTTCAAGATGATCAGTCGCTAAACCACAAGGTCGCCACGCCTTGATAATTCAGTTTGTTAAGCTGGCATGCTCCCGCTGACATCGTGCTCATCTAGCGGGTTACAGCGCTCGGTCCCCAGCTTTCCAGGAATCGGCAGGGTCGCTGTCGTGTCGAAGAGTCGGGTGCTTCTCCTTAAGCTTCTGAATGTGACGTTGCGCATTCTGCACGGTCTTCGCTTGGACATCCTTCTCATACCCCTCGGGGTATTTGTGCCACTTTCTCGACGCATCGCGAACAGCATCCCGCTGTCCGTCGAGCTGCTTCCGAGCAGCGGCGAGATTCTCGACCATTGTTGAACCCTTCTTTGGCTCGTTGGTGGACTATCGCGAGACTGGTTCTAGTGAAGCGTTTGAGCCGAGGTTCGTATAAATTCTCAGGATCCTCTGCGACGCTCCGTGGAGCGAGTCGTTCATAGGCACTCGATCTTGTACTTGCGCTCTGCCGAAGCTCTTCGTATCGAATTCCGTACATCACGTACATTGAGGGCTATATCAGATAAATGGATAGGCGATGAAGGGCCGCTTGAGAACCGTTTCGACGGTGATCATCGTGGGTCTAAGCATGCCAGCGTCGGTGCGTCAATGGGGCGCGTTCGGCCAAGACCCCGGAATATTCCGGGGTCCGACTTCTGGACCGTACGCGGGGGCATGCAGTCGAACCTGAAACGCGGGAAGCACACCCGTCGCGCATCCACTGGCGCCAAGCCTCCGCAGGCGCTCGTCTGGAGCGCGCAGTCTCCGCCGACTGCATCAACCGCGACTCAGGGGTCAGGCAGTACGGTGCGCCTGATGGCCGCGCCCGGACATCCGGATGGTCTATGGCAGTGACCATTGGCGGTCCTTCCGACGCCGTCTCACAGGTGCCGAGTAATCCGTCCAGCCGTTCGACTGTGACTTAGCGATTGTGGCGACCGCGGCAAGTTCAAGCCGGGATACGCCCTCCAGCTCAGCTTCTATGTCGAGACTCGTCGAAGATCAACTCCGCCGGCCCGTGCGCGCCCACCGTGGCCTGCTGTTATGCACCAACGACCGGGTCGTCCGGTACGCACTGGCGAGCAGCAGCCAGCCGACCGGGATCGCCAGCTACGACCTGCTGCCGCCCGAGGAACGGGCCGCGTTGCCCTCCGAAGCAGACCCGGAACCGCCCTCTCGACGAGCTCTGATCCGGCGACATCCCCGTGCTGCCGCGCGGCGGGCACGCGACGCTCGACTTGGCACAATGCTCCCGTTGCGGGAACGGCTACGGGGCGACTGTTGGGTGGTAACAAGTGCCTCGGGGGCGATGGAAGCCAATAGCGACTCCCCAGGGCCACGCCTTCGCTGTGGGCAACGAAGCGCGCCACGCTCACTTCGTCGCCTCCTTGACCCACAGGACCACCGATGCTTGAGGACATCACGCTCCATCCGCAGTTCCGCGACCTCCGCGCGCAGCCGCTTGAGCTCCTCGACGTCGTCCTTCGACAGCCCGTCGGTGCCTTCGCCCGCCTCCCGCGCACGGGCCACCCAGTTGCCCAGCGTGCCCTCGTTCACGCCGAGGTCACGTGCGACCTGCGCGATCGGCTTCCCGGTCTCTTCGACGATCCGGACCGCTCCCTCACGGAACTCCCGGTCGTACTTCTTCCGCTTCTCTGGCATCTCGATCCTCATTGTCGATGCCTCTACGGTCCGGGGGGAACCTCACGCTGACCGCAAGGGGTAGCTTCGTGTCAGTGTCAATGTGAGGGCTGCCGCTGTTGCGGTGGTTGGATCCTGAGCACTCGGTGTCTGGCTCATAGCCTCGTTGTCGCCTTCGGGCTGACGATCATGCGTTTTGCCGGCATCGAGTGTGAAGGACCGGCCGGCGTGACTTGATAGGAGCGTGGCATCGCCCCCACTGAGATGTGTCCGCCGACCGGCCCAACCGTCCTCGCATCTTGAGTGAAGGAGGCAACCACCATGGTTGTTGTTGGCGCCGATGTGCACAAGCGGACCCACACATTAGTCGCGGTCGACGCGGTCGGTCGCGAGCTGGGGCATCGGACCTTCCAGGCCGATACGGCTGGTCATCGTCGAGGCGGTGGCCTGGGCCCGGGACCGGTTCGGCTCAGGGCTGGTCTGGGCGCATCGAGGACTGTCGTCACCTGTCGGCGCGGCTGGAACGTGACCTGCTGACTGCAGGTCAGTCGGTGGTGCGGGTGCCGCCGAAGATGATGGCCGAGCAGCGGCGGGTCGGGCGCACCCGCGGTAAGTCCGACCCGATCGACGCGCTGGCGGTCGCGCGGGCCGCCCAGCGGGAGCCGGATCTGCCGGTGGCGACTCATGATGCGCAGTCTCGGGAGTTGAAGCTGTTGGTGGATCGGCGTGATGACTTGGTCAAACACCGCACCGCCACCATCAACCGGCTGTTATGGCGGGTCCACGACTCGAGCCGGCCTGGGCGCCGAAGCCCAAGTCGCTGGACAGCGGCAAGCATCAACAGATCCTGGCCGATCACCTCGCCGGCGTGGCCGGGATTGTGGCCGAGCTGGCCCGCGACGAGCTGGCCGACATCATCGAGCTGACCGGCAGGATCAACCAGCTGGAACAACGCATCGCCGGCCTGGTCCAGCATGCTGCCCCGACCCTGCTGGCCATGCCCGGCGTTGGTGTGTTGACCGCGGCCAAGATCGTCGGCGAGGCCGCCGGCGTGGCCCGGTTCAAGTCCGAAGCCGCGTTCGCCCGACATGCCGGGATCGCACCGATCCCGGTCTGGTCGGGCAACACCGCGGGCCGGGTCCGGCTGACCAGATCCGGCAACCGTCAACTCAACGCTGCGATCCACCGGATCGCGGTCACCCAGATCCGACTCGACGGACTCGGCAAGACCTACTACGAGAAGAAGAAAGCCGAAGGCATGTCCACCCCCGAAGCCCTCCGCTGCCTCAAACGACGACTCGCCCGAATCGTCTTCAACCACCTCACTACCGACCAAGCCACCGCCGGTGCCGTCCTCCCGGCCGCGGCTTGACATAGGAGAACTCATGATGCTGCCGCCGGAACGGATCGGGCCGGAAGCGTTGGCAGCCATCGGGCTGCCCGCTGGGACACGGATCGAGCCGACCGGTGGTGCAACGGGCGAGACGTGGAAGGTCTGGCACGCGGATACTCCGTTCGCGCTTCGCTGCACAGCACCGGACATCGGTGTCCGTGCCCAGATTGCAGCGATGAACGCGGCACGCGAGGCTGGGCTGCCGGTGCCGGAGGTCGTGTGCCACGCGCGTACGCCGAGTGTTGAGGTAGTCCTGTCGACCTGGCTTCGCGGCAAGACAATGGCGCACGTGTTGCGGGCCGGGCTAGCGTCGCCCTACCACATGGGACAGTTGATGGGCCGCACGCAACGTCGACTACACGGCATTCCAGCGCCGGCAGGGGTATCGGATGCGATTGACGCCCGGGCTGCGGCACCAGCAGCGCCGGGCGGCACCAGCGCGGCGGAGGCCGCGGCCGATGTATTGCTGCACATGGACTTGCATCCTTCAAACGTCCTGGTCGACGGTGACATCGTGAGCGGCATCGTGGACTGGGTCAACGCCCGTCACGGGCACCCGCTCCTCGAACTTGCCCGGACCTACCTGTTGCTGACCGTCGACCCCGCCCTGCCTTCACTGCCTGCTAGCCCCTAATTCATGAGGGTGCTGTCTGACGGGGTTTGTTGATCATGGTGACGGCTTTCTCGTGTGCCGGGTTCGTGGGCGTGAGGGGGCTCCGGTTGGCGCTCCGGTGGCGGTTCTCCGAGGATTCCTGGGTTGGTGGTGGGCGGCTGGGTTGCCGGCTCAGGTGGGTGCCGGGATGGCGGCGATCCGGGTGAAGGCGGTGGCGATCGCTGCCGCCCAGGGCCAGGATTTGGGTATGCGGAGCCGGTGTTTGCGGCCGCCAGAGACGTATTGGGCCGGGACGTGAAGCATCCGGAACCGGAGCAGTTTCGGCTCCGCCCTGGCCAGTGCGGGCTGGTCGTGGAGGGTGAGGAGTTGCAGCCAGCAGGTCAGATCGGCAGCGATTGCAGCAAGTTGGGCCCAGATCTGGTTGATGGCGAATTCGCGGGAGGGGAACCGGCCCAGACCGGAGTCCTTGGCGATCCGGATCCGGTCCTCGACGCGGGCGTGGGCCCGGTGTCGGGCTTCTAAGAACCCGAGTTGGCCGCCCGCTCCGGTCGCGGTCGTGTTGGTGGCGAAGGCTTGGTAGCGCCAGCCGTCGTGCTGTTCGAACAACGTCAGCGAGGCGCCGGGGTGGGGTTTTTCCCGGCGGACGATGACCCGCATCCCGGCCGGCCACCGGCTCAGATCGAGCAGGTCGGTGATCTCGACCACGCCGGCGTGTTCCCGCGGTTGGCCGTCGGCATCCAGGGCGGTCTGCCAGGCCGTCTCGGGCACGGCGGTGATGGCGTCGTGAACGGCGATCCCTTTGTGGACGGGGAATCCGATCGAGTACTCCACTGAGCGTCCCCGGAGCTGGTGTTGGCTGCTCAGCCAGTTCAGTAGGTCATGAGTGGCGCCAGCGGTGTCGGCCCTGATCAGCAGTCGGCGTCGGTGCGGCATCGGGACCTGACTCATCGCCTCGGTCAGCACGGCGATGTGGTCCCCGGCATGGTTGGCGTTCGCGTTCCCGGGCCGCAGGGTGACAGCGAGCAGCTCGCCGCTGTTATCGCACCAAGCGCCCAACGGATGGAATCCGTAGCCGCCTTTGAAGTTCGCGGCCGCCTGCTCCTTCTCCGAGTGCGCGGCCACCAAGGTGGCGTCGATGTCGATCACGACCGTCTCACCGAGATCGGTGCCGGCGGCCGGCGAGGCCGGCAGGCCATCGGGGAGCTGGGCCCACACATGCCGGCGGTCCTTGCCCGCGCGATCGTGATCCGCCGCATTGCGGCCGGGGTGATCGCCTCCAAGCTGCGCCACACCGTCGCCGGTGAGGCCACCGCACCCCACACCGGCTCGTGGCGCAACGTGTCGATGTCGGCGATCGCCTCACCACCCGCAGCGAGGACCGTTGCCATGTCGACCAAGACCTGGCCCCGGTCGTGGACCGGCACGAAATTGCGGCGCTGAAGCGCCGCCGACAAGGCCTGCGTGAGCCCAACCCGGTCAGCCAGCAACCGGACCGCACCCGACCCGGCCAACGCCACCACACCCGTCCCGTCGCCAGTGACCGACAAGCCGTGGGACCATCCGTTACGCTGCATCTGAAAAGTGCTCCTCGAGCCCGGTTGAATCTGTCCGTCGCAAGACACATTCTCCCTGGCCAGGAGCACTTTTCACATGATCAACTCGCTGCTGGCGCCGCCACCTGATGAATGATCCGGGCTAGCGACCATCAGCTACTCGTCGAGATCCTCAAGGGATGGACCGCCGGATACGGGCCGGAGGCAAGCTCAATTCCAGTCGATCACCTGCGATGGGCCGGCCAGATGATGCTGGCTGATCAATCAAGCAGGTATGTAGACGATCCTGCTTCACTCGAACCCCTACGTCGTGCGACCGCCCGGTGGACACGCGAGGTCACCGGTCGGGATGTCGCGACCGGAAGCGTCTGATCCGGCGGGCAGTGGGCGTTGGGAGGGCACGCTGTCGGGGCCGAAGCCCGAAGCGGGGAAGGATTGCTTCAACGACCTGCTAGCTCGTCGCTCTCCAGGACCTCGATCACCGATCGCCTATGGGCGCCGAGGTCCCGTTCAGAAACATCGACGATGTGCGAACGCACCGGAAGGTTCCGAAGAAGCTCCAGTTCAAGATCGCGCCGCACTCGCACGAACTCCACCACCGTCTAGCGCTCTGAAGGAGCTCAGCTTCTCGGAGGGCACAGGTGTGATCGGCTGGGCAGTTGTCGACTTAGATTTTACTGCCTTCGACGAGGACCAAGGGTCCGGTGACCTAACCGCCACCTTCCAAGGTTGCCTCCACTCCACCGAGCATCCGGCCAACCGATCGCATCAACCGAATCGATCTTGATCGGTGCCCCTCGGGTCAACGACGAAGGCGTGCCGCGACTGTTGCGGGAGCACGAAGCTATCCCTCTCAGCGCTCGAGTCGTGCGGGAACAGGATGGCGAGGAGTGGATCCCTGGTCAGCCCGGCCCGAAGTCGTACTCATCGCCGAGTCCACCAAGACGAAGCCGCAACCCGACCCGCGGACTGGGGATGTCCGACTCGCGGCCGATGTCGCCGATACCAGGCGGCTGCTTGATCCCCATTCCGTCCCGCCGAATCGCAGCGCATCCCGTTTGACCTAGTGAGGGCCAGTTCGCAGACCGGTCTGTAAAACCGTCGGCCCAGCCTACGAAGGTTCGAATCCTTCACCTGCCACCAGCAAGATCAACAGCCTCTGGCTAGGGATTCTAGAAGTTGATCTTGGCCCAACTAGTGCCGGTTCAACGTTGTAACGGTGTCTTCGCCAGGGGAGCGGTGTGACACCGTCGGCGTTCGGCCTAAAACCTGGCGTTGACTGGGGCCGATGCATCGACGTCCTGCCCGTGGGATTCCGGTGGTGTCCGGATGTGGCCGGACAGATACGGCGCGGCGTTCCCTATCCGGTCCCTGGAGCGAGCTGTTTGGGAGTGTTTCGGCGTGTCGCGGCCACGCGGACGGTGCCCATGGCTCCAGGTCTGCGGTCGGCGCTGCCGGCCCTTCGGGAGGACGGTTACCGGGTCTACGGGGCACGGAAACTGTGAGATGTCGCCCAGCGCGCCGGGCACGATGTCGGCCGGGACCAGGTCGCCCGACTGACGCGCGCCGAGCGCATCGAGGGTGTCCGCCCCGCCCCACGGGTTCACAGCACCAGTCCGGATTCGGTCACTCCCCGGCATCCGGGCCTGGTGAAACGAGACTTTCCGCGACGTCGCCGAACCAGTTGTGGGCGACAATGCGAGGTCGTGGTGACGTTCGCCGGGACCGCCTGGGGTGCTTAACCGTCGACGCCTACTCGAGGGTGATCGTGGGCTGGCGGGTCACCTCTCAGATGGGCACCGAAATAGTGCTCGACGCGACCGGAGGGGCTCCGCGGTCCCGAGGCACCCAACTGGATGGGTTGCGGTGCCACAGGAAGCGCCCGGGTTCGATGTCGCATGCTCCTGCGTTGGGAGGACACAACTGAGCAGGGAAGATCTCGGCTCCGCGGCATGCTGGTGTCGCAACGGTCGCACGTACCTCCGACTGCGTCTAGCATCGGGACCGTGACTTCGGTCGTCCCTTACCTCACTGTGCACGACGGGCCCACCGCGCTTGACTTCTATGCCGAGGCGTTCGGCGCCGCGGTGGTTGAGCGCTATGACGACGGCAGGCGCCTGGCCCACGCGACCGTGGTCATCGGCGAGGCGGTGATCATGGTCTCGGATGAGTATCGCGATCTGGGTGCCGTCGCGCCGCACACCCTGGGTGGTACCACGACGGCGATCGTCTTGAAGGTCCTCGATCCCGACACGGTCTTCGCGCGGGCAGTCGAGGCGGGCGCGACCGCACAGCGCCCGGTCGACGAGGACGGCAGCGGTGCCCGGTCCGGCTGGCTGGTGGATCCGTACGGCCACCGCTGGAACATCCGCTCCGGTGGTTGATCCCTCTGCAGGTCGTCGAGTCCGGCTCAGACCTGCTCGTGATCAAAGCTTCCGGAGTCCTACGACGCGTGAAAGTGGTCATGCGCCGGGTAGTCGGCGGGTGTGGACCGATCTCATCGACGCCGTCCAACCGCCGCTGCCCTTTCGGCGCGATCTGCTTGGCCTGTCTAGGTCAGGGCAGTTCCTGTTCAAGGCCGAGGTTTGGACTGCACATCCGAGTTCGAGCGCGGTAGAAGGTCGCCCTGGTTAATCGTTTCGGGACTATGGTCCTCGCTCCGTGGGTTCGGCATCCGACGGCTGCGGTGGTTAGGGAGGATCGGCCGAGATGAGTGCGGCCTTGGGGTCAGAGCCTCTGCTTCGGTAACAGCCGCGTTCGAACGTCAAGTGTTCCGTTGCGTACATCGTCGGCCAGGGCGGCTACCCGTGCCGCCTCACCGGCGCCGATCGGATCATGATGCTTTGGCTTGACTGAGCAGGGTCGTGTTCAAGTCGCCTGCTCCTGGAGGACCTCAGCGACGGGTCGGCGGGCGCTGATGCGGGTCGGTACGGCGGTGAGCACGCCGATGACGAGAAGCGTGAGGACGACCATGGCTGCAAGCCACGGCATCGATGGGAGCACGGTGGTCCCCGGGCCAGTTCGCGCCGCGTCGTAGAAGGCGATCCCGCCCATGATGCCAAGTAGTGCTCCAACAAAGGCGGGGATCATCTGGGCCACGGAAACGCCATTGGTGATCTGCGCTGGCGTGGCTCCTAGGGCGCGGGCGAGCGCGGCCGCTTGTCGTGTTTCGAGGGCCGTCGTCCAGGCGATGAACAAGGCGTTGACGCCAGCCAGGAGCACAAGCATGACCGAGATGATGGTGGTCGCTTGGGATACCCCGGGACCAAGTGACCAGGTTGTCTTGGTCGTGTGCAGGATCATGACAAGGACGAGTCCGGTTGCGGTAACGGCGACGCTGAAGATGCTGAGCACCACTCGTCGTGGCCGGCGAGCGATGAGCCGGACTCCAAGGAGCAGCGATACCGGCAGGTGCGTGGAGAGTCTGATCACAGCCTCTCTGCGCCGCGGGCTGCGCGCTGAATCGTTGAGTGCTGCGACCGTGCTCTGACGTGCCGCTCGTACCGCTGGCACGAGCGTCGCCAGGATCGCCACGCCGAGAGCCAGAGCGACGACGGATGCGACCGTCGCGGGACTCACCAACGGAGCACTCGCGGCGCCGAGCAGGCCAGCACTCGGCCCGTCGATCAGCGGCGCAGCGAGTCGTCCGGCGAGGAGTCCGAGCACGGCGGCGCACAAGCCGACAAGTGCGTGTTCGAAGAGGAGCACGCTGGCTACGAGCCATGGCGTGCCTCCGACTGCCTTCAAGAACCCAACGCGGCGTGCTTGTTCGATCATGCGCCCGCCAACAAGGATGGCCACACTCGCTATGGCCAAGAGGGCAAGCAACCAGCTTCCTGTCTCAAGGACTTGCTGCATCTTGGCGAGGGTCTGCGCGTCCCCGTCCCGGATGTTCTGCCAGGTGAGCAGCAATGGTGCGGCTGGCGAGGTGGTGGCGTTGTAACGCGCGACGAACGCCCCAGCAGCAGTGGGGTCCGTGAGCTTGAGGTTCAGGAAGTAGGCATCGGGTCCGAAGGTCCCAGCGATATGGGTCGTGTCGGTCTGGGTGGCCCAGACCAAACCTGGATTGAAGGAAGCGACCCCGTGCGCCATAAAGCAGCCTTCAGCTTTGGAGCACGTGTTCGGGTAGGCGGGGATGGCAGCGGTGACTGCAGTGCCCACGATCTCGAATCTGGTGCCGTCGATGTTGAGGCGCTCGCCCACGTGCAGCCCGAACATGGTCGCGAACCCTGCCTCCACGACCACTCCGCCAGCGCGCACCCAGCTGCCGTGCAGCAGCTTGGGTTGATCGACAGCCGACGGCGCCGAGGTTCTGCCCTCGACCTCAACGCTTCCGACCGTGTGCGCTGCACGAAATAGCCTCCAGACCACGGGATATGGCCCGCTGTGCGCCTCGACACCGTGGGCGTCCACAAGCGGCATCAGAGTCGTAGCGCCCGGTTGGTGATCGACTGCGGTTGAGCTGTTGGCGCCAGGCTTGGCCGTGGTCGCCGGCCCGGGTGCCCCGGAGTCGGCTGTGAAGGCGGTCGCGACCACGTCGGGTCCATTCGTTGCTGCACGCGTCCGTGCGTAGGGGCTGTCAGCCGTGCCGTGAAGCGCGAGCCCGAGCGTCAACGTCGTTGCCCCGGCCGCGATCACGAGCAGCAGCAGCATCGCCTGGGCGGGCCGGTGACGAAGATCCTTCATCGCCAAGCGGCCGATCAGGAGCATGCGACCCATCGCTCAGCCCCCGAGCCCGGCGAGGTCGGCAAGATTTCCCCGTGTGCCACCAACGAGATGCGTGTGGTCGACGAACCTGCCATCGCGCATCGAGATCAACCTGTCCGCAGTCGCCGCAATCCGCTCGTCGTGGGTGACGATGACCAGGGTCGGGCCCGTGGCGTGCAGGGATTCGAAGAGCCGCAGCACCTCCAGGGTGGCAGCGCTATCCAGGTTGCCGGTCGGCTCGTCCGCGAGTACAAGATGCGGCTCGTTGGCGAGCGCCCGAGCGATCGCCACCCGTTGGCGCTGACCGCCGGAAAGTGCCGAGGGCAGGCGTTCGGCCTGAGCCGCGAGTCCCACTTGGTCGAGAAGTTGATGCGCTCGCCGTCGTGCTTCTTGCGGCGTGCGTCCGGCGAGGCGTGCCGGAAGCTCGACGTTCTCTTGGGCGGTGAGCTCGTCCATGAGGTGGTAGGCCTGGAAGACGAAGCCGACCTCGTTGCGACGTAGCTTTGCCAACGCCCGCTCGGACAGCTGATCGATCCGTCGATCGTCTAGCCAAAGTTCGCCGGCATTGGGACGGTCGAGGCCGCCGAGAAGGTGCAACAGCGTCGACTTGCCGCAGCCGCTCGGCCCCATGACTGCCAGGGTCTCGCCGCGGGCGACCTCCAGATCTACGTCATCGACCGCACGCACGAGTCCTGGGCCGCTGCCATAATCCTTACGTAACGCTCTGGCGCGCACGAGTGCGCCGTCGGTCTCGCTCATCGGTTCCTCTTCCGTTTCGTCCAGGTGGCCTCGCATGCCTCCAGCCAGCGCAGATCGGCCTGCAGCCGAAGCGCAACGCCTTCGAGCAGCAACCCAGCGTCGGAGTGATCATGTTCGGACATCGCTGCGCGCTGGGCATCTCGAAGTCGGCGCAGCAGCTCGCGGCGCTGCGCGTCAACGATGCTGATCGGGTCGGCGAGCCCCCCGGCGGCCGCTGCTATGAGCTTGAGATGGAACTCGGCCAGGTCAGGCTTCGGCCAGCTCACCTCGATCAACCACTCGGCCACCCGCTGCTGACCGGCGGGGGTAAGTTCGTAGACCTTGCGATCAGCCTCATCTACGCCGGCTTCTCGGCGCCCAATGAGGCCGGACTTCTCCAGCCGACCAAGGGTGACATAGATCTGGCCGTCGTTGATCGCGGCGCCGAGGGGGCCGAGTGCCCGGTCGAAGCGCGCACGGAGCTGGTAGGCCGGGGCCGGCTCCTTGGCCAACATCGCCAACAGAACCTCCTGCTGCACGATTCCTCCGATCTAACCGTTAGGGTTACTATAACGGTTAGATCGCCAGATGGAAGGCCCACGGGGGGTGGGACGATGGCAGATCGAAGGGCTCGGCCTGCCATCTCCGCTGTCGGCTCTGTGGCCGTCCCACCGCGAGCCACAGCAGGCCGCCGATGACGCTCCCGAGCACAAGGATCACCAGCCAGACCGGCTTGCTGAACGTCCGGATCTCGCGTTCGTCGGTCTGGGTGAAGTCGAGCAGGCAGTATCCCCACATGGCGAGGGCCGCGAACCCGACCAATAGGGGAAGCCAAGTCGTCAGGGTCGTGTCCATGCTGTCATCGTCTCGCCCTTGCGGATCGGGGCGAAAGGCCACCTCCGCGGAGGCTGCGATCGAAACGAAGCACAAAGCCGAGGGCCTTTGTCCGCAACCGCACGGTTCCGGACAGTTGTCAGACATCGCCCTGATTTGGCAGCCGGTGTGCGGAAGGCTCGGTCCGCGCCAGGTTCAGTACTGTCATGAATATGGCGACTGGATCCCGGAGGTAACGGAGTGATCGCCGAGTCGCGGGATGCGGTCGTAAGGCCGCGCCGCATCGGTGGACTGCTGATCCTCTACCTGGTAGGCCAGGGGTACCTCGCGTTACACGGCCTCGGACTGACCGTTGCCTCGGTCATCATAAATGCGAAACCGGGCCTGGCTGGAGTCAGTCAACCCAAGCCCCGGGGCTCCATCGCCTTCTACGTTGCGACGAATGTCGTGCTGGCGACCGGGAGCATCGCCTTGATCGTCCTGAGCATCAAGAAGCAACGCGTTGCCATCCCCATCAACGCCGTGTGGGCGGTGGCGACCATCGTCTGCCTTGTGGCGTGGTACTTGCTGGGGATGAAGTCGCCCACCGGAGTTGTCGTCGACTCAACGCCAGGGATGGTGGGCCTGGTCTACTTCGCGCTCTCAGGCCGCGTCAGGGAGACGTTGATCTCCGGTCTCGGGTTCGAGCCACACTCTGAAGGCGGGACCTCGAACGGAGACCATTCCCCTGACCGCGCTGCGGCACGTAGCGTCCGGATCTGATCGTTCCGCTAGTCCGCATCGTTAGTGGCAGACGGCTTCTAGCTTGATGCCGAACGGGTCGAGCCAAAAGGTGGCGTAGTAGGGCTGTGGGTACTGCGGAAAGTCCTGGGGCGCACGGACTACGACGCCGCCTGACGCCACGACGTGCTCGTGAATCCGATCCACGTCGCTGCGCCGCTTGACCATGAAGGCAAGATGCTGGAGTCCGGTGCGCTCACCGGAGTATGGCTCCAGGTCGGTGGCCGGATAGAGGAAGACGTACGTGCCGCGCCTACCCGCAACAGGTCGGTAAGCGGTCTCGTCGTCGGTAGCGAAGAACATTTCGAAGCCGACCATCGGGGCGACCGCGCAGCCGGTGTATCTGGCCAGCTTGGCCGAGCTGGGAAATCGGGTGATGTCGCCGATCTCGGCGATCAGGACTGCCGCGGAGTTGTGTCCGACGCCAGTGATCTGTAGCAGCGTTGGAGCCAGCGGGGCGACGAGGTCGGCAATGGTGTGGTCGAGGTCGCGGACTCGCTGGTTCAGCTGAGCGATGTCGGTGATCATGTCGTCCAAGGTCTGATGCACGTAGGGACGCAGCGCCGTGTTCGCCAGTAGCGCGGTCACCGACGCCACGGTCTCGGCCCGCTGCAGGTCACCGGGCTTGTGATCTAGCCACAGGTGCGGCTGCGAAATCGGCCGCTCGGCGCATCCGCGTCGATCGCACAAGAGCCGGCGGACCGTCACGGTGGAGAACTGAAAGATCTTAGGACTCCGGTGATCAAGCCGGGCGACCAGCTCACCAGGCGTGTGCGAAGGGAGATCGCCCTGGACCGATCTTCCGGCCCTTGTTGATGTCGAAGATGGTGTTCAGCCGTTCCATCGCTGCTTCGTCGAGAGACAGCTCGGCCGCACGGTCAAGACCCGTCAATTGGTCGACGGTCCGGACCCCGACGATCGCGGAGTCGACCGCCGGATGATGCAACACCCAGGCGGTCGCCACAACGTGTTCCGGTTCTCCGATTTCACGGCACAGCGCCGAGAAATCCCGAAACTGACTGTTCTCGGGGCCGAGTTGGATGCCGTACTCCTCCTCCACCTGCCGCGTCCGGGAGCCGCTGAATGACTCGGTCTTTCCGGTCAGCAGTCCGCCGCCCAGCGGCATGTACACGATCACGCCGATGCCGAACGCCTGTGCTGCCGGTAGCACCTCCATCTCCGGCACGCGGCTGAGCAGGTTGTACTGGGTCTGCTCCGAGATGAACCCGACGAACCCGCGCTGCCAGGCCTGCATTTGTGCTCGCGCGAGCCCCCAGCCGGAGTAGTTGCTGGAGCCGGCGTACAGCACGTCACCGTCCGCGACGGCACGTTCGTAGGTTCCCCAGAACTCCTCGGCCGAGACCCGCTCGTCGATGTGATGCACCTGGTAGAGGTCGATGTGATCGGTCTGGAGACGACGCAGCGAATCGGCCAGGTGCTTGCGGACCTTGTATCCGGAGAAGCCTGGCTCGTCCTTGGCTATGCCGAGGTCGCCCATCGGGTTGTACACCTTGGTGGCTAGAACGATCTCGTCCCGGGCACCGGGGCGCGCTGCGAGCCAGGAGCCGATGATCTCTTCGGACCTGCCGCGGCCGGCATCACCGCCATAGACGTTCGCGGTGTCGATGAAGTTGATTCCCATCTCCAGAGCCTGATCGAGGATCCGGTGCGACTCGTCCTCGTCCGCCTTCGGCCCGAAGTGCATGGTTCCCAGGCAGATCTTGCTGACCGTCATGTTCGATCGGCCAAGCTTGGTGTACTCCATCAGGTCCCCATCTCGTATTGTCTGCAGTGCCCCTGCGGTCGATCGTCGGGCGCCATGTCGCCCTACCTGTACCTGGCTGGGCGGTGATCAAACGTTACATCGCGCGGATGTTCTTCGTATATGTGTCAAGACTCCGGTGGCACATGATCACGGCAGCGGGAGTACGCTTGCTCGACCACCGAAAGGGTGCAGAGGAGCGAACAGTAGGAGTTGGATCGCACCCGGGCGGTGATCGATGCGGAACCTTTCAGCGACACCTGGGAGTCATTGTCGGCATATCAGCCGCCACGCTGGTTCTGCGGTGCCAGGTTCGGCATCTTCATTCACTGGGGCGTCTACGACAGTCTTCGGCTCAGCCGAGGTTTCAAAGCGCGGAGATCGCCAAGGACCGCCTCCTGTGGTCCCCGACAACCGGTTAAGAAGGGGCGGAACGCAGTCTGCGGACCGGCTGGGCTATGGGGCGGCACTGGGTTGATGGTGTTGACACGCTAACCGCGGAGTAACAGCGCTCCCCGCGAGCAGGCTTCGGCGTAGCCAGGTGGGAACTGCTCACGTCGAGTGTCGACGATGGTGCGCGACGTCTTGAGTAGGTTGGCGAGCTGTCGGGCCGATACCCAACGAGCTGGTTGCCGACGTTGCCGATGGCAAGGATCCTGGCGTTCCAAGTGGAGCTACTTGGGATGTCCGGCACGCTGCTGTTGTCGCCGATGGTGGACGGCTGGTTGATCCCCATTCCGTCCCTTCGGGTCGCTGCGCGTCGCGTTTCGCCTGGTGAGTGCGGGTTTGCCGACCGGTCTGTAAAACCGTCGGCTCAGCCTACGAAGGTTCGAATCCTTCACCTGCCACCAGCAAGATCAACAGCCGCTGACTAGGGCGTTTGGAAGTTGATCTTCATGTCGCTCGGGCCAGTTCAACGTTGTAATCGTGGATTCGCCTGGGGGAGCGGTACTTTCGAACCGTCGGCGTTGGATCTCGATCAGCCCGTGACTAGGGCAGATGCGTGCTGATCGGGTGGCTGGCGGGTCCGGTTCTGTCCGGCTGTCGGCGGTTGCACATGGCGTGGCGTTCCCTATGTGGGCCCTGCGAGTGGCGTCGAGAGGGATCTCCGGCGTGTCGGGGTGCGGCGGGTGCGGCGTTCGACCCTGCGGTCAACGCGCAGCGCTGGGTCGTGGAGGGACCGCCAGTTGCAGCATCACGACGCCGTTGACGATATTGACCGGATATCCCCTGAGCCTTGCAGTCGAGCTCGGTGCGAGGTGTCTGCCGGTGTCGAGATCGAACTCCCAGCCATGCCAGGGGCACTGCAAGACCTCACCGTCTCTGCCGTATCGGTATCGGTAGACCTCGGTTGGCAGCATGGTGCCCGTGACGACGCCGCGGCAGACTGGTGCCGCCATGTGTGGGCAGTGGTTGCGCCATGCGCGGATGCCGTCACCGACCCGGAACAGGCCGATCTCCAGGCTGCCGACGTTGACGATCAAGGGTCGGCGGTCGGGAACATCGATGGCGCGGGCGACCCCGTACTCGATCATTCGGCCTGATCCGGTGGCTGGTGAGTGGGGTCTGGAGAGACGGGAGGCGCCATCGGGACCTCCGCCTGCGGAACACGGGCCGGTCGCCGCCGAAGCCCGTAGAGCTCTGCCGCGGTGCCGGCCATGACTCGTGCCCTTGTGCCGCGGTCGAGCCGCCTAAACAGCAGGTCGGGATTGTCGTTGTCCCAGTGGGGATAGTCCGAGGAGAACATCACCGTCTTCTCGGCTGCCATCATGGCGAAGATCTGGCTGAGCTGATCGGGATGCTCCGGCTCCTCGACTGGCTGGGTCGTCAGCCGGACCTGGTCCTTGATGTAGTCCGACGGTCGCCGGGTCAGCCATGGGACGGTGTCGCGCAGAGCCATGAAGTTCTTGTCCAGCCGCCACATCAGGTGCGGCAGCCAGGACAGGCCACCTTCGGTGACAACGACGCGAAAGCTCGGCAGCCGCTCGAAGACGCCCTCGCAGACCAAACTGGTGATCTGGGCCATCATAGTCAGCGGCAGCAGCGTGTGCCACTCCAGGTACCGGGAGGGATAGCCGACCGGCGTCGGCGCTGCGGCCGTGCCGGCTCCCTCGGCGCCGGGATGGAGCGCGACCGGCAAGCCGACCCGCGCGGCCGCCTCATAGATCACCAGGTAGCGCCGTTGACCACATGGCTGCCGGGTTGTCGAGGCCATCAGGACCTGGACCATCTGGGGGTGTTCGGCCAGCCGCTCGATTTCCTGCACGGCCGCCGGAGGGTCGTCGGAATTGACCAGGATCGATCCGCAGAACCGAGGACTTACCGCCAGCCAGTCCTCGATGGTCGCGTCATTGACAGCACGGGCGATCGCGTTGAGGTAGTCCGGATCGGTGCCGAGCGGGAGGACGAACGGACCGGTGAGAATCGCGTAGTCGATGTCGAAGCGATCGAGATGATCACGGAGCAGGAAACCGGGATCGCCGGCCGGGATGCCGCCGGCGGGTGGAGTCGTGTCACGGCGGAGCACGCCCCGTGGGTTGACGTAGCCCGTTCCGGCGCCGAGTCCGACGG
Source organism: uncultured Actinomycetota bacterium (assembly GCA_963758075.1). Lineage (GTDB taxonomy): Bacteria > Actinomycetota > Actinomycetes > Propionibacteriales > Propionibacteriaceae > Microlunatus. The sequence continues at coordinate 82,658 of CAVWTT010000005.1, read as the reverse complement.
CCGCCCAGCGGTCGCGCCAGGGCGCGGCAAGACGTTCATGCAGCCACGGAAGCGACTGATGGACATCGGTGTCGATGAGACGGACTGAGTCTTCCGTGCTTGGAGGCATGGAGTATCTCCGATCACGCCGGGTGGCCCGCTCGCGTTGCGAGCAGACAGCGGATCACTTGTTCAGGTGCCGGACCAGTTCGGCGAACAGTTGCAGGTCGGCAACGAAATCCTCGGGGCCTGTCTTCGGCGGCCGGCCGGTTGTCACGCAGTGGTGGAAGTACTCCCATTCGTGGGTGTACGGATCCTTCAGGTGAGGACGGCGCACCGACCGGGTGATCGCATCTCCGCTGGTCTGCTCGACTTCCAGCGTGGTCGGAAGGTGGCGGACATAGGGCGTGTCGTACTGAACCCGGAAGCTGGTGGTGTCACCGAACACCTCGAGATGTGCGTCGAAGCGGAGTTGTTCGTCTACACCGGTTTCGTAGGACACCACGAAGTCGTCGTACTCCAGCATTGCGGTGATGTAGCCACCGTCCCGCCACTGGCGCGCTGCGTGCACGCCGCGCGCGGGTCCCAGCAGTTCTCGCAGCGCGGAGAGATCGTGACTGCCCAGACCGCAAAGCAGGCGGTATGCGTTGGCGACGGGCTGGGGCACATCGCCGATCGCGTCCAATACCTGGGCGCGGGCCCGGGCGGCCCGATCCTGTATCGCCGACTGCGGAAGGTCACTCGGCCGCGTCACGTAGGAGGTTTGGTCGATGATCATTTGGTTACGGCCGATGACGTCGTGAACTCGGGCGAAGTTGATCCGCCCAAGGCTCGGCAGCAGTTCTTTGGCCTCCAAGAAGGCGGGAGCGAATCGGCGCATGTAGCCGACCATCACGGTCCTACCGCTGCGGTCTCGCGCCCTGATGATCGCCTCGGCCTCTCGCGGCGACAGGCACATCGGCTTCTCGACCAAGACGTGCAGCCCATGGTCCAGGGCATCGATGACCGCCTCGGCGTGGTACTCGTCACTGGTCACGATCAGGACTGCGTCGACGTCACCCGCCGCGATCAGTTCGGAGCTGGTCGCGTACCGCCGCGGGATGTTGAACCGGTCACCGACGCTGCGAAGTAGCCCCGGGGACAGATCGCAAGCCGAACGGACCTCGAACAGGCCGGGTAGCGCTGACAGCAACGGCAGATGCACGACCTGTGCCACTTCGCCCAGGCCGATCACACCGAGCTTCATGGTGTCTCCTCTCGCGGACTCGCGAACCGGCCCGACCGCACGGTCTGCAGCCGGTGCCGGCATGCCAATCGATTTGGCAGGCGATCAGGCAAGACGCTAGCCCCAGCCCCACGATTTGTGAAGCCCTTCGGCGAACCGGCCCGATACGAGAACAGTTGGCCAAACGTCGGATCGATCCGCCTGCTGGCGAGAACTTTCGTCGACCCGTTGACAGTCGCTACGCCGCTGACCTACCGTGTGCAAGTCGATTTGCAACTGGTGACGTCGGAGTCCCACTGGACGTCTGACGCTCTTGACTCTTCGGCAACATATCTCGACCAAGTCAGGAAGAGGTCCAGAGATGGTGACAAAGTCGTCTCGTCGTATGGCCGTCGCGGCAGTGTCCGCGCTGGCGGTCTGCACCGCCTTGGCCGCCTGCTCCGTCGGTACCAAGCCCGAAACCGGCAGCTCCGGGGGAAGTGCCTCCCCGCACAAGGTCTCAGCTCCCACGAAAAAGGTGACGATCACCTTCGCGTCGTGGGTCGGGGATCAGCCGGCGATGAAGAAGCTCTACGCCGGCTTCCACAAGCAGTACCCGAACATCACGGTGACGTTCAACAACATCCCTGCCGACTCCGAAGGTCAGAAGCTGGTGACCATGGTCGCCGGCGGAACCGCTCCGGACGTCGCCTACATGGACGGTGGGAGCGTTTCCGACTTCGCCTCCAAGGGTGCACTCGTCAATCTCGACAGTTACATCGCTGGCAGCAAGGTCGTCAAGCGCAGTGACTATGTCGCGAACTTCACCGAGGGCGCCATCTACAAGGGATCGATGTACGGCCTGCCGTTCGATGCCGAGACGACGGGCCTGTTCTACCGCACCGACATGTTCAAGCAAGCCGGCATCAGCAACCCACCCAAGACCTGGGCCGAGATGGAGGCCGACGCCAAGAAGCTGACCGATCCATCCCGGAAGCGCTACGGTATCGCGATCTTCGGTCCCGAGGCGGGCTACTACGTGCAGCCTTTCGTTGCATCCGCCGGCGGGAAGCTGCTGTCTGACGACGGCAAGAAGGCCATGATCGACTCACCGGCGTCGATACGCGGTGCGAGTTTCTACACCGGCCTGGCCAAGTACGCACCACCGGCGTATCTGAACTCCAACTCCTATGACGGCCGGGTCGCCTTCGAGCACGGCGAGGCAGCGATGTACATCGCCGGGTCGTGGTTCGGTGGTTCGTTGATCGGCGAGGCGCCGAAGATCAGGAGCAAGTGGGCGTCCGCTCCGCTCCCACAGGACAAGCAGTGTGCGACCCAGGTGGCCGGCGACAGTCTGGTGATGTTCGATCAGTCCAAGAACAAGGACGCCGCCTGGTTGTGGTTGCAGTATCTGTCCAGCTCCAAGAGCCTGCGGCAGTGGAATGTCGGTCAGCCCGACAGCACGGAGCTCCCACCGATCAAGTCGCTGCTGAACGATCCCAGCAGCTTCACCGGCAAGGAGTGGCTGAAGTCCTTCGCGCAGATGATGTCCTGCCAGGTCATCTCGACCAACAGCCCCAGCTGGTCACAGATCCAGGACCGCCTGAACACCGATCTGACCAAGGTGGTCTACGGGAAGATGACCGCGGCGGCCGCGATGCAAGACACCCAGAAGTTCGCCGTCCGACTGATCGGTAAATGACGCTCCGAGCGTGATGCTGCGGGGGTGGGGGCGTCCTCATCCCCGCAGCGCAACGTGGCCGCATCAACAGGAGGGACCTGAGGTCGCATGGCCATTCGCACAGCCCCAGCACCGGTCACCGGCAGTCGACGGTTCGGTACCGGTCGCCAGATGCGCCGAGAGTGGAGCGCGTACGCCTTCCTGTCACCTGGCCTGATCCTGTTCACGGTCTTCACCTTGGGTGCCATCGCCTTCTCGTTCTATCTCAGCTTCCACTCGTGGTCGATCATCGACCCGTACAAGCCGTACGTCGGCCTCCAGAACTACCGAGACTCCGTCACGGATCCCGACCTCGGCCAGGCGGTGGTGAATACCGGCTACTTCACGGTGGCGTCGATCCCACTCACCATGATCGCCGGATTGCTGATCGCGCTGATGCTGAACGGGAAGATCTGGGGACGGTCGATCTTCCGGGCCATCTTCTACCTGCCGGTGATCACGCCGATCGTGGTCTCCTCGATCGTCTGGAAGTTCATTTACAACGGCGACTACGGCATCCTCAACTTCTACCTGCAGCATCTGGGGCTGATCCACCAGTCGGTGAACTGGCTGTCGGATCCGAACCTTGCGATGCCGGCCGTGATCATCATGGCCGTGTGGAACAACCTCGGATTCGCGATGGTCATCTACCTCGCCGGCCTGCAGGCGATCCCGCCGCACTACTACGAAGCCGCCCGGGTGGACGGCGCCAACAGCTTCCAGCAGCTGATCAGGATCACCATCCCGCTGCTCGCGCCCACCACGCTGTTCCTGGTCGTGACGTCGGTCATCGGCTCGTTCCAGGTTTTCGCCCAGATCTACATCATGACCAACGGCGGTCCGATCGGACGCACCAACACCATCGTGTACTTCATCTATCAGAACGCCTTCCAGTTCTTCAAGATGGGATACGCCTCGGCACTGTCGGTGTTGCTGATGCTGATGTTGGCCGTCTTCACGGTGCTGCAGTTGAAATTCTTCCGAAGCGGAGCCGGGGGCGACCTCTGATGACCATGACACCACCGACCCTCGATCGGTCGATCACAGTCAACCCGCCAGGGAAGGCGATCCCGAGCACCGGCGCAAGCCCCGGTCCGCGCTGTCGGTCGTACTGCTGTGCGTGCGCTACCTGATCCTGATCGCCGGCGCAGTCATCTGCATCGTTCCCTTCGGCTGGATGGTCAGCGCCTCCTTCCAGAACGCCGGCGACATCTTCAGCTGGCCGATCCAATGGATCCCCAAGCATCCGACCATCGCCAACTACAAGTCGTTCTTCGGCGGCGGCGGGCATATCGGCACCTGGTTCATCAACAGCACACTCGTTGCGGTGGTGACGACGGTCCTCCAACTCTTCCTCGACGCGCTGATGGCCTACGCATTCGCGAAGCGTCGGTTCCCCGGCAGGCGGTGGCTGTTCGGACTGTTCCTGGCGACGATGTTGGTGCCGGGGCAGATGACCACAATCCCGAACTACATCATCCTCAAGCACGTCCCGTTCGCCGGCGGCAACATGCGGTCGGATCCGGCGGTCACGGCTGGTTGGATTCCTATGCCGGGCTGATCGTGCCAGCCGTGGTCAGCGCGTTCGGGATCTTCTTGATCCGTCAGTACATGACCAGCATCCCCGATGAGCTGCTCGATGCGGCCCGCGTCGAGGGTGCGTCGGAGTTCCGGATCTTCTGGTCGATTGTGTTGCCGTTGTGCAAGCCTGTGCTGGCGGCCAACGCGATCTTCACCTTCGGCTTCTTCTGGGATGACTTCTACTGGCCGTTGATCGTCATGAGCAGCCCTGATCACTACACATTGTCGGTGGGCCTGGCGCTCTACATCGGCGCGCACAAGACCGCTTGGACCCTGTTGATGGCCGGTTCGGTGATTGCCACGATCCCGGTGCTGATCGTCTTCCTGCTGTTCCAACGGTACTTCGTGAGCGGCATTTCGATGACAGGAATGAGGTAGCAGGACAGATGGAACGCGGCGTCTACTTCGACGGTTGGTTCCCCCGCCAGCACTGCTACCACCCGAGTCTTCCGCCGCGGCGGTTGACCATGGTCGAGGATCTGGCCGCCTACCGGGCCACCATGTTGGTCTGGTCGGCGTTGGGCGGCGGTGTGGTGTCGCTGCCCTACCTCGAAGAGGAGGCGCACGGGCAGGTGCCGCCGCGGTTCCGGTTCTACGGGTTCCTGAACGACGCCGAGTTCATCGCCGAGTGCCGACAGCGTGGTATCACCGTCTTCGGGGTCGTCTTCGAGCACGCCTGGGAGTTCCCGGTCGAACTCAACGACGACGAGAGTGCCGTACTGTCGATGAACGAGACCCGCGGCGCTGGCAAGGCGGGCTGGCTCGGCCTGCGTGAGTTCTGGCAGAACCGCTATCCGAAACTGTGGCGGAGCTTCGAGTCGTACTTCCCGGACGGCATCCTGACCGCCGACGGCCAACCGGTGATCGACCCGTTGGAGGAGTGTGCGCAGCGCAACATTCACGGCGAGCCGTTGCATGCGCTGTGGATCGAGGTCCCCGGCGCCGAGCACTACAACATCATGATGGAGCGGAACAATGTCGTCTGGCGGGAGTACCTCAAGGGCGTCATACGCACCCAGATCGACGCCGGCGTCGGAGGCATCCAGTTCGACGAAGCGGAGACGCCGATCACGTCACTGCAGTACGGTGGTTGCTTCTGCCATACGTGCATGACGGGGTTCCGGGACTATCTGCAGAATTCCGAGACACCCCCGCCTGAGCTCGATGGCACCGATCTAGGGTCCTTCCATTACGGCTCGTGGCTACTCGAACGCGGCTACGACTTCACCACCAACCGCGAACAGACCCCGCTCTTCGACGCCTACATGGACTTCCAGCGGCACAACATCGTCCGCTACTTCGGGGAGCTCGCCGACTACGCCCGGGCGTACGCGCGCCAGCAGGGCCGCGACATCAAGATCACCGGCAACTTCTTCAACCTCTTCGAGCATTACTACCCGATGCGTGAGAAGGTCGATGTGCTGGTCACCGAGATGCGTAACACCACCTACCGGCAGCCGGCCTGGTACCGGCATGCAGCCGGCTTCGCCGGCGACAAGCCGCTGGTCGTGGTGGAGAACCCGTACGGTGGCGTGGTCCCGGATCTCTTGAAGGCGCTCCAATCCGGACGGGAGTTCGACCGGTTCCGGATGTCGATCTACGAGGCCGCAGCGCTCGGGGTGAACATGAGCCTGCCGTACGGCTCCTGGATGGGCAGCGAGATCGAGGACGCCTTCTATGCTCCCGATCACCTGTGCGTCGAGGCCGGTACCTTCCTTGCGGCACACGAAGAACTGTTCGCCAGTTCCAGCCATCATCGCCTGGCGGTGATCTTCAGTGCCGGCAGCGCGTTCCGGCGAGTGGCGCCGCCTGATCTCATGGGCGACACGGGCGACAACCGGGTGAATCGTCAGGTAGAGGACCGGGGACCGTTCTGGACCGCGGCCGAGGCGCTGAGCGACGCCGGCCATGTCTACGACGTGGTCTACTTCCCCGACGACGCGTTGGGCAAGGACCACATCAGCGGCCACGGCCTCGATCAGTACGCGACCATCGTCCTGCCCGGCTGCACCTACCTGACCGATGGACAGGCCGCGGCTGTTCTTCAGGCGCTCTCCCGCGGCGCCCAGGTGATCGCGGCCGGCGACACCTGTGCCGACCGGCCGGAGATCGCGAACCATCCCGGGCTCCGGCATATCACAGCCCCGGCCGACGTGCCGGCGGCGGTCGATCGGCAGCTGAACGCCGACCAGGTCGGTGACGCGGCATCCACCATCGTGCGGCTGCCGAACGGCGACGCCGCCATTCATCTGATCCGCTACGACTACGATCCGGTCGCCGACACCGTCCCGGTACTCCACGAGGCGCGACTGACGTCAAGCTGCCGGAAGGATTGACCCGGGTGACGGCGATGAGTCCTGATGACGGGTTCGAAGCCGAACTCGAATCGATCGTCGGCACCGGCGCCGAGGTCAGCTACCGGATCCGGCTTAAGCATGTGCCTCTCTACGGCATCGTGCAGGTCTCACGTTAGGAGTGCCGATGCCGACACAGCCGAAGGTGCGCAGCCGGGTCACGATCAAGCAGGTCGCCGAACACGCCGGCGTCAGCGAGACCACGGTGTCACACGTCCTGTCGGGCAACCGGCCGGTGGCCGAATCGACGCAGGAGCGAGTGCGCCGTGCAGTCAGAGATCGGCTACCGCCCGAGCAGTGTCGCCCGCAGCCTTCGCAGCAAACGGTCGATGACAGTGTCATTGATCATCCCCGATCTGATCAACCCGTTCTACACGGTGCTCGCGCGCGGACTCGCCGACGTACTGGACGCCGCCCACTATCGCGTGATCGTCTGCAACACTGACGGACTCCGCAACCGCGAGCAGGACTTCATCGATGACGCTCTCGACCGTCACGTCGACGGGATCGCGATGACCTCCTATCATTTGGCGACGTCCGCAATCCAACGGGTGATCGACGTCGGCGTCCCGATCTCTCATGGGCGAGAGCATCGACCACCCGAGCGTCGACCGAGTGATCACTGACGGCGAGCAGGGCGCTTGGGATGCCACCCGGCACCTGTTGTCACGCGGCGCGACCCGCATCGCGATGATCGCCGGCAGCCAGGACCTCGACAACGACCGGATCAACGGTTACCGGAGCGCGCTGCGCTCCGTCGGACAGCGGTATCAAGGAAGCGGTTCGCCTACGGTGACTGGACCCGTGACGGGGGCCGGGCGGCCATGCGACAGCTGATGAGCGCGGATCCAACGATCGACGCGGTCTTCTGCGGCAACGATCTATGGCGATCGGAGCGATGGCCGTCCTGGCGGAGCTGGGGCGATCAATCCCTGACGACGTCGCACTGGTCGGTTTCGACGACATCGAGGCTGCATCATTGGTCCGTCCGCCGTTGACCACGATCGCGAACCCTGCCTACGACTCCGGCCGAGTTGCCGGGCAGGTGCTTCTGAAACGCATGACGGGTGAACGCACAGGTCCACGGACGATCACCGTGCTGCCGTGCAGTCTTCACATACGGGAGTCGGCATGAAACTTGATGGCAAGGTCTGCCTGGTCACCGGCGCGGCGACCGGCATCGGCGAGGCGATCGCAGAACGGCTCGCTGCCGACGGAGCGACGGTCTGTCTTGCCGATGTGGACAAGGTCAAGGCCGATGAGGTGGCTGCGAGGATCGGTGCCCACGCCTGGTCCGCCGATGTCTCCCGGGACAGCGATGTGCGACGCTTCGTGACCGAATCGGCCCAGCGCTGCGGCGGATGGACGCAATCGTCAACAACGCCGGAATGGCCGTCGGCGGGACAGTCGCCGACACTTCCGAGGAAGACTGGCAACGGGTCCTGGCCACGAACCTCAACGGCGTCTGGCTCGGCATGAAGCACGCGCTGCCACACCTACGGAAGTCCACCGGCTGCATCGTCAATATGTCCAGCGTCCAGGCGCTGGTCGGGCTACCCGGCTGGGCCGCCTACGCCGCAACCAAGGGGGCGATCATCGCGCTCACCCAGCAGGCTGCGGTCGAATACGGCGCGGAGGGCATCCGCATCAACTGCCTCGCGCCGGGAACGATCATGACCCCGATGAACGAGCGGATCTTCGCCCACGCCTCCGAGCCCGATGCCTTGATCGACAGCTGGAACTCCTCCCACGCGCTCGGCCGCTTCGGGCAGCCCGCCGAGGTGGCCGCTGCCGCGGCCTTCCTGATCACCGACGACGCCTCGTTTATCACCGGGCGTGTCTGCGGGTCGACGGCGGACTGACTATTCTGGGACCGACCGGGCGGGCCGACTGATGCCGGCGACCGTCGATCATCGCCCGGCAGCCCTCGACGGCATCCGGGTGCTCGACTTCACGCAGATGATGCTCGGCCCATTCGCCACCCAGATGCTCGCCGATCTCAGCGCAGACGTGATCAAGGTCGAGCGGCCCGCGGTCGGTGAGTGGGAGCGCGGGCTGGAATTCGCCGGCGGCTTGTTCGATGGGGACTCAGCCGCATTCGTGGCGATGAATAGGAACAAGCGGTCGGTGGCCCTCGATCTCAAGGCGGACGGGGCCCGAGAGGCCCTGCTCCGCCTTGGTGCCACCTGCGATGTCGTGGTGGAGAACTTCCGGCCCGGGGTGATGGACCGTCTCGGCCTCGGGTACGACGACTTCCGGACCGCCCGGTCCGACATCATCTTCTGCTCCGGATCGGGCTGGGGCCAACGAACCAATATGCGAGTCTGAATCGTCCGGGTCAGGATCTGCTGATCCAGGCAGCCACCGGACTGGCGTTCTACACCGGCGCCGCCGACGATCCGCCGACGGCCGCCGGCACGTCGTTCTGCGATGCGACCGGTGCCCTCACACTGAGCAACGGCATCCTTGCGGCCCTGCTGGCCAGAGAGCGGCACGGCATCGGGCAGCGGGTCGAGGTCGACCTCTATCACGCCACGTTGGCGATCCTGGGCCAGGAGATCTCGGCGATGACCAACCTCGGGATCGACTTCGAGCGCTCCTCGGCCGGCATCGCCGAGCCGTGGCTGTCGGCACCATTCGGGCTGTACCAGACCTCCGACGGCTGGATCGCCCTGGCGATGGGCGACCTGCGGGCGGTCGCCACGGTCTTCGATGCTCCAGACCTCGCCGGCCACGACCCGTGGCTGGACCGCGACCTGATCAAACGGCGGCTCGACGAGCTCACCCCCAGCCGCTGCAGCGATGACTGGCTGAGCGCCCTGCTCGACGCCGGGCTGTGGGCCGCACCGGTCCGCACCATGAAGGCGGCCATGGAAGAGCTGATCGAGGACAGATCGGATCTTGTCGTCGAGGTGGAGCACCACCGAGGCGGCACGTTGACCCTGCTGGGGTGTCCGATCACGCTGTCCGAGACGCCCTGGCAGCAACGGCTGCGGCCGCCGGCCGTCGGCGAACACACCCGCGAAGTGCTGCAGACGGTGCTCGATGACGCTCAACTTGCCGCACTGGAGAAGGCAGGTGCGCTGTGACTCGGGTGCACGAACACCTCGTCGAGGAACGCCGCGATCACCTGGCGATCCTGCGGGTCGATCGCGAAGCCGCCCTCGGCGCGCTGTCGCGCGGCCTGGTCAGCGCGCTGGGCGACTACCTCAACGACCTCCGCTCCGACGACTCGGTTCGCGTTCTCGTGCTCACCGGCACCGGCAAAGGATTCATCGCCGGTGCCGACATCGCGGAGTACCACGAGGTCAGTCAGGCCGACTTCGACTCCTATCAGCGTCTCAGCCGTGAAGTCTTCGATCGGCGAGTCGCTGCCGCAGATCACCATCGCCGCGGTCAACGGTTACGCACTGGGCGGTGGCTTCGAAGTGGTGCTCTGCTGCGACATCGTCATGGCAGCGGACCGGGCTCGGTTTGGGCTGCCCGAGGTCAAGCTCGGGCTGTTACCCGGCGGAGGTGGAACCCAGCGCCTGACCCGGGCGGCCGGAACGCGGTTCGCCACCGAGGCCGTGGTGACCGGGCGTTTCCTCGGCGCGGAGGAGTTGCAGCAGCGCGGCATCGTGTCCCGGATCCATCCGGCCGCAGAACTGATGAACGAGGCGACCGAACTGGCTGAGCAGGTCGCCGCACATCCTGCCTTGGCGGTGGCGGCCGCCAAAGAACTGATCCGGACGGCTACGCGGACACCGCTGCCGGAAGGCCTTGACGCCGAGCAGCAGATCCTCTCCCGGCTGTTCACCACGGCCGACGCCGTGGAAGGCATCGGCGCATTCCTGGACAAGCGAGAACCACGATTCGTTGGTAGGTGAACCCGATGCGGATCTTCAACGACGGCATGACCACCGAGCCGAGACTCGCCCACCCCGAGGGGCTGGCGATCGACGGCGACGGCAACGTGTGGTGTGGTGGCGAGTCTGGCCAGATCTACCGGATCCGGCCAGACGGGTCGGGCCGCGAGCTGGTGGCCAACACCGGTGGCTTCTGCCTCGGCATGGCCTTCGACGCCGCCGGGGACCTGTTCGTCTGCGACCTGGCACACGCCGCGGTCTATCAGCTCGACGGCGAAACCGAGACCCTCAGCCTCTTCAGCACGGGCGTACGCGAGCACCGGCTACGGATCCCGAACTACCCAGCCTTCGACCCCGACGGACGGCTCTACGTCTCCGACAGTTGGCGAATGCGCGAACCGGGCCCCGGCATCCTTCGATTCGAGCCCGATGGTTCCGGTCAGCTCTGGCACGCCGGACCGTTCGATTTCGCCAACGGTCTCGCGTTCAGCGCCGGTGGGGAGCGGCTCTACGTCGCTGAGACGTTCGGCCAGCGAGTGTCGGCGATCGAAATCCTGACCGACGGCTCGGCGGGAGAGCGCAGCGTCCTGGCTGAGCTGCCGGACGATTACCCCGACGGCCTGGCCGTTGCGGCGGACGGGTCGGTCATCGTCGGCTGCTACCAACCGAGTCGCGTCCTGCGCATCGACACCTGCGGTGTTGTCAGCGTCCTGGCCGAGGATGTCAGCGCCCACCTGCTGGCCCATCCGACCAACATCGCCTTCAGCGCCGACGGACTGATCGCCGCCAACCACGGTCGGTGGCATCTCACCCACATCGACACCGACCTCCGCGGCGTACCGCTTCCACCCACCAGACAGGAGAAGACGTGACCGCCAAACCGACCGTCCTCGTCGACCCGCACTTTCGAAGGATGGACGAGATATTCTCTCCCGCCGACCGTGAACGGCTCGACCGGACAGTCGACGTGGCGTGGGGGCGAGACGAACCGATGCCAGCCGACGACGCTCGAGCCGCCCTCGCCGAGGCCCGCGCGATCATCTGCTCCGGCTGGCGGTACGGGCCGGTACCAACCGGTCTCCGGGCGATCCTCGACGTCTCCGGTGCCTTCCCGGGTGGCCTGGACTACGACAGCTGCTTCAGCCACGGAGTCCGGGTGCTGTCGGCGGCCCCCGCGTTCGCTCCCCAGGTCGCCGAGATGGCCCTCGGCATGGCGCTCGCCGTCGGCCGGGAGATCGTCGCCGGCGATGCGGCCATGCGCGCCGGCACCGAGAAATGGCTGCACGCCGGAAACTCCGCGACAATCCAGCTCTTCGATCAACCGGTCGGGATGATCGGCTACGGCAGCATCGCCCGGTCACTGCGATCATTGCTGACACCGTTCCGATGCTCGCTGTCGGTCTACGACCCCTGGCTCAGCGACGGCTACCTCCGTAGTCAGGGTGTCCAACCGGTCGACCTTCCGACGCTGCTGCACGACTCTCGGGTCGTATTCGTCCTGGCGTCACCGACAATGGAGAACGGCGCCTTACTATCCCGGGAGATGCTGCACCAGATCGGATCCGGTGCAACGCTGATCCTGATCAGCCGGGCCCATGTGATCGACTTCGATGCCTTGACAGAGCTCCTCCATGATCAACGTTTCCGCGCTGGCATCGACGTCTTCCCCGACGAGCCGCTGCCCGCTGAGCATCCAATCCGCACAGCACCCGGAACCGTCCTGTCGGCGCACCGTGCCGGCTCCGTCCCGCAGGCCCTGTGGGACATCGGTCAGCTGGTCGTCGATGATCTCGAGGCCATCGCCCATGACCTTCCGCCGCAACGGATGCAACAGGCCCAGCCGGAGTTGATCAACCGGCTCGTGCAACACCGTTGAGCACCACCCGTCCGGAAGATGCGACCCGGTGATCACCCTGCGGGGGATGGCCTGGGACCATCCGCGGGGCATCGATCCCCTCCGGGCCGCCGCTGACAACTTCACCAGCATGGGCGAACCCGTACGTATCGACTGGGATGCGCGGCCGCTGCAGCAATTCGAGGACACGCCGATCGACGAACTCGGCCGGCGTTACGACCTGATCGCCATCGATCATCCGCTGATCGGGGACGCCTGCGTGCCGCAATCGGCCCTTCGCGATCTTGCCGCGCTGGTCTCGCCGGGCCTGCTGGCCGACGCGGAGCAGGGCTCGCTTGGTCCGAGCTTCGCCAGCTACCGGTGGCAGGGCCATCAGTATGCCCTCCCCATCGACGCTGCCGCCCAGGTCAGCGCCTACCGGGAAGACGTGATTGGCCAACCGCCCCGGACGTGGGATGATCTCACCGGACTGGCAGAGGGCCTGCCGCACGGGCAGCAGATTGCGCTGGCGGCAAGCCCGACGCACCTGTACGCGACCTGGCTCAGCCTGTGCAATCAATACCGTTCCGCGACTGGGCTACGGGCCGACGGCCGACCCTTCTGGTGGACCGATGACGACGGCGTCGACCCTGGGGTGGGCCGGCCGGCGCTTGAAACGCTGTACAGGCTGCTGGATCTCTGCGCGGTCGAATCACTCTGGCTTGATCCGATCGGGCTTCTGGACGCGATGTCGACCGGTGATCAGTTCGTCTACACACCGTTCGTCTTCGGCTACTGCACCTACGGGCGCATCGCCGTACCGCACCGGCTGAGCTTCGCTGGTCCGCCGTCGATGGATGGCGGACCTGTCGGCACCGTCCTGGGCGGGGTCGGCCTGGCGATCTCGGCGCGTTGCGTCTATCCGAAGGTGGCGGCCGAATTCGTGGAACACGTCGTCGCCGGTCCGTACCAGCGCACCGAGTACGTGCTCCACCAAGGACAGCCCGCACACGCCGACGCCTGGCGCGACGCGTCAGCCGATCGTCTCACCGGCGGCTTCTTCAGCGAGACCAGATCGACTATTGAGCGATCATTCCTCCGGCCGCGCGTGCCCGGCTATCCGGCCTTCCAGGCCGCCGCCGGTCGTGTGCTGCATGAGGCAGCTCAGGTCAGGCGACGGCCTGGGGAGGTCCTGGAGACGGTGGCCGTAGCCTGGCGTGATCTGTGTCGGGCCAAGCGCCGATCTCAGTGATGACAGGCTTTGGGCGGGACCCATTCCGGACGCCGGTGAGGCGCGTTGTCCAGTGCCTTCCGGATGGCGGTGTAGGCCGGCTTGCGGTTCAGGTCGGTGTCCCAGGGGCAGGGACGTCGGTCGGCGCCATCGGCCCTCGGGTTGTCGTCGTTCTCCTCGGTCCAGCGGTCGGACAGACCGTACTGGATGACCGAGATGACTGCCTTCTCCTCGAGGACGGTGTCCAGATAGCGCCGGTAGACGTCGGCGACGCCGCGGTCCCGCGGCCCGATCGCCTTCGGCAGCCCGTCGTCGATCACGTCCATCTCGGTGATCACGATCTTGAGCCCCCGATCTGCCACTTCGCCCAAGAACCGGCGGAACTCCCGAGGGTGGAAACGATCGGCGAAATCGGTCGCGAGCAGGTGGGCTTCGATGCCGAGTGCGTGCAGTGGAACCCGGTGGGCCAGTAGGCGATCGATGACCTCGAGTAGGGCCTTCTGCCGTGGAACGGGCTTGTCGCCGTACTGGTTGATCGTGTCGAGGCCGAACTCGTTGAGCAACAGCATCGCATGCGGGTCCTGCTCGTGCGCCTGGTGGAACGCTTCGGCGACGTATCCAGGACCGATGGTGTTGTACCAGGGCACATCAGTCCGCAGGCCGTGGTGCCCCTCGGGATCGGTCACCTCGTTGCAGACGATCCAGGCAGCAACCCGTCCCCGATAGCGACGGACCATCGCACGCACGGTCGAGTAGAGAACGCGTCGAGCGCGGGAGGCCGACATCCCCCACAGGTCACTGTCGGTCCAGCCGTCACCGAACCCCTCATCCCAGACCAGGCCGGGAGCTCCGATGATCATCTGATGGTTCGCCTCGGCGAATTCGACGATCTTGTCCGGATAGGTGAAGTCCAGGCCTGAAGTCGGCGAGGGTCGGAGGTGGTACCACAGGAAGTCGTCTTCGGGCCAGAGCATAGCGACCTGTCGGCGGAACAAGCTCGCGTAGTCCGCATCGTCGGCATACATCCAGGTGGAGATCGATCCACCGTAGACAATCCCTCGTTCCCAAGCACGCTTCCACAGTGGGGCGTGGTGATGTTGGTGGTGCGCGATCTCCCGAGCCGATGCTGTCGTGGGCGCGAGCATCGCCCCTGCTGTCAGCCCTGCCGCTCCTGCCAACATGCCACGCCGGGTGAAGGTCGTGAGTTCGTCGGTCATGATCATGATCTCCCAGGTCGGTCGTCGTTGACCCTTGCATCGGCGATGCAAATCGACTTGGATAGACCGTAGACAGGGCACGGTCCGCTCGTCAAGATGCCGGCGACTGGTGGTGTGGATGTTTGCGAGCCGGTGGAGTGCCCAGATAGCAACGATCGTTGTGGACCCTCCCCGGGGGGCGATCACAAATCGACCGGTATCGCGGACTCTGGCGATGCAGCATGTCGTCGACCTGGCCTGCCAGTACTCGTCTGCAAGGAGGCAGTTGTGTTGTTGCGGGAGATCCGTTCCGCCCTGGTCGTCGTCGCCCACTGCGATGACGGTGAATGGATGTTCGGGGGGTTGGTCGCCAGGCTCACTGCAGCCGGCGCCGAGGTGAACTACGTCGTCGTCACCGACGGGGCCAGTGGAGGTGTAGATCTCTCGATCAGCGATGAGGAACTGACCGCCACGCGGGCCGACGAGCAGCGGGCCGCGGCTCGGGTGCTCGGCGTCTCCGACGTCGCCTTCCTGGGCTATCACAATGACGAACTGCAGGTCAGCGTCGACGTGAAGCGCGACATCGTGCGCCAGATCCGGCGGACTCGTCCGGAACTGGTTTTGACCTGGCTCCCGTATCGCGACCCGGAAGCGCCGGTCGATTGGCTTCACGGCGACCACCTCGCCGTCGGTGAGGCGACCATGCAGGCCGTCTACCCTGAGGCCCTGATGCCTAGGATCCATTCGCAACTGGCCTCAGAAGGGCTGTCGGCTCACACCGTGCGCGAGATCTGGTACCCAGCGATGTCGGATGCCGACTGCTACGTCGATGTGACTGATGTGGTGCAGACGAAGATGGACGCGATCTGGTGCCACACGAGCCAGAACGGCGAGGCCAACGGCGATCGATCCTGGCTCTTCGAGGAGCGGGTCGCGCCCCCGATGCGTTCCGCCGGTCGGATGCTCGCCGTCGAGTATGCCGAACGGTTCCGGCGGGTTGTGATCGCCGTGTGACGACCGCTACGACCCGGGATGCCCAGGTGGGGCACCTCGACTATCGGATGCGGCCGCCACCTTGAGCTCCTCGAGGCTGCAGACCCACCTCTGACCCCAACCGGTCGGCGGGGAGGTCAAGGTCTTTCAGGCCTTGTGCCGCACGACGGCGCGCGGGTTGGAGAACTCGCGGAATCCCCAGACACCGTGGTAGCGGCCGCTGCCGCTGTTGTTCACGCCACCGAATCCGACCTTGGGTTCGCTGACGTGGGTCCCGAACCCGTTTACCGTCACTCCGCCGGAGGACGTTCCAGCCAGCACCGTCGACACGAAGTCCTCATCATCGCTGAAGACGTACAGTGCCAGCGGCTTCGGCGCCGCGCGCATCCGGAGCAGCAGGTCGCCTGGGTCGTCGTAGGTGTGGATTGGCAGGACGGGCCCGAAAATCTCCTCAGTCATCACCTTCGAATCAGGCGGTGCATCCAGGATGATCGTCGGCTCGATCAGACGAGGCTGGCCCGCAACAAGCCGGCCACCGCGAACCACACGGGCGCCGCGTGAACGTGCGTCCTCGATCAGTCCCATCACCCGATCCAGGTTTCGCTGATCGATGATCGGGGTGGCAGCGGCTGGGTCCACGCCACCGCCGACCACGAGGGTGGCCTCGATCCAGGAGTTGTACTGGCTCAGGAAGGCCTCGCTGACGTCGCGCTGAACCCATACATGGTCCACGGCGAAGCAGAGCTGTCCACCGTTGACGTGCCGTCCTCCTCCGACCAATCGTGCGGTGTCTTCCAGGTCATGGGTGCCGTCGATGACAGCGGGGCACTTGCCCCCGAGCTCGAGCGTTAGCGTGGCGAGGTGTCTGGCCGCTGCGGCCATCACGATCTTCCCGACTGCAGGGCTTCCGGTAAAGAAGATGTGGTCGACCGGCTGGTCGAGAAGGATATCGGCCATGTCATCACCGCCGTCGAATGCGGCCACCAGCCGTTCGTCGAACACCTCGCGGACGATCTCACATACCAGCTGAGCAGTCGCCGGGGTCAGACTGTTCGGCTTGACCATGACCGTGTTGCCAGCTGCCACCGCGGCAACGGTCGGCTCGATCGCAAGATGGAACGGGACGTTCCAAGGGCCGAATACCAGGCAGACCCCTCGTGCCTCATACTCCACCGATGGTTGCGTCCCCGGTAGTCGGCCGTCGAGTCTGCGGTTCGTCTTTGCCGCGCAGGAGACGTTCGATGAGGCAGTGCACCTGGCGCTGCAGCCGGACGAGATCGCCGCAGCCTGCTGGGTGGGTCGCGGCCAGGTGGTACAGCGCCACGGGCACGCCGGGCAGCGGCGCATGCGACGCGCTCGAAGCGCTCGATTCGAGCGCACTGGTGGTGCACCCTCCAACGCTCTGCGCGGCCCCGATCCGGGCGTTTGGCCGGGTGTGGCGCGACGTCATTGCGGGCACCGCAGCGGTGGGGGGCGCCTTGGCCACCTGCTGAGCGAACGCCGCAATGCCGCAGCACATGATTCCAGGAGCCTGGTACCCGGCCGCTGGTCAGGCCTAAGCTGAGCACCAACCCAGACCAGCACGGGGAGCTCGGTCAGGGCCAGGGCTGCGAGAATTTGAACCTTGCCCAAGCCGCCATCGTGCCCGGCGGAAACAGGATCTGATCACGCAGCCCCAGTTCAAGAAGGGGACCGACCATGTCCGAGACCGGCAGCCAGCCGCCCAACTTCCCCCCGCCCTGGTGGGATGTGGCCCGATACAGCTATCGCTCCCAAGACGACTGGAAGCACTTCCTGGTGTGTCGCCAGTGCGGGGCCGCCATTCCAGCCAGCCAGGACGACGCCGAGCAGCACGACGGTTACCACGAGGCGCTGACCAAGGCCTTCGCCGAGCTGGTCCGGGCGATCGACCCCTCCGACACGAAGCTGGCGCTGCTGGATCAGCTGGCAAACCTGGAACGCTCGACCGCCGACCCACCCTTCCCTGCCCACGCCGAAGAGAGCCGGCGGGCCACCAACCCGATCACCGGGCCGCGTGATGGGCGCCCCTGACCCGGCCGAGCCACCTGATGCTCGCCGCTGACCCGGCCGGCCCTCGCGCCGAAGTGGTTCGAGGGTCTATCGGCGTTCTTGGAGGTCCTGCCAGCGGACGGAGCGCCCGGTCAAGGGAGGTCACCGGGTGGAACGCGAAATCCGACGCCTTCCCGATTGACGATCCGCTTGGGGACACTGACGGTAGGTACCCCTGCGCGGTGTGTCGGATTACGCTCTCACTGTGACCAGCATCTATCCGTTCCTGGCAGTGAAGGATGTGGACGCGGCGGTCGCGTTCTACGTCCAGGCTTTCGGCGCGACCGAGGAGATGCAGCGCGTTCGGGCACCTGACGGCGCGCAGGTAGCGATCCTTTCGATCCTGGGCTGTCGGGTTGGGGTGGCTACAGAGAGCACCGAACTCGATACACCAAGTCCGGAGACGGTGGGGGGCACGACGGTCCGCGTATCACTCAATGTTGAGGACCCGGATCAGGTGGCCGCGAGAGCTGTCGCGGCGGGTGCGCGGGTCATGTTTGAGGTCGCTGATCAGCCTTACGGGATGCGTCAGGGCCGGATTGTCGATCCCTTCGGACACCACTGGCTCGTGGGCGGCCCGCTTCGAGCTGGATGATCCTTCGTCCCTCTTCGTTGGGCCTGCCACACGCAGCGGCGAGCACGTCCTCGGTTGCGCCGAGTTGTCGCAGTGCCGTCGTCGTGTCCGTTCTTCGTCCTGTGGGTAGATCGGTCGTGACAAACGATCGAGTGCCAGGCCAGTCAGCTGGGGGACTTGCGGAGCCGGGCGAGGCGTCGGGCCATGAACGTCTGGTACGGCAGGCTCAGGCCGCTGATCAGGATCGGATCGACACCGTCGCCCGCCTCGGCGGCCCGCCAGTCGTTGAGCTCGGCGAGCATCGCCGTGGTGACCTCCGGCTGCCTGGCGGCCACGTCGTGGATCTCTGCCGGGTCGGCGCGGAGGTCGTACAGCAGCGGATCCGGCTTGCGGGGGCGGCCGTAGAGGTCCGGCAGTCGGTGGCCTTCGGCGTCCGCGGTGATCGGCAGGATCAGCTTGTGTGACCGCGTACGGAGCGCCAGCGAGGCCTGCCGGCTGGATTCGACACAGACGATCCGATCGCGGCACCCGCCGGCGAGCGCGTTCTGGCCGGTGAGCGGGTAGTTCGGCAGCGGCAGATCGGCCACGGCGCAGAGCGTCGGCAGCACGTCCTCGGTCGACACCAGGTCGTCGACCCGTCCAGCGGGCTGGCCGGGCACCCTCAAAATCATGGTGATCCGGGTGACGGCGTCGTACAGGCCATGGTGGTCGAAGTACAGCCCGCCTTCGCCGAAGGCCTCGCCGTGATCGGACACCAGCAGCACGAGCGCATCGTCCGGCACGGCGTCGAGCAGTCGACCGATCTGCGCATCCACCTGGCTGATCTCGCCGTCGTACTGCGCGACAACGTAGGCATAGTCCTCGCGCTGCAGCTTCATCTCGGCGAGGAACGCCTCGTAGTACTCGGGATGGATCGCGCGCACGTCGGCCAGGTCGATCGGACCGGAGCCGGGCTGGTAGTGCATGGTGTCGTACGGCGGTCGCGGCCCGTACGGTGTGTGCGGATCCCAGTAATGCACGAAGAGAAATGTCGGACCATCGCCCGATCGCGACAGCAGCCTCAGCGCCCGGTCGGTGAGGTCGGCGCTCTGCTCGCCGAACGGCTCGTACACGAAGCCGGTGTAGTAGTCGTAGCCGCGGGCGAACCACGCCCCGCGCCCGCCACCCTGCACGACCAGGTTGTCGCAGCCGATGGTCGTGTAGCCGGCGAACTTCGCCAGCTGGGCAAGCATCAGCGTCGAGCCGGACAGGTGCTCGCCGGGATGGGTGAGTACGCGGTGCCGATACGGATGCAGGCCGGTCAGCAGGGTGGTGAACGACGGCGTCGTCGGAATGCCGGCTGCGAACGCGCGGTCGAAGACCAACGACTCCTCGGCCAACCGATCGATCGCCGGCGACGTGAGCCTGGCGTAGCCGTAGCAGCCGAGGTGATCCGGACGCAGCGTGTCGACGGCGATGACGACGATGCTCGGACGCGTCATAGCGCGATGCGACGTCCTTCCTCGGCAGACCGGTAGGCACCCAGGATCATCTCGATGCAGACCTTGCCCTCGGCGGCGGTGGCGAGCGGTCCCCGCCGTCCATGCACGTAGTCGACCACCGGACGGGCCACCGCGGCGATCCGATCACCCTGCGGCGTATCGGCGGGAAGGCCGAGATCCCGCCACCGCGGATCATCGGTGCGGTAGAGCTTCAGCGCGATGGGGTTCGGCGGCCGCGGCACGGACGACGACGGCAGGTCGCCGTAGTTCTGGATGATCACGCCCTCGTCGCCGTAGATCTCGGTGGTCGCCTCCGCAGCCAGCATCGTCGAGGAGTTGAGCAGTACGCCGATCTCCTTGCGGGCGAAGCGGAACAGCGCGACACCGTTGTCATCGGGGGCCACGTCGGTGATCACGTTGTCGATCTCAGCCATCACGCTGACGGGCCGGCCGAGCATCCAGTAGAACCAGTCGGCGGCGTGCGACGCGTCGTCCATGAACATGCCCATATTTGCCGCCGGGTCGATGTGCCAGTTGCCCGGCCGCGCGAAATCGGCGTTGAGCAGCATCGGGATCGCGTGTCGCCGGCGCACGACGGCGATCTTGCCGACCGCGCCGTCGTCGAGGAGCTGCTTCATCTTCTGGTTCACCGGGTCGCAGCGCATCTGGTAGCACATGCTGAACCCGACGCCGTACCTGTCGATCGCGTCGATGATCGCGTCGCAGTCGTCGAGGGTGAGGGCCATCGGCTTCTGCAGCAGCACCGCCTTGCCGGCCCGTGCAGCAGCCAGGACGTGTTCGGCGTGCCGGTTGGTCTGGCTGGTGACGAAGACCGCATCGATGTCGTCGCGGGCGAGCAGCCTGTCCAGGTCGGGCTCGAACGTGATGGCGTGCTGCCGGCACGCCTGCCGGCCACGCTCGGTGTCGTCGTCCCAGCCGGCAACCGCCACCGCGTCGTCCATTGCCGCGATGCTTTTGAGGTAGGCATTCACGTGGCCGTGCGCGAAGCTGACCACCCCCAGCCGCACCACCATCAGGCCACCATCAACACGTGCCGGCGTTCAGCTCGTTCGGATCCGGGACGGTCGCCGCCCGCGCTCCGACCCGCTCCCGCAGCGGCGTCGCCCCCGCGCCGACCGTCTCGCCGGGGATCGGCTCGCCGATCTGCGTCGCACAGCGTCCCTGCTCGGCGACAGGATCCGCGTCCCGGCCGGTCTCGGCAAGCCGCCGGGCGAGCCAGTCGTCCAGTTGCTGCTCCAGTGCGGCGACGACCTCCGGCTGGGCGTCGGCGACGTTGTTCTGCTCGTCCGGGTCGGATTCGAGGTCGAACAGCTCCTTCATCGGCCGGCCGTGTCGGTCCGGCTCGATCGCTCGGATCAGCTTCCACTTGTCGGTCCGCACCCCCCGTTTGACCTGCCAGGTGGCCTCGGACAGGAAGACTTCGCTGTAGTTCCGGTCTCGGGCGCCGTACAGGCACGGCAACAGCGACAGCCCTTCCATGCCCTCCCGTTGCGGGATTCCGGCAAGATCAAGAACGGTCTGCGCGAGGTCGAGGTTCTGCACCATGCCAGGCACCCGGCGGCCGGCGGGCAACGTGCCCGGCATGGACATGATCAACGGGATGCGCACCACCGCGTCGTACAGGCCGTGATGATCGAAGTAGCCGAGCTGATCATCGAGCACCTCGCCGTGGTCGGCGGTGATGATCAACAGCGTCTGCTCGCGTACCGGCGCGAGCTTGGCGAAGACCTCCGCCAGCTGCTGGTCCATGTACGTGATCTCGCCGTCAAAAAGGTTGATCACGTACTCGGCGTCGGTGATGCCGGGCATCCAGTCGTGGAAGTACCACTTGAACGGCTCCCAGGACCACGCCTCGTCCAGGCTGTGGTTGTCGACGTCGTACGGATCGCGGTCCTTCGGGTAGTACAGGTCGCGGTAGCCGGGCGGGGGCAGCAGCGGTGTGTGCGGATCCCAGTAGTGCAGGAAGCAGAAGAACGGTCGCTCGTCGGCCATCAGCTCGTCGAGCAGCGGCAGCGCCTCGGCGTTGACGGTTTCCGCCTTGGCCAGCACGGTCGGGTCGGAGCGGTCCCAGTCATAGGTCCGGTACCTCTGATAGCCGCGGCTGAAGTGCCGGCCCATGTTGTCGACCGCACCGGTGGCGTACCCGTGCTCGGCCATGATCTCCGGCAGCAGCTTGATCCCGTCGCGGATCGGTACGCCGCCACCGATGTTGACGATGTCGTGGGTGATGGCCTCCTTGCCGGAATACATGGTCGAGAAGCTCGGGTGCGTCGGGATGTTCGGCGCGACGCACTTCTCGAAGAGCACGCCCTGATCGGCGATCGCGTCGATGTTGGGACTGGTCGGCCGGTCGTAGCCGTAGCAGCCGAGATGGTTGGCGCGCTGGGTGTCGAGGGCGATCAGGACAACGTTCGGCTGCATCATCCGTTCACCTCCTCGATGGTGCCGTTCTCCCAGGACCGGATCGCACCCTCGATCACCTCTTGGGCGGCCAGCCCCTCCTCGCCCGAGCCGTCGATCGGTTGGCCAGCAGCCACCTGCGCGACGAAGGCATCGATGCGGTTGTCGAAGGTCTGCGAGAACGCCGTCATGCCGCTCATGATCGAGCTGTCGATGACAAGCTTCTCCGGTGACGTGCGCGGGAAGAACTCGAGCCGCTGGAAGACGTTCTCGATGACGAACCGGCCGCTCGACCCGCCGACCTCACAGCGCTCGATCGGGTGCAGGCCGCTGGCGTCGTAGGAGCCGGTGAGGTGCCCGACCGCGCCGCTGGCGAACTGCACGTTGATCGACACGTTGGACCAGATCTGCCGGCCGGGCCCCTTGTGACAGAACGCCTGCACCTTGCGGATCGGGCCGCCGAAATAGCGCATCACGTCGATCGAATGCGAGTGCAGCGCCCGCAGATGGAACCACGGCGAGCTTTCGTTGGGGTTGTTGATCCAGAGGTTCATGTTGACGAAGAGCACCTCGCCGAGCTCGCCGTCGGTCTGGATCTTCTTGGCTCGCGCGGCTGCCGGCGTGAAGCGGTGGTTCAGGTCGACGCCGAGCGACAAGCCCCGCTCCTTGGCCGTGGCCACCATCTCCCGGGCTTGCTCGATGTCGTTGGAGATCGGCTTCTCGACCAGCACGTGCTTGCCGGCTGACAGCAACGTCATCGTCGGCTCGTAGTGGTGGCCCCCGTTCTCCGGACCGGCCGTCGCGACGCTGACCGCGTCAACCTGCTCTGCCCGCAGCATCTCGTCGAGGTCGTGATAGGCCGGTATGCCGTACTGCTTCGCGACGGGGTCGACCCGCTCGGGCAGCAGGTCGCAGAGCGCGACGAGCGCGGCGTCCGGATTGGCGGCGTAGCAGCGGGCATGGGTACGGCCGATGCCCCCGAGGCCGACGACGGCGACGCGCAGCATGATCAGACCTCCTGCAGACAACGATTGAGGTAGCCGCGGGCTTCGGCAGCGACGCTGCCGGCCTGGGCCAGGGTGTAGTCCTTGGCGCCGATGACCTCGAGGTTCAGCGGCCCGTCATATCCGACGCTCCGCAGCGCCGCCAGCGTGCCGGGGATGTCGACGATGCCGCGCCCCGGGATCTGGGTGGGTGGCGGGCCGACCTGGCGTTCGCGGCCGGCGCAGTCGCGAAAATGTGAGGTCAGGATCCGCGGGCCCCAGCGGCGGGCGATCTCGGCCGGCTCCTCGTCGGCGCGGAACAGGTGGCTCGGGTCGAAGTTGAGTCCGAGCGCCGGTTCGCTGACCTCGTCCATCAGCCGCATCGCAGTGGCGCCGTTGTAGATCGCCTGGCCGACGTGTGGCTTGACCGCAAGCCGTACGTCATGCTCACCGGCGAGTCCGGCCAGCTCGCGGATGTGCGCGATCGAGGCCCTCGTCGACTCCTCGTCCTCGGACTTGCCACCGGAGCCGATGTTGACGATCTGGATCTCCAGCGCCCGGGCCAACTCGAAGATGCCCCGCAGCCGGTCCGGGTCGGTGGTGGCCGCCTCGATCGCCGTAGCGGTGAGTCCGCGTTCGGTGACCAGCCCCTTGACTCGGGATGGGTCGCTGTCGAGCGAGAGGTGTTCGCACATGCCGGCGATCGCCGCAAGTTCGACGTACTCGTATCCGGCGAACGCGATCTGATCCAGCGCGGTCTCCAGGTCGACCGCGCCGAACAGGACGGTGTTGCATCCGAGCTTCATGCGTCCTCGCAATGATTGCAACGTTTCAACAGCCGGCACCGAATTTACGGCACCTGTAAGCGGCATGTCAATGCCGACGATCAAACCGACGATCAAAACGGGTAGCACTGGTGCGGGCTTCCCCGACGTCGGCCCACGAATGCAGCAGGAGTGCTCTGGGGGTTGCCCTGCCCCTCGTCGATTTGCGGGTGATGGCCGGCGCGACGACTGCGGCTGGTCTGCGCACTCCACCGCGGGCCACGTCAGACGCTCGGGCCGGTGGCGCTGCGTGACATCTGCTGGAACCGGCGGCTTGGGCACACTTGACGTCATGACCTTTGTTTTCCGGCCTGGACGCTGTCGACTGGGCAGTGCTCAGCCACGCCTACGGGCCGGCTGCTGACGTTCCTGCGCTACTCCGCGGGCTTGTCGATTCCGACCCCGCAGTGCAGGGGACGCGCTCCGTCCGGTGACGATCCTTCGACGCGGCAGCGTCGACAACGCGCAGCAGGCATCGTTGGATTCGGACTCGCCCAGGCGCCGCCCGGCCTAGCGACGTAATCCTGCAACTCGCTCCGTGATTCGCTCGATGCGTTCGGTACGGTTGACGACCCAGGCCGGCCAACCGTCTTCCAGGGTTGGTGCATGGCCGCTGCGCACAGCCTGGCGATAGTCGAGGCAGGCGAGCCAGAGCGGCTTCATCTGGAGGACTTGGGGAAGTCTTTCGATCTCTTCGTCGGTCAAGCGGATGTGTTCGGTGTATCCCCGCATGACCGCATCAACGCCTGCTGGATCGCCCTCAGCAGCGGTCGTCAGCAGCCATGCGAGCGCGGGCAGGCGTGGGCCGCGTCCCGATCCGGCCCAGCCGACGATGACGAGATTTCCCGGCGTTCCGACAGCAGACCACGCGTGATAGTTGCCGTGAGTCAGGGCCTCGGGTAGGCCTTCGGCGTCGTCGGCGTTCTCAACCCGATCCAGGAGCAACTCGAAACCTTCCCGGCCCGCCGGGTCAACGGCATCCTCAACACTGACCAGGAAGCTCATCGCCGCGGCAAGGTCCTCCTTGGCGCGTCCGATATGGAGACCACCACCGGACTCGTCGGCACCCCCGGCGCGGGCCACTGCGCCGTCGGCTCCGGGAAGGCTGTGCAGCCGGCCGAGCAGGCTCCCGAGCTCGTGGTGAATCGCCTGCGCATCGGGACGGCCGCCGTCGACGAACTCGGTGACGAGGACGCCGCTGCCGTTGAACACCGACACCGGCTCCGCATGCGCCACCCGTTCGGCGGGGAAGTCGTGGGCGGCCAGGAACCGCAGGATGTCCGCGTCGCCCTCCACACGGCTGACTCGGTCTGCCGGAGCGGAGAAGACCCGGGCGATCCAGGGCCGCCCGTCCGTTCGCTTGACGAGCAGTGTCGCGGGATAGTGACCGGGCCACGAGCCGCGCGGACGAGTCCGGGGATCGTCGTCGATCGAGGCCAATGAGGCGATCCGGATCCCGTACCGCGTTTCGAGGTGCGCGGTGAGTGCGGTGTGGTCGAAGGGGCGATCATGGACGAACGGCTGCTTGTCGGCGATCTCCAGGTCGGCGAGTGCTTCGGTGTAGCGCTGTCCTGATCGATGTGCGTGTTGGCGTACCGCTCGCTTGAAACTGCCCTGCTTGGTCATGACAAACCTCCTCAACGTGCCCCCGCTCCCAGCAGCGCGACACTTGAAGTAGGCCTGAACCAGCAGCGACCTTGAGGGCAGTTTCCCCTTCGCCATCGTGAAGGGCCCGGCTGGGCAGGTCCTCGGAGGCTGGGCGTCAGTCAACGCCGGAACCGATGCTGCTGCAAGCTCGTCGACCATGTCAATCACCTGCGGGCATCTCCTGCGGTCGCACCCAGGATCGCGGCGACTCGCCCATCCAGCACCGTCTGTCCAGGAAGCCATGACCGATCCGCGGCCGCGGTGCAACGTTTCAAAGGATGTAGTAGGAATAGTTCGGAGGTGTTGCCTGGTGGGCCGAACAAGTCGGGCAGTGGTGATTGCCGCCCAGGGCGCCGCGAAACTGTCGGAGGCAGCTGTCGCCGATCCGGGGCCCGGTGAGGTTACGGTTCGGGCCGAGTATTCGGGGGTCAGCACCGGTACGGATCGCTGGACCGCCCAGGGACGGTTCGATTGGGGATCTTCTCGATACCCGTTGGTCCCCGGCTACCAGAAGGTCGGGTTCGTCGTTCAGGCGGGCGAGGGCGCCGAAGACTGGGTCGGCCGGCCCGTCTTCGCCGCGACAGCTTGCGACTTCGACGGCATCACGGCGCAGAGTGGCGGCCACGCCGAGTACAGCAATCACTCCCTGGAGCACGTGTACGCCTTGACCGGTCCGCCGGCACCAGGCCTGTCGCTCGCTATCTCGGCCCAGGTCGGCTACAACGCCGCACACCGGATTCAACCCGCACGGGTACGGCGGGTGGTCGTCGTCGGTGACGGCATCATCGGCCTGTCCGGTGCCTTGACCGCGATGCACCTCGGATTCGAGGTCGCCGTCGTCGGGCGGCACGAGGATCGTCTGACGATCGCCACGGACGCAGGGGCGGCCGCGATCCAGAGCGGCGCGTCGGTTGTCGACGAGGTCGCAGCCTTCGGGCCGGAGGCGATCATCGACAGCATCCAGACCGCCGACTCGTTCCAGATCGTGATCACGTCGCTGCCGGCGGACTACGGTCAGGTCGTCTACTCCGGTTTCACACCCGGACTGCCGGACGCCTGGGCGAGTATGACCCGGCTCCAACAGCGTTCGATCACCGCGCACTTCCAGTCAGGCTGGACCCGTGAGCGGCTCGCCAGGGTGATCCAAGGCATCGGGACCGACGAATTCGGCTTCAGCAAGATCCCGATCGCACAGTTCGGTCTTGATCACGCCGAGCGCCTGTTCACCGACCTGATCGGGGGCGAGAGAGTTCCTCTTGCTTCAGTCATCCGCTGGGGGAGCGACGCATGAAAATCATGATCACCGGTGCCGCAGGCTGGCTCGGCCGGCGGGTGGCAGCCCAACTCGAGCATGATCACGAGCTACTGCTGACCGATTCGGCCGACCCCGCTGAGGCGACGATCTTCGACGGCACGGCGCCCGGCGGCCGACGGCGAGTGCCGCTGGAGACCAGCTGGCCGTATCTGCGAGCAGACCTCTCCGACACAGCGCAGTTGGAGCGCTTCGCTCGTGGAGCTGACGCGGTCATCCACCTGGCGGCCATCCCCGTGGGCGACTGGAACAACGTGATCCCCACCATGCAGACCAACGTGATGGGTACGACGGGTCTGCTCGAGCTGGTTCGACACCTCGGCGTCCGGCGATTCGTGAACGCCTCCAGCATCAACGCCTACGGCACGTTCTTCTGGCGAGTGTCCGGCCTGGACCCGGTACGTCGTGAGTTGCCGCTGACCGAGGACGAGAAGCCGATGCCCGAGGATCCCTACTCACTGACGAAATTCCTGACCGAGGAGATCGGGCACGCCTACCACCGCGCTTTCGGCACCGAGGTGGTCAACCTCCGGTTCGCCGGTGTCATGTCGGACGAGCGTTACCAGAAGTCGGTCAGTGACGGGCTGCCTGCGACGAAGACCTTTCCGGTCGATCTGGGCCAATGGGTGCACGAGGACGATGTAGCCGCCGGGATCGTCCTGGC
This sequence comes from uncultured Actinomycetota bacterium, assembly GCA_963758075.1. Taxonomy (GTDB): domain Bacteria; phylum Actinomycetota; class Actinomycetes; order Propionibacteriales; family Propionibacteriaceae; genus Microlunatus. The sequence continues at coordinate 54,742 of CAVWTT010000005.1, read as the reverse complement.
GGCAACCGTTCCGACGGTCACGTCGGCTCCGATCGTGCTGGGCGCCGGAGACACCCGGCTACCCGAGCCGACGATGGACATCATTCACCGGTTCCGACCGGACCTGGAGCCATACCTCACCGAGCCGCTGCCGGGCCGCGCGCCGATGTTGTCGATCACCCGTGCTCGCACCCGGCTCGGCTACACGCCGAAGTTCGGTTTCGAGCGGGCCGCTGGCGTTGCTTCGGCCTGATGGACGCAACTGCTGGACTCGAGGCTGCCGGATACACGCGGTAGGCGTCCGTCTGGGCGGAGTGACGCAAGGCTCTGGCCCTCAGCCGGCTGGCGCGCCCCTTGGTCAGCTCCATGCCGGGCGCTACGGGCTGGTGCCGGACCGCTGCGTCCGAACAGCTTCGATGACCGCCGTTGCGACATGCCATGGCGAGGCGGCGCGAGAGTATTCTCGTTACGAGCGCGGGTATCGCTTGTACACAAGCGAACCAGCTCAGGTCACGCTCGGGCGGACGGCACGTCCAGCTGGACGGACCACCGTTTCCGCAGGGCCATTCACTCAAGGAGGTTACGGTGAGCGTGTTGCGATTCGATCCGTTCGGAGATCCGTTTCGACAGTTGGATCGGCTGGCCAGCCAGCTGGCGTCGGGGACCAGGACGCCAATGGGAATGCCGATGGATGTCTGGCAGGCCGACGATGGCTACCACGTGGCATTGGATCTGCCCGGAGTGGATCCGGACAGTGTGGACATCACCACGGAACGGAACGTGCTGACCGTCCGGGCCGAACGCCGGGCGGAATATGCCGAAGGCGAGAACGTGCTGGTGGCGGAGCGGCCGCAGGGCGACTTCACCCGCCAGCTACAACTTGGGGAGACGGTAGATGTGGAAAACGTCCAGGCTTCCTACTCCGACGGCGTTCTCCGTCTGACCATCCCGATCGCCCGGGCCGCCCAGCCACGCAAGATCGAGGTACAGACCGGCGGCGGGAACCGGCAGATCACCGTCGAAGGCGAGAGCGCCTCCCCGGAAGGGTCTGCAGGCTCAGACGACAGCCCCAGCAGTTGAGACACACGATGATGAGACACCTGTCCGGCCTTCGAGGCATCTGGGGCCCATCGGCGGGAACCTCACTGTGAGCGGTTCCGGCACACCGGGGATCCCGCCGGTGGCGCCCGACGGCCAGATGGCCCGGTCGACCCGTTCGCCCTGAGCGGTGCCCCTCGGCTCGGGAACCCGGCGGCGTCATCGAGCCGCACTGGCCATCACTGAACGCGCGTTGACGACTCGATCGGGCGCGGTGTCGCTGAATCCATTGCCCCGACCGCTCCCGACCGCTCGCTCCCGGGCGGTACCGATGCGCAACCACGGGGTCGTCGCCGTCGGCGCGCACCGAGCCGCGGTGTCGAAGACCTGCACGTGTGCACGGGTCTACCGCGCCAGGTAACTCATCACGGCGACCGTCATGGCGGAGGTGCCGGTGCGGAAGGTGGGTTCCATGACCGGGGCGAAGGTGCTGGCGTGGTTGCCGGGGATGACCTTGCCCAGAGTCCCGTCGGTTTCGGCCCGGTGGTAGGTGTCGGGGTCGAAGCCGCCCCAGATCCAGTACAGGTAGGGGATGCCAAGGGCGGTGGGGATGTCGCTGAAGTCTTCGCTGCCGGTGGAGGGTTCCATGAGGATGGCCCTGTCGCCGAAGTGCTCGGTGAACGCCGCCGCGACCTTGTCGTAGACGTCGCGGTTGTTGTCGGTGAGCGGGAAGGGGTCGGTGTAGTCGAACTCCGGTGGTGCGGGTGAACCCGAGGCCTGGCACTCGGCCTCGACGATCCGCTCGATGGCCTCGCGCAGCTGGTGGCGGGTGCGGTCGTCGTAGGCGCGCAGGTTCAGCAGCAGCGTGGTCGTCTCGGGGATGACGTTGCTCTTCGCGCCGGACTGGAAGCTGCCGACGGTGACGACGCCGAAGTGGCCGGGTGGGAGCTCGCGGGAGATGATCGCGTTCAGCCGCATCACGACCGCGCTGCCGAGGAGGATGGGGTCGATGCCGTAGTGCGGCATGGATCCGTGGGTGCCGCGTCCGTGCAGGGTGATCCGGATGCTGTCGGCGGCCGAGAGTGCCGGTCCGGGGCGCGAGGCGACCGTGTCGTAGGGCAGGCCCATGACGTGCTGGCCGAGGGCCACGTCCGGCTCGGGGATGACGTCGGCGAGGCCGTCGTCGACCATCGTGCGGGCGCCGGTGCCGATCTCCTCGGCGGGCTGGAAGAGGGCGATGAAGGTCCCGGACCAGGCTTCGCGGTGCTCGGCCAGCAGCTGGGCGGCTGCCAGCAGGCAGGTGACGTGCATGTCGTGGCCGCAGGCGTGCATCACCGGCGTCTCGTGCCCGGCGGCGTCGGTGGCTGTGGCGGTGGAGGCGTACGGCAGGCCGGTGGCCTCGCGCACCGGGAGGGCGTCCATGTCGGCGCGGGCCAGAACCGTGGGACCCGCGCTGTTGCGCAGGATCCCGACCAGTCCGGTGCCGCCGATGCCGGTGTGCACGTCGTACCCCAGCTGGCCGAGTCGGTCGGCGACGAGGCCGGCGGTGCGGACCTCTCCGAAGCTGAGCTCGGGGTGGCGGTGCAGGTCCTGGTAGAAGTCGAGGTGCCACGGCTGGATCTTGTCGAGGTCGGCGAGAAGCTGGTCGGCGATGGTCATGCTCGGTCCTCTCCCGACGCGCCCGGCGTCGGAGTCGACGATTGCCGCGCCGGATGCGGTACCCACTGCGCATGGCTTCAGCCCACGTTCGGGTAGGAGTCTTGACCGCCTGCAGCGTCTCGAGGTCGAGCTGCACCGATGCCGGGCTCTGCTTCGACAACGGCGCGGACTCGACGAAACCGGCCCGGAGCCCTCACCCGCGGCTCCCCGGTCACGTTAGCGGGTGGAGCGGTATCTCGGCGGAGCTCCCGGCCGGCGCAAGCTGTGACGACCGCTTCGCCGTTGGGCAACGTCCGGTCGTGATGTGCTTCGTGCTGGAGACGCCACGAGCCAGGTCGAACGGATACTCACCGTCACGTCGGGCGGAGGTCTCCGCTGTGGGTCTCCGGCTGAAGGCGCCGGCAGCTCTCGACCCGTCAGGGCGCCGGCTCAGTGGGTGGCGGCGGGTCGTACAGGGCGGTCATCCGTCCGTCCGGGTCGAGCCGGGTCAACAGAGCATCCCCGATGCTGCGCAGCTGGGTGAGTTGGTCCCGGGTGAGCGCGTCGAGAACCGAGCGGCGTACCTGCTTGACGTGATCCGGAGCGGCCGCAACGACGGCATCCCAGCCCCGGGGGGTGAGCCGCGCGTTGATGGCGCGACCGTCCTCGGGGCAGCGGGACCGTTCCACGAGTCCGCGACTCTCCAGTGAGCCCACGACGTGGGAGAGGCGCGGCAGGGTCGCGTTGGTCCGTTGGGCCAGCGACGTCATTCGCAGCGTGCGGTCCGTGGCCTCCGACAACATGGCGAGCACGTAGTACTCGAAGTGCGTCAGCCCCGCCTGGTTGCGTAGCTGCGAGTCCAACACGCCCGGCAGCAACTCCATGACGGCGACCAGGCGGAGCCAGGCCGCGCGCTCGGTCTCGTCGAGCCACTGCGGATCCATGGGATCAGTCTAGACGGTTACTTGAAGGAACAACTAACGGATGTAAGCTACTAGTTGTAGCAACAACCAAATGGGTTGGCTTGGCTTCCAGGAGGTTTCGTCATGACACATCTCTCCATCCTCGGCACGGGCAGCATGGGGCAAGCGATCGCCGCCGTTGCAGCCCAGGGCGGACACACGGTGCAACTGCTCGGCTCAGGCGACATCGACACCGCGGTCACCGGCGACGTCGTCATTCTCGCCGTCCCTTATCCGGCGGTCCAGGATGTGATCGCGCAGCGCGGCGACCGGCTCGCCGGCAAGATCGTCGTCGACATCACCAATCCGCTGAACTTCGAGACGTTCGATTCGCTCGTGGTTCCCGCAGGCAGTTCTGCGGCCGCCGAGATCGCCGCCAGGCTGCCGGAGGCGCGAGTTCTAAAGGCGTTCAACACGACCTTCGCCGCGACACTGACAGCGGGGACCGTGGGGCCGCTGCCCACAACGGTGCTGATCGCAGGCGACGACACCGACGCCAAGGCGACGCTGGCCGGCATCGTCACCTCCGGCGGCCTGAACGCCATCGATGCCGGAACCCTGGCGCGGGCCCACGAGCTGGAGGCGCTCGGGTTCCTGCAGCTCACCCTCGCCGCGGCCGAGAAGGTCTCCTGGACCGGCGGTTTCGGCGTCGTCGTCTGAGTTCGTCGACCACGCAGTCCTGACCGCCAACCTCGCCGGAACGGGAGGGCGCCATTTCGGGCCGCAGCGAGAGCTGGTGTGACCCGATCGCGTCCGGGGTGGTCTGCGCCGGCCTGGGAGTGGGCCGGAGCCTTCGGCCCGATGATGTGGAGCCATGCTTGGACCCGGTTCGAAGGGGCGGACGTGCTGCCGGCGCTGATCACGATGCCGTCGCCATGTGCCGGGCCGCCCAAGACCACTGGGCGGAGTCGCGGCGGCTGGTGCTGCTCGATCCGATCCCGGATCGGCGCGGACGTCGGCCGCCACGGGCTCGGTGTCGCGACCGTGCGGAATCGCGGAATCAAACGGGTCGAGACCGGAGCTTGAGCGTACGATTTGGGCTATGACGCAGCCCGACGCGCCGATGTTTGGGCGCGACATCGCCGAGCAGGTCGCGGCCGCCTGGGAGCGTTACCGCAGCCGGTTGTTCGAAGCGCAGCGCCCGCTCTCACAGTGGATGGTCGACCGCATAGACCCGAAGCCGGGGGAGACAATCCTGGAACTCACGGCTGGGCCTGGTGAGACGGGTTTCCTGGCTGCGGAGCGGGTCGTTCCCGACGGACTACTGATTTCGACGGATCTGTCGGACAGCATGGTCGCTGCCGCCCGTCGTGGTGCGGAGGCCCGAGGGCTCAGCAACGTCGAATGCCGGACGATGGATGCCCAGGACATCGACCTTCCCGATGCGAGCGTCGACGCGGTGCTCTCCCGCTTCGGACTGATGCTCCTGCCTGACCTCGGGAAGGCGCTCGGCGGCATTCGTCGTGTGCTGCGTCCTGGCGGTCGCCTCGCCTACGGCGTGTTCGGTGCGCCGGAACGGAACCCGTTGCTCAGCGCCTTCGCCAGGGCTGTCGCGCAGCACCGCAGCGTTGCGTCCGGCGACCCCTTCGGGCGCGGCGGGCCGTTCTCGCTGGCCGATCCCCAAGCCAACCGGGGCCCGCTCGAGGCCGCCGGCTTCGACAGGATCGAGATACAGGAGATCGCAGGGGCCGCCCATTTCGATAGCCTCGACGACTACTGGGAGGTGCAGTCGGCGGTCGGCGGACCAATCGCCGTGCTGCTGGCCACGCTCTCCGAAGACGAACGGGCCGCTATCCGAGCCTCGCTGGCGACCGTGATCGAGCCCTTCGAGCACGACGGCTCCTATGACCTGCCGTGGGTGGCCATCGGCGTCAGCGCCAGTTAGTTCCCGGCGGACGCCGGGCCGTGGCTGGACCCATTCAGCCAGTGGGCCTTCAGGCTGTGCGGGAACCCCGTCCGGACCGCGCCGTCCTCGCCATCGCCAACCCCGAAGCTGAGGAAACTGCGTCGCAGTCCTACCTCGGTGGGACAGAGGGCTTGCGAATGACGCCGCAGCGATCGGGGGCCGGAAGCCGCCTCAGATCCAGTTGCCTCTCTCGCGCCCAGATTGAGCGTCCTCAATGTCAGGTCAACGAACACGGAGGAGCGCTTCTGTGGTGGCCGACAGCCCACGGCCGTCGACGCGGACGTCGCAAGCGATCACGTGCAGGCCCACGTCACCGGCGCGAAGGGTGACGGTGGCAACGTCGGTCTCACCGGGAGGCACGACCCTGCTGAGTGGGGAGGGCGGGGGAAACGCCGCCCGGTCCGTTGTCTGCCAGTCCGCCCGGTAGGCCAGCGGCTCCAGCGCGAAGTTGCGGACGCGCACGCTGAGTGTCACCTCCTCTCCGACACCGGCCTCGGCGAAGTAGGGATGAATTGTCGCCCACGACTCGTCGACCAGATAGTTGATGTCGGGCCAGCTGCACATCTGGAGCAGGAGGCCGCTGCGCTCGCGCACGGAGCCGAGCATCCGGTCGAGCTGCGCGCTTGAGAAGCGAAACAGCGGATCGACGTGCTGGTTGAGGAGCCAGGTTTCCCTCGGGAGCGCTCGGAGGCGGTTCAGACAGTATTCGTAGCCGAGGCCGGCGCCGTAGAGGTTGCGGTTCTGCATGCAATAGTCGTCGAGGCCCGTCGGGGTGAAGGAGTCGCCGACGAAGTAGTACGAGGCGCCGTCGTCTCGGGTGGCGAGAAGCCCGCCGTGGTACAGGGTCTGGCCTGGGAAGTGCTCAAAAGTGAACCGCCACTCGTGCCAGTCCAGTGTCGTGCCGTGGTCGACGACGGTGCCGTCGCGGATCGGCCTCGACGGAAGGCACGGCAGCCGGAAGGCCCGCGGCTCCTGGATCACCTGTGAGACCGGCTCGACGTAGAAGACGGGGCAGTCGAACTCCTCGGCAACATCGTTGACGTAGTCGGTGTGGTCGTCGTGGTAGTGGGTGATCCAGAGGCCATCCAAGCGCTGAAGTGCACCGTCCTTTCGCATCGAGCGAAGGGTCGGCAGCGTCATTGGATCGCCCGCGTCGATGAGGAACGCTGCCCCGGTCCTCGAACGGATGAGGCGAGAGTTGCCAATGGCCGCGATGTCCGGCGGTAGCGCCCGCAGTTCTGCCGTTGGTAACACGTCCAGGCTCTGGCGGACCATCCGGGAGCGGATGCGATGGCTTTCCTCGCCCCAATACCACCGCAACGCGTCGGTCTCAAAGTGCAGCTTGAGAAACCCTTCCAGATTGCCGATGAGCTTGGCTATCGCCTCATTCGGCCGGGTGATCGCGGGGCCGTGCGCCGGCAGCACGAGGTCAGGCTCGATCGCGGCGATACGGAGGAGGCTGAGGATCAGCTCTCCGGCGCGAGCCGCATAGCCGTGGTAGCCGCGCGCAGCTGCCTCGGGAACGGCGTCCTGCAGCGAATGGAGGTCGAGCAGGTGACCGTTGCCGTACAGGAGGTCGCCGGTGAGGATGACACGACCAGCGTCGGTATCAAGCACGTAGGACACCGCCGCCGCGCTGCGGCCGGGAGTGGCGAGGACGTGGACTGTCCCGACCTCCGATTCGATGTCGTCGCCGTCACATACCCCGCGCAGTCCGGGCTCAGCCGTGAGGGGCATCTTGCGGGACTGCTGTGCATAGTCGTGGAATTGGCTTGTCTCGGCCGCGGCCCAAAACGTCTCCGGCTCGGAGAAGGCCGATCGCCCCGCCTCCGGCACGACGAGTTCGACGCCTTGGGGCGGGGACGCGTAGGCATCGCGGCGGGGGTCGGTGACGAGCAGGCTGGTGGCACCCGAAGACCCCAGCGAATATGCGGCTGTCGAGTTGCCAATGGTCACGCTGTTGATGGCACCTTCGACGAGACTGATAGCGCCGAAACGTCTCATCTCCGGATAATCGCGCATGCCGCGACCCCACGACAACCCGGTCCGGGCGAGACCAGGCCGAAGCGTGGTCGGCAGCGTCGCTGTCCGTGCCGACACCGAGTTCATCCTCGGCCTTCACCTCCGGCTGACGTCGATGCCCGCCGGAAAGTGCGTGACCTCGGCGGAGACCTCTCCGGCGCGGGTCTCGGCTCACCACATCGCGTCCTTGGCAGGACGACGACATGACCAACGTGCAGACGACGTGGTCCCGCCCGAGGGAGCCTCCCGGGTCGAAGCGGTCTTCGCGCTCCGCCGAGCACGCTTGGAAATGTCCAGTACCGGACCTTAGACGCTGACGGTTTGCCATCTGACGCCGCTGGGCTGTCACAGGCTAAACTAAGTTGACTGCTGACGGGCTCCTTGATGCGTCGGTGAGGACAGTGCGACGATTCGGGCCTGGACCGCCGACAGGAGCCCGCGGCCGCAAACACTGCTCATGTGATGACGTCATAACGACGCCGCCGCGGGAACCGGTGGAAGGAAGCGATGCACGCCAAGACGGACCGGGTTCGGGTGATGGGAGTGGTCGCTGACCTCGCAAACTCAGCTCCGGCCCCGGGACGCGATGAGGGCTTGGCGACTCTTGCCGACCTGAAGCGCAAGCTCGGGGAATGGATCGTGACCCAGGTGGCACCCATCTCGGACGCGGACCTGCTCGCCATTCGGGGTCTGCGCGATCGTCTCCGGGCAGTCTTCATTGCACCCGAGGAGTCGGAGCGCATCCAGATCATCAACGATCTGCTGGCGCAGGCGAAGTTCCATCCGACGGTCGTCCGCCATGACGGACTGGGAACGCATCTGCACTATTTCCTCCCGTACTCTTCGGCAACAGACCACATGCAAGCTGACTGCGCCATGACACTCGCGTTGCTGTTCGAGGAAGGCGACGGCAGCCGACTCAAGACCTGCGCCGCACCGGACTGCACGAACGTCTTCTACGACACCTCGAAGAATCGCTCGCGCATGTACTGCGACAAACAGGGCTGCGCGAACCGGATGCACGCCGCGGCGTACCGAGCACGCAATGCCAAGCGGATCAGGGGGGCCTGAGGACGCCGCGACCCTACGCTCCCGCGCCGGCTGCGATGGCGGCCAAGCCGCGGCGGTACGCCGGCAGCTCTTCGGCAAGCACGTGATCTAGGTGAGCCAGCTTCCATCGGATGTGTTCGGTGTCGCCGATGTACCCCATCGACGGTTCCCAGCCGAGGCGCGAGTCGGCATCGGTGTAGGTGATCGCTTTGGTTGCGTTGTGGTGCTCTGCCTCGCCGATCTCATGGAGTTCATCAACAAGCGCCAACGCCCGCGACCGATCGCTGCAGACCAACAGCTCCGCCTTCTTCAGCCACCATTGCTTCGTGTGGATGGTGGTCCGGATGGAGCTAGCCATGAACGCCACCAGCCCTTCGAGTCGATCCGCTGCGGGCCGCCGGTACTCCGGCGCACAGGAACGTGCTACGGCGAGATCCTGGCAACCTGCCTCCCACAGCTGAAGCATCCTGGACAGGCTCGCCAGCTCGCCGTGGATCCGGAGCGAGTTCGGCGTCACCACGACCGAGTTGACCTGGTCAGGCTCATAGGGGATCGCCACGATGCGGTCCCCGAACATTGCGTGGGAGTCGACGACCAGGTGTGGCGTCGTGAACAACGTCAGCGGGTAGGCGGGTCCGATCCGGAACGGGCCGTACTGGTCCGCGTTGGTGGGAACGTACTGTCGGGCCGCGTCGCTGAAGGACTGCCAAGCCCGGATCGCCGCGGGCGCGCCCGGCCCAAAGTCTCGCTCAGCGATCCGCTCGATAGCTGATTCCGCATCGAGGGACGGGGTCCAGAACGACCACTTCGCGAGGTCGCTGACGAATGAGGGCCACCAGCCGTAGTGGTGGCTTTCCATCAGGCCCGACAGGCCCCAATCCCGACGCGCTTGGACCAGAGCGCGGTGGCGCGCCGCCCACTGCTGCGGGATCGGCTGGTACGGGATGACACCGAAATCCCAGGTGAGTCCGCCGGTGTTGGACATGGCGAAAAGCTTCATGCCGCGGCCGTGCGCGATCTCCGCCTCGCTCCTGAAGTACCGACCGGGCCCGGCGACCGCGGCGGTGTAATCGACGCACATATTCGTCACGCCGTCGTGGTCGATCGGCTCGAACATCTCAAATGTCGCCTGCACCGTGATGTCCGCGGGGATTGTTCGCAGCAGTCGCGCACGATCGGCTGCTGGTGCCCACCCCCAATTGTAGGTCCAGAACACGACTTCCAGGTCCGGGTTGTGGGCCCGGCAGACATCTGCGACGAGCGCCACCCACTCGGGATAGTCGTCGCACGGCCACCAGCCGGGGCTTGGTTTCTCGCTCGGCAGACCGTCAGGGTCAGCGATGGTGTGTAGTCGTCCCGTCGTGCGGGAATCATGGCTCGGGAACTCGACCGACTCGCCCACGAGGACTATGCCCTTGGCCTGTGGGCATGCGGCGATCAGAGAGCCATAGGTGGTCGCGTAATGGTCATGTGCACCCGGATCTTGAGGATGAACCGGCCCGTTCCCGACGTACGCGTAGAGATAGACATCAAGTCCGTACTCGGCTGCGCGATCGGCGAGCGCGGAGAAGGAGCGATACCGACCGCGCGGGCTGTTGCGGTCATGGCTTCGGTGGGTGGTCTCGTCGGGAACGCGGTCGGGCCCCGAGGCGAACACGACGACACTGTCCATGCCGGCATGGGCGATCTGGCTGAGGTATCCGTCAGGGTACTCATCCAATCCCCATCCCGAATGCGTCATGCGTGGGGCGAAGGCGGGTGACCGGACCTCCCGGAACGGGCGCAGATAAGGGGCGCGGCGAAGGTTGAGAAGGTCTTCGAGGAAGTACGCGCCTTGGGCTACCGCGGGCATGTCGCGGCCGACGATCGTGATTCGCTCCGACCTCGCATCAATGAGGTAGCTACGGGTGGCACTGCCTTGCAGCTCGTGGATCTCCGGGTCGATCGCCAGCGTGATCGTGCACTGCCCATCATGAGCGCCTGGTGCGGTTGCGATATCGACGTTCATGCTGACGGAGAAGTAGTCGGCGAGATCTTCGGCGATGTGTCGCAGACCACGGGGTGGCTGTGGTTCAATCACCACCCGCCACGTCGAATCGATGACGATCTCACCCGGCAGGGGCTGGGCGGCAGGATCGCACCGATCGGCACGATGCACTGTCTCGAGCTCTCTACGGAAGGCGTATCGCGACTCAGTCGTCTTGACGCGTCGATCCGCTGACCGTAGCACCGGAAACTCGCCTTCGACCGTGTTGTCACGGAAGTGGCCGTCACCATTCATTGTCTTGAACTCCAGACGTCATGTTGGTGCCTCTTGGGCGGTGCGCGATCTTCCATCCCTGCACCGACCGCATCAAAGCGATGCCTTGCCTCAGGGCGATGCCGACCGGTCAGGAAACGTGATCACCTTCGCTGAGAAGCCGGTAGCGGGATGCCTGGCGCGGGGTGCTAGCGCACCGATACCTGGAAGCCTTCAGGATCCAGTCACTTCGGCCTGGAGTCGTAGGCCTTCTGGTAGGTGTCCAGATAGGTCTGGAGATTCATGCTCTTGAAGGCGTCAAGGTAGGCCCGCCAGTCGCTGTCGCTGTCTATGTTCTTCTTGCCCAGGGCAAAGTTCGACATCCCCTGTTGGACCTGCTGCTGGATGGAGGTCGCCGTGTCGGCGACCTGGGCCGCCGACTCGTCGGGAATGATCAGAGGCGGCAACTGCATGTCCTTCGGTTCCGCGAACGGTTCGTAGGCGGCGCTCGCGTCCCAGAGCGAGGCCTCGTAGGTCGGCGCCTTCGGATCCACCCGCTGGCCGCCGCGGAAGTCCAGAGACCGGTACATGACTTCGTTGAGTACCCACGACGTGCCCGCCGGGGCCGGCCACTGGACGTCGGCCCAGATCGCCTGCTTGCCGTTGATTCCCTTCTCGCCTTCCTTCGCCCAGGACCAGTTCTTCGCCTTCTCGCCGTCATACAGCTGCATCGTCGACACGGCGTCGAGTTGGTAGTCGCCCCACTGGACGAGCTGCTCCGGCTGCTTGCAGGCGCTGGTGATTACAAGGCCTGGCTGCGAACCGAAGTACCAGTCCCACTGCGCATATTGCACTCCCTGGGGCCCTTTGAGCGGTGGTACAGCCACGTAGTCCCGCCACGGCGCATCCCGTGCCAGATCGACCGAGGTGAAGAAGCTGCCGAACCAGTACGCCCGGACGAACCCAAGCAGGCCCTTGTTGCCCGCCTGCTGCAACTCGGTGGGTGTCATCGAGAACGCCGATGACGTCAACACCCCATCCTTGTTCAGCTGCCGCAGGTACCGGAGGCCTTGTCGCCACTCATCGAGGTTGGCGACGAACTCGACCTTGCCGTTGTTGAGCCGCAGCCAACCGCCTGTGGGACCGCCTACAGGGGAGTACAGGAACGGCTGCATCAAGAAGTTGTCGAGGGAGTTCCCAACACCAGCGCTGAAGGGGAGGAACTGGGGCTTGCCCGAGGGGTTCTTGCCTTTGAACTCGAGCAGGACGTGCCGCAACTCCTCGGCTGTCTTCGGCATGTCCATGCCGATCTTGTTCAGGTAGGTCTTGCTGATCCAGGCCCGGCCGTTACTGCTCCGGCAGTGATAGCAGTCGCTTACCCCGGGCATCGTGTAGAGCTTGTTGTTGGTGGCGGCGTTGAGGGGTCTGAGGTCGGGGTATGCCGCCATCATGTCCCGGGTCGCCGGAGCGTACGTGGAGATCAAGTCGTCGAGCGGGATGAACGTCCCCTGCTGGCCGTAGAGCGATACCTGACCGGCCGTGAAGGGTATGCCAAGAAAGGCATCGGGTAGCTGGCCACTGGCGAGCATCGCGTTGATCTTGGTGAGATCGGTGGAGCCATCGCTTGCGGTGGTCAGGACCTGCTCGAATTGAACCTTGACGCCGGTGAGCCGCTCAAACCATCGTGTCGCTTCGTTGTCATTCCAGTTGCCGACGTTCGTAGCATCCTGCTTCACGACGACGCGAAAGGTTTGTGAGCCCTTGCCGAACGGCTGCAGATCACGAGCCTTCGGTCCGACGTCGCCGCTGGGATATTGGGGCCCGCTCACTTCGGGCGGCAGGGTGCGCGGTGCGATGGTCGGCTTCTTGCGGACACTGCCGTTGCCGGTGGCGCCCGGCGTGCAAGCCGATAAGGCGGCTGCTGCGGCAGCGCCTGCTGCGCCGAAGGCTGATGCCTGTAACAGCCGGCGACGGGAGATTGTGGATTCAGATCCGGACACAGTTGTGCTCCTTGCGGTCGTGCTGAGTGCAGAGCGAGGCACCTGGAAGAAGATGGTGGCCATGAACAGCTGCGGCTACCTCGAAGGTCCGTGCGGAAGAGCAAGTCCGGCCGTGAGTCACCGCGCTGACCCTGCTCGCGGTGGCGTTCAGCACCCACAGCGGCAGGTTGGCTACCGAAGTCGTCGGCACCGACGCCCATGGTCACGTCCCTCACTCGGTGCGTCATCGCTGGCAGCATCAGGTGCTATCGCGTATGACGCAACGCTGCGGGAAGGCTAACTCCGTACTGTCGGCGCTGTCAACGAACGCATCGATGTCGTTAGCTCCTAGCTGCTCAGGTGCTTAGCCACTATGGTGCTGATTATGAGCAGTATCGCGAGCGCCGAGTCGATCGGGCGTCAGCCGCTTCTTGCCGCCGGGGAGTTCCACGGACTGTCGTCCACCTACCTGTACACGGGGGCGCAGGCGCCAGCCCTCACCACGGTGAGGGAGGCGGTGGCTCATGCGGTCGGCCTTCAGAGCAACGGACCGGCGGGACGCGAGCAACTGCAGGCGCTCGAAGCCACAGGGCAAGAGCAGGTCGCCCGGACGATCGGTTGCACGTCCGGTGACGTCGCCTTCACCGGGGATGCGTCGACTGCCTGGAATCTGGTCGCTGGTGGACTCCATTGGACTCCGGGTGACAATGTCGTATTGAACGTCTTGGAGCACCCAAGCGTCTTCTATCCCTTCCTCAGGCTCGCAGCGCGAGGACTGCAGTTGAGATTCGTCGATCATGACGGTCGCTGGCAGGTCACTGCGGAGGGCATCGCCGAGGCGGTCGACTCTCGAACCCGAGGCATAGCGCTGAGTCACGTCGCTTATGTGAACGGGGCCCGCAATGACGTGCCGGCGATCAGCGAATTCGCTCGAGCGCACGGTGTTCCACTGTTTGTCGACTGGTCGCACAGTCTCGGTGTGCTGCCCATCGACTCGAGCCTCTGTGACATCGGAATCAGTGCCTCGTATAAGTGGTCACTAGGTCCATATGGAGTGGGGATTGTCTTTTGGAATCGAGGGCGTTTTCCAGAGTTCGTGCCGGGGGGTGCGGGTTGGCGATCCACTCCTAGCTTCGACCACGACCAGCGGTTCACCGACATCCGGCTGGATAGTTCGGCGTCACGATTCCGTCTCGGCGGCCCCAGTTTCTCCGGCATTGCAGGAGTCACGGCGGGCCTGCAACGGCTGGCTGAGTTGGGTCCTGCTGCCGTGACGGCACACTCGTTGGCTCTGGCACGCTATGCCCACAACGCTCTGACCGAGGCCGGCTTCGATGTCATTACGCCACTGCCAGAGGAACGGCGGTCCGGAAACATCGCTTTCCACATTGGGCGTGCGGCTGAGATCGGCGATGCACTGGCGGACCGTGGGGTGCTGGTCTGGGCCGGCGACGGACGGATTCGAGCTTCCTTCCATGCCATGAACAGTCTGTCCGACGTCGATGCGTTGGTGATCGCCATGATCGAGGTGTGCACTGGGCTTGGACTCGACCGGTCACCCACGGCGTAGCCTTCGGAATAGATTGAAGAGCGACTCGTGCTGCACTGCGTGCCGTTCGTTGGGTGTCAATTCCCCCATCCCGGGCGGGGCGACGGCGTCAGCGAATGTCGTTGCCTCCAGGCAGGGGCTGAAGTCAGAGCCCCAGTGCACACGGTCAGTTCCGAAGGCTTGAATCGTCGCGGTGGTTGCGGCTGCTTGTTCCGCCCTTGACCATCCTCGCTGCGTCAAGGCGTAATAAGCCGACGCCTTGACGTGCACGTTGTCGACCAGTGCCAGAGCTAGGAGGTCGCGCAGGGCGGTGCTGGCTCCTCCCTCGTCCGGGGTGCGCGGGGAGCCGAAGTGGCTCACCATGAACGTGAGCCGGGGGTGGTCAGCTGCCACCTCTCCGATGCGGGGCAGAAGGTGCGGGACGGCGTTGACGCTGATGATCCCGGGTTGCGGCAGTTGTGCCCACTCGGCTGCGGTCCACGACGCGAGCCCGGCCATGCTCGGTTCGTGGACGACGTAGATCGCGATGCCCGCGAAGCGTCCTAGTGGCAGACCGGCCAGTGGCGCCAAGGCTGCCCGGCCGCGCTCCGCTGCCACGTAGGCCAGGGGATGCAGCCAATCGAAGGTCGTGGCCAGTCGAGCCAGATATGCGTTGTTCCCTCGATGTAGCTCGTCACCCTCGTAACCGACCACCAGGCTTGAGCTAATGCCGAACAGACCACGGTGCTCGGTGTACTCGAGCAGCTCGTGTCCAGCGGGTCGGTCACCGCGGTACCCATTCTCGAACAGGTGGATGTGGGAATCGATCACCGCTGCGCCACCTTTTCGTGGATCTGGTCAGCCTTGACAGTCAGGTGCTACAACTGCTTTGGTGGTGACGAGACTCTACGGTCTACCTGCGTCGTCGTCAATCCATGTCCAAGGAGGACCAGGTCGTGCGGTTGCACTGGAGTCCCCGAACCGGCGGGGTGACGCGGTCGGCCCTGTTCGGTGCTGCATGACGTCGGAGCGCGCCGTGATCGTCGGCCTCGGTCAATTCGGCGTCGAGCACCTCAGGAGCTATCTGGAGCTCGGTCACGAAATATGCAGCGCGGTCGATATCTCCGAGAACCGGCGACGGATAATCGGCGATAAATACGGTGTTCCGGTGGCAGGTGATGCCGTCAAGGCTATCCGGTCGACCCGTCCGAGCTTGGTGTCGATCGTCACCGGCCCGCACCACCGCCGCGCGCTGGTCGAGGCGGCTCTCGACGCGGGTGCCCGGGTGCTCGTGGAGAAGCCGTTCGCCGCCAGCGTCGAGGAAGCCCGGGCGATCGCCCAACTCCCCGGAGCAAGAGAGGCTGTGACGCCGGCGCACATTCTGAGGTTTGACTCGGCGCACCGATGGGTCGCCCGCCAGGTGCTATCCGGAGGCATCGGCGCAGTCATCGCGATCGACAGCGAGCGCCATCGCGAGCAAGGGCACGCTCACAGCTATGCCGATCACTCCCTGGCATCACTGACGCTCTATCACGACCTTGACCTCGCGGCCTGGCTCGATGGACACCGTCCAGTCAGCGTCAGCGCAACCGCCACCCCGGCCGTGGCAGGCGCACTACCGACATATCTCGCCGCCACCGTTCGCACCGATGCCGACACTCTATGGACTCTTCGCTGCTCATGGCAGTTGCCCGAGAGTGCGGAAAACCGCGACAGGCTGCAGGTGTTCGGCACGACAGGGACGATCGAGCTCGTCGTCACCGGCGAGTCAGTTACGGCGACCTTGATGAAGGGACCTGGGAGTCCGACGACCTTCGAGCCAGTCGCCACCGGCGTCGACAGTCTACGAAATGAGATCGCCGAGTTCGCGGATGGTCGGGCCGCTTCGGTCGTCTCCATCGATGACGCCGTCAGATGTGTGGGCCTGGTTCAAGAGGTAGAGCGCTCGGCATCACTCGGCGGAGGGTAATTGCTGGCCATCGGAACCAGTGAACGAAATTGCAGGGAGACGTGATGATCGAGGGACGGACGGCGGAACGGCTATCGGGCCGGCTCGGTGAACTGCAGCCCGAGCTGGATGAGCTGGTGAGCGAGCTGATCGCCATCGACAGCCAGATCCCGCCGTACAGCAACGAACAGGCGATTGTCGCTTTCCTTCGGCAGTACGCGGATGGCCACGGGTTGGGTGCCGGCCGCACCCTGGCCAAGGATCCGGGCCGACCGAACCTTGTGATCAGGATAGAGAGCGGTCGACCGGGTCCGGTTCTGGGATTATGCGGTCACGTCGATACGAAACCAGTCGGCAGCGCGGCTGGTCAGTGGCGCACCGACCCGTTCACGGCGACGAATCTCGACGGCATGATCTTCGGATTGGGGACGAGCGACATGAAGGCCGCCGTCGCCGCGATGGTCATATCGGCACGCGCCCTCCGTGATGTCGAGGCGATCACCGCAGGTGCCCTCGAGCTGATCCTGGTGGCGGATGAGGAAGCCGGGGCAACCTACGGTTCTCGATGGCTTGCTCCGAGGCTTGGCTATCTGGATGCATGCGTGATCGGGGAACCGTCGGGCTGGGAGCGAGACTGGCAGGGGCTGCATCTGATCTCCCGCGGCCTCAGTTGCGTCCGGATTCAGGTCGCCGGCACGCAGCGCCACAGCAGCCTTTCCGACCGACTACCCTCAACCAACGCCGCACTGCAGATGGCTCGGCTGATGACCGAGATGAATGACACGCTGACGCTGACTTATCCACGGCAGCCGTTCGACGAACTGCGACCGACTGTCAACATCGGAGTCCTGGTCCAGGGCGGCGTCTTCTTCGGAGTCGTCCCGGGTGAGGCAACCTTCGGATGTGACATACGCACGGTCCCCGGGATGACGCAGGAACAGCTTGCGGCCGACCTGCAGGTTTGGCTGCAGGAAACCTGCCAGAAGCTCGGTGTGGAGGCCGCGCTCACCTTCGAACCGGGTCTTACCTGGATCGACTCCTCAACGATCCAGGCAGATGAGCGGATCGTGCAGGCTGCCCAAGAGGCCTGCACCCTCTCACTGGGAACGCCCCCAGCGCTGTCGTTCTTTCCTGGAACCACCGATGCGCCATGGTTCAGCCGTGAGGGCATCCCGACCATTCCATCCCTCGGCCCGGGAGTACTGACCTACTGCCACGGTCCCAATGAGGCCGTGAGCGCACGGTCGGTTCACGAAGCGGCATCGATCTACGCTCATCTGGCCGCCAGCTTCTTGATGCCTCAGTCCTCCAGCACGATCAGGGCGTAGCCGTCGATCCGTGGCAGATCTATGACGACATAGCCGGCATCCTGCCGGAACGGCACCTCGGCCTCGTCCGGTGCGCGGTAGACCCGTGTCGGCGTGGCGCGCACAGCGATGCGACCATCAACGACCGTCGGATAGCCCTCGACGACATGCATGCTGCCGCGCGGTTCGGGATGCGTCAGCTTCACATGGCACATGGTCCGATTCGTCTGGCGCGTAAGCGTCACGCGTGCAGTCGGCGGGATTCCCTCGGTGCGCAGCATCGGTTCGGGTAGGAGGCGATCGAGGCAGTGTCGCAGGAGTGACCGGTAGGCCGGCAGCGGGTTGTCCAGATAGGCGGAGAAGAGTGGAAACGCTATGTGGACAACCGAGTTCACCTGTGCGGCGACAAGGTGCCCTGTGGGTGCCGCCGGCGGAGTGTAAAAGTAGCCATGAAAACCGTCCCAGACGTGATCTGCGTAGGCCGAGACGCGCTCAGCGATCAGTTCCGCTCCAGCAGTGGGGCCAACCAGGATTCCAGGCCGGGCAATTGCCGTCGGCATATCCGGCATGCCGTCGATCGTCCCCGCTCGCGTGGTGAAGTAGCTGCTGTTGGAGGGTTCGGAACCTTCGAAGTTGAGTCCCCATGCGGACAGTGCGAAACCGGTGCGTTCCGGTCGTAAGCCTGACCAGCCGGTGCTGAGTACTGCGCCGCCGGCCGCGACGTAGTCGGCGATCTTGTCAGCGAGGACGCCCTCGAGCGTCACCTCGTCCGGGAGCACCAGCATGCGGTATGCAGATAGATCATGTCGATCATCGACGACATCGAACGTTTGCTGGAGCTCACCGAGTATCCTCGCGGCACCGCTGTGGCTCGCAGTCAGCGACCGGTCCGGCGCTGCCAGGATGCCGATATCCGCACACGCCCGCGCCTCGAGCGTCCACGGCTCGAGGGTCTCGATGTCGGCATATACCCGACGAACCAGATCGTAGACCGGCTTTTCCAGGTGCCCCCGAGGGTGGAGATGGTCCCCGATGGACGGCTGCGCCGCGTTGGCGATCGCATCCCAACAGTCATTCCGGATGGACGCCTCTGTCTTGAGCTCTCCGAATGCACCCCATGAGGTGTTGAAGCGCCCAGTCATGTAGAGCACTTGCGGATCGATATTGCGTGAGTAGGCGACGCGAGCTGGAAAGAAGTCGTAGCCCCAGCTGCCACCAGGCAGGCACTCGATCTCACCGTGGGTGCGGAGTCCGTCGCCAAGATTCCACGGGAGCCCGTTGGGAACCAGGAATCGATCCGCGCCGACGAGGTCCTTGACCTCCTGGCAGAACGTCACCCAGCCATTTTGGGCGAACTGGTACACCGCGTCCGGGTCGAGCGGGCTGTCACCTGCGGCAGCGACTGCCTCGAGGCATTCGTTTCCGTGGCACGGTCGAATACCAATGCAGTCCAGGAATATGCCGTCGACGTCGGGATA
The DNA here is from genome assembly GCA_963758075.1 of uncultured Actinomycetota bacterium. Taxonomy (GTDB): domain Bacteria; phylum Actinomycetota; class Actinomycetes; order Propionibacteriales; family Propionibacteriaceae; genus Microlunatus. The sequence goes on along the minus strand of CAVWTT010000005.1, from coordinate 35,668 downwards.
CCGGTCTATGACCTCGCCGATCATGCCGAGAACATGCGACCGCCACGGCGACCAGATGCACATCGTCCGAAAGAAGTTCTGCGTCCGGTCCCCGTAGATGACCTGACCGTCGGCGTTGACAACGGTCCAGTCACGGTGTTTCCGCGCGATCTCATGATCGAGACCCACGTTGAAATAGGCGGTCACGCCGATGCCTTGCTCGTGGCACGCGGCAATTGTCTCGCCCAGCATGTCGAAGTCGAGACCTGGATAGCGCACTCCGATCTCGGTCGGGTAGTAGGCGAAACCGATGTTGCACTTTGCGAACACGTTCACGTAGTCGACATGCGCCTCCTTCAGCGTCTTCGCGAAGGTGGACGCGCTGAAGTCGGCGCCCAGGTCGGGAATGTTGGGCATCGTATGGAAGTCGAAGTGCACCGCCCGCTTGAGGGTCCTCATCGTCGGGTCGCTCCTAAGGCTAGGTACCGGTCACAGCCGGGAATTGCCCGCTGGTAGACGGGCCTCATCGAACATCGGACGCTCCAGGCGCCGATAGGACGCGCCGACAGCTGGCAGGCGGCGCCGTCCCGTCAGCACCGTTCGGCTGTATGCCCGTGACGGGAATCTATGGCCGCACCCGCCGATGTGTCAATGGTGAGATGAGGTGATGTCGATGGCGAGGGAAGCTGGCGATCCCGGTGGCAGGCCGACTATGCCGTGATCAGCGGTCTTCGCGTCAGGGTGTAGTTGGGGTCGGAATCCACCGGCTCCGAGCAGGGACCCTGGCGATGTAGTTGGTGAGGTAGCGGAACCCGAGGGCGGAGCCGCGGAGGTGTTCCAGATCGGCTAATGACGCGTCGGCCCCGGACCCATCCCGAGGGATGTCGGTTGAGGAGCTTGGGGAGCGAGTTGCAGTTGAGCGTCGGCACGCGACGACCGGTGAGTCGTCGGTCCTCTCTTCGCCCGTGGTCGGGGACCAACTCCGTGAGCTGTATCGCCGCCGCCACGCCTCGCTTGCCGAACGGTGGTCGGGAGCCGAGGGACCGGGTAGTGCGCCGCCACGCGCCCGACGAAGGTCTATCGGTGACCACAGCAGTCAACGCGTGCAGATGCTCCTCGTCGTCGGCTCAAGGTGCGCTTGCTCGGCGCTGGTTCGGCTGCTTCCGCGGAGCGGGTGGCTGCCCGGATCGCGAGCATTCTGAGTCCGTCAGCGGTGCCGGTGCCGGGATCTGCACGGCTGAGAAGGCTTGCTGCGCTCCGGACAACACCGATGGTCCGGGCGGTGGACGGGCTGATCGGCGACGTCGCGACGGAGAAGGCTGCGGGCCGCTGGTGGCGGCGAGACCATCCCTGGAGCTGCCTGCGGGATGACGTCTGACGCGGCCCGACACCGACCCCGACGGTCAGCTCTTTGCCAACTCTTCGGCGAGCATCACGATGATGCCGCTGGGGCCGCGGACGTAGGTGAGCTTGTAGACGTCGCGGTAGGTCGCCACCCCGCGCAGCGGGTGGCAGCCGTGTCTGGCGGCGATGGCGAGTGCTTCGTCGATGTCGTCCACGGAGAACGCGACGCGGTGCATGCCGATCTCGTTCGGCCGGGTCGGCAGCGTCTCGATCGCATCGGGATGGATGTACTCGAAGAGCTCAAGGCGCGCGTTGCCGTCGGGTGTCTGGAGCATGGCGATGTTGGCGTGGTTGCCGTCGAGTCCGACGGCGGTGTCGGTCCATTCGCCACTGACGCTGTCACGGCCGAGGAAGGTCAAACCGAGGTCGGTGAAGAAGGCGATCGTCGCTTCGAGGTCGCGGACGGCGATGCCGACGTTCTCGAACTTGATGGGCATGGCACTGCACGCTACCGAGTAAGGGCGTCTTGAGGTCCCCCGTCCTGTCGCGACTCGACGCATCCGCGGTGCCAGGGTTCATGGCCGAAGCGGGCCGGTGGCGCCAAGGCCTAGATGGGTGGTTTCTGGCGCTTGCGGCGGGGGTTAGGCAAGCCGGGATGATTCCCGCACCGCTCCGGCGTCGTCGTCGCCGGTGAATGCTGGTGCGCCAGCGGCGTCGGGTGACACGTCCGGGATGCTGGACCCGGGGTGATGAAGGCCTCCCGTGAAATGCGAGGGAAGCGGACAGGCCCCGCCAAGACCGGTGGCTTTGATGTCCCGGGCATGGCGGCCTTGCTATCCGCGATCAGTGGGGCAGGCCGGGCACCGGGAAAATGGCGCGAGACCGCGGTAACTTTCCCGGCAGACGCTCCTACGGTGCCCGTAGTCTCCGCACATGAGTGAACGCGTCGCGGTGTATATCGATTTCGACAACGTCGTCATCTCTCGATACGACGACATGCACGGCAAGCAGGCATGGCGTAAGGACAATCCTCGTCAGCACCGACAGCCCGCTGGCTCGAAGGACCCGGTCGACCTGAAGCTGACGGCGGCACGGGTCGACATCGGCGCGATCATCGACTTCGCCGCGTCGTTCGGAAGTGTCTCGCTGAGCCGTGCGTATGCCGACTGGTCGGTCCCGGTGAACGCGTCGTACAAGACCGAGCTGATCGAGCGGTCGCTCCATCTGGTCCAGCTGTTCCACGCCTCCGGCGTCAAGAACGGCGCAGACATCAGACTCGCCGTTGACGCTGTCGAGGATCTGATGCGCCACCCCGAGATCACGCACGTCGTCCTGGTCGCCGGCGACTCCGACTTCGTGCCGTTGGCCCAGAGCTGCAAGCAACTCGGCCGCTACGTCGTTGGAGTCGGAGTCACCGGTTCGACGAGCCGCGCCCTGGTGTCGGCGTGCAACGAGTTCACCGACTACGCCCACGTGCCCGGCGTGACTCCTCCTCGCTCGGCGGCGAAGAAGACGGCTACCGCCAAGAAGTCGGCAGCGACGAAGGCAACGAAGACTGCGCCGAAGAACTCGGCCGAAGCCGCGGCCACCGATCTGCTGATGCGCGCGATCCGTGTCGGTCTGCAGAAGAGCGACGACGACTGGGTCTATGCCGCCGGCGTCAAGAGCCAGATGCAGCGCATGGATCCAGCTTTCAAGGAGAAGTCGTTGGGCTTCTCATCGTTCCGCGCCTTCGTGGAATCTCGCAGCGGCAAGGTCGTTTCGAGTGTCGCGGACAACGGCCAGCTCACGGTGCGGCTGCCGTGAACGAGCGTCGCGGTACACGAGCATCGCGGTAACGAGCGTGACCTGCCGATCACCGGCCGGAAACGGCGGCGCCCAGATCGGCCAGGCGCTGTAGGCTGGGTGATGCAGGCCCCGGGTCAACGGCGTCCGGAGGAGTCAGGCCGGCCGAGCCCCGGAGCCGATGATCAACTCCAACGTGGTCTCGATCCCACCGGCGGTCTCGAACTTCCCGAGGCTGTCGCGCACCTCGGCCCACGCTGCGGCGCGGTCGGTCTCGCCCAGGTGTGTCACCACCGCCCGGTACGCGCCGGCGGCCTGCTGGAACATGTGCAGCGCGTCATCGGCGCTCGGCAATCGGAACGACGCAGTCACCGTCGACGTCGTAACATCGGTCAGCCCACTCTCGGCCAGCAGCCCGCCCAGAACTCCCTCACCGCCGAGGGCGAACAAGCCGGGCTTTCCCGGTGCGGGTGGTTCGACGCCGGCATGCCGAAGCAGGATCGCCATGGGTTCGGCCATGAACGGGTTGTCCGCCGGCGCGCTGAACACGAGCGCCGCGAACCTGGCCCCGGGCTTCAGGGCCGCCCGCACAGCCGCCACGGCGGCGGTCGGTGCACCGAACAGCATCAGACCGAGTTTGCAGATCGCTGCATCGAAGCTTGCGGTAGGCAACCGCAGTTCCTCGGCCGCACCCTCCACGGTGCTGACGTAGTCCACGCCGGCGGCGGCAGCGGTGGCGCGGACATATTCGAGCATGGTCGCCGAGATGTCGCTGGCCAGCACGTGCCCAGAGACACCCACCCGGCGCGCCGCGCGCAGCGTCTGACTGCCGGCTCCGGATGCGACATCGAGCACCTTCATGCCGGGTTCGACGCCGGCGGCATCGATCATCGCGTCGGTCGCCTCGGCGAGAGTCCAGAAACGCTCCCACCTGGCCCATCCCGGCGCTGCCGCCTCCCAGGTCCGGCGCAGCTGCGCGGCGGAGGACGCATCGCCCATAGACACGAATCTATCGGGCCAGGTGACGACCCGCACGGTGTTGGCAGATCCACGATGATGCGGCCTCGAAGGCTGACGTCTGCATCCGGTGTGACAAGATTCGTGGCCGACGCGCTAGGGGTGCGTTAAGACCGCCGCCGGCGGCGGTAGCAGCAGGTTGAGTGGTTGCTGTGCCCAGGATCGTTGATGTGCCCAAGCGGCTGGTGGTGGGGCGTCCGCTGCGGAGTGCCCAGATGGGTGAAACGCTGCTGCCGAAGTCGATCGCGCTGCCGGTGTTCTGCAGCGACCCGCTGTCGTCGAACGCCTATGCGACCGAGGAGATCCTGCTTGCACTGAGCTTGGGCGGGGTGGCGTTGCTGCACCTGGCGTGGTGGGTTGCGGCGGCGGTGATCTTGCTGCTGCTTGTTGTGGTCATCTCGTATCGGCAGACCTGTTACGGCTATCCGAACGGGGGCGGCGCCTATGCCGTGAGCAAGGCGAACCTCGGACGCAACGCGTCGCTGGTGGCGGCCAGTGCGCTGTTGATCGACTACGTGTTGACGGTCGCAGTGTCGGTGGTCGCGGGAGTGGCGAACGTCGTTTCGGCGTTCCCTGTGCTCGCCCCGCACGCTGTCCTCTTGTCGGTCGGGCTCGTCGCGGTGCTGGCGATGATGAACCTGCGCGGGGTGAAGGAGTCCGGCACCGTTTTCGCGATCCCGACCTACGCGTTCGTCGGAAGTGTCTTCCTGATGCTGGGATGGGGAGCGGTGCGGTTGCTGGTCGGGCATCAGCCGCCGGTCGCGGAGTCGGCATCCTTCGGGATCGTGCCGACAACCCATGCGACGGGACTGTTGGCGGTGGCCCTGGTGCTGCGAGCGTTCGCTCAGGGCTGTACCTCGTTGACGGGTACGGAGGCAGTCAGCAATGGGGTGCCGAACTTCCGCAAGCCGAAGAGTCGCAACGCGGCCAATACCCTGGCGATCATGGGCGGGCTGACCGTCACCATGTTCGCTGGAATCACCGCCCTGGCGCTGGCCACCCACGTCCGGGTCGCGGAGAGCGTCGGCCAGTTGATCGGAACTCCGGCCGGATACCATCAGCGGACGGTGATCGTCCAGGTGGCTGCTGCGGTGTTCGGCCAGGGGTCGCCGCTGTTCTACCTGATCCCGTTCACCACCGCCGCGGTGTTGGTGCTCGCGGCGAACACCGCGTTCAACGGATTTCCCATCCTGGCGTCGATCCTCGGCAAGGACGGCTTCCTGCCACGGCAGTTCTCGCGCCGCGGCGACCGGCTGGTGTTCAGCAACGGCATCGTGATCTTGTCGGTGCTGGCATGCCTGCTGATCTGGCTGTTCGACGCGAGCACGGACCGGCTGATCCAGCTGTACATCATCGGTGTGTTCGTGTCCTTCACTCTCAGCCAGACCGGAATGGTGCGGCATTGGAGCCGTCAGTTGATCACCGCCGAGCCCGGGACGCGGTCACGTTTGCACCGGGCTCGGGTGATCAATGCGGGCGGTGCGGTGTTCACCGGAGTGGTGCTGGTCGTCGTGTTGGCTTTCAAGTTCACCCATGGCGCGTGGTTGGTGACGATCGCGATGCCGTTGGTCTTCCTGATGATGAAGGGGATTCGCCGTCACTACGACAACGTGGCAGAAGAACTGCGTCCCGAGCCTCGCGGGGCCGCCCTGCCGAGCCGGATCCACGTGGTGGTGCTGGTCTCGAAGCTGCACAAGCCGACGATCCGGGCGCTGGCGTTCGCTCGGGCCATCCGGCCGGACACGCTGGTCGCGGTGACGGTCAACGTCGACCAGGCCGAGACCGATCGCCTCGTCGAGGGATGGGACCGGCGCAATCTTCCGGTGCCGTTGGTCGTCCTCGACTCCCCGTACCGGGACATCACCAGACCGGTGCTGGACTACGTCAAGCACCTCCAGCGAGAGAGCCCCCGGGACCTGGTCGACGTGATGTTGCCCGAGTATGTGGTCGGGCACTGGTGGGAGCAGGTGCTGCACAACCAGAGTGCGTTGCGGCTCAAGGCCTGGTTGCTGTTCCAACCCGGCGTCATGCTCACCAATGTGCCCTGGCAGCTCGGCTCGGCCACCGATCAGGAGTCCCGCCAGGCCGTCGGCAGGTAGATGTCGTCCGCGGCAGCGCAAAGATGGTGCTCATGTCCGGTGCTGATGGACGATCTGTCGAGCAGGCAGCGTTGCCCCGAGCGAGTAGTGGTCTGCCGACGTCGCGGCGTTGGGCGGCGCTGGGGTTGGCCGCCTCCGGGCTGCCCCTGTTGACGGTCGCGCTGACCCGGCTACGTGGCACGTTGTCCCTGGAGAGCGTGCTGCTGTTCTACATGCTTGCGGTCGTCGTGGTGGCTGTCGTCGGTGGGATCCTGCCGGCGCTCGGCGCCGCGGTGGCCTCGTTCCTGCTGGTGAACTGGTACTTCACCACGCCCTACCACACGTTCGTCGTCGGCCGGCGCGACGCCGTCATCGCGTTGGTCGTGTTCGTGCTCGTCGCGGCCACGGTCAGCGTGACCGTCGATCTCGCTGCGCGCCAGCGCGTCGAGGCGGCGCGGGTCAGGCTCGAAGCTGAACTGCTGTCGCGATTCGCAGCCGAGCCCGTCGCGGCAGCCTCGGTCGACGACGTGCTGGAACAGATCCGGGCGACGTTCGGACTGACCACCGTGGCGCTGGTCGAACGACGCGGCGACAGCGAGGACACGATTGCGGTCGTCGGCCCGCGACGCGGGGGAGCAACCGTCGTCACCGTGCCGGCGGGAGACGGTCTGCAGGTGGTGGGGGAGGGGTCCGCGCTGTTCGCCGAGGACCGTGAGCTGCTGACACGGCTCGCTCGCGCGGCGGGACGCGCCGTCGAGGGGAGCCGGCTGGCGTCCGAGGCGTTCCGGGCGCGCGAACTGGACGAGATCGACCGGCTCAAGTCGGCGTTGCTCGCCGCCGTCGGCCACGATCTGCGGACACCGCTGGCCGGCATCAAGGCTGCCGCCTCGAGCTTGCGCGAGGACGACGTGGAGTGGGCGCCCGAAGATGTGGCGGAGTTCCTGGCCACGATCGAGGAGTCCGCGGACCGGCTCGGCGACCTGATCGCCAACCTGCTCGACATGAGCCGTCTCCAGTCCGGTGTCCTCGCCGTCGACCTCCGCCCGGTCGACGTCGGCGCGGTGGTGGCCGCGGCACTCCACGATCGTCGCCGGCCCGCCGGCCATGCACCCGACGCCGACCAGGGACCCGAGGCCGTCGTCTCTGTCCCCGACGGCCTTCCGCTCGCCCGCGCCGATGAAGGGCTGCTGGAGCGGGTCATCGCCAACGTCGTCGACAACGCCCGACGCCATGACAGGTCGGGCCGACCGATCCAGATCGACGCCACGCAACAGGGTGGAGCGATCCGGCTCCGCATCATCGATCACGGCCCGGGCGTGCCCGCCGACGCGTGGGACCATATGTTCGAGCCGTTTCAACGCCTCGACGACCACACCACGGGCGGTGTCGGTCTGGGCCTGGCCATCGCCCGCGGGTTCACCGAGGCCATGGGCGCAACCCTGGTGGCCTCCCAGACCCCGGGAGGTGGTCTCACCATGATCCTCACCCTGGCTGCAGCGGTGTCCCCCGACGACGATCGGCGGCAGTGATGGCGCGCGTCCTGATCGTCGAGGACGACCCGCAGCTGTGCAGGGCCCTGGAGATCAACATGCGCGCCCGCCACTACGAGGTCCACAGTGCCCACGACGGCGGCACCGCTCTCGCGGTCGCCGCCGATTCGCCGCCCGATGTCGTCATCCTCGACCTGGGGCTGCCCGACATGGACGGCGTCGATGTGGTCCGTGGCATCCGCGGCTGGTCGACGTCACCGATCATCATCCTGTCCGCCAGGGAGAGCCAGGCCGCGAAGATCGCTGCCCTCGACGCCGGCGCCGACGACTACGTCACCAAGCCGTTCGGCATGGGAGAACTGCTGGCCCGCATGCGAGCAGCGCTCCGCCGTACCAACCAGGCCGACACAGCACCCGTCGTGCACACAGACGACTTCACCGTCGATCTCAGTAAGAAGCAGGTCACCGGCGCCACGGGCGAGGTGCGGCTCACCCCGACCGAATGGCAACTCCTCGAGATTCTCGTCCGCAATCCCGGCAAGCTCATCACCCATCAGCAACTCCTCCAACAGGTGTGGGGCCCCAGCTATCACACCCAGACGAACTATCTGCGCGTCTATATGACCCAACTCCGACGCAAACTCGAGCCGAACCCGGCGGTCCCCCGGTACCTCCGCACCGAACCCGGCATGGGCTACCGATTCTCGCCGTGACGACCCGACCGTTCCCGCCGCTGAGCGGCAACCCCAGTGCGGCACGAGGTCGCTGGACGCGATGCCGGAGGACCGTCAATCTCGGTCGGAAGAGTCCCTCGGCAGTCGCACTCGAACGACGGTCTCACCGGGTCGCGACTGCACGTCGATCTCTCCACCGTGCCGTTCGACGACGATCCGGTGGGAGAGGTCGAGTCCCAGGCCGGTGCCTTTGCCCACCTCCTTGGTCGTGAAGAACGGTTCGAAGGCGTGGGCGGCGACCTCGGCGGTCATGCCGGGGCCGGTGTCCGCCGATCAGGCCGCGGAGGAGGTGGACCGCGAACGGGAACCACGCCTCCGCGTGCACGCTCAACCGCTCGGCCGGGAGACGGAAGACCCTGCTCGGCTCGGTGACCCGGGCACTGCCCATGTAGACCCCGTGCTCGTCCCAGGCCCGGAAGCCGCCCGCCCACTGGCCGGGCACCTGCATCGTGGCCATCACCGTCTCGGTGTGGCCGATTCGCCGGACCACGTCGATCCGGCCCTCGAGCAGCAACCACCAGTCGACGGCCGGTCGGCCCTCGTCGAACAGGTGCGCCCCCGCCTCCAGCGGCACCTCCTCGCCGGAAGCGGCGAGGTCGGCGATCTGCCCGTCGGTGAACCCCTCCAGGAGAGGGAGGGACCGGAGTTCGTCGGTGAGCATCAGATGGTTGCCAGATAGCGGTGCACCAGGTAGACCGACATGGCCCCCTCCCCGACTGCGGAGGCGACCCGCTTCATGCTGTCGAGCCGGACGTCGCCGGCAGCGAACACGCCGGGCACACTGGTCTCCAGGGCGTACGGGCTCCGCTCGAGCGGCCAACCGATGGCTGGACCCGGCGGAAGCTCGGGACCGGTCAGGACGAAGCCGCGACCGTCGCGAGCCACCGCGTCACCGAGCCAGTCCGTGCGCGGGGCCGCGCCGATGAAGACGAAGAGCCAGCCGGTCTCGACCACCTCCTGGGTGCCCGTGTCACGGTCGGTCAGGGTGACCGCCTCCAGATGGCCGTCTCCACTGACCCCCACGACCTCGGTCCGCAGTCGGACGTCGATGTTGGCAGCCGCGAGGATGCGACTGGCCAGGTACTGCGACATCGACGCCTCCAGGCCGGCCCCGCGGACGACGAGGACCACCCGCTTGGCGTAGCGGGCGAAGTTGAGCGCGGCCTGCCCGGCGGAGTTGGCGGCGCCGACGACGTACACGTCCTGCCCGGTCGTGTGACCGGCCTCGCTGGCGGTCGCGCCGTAATAGACGCCCCGCCCGACCGCACCGTCGACACCCGGAGCCTCCAGCCGTCGATACGAGACACCGGTGGCGACGAGCACCGCGCGGGCCTCGATGTCGATCGACCCGGCGAGCGGCACGCTATCGCGGTCGGTGTCGCCGCACGGAGGCCAAGGCGGGCGCGCGACCCGAGGCAGTTCGCGATAGCCGCCTCGAGCTGATCCTGCCGTGAACGATGCGGCGTCCGACCATGGCGGTTCAATTCTCGATTTGCCCACCATCGGGCGTGACGGTCGGGGCTGGGCGGTGTCTTCTTCGGTAGTGGCAGTTACGTCGAGGGCCGCGGGCGCAGCGTCCGCGGCCGGTGTGAGGAGTGGTTATGAGCGAATCACGAGTGTCGGGTCTGCCGAGGACCGCGGAGGAGCATCGCCAGGAGGATCGGCCGACACCGGAACCGGCACGCAAGCAGTTGGATGCGCTGCACACCGATCGTGGTGACACCGACATCGCCGAGACCGTGGTCCAGAAGCTTGCGGGCATCGCCGCCCGTGAGGTTCCCGGGGTGTTCGCCCTGGGCAGCCCGGTTCGGCGCGCCTTCAACGCGATCACCGACCGCATCCCCGGCTCCCAGACGAACGTGTCTGGTGGCGTCACGGTGGAGAAGGGCGAACGGCAGACCGCGATTGATGTCAGTGTGATCCTTGAGTACGGAGCCGCGGTGGTGGATGTCAGCCAGGGCATCCGGAACAACATCATCAGCTCCGTCGAGCGGGCCACCGGCCTCGAGGTCCTGGAGGTCAACGTGCATGTCACCGATGTGCACCTGCCTGAAGAGGATGACGTGGAGTTGTCGAGCACCCAGCATGTCGACCTGACCTGACCTGACCTGACCTGACTTGACCTGAACCGAGCCGGCCCGGAACCGGCCTGAGGTGTGGGACCGGACCCGGACGGGCTCGGCGATCCTGCTGATCGGATGAGAGTGATGGGTATGTCTGCAACGCAGCTTGGTCTGTTGGTTGGGCTGGCGCTGGGAGTGGTCGCCGCGTTCGGCGGCTTCGGAGCGTTCATGATCGTTGCCGGACTGGGGGCGATCGGGTGGGTGGTCGGGCGGGTGCTGGATGGCCGGCTCGATCTGACTGCGGTCTTCGGCCGCCCGGGACGGCGATGACGACGATGGCCGTGGCCGGTGCTCCGAGCCGGGTGGATGAGCGGTCCAGCCCGGTCCGGCCTGACGCCTCGACGGGCGCCCGGACCGCGGAGGAGGCCGACCGCTGGGGCGACGGGCCGGGTAGCGTCGTGTCCTCTCGCGGCCGTACCACCGTGACCGCTCAGGTGGTCGAGAAGATCGCGGCACAGACAGCGTGGGAGATCGCGGGCACCGTTGGTCATCGCGCCGGCTTTCTGGGCCTGGGCGGTCACGCTGACGTGTCGAAGCGGCCGAAGGTCAGCGCCGAACTGACCGGTGACGTGGCGGTCCTGCAGGTCGAGCTGGGGGTCAGGTTCCCGGCGCCGATCCGGCGCCTCGTCCGCGAGGTGCAGCAAACCCTGACCCGACAGGTGAGCCGACTGGCCGGGGTGGCCGTGGCCCGGATCGATGTCGAGGTGACCTGGATGTCCGTCGACAGCCGCGCCGGCGGCCGTCGAGGTGAGAACGGACGAGGCGAGTTGTTGTGAGCAGCAGCAAGGTTGGCCTTCGGCATCCTTCGAGCCGGGTGGCCCCGGCCGCGATCGTCGCCGGACTGATGGTTCTTCTCGGTGCGGGGGTGGTGACGGCAGTGCTCGGTCGGCTGCTTTCCGGCCGGCCGGCCAACACCACAGCTGCTGTCGCGCGACGACTGGCGGGCATGCACTGGAACGACCCGTGGGTGCTGACCTGTGCTGGCTTGTTGGCAGTGGCTGGGCTGGTTCTGATCATCGCTGCGCTGGCTCCCGGCCGATCCAACGCGTCGACGCTGGTGGTGCAGGCGTCGGCCGGCGCGAACGGCGTCAGGGTGGAACAGCTGGAGGTCGCGTTGTCGCGGCGCTCGTTGGAGCGGCTGGTGGCCGCCCGGGTGCGCTCGGTCGACGGGGTCGACCACGTCCAGGTGCACGCTGGGCCCCGGCGGCTGCTGGTGGGGGTGACGACGGCAACGCGCTACACCGACGAGGTGAGACGACAGGTCGGCGACGTCGTCGACCGGACGCTTCGGACAGGCTCAGGTCTGCAGGTCCCGCCGAAACCGCGGGTCGTCGTCAGGCAGCAGTCCTGACATGGCTGCCCGAACAGAGCCGAGAAACCGGATGGTGAAGTGATGCGACGAGCGGCGATCGGTACCGCGAACCGGATCGGGCTCCTGGTGGTCGGAGTCCTGGGGCTGTCGGCTGGTATGGCGACAGTCTGGCTCGGAATCAGCCGGTTGAACCACCGGGTCGCTGACTGGACGGGTCTGCAGCTGCCCGCGGCCGGAGTCACGGTCTTCGCGCCGGACGCGGTGGAGGCGGCGTTGGCGTCAGCCGGAGTGGCGTCCTTGATCGGATTCGGGGGTCTGCTGCTCGGACTGCTCGGACTGACCTGGCTGTTGTACCAGCTGCCCAGGATCAACCGGCAGCCCGACTTCCAGCTCCACGACGACGCCCGCACCGGATTGATCCGCTGCGGTGCCAGGGTCATCAGCCGCGCGCTGGAGGAGCGAATCGAACAACTGCCGGGAGTGACCGGCGCTGCGGTGACCGTCGGTGGCACTGCGGCACATCCGCGGGTCGCGGTCAACCTTGGTGTTGATCAACGAAGCGAGCTTCCCGGGGTGACACAGGCGGTGATCGACCGGGTCGCGGCGGACCTGGCGACGACCCTGGAGACCAGGATCGATCATCTCGCGGTTCGGGTGCAGGTCGGGGGGGCCCCGACCAGAGACGACCACCTCGCGGTGGTCGCCGGAACCAGACCGAGCGCAGCCGCGAGCGTGCCGGGATGACAGCTGCCTGTGGTGCATCGCCGGAGGTCGGCACACCGCTGAATCGTCTCGACCTGGACGAGGTGACCTTGGTGGCACGGTCCCAGGACGGCGATCTCGTCGCGTTCGGACGCCTGGTGGATCGATACCAGGGCCCACTGTTCCGGCTGGCACTGAGAATGATCAAGGACCGGGGCTCGGCCGAGGACATCGTGCAGGACGCGCTGGTCAAGGCCTGGCAACATCTTCCCAGCCTGTCCAGACCAGAAACGTTCCCGCGGTGGATGTACCAGATCACCACCCGCAGGACGCTCAACCAACTCCGATCCCAGCGGTGCCGCCCCGTCGATACCACCGACCCCGACCGCCTGGACCGAGATCGCCGCTCGAACCTCCGCGCCGAGCCGGATGAGCCGGCCGATCCGGCCCTCATCGCGGAACACCATGCGCTGGCCGCCGCGCTCCAGACCATGGTCGACCGGCTGCCCGAGGACCTACGCCTGTGCTGGATCCTGTACGCCAACCATGACCGAAGCTATGAAGAGATCAGCGACATCGTCGAAATCACCCACAGCGCAGTCCGCGGTCGGATAGCCCGAGCCCGACACCAACTCGCCGAAGAGATGACACCATGGCGCTAGCCGACGACATGCCCCAGCTGGAATGCGGGCGGGCCGTCGAGGATGTGTGGGCCCGCGTCGACGTCCCGGCCGACGAGCATGAACAACACTGCGAACACTGTCAGCGGGCCCGCGACAGCCTGCGCCGGCTGCGCCGCGCCATCGAAGTCGACCGTAGCCTTCCGCCCCACCTGGAGCCGGGGCCCAGTGGACGACTCCGGGCCGGGGTGATGAGCATCGTGCGCGCGGAGATCCGACAGGGACGACGGATGCCGCTCGAATACCCGCCCGCACCCCCGCAGCAGAACCTGCGAGCCGCGACAACCACCCGCGTCGGGCCCTCGGCTCGGGAACCCGGCGGCGTCATCGAGCCGCAACTGGCCATCACTGAACGCGCGTTGACCGAAGTGGTGCGGGCTGCCGCCGACGAGATCGGCGAGCTCCGCGCCCGGCGGATCCGGCTGGTGGCGGACCCACCACCGACAGACCAGCGGAGTCGACCGACCGAGCCGGTCTCCGTCGGCGTGGCCATCTCGGTCAGCGTCAGCAGCTCAGCGTCGATTCCCGAGATTGCCGACGTGCTGCGCGACCGAATCACCGCCGTCGTCGCCGAACGCGTCGGACTCAGGATCAGCCGTGTCGATGTCGTTGTGGAGGATGCGCACGATGCCCGCGCCAATTGATCCGGCACTGACGGACCTGACATACCGACTCACCATCCTGGTGGCGTCAGTTGACGGGGTCGACCGTCTGCACCCCACCCTGCGGCAGGCTGTCGCCTCCGTTGCTGCCGGCGTCGTCGATCAGGCCAGGCGACGGCCGACTGATGGGCTGACCCGTCCGGGTGCACGCGGCCTGGACCTCTATCACCGATACGATCACGTCGACGTCTCCGTCGACCTCAGCACCACGGCCGACCGTTCAGCCGTGGCCGTCTGCCGTTCGGTACGCCAGACGGTCCAGGAGGCAGTCCGGCGGGCCGACTACCAGCCGGGAACGATCACCATCACCGTCGTCGACGTGGTGGCCTGACCCGCTGCAGCCGCCTCGGACACAGCGAGCGTGATGATCGTCCGACCTCGGCGCACCCGAAGCGGGCGGCCCTCAACGAGGACCGCCCCTTCGGGAGTTGCTGCGGTTCGGCTACGACGTTCGTTCCGCGGTCATGGTCTCGGCGAGGATCTGGGCCGCGGACTGTGAGCCGGACTCTCGCGCGGCCCGGAATGCGCGGTCGGCGTCATCGGGGGCGGCGTCGTAGGGGATCACCAGGAGTTGGATTCGCCGGCGGCTTCCGGCCATGGTGAGGACGATCAGGTGGGAATCCTCATGCGGGAACGATGCTGCGGGAATGATCGAGCCCCGGGAGAAGATGCGGCGGGGCGGGTCGTCCCAGTCGGCCTCGGAATAGAGCGCGCGAGCGATGCGCCCGTAGTTCTCCGGCCAGCCATCGGCCAGAGTCTGCAACTCGATGGTGAGATTTCGAGAAGTCGGCCACCAGGCGCCATCCAGCAGTCCCTGGCCGAGAGTCGGGTTCAGCTGTATCCGCAGGTTGGCGGTGGTGCCGGGAGCCGGCACGGAACCGGTGCGAGATAGGTCAGCGTTGGTCATGGAAGTGTTCCTTGTCCGTGCATGGTGCCAGGACAGCGGCGGAGCGGGCCGACTGAGCAGTCGAGGAGGCCGGGCCGGATGATTGGGACCTGGTTGAGGTGTTGAACAGTTGGCTGCAGGCAGCCAGGATGCTGACGCGGTGTGGCCGCGGTAGCCGGACCGGACCGCCGAGCGGGGTCGGCGTCGCCCGCGGGCCGTGGCGGACGGGTCAGTCACGCAGATCGGCTCCCGGTTGGAGCTGCCACTCCTCGTCGTACTCGAAGCCGCGATCGAGGTATTCCTGTTCCGATCGCAGCGGGTCGGTCAGGACGAAACCGAAGGTTCGGCTCGACAGGTCGGTGATGCAGCCCGCTCGAAAGCCGGGTTCGGTCATGAACGCCATCTGCATGACCAACTGCGCCTCACCGAGGGACTTCGCCGACCGTTGACGCGTGCCGTCATCGTCGAAACTTCGACGGCGCTCCCAGATGGCGGTGTAGCCGCCCATGGCGGCCTCCATACTCCGGACAACCCAACGCCGCGAATAGTTCGCCGGCTCGTGTCCAGGGCCCAAGTCTACTCGGGCCTGACACCGCTGGAGGGCCTCGTCCGATCTTGGCTCGGCGTCACTCGGACGGCCGCCGACCTGCTGGACACGATGAGGGCCCAGGTCCCCGACGGCGATCGCGCCGGCACGAGAATCACCGGACCGGCGGATCAGGTCCGGTCGCGATGCTGAAGGTTGCGGTGGCGCCCGTAGCGGGTAGCCTCGACAGGGTAGGCCATGTGCTGGCGCCCTGGACCTCGGTGCCCGTAGCTGGACAACGAACATCCATCCCGATCCTGATCGGGATGGGCCGAACCGAGGTCGAACCCATGAGCATGCAGGCAGTTCCGCGGGCCGCAGGCAGGCATCCGCAGGTAGATCGGGCACAGACTCGGTACACCAGCAGCTACACCCAGTTGTCGGTCCAGGTGAAGGAATCTGGCCTGTTACGGCGCCGGTACGGCTACTACTGGACCAAGATCTCGCTGACCGTCGTCGCGCTGGCGAGCCTGGTCGCCGGAATGGTGCTGCTGGGTGACTCCTGGTTGCAGCTGCTGCTGGCCGCAGGGCTGGCGGTCATCCTGACCCAGTTCTCGCTGCTCGGCCACGACGCGGCCCATCGCCAGATGTTCCGGTCGGCCCGGGCCAACGAGTGGGCCAGTCTCGGGCTGGGCACGCTGCTCGGCGGGTTCAGCGCCGGCTGGTGGCAGCACAAGCACAGCTCCCATCATGCGAATCCGAACAAGGCCGGCAGTGATCCCGACGTGGCCCCGGGTGTCCTGGCGTTCACCCCGTACGCGCGCGCCGAGCGCCACGGGCTCGGGCTTTACCTCGCTGATCGACAAGCCTGGTTCTACCTGCCGTTGTTGATGTTCGAGGGACTGAATCTGCACGTGTCCAGCGTGCGTCGGGTGATCGACCCGGCGCCGATGAAGCGCCGTGGATGGGAGATCACCCTGCTGGCGACCCGCCATCTGGCCTACCTCACCGGGCTGCTGCTGATCATGCCCCCAGGCATGGCGGCCGCATTCCTCGGCGTGCAGCTCGCACTCTACGGCCTGTATCTCGGCGGCGCATTCACTCCGAACCACATCGGCATGCCCACCGTGCCGCCCGACCTCAAGATCGACTTCCTTCGACGCCAGGTGCTGATGTCACGAAACGTCAGCGGCGGCTGGCCCATCCACTTCCTGCTCGGTGGTCTGAACTTGCAGATCGAGCATCACCTGTTCCCGTCGATGCCGCGGCCGAACCTGCGGAAGCTGCAGCCGCTGGTCCGGCAGGTCTGCGCCGAAAACAAGATCAGCTACACCGAGACGAGCCTTCCTGCTGCGTATGCAGCCGTGCTGCGCTACCTGAACAAGATGGGGCTGACCGCCACGGATCCTTTCGGCTGCCCGTTGGCCGCCCAGCTCCGTGCCAACAGTCCCGGCTCGTCGGATCGACAAGCGATACAGCGGGTCAGTTAGCACCACACCAAGGAGGGAGAGGCGGGTGCTGGTGCCGACCGCCTGCCTGGTGGCCTCACCGGACAACATCACGGTTCGATGGGGCGCGCTCGACCACACCGCCAGGATCGACAGGCGGCCGGCGCCTCGGCCGCTACCGGATCCTCCATTCCCGGCCCGGGCACGAGCGCGCACGCCGGGTGGTGTGCGCAGGAAGAACCGACCATGGTGACCACGGCGATGGCAGCCTGCCTCAGCTCGCTGCAACGCGACCATCAAGCGGGCCCGGGCGGTCTTTCCAACCTTGCCTCGTCGGCCGTGGCTGACATCTTGGGCGTGACGGGCGTCGGCGCCTGCCTCGCCCTGCGCGCCGTCGACTGCGGCCCGACCCTGGCCTGGGGTGACGACCGGGTCAGCTGGCGACTCTCAGACCTGCAACTCACCCTCGGAGAGGGCCCTGCGATCGATGCCAGCGCAGCCGGCGTCACCGTGTTCGCTCCGGATCTGGACGACGTCTCGGCCGTCCGGTGGCCGGCCTTCACGACCGAGGCACTGGCTCTGGGCGTGCGTGCGGTGTTCGCCCTGCCCCTGCAACTCGGCGCCATCAGGGTCGGTGCCCTGGTTCTGCACCGGAAGAACGCCGGCCCCCTGTCAGTGACCGCGATTGACGACGCGTCGGCTCTCGCGGCCGCAGTCACGTCGGTCATCACGTCCGGATCCCCGGCGACACCGGCGCCGGACGGTGATCTGGTGGACCAACAGATGGTGGTGTTCCAGGCAACGGGAATGATCAGCGTCCAACTGAATGTCGGCCTCGCAGAGGCGTTGGCCCGGTTGCGGGCCTATGCCTACGGCAACAACCGCACGACGTCAGACGTGGCCCGAGATGTGGTGGCCCGTCGACTACGATTCGATGACAGTCAACGATGACTGATCAAGGGTGAGTGACACGCGGCCGGCCCGGAGGCGAACGCTGATGCGATCCGGTCCTCGGGTAGGGGTCTGATGTGACAGATGCGCGCGAACAGCGGCTTGCCGGAGTCTTCGTCGAGCTCGCCGACACCCTTGTCGAGGACTTCGACGTGATCGACTTCCTGGACACCCTCGCGGTTCGTTGCGTCGAGATGCTGGCCGTCGATGCCGCCGGCGTCGCCCTCGCAGACCCCCACGGTCGGCTCCGCTCGGCTGCGGCCTCGATGGAGCGAGCCCGATTGCTCGAGCTCTTCGAGTTGCAGACCGATGCCGGGCCGTGCGTCGACGCCTATCGCACCGGTAAGCCGGTCGTCAACGCCAACCTGGCCGAGAACGAGAACCGCTGGCCCCGCTTCGCCATGGCGGCCAGGGAGACCGGCTTCGTCTCCGTCCACGCATTGCCGATGCGGCTGCGCGGCGACGTGATCGGCGCATTGAACCTCTTCTGCATCCAGGCGGCGGACCTGAGCGAGTCCGATCAACGGGTCGGCCAAGCCCTGGCCGACGTCGCCACCATCGGCATCCTCCAGCATCGAGGCAGCCAGCACGCAGAAATCGTCACCAATCAGCTGCAGATCGCACTCAACAGCAGGGTCATCATTGAACAGGCCAAGGGCATCCTCGCCGAGCGCGGCGGTCTCACCATGGACCTGGCCTTCGAGACGATGCGTGCCCACGCGCGGCGCTCACACCAACGGCTCTCCGACCTGGCCCGAGCCATCACCGAACGCTCGTCCGCGGCTGCCGACGTGCTGCAGGGCGCGGTCAACCCGAAGCCCTGACCGTGTCCGGAACAAGGTGACGGTCGACGGTGGATGATGCCGCGACCGCCCCGCGTTGACCCTCGATCCGAGTTCTGCTGACGCTGATCCGAGCTCGGGGTTGTGTACCGCCCGCTGTGTACCACCCGCGCGATCAAGCCCGAGGGTTGCCGGGAGAGGGTGGAGCGCCGCCGGCTGTAAGCTGGCCAGCCGTGAGTCAGCGTCGTCGCGTGAGCCTGGTGTTGTTGCTGAATCTCGCGATGATCACGGGGCTCGTCGTCGCAGGGTTCGCCTCGCACTCTCTTGGCCTGATTGCTGAGGGCGGCGACTTCTTCGCCGACTCCTTGGCCCTCGGGTTGGGCCTGCTGGCGATCCATCTCCGAGATCATCGCGAGAACGAGCAGGCGACCACCTGGGTCGCCCTGGTGAACGTCGTCTGGTTACTCCTCCTGTCGGCGCTGGTCGGCGTCGGAGCCGTCCGCCGGCTGGTTTCTGGGAGTCCGGAGGTCCACGGCTGGCCGATCCTGATTCTTTCCGGCACGGCAGCAGTGGTGATGGTGGTGGCTGCCTTCATCCTGGGATCCGGGTCGGGTCACGAAGACCTGCACATGCGGTCGATCCTGCTCGACACCCTCGCCGATGGTGCAACGGCTGCCGTGGTCGCGGTCGTGGGCGCCGTTATCGGGATCAGTGGACGCTGGTTCTGGCTCGACTCCGCTGCCGCCTGTCTGGTGAGCGTGGTGATCGTCATCGCCGCGCTGCGGCTGCTCCGCGATGTCGCCGATGCGTTGCGCACCGGGGTCGCCTACGAACCGTCCGACGATGACGACTAGCAGGGGTCGGGCTCCCGTGTGATCCGACGGCGGCGTGTCCGCACACCGCAGCACCGCCTGCGCACGGCTGGCCGAGCACCCGTGAGTGTGGCGTGTCGCCAGCACCGGGTGCAGTCATTCGGTGCTGGCCGGGGCCGGGACGGCGAGCTCGTCCAGCAGGGCCAGCACCCGTTGCTTGATGTCGTCGCGGACCTCGCGGACGGCTTCGATCGGTTGACCGGCCGGGTCGTCGAGGACCCATTCCTGGTAGCGGATCCCGGGAAAGAAGGGGCAGCTGTCGCCGCAGCCCATGGTGATCACGACGTCGGAGGCCTGGACGGCGTCCGCGGTGATGATCTTGGGCTGCTGAGCGGTGATGTCGATGCCCTCTTCGGCCATGGCCTGGACGGCGACGGGATTGATCCGGTCGGCGGGTTCGGATCCGGCGGAACGGACCTCGACCGCGTCGCCGGCGTAGTGGCTGAGGTAGCCGGCGGCCATCTGGGATCGACCGGCATTGTGGACGCACACGAACATGACCGAAGGCTTGCTGTATAGGAGGCTGGGCGTCGCGCCGGTTTCCGACATGGGTGTGCACGCTTTCTCTCGTTGAGATCTCTGCTGGATTCAGCTGCCGAGTCCGCGGATCAGCCCGGCGCTCGGGCGGCGAATGCGGTGGTGGAGGTCATCCACGACGCCGGGGCCGGACCGTTCCGGGTGCCGCGGCGGTCGTGGAATTGCGGTGGGGGGCGCTCAGGTGGGGAAACCGGCGCTGCAGGGCAAGACTGACGTAGACCAGGCCGACGAGAACCGGGACCTCGATGAGCGGCCCGACGACCCCGGCCAGGGCCTGGCCGGAGGCCGCGCCGAAGGTGGCGATCGCGACCGCGATGGCGAGCTCGAAATTGTTCCCGGCGGCCGTGAACGCCAGTGTGGTGGTCCGTTCGTAGCTCATGCGGAGGATGCGGCCCAGGAGGTAGCCGCCGCCCCACATGATGGCGAAGTAGGCCAGCAGCGGCAACGCGATCCGGGCCACGTCGAGGGGCCGGCTGGTGATCTGGCGGCCTTGGAGGGCGAACAGGATCACGATGGTGAACAGCAGCCCGTACAGGGCCCAAGGGCCGAGCCGGGGAAGAAGCCGGTGCTCGTACCAGTCCCGGCCGCGGGCGCGTTCACCGACGATGCGGGTGAGGAAACCTGCAACCAGGGGGATGCCGAGGAAGATCAGCACCGATCGGGCGATCTGCCAGGGGCTGACCTGCAGTTGGGCCTGTTCGAGTCCGAGCCAGCCAGGAAGCACCGAGAGGTAGAACCAACCGAGCGCGGCGAAGGCGATCACCTGGAAGAGGGAATTGATGGCCACCAGGACGGCGGCGGCTTCGCGGTCGCCGCAGGCCAGGTCGTTCCAGATGATCACCATCGCGATGCAGCGGGCCAGCCCGACGATGATCAGCCCGGTGCGGTAGGTGGGCAGGTCCGGCAGCAAGAGCCAGGCCAGGGTGAACATCAACGCCGGGCCGATCAGCCAGTTCAGCACCAGCGACGTGACCAGCAGGCGTCGGTCGCCGGTGACGGTGTGCAGGCGGTCGTATCGGACCTTGGCCAGCACCGGGTACATCATCACCAGCAGGCCCAGGGCGATCGGCAGCGAGACGCCGTCGACCTCGACGGCGCCGAGCCAGCCGCCCAGGCCCGGGACCAGGCGGCCGGCCAGCAGGCCCGCGACCATCGCGGCAATGATCCAGGCCGGCAGCCACCGGTCGAGGGTCGACAAGCCGCGCAGGACGGCGGTCCGGCCGGCGGATGGCTGGGCCGGGACGTCGACCTGGGCGTTCATCGGCACTCCCGCCGCTGATCGGCGGTGGCGCGGGCTCGTTCGGCGAGATCGGCCAGCCGGGTGGCCGCCTGATCCAGAACCTCGGGGACGAGCCGGTAGTAGGTGTAGCGTCCCGACGGTTCGGCCGCCACCACACCGGCCTGCCGCAGGACCCGCAGATGGTGCGACACCGTGGGCTGCTTCATTCCGGTGTCGGTGACGAGGTGACACGGACAGGCCGGCCCGGCGGCCAGCAACGTGACCAGCTGTTCCCGCTGCGGATCGGCCAACAACCGCATCACATCAACATCGGTTGATATCAACACAGATCAATGAAACCTCGGAGCGGCTCCGCTGTCAAGAACTTCTCGCCTCGAACGTCCGAACGGCACGCCGAACGAGACTGGGCGCTGAGTTTCGGTTGCCGCGCAGCTGCCACCGGTTGTGGCGGTGTCCGGGACCGTGCGGGGACGCACTCAGGCCGTGGATGAGTCTCGGACGTAGGGGCGGTCTCGGTAGTGATGTTGGAGGCGCTCCAGCTCGGTGGTGAGTTCGGCCCGCAGCTCGGCGTAGGCCGGATCGTCGGCAACGTTGTGGAGTTCGGCCGGGTCGGTGGTCAGATCGAACAGTTCCCACTCGATCGGGAATTCGCGGTCGCTGGCTCCGGGCGTCCCCAGTCCGGCGCCGTAGTAGCAGATGAGCTTCGCCTCGGCGGTCCGCACGCCGTAGTGAGCGCAGACGTGGTGGTTCGGGTCGTCGTGCTCCCAGTAGCGGTAGTACATCGACTGCGGCCAGTCGGCCGGCGTGGTCCCGGTCAGTATCGGCCGGAAGCTCCGTCCCTGCGAGCTCGGCAACTCCCGGTCGGCGTCGAGTCCACACAGCTGCAGGAAGGTGGCCGCGAAGTCGACATTGGTGATGATCGCGTCGCTGCGCGTGCCGGCGGCGATGTGGTCGGGCCAGCGGATGAGGAACGGCATCTGCAGCGACTCGTCGTACATCAGGCGCTTGTCGTAGAAGCCGTGGTCGCCGAGGAAGAAGCCCTGGTCGGAGACGTAGACGACGATCGTGTCGGAGGCGAGGCCTCGAGCGTCGAGGTGGTCCAGCAGCCGACCGACGTTGTCGTCCACCGACTGTACGCACTGCAGGTAGTCGCGCATGTATCGCTGGTAGGCCCAGTGCGTGCGTTCGACCCGGGTCGCCTCGCCGCGCAGGTGCGGAGGGATCGGCTCCTTGAGGTCGGTTTCGGTGAGGTCGTCGGCGATCGACATCGTCGTCGCTCGGATGGCGTCGCTCCGGGTCGCGTAGTCGTCGAAGAGCGTGTCCGGGACTTCGATGCTGCCCACGGGATAGAGGTCGCGATGCTTCGGGTCGGGGATCCAGGGTCGGTGTGGTGCCTTGTGGTGGACCATCAGACAGAACGGCGTCGTCTCGTCGAGGCCGTCCATCCAGGTCAACCCGAGATCGGTGACGATATCGGTGGCATAGCCCGGGATACGGCGCTCGCCGTCGGCGTCGATCATGATCGGATCGATGTACTCGCCCTGGCCGGGGAAGATCTGCCAGGCGTCGAAATCCTTCGGAAGGGCGTCCGGACTGTGACCGAGATGCCACTTGCCGAACAGCGCGGTGGCGTAACCCTGCCGGCGGAGCGTGTCGACGAACGTGGGCGTGCGGTGATCGAATTCGGAGAAGATCGAGGACACCCCGTTCACGTGGCTGTAGGTGCCGGTCAGGATGCTCGCGCGCGAGGGAGAGCAGATCGAGTTGGTGCAATAGACCCGGTCGAGAACGGCGCCCTCCGCCGCCAGCCGATCGATGTTCGGGGTGCTGTTGATCTTGCTCCCATAGGCCGAGATGGCATGGGCGGCATGGTCGTCGGTCAGCACGAACACCAGGTTCGGCCGGCGGCGCTGTTCGGTCATGAATCCCTCTCGTCGACGAGCGGTCCGGCAGCGGACCGGATGCCGCGCACGCACATGTGTCGTTGATCTTGATCGAACGCTACTCCGTGCCGACCGCTGGTCAGCCGGCCGTCGCTGAGGTGACGCCGGCTACCCGGTCCGAGGCGAGCTCGACTCAGGACGCAGGATGCACTCAGATCGAGTGCAGCGGCGGGATCGGGGCGCCGGTCAGGCGACGACACCGAAGCCGCCGGTCCACGAGATCGGCTGGAAGCTGATCGTGCACCACCAGACTCCCGCGTTGAACGGGCCGCGTTGAACGGGCCGCGTTGAACGGGCCGCGTTGAACGGGCCGCGTTGAACGAACCGCCGCCGCGCCGGTCGTGCCGTATCCGACCGGGAGCGGAACCGACCGCCGAGGATCAGACCAGGCGACCGCCGGCCTGGTAGCGGTCCTTGGCCCGCGACGTCGGCGTCTCCCACTGGTCGGCGGCCGGCGTCTGCGACCAAGCCTGCAGGTCCAGCAGTCCGAGGCCCCGGCCGTACCCGGCCTCATCGCTGTTCAGGGCGACCATGTAGGCCAGCCACCGTCCGTCCGGGCTGACATTGGAGTTCGTCGCCTTCCAGGTGTGGTCGGCTGGCATCGCGGTCATCCGGACTCGTTGCTGCGACCCGTCCAACTTCAGCTTCCACAGGTCGCGGGGCGGGTAGTGCGGCCAGTCGGTGTCGCAGGAGGACTCCAGACAGATGTAGTCGCCACCGGGGAAGATGCCCTCGCACTCGTTGTGCACCAGCGACTCGGCGACATAGGTGCGGTGCTCCCGGTCGGCCAGCTTCACCCCCTTGACCGCGCAGTTCGGCGTTGGCGAGATGCCCGGGATCCGGCCGGTGACGTACTCGGCCATGATCACCTCGGAGTCGTCGTGCCGGAAGTCCTGCGGCTCCGGGGCGACGCCGCCGCCGGTGCGGTAGAACACCTCGTCCTCACCGAGTTCCGGTCCGTCGTCGGTGTAGTCGATCCTGGTGACGTGGCACTCGAACACCTCGGCACCGCCGAGTGACGGGTCGTTGCGACCGGAGACGGCGTAGGTGATCTTCGGCTCGAGAGCGGATACCCCGCAGCCCTCGAACATCCGCCGGCCCAGTGGCCTCGGCGGTCGCTGGAGATTCTGGTCCAGCACCCACAACTCCGACTCGACGTGCCGGCTGACGTCCCGGTCGACGAACCGCCGCGGCCCGATC
Organism: uncultured Actinomycetota bacterium; assembly: GCA_963758075.1. Classification (GTDB taxonomy): domain Bacteria; phylum Actinomycetota; class Actinomycetes; order Propionibacteriales; family Propionibacteriaceae; genus Microlunatus. Next base: position 11,377 of record CAVWTT010000005.1, on the reverse strand, counting down.
AGCAGGTAGTCCCCGGTCGACAAGATCAGCACTCGCAGGAAGCTGTGATGGTCACCCAGCCCACGGGTCAGGTCACGGACCTCGCCCGTGGCCACGTCCAGCTCGCAGGCGTCGCCGTAGTTGCTGTCGATGAACGCGATCCGGCTGCCGTCGGCCGACCAGTAGGGCCGCTCGCCGTAGTCGAGCAGCTTGGAGTGGAACGGCGGCGGATCGTCCAGGACGTGGGCGACATCGGCTTTCGGGTTGGGCACGGTCTCGGCTCCTTACTGCCGGCCCGACGGGGTCGGCTCGGGTTGGATCACCACGTACGGCTGACGGGAGAAGTTGATCGGGTCGATGCCCGGCCACAGCCCAACGGATGCCGCGGCGGTATCGCCGGCGGCTCCGGTGAGCACCAGGTAGTACTGGAGGGCGTATCGGCCGCTGGTGCTGGAGGCGGGCACGTCGGCCGTCCATTCGCCGGCGCCGTGCGGGGTCATGACCAGCTCCGACCAGCGCTGCGACTGGTCCACCTCGCGGTAGCGCAGGGCCGCCTCCAGATCCGGACGGACGCCGGCGAACCGCAGCGGCAGGCTCTGGCCTGGAGTGAAGTAGGCCGGCGGCTCATGATCGACGCCGGCGTCGATCCGGGTCCAGTCGACCGGACTGCGTCCCCGCCGGCAGGAACAGCGGTCCGCGTGCGCCGCCACCGCGGCGAGGTCGGCGTCGACAGCGGGCAGCCGGTCCCGCCAATGGCCCCGCTGGTAGGGCATCCGGCCGAACGGCAGGTCGTCGCGGTAGGCCGCGCCGGCCGCCGCGGCTTCCACCCAGTGGTTGCGGGCATGCCGGTACGCGGAGACGGCATCCTCCAGGTCGCTGGCCCTACCGGTCCGGTGGTGCAGTGCCCAGCTGGTGGCCGCCCGGAGCTTGTCGGCGAAGAATCCACCCAGGTGCGCAGCGATCCGGGCATCGACCAGCAGTCGCGCCAACTCGGCCCGATCGGGTACGCCGTCGGCGGACCCGGCCGCGTCGGCGGCCTCGAGCGTGTTCACGGCCAGCCGGTCGAGCCATTGGGCCACCTCGGCCGGGGAGTACTTCGGTGACATCCTCCCGGCAACGGCCTCGGCGGCGTACTCCTCGGGCGAGGCGAAGAGTTCGGGGTCCAGCGGGCTGGTGTTGCCGAACGTGTAGGGCGCGGTCATGTCGAAGGTGGCGTCGAAGTGCCAGCCGTGGTTCTCCGTCGACGGCCCGTCTCGGGGGGTCTCGACGAGCGGGATCGGGGTGTCCATCTCCGGCCAGTAGACGTTCCCGGCGACCGAAGGGGCGTGCACTGTGGTGATCAGCGGCAGGATCCGGCCTGCGTGCGCGGCTGCCGTTTCGGCGTTCGCGGCGGCATCACCGAGCCGGGCCCGATACCAGCGGCGCCAGCCGTCGCTGTCGGCGTCGGGGTCGTAGGCCAGCCGGCCGTTGACCCGCAGCACCGGCTGGTACTTCCGCCACGACGCGGACCCGGGCTGGGACAACTCCGGTTCGGCGTAGAGGTCGCGCTGCAGCGGTTCCGTGCCGGCACGCGGATGCTCACCGGAGTCCTTCTTGCCCAGGAAGGTGAGCGCGTCCAGCCACTCGACCCCGACCGAGCCGGCGAAGGTGGCATGGCGGGCGATGCCGGCGGCGGTCACCGGGTCAGGCGTGGCCAGCACGCGCTGGGTGCCGGGCCAGATCCGGTGCAACAGCCGGTAGTCGGCGTCGGTGCGAGCGAAGTCGGCATAGCCGTACCGGGTGAAGCTGCGCCGCCGGGTGGTGTCGGCACCGGACAGCCCGCCGGACTCGGGGGAGTTCGGATCACGGCGTCGGTGGCCGCTGAACTCCTTCTCCCGGATTGCGGCCTGGTGATACGGCAGGCCCATGTGCTCGCCCCAGTACTTGGTCGACAGGGTCAGCGGTGAGCCGGCGGACCGCAGCGCATCGAGCAGGTCGTCGTTGATGCCTTTGGCGTGCGCGTCGACACCGATCGTCCGCCCGACCCGGCCGATGCCGCTCATCACCTCACGCCAGAACGCGTGGGTGGGTTCGGGAACGCCACCTTCGAAGTGGACACGGAATGTCAATGTGCTGATCTGGGGAATCTCGGTGAGCAACAGGGCGAGGGCGTCGGCGCAGTAGGCGGCGTGGTTGTCCGGCGTCAGCCCGGAGATCAGCCAGCGCTCGGTCGGTTCCTCCGGTTCCAGCCGGTAGGCGTGGTTCCAGAGGCCGAGCCCGAACTCGAGGCCACGTGCGGCGGCCGCCGCGGCGACGTAGCGGATGCTGGCGAGATTGGTGGCCCGCTGCTCGGCGGTCAGTCCGTCGACGGCGACGGCGTAGCCGGGCACGTCCAGGATGAAGGGGTAGAGGAAGTACAACTCGTTGTCGACGACCCGCTTGTCGATCAGGTAGTCGTAGCCCAGCCCGAACGCCAGGGTGAACCGGTTGAAGCGGTGGGTCGCAATCTCGGTGAGGTACTCGTCCCAGAAACTGCGGTCGTGCAGCCAGCCGCGATCCAGACGTTGAGAGGTGTACATCCGGCTCAGGCTGCGGACACCGACGTGCGGGTGTTCGTACCGACTGCGCAGCTGGGCCAGCTCATCGGGCCGGCCGCCGCCGTGCCGGATCACGTCAGCCAGTTCCAGCAGCGCATAGGTCACCCCCCGGTCGTCACCGCCGACCAGCACGGTGATCGGCTCCGCTCGGTCGGCGGCGGTGTCCGGGCGCACCGCGAGAGCGAAGGCCTCCGGGACGAGGGTGGGTGGCGCCGAGGCACTGGCGATCAGCGCATCCCAGTCGGGATCGCCCGGCCGGCAGACGACGACACGCAGTGGCCCGACCGGTGCCTGCGCACGCAGGTGGTCCGCAGCCCAGGCGACGCTCGCGGCGAACCGCCGACCCGGATCGGACGGCTCGACGGTGATCAACTCGGCTGAGTCCATCCCGGCACCACTCCGTTCGCCGTTTCTAGATCGCGGCAGCATTATTCCACAACTCGGAAGAACTGGCGAGAGGGTGCGTCGCGCCGAAGCAAGATGCCGCCCGCCTCAGGATCGTTCCCCGGCTTGAGTTCGCGATTCTCCTGCTCCGGCTCCCCGATCCTCTCTGCCTCTGCAAGTCCGTCAGGGCAGTTGCGTTCTCGTCGTTGATGGCGGCCCGGCTGACCTGGTTCGCGACCCGCTGCATCGTGCCGGCCGCCTGCTGCGCGCCTCAGCCCTGACCGTGGTCCGCCGCCCGAACCGCAGCGGCGCATGATGGCATGACTTCAAGGCCCGTGCGGCGGCCAGCAACTTCCACCTACTGATATTCAAATTCCGAATAGTGCTTGACAGTGGTTGGCCCACGCCCAAGACTGTCGGTCAGCGAGACCACCAACCCGTAGCTCCCGCCGATGGCTTGGTTCCGTGCTTCGGGTAACCCGCGTGTCAAAGGAGACGTCAGCATGGGCTCTGGGTCATTTCTCACGCGCCGCCGATTGCTACAGGGAAGCTTGGGCCTTGCCGCTGCCAGCGTGACCGGCAGCGCCTTGACGTCCTGCGGTGCCGCTAAGTCATCCGGGACGTCGGCAGGTTGGACCGAGGTGACGTTCAGCTCGATCGGCGACACAACCCAACAGAAAATGTTCAAGGACATGATCGCGGCCGCCCAGAAGGAAAGCCTGGACGATCAGAAGATCAAAATCATCTGGAAACCAGCGCCCGGCGATGATTGGGCATCCGTCATGCTGCAGTTCGCCTCGGGAACAGCAGCGGATATACAGCGGATTGACGACGACCGAGTCTACGATCTGGCGACGAGTGGCAAGATCCTGCAACTCGACAAGATGATGCTGGACAGCAGCACTGGATTCGACCTGTCCAAGTACAGTCCCACGTTCACCACGAAGGTTGCGGTCGAGGGCTACCAGTTCTCCATTACCCCAGGGATGAGCGCCAACGCGCTGTACTACAACAAGAAGCTGCTCGACGACGCCGGAATCGCTGCACCCAAGTCCTGGGCGGATGCCTGGGGTTGGAGTGATTTCGATGCCGCGGTGAGGAAGCTGACAAAGAAGAGCGGAAGCCGGACGGACGTCTATGGCCTGCAGTTCGCCGTCAACACCATCCAGGCTACCGCCTATGGCGCCGGCGACTCCGCGCTCTACAACAACCAGACCGAATGCGGGTACGCGAAACCCGAGACCTTGACCGCCATCGACAAGCAGGTCTCCTACATTCGTGACGGTTTCGCCCCGACGGTTGACGTTGACTATCTTCCACTGTTCAACGCCGGCCGGCTGGCGATGACGTGGCAAGCCATGGACATAAGCTCCGAAATCAGTAAGAACATCGATTGGGATGTCATGCCATGGCCCAAGACGCCACTCTTCGCCATGACGAAGAACTACGCCCGAACATGGGTCATCCCAAAGTCGGCGAAGGATCCTGAAGCCGCGTTCCTGGCGTTGAAAGCGCTGTGTGGCAAGGCTGCATCAGAGGTGATGGCCAAAGCCCAGTTTGCCGTGCCCGCCCTGACCGAGGTGGCCAAGGGTCCGGCATTCACGGACCATCCCAACCCTCGTACCCCCCGCGTCTGGGCCGAGACGCTCGGGGATGTGCACGGACACGCCGTTGATATTCCCTTTCCCCGCGGGCCCATCGGCACAGCCCTTGCCGACTCGTTCGTTGAAGGCACCAACGCCAACGGGCTCATGAGCGGCAAGCTTTCGACCGCCGACTACATCAAGAGAGGGCGCGCGGCCGTGAATGCTGAGATCAAGAAACGGAATTGGGACAGTAGCAAAGGCAAAGCCATGCTCGAGAAGGGCGGGGCGCTCACCGATCCAGATACGAAAGTCATCAAGAAGTGATCTCGGATCAGACACTCGAAGCGGCTGCGGGGGCCGCTTCAAGAGTGTCGCGTCGACGACGTGGAGTACGTCGTCGAGCCGCCGTCCGCGGTTGGATATTCATCGGGCCTGTGGTGCTTGGCACGATTATCTTCAATGTGGCGCCGGTGATACCCACCTTGATAACGAGCTTCGCGGATTGGAATGGCCTCACGGCCCCCAACTTCATCGGCCTGGCAAACTACAAGGAGATGTTCAGTGGTGCTGATCCGCTCTTCTTGCGCAGCTTGATCAACACCGCAATATATACGATTGGTTACGTGCCGATCGGCATCGTCGTCGGTGTCGTGTTGGCCGTGTTGGTCAACAACAGACTGCGAGGCATGGCGGTCTTCCGAGCGTTGATATTCCTGCCCTACGTGACGTCGCTGGTCGCCGTCGGTGTCGTCAGCCGGTGGGTGTTCAGCGACCAATATGGCGTGATCAACTCGCTCTTGGCGACAATCGGCGTCACCGGACCGCATTGGCTCGGGGAACGCGGATCAGCCATGATTGCGGTGATCATCACCGCCATCTGGGCGAACATGGGATTCAACATGATCATCATCCTGGCCGGTCTGCAAGGTGTGCCCGAGTCGCTAATCGAGGCAGCCACCCTTGATGGAGCCGGCCGGCTGACCCGCTTCCTGCATGTCACCGTACCTTTCCTCACGCCGACGATCTTCCTGCTGTTGATCTTGCAGACGATCGGTTCCTTCCAGGTATTCGCTCTCATCCTGGTTATGACCAGTGGTGGGCCGGGTGATGCGACATACGTGTACATTTATCATCTTTGGTACGAGGCCTTCACTCTTCGTAAGATGGGATATGCCTCGGCATTGGCCGTCGTTCTCTTCGCTATCCTGATGGCGGTCACCTGGATCCAGAACAAGCTCTCGAAGAGGTGGGTGTTCTACCAGTGACCGTGAAGGAGATCGTTGCTCGCAGGCCCAATGCTCAGCGGCCGCTGGTCGCATCGAGGAATATCACCGACTCGGCATCTCGGCGCCGGTCGAAGCTGATCGCCGCGGCCACTGGGACCTACGTCGGCTGTGCGCTCGTCGCAGCCATCGCCGTCGGACCGTTTGTCTGGATGCTATCGAGCTCCTTCAAGGAGCCTGGCGATGTGATCAGTCTGACGCCACACCTGATCCCGCATCCGTTCACCCTCGAGAACTATACGTATCTGGTGAACAACGGAATCCTGCCCTTTGTGCGGTTCCTCGGTAACAGCGCGTACATTACCGTACTAGTGATTCTCGGACGCTTGTTCGTGTGCGCACTCGGGGCCTACGGCTTCGCCCGGCTCCAGTTCCGCGGTCGGGACGCTGCCTTCGGAATGTTGCTGGCGTCGCTCATGATCCCGGACATGTTGATGGTGTTGCCGCTCTACTCCGCCTATGTCAAAGTGGGCTTGATCAACACCCATTTCCCGTTGATCATCCCGCCCATCGTGGCCAACACGTTCGGTACTTTCCTGCTCCGTCAATTCTTCCTGTCTATCCCGAAGGAGTATGACGAAGCAGCGCTGGTAGACGGAGCCAGCCACTTCCGCATCTTCGTGAGTGTCATCCTGCCGCTGTCCAAGCCGGCGCTGGCAACTCTGGCGGTTCTCACCTTCGTCAACGTATGGAATGACTTCTTCGGACCGCTGATCTATCTCAGCGACGTGAACAAGTTCACGATCCCCGTCGGTCTCGCGTTCTTCCAAACACAGGACAGCACCCAGTACGGTCCGCTCATGGCCGGGGCCACGCTGGCTATCGTCCCCACCGTCGCCGTCTTCATCGTGGCCCAGAAGTACTTCACCCGAGGCATCTCGATGACGGGAATCAAGTGAGCGGCGTACATCGTGCTCCTCGGACGTTCCGTGCGCGTCGAGACGGGGCCGTGCAGCGTGTTCAACGAACGTGTAGAGCGGACCGGCGGTGTTCCTTCCGCGAAGGCTGGCGGGCAAGCGACTCGGCTCGGGCGCGTGTGCACGATCTCGTCGAGCACGTTCTCGACGGGCGGACATTCCACGGACAGTCCTGCTGCCTCGGTAACCGGGCTTGTTGGCCCGCAGACGTCCGAGGGGCTGGTTGTACCGATGGGCTGTTGCCACCCAGCGCAGCCAAGCATCTGAAGGTCAGCAACGCGTGCGGACAAGGAGATAACCCGTGACGAAGTACGTCGTAGCGATGGTCGACGAAATCCCGCCGGGCCATCGAAAGGTGGTCGAGCTCGCGAAGCGATCGGTCGGGATATTCAACGTCAAGGGTAAGTTCTACGCCATTCGCAATCAGTGCCCTCACGCCGGTGGGCCGTTGTGTGAAGGGGTGACCTCCGGCCTGGTCCGTTCGGACAAGCCCGGCGACTATGAATACATTATGCGGGGCGAGATCATCCGTTGTCCATGGCACGGCTGGGAATTCGAAATGGCCACTGGGCAGTCCTGGTTCGATCCAGCAAAGACCAAGGTGCGCGCCTACCCCACCTCGGTGGAGGCGGGGGAGGTCCTCGCCAAGAATCCGGAATTGACTGCGGCGGGGTACCAGCCCGGTCCTTACGCGGGCGAGGTCTACGAGGTCGAGGTTGACCGCGACTATGTCATCGTCAATCTCTAGGTCCACTGGGGGTAGACATGCAGGGTGAAGCCACGATTCCGCTGACGGTGGTATCCCGGCGACAGGTTTCGACCGGGGTGACGGAGCTCGTCCTTGAAAACACCGACGGGATGTCGTTGCCAACATGGACACCGGGAAGCCATATCGACATCCAGGTGAATCCCGATATCACACGCCAGTACTCGTTGTGCGGCCTGGTCGAAGATCCATGCCGCTGGCGTATCGCCGTGCTACGAGAAGCCGAGAGCCGAGGCGGCTCCGCCGTCCTCTGTGAGTGCGTCGAGGCTGGCGACGTTGTGTTGGCAACCGGACCGCGTAACCATTTCCCGCTTCATCCGTCCCCGCGCTACCTGTTCATCGCCGGTGGCATCGGGGTCACGCCGATCATCCCCATGGTCAGGGCGGTCGACGCCGCAGGCGCAGACTGGCGTCTGATATACGGGGGTCGAAATGAGGCGTCGATGGCCTACCGGGACGAACTTCGGGGCCTGGGGTCGGAACGCGTGCTCGAGTGGCCGCAGGATCGGTGCGGTCTTATCGAACTGGACACGCTGTTGGCTGAGCCGCGGCCCGACACGTTGATCTACTGCTGCGGACCCGAACCGCTGATCGCAGCTGTCGAAGGGAGGTGCGCGCATTGGCCTCCGGGCACCCTTCAGGTCGAGCGGTTCGCTCCGCGGCCTGTGGAACAGGCGAGCCCGAATTCATCCTTCGAAGTTGAGCTGGTGGACAGCGGCGAAGTCCTGTTGGTGCCGCCGGACAGGTCGATCCTGGAGGTTGTCGACGAGGCAGGGATATACGTGCTGTCCAATTGCGAAGAAGGGACGTGCGGCACATGCCAGACAACCGTACTTGGTGGCCTCCCAGATCATCGAGACTCCATCCTCGACGATGCAGAGCGTGCAGCAAACAACACCATGATGATCTGCGTCTCCCGGTCCCATTCCCCGCGGCTGGTCCTGGACCTATGAGACTCGACGCGATCGGAACCGTGCTCGGCCGGCAACCCACCGAGTGCCTCCCGGTGGCCTACCCATACGACGAAAGCGAGATCCCACAGTGACCACGCAACAGCTTGACAACTATGCGCGACCTGCAGACTCAACTGGGCTCCCGCTGGTGGATACGGACGTGCACATCAACCTCGACAGCTTGACCACGCTGTTTCCATACCTGGAGACCCGTTGGCGGGACTACATCACGGAGTCCGGCATGGGCGGACTGGCTTCGGACCTCTACCCGTTGAACGCCCCCAACCTCTACCTGGAGGGCTCGCGACCGGAGCAGGGGCCGCCGGGCTCGAGCCTGGAGCTGCTGCAACAGCAGCTGCTCGATCCATGGCAGCTGCAGTACGCGGTACTCAACTGCACCTACGGCGTCGACTCCGTACACAATGATGACCTCGCGGCCGCCCTGGCGCGGGCGCTGAATCTTTGGCAGCTGAACGAGTGGCGGCAGCAGGACTCTCGGCTCCGGGGGTCTGCGGTGCTCCCGCTGCAGAACCCCGGCCTGGCGGCCAAGGAAGTCGAATGGGCCTCGCAGTACAGCGAGTTCGTGCAGGTCACTGTGCCCTCACGTACCCGCGAACCACTCGGACGGCGGGGTTTCTGGCCGATCTATGAAGCTGCGCAGAGGGCCGGCCGGTCGTCGGCATCCAAGCTGGCGGTGTAAGCGGAAACCCGCTGACCCCGGTGGGCTGGCCGACCTACTTCGTCGAGGACTATGTCGACATAGCGTTGTCATTTCAAGCTCAACTTCTCAGTCTCGTCGCCGAAGGTGTCTTCGTCCAGTTCCCGGAGTTGATGATCGCGACGATCGAAGGTGGGTTCACCTGGCTGCCACCGCTGATGTGGCGCTTCGACAAGGATTGGAAGGGCCTGCGTCGTGAGGTCCCGTGGGTGAAGCGTCCGCCGTCGGAGGTCATGCGCGACCACATCCGGATGACCATCGCGCCGCTGGACCGGCCCGACACCCCTGAATTCATCTTGGATGTCATCGATCAGCTGCTGTGTGACGAGATGCTGATGTTTTCCACTGACTATCCGCATGCCCATTTCGGGCGGGCCACGGAGGCACTGCCACAGGGCCTCTCCGGCGAGCTACGGAGCAAGATCATGTCAGGCAACGCGCTGACCACCTACAACCTCCGATGACGGGACGACCGTGACCAATACCGTACTGAGCGCAAAACCCGAAAAGCACCGTTCACGACAATTGCCGATCATTGATTGTGATATCCACAACGTGATCTCGCCCGGCTCGCTGGATCCGTACCTTCCTGACCGGTGGCTGCGACATCACCGAACCTACGGTGGGCGGCAGCACACAGGTGCCGTTTACCCGAAGGGATCACCTGCCGCGGCACGCGCGGATGCGGCGCCGCCGTCTGCTCTGGCGCCGGGCGCCGATCTGGAGTTCATGCAACATCAACACCTCGACGCCATGGGCGTGGAGTTCGGCGTCCTGAACTGCCTTGGCGGTGGCTCCTCCCAGCTCAACGCGGAATACGGGCAGCGCTGTGCCGTGCGACGAACGATTGGCAGATCAGCGAGTGGTACGAAAGGGACTCACGCCTCCGTTGCGGGATCGTCGTCCCCATGGAGGATGCAGAGCTCGCAGCACGAGAAGTCGACCGGTTGGCGGAACACCCTGCCTTCATACAGGTGCTGCTGGTTGCCCGGACGTCGGCCCCCCTGGGTGATCGGAGATACTGGAAGATCTATGAGGCCGCGGCACGTCATGGGCTTCCCGTCGGAGTGCACTTCGGTGGCGGATCGCGAGGCGTTCCGATCACCTCCGCCGGGTGGCCGTCCTATTACCTGGAAGACCACGCCGTGATGTCCAGCGCCTTCCAGGCCCATGTGGCCAGCCTCGTCCTGTCTGGCATCTTCGAGAAGCTCCCGAACCTACGGTTCGCCATGATTGAGGGAGGATTCGCATGGGCGCCGTCGCTGAGTTGGCGACTGGACCAGCAATGGCGGCGGTTCGAGATCGGAGACGCCGAGGGTCCGCCGGCGCCCGAGTGAGTACATCGCTGATCATCTGTGGTTCACCACCCAGCCGATCGAAGAGCCGCACCGGCCCCGGGACCTTATGAAGGTGTTCGAGCACCTGGGCGGAATCGACAAGATCATGTTCTCCACAGATTATCCGCACTGGGACTTCGATTCACCTGTACATGCTTTTCAGGTTCGTATCACTGCAGAGCAGCGGCAGAAGATCTACTCGGAGAATGCACGTGCGTTCTACGGGCTGCCTGGTACAACTTCCGAGTCGAGCTGAACTGGTCGATCCGTTTGTGCTCATTGCAGCAAACCCAACGCCAAACCGCAGACCGCATCGGTTCTGCTCAGTACGTACGGAGGACAGGATGACCGAGACCATCAGCGCACCGCTGACCAACCGCCGTTCGGCAACGAAGCAGATGATCATCGACTGCGACATTCATAATGTCATATCGCCAGGGTCTCTCGACCCCTACCTTCCGGATCGATGGCTGCAACACCGCAGGACGTTCGGGTCCGCGTCAACACTCCGGGTCTGTGTACCCCAAAGGGTCGCCAGCTAGGTGGGATGCATTCCCGCCGTCCGGTCTTGCCCCTGGTGCTGACCTTGGGTTCATGCAACAGCAGCATCTCGATGCCTTGAACGTGGAGTTCGGCATCCTCGCACCGCTGGGTCCGTCCGGGAGTCAACTTGATCCTGAGTTCTCTGCGGCCTTGTCCGCGGCAACCAATGACTGGCAGATCAAGGAGTGGTTGGAGCCCGAGCCACGCCTGCGAGCGGGCATGATCGTCCCCGCGGAGCACAGCGAGCAGGCGGTCGCTGAGATCGAGCGCCTTGCCTGCCATCCGGGATTCGTACAGGTGCTTGTGGTGGCCCGAAGCGCTGCACCCCTCGGTGA
>CAVWTT010000004.1:0-14632 GCA_963758075.1 uncultured Actinomycetota bacterium | reverse complement strand
AGGTCGACCTCGGCCTGGCCGCCGACGCCCTCACCCTCGAAGGCGTCTCCGACGCCCTGGAAGAAGGCCGCGACCCGGTACCGCACCTCCGCTGACCCCCGCGCACCGGTCGTGCACCGGGGGGCCGGCGGGGAGTACGGCCGCAACTGGTACGACAACGGCCGGCTCGAGGCCAAGCAGCACGTCTTCGACGACTTCATCGCCGTCGCCGAACAGCTCGTCGCCGACGGCATCACTCGGCATGAGCAGCTGGCCCTGCACGGTCGCAGCAACGGGGGACTGCTGGTCGGCGCCACCATGACCCAGCGGCCCGACCTGGCCGCGGTGGCCCTGCCGGCGGTCGGTGTGCTGGACCTGCTCCGGTTCCACCGCTTCACCGCCGGTGCGGCCTGGACCTCCGACTACGGCAACCCCGATGATCCCGAGGACTTCGCCACCGCGTTGGCGTACTCGCCGCTGCACAACCTCCGCGAGACCGCCTACCCGGCCACGTTGATCATGACCGCCGACCACGACGACCGAGTGGTGCCCTCGCACAGCCACAAGTTCACCGCCACGCTGCAACGGTGCCAGCAGGCGCCGGCGCCGGTGCTGACCCGCGTCGAGACCCGGGCAGGGCACGGCATGGGCAAGCCGGCGGCGATGGTGGCAGCAGAACTTGCCGACATGCTCGCCTTCGCCGCCCACCACACCGGCCTGGAGATCCCGCCACCGACCGCCCGCGGACCATTCCTTCCGCGCTGAGCTCGTCGAAGTGCGTCCATCCGGATCGCCGATGCCGGTCGCGCACTGAGCTCGTCGAAGCGGGCCCACCCGTGGTGATGACGGGGTGTCGCTGCTTCGACAGGCCCAGGACAGGCTTGAGGACGCGGAGGCTGGGCTGGTCCCAGGGGCCGCCGGCGTTTGAACCGGTGGTCTCGGGCTCGGGAGTCAGGCCGCCGGGGACGGCGCGCGGTCGGTCGAGGTCTGCCAGACGGTGTCGGCGAACGTTCCGGTGCCCAGGTCGTGGGTGCCGGCCGGGTTGGTGATGATGACCCGCCCGAACCTGGTCCGCCACACGAAGGTGCCCGCGACCGGTTGTGTCACGTTGATCGGGCCGAACGTCTTGTACCGGTGTTCACCCCGCGTCAACGGACCCAGATTGCCCAGCCGGGTCTGCCCGGGTGGTGCCCGCCGGGTGGTGCGCCGGGTGGTGCGCCGGGTGGGCCGGTGTAGGGCACGGTGTGGTCCAGGTCCAATCGGTGGCGGCTGGTGGTGCCGGACCAGGGGAACACGCTGGCCGGGGACCGGGCCAGTACGGCCTCGACCATCCGGTCGGGGATCTCGTAGCCGTCGGCAGGTGGGATCCGGGCCGGGTCGAGCACCGGCAGGACCCGCACCCGGCAGCCCCGACCGAGCCATTCCCGCACCGACGCCAGCAGCACCGGGCCGATGCCCTCGACCCGGGCCACGCCCGGATCCTGCCCGCGGTTGAACGCCGGCAGGGCGTCGGCACTGATGTGGACGTGCAGGACCACTCTGGGGGTGAGCTTGTCCGGGTCGATGCGTCGGGCCAGGTCCTTCATCACCGCCTCCCGCCGCTCCGCCCGGCTCGGCTCAGCCTCCGGTTGCGGGTCCAGCCCTGGCCGGGGATCCTCGGATCCCGGCTCGGCGGGCATCGGCAGGTCGGGGCCGGGCAGGTCCGAGGCGGGCGGCTCTGCGGGTGGTCCCGGCTCGAAGTCGGCAAGGTCGGAGTCCGAAGGCTCCGACCCCGGACCTGGATCCGGCAGGTCAGGCATCTGCTGGTCGGGCCGCGGCCGGTCGGGCATCGGCCCACCCGGAACCGGCTGGTCGGTCATCTGCTCGCTCGGGACCGGCTGGTTGCGCATCGGCCGGTCGGGCATCTGCTGGTCGGGCATCGGCAGGTCGGCCGCCGGCAGCTCGGTGGCGGCCGGCTGGTGGGCCGCCACCTGGAGGTGGGCTTCGAGGTCGGTGAACAGGTCCGGCTGATCCACCGCGCCAGCACCTGCAGGGCCAGCGCCGGTTGGGCCAGGATCCCGGCCGCGACCGCCTGCCACTCGGCCGCCGTCCGCGCACCCCGATCCGGGATGCCGGCCGGCAGGTCGTCGGCCCGGCCCATCAGGATGTCGGCGAGTCGCTTGGTGGCTGCCTTCAGCAGGATGGCGTCGGGGGTGTCGACCAGCATGGACACCTCGGTCAGCCCGTACTCGCTGCCCTGCCCGGTGCGGATGTAGCGGAACCGCTTCGCGTTCTCGGTCTCCTGTTCGACCCGGGCCCGGTCGACCCGCAGGATCTCGGCAGCCAGCAGGTGCTCCAGCCGGGTCCAGGACAGCTGCCCCACCACCCGCACCACCCGACGATCCACCACCATCGCCTGCTCGACGGTCAGGAGTCGGGTGCGGGCGGCGACCCGGCGGGCATCCCTGGCCGGCACCTGCCCGGCCTGCACCCGCCCCCACAGCCGCGGCAACCGGTGCCGCAGGTCCAGCGCGTCGGCGATCAGCATCCGGGCCTGGCCGGGACTCAGGCCGATCTCCACCCCCAACTCGGCGGGGGCGAACTCGGCCACCTCCGGGGTCCCGTCGCCACCGAACCGGGCTGACTCCTCCCCGGCGATGGCCAGGTCGGTGTAGCGGTGCAGGATCCCGCCGGCCGGATGATGGTCGGCCCACAGCGCGGCGAGTTCGAGGAGCCGGCAGCCGGCGGCCCGTTCGGCCCGGACACAGGCGGCTGCGGCGGCAGCCACCTGATGGCTGTCCCACAGCTCCAACGCCTCTCCCATAACCATCACGCTAACGGCCGGCACTGACAAAACAGCCCCCGTCCCGGGCGGCATCCGATGCCTGGTGACGGGACCCCTTCGGCGAGCTCAGGACGCCCGCCGAGGAGCTCAGGACGTGTTTCGACCAGTCCAGGACGCGGATCCCGGGGGGTAGGGAATGGCGCTTCGACGGACCGGGGGCGGTCGTGACTGCTGAGGACCGGTGACGCGGGTGCTCGGTGTACTCGCTGCCGCGAAGGTGTGCCAGCGGATTCACGGTTCCGTAGGCGCGTCCTGTGGCGGGCTGGGGACGCGAGGCCGGGGCGTGGGTAGCCTGAGCAGGGTGAGCGAGTTGCCGATCTCGTCGAAGTACCGGAGCACACCGGAGGCGCCGGTGACCGACGACGATCGCGACCAGCTGAGTCGGCGGCTCAACGACGCCTTCACCGCCGGCCGGCTGGACCAGGACGACTACTCCCAGCGGCTGGACCGGCTGTTCGCCGCCCAGCGGCTCGGCGAACTCGTCCCCGTGCTGGACGGGCTGCCCGCAGTAGCGACCTACTCCGACCCCGCTGCGGTGCGCCAGCCCTCGACCTCACCGCCCGGCGAACTGGCCGAGGCACGCAACGGCAGCCGGCTGACCATCGCCGTCATCGCCGGTGTCCTGGTGCTGGTGATCGTGCTCGCCGTGGTGCTGGCCACACTGCTCTGACCGGCCTGTTCAGGTCGGCTGCACCGGTCCGACCGGGCTGCGGGGCCAGGCCGACGGAGCCGGACAGCAGGAGGCGTCAGACGGCCACGAACCGCAGTGGCTCGAGTTGGGGCCGTGACTAGGGTGAGCCTGTGCCGCGGCAGATGATCACCGATCGGAAGATCGCCGACCACGTCAGGCGGCTGGGTGATCTCTACCCGCCGATCCCGCTGGACTCGGTGGATCGCACCATCAACCATCCCGGACTGGTCACCGCGGCCTACGCCCAGGTGCTGCACTACCTGGCCCGGGTGGAACTGGAGGTGGATCGCAATGTCCTCGAGTTGCTGGTGCTGCTGCCCGACGTCGACGAGACCAACCGGATGTTCTACGCCGACGTGTGGCAGCCGCAGGAGGTCCAGCATGGCTTGATCCTGGACCGACTGCAGCAGGATCTTGACCTGCCGGCCGCGGAGCCGCACCTGGACGTGTCGGCCAGGATCAAGATCCTGGGCGCGCTGGCCACCATCGAACCGGTCCAGCAGGTGACCAAGCTGCTCTACTACCTGACCGGCGCCAGCACCGAACGGCAGGCGGTGCTGGCCTACAACCAGCTGTACACCGGCCTGGCCGCGATGGGGGAGCGGGCGATCGCGGAAACGATCATCCAGCCGATCAAGCAGCAGGAGCCCGGCCATTTCGCCTTCTACCAGATGTCGGCGACGCAGCTGGTCGCCGAAGGCGGGCTCAGACCGTGGCAACTGTTCTTGGCGCGGGTGCTGCGGGAGAGGTCCTACGGCCTGGTCGGTACCAACGGCGAAGCCCGGTACAAGGCCGGGATGGGGGCGGTGATCATGGAGCTGGCGATGGAGGACCAGCTGGTCGAGTACGCCCGCGAGGTGGGCCGGGTCGAGTCGCGGCTGTTGTGGGCCGACCGGCAGGGCATGGACGTGCCGCCCTACATCCTGCGGGCGCTGCGGGAGAGTCTGGAGCTCCACCGCGAACGTGAGGTCGCCCGACGGTGACTGCAGCCGGTCGTCGTGGCCGCCGAGATGCTCGTCGCGCTGCGCGACCTGTACGCCGATTTCGGTTGGCGGACCGGCGAGGCCGACGATCACCCCGGACAGTGGTTGGACCTGCTGGCCGGATCGGCGCGGTTCCGCGAGCAGCTCGAAGCCGGCACCGGGACGGCCGGGATCGTCGCGAGCTGGGCCGATGAGCAGGCCGACTTCGACCGTCGACGGCAGCCGTACCTCAGGTACCCGCGTGGAGACTGAGCTGGGTGCGCCGGAGGTGACCGGCCCGGGCGCCGACACGCCGCGCTCGGTCCCGGGCGATCACCGCGGTCGGGGGTACAGCCCGGCGATTTGGGCCGCTCCGCCCGGTGGCGTACAGTAGGACGTCGGTCACCTGTGCCGGTGGCCTGTCTTTTCATCCCGATCTGCGATTGAGAGTTCATGGCGAAGAAGGAAGGCGCCCTCGAGTTGGAGGGCACCGTGGTCGAGGCCCTGCCCAACGCGATGTTCCGCGTGGAGCTGGCCAATGGTCACAAGGTGCTCGCCACCATCAGCGGCAAGATGCGGCAGCACTACATCCGCATCCTCCCGACCGACCGTGTTGTCGTCGAGCTTTCCCCCTACGACCTCACCCGCGGCCGGATCGTCTACCGGCACAAGTGAGCGGCGTTCGCACCCGCGAGCACCCGCACGTCCACCACACCGAGTCGGGCATCCGTACGGATGCTGACCTGCGCCGAGACAGAAAGTCAGCCCAGAGATGAAGGTCCAGCCGAGCGTCAAGCCGATGTGTGACAACTGCAAGGTCATCCGTCGGCACGGCCGCGTGATGGTGATCTGCAGCACGAACCCGCGGCACAAGCAGCGCCAGGGCTGAGCCCGGCGCGGGCACGGGCACCGCTGGATCACCGGCGATGTCACACAACTGAATCCACAACAGAACAACCCACGACGTGATCGCAAGGCCGGGCCCCGACTTCGGACAAGCCCCGGTCACCACCCCCGGACGAAGGCCGGGGCCCGGAACACCGGGACGCATCACGCTCCAGACCTTCGCGGGACGTATCGGTCGCCACACCGGTGCGTACTCGACAGCAGACAAGGACATCACCCTGCTATGGCACGTCTGATCGGCGTCGACCTGCCGCGCGACAAGCGCCTCGAGGTCGCACTCACCTACGTTTACGGCATCGGCCGTACCCGCGCCACCGAGACCCTGGCCAACACCGGCCTGAGCGGTGACCTGCGCGTTCACGAAGTCACCGACGACCAGCTGATCACGCTGCGTGACTGGATCGAGGCGAACTACCAGACCGAGGGCGATCTTCGCCGTGAGGTCGCCGCCGACATCCGCCGCAAGGTCGAGATCGGCTCCTACCAGGGCCGTCGCCACCGCAGCGGCCTGCCCGTCCGCGGTCAGCGCACCCGGACCAACGCTCGCGGCCGCAAGGGTGCGCGCAAGCCCGTCGCCGGGAAGAAAAAGGCCCGCTGACGCGGCCTGGAACGCACAGGAGAGTTTGACTTATGGCTACTGCAGGTCGTGCCGGCGCCAAGAAGGTGCGCCGCAAGGAGAAGAAGAACGTCGTTGCGGGCCACGCCCACATCAAGTCGACGTTCAACAACACCGTCATTTCGATCACCGATCCGACCGGTGCGGTGATCGCCTGGGCCTCGGCCGGAACCGTCGGCTTCAAGGGCTCCCGCAAGTCCACCCCGTACGCCGCCCAGATGGCTGCCGAGGCCGCCGGCCGGCGCGCCATGGAGCACGGCATGAAGCGGGTGGACGTGTTCGTCAAGGGTCCGGGCTCGGGCCGCGAAACCGCCATCCGTTCGCTCGGAGCGGTCGGCCTGGAGGTGGGGGCCATCGCCGATGTCACCCCGATCCCGCACAACGGCTGCCGCCCGCCGAAGCGGCGTCGCGTCTGATCCCGTCCGTCCCAAGCTGAACAGGAAACACACACCATGGCTCGCTACACCGGTCCTCTGACCAAGAAGTCGCGCCGGCTGGGCACGGACCTCGTCGGCAATGACAAGGCGTTCGAACGCCGCCCCTACCCGCCGGGCATGCACGGCCGCGGCCGGATCAAGGAGTCGGAGTACTCCCTCCAGCTCCGCGAGAAGCAGAAGGTGCGCTACTCCTATGGCGTGCTGGAGAAGCAGCTGCACAACTACTACGAGGAAGCGTTCCGCCGGGCGGGGCGTACCGGCGACAACCTGCTGCGGCTGCTGGAGACCCGTCTGGACAACGTGGTCTACCGGGCCGGTTTCGCCCGGACCCGCCGGCAGGCCCGTCAGCTGGTCGGCCACGGCCATTTCCAGGTCAACGGCCAGAAGGTGACCATCCCGTCCTACCAGGTCAGCCAGTACGACATCGTCGACCTGCGGGACAAGTCGAAGAACCTCACCCCGCTGGTGATCGCCCGCGAGACCCACGGCGAACGCGACGTGCCCGGCTGGATGGACGTCGACATCGACCGCGGCCGGATCCTGATCCACCAGCTCCCGGTCCGCGAGCAGATCGTGATCGACGTGCAGGAACAGCTGATCGTCGAGTACTACTCCCGTCGGTGACCAGCTGATCGGGCCGGGCGTTGCGCTTCCCGGCCCGATCACCGACCGCCGTGCCGGGGCGGATCCCCGGTACGGCCCAGCGCAGTCACGCCTTCATATATCGGTTGGCGTGGAGAGGAAGAAGTAGATCATGCTCATCGCCCAGCGTCCCACGCTGTCGGAGGAAGGTGTCGCCGAACACCGGTCGCGGTTCACCATCGAGCCGCTCGAACCGGGCTTCGGTTACACCCTCGGCAACTCGCTGCGTCGTACCTTGCTGTCGTCCATCCCGGGCGCAGCCGTCACCAGCATCAAGATCGACGGCAACCTGCACGAGTTCTCCACCCTGGAGGGCGTCGTGGAGGACGTCACCGAGATCATCCTGAACCTGAAGGAACTGGTCGTCTCCTCCGAGGAGGACGAGCCGGTCGTCATGTACCTGCGCAAGGCAGGCCCTGGTGCGGTGACCGCCGCCGACATCGCGCCGCCGGCCGGTGTCGAGGTGCACAACCCGGACCTGCACATCGCCACGCTGAACGAGAACGGCCGGCTCGAGATGGAACTGGTCGTCGAGCGCGGCCGCGGCTATGTCTCCTCGGTGCAGAACAAGAACGTCGATGCCGAGATCGGCCGGATCCCGGTCGACTCGATCTACTCACCGGTCCTCAAGGTCACCTACAAGGTCGAGGCCACCCGTGTCGAGCAGCGCACCGACTTCGACAAGCTGATCCTCGATGTCGAGACCAAGGCTGCGATCAAGCCGCGGGACGCGGTGGCTTCTGCCGGCCGGACGCTGGTCGAGCTGTTCGGCCTGGCCCGCGAGTTGAACGTCGAGGCCGAGGGCATCGAGATCGGCCCGTCGCCGATCGACGAGCAGTTGGCCGCCGACCTGGCGTTGCCGGTGGAGGATCTGAACCTGACGGTCCGGTCCTACAACTGCCTCAAGCGCGAGGGCATCCACACCGTCGGCGAACTGGTCTCCCGGTCCGAGCAGGACCTGCTGGACATCCGGAACTTCGGCTCCAAGTCCATCGACGAGGTCAAGCTGAAGCTGCACGAGATGGGCCTGTCCCTGAAGGACAGCGCGCCCGGTTTCGACCCGCTGTCGGCCATCGGTCGCTACGACGAGGAGTCCTCCGGCGACGAGGACGACACCGACTACGCCGAGACCGAACAGTACTGATCCGCCACCACCCGCCAACGACGCACCGGTGAGGGGTCGGGATCGACCCGGCCCCGACCCACCGGGAGCACAGGCCGGACCCGGCCACCGATGAGGAGAACGACACCATGCCAACACCCACCAAGGGCGCTCGCCTGGGCGGCAGCGCGGCGCACGAGCGGCTGATTCTGGCCAACCTGGCCTCGCAGCTGTTCGAGCACGGGCGCATCACCACCACCGAGGCGAAGGCCAAGCGGCTGCGTCCCGTCGCGGAGAAGCTGATCACCAAGGCGAAGCGTGGTGACCTGCACGCCCGCCGCCAGGTGATGTCGACCATCCGCGACAAGAGCGTGGTGCACGTGCTCTTCACCGAGATCGCGCCGACCTTCGCCGAGCGTGAGGGTGGCTACCTGCGGATCACCAAGATCGGTCTGCGCAAGGGTGACCGGGCGCCGATGGCCCTGATCGAACTGGTGACCGAGACGGTGGAGGAGTCGCGGAAGGCCAACGGCACCGCGGCCCGCGACGGTTCCGCCGCGGCCGCTGCGGCCGGTGAGCCCGACGGCGCGGAGGCGACCGAGGCCGACAACTCCGTCGCCCCGTCGACGGAGTCCGACGAGGCCGCTGAGAGCACCGAGGAGGTGCTCGGCACCGCGGCCGAGCAGCAGCAGGCCGAGGCCGGTAACACCGAGGGCGGCGAGTCCGAGCAACAGGACTGATTCCGGCCACGACACCTGAGACGGCGTCCCTCCCCGCGCGGGAGGGACGCCGTTCGTCGTTGTCGGGCCTCAGTCCCGGTTGGTGATGTCCTCGATCCGGCCGACCAACTCCTCCAGCACGTCCTCCAGGAAGACCACACCGGTGATGCGGTGATCCGCATCGGTGGTCAGGGCCAGGTGGACCCTGCCGGCCCGCATGGCCCGCAGCGCATCCTCGGCGTCACTGGACTCCGGCACGCTGGGCACCGGCCGGATGCGGTCGGCCCGGATCGGCGCCGACCGGTGCGGGGAGGCGTCCAAATCCAGGACGTCCTTCAGATGCAGATAGCCGCTCGGTACGCCGTCGGCGTCGGTGACCAGGTAGCGGGAGTAGCCGTGCTCGGCGACGAGTCGCTGCACCTGCTCCGGCGTCACCTCGGCCCGGACGGTCAGCACCCGGTCCAGCGGGACGACCAGGTCGGCCACGGTCTTGGTGGTGAACTCCAGCGCAGCCGACACCCGGCCGCCGACGTCGGTCAGCGTGCCGGCCGCCTGCGACTGCCGGACGATGGTGGCCACCTCCTCCAGGGTGAACGCGCTGGCCGCCTCCTCCCGTGGCTGCACCCCGAACAACCGGACGGTCGCGTTCGCGGTCGCGTTCAGGGCGACGATGACCGGCTTGACCAGCCGACCGAGGAAGACCAGCGGTGGGGCCAGCAGCAGTGCGGCGCGGTCCGGCACCGCGAAGGACAGGTTCTTCGGCACCATCTCACCGAAGACGACGTGCAGGAAGGTCACCACCACCAGCGCGATGACCAGGGTCGCGATCTCGATGAGGTCGACCGGCACCCCGACCGCCGCCAGCGGCCCGGCCAGCAGGTGGTGGATGGCGGGCTCGGAGACGTTGAGGATGAGCAGGGAGCAGACGGTGATGCCCAGCTGGGTGGTGGCCAACATCAGCGTCGCGTGCTCCATCGCCCACAGCGTCGTCCGGGCCGCCGCACTGCCCTGCTCGGCGCGGGGCTCGATCTGGGACCGGCGCGCAGAGATCACGGCGAACTCGGCGCCGACGAAGTAGCCGTTCACCGCGAGCAGCACCACCAGGGCGATCAGCCCGACCAGGTCGGGGTTCACCCGCCCTCCCCGGTGCCGTCGCCGGACGTCCGGTCGGGGACGAAGCGGAGGCGGTCGATCCGGCGCTCGTCCAGTGACACCACCTGCAGCAGTCCACCCTGCACCGTTACCTGGTCACCCGGTTCGGCGATGTGACCCAGCCGGCCGGTGACGAAGCCGGCGACCGTTTCGTAGTCGTTGCCCTCGGGGACCCGGACGCCGGCGATCGCGGCCAGCTCGTCCGGTCGCAACGAGGCGTCGATGAGGAGGTCGTCGCCGTCCGGGACCACTCGCGGGGCTTCACGGTCGTGCTCGTCGGAGACGTCGCCGATCAGTTCCTCGATCAGGTCCTCGATGGTGACCAGACCGGCGGTCCCGCCGTATTCGTCGACCACGACCGCCGACTGCAGGGGGGCGCGTCGCAGCTGGGAGAGCAGGAGATTCACCCCGATGGTCTCGGGCACCCGCAGGGCGGTCGTCATGATGGAGCCGGCGCTGACCCGCCGCCGGTCGGACGGCGCGACAGCGTAGGCCGACTTGACGTGCACGATGCCGACCACGTCGTCGACGTCGGCGGCCAGCACGGGGAACCGCGAGAAGCCGGTCTCCCGCGCCAACGACAGCACGGCGTCGGCGGTGTCGTGCCGGTCGACGGTCTCCAGTCGCACCCGCGGTGTCATCACGTCGGAGGCCACCCGGTCGGCGAACCGCAGCGACCGGCCAAGCAGCGCGGCCCGATCCACCTCCAGCGTTCCCGCCATCGCCGACCGGCGGACCAGCGAGGTCAACTCGTCGGCGCTCCGCGCTCCGGACAGCTCCTCCTGCGGCTCGACGCCGAGGGCCCGCACCACCACGTTCGCGCTGTGGTTCAGCACCAGCACCAACGGTTTGAAGACGGTGGTGAACCCGGCCTGTAGCGGCACCACGATGCGCGCCACCCGCACCGGTACGGCGATGGCGAAGTTCTTCGGCACCAGCTCCCCGAAGATCATCGAACCGATGGTGGCAACGACGACACCGGTCACCGCGGCCGTGGGCGCGACCGACGCCGCCGGCAGGCCCGCCGAGGCCAGTACCGGGGACAGCAGCCCGGCCAGCGCCGGTTCGAAGGTGAATCCGGTCAGCAGGGTGGTGAGGGTGATGCCGAGCTGGGCCCCGGACAGGTGGGTGGAGGTGATCCGCAACGCCGTGATGGTCGGGCCGAGACCGCGTTCACCGCGGTCCCGCCGCGCCTCCAGTTCGGCCCGGTCCAGGTTGACCAGGGTGAACTCCGCGGCCACGAAGACGCCGGTGCCGAGCGTCAGCAGCATGCCGACACCGACCATGATCCATCCGGCGGTCATCGCGGCGCCGATGGCCGGTGCCGGCCGGTACCCGGTGTGTCACTCGGAGGGTCGTCCATGATCAGGCGCCATGCTAGCCAACCCGGCAGCCGGCCCGGTGGTGCGGCGTCCGACGACCGGGCCGGCGGATCAGGGCACCGGTTGCAAGCCGGGCCGCGGCTCGGATGCTGACGGCGGTGCTCGCGGAGGAGGAGCCGCGGCGGGCGCCGAGCCTTGCCGACGGACCGGCGAGCACTATCCCTTAGGGGACGCAGACTGGATTCGGCATAACTACAGCACTGATCGCGTAGCGGCGTGGCAGAAATCACATATTTCCGAAAAGTATTCTGCGGTACTTCCCCACCGTCAGGGTCCAACGACCTGAAGCGCCCTTCATGATCGGCCCGATCAGTCCTGACGGTCGATGACCGGGCGTTCCCGGTCACAGCCCGGCAAGGAAGATGCCGCCGGCCACCAGCAGGCCGACCTCGACCACCAGCACGAAGACGCGTTCGCTGAGCCGGTCGGCGATCCGTTTGCCGACCCAACTGCCCAGCAGAGTCGCCGGCGCCAGCGCCATGCCGTGCAGCAGCACACTGCTGGTCAGCAGCCCGACCGGACCGTATCCGACGAGCTTGGTGACGTGGACGATCAGCGCGGTCAAGGCCTCGGTGCCGATGTAGCTGCCGCCGGTCAACCCGTAGGCCAGCACGAACGGCGCCGCGAACGGCCCGACCGAGCCCAGCAAGGCCGAGCCGAGGCCGGTGCCGGCCCCGACACCGATGAAGGCGGGCAGCGGCGGCTTGTGCGGGTGCGGGCGCAGGTGCCGCCAGACGACGACGGCGATCAGGAAGACCCCGAGCAGGCGTTGCAGCGGATCGAGTGGGATCCGGGCCAGCAGCGCGCTGCCGACCAGTGCGAGCGGCACCGCGCCGAGGGCGAACCAACCGATCAGCCGGCCGTTCAGCTGATGCCGGTTGAACCAGACCCGCGAGGCGTTGCTGACCAGCTGGGTCAAGGCGAGCATCGGTACGGCCGTACGCAGCCCGAACAGGGCCGCGAACACCGGCAGCAACAGCACGCCGCCGCCGAAGCCGGCCACCGCCGACACGATGGCGAGGACGAACGCCGCCAGCGAGGCCAGCCCGAGGCTGGGCAACTGATCCCAGATCATCGCGGCACCGATCCGTACCGCCGTCGCCGCATCACCGGCCGCACTCTAGCTGCGCACTCCCAGGTGGGCCTCGGATCGGTGCACGGCGGTGTCGGGCGGTGCAGATCAGGGGGCGGCCGCGTCGGCGCCCAACCGCGGGACGTCGCTGAGCAGCCGGCGGGTGTACTCGTGCTGCGGGTCGAAGATCACCTGGTCGGCCGGCCCCTGCTCCACCATCACCCCGTGCTCCATCACCAGCACCTGGTCGGCGATGTAGCAGGCCTGTCCGATGTCGTGGGTGATGAACAGGATCGTCATCCCCAGCTCGTCGCGCAGATCGGTGAGCACGTTGAGGATGTTCACCCGCAGCGAGGCATCCAGCATCGAGGTCGCCTCGTCGGCGATCAGCAGCCGGGGCCGCATCATCAGGGCCCGGGCGATCATCACCCGCTGTCGCTGCCCGCCCGACAGCTGGTGCGGGAACCGGTCCAGTACGTCGGCCCCGTGCAGCCCGACATGGTTGAGCGCCTCCTCCATCCGGTCCCGACCGGCCGCACTGCTGCCGATCAGCCGGAACGATCGGCTCAGCAGCCGGCGGACGGTGAAGAACTGGTTGAACGAACTGAACGGGTCCTGGAAGACCGCCTGCACCTCGCGCCAGTACTCGGCCCGGGCCCGGCCCGTGATCTCGGTGACGTCGCGACCGTCGAACTCCAGCGTCCCGTCACTGACCGCCAGCAACCTCAGCACCATCCGGGCCAGCGTCGACTTGCCCGACCCACTTTCGCCGACGACCGTGGTGATCTGGCCCCGGGTGAGGGAGAAGTCGACGGCCTTGACCGCCTCGACCAGGTGCTTGCCGTGGCCGAACGTGCGGGTCACCCCGCGCCCGCGGAACAGCGCCGCGTCCGCATGCGTGGCCGGCGAGCCGTCGGAGCCGGCGGTCTCGGTCGCCGCACGTCGGGTCGCTGCTGCACGGGGACCGTGTCCGTTGAGGCTCATCAGCCGACCTCCGCCCGCACCGGAGCCACCGGCTCCTGCCGGGCCGGCTCGTCCGGGTCGACGTCAGGCACCGCCTGCTCGGCCGACACCGCCTCGCCGGGATGCTGTTGGGACCAGAAGCAGGCGGAGAAGCGCAACTCATCGCCGACCTGCGGCGGCTCGTTCTCGCACACCTCCATGGCCAGGCCGCACCGCGGCCGGAACCGGCAGCCGTGCGGGGGCGCCAACAGGTTCGGCGGTGACCCCGGGATGCCACGGACCCGTTTGCGTCGAAACGACGGTTCGGGCACCAGGACCGAGTTCAGCAGCGCCGCCGAATACGGGTGCCGCGGTCGGGCGGCGATCTCGGCGGAGTCGCCGATCTCGGCGATCTTGCCGGCGTACATGACCGCGATCCGGTCCGACACCGTCCGCAGCACCGGCAGGTCGTGGGTGATGAACACCACCCCCGACATGATCTTGTTCGCCAGCATCTGCAGCAGCATCTCGATCAGGGCCTTCTGACTGGACACGTCCAGCGCCGAGGTCGGTTCGTCGGCGATCAACAGCCGCGGGTTCAGCAGCGTCGAGACCACCGTCACCACCCGCTGTTTCATCCCGCCGGACAGCTGGTGGGGGTAGGCGTCCAAGGCCCGTACCGGCAACCCCAGTTCGGCGAACCGATCCCGGGCGCGATCCAGCGCATCGGACCGCCTCACCCCGCGGTCGTGGGCCCGCATCACGTCGACCACGAGATCCCGTACCCGCATGGTGGGGCTGATCGAGTTCATCGCGCCCTGCGGAAGCATCGACACCACCGAACCGCGCCAGGTCCGCGGCAGCTTCGACCGCGGCCCCAGGTGCTGCTCGGAGCCGTCGACCTCCAGGGTGCCCTCCTCGACCACCAGGGGGTCGCGGGCGGTCAGCGAGAGGATCGCGCCGAGGGTGGACTTGCCGCAGCCGGACTCGCCGGCGATGCCGAGCACCTCGCCCTCGTTGAGGTACACCGAGACGTCGTCCACGGCGACGACCCGGTCACCCATCGGGGTGTAGTAGGCCGCGCGCAGGTTCCGCGCCTCCAATAGTCGGGCGGCGCTCCGGGTCATGAATGGTCTCCCTCGAGTGCGGGTTCGCCGCCGGCCGAGGCGGCGGTCAGCGGAGCGGCGGCGGTGCCGGCGAGGACGT
>CAVWTT010000003.1:0-94985 GCA_963758075.1 uncultured Actinomycetota bacterium | reverse complement strand
CGTGAAGGACTACGACACACTGTTACAGCTTGTCGCTGGATAGGTTCGCGCACTCGCCGGCACTATGAGGAAACGAGGGAAAGGAATCGTGACGGTTGCGTCGTTCTCGGACCGTACCTCGTGTCTCGCACCGTCGCTCGCGTGAGCAAGAGAACTCGACGCGGGCGCGTGATCGCAACGTAGAAGGTTCGAAGTTCGTCACGCAATGCCGAATCGGACGTTGCCCTGAAGTCGGGGAACTGACCGTCGTTCAAGCCAACAACGCCAACGGCCGCATATTCGCGCCCTTGCGACTTGTGCACGGTAAGAAGGCGGACGCCAGATGCGAGGTCATCCCCACGTTGCGCGCGTGAGCAGTGCAGTTTGAAGTTTCCCCAGGTCAGGTCAGACCGTGCTGTTAGCCCATCGAACTGAGCCCAACTGGTCGAGAACTGGAGCACGTCGGTCTGCCAGTTCGCCGCCTCTGCGTCAGCCACGCCAGTCGGCAGCTCCATTCCCTGGAGGAAGGGGACGAGCTCGGCGACATCCGTAAGGTCGACTACCCCCGCGACGGCACGGATCAACTTGTCATCGGACGCAAAAACGGCATCTCTGACTGCATCTGTCGACTCCTCAGCAAGATCGACACCAAGGAGCCTGCCCAGCTCCCAGTACGTCGAATGATGATCAGGCGCTGCTTTCAGCGACACTGCCTCAAGAACGACCCGGCCGGCCACGGTCGTGAGCCATTCATTCGGCGTGCTGGACAGGGCGAAGGGAATCTCCCGCTCGGCCAATGCCGACGCTACAAAACGAAGACCTGCCGCCGACCTGGAGAGCACTGCGATGTCTTCAGCGTGGAGCGAGTTGTTCTCGCCGGTGCCGAGCGCCCCCTCGGGAAGCCCGCTATCCAGGAGGCCTTCGACCCAGGCCGCCACCCTCTCGCCCTCCTTGGCTTCTGTCGCGAGCGCCTCGATGTCGATCATGCCTGGAGCCGCAAATGCCGCCTCTTCGCTGACCGCGTGGCCGAGTGCAGCCGCAACCTTGCTTGACGCAGTGGCGAGCACCGTGGCGGACCGGAAGTTGCTGTGGAGCTCGTGGTGTTCGGCAACGAAAGCTTCTGTGAATACTCCTATGAGGCGAGGATCTGCCCCGGCGAAGCTCACGATCGATTGCTTGTCATCACCGACCAGCATCGTCGGGATGACCACCTCACCTTGGTCCGATACCAGCTCAGTGAGCAGGTCGTACTGCGCCTTAGTCAGGTTTTGAGCCTCATCGACGACGATGGATGTGTAGAGGCGTCGTATCTGGCGCCGCGCCGAGCCCACCGTCAGCAGCTCCGTGGCACGCGTAAGAAGAGCCGGATAGTCGAGAGCGCCATTGTCATCGAGCGCTTGCAGCCAGTCGTTCAGGCCGTCAGTGCGTTCGCCCTTGGCACGTGCCAAGTCGAAGCCCACGAGACGGCTCTTGAGATCTTCTGGCTCCGCGTCGCCGCGATCTCCCAGCCACGAACGAAAGAGCTCCACGCGGTCCTCGTCGCGAGCCAACAACTCCGGCTCAAGCGGAAGCCCGATTCGAGTTCCATGGGCGCGAAGCAAGCTGTGCGCGAACCCGTGGATGGTCTCGCTGTCGACCCGACGTGCGAGCGCTCCAAGTCGTGTATCGAGCCTGGCGCGAAGCTCGTCTGCTGCCTTCACCGTGTAAGTCAGGGCGAGCACCCGCCCATGGCCGCCGGAGTCTTCAAGGAGCAACCGTTGGATTCGCCGAGCGACCACTTCGGTCTTGCCGCTTCCCGCACTCGCCACCACCACAAGCGCACGCGCGTTGCTGTCCACAGCTGCCTGTTGCTCGGGACTCAGCACCGGCTCGTTGAAGTCGTCGGTCGTGGTCATGAAAGGGCTCCGTCGATAGCTTGGATCAGTTCCTGGACCGGCGACGGCCACGTGGTGGAGTCCTCGTAGCGTTCGAGCAAGACGTCTGCCAGGGTCTGCCCGATCGATCCCTTCAAGTCCTTCATAGTCGATAGGACATTGGCGACGGGCGCGAGATCGGGACGCACCCGTTCGCACGCGGTTCTACCGACGTCCTCGTCGAAGTCCACGATCATCGCCTCTATCGCTCCAGAGACGCCCTTGGCCGCGGCGCTGTCCGGCTTGCCGACCCAGATGACAGTCGCTGGGGAAGTTCCCGTTGTAGCAAGAGCCTCAACAGCGGCAACGCCAGCCGGATCGCTGTCAGCGAAGATGAACCAGGGGACCCCGACGGCATTCGCGAACTTGGCAACCGCGCGGGCGGCCTGTGTCGCCATCGACTCGGGGTCTATGACGCAGACACCGTGAGCCTTGGCGCCGAGGGCGTGCCTCAAGACTGGCGGCAGGAACCCGCGTTCCGTCGCACCGTCCCCGACCACGATGGCACTCGCGAAGAGGATCTCACCGAAGGGTCGTTCGGCAAGCCGCTTAAGCTTCTCCATCTCCTCGGTGTGGTGGCTCGGGCGAAAGGGCCGTGGCGTGCCCGGAGCATTGCTGGGTGCGGGACCGAGGTCTACTACGGCCAGCGAACCTCCGTCCTCCCGCAAGAGCCGGATCGCTCTTGGGTCCGAGGCTGTGACGACCTGGCTGGAGTGCGTGCTTGCAACGACCTGCCCGCGGATCGACGTCAGCAGGTGCGGCAACTCAGACGCCGCCTGCGGGTGCAGGTGCGCTTCAGGTTCCTCGACGAGGGTCACAGGATGTGGGCGGAGCGAGCCGCCGTCCGCACCGAGCAAGCGTTCATACAGCACGCCTTGGATCTGGAGCGAGGCCAGACTCCGCGCACCAGCGCCATGCATTCTGATCGGAAGCGCCCCATGTCCACTGTCAAGGTCGATCGACAGCGAGCGAGCCAGTTCCTCAAGAGTGATGGGGATCGGGTTGATACCGGGAGCTCCGATGCTCCCAACGGCGCGGTTCAGCGCATCCAGCGACCGACTAACCGATGCGAGTGTCCCGCTTCCCGCGACGATGTCGGCACTGAGACCCGCCAAGCGGAGCTCCAGATCGGCCCGTGTCACGTCGTCAACGTCCAAGTCGCTGAGCACCTTGCGAACACCCGAGCCACGACGACCGAGTTCCTCCATCAAGTCGCGCCCAGTGTTGACAAGGTCCGACGCCACCAGCCCCCGAGCATCCCGTCCAAGGTTCTTTGCCCCGGAGCGCTCGACCCAATTGCCGCTGGCAGCGTCGAACGTCAGGATCTTGAACTCAGATCGAGCGCCAAGTCCTTCGGCCGAGCGTCGGACGTGCGTGCGCCAGGCGAAGCGCTCACGAAACGGTGGGTCGCTGATCGTCTGTGCATCACCGCCCATCAGGCGACCTTCGTCATCCTCGAATGCTTGCTCGTCTGTGGATGCAGGAGGAGGACTGGGCGCGAGAACGACGTCGATCTCGGGCTCCGCAGACGATCCGACGGTGAAGTCGTCCACGTCAGCGACTCGACCGCCCAACGCTAGGTGGAGGGCAGACAGGACCCTGGACTTGCCGACATTGTTCCGCCCGACGAGGAGGGTGAGCCCAGGCTCGAACTCGACTTCACACGACACGATTCCCCGGAAGGTCCGAATCGTGATTCTCTCGACATACAGCGCCGCGTGCCTCGTGGCTGGGGCGACGGCAGCGGTAGTCACACTCCCACGCTAGTGCTCGTCGCGTTCACGCTCCGGACTCCACGCCGTAGCGCCAGCACGACTCCTCCTCCTCTGCCGGCGGCAGCCGCCTCGTCCTCCCCTCGTCATCCTCGTCCTTCCCGTCCTCGTCTTTCATGTCCGTCCTCCTTCTCGTCCTCCTCCTTCTCGTCCTCCTCCTTCTCGTCCGTCCTCCTTCTCGTCCTCCTCCTTCTCGTCCTCCTCCTTGTCGTCCTTCTCCTGCTCGTCCTTCTCCTGACTGCCCGCGCCCGCCGTGTCCAAACTTTGGTACGCGAGGTGCGTGACCGAGCCGTCTCGGCGATCCCTGAGTGGGCACTCCGCTACGACGACGTCCTCACCCCCGATCTCCTGGGCGACCTCGGGGTCTGGCGTGCTGCGGCTGGCGTAAAAGCCAACGACCGCACCCTCGCCGGCCCGCCACCTCGCGACGACCGCGAGGCTGCGTACCACCATCGCCTGATCCGGACGTTCGATGCTCGGCGTGGAGACGCTCTGAAGGACTGGGAGACCCGGATCGTCGAGTGCGTCGGCCACCGGGACGAGCAGACCATCGACCTGGCCAAGCGCCTCGACCAGCTCCAGCGTCGCGGCATCGATGCCGAGCGGGTCCTCCACCGCGCTGCCGCCCGTGGGCCCCTTCCCGTCGACCACGCGACTTCGGCGCTGGCCTATCGGGTGCGCAAGCTGGCCCCGCCCAGGAACAGCCACCCAGCCCCGAACATCGACCCGTTCCCTCGATCGCCTCATCGCGACAGTGGTCCCTCACTCGGGCTGTGATCGCGAGACTCGTCGGAGGTCCCCGATAGCGTTTCCCAGACCATTCCGCGCATCCGGCGCGCGCTCAACTTCGAGGTGTCCGCTCGCCGTGGAACGTGGGCCGACACACGGAAAACGCTACTGAGGAGCTTCGAGGCCCTCGGCGGCCTGACCGTTGCCGCCTCCATGGTGGACAACAACACCCGACGAACCCTCGACGAGAACGAGTTCCGCGGATTCGCGCTAGTCGACGACATCGCGCCGCTCGTGTTCGTCAACACCCACCAGACCCTCAACGGCCAGATCTTCACGCTGGCCCCCGAGTTCGCCCACGTCTGGCGAGGTGCCAGTGGCATCGGCAACGAGGACCCCCGCACCGACGGTCGGTCCGAGATCGAGCGCTGGTGCAATGCAGTGGCTTCCGCGGTTCTGGTGCCACGGGCAGATCTGGAGTCTCGACACGCCACAGTGGCGAGCGCACCGCTGACCGAAGCACTCGACGCCCTAGCGCATGACTTCCGCTGCGGCACCCTCGTGGTCCTCCAAGCCCTCCACCGGACGGGCGTTCGTCGCATCGACAACTACGCCAATGCGTACGACCAAGAGATCGCCCGGCTCCGGAGCCTCAGCGCGCCGAGCGAAGGTGGCGGCGGCGACCACTACAACAACCAGCCCTTCCGTGTCGGCGAGCGTTTGTCCCGAGCGCTGATCGCGGACGCTCTCGAAGGTCGCACCAGCATCGAAGAGGCCATGCGGCTGATGTCCGTGAAGTCCCTCAGCACGTTCGACGAGTACGCTCGCCGCCTCGGAGCGGCCTGATTTACCTGCCTGACATCCGGAAGATCGGCCTCCCTCAGGACCGCCGCCCGGAGCGGTGTTGTCAGGGGCCCGCGCTGGTCGTGGGTGGACGTCGTTGGCGACCCCATCCGAGTCACTCGTAGGGTGATTCCTGTGGGCACGACAGCACGGGACCGGTTGGCACGGCTGCTGGCCGGCGACCAGGCAGGCGGGTCCGAGAGCGCCATGCTTCGTTTGCCTCGGTGACGCCGTCGAGATGCACGTGACGGATGTCGGCGCCCTCACGCTCCCAGTGCGAGCGGCCACGGCGAAGAGCCTGATCTCGGTGGCCCGCCCCGCCCTCTTCGGACGGGGCCAGGAGACCCTAAGTGACCGGTCGGTCCGCGACACCTGGGAGTTGACGCCCGCGCAAGTCACGCTCGGTGGGCCAAAGTGGGATGCGCATCTCGAGGCCGCGCTGACGCACTTCCGCGATGAACTCGGCCTCCCTCTCGGCTCGCAGCTGCGCGCAGAGCTGCACTGTTGCTGGTCTACGGAAAGGGGCAGTTCTTCCTGCCCCACCAGGACTCAGAGAAGCACGACGAGATGGTCGCGACCCTCGTGGTCTCGCTGCCGTCGGTGCACACCGGCGGTGAGCTCGTCGTCGACGACGGTGGCACGGAGCGCACCTACCGCGGTTCACGGGATGACCTCGTCCTGGTCGTGTTCTACGCCGACCGCCGACACGAAGTCAGGCCCGTCCGGTCGGGCTACCGCGTCACGCTGACCTTCAACCTCATGCTCACCAGCGCAGCTCCGGCAACTCGATGCCGGCCCCGTCGAGCAAGCGGCCCGTTGCCTGACCGAGCACTTCACTTCGCCCGCGAGGAGTCAGTACGGCGATCGCGACCTCGGCGAGCCGACCCGCCTGACCTTCCTGCTCGACCACGAGTACAGCCAGAAGGGCCTCGCCGCCCGACGCTTCAAAGGCGCCGACGCCGAACGGGTCCAGCTGCTCCAGGCAGCAGCGGAGCAGGCAGGCTGCGAGACGGCGCTCGCCCTCGCCGAGATCAAGGAGACCTGGGATGCGATTCCAGCCGACGAGCCGTGGGCTGCCGGCTGGTACGACGACGAGTTCGAGGACCCAGGTGATGATCCTGACGACGAAGGCGCCTACGACCTCAACGACCTGATCGACGACGAGATCAGCCTTGGCTGGTGGGTAGCTCCGGACGGCTCCGGCAAGGAGAAGATCAGCCTCCCCGTGGGCCACCACGAGGTTTGTGCGGTCACCCCATCGCGGTCGCTCACGCCGTACCACTCCGAGTACGAGGGCTACATGGGCAACTACGGCAACACGGTCGACCGCTGGTATCGCCGGGCAGCGGTAGTCGTGTGGCCGAAGGCAAAGTCGTTCGCGGCGCGCGCCGAGGCAGGGTCGGCCTGGGCGCTGCGAACGCTACTGAACCGCATCGACGCCGGGGACCTGGAGACCGCCCGGACAGAGGCGATGTCGCTCGAGCCGTTCTGGCTCCACATCGAGGCACACGCCCTCACCCCCGCCCTTGAGGTGGCGGCCGGCCTGCACGACCCCGTGGCCGCGCGAGTGGTGCTGGCGCCCTTCCGCCTGGAGATGCTGACGGCCGAGCACGCCCCGCTCCTGGCAGCACTCCCCCGCGTCTACGGCGACGACTGGGTGCGAGATCTCATCGACAGGTGGGACTCCGATCGTCGGTTCTCCGAAACGGAGCGGAGCGTCTGGATCAGCGACAGTTTCTGTCGTTGTGCCAGGCGTTGAGCGAGAACGAGGCAGCTCCACTCGCCGACCACGTCGGCGAGCGCGTCTGGCGATGGCTCTCGAGCAGGATCGACACGTGGGTCCACCACGGTCACACCGCACGACGCCGATCCAACCTGGCCGACCTCGGACAGCCACTGGCACGATTGCTGGAGGCCGTCTCCGACGAGACGGGCGCGAGGATCGCCAAGGCACTTCGAGCCGCTGACACCCATGTCGTCGAGCTGCTCGTTCCTGCACTCCGGGCACACCGACCACCATCGACAAACACGCTGGTCGCCGTTGCCCTGGACTGTCGTGATCAGTTGACCCGACTCGTCGACAGCCCAGCACGGGCCGAGGACGACTGGTCGATCGAATGGACCGGCTGCGGTTGTGGGGAGTGCGTCCGGCTGGAAACGTTCCTGAGATCCGAGTCCGCGCGCGCCCACGACTGGCCGCTGGCCAAGCCCGGTCGCCAACACGTCCACCGGCAGATCGACGACGCCGGCCTACCGGTCCGGCACACCACGCGGCGGCAGGGCCGGCCGTTCACTCTCGTTCTCGAGAAGACCGAAGCGTTGTTCCAGCAGGAGCAGGACGCGCGGCGGCAAGCACAGCGCGACCTGGACTGGTTGGGGGCGACCTTCGGGCAACGTGCTTGAGTTCGACCCGACCACCCCTGCGCGGCCGCATCGTTACCGGATTCCGCAGGGATTCCGCAGGAGATCGCGTAGTCCCCAACTGCTGGAGCGCTGCTGTCCACATGGCTATCGAACTCGACCAAGTCCCCTGAGCGACTTCGCGAGCGTTGCTGAACGATTCGCCTACCTGGGTGGCCAGCTGCCACGAAACCCGGGTCATCTCTGGGCAGCGACGGAGAGTCCGGCAATGCCTGGCGCCTCGACCTCGCGACGACCAGGTCCAGCGCAGGCGACGGCGACATTCTCGGGCGATGACGTCGGCTGGACCACCCAACTACTGTCAGATATAGTCGACACATGATCGAAGTCGTCCGTACAGACGAGTTCGATCATGTGGCTGGCAAAACTCAAGGACTTACGAGGCAGCCCGCATCATCCGGCGGATCGATCGACTCGCCACAGGCAACCCTGGCGACGTGAGGCCGATCGGCAAGGGATTGTCGGAACTTCGTCTCGATGTAGGGCCGGGATACCGGGTCTACTACCTGCAGGACACAGACACCCTGGTCCTCCTACTGTGCGGCGGTGACAAGTCGACGCAGCAGAAGGACATCGAGAAGGCACACGATCTCGCCGAGGAATGGCGAGCCGACAGGCAGAAGAAGCGGGGGGCAAACCATGACCATGAGTGAGAAGTACCAGCGCTTCGACGCCGCCGACTACCTGAAGGACCTCGACGACGTTGCCGTGTTCTTGGAGGTCGCTCTCGAAGACTCCGCCGAGGACCCGAGCGCGGTTCCGCATGCCCTAGGCATCATCGCTCGGTCGCAGAACATGAGCGAGCTCGCCCGACGGGTCGGGATGAGTCGCGACGGCCTCTACAAGGCACTCTCCGAAGACGGCAACCCCACATGGTCGACGATCCTCAAGGTGACCAATGCACTCGGCCTGAGGTTCGAGCTCCACACCGTCGCGTGACCCCTCGAAATTCCACAGGAGCAGTTCTCGACGGCTCTTGACTATCTGCCCGATCCCGGGCGGTTGCCTGCGTATTACCGACGTAATATACTCTTCCTGTGAACATCGTGTGGTCACCCGAAGCGCAAAGCCACATGTGGAAGGCGCACGAGGTCACACCCGCAGAAGCAACCGAGGCGATCGAGGACATCGGCGCGGTCTGGTACGAGCCGGACCCGGCGAGCAAGTCCGGATTCACCAGCAGAGTGGTCGGCTACAGCCACTCCCGAGTCCGGGTCCTGTGCGTGATCGTCCTCCCCATCGACGACGGCTACGAGGGCATCAACGCCTGGCCGGCCAACTCCACCTACCGACGCATCTACCGAGAGGCTCAGGACGATGACTGATCACACCCAGCTCATCCGCGAGGAGATCGAGCAGTCCGAGCGGACCCGCGACGCTATTCCCTCTGGACGCGGAGTCCGGAAGAACCGCGAGGCATCTTCGGTCTACTCGCTGCGTCTTCCCGAGGCGATCATCGCCCAACTCAACGAGGTCGCTGACGAGCTCGACGTCCCAGTGTCGGCTCTGATCCGCGGGTTTATCACTCGACGGACTCGCCGCTCGCGAAGGCGGGGACCTCCGCAGCGCCCTCGACAAGCTCGAACGGGACCTCATCGAGGTCCGGCGAAAGGCCCTCACAGCCTGATGGAACGGCCTCCGAAATTCCGCAGGGATTCCGCAGGAGATCCGTTCGAGGCCGAAACCAGCCATCATCGACCAACGATCGAAATCAGCGTTTGCGCAGGTCAGACCATGTTTTTCCGAGTTGATCAAGACCTGCCAACACCGCCTGTGGAGTTCGAGCTCTACTACGACATCTGATCTGCCGGTCTTCATGACCTGTGGCTAGGTGGCTGAAGGGCCCCTGACCTGTGACGCGTCTTCGGACGGCATCCACGGGTCAGGGGCCGTTCTTGTGACTGCGCGGTCCTGAGGCGCGTAGAAGGACCCTGCGGTCCGATCCCACCCGGAAAAGCGGGCTCAGGGCCGCCTTGGCTCTGTTCCGGCTCTCCCGACTTCGACCCGGGAGCGGAGGCGAGTGTCACCCGAGGGGCGCGGGATCAACTGGATCGGGCCGCCGGGTTCACCGGCGGAGGACGGCCTTCCAGGCGATCGGCAGCGGCTTGCGGCCGTGGAGCACGTAGTGGCTGCCGACCTGCTTGGCGGTCAGCATCGTCCACAGTGGCCGGCTCCGGTCGGGATGGTTGCCCAGCAGCACCCAGCCCCGTGCGCACAGGTAGCTGATGGGGTGCCTGCCCACCGTGCCGGCGGCCCCCATCGAGACCAGGCAGTTCACCCCGACACCACCGCCGAGTCGAAGTCCCCAGATCCGCGGGCCGAAACTGTCCGCGGCCGGCAGGCGCCTGGTCAGCCGCAGCCGGGTCACCTTGGTCGACCAAGGCACATCAAGGCAGATCACCGAGTTGCGTCCCGACTCCTTCCAGCACGGGTCGAGGATGTAGTTGCCCAGGAAGCACCGGTAGAGGCGTCCGTTCACCAGCGACACGGTCCAGCAGTAGCCGCGGCGGGTCGACGTCACGGTGTACCGCGCGCGGAGGTGGCCCCTGGCTGTCAGCGGCGAGACGCGCCTGACCGTCGTCGCCGTGGCCGCCGTCGCCCGGGCCGCCGGCACGGCTGCCGGAACTGGGTCGGTCCCGGAGGCTCGCGCTGTTGTCGAGGTCGGCCCGAGCAGACCGGCTACCAGAACGACGGCGGTGACGACGGCGGCGACAACGGCCGCCCACCACGAACGTGGGTTCATGACGACTCCCGGACTGCGGACCTGCAGGCTGCTGCCTGCTCTTCACGCTACGCCGCCGGGCCCGCAGGCACCGGTGAACACCGGCCCAGTGGCCCAACGTCCCGGCCCGGACGGCGATGGCCAAGGAGTCGGCACAGCGCTGGGAGCCGGCACCACCCGCGGCCAGGTCTTCGGCCCGGCCCGTCGCGGCTCCCCCGTGGTCGAGGACCAGGTGCGACGACGGCGAGAAGACGGATCGCTTCCCCGGCGCGAGGGGCATGATCCTCCGTTGGTCGCCCGGTTTGCACCGCGATCAGGCCCCGAGAGTCCGCGGGGCGATATTGCCGGCAATCCCCCGGTCGCGGACCGCAGGCCCGCGCGGTGACCCGGCTCGCACAGGCGGCCGAGGCGTTCCCCGCCCGAATCACCGTCCCGGGACGACGCAGAGGCCGGGCCCGGATCTGGATGGCAGCGACCACCTGGAGGGCGACTCGAAGCCGAGCGCCGGTCAGCGCGCCGCGGCCTTCGGCCGGTCGCCATCCGGGCCGGCCCGGCGCAGCATCTGCTCCTGCAGTTGCTCCTGGGCGTAGTGGCGCGCACCGGCCAGTGGCGCGTCGGGCGCCACCCGGGCCGGGCGGATGGGGACGTGGCGCGGCAGTTCGGCGAACCGTCGGCTGACCGCGTCGAGCACCGCCGGCTGGGTGCCCCACGAACCGCCGACGATGATCAACTCGGGGTCGTTGAGAGCGACGGTCGCGGCCAGGACGCCGGTGATGGCGTCGGCCAGCGCGGCCGTCGTCACCGAAGCCCGCCGGTCGGCCTGGATCCTGTGGACCAGGGTCGGCACGTCGATCGCCGATGATCCGGTCTGCCGCAGACCGAGCGCGGCGAACACCTCGATGAAAGTGATCGCCTGCTGCTGCGGACCGCAGGTCAGGACGTGGGCGATCTCGCCGGCCAGGCCGCCGGCGCCGCGGCGTACCTCGCCGTCGGAGACGACCGCACAGCCGAGGCCCTCGCCGAGATAGAGGTAGACGAAGTCGTCCGGGGCCGCGACGTCGGGAGCGGTGCGCTCGGCCCGGGCCGCCCAGTTGACGTCATTGTCGACGCGGACCGTCCCGGCGACCAGGGGCCGCAGGATCTCCACCGGGGACAGTTCGCCGACCAGGAACGGCGCGTCGGGGAGATGCACCAGCCGCCCGGTCGACCGGTCCACCGGGTCGGCGGCGCTCACAGCCGCAAGCCGGACGGAACCGGCAGCGCCCGCGGCCGCACGCTCCGCGACCGCACGCAGGACCTCCGACACTCGCTCGGGACGCGCCGGGCGACCAACGTCCTCGACCTCCCGGGCAAGGACACGTCCGTACACGTCGACGGTCTCGGCCGCGACACCGCCGGGCCCGATACTCACCGCCAGCGCCACACCGACCTGGTCGGTGAGGGCGTAGTAGGTGCCGACACGTCCGCGGCCGGTGGTGCGCTCGCCGGTGTCGTAAAGCACGCCCGCTCCGGTCAGCCGGCGCACGCTCTCCCCGATCGTCGGCTTGGAGATCCCGGTGCGCTCGGCGATCTCGGCTCTGGTCAGCCGCGGTTCGGCGACCAGCGCCCCGAGCACATGCCGGTCGGTGAGCGACCGCAGCAGCTCCAGGGACGGCTTGGCGGGGGTCATGGACCAGCATTCTAGTCAGGAGTCTTGCCTAAAACGCGACCGGCTGCTTACGATCACCTCGTTGGTAAGGAGTCCTTCCCGGATGGAGTGAACATGTCCAGCACCGCACCCGACACCCAACACAGCGGTGGACTCCCGCCGCTGCCGCACTGGGAGACCACCCCCGACGATCTGAGAGCGGCGATCCGGGAGATCAAGCCCGCGCTGCGTGCCCGCATCGCCGCCTCCGGACGCAGCGTCGAGGAGGTCTTCGCCGTCGTCGAGCAGCGCATCACCGCCGCGGTCGAGGAGATCGAGGCCGCCACGGAGCGGGGCGAGACGATCTGGCCGGTCATCGACTACGCCGACATCGAGAACGGCACCGTCGGGGCCGAGCAGCTGGACAAGCTGCACCGCCGCGGCTGTCTCGTCGTCCGCGGCCACTTCCCCCGCGCACAGGCGCTCGGCTGGGATGCCGGCATCGTCGAGTACGTCGAGAGCAACCGGTTCTTCGAGAACTACCGCGGCCCGGGCGACGACTTCTTCGGCAGCGTCGGCTCCAAGCCGGAGATCTATCCGATCTACTGGTCCCCCGCCCAGATGGAGGCGCGGCAGAGCGACCGGATGGCCCGCGTGCAGGGATTCCTGAACGCCCAGTGGACCCACGAGTCCGAGGGCAGGCAATGGTTCGATCCTGACCGCGACTCGCTCTACCCGGACCGCATCCGGCGGCGGCCGCCCGGCACCAACTCGGGCGGCCTGGGCACCCACCTGGACCCGGGCACCCTCGACCTGTGGATGACCGGGGCCAACCAGAAGGCGTTCCGGCACCTGTTCGACGGCGATGTCGAGGCCTACGACCCGTGGGATGCCGCGTACCGCACTGCCGGCCCGCAGTACCCCGGCTCCACCATGTGCTCGGTGTTCCGCACCTTCCAGGGCTGGACCGCGCTGTCGGACATGGACCACGACCAGGGCGTGCTGCACACCGTCCCGATCCCGGCGGCGATGGCCTATCTGATGCTGCGGCCGCTGCTGTCCGACGTTCCCGACGACGACATGTGTGGGGTCACCACCAACCAGGTCTTCCCCGCCGGCCAGCAGTGGCATTCCCTGCTGTTGCGGGCCCTCAGCGGTATCCCCGACGTCACGGCGGGTGACTCGGTCTGGTGGCACTGCGACATGATCCACAGCGTCGCGCCGGTCACCGACCAGGTGGGCTGGGGCAACGTCATGTACATCCCGGCGGCCCCCTGGTGCCCGCGCAACGAGGCCTACGCGCCGGCTGTGCTCAAGGCGTTCCTTTCCGGCGCGAGCCCCAGTGACTTCCCGGCCGAGGACTACGAGCGCGACTGGGCCGACCGGTTCACCGCCGAGCAACTCAACGACACCGGCCGTCGGGGCCTCGGGCTGACCTGAGCCGCACCGCCCGGTCCCGGCCGAGGGCGGTCAGCGCAGGACGTCCGGGACCCGGGCCCAACCACCGACCGGCGCCTTCTCCCGGACCGCGGGGCGTTCGGTGGACGGCTCGATCCAGATGGTCCTCTGCATAAGCGCTGCGGTGATCACCCGTAGCTCCATCAACGTCAGTCCGCGGCCGGGACAGACGTGCGGTCAGATCCCGAACACCAGGTTGGCGCGGGAATTGGCCGCCGGGTCGTAGCCGTCGGGATCGACGGATCCCGGGGCCAGCGGACCACCGGATCGGCTTCTCCAGCAGCGCGACCGCTGACGCTGAACGCAGGTGGCCGGCCCTGCCGCCGCCGATGATCGCGAGCTACACCCGGTCCCGCCGCTCATACCGACCTCGGCGTTCGACGCGGTGTCGGTGGCTGCTCGCGGTCAGCCCTCACGCAGCCGGGCGTGGACGCCGGCCATGGCGGTCGGCGCACCGATCAGGTTCTTCGGAACCTTGCAGAGCACGGTGTAGACGGTGTCGCAGACGTTCGCGATCGGGCTGAGCGCGGTCTGGGTGACCAGCTGGTAGGCGTCCATCGCCGACAGGTCGAGCAGTTCCTGCAGCCAGCGCACCATCTCGGTGTGGGCGATCCGGAAGGCGTCCTCCAGCGGCTTGGTGGACCCGGTCGTCATCAGGTAGTCGTCGTCCTCCAGCCGCGGCCAGGGCGTGACCGAGTCCTTGATCAGGTCGACGCTGATCTCGCTGTCCATGGCACATTCCACCGCGACGCCGCAGGTCTCCCCCTCGCCCTGCCGGGCGTGCCCGTCGCCGAAGCTGAGCAATGCACCGGCCACATTGACGCCGAGGTAGCAGGTGGTGCCCGCCCGCATCTCGGGAGTGTCCATGTTGCCGCCCCAGGCGCCCGGGGCCAGCGATGACCGCACCTCGCCGAGCGCCGGGGCAACACCGACCGTGCCGTGCATCGGGTCCATCGGCAACGCCAGCCGAAGGTCGCTGTCCACCGCCCGGTAATGCACCAGCCGCTCAGCCGGATCGAGTTCGTACACCCAGGTGCGTTCGGGCAGCGGCGGATGCAGCAGCGCGGTGTCCCGGCTGGCGGTCAGGCCGCCGAAGTACGGGACCGTCGAACTGAACCCTCGCCGGCGCGGCTCGATGCTGAGGAAGTGGACCGCGACCGTGTCCCCCGGCTCGGCGCCCTCGATGAAGAACGGCCCGGTCTGCGGGTTGAGGAACCGCGGGTCGCAGACCTGCGAGACCAGGTCGTCGCTGCCGTGCACGCGGCCGGCGAACGCGTCCAGCGTCGACGTCCGCAGCCGATCCCCCGGATGCAGGGAGCGGATCGGCTCGGCACCGCCGAAGGTGTAGAGCAGGGACGAGACCGGCGCCTGCTCGTCGATCTCGTGAACGATCACGGCGTCACTCATCCGCCTCCTCCCATCGGTCCGGCACTGCGGCCGGCTCGCTCGTGGGTCGGTTCAGCGTACCGCCGCCGACGGCCCGGGTCACGGGCATCACCGACGTCGCCGGTGTCAGCGGTCGGCGGCTGGTCCGCGGGCCCCGGGCCGCCGGCCAACTCTTCGGCGCGGGCGACGATCAGCGCCGCGGGATCGGGACGAAGGTCTGCGGCAGCCCTGATCTCGGCGCCACGTCGCCGGTAGCGATCGTCGGCCAGCACGGTCCGCACAGCGCGTCGCAGCCGCCCGGGTCGAGGGTTTCCGGTGTGCAGGTCGATGCCGACACCGGACCAGGCGGCCCGGGCGGCCACCTCGGGCTTGTCCTCGGTGTCGCCGGCAACGATCAGACCGACGCCGTGGCGGGCGGCGAGCTGAACGCCGCCGTAACCACCGTTGGTGATCATCACGGTGGTGCGTGGCAGCAGCCGGGCGTAGTCGACGAAGGACGCGACGTAGGCGTTGTCCGGCCAGGGCCGCAGCCGGGACCTCAGCTCCTCGGTCGGACGGCCGCCGGTGGAGATCACCAGTCGGACGTCCTCGGTGGCCAGGCCGCGGGCCGCCGGGATGATCAACCGCTCCGGATCACGATTGTCCACGGTCCCCTGGCTCACATGGACGATCGGTCGGTCGGTCGGCAGCTCGGCAAGACCGTCGTCGACGACGGCACGGGCCGCCGGGGCCGCCGGCAGCGGACCGACGAACTCGATCCGAGCGGGCAGGTCGGGCCGCGGATACTCCAGCTCGGGCAGCCCGAGCTGGAACACGTGGTCGAAGGCCAGGGCCGCATCGGTGAAGATCATCCCGCCCGCCGGCACGCCGAACTCGCCGAGGGCGCGACCGAGATCCCGGTTCACCCGCCGCAGCGGGCCATGGCGCAGCAACCATTCGGTCTGTCGGTTGCGCATCCGCCCGATCCGCCCCGGCCATGGCGGCAACGCGCTGCCGAACGGCGCGGTGTCGATGCTGCTGATCGACACGGGGGTGGCGGAGATGCCGATGACGGGTGGCCGGGGGTCGCAGCCAAGGAGCAGCGGCTGGACACCGAGGAAGGCGACATCGGCGATGATCAACGAGTACGGCGCACCTGCGGTGGATCCTTCGGCGAGCACGCGATGCACCGCCTCGGCCTGCCACTTCAGCGGCCGGACGAACGAGGTGAGGATGGCGTCGGGCCCCTGCACCCAGCGTGGTGCGCGCGATCGCGGGGCCAGCCGCCGACCGGGGCCGGAGAGGTCGGCGGCATCGGGCAGCCCGCGGAAGTCCAGGCCGGCGGCCAGCACCGCGGTCCGGTAGGAGACACCGGTCAGGACCGTCACCCGGTGACCACGCGCGGCCATCGCGCGCCCGATCTGCACCACCGGCCGGACATGCCCGTAGAGCGAGGTCGCCGCCATCAGAATCCGTGCCACCGATCACCGCATCCTCGACAAGCCGCAGCCCCCGGACACACCGACGGGCCGGCCGGTCAACGACCGGCTGCGGCCGATCATGCCGTATCCCGGCCCAAGATCAGTTCCGGTCAGCCGCCGGAGCGCGGCGTGGCGGGCGCAGTCGACCTGCCACCAGGTTTCGCGGTGCCGCCGGAGCCCTTCTTCGGCTTGCCGGAGGAGTAGAACGCCTTCACGGTGCCGTACTGGGCGATCTTGCCGCTGTTCGGTGAGAAGCCGATCAGCTTGCCGGCCGGGACCGTGTCGCTGGACTTGGTCTGCTTGACCACGGTCAGTCCGACGGCGCGCAGCGCGGTGATCGCTGCGTGATCGTTCAGGCCGGCCAGGTCGGGCATCGGCACCTGCTTGCCGTGGACGAGCGCATCGCTGGGTTGGCCGAAGTCGGTGGCCGGCTTGTCGGCGAGATAGGTGGTCACTGCGGGCTTCCAGATGTTCGGCCCGGCGTCGCCGCCGCCCGAACCGCTGAGATACCGGTGGTTGGACGGAATCGTGTAGCCCTTCAGACCGTGCGACCGGTAGCCCGGCTTGGACTTGACGAACGGCTTGCGGGTCGGATCGATGGAGATCATCGCCGCGCCGGAGATCTCCGGGGTGTAGCCGACGAACCAGACCGCGGCGTTGCTGTCGATGGTGCCGGTCTTGCCCGCCATCGGCCGATGATCATCCAGTCGTGCCCGGGGTGCCGACCCGGTGGTGACCACGCCGGCCAGCAACTTGCTGACGGCCTTGGCGACGTCGGCGGAGATGACCCGTTCGCAGTGCGCGCTCGGCGGGCTGATCTGCCGTCCGGACGGTGTGGTGATCTTGGCGACGACGATCGGATCGCAGTGGATACCGCCGGAGGCGAACGTCGCGTACGCATTCGCCATCGACAGCGGGCTCACCTCCACCGTGCCGAGGGTGAAGGACGGCTTGTCGTCGTAGGAGGTGATCGGTACGCCGACCACACTGCTGGTCGCCCCCAGCTTGGCCGCCATCCGGGTCACGTCGCACATGCCGGTGGCCAGTTCCAGCTGGACGAAGTAGGTGTTCACCGACCAGGCGGCGGCCTTGGCCATGTCCATCACACCGTTGCGGCCGGTGGAGTTGTGCACCTTCCAGCTGCCGTTGACCCGGGTCCGGCGTTCGCAGGAGTCGAAGTGGGCGCTGCTGAAGTTCATGGTCGGCTTGGCGTTGAACTTCCGGGCGATCGGGATGCCGTCCTGCAGAGCCGCCGCCGCGGTGAACGCCTTGAACGTCGATCCGGCCTGGAACCCCTGCCCGCCGCCCATGTCCTGCTGCACCGAGTAGTTGAAGTAGGTCTGGCCCTTCGACGCCTTGCTGCCCATCACCGGCCGGCTCTGCGCCATCGCGACGATCAGTCCGGTGCCGGGCTGGATCATGTCCATGGTGGAGATGAGCGGGTCGGTCGGCGCGATCATCCGGCTGACAGCCTTCTGGGCGGCGTCCTGGGTCTTCGGGTCGATGGCGGTGTTGATGGTCAGGCCGCCGCGGTCGATGGTCTGTTCGCGCTGGTCGATCGTGTCGCCGAGGCTCGGCATGCCGAGCAGGGTCCGGCGGACGTAGTCGCACAGGAACGGGTACCGGGTGCCGACGCAGCCGTTGCGGACCTGCTGCACCTGGTGCGGGTCGAAGGCGGTGTTCGCCGCATCCCGGGCGGTGGTCGCGGTGATCCGGCCGAGTTCGGCCATCCGGCGCAGCACCACGTTGCGTCGGGCGATCCCGGCCCGCGGATGATCGACCGGGTTGTCGGCATCCGGGCTCTGCACCAGACCCGCCAGCATCGCCGCCTGCGGCAGGCTCAGTTGGGCGGCCGTCCGGTCGAAGTAGTGCCGGGCGGCCGCCTCGACGCCGTAGGCGCCGTCGCCGAAGTAGGCGAGGTTGAGGTAGCGCTCGAGGATCTGGTCCTTGGTCAGCTTCTGCTCCAGCGCGATCGCGTACC
Source organism: uncultured Actinomycetota bacterium (assembly GCA_963758075.1). GTDB lineage: Bacteria > Actinomycetota > Actinomycetes > Propionibacteriales > Propionibacteriaceae > Microlunatus. The sequence continues at coordinate 76,694 of CAVWTT010000003.1, read as the reverse complement.
GAAGCTCGGTGATCTTGCGCTGGTAGGTGGTGGCCTGGGCATCCCTGACCGCCTGCCGGTCACCGGCGAGCATCGCCTTGTTGACCAGCACCATCTTCACGTACTGCTGGGTGATGCTGGAGCCGCCCTGGACGGTGGCGCCACTGGCCCGGTTGGTGAGGAAGGCTCGCAGCGTGCCCTTCGGGTCGAAGGCGCCGTGCTGGTAGAACCGGTGGTCCTCGATCGACAACAGCGCCGAGCGCATCACCGGGGCGATCTTGCCCAGCGGCACGTAGATGCGGTTCTCGTCGTAGAAGTAGGCCAGCACCTGGCCGTGCACGTCGAGCACCTTGGTCCGCTGCGCCTGCGGCGGCAGCGTGAGGTCGGTCGGGATCCGGCTCAGCTCCCCGCGCGCGGCCCGGGCGCCGAAGCCGGAGGCCGCGGCGAACGGGATCGCCAGCCCGGCCACCAGCAGCCCGCAGAGCACGCTCACCACCAGGAACAACAGTCCGGCGCCGGACACGATGCCGAATCGTCGAAGGCCCCTGAGCATGGCAACGAGGGTACGTGACGGCGCCCGGTCGGCCCGGGAGGTGCCCCGCGGCGACTGCCCGACGTCCCTGTTCGTGGACGAGGCCGGATGCCGGCCCGGGACCGCGGAAGAATGGACGACATGGCGTCGGTGAGCGATCCCCTGCCGGGCCGGCCCGTCCCCGGCCGGGTCGCGATGGTCAGCCTGCACACGTCACCACTGGACACGCCGGGGGTGGGTGACGCCGGCGGCCTGAACGTGTACGTCGCCGAGCTCGCCCACCGGCTCGGCGGCCGCGGCGTGGAGGTCGACGTCTTCACCCGGCGACGCGACCCGGACACGCCGGAGGTCCAGGCGGTCGGCGAGCGGGTGCGGGTCATCCAGGTGCCGGCGGGACCGGTGGCGTCGGTGGCCAAGGAACAGCTTCCACCGCTGGTCGGCGAGTTCGCCGAGGCCCTGCTGCAGCGGCATGGTGACCGCGGCTGGGACCTGGTGCACAGCCACTACTGGCTCTCCGGCCTGGCCGGGCTGACCGTCTCCGATCGCCTCGGGGTGCCACTGGTGCACACCATGCACACCATGGCCCGGGTGAAGAACAGCAGCCGGGCCGAGGACCACCAGCCGGAGCCGAACGTCCGCGAACACGGCGAGGCCGAGATCGTCCGACGCGCGGCGGTCCTCACCGCCAACACCGCCGAGGAGGCCGACGAGCTGGTCCGCCACTACCACGCCCGCCCCGAGCAACTGGCGATCGTGCCGCCCGGCGTGGACCTGGAGGTGTTCCATCCCTGCGATCAGATCAGCTCCCGGGAGCGGTACGGGGTGCCGCTGGATGCGCAGATCATCGTCTTCGTCGGCCGGCTGCAGCCGTTGAAGGCGCCGGACGTGCTGATCGACGCGGTGGCCGAACTGATCCGTCGCCGACCCGGCCTGCGGGACCGGCTGCGGCTGGTCATCATCGGCAGTCCGAGCGGCCCGCAGAGCACCTGGGCCGACGCGCTGCCCGAGGCGATCAGCGGCCACGGCCTGGAGGAGCAGATCATCGTCCGGCCGCACTCACCGCGACCGGAGCTGTTCCGCTGGTACTGCGTCGCCGACGTCGTCGCCGTGCCGTCCTACAACGAGTCCTTCGGGCTGGTGGCGCTGGAGGCGCAGGCGTGCGGCCGCCCGGTCGTCGCCACCGACATCGGCGGGCTCCGGCACGCGGTGCGCGCCGGACAGACCGGGCTGCTGGTGGAGGGCCACGACCCGGCCCGGTGGGCCGACGCCCTGGCCGACCTGCTGGACGATCCGGACCGTGCTCGCCGCTTCGGCCGCGACGGCGCGCTGCACGCGGCCCGGTTCAGCTGGGACAACACCGCCGCGGCCAGCCTGGCCGCCTACGCCCGCGCGCTCGCCGGCTGACGCCGCCCCAACACCGCCGGCTCAGCGGCGGAGCAGTTGACCGCGGTCACAGCCGCGCCCTTCGAGCGCCTCGGCGGCCCGGACCAGGGCCAGGTGCGACAGCGCCTGCGGCGTGTTTCCGGCCTGCCGGTCGGCCAAGGTGTCGTACTCCTCCGACAGCAGACCCAGGTCGTTGGACAGTCCGACGAGCCGGTCCATCAGTCGCCGGGCGTCATCGACCCGGCCGCTGCGGGCGTACTGCTCGACCAGCCAGAACGAACAGGCCAGGAACGGTGCCTCCCCCGGCGTCAGCCCGTCCACGGACCGGCCCGACTCCGCCTTGTGCTCGGTCCGGTAGCGCAGCAGCAGACCGTCGCTGAACAGTTCCTCCTCGATCGCGGCGACGGTGCCGAGCATCCGCTCGTCGTCGCAGCGGCAGTAGCCGACCTGCGGCAACTGCAGCAGCGCCGCGTCCACCCCGCTCGATCCGTAGTACTGGGTGTAGCAGCCGCGCTGCCGGTCGAAGCCGTGGGTCTCGATCTCGTCGCGGACCCGGTCGCGAAGGTCGGCCCAACGGTCGACCGGACCCTTCAGCCCGAACTCCTGGACCGCCTTGACCCCCCGGTCCAGCGCCGCCCAGATCATCACCCGGGAGTGCACGAAGTACTGCGGCTCGCCGCGGATCTCCCAGATCCCGCTGTCCTTGCGCTGCCAGGTCTGCTCCACCCGGCTCAGCAGGGCGCGCTGCAGCGACCAGGCGAACTCATCGGTCTGCACGCCGGCCCGGCGGGCGGTGTCCAGGGCGACCATCACCTCGCCGAGCACGTCGCCCTGGTACTGGGTGGAGGCACCGTTGCCGATCCGGACCGGCGTCGACTTCGCATAGCCGGGCAGGTGGTCGAGTTGCCGTTCGGTCAGGTCCCGTTCACCGGCCAGCCCGTACATGATCTGGATGTCCTGCGGATCGCCGGCGACGGCGCGCAGCAGCCACTGCCGCCAGTGCTCGGTCTCGGCACGGTAGCCGTGGGTCAGCAGTGCCTCCAGCGTCAACGAGGCGTCCCGCAGCCAGCAGTAGCGGTAGTCCCAGTTACGTTCGCCACCGAACTGTTCCGGCAGCGAGGTGGTCGCCGCGGCGACGATGCCGCCGGTCTCCCGGTCCGTCAACGCCCGCAGCACCAGCAGCGACCTCCGCACGGCATCGGCGTACGGGCCGTCCAGTTCCGACTGACCGGTCCAGTACTGCCACCAGGTCGTGGTCTGTTCGACCGCCTCGTCGACGTCCAGCGCCGGCGGGTACGGGTGATAGGACGGGTAGGACTGCAGGGTCAGGTCGGTCTGTTCGCCTGCCTGCAGCTCGAACTCCCCGACGTGGCGATGGTCGGCCGACCGGGGCAACTGGTCGCCGCGGAGCACGAGCGCCTCCGGGCCGGCGATGGCCAGCAGGGCGGTGCGCCCCTCCAGCCTCTCCCGGCGGATCCAGGGCATCACGTCGCCGTAGCCGAACCGGATCCGCAACTCCTGCCGCATCGTCACCGTGCCCTCGACACCCACCACCCGGCGGATCACCGCGGGTCGGTCGTCGATGAGCATCAGGTCGAGGACCTGGGCCACCCCGTCCGGGGTGCGGTAGGTGGTTTCGAGCACGAACGTTCCGGGCAGGTAGCGCCGGGACACCTCCGTCACCTCACCGGCCGGCGTCAGCTGCCAGAAGCCGTGCCTCTGGGTACCGAGCAGCCGGGCGAACACGGCCGGCGAGTCGAAGCGGGGCAGGCACAGCCAGTCGATACTGCCGTAGCGGCTGACCAGCGCGGCCGACCGGCAGTCGCCGATCATCGCGTAGTCCTCGATCCGCGGCCGGTGCGTCGGTGCAGCGGAATCCCAGAGATCCATTCAGCCCTCCCAGAAGACGGTGTCGACAACCCGGCGGGCCCGTCGGGCGACGGCCTGGTACTCGGCCACCAGGTGCGATCCCTCCCCCGGTGCCCGCCCCATCAGCTGGGCGACGGCGGCCAGCTCGGGAGCATCGTTGGGGAAGCTGTCCGAGCCCCGACCCCGCACCAGCATGATCTGGTTGCGGATCCGGCCGGCCGTCAGCCAGGCCTCCCGCAGGCAGTGGGCGTCGTGCTCGGAGAGCAGGCCGGCGTCGCGGGCCGCCTGCAGCGCCTCCAGCGTCCGGCTGGTGCGCAGTGCGGGAATCCGGGCGGCGTGCTGCAACTGCAGCATCTGCACCGTCCACTCCACATCACTGAGGCCGCCCGGGCCGAGTTTGAGGTGTTTGCCCGGGTCTGCCCCGCGCGGCATCCGTTCGATCTCCATCCGGGCCTTCAACCGGCGGATGTCGGTCAGTTGGGCCGGGGTCAGGCCGTCGGCCGGCCATCGGCGGGTGTCGATGATCTCCATCAACCGGCGGCCGAGGTCCAGGTCCCCGGCCAGCGGCACTGCCCGGATCAGCGCCTGCATCTCCCAGGTCGAGGACCAGCGCTGGTAGTAGGTCCGGTAGGCCGGCAGCGACCGGACCAGCGGCCCACCGCGGCCCTCCGGGCGCAGGTCGGTGTCGATAACCAGCGCCGGGTCGGCGCCGGGCAGGGACAGCAGCCGGCGCAGTTCGGTGATCACCGCAGTCCCGGCGCGGGTGGCGTCGGCGTCGGCGGTCCCGTCGGCCAGCACGAACATCGCGTCCGCGTCGGAGGCGTAGCCGAGTTCGTGGCCGCCCCAGCGGCCCATCGCGATCACGGCGATGGTCGGCACGTCGGGCGAGTCGGCCGCCTCCCGCACCACCGCGAGCGCGGTATGGATGGTCGCCGAGGCCAGGTCGGTCAACGCCTCCCCCACCTCGCCCACGTCGCTGCGGCCGAGCAGATCCCCGGCGGCGACCCGGAACAGTTCGCGACGCCGGATGGCCCGGATCGCCTCCACCGCGGCCTCCGGGCTCTGCTGCCGGCCGGCTGCCGCGGACATCTCGGCCCGCAGCCGTTCGAACGACCGCGGGATCAGTTCGTGGTCGTCGGCCAACATCTGCACGCTCTGCGGCGCCCGCCGCAGCAGCGTGACCGCGTACCGGCTGGAGGCCAGGATGCGCGCGAACCGCTCGGCCATCGCGCCCTCGTCGCGGAGCGCCCGCAGGTACCACGGGGTGTTGCCCAGCGTGTCGGAGGTCTGCCGGAACGCCAGCAGTCCGGCATCGGGGTTCGGCGCGTCGGCGAACCAGCCGAGCATCGCCGGCAGCAGCTGGCGCTGGATCTCCGCCCGCCGGCTGAGGCCGGCGGACAGCGCCTCGATGTGGCGCAGCGCGGCCCGCGGATCCTCATATCCCAGCGCCCTCAGCCGGTCCTGGGCGGCTTCGGCGGTCAGCCGCAGTTCGGCCGAACGGATGCCGGCGACCGCGTCCAACACCGGGGAGTAGAACAGCCGTCGGTGCAGCTGCTGGACGCGGTTGGCCGTCGACCGCCAGGTGCTGAGCAGACCGTCGACGGGGTTGGCGTAGTGCAGGGACCTGCCGATCCGGCGCAGGTCCGCCTCGGCGGTGGGCAGGACGTGGGTGCGGCGCAGCCGCTGCAGTTGGATCCGGTGCTCCAGGGTGCGCAGGAACTGGTAGGCCAGCCCGAAGGTCTTGCCGTCCTCCCGGCCGACATATCCGTGGTCGATCAACGCGCGCAACGCGGCCAGCGTGGCCGGGCTGCGTAACCGCTCGTCGACCCGGCCGTGCACCAGCTGCAGCAGCTGAACCGAGAACTCCACGTCCCGCAGCCCGCCCGGGCCGAGCTTGAGCTCGCGGTCGGCGACCCGGTCGGGCAGATGGTCGATGACCCGTTTGCGCATCGCCCGGGCGTCGTCGATGAAGTTGTCCCGTTCGGCGACCTGCCAGACCATCGGCGCGACCATCGCCACGAAATCGTCGCCGAGGGCCCGGTCACCCGCGACGGGGCGCGCCTTCAGCATCGCCTGGAACTCCCAGGTCCGGGCCCATCTGGTGTAGTAGCCGCGGTGGCTGGCCAGGGTCCGGACCAGCTGTCCGGCCTTGCCCTCGGGCCGCAGCGCGCTGTCCACCTCCCAGATCGTGCCGGCAGCGGTATGGGCCGAGCAGATCCGCGACAGTTCGGCAGCCAGCCGGGTCGCGACGCCGATGGCCTCGTCGGTGGGCACGGCGTCGTCGGCCGGTTCGGCGACGAAGAGGACGTCCACATCGCTGACATAGTTGAGTTCCCGCGCCCCGCACTTGCCCAGCCCGATCACTGCCAGCCGGCAGCGTTCGGACCGGTCCGGCCCGACCCGGCGCCGGGCCAGCGCCAGCGCGGCCTCCAGGGTGGCGTCGGCCAGGTCGGACAGTTCGTCGGCGATGTCGGGCATCGCCTCGATCGGTTCCGGGGAGTCGAGGTCCCGGGCGGCGATCCGCAGCAGGGCGCCGCGATAGGCGATCCGCAACCGGTCGCCCCCGCCGCCGGGGCTGTCCTCGTCCCCGGCGACGGGCTGTTCGGCGTCCGGATCGGCGCCCACGGCCGCCAACAGCTCGCAACGGAGCCGGTCGGCCGGTGATCGTCGGCCGGCGTCGATCAGCAGATCCAGGTGGTCGGGATGGGCTCGCAGGTGCTGGCCGAGGGAGGCACTGGCGCCGAGCACGCCCACCACCCGCCGGGCCAGGTCCGGTTCGGCCAGCAGCCGGCGGTGCAGACCGGGGATCCGCCCGGTGAGCCCGTCCAGCCCGAGCAGGGCCTGGTCGGGGTCGGCGGAAGCGCTGATCAGATCCAACAGCGGCTCGCAGTCACTGCTCCAGTCGGCCAACGCCCGGTACGCCGCCGCGGAGTCGGAGAAGCCACGACGAGCCAGGGTGCCCTGGGTGATCCGGAGCGTCTCCACATCGGCGATGGTACGGCCCAGCCCCGGCGGCCAGGGTCCGGGACCTGGGGCCACCCGCAGCGGTCGGCCTACAGTGCTGTCCACCATGTCCCTGCTGCTCGACCTCACCCCGCTGCGCCGAAGCAGGGCGTTCCGCCGGTTGTGGTGGGGTCTGGGGATCTCCAACCTGGGCGCCCAGCTCACCCAGGTGGCCGTCGGGCTGCAGGTGTACGCGATCACCTCCTCCACCCTGGCTGTCGGCGTGCTCGGCATCTGCGCCCTGGTGCCACTGGTCGCGCTCGGACTGTACGGAGGCGCGCTTGTCGACATCCACGACCGACGCAAGGTCGCGCTGCTGACCGCGGCGGGCCTGTGGCTGATCTCCATCGCGCTGGCCGTGCAGGCCTGGCTGGGCGTCGGTTCGGTGGAGTTGCTGTACGCGCTGGTCGCGCTGCAGTCGGCAGGCTTCGCGATCAACAATCCGGCTCGGTCGGCGATCGTGCCGCGACTGATCGGCCCGGAACTGCTGCCGGCGGCCAACGTGCTGCAGACGACGGCGTGGAACGTCGCGCTCACCGTCGGCCCGCTGCTCGGGGCGTTCCTGTCGGCGTGGAACTTCGGCGCGGCGTACTCGCTGGACGTGATCCTGTTCACCGCCGCGTTGTGGGCGCTGTGGCGGTTGCCGGATCTGCCGCCACTGGCGGACGGGTCGCAGCAGTCGGACCGGGTCCCCGGCCCAGCCCCGGACGGGGTGGCCGTCGCCCGCCGGCGCCGCCAGCTCGGCCTGTCCTCGGTACTGGAGGGTTTGCGGTATCTGGCCACCCGGCCGAACGTGCGGACCAGCTTCCTGGTGGACCTGATCGCCATGATCACCGCCATGCCGCGGGTGCTGTATCCGGCGGTCGGGGTGCTGTTCCTCGGCGGCGGGGCGAACACGACGGGCATCCTCAACGCCGCTTTCGCTGTCGGTGCGGTGCTGGCCGGACTGCTCTCCGGCCGACTGGTCCAGGTCCGGCTGCAGGGCCGGGTGATCACCGCGGCGATCATCACCTACGGCGGTGCGGTGGCCCTGTTCGGCCTGGTGCTCAGCGCGGTCGGTCGGTCCGCACCGGCGCAGACCTTGATCATCCCGTTGCTGGCCGCCGCAACCTGTCTGGCTGTCTGCGGCGGCGCGGACGCCATCAGTTCGGTGTTCCGCAACACCCTGTTGCAGTCGGCTACCCCGGATGCGATGCGTGGCCGGCTGCAGGGCGTCTTCATCGTCGTGGTGGCCGGCGGCCCACGGCTGGGTGATCTGGTCCTGGGCAGCTGGGCCCAGTGGTGGGGCGAGGACCGGGCAGCCGTCGTCGGCGGCTGCAGCTGCGTGCTGTTGATCATCCTGGCCATGCTCTGGCAGCGTCGCTTCCTGGCCTACGACGCCACCGATCCGCAGCCCTGAGCGGGACGGCGCGTCGGCGTCCCGGGAACGGGGCGTCCCATCTGGTGATCACATTTGTCCGGTTCAGCCCCCGCCGCGATCCGGCCTGCTAGGTTGATGATCAAGCAGTCGGGAAGCGTCTCTTCGCTCCCCGACCAGCATCGGGGGATGCTTGCGCCGAGACGTCATGTTTTGGCGCCCACATCCGGCCGTATGTGGGTGCCGTCTCGGGCGAATCGGGGGATCTCCCGGGACGGTCCCACAACCCCGGATTCCCATCTCTGTGATCTGATGCTGCCGGCCCGCCCGTGCCGCGCCTCACGACTGACACCCTGACTAGGTCAGGACCCGCTTCGAGCCTGTGCTCCGAGGCCCGGCGTTGCGCCGGGCTCCGCTGATCGGGTGGGTAGCGTGGCCTGCATGCCGACCAGACCGGGCCCGACCGGCTCAGCACGTCCCGGACCACGACGCGGCGGGTTGTCGGCGCGCGACGCCGCCGCCATCGGCGCGTTCACGGCGATGATCATCGACCGGCTGCCGTCCCCGCAGTCCGACGGCCGACTGGACCGGTTGGGTAGCGCCGCGAAGGCCGTCGCCGCGGCGTTCGACCCGGCACCGGCCCGGCTGTCGGATCAGCAGCGGGCGGTGATGATCGAACTGGTTGCCGCCGCCGACGAAGTCAACACCGTGGTCGCCGAACCGGACCAGTTCGTCGTCCCGCGGGCGGCGATGGCCCTGGCCTGCCGGTCGCTGTGCGGCTGGCTGGCCGAACGACATCCGGGCCGGTCGGTGGAGATCCGGGTGCCGCCGTACGCGGCGGTGCAGTGTGGCATCGGCACGACCGGCCCGACGCACACCCGGGGAACGCCGCCGAACGTGGTGGAGACCGATCCGGTGACGTTCCTGCGGCTGGCCACCGGCCGGCTGGCCTGGGCCGAGGCCCGCAGCGCCGGCACGGTGTCGGCCAGCGGGCAGCGGGCGGACCTGTCGTCGGTGTTGCCGATGTACCGGATCAGGAATGGATGACGATCTTGTCGCCGCTGCGCAGGTAGGCCAACACGGTCTGCATGTTGTGGCGGCTGATGGAGACGCAGCCGGCCGTGGCTCCGCGGCCGTTGACGTGCAGGAAGATACCGGCGCCGCGGTAGCGGACCGCGTTCGGCGGCCGGTTGTAGTTGATCACCAGCGCGTAGTCGTACTGGCCGGGATAGTCGGTCAGCCGCTCGCTGCCGTTCTTGTCGGAGGTGGGTAGCTGCCAGCGGAAGCCGCCGGACTGCTTGTTCCGCAGTGTGTTGTAGTAGCGGCTGCCGTTGTCCTCGACCCAGTAGTCGCCGGTCCGGACCCGGTGGTAGCTCACCCACGATCCGGGATCGGGCTTCAGCCCGAACGCCGAGGTGATCGTGTAGGTCCCCCGCGGGGTCGTACCGGTTCCCTGCTTGCGCCGGCTGCCGGCGACCGTGCCGCCGTAGCCGAGCCGGGACCGGTGGCCCACGAACATCCGCTGCATCGAGCAGGCCCGGCCGTTGATGCGCACGTAGAAGGCGGTGTTGGCATAGGTCCGGGACTTCTGGTTGACCACCACCACCGTGCGCTGCCGGCTGCCGATGGTGGTCCGGACCCCGTTCAACGTGCGGATGCAGGTTCTCCAGCCCTTGCCGTAGCGGCTGGAATGGGCGGAGATGTCGGCGGCCTCGGCCGTCGGGGCGCCGGCCGTGCCGAGGATGAGCAAGGCTGCCGCCAGCCCGGTCACGAGCGCCGTCAGGACTCTGCGCATCTGCGTCTCCCTGTCCGTGGTGCCCCGAGCAGTGGGCACCTTACCGGCAGGACGGACCGCAGGCGATGATCACAGCACCGGCAGCAGCCGCTCCAGCTCGAACGGGGTGACCTGGCGCAGATGGTCCCGGAACTCCTGCTTCTTGTTCCGCAGGAAGAAGTCGAAGACGTGATCGCCGAGGGTCTCGGCGACCAGTTCGGAGCCCTCCATCACCCGGATGGCCTCGTCCAGGTTCTGCGGCAGCGGCTTGATGCCGAGGGCCCGCCGTTCCCGCTCGGTCAGCGACCAGACGTCGTCCTCGGCCTCGGCCGGCAGCTGGTACTCGCCGTTGATGCCGGCCAGGCCGGCCGACAGCATCAGCGCGAAGGCGAGATAGGGATTGCAGCCGGAATCCAGCGACCGCAGCTCGATCCGCGCCGACGCACCCTTGTTCGGCTTGTACATCGGCACCCGGACCAGTGCGGAACGGTTGTTGCGGCCCCAACAGATGTAGCTGGGCGCCTCGCCGCCGGCCGCGATCCGCCGGTAGGAGTTCACCCACTGGTTGGTGACCGCGGTGATCTCGGCGGCGTGCGCGAGCAGACCGGCGATGAAGTGCCGGGCCATCTTGGACAGATGGTTCGGCGCCCCGGCGTCGTAGAAGACGTTGTTGTCGCCCTCGAACAGCGACATGTGGGTGTGCATCGCCGAGCCCGGGTACTCGGTGAACGGTTTCGGCATGAAGGAGGCGTGGATGCCCTGGGACAGCGCCACCTCCTTCACCACCACCCGGAAGGTCATGATGTTGTCGGCCATGCTGAGCGCGTCGGCGTAGCGCAGGTCGATCTCCTGCTGGCCCGGGGCGCCCTCGTGGTGGGAGAACTCCACTGAGATGCCCATCTGCTCCAGTGTCGTGATCGCCTCGCGGCGGAAGTCGCTGCCGACGCTCTGGGGGGTGTGGTCGAAGTAGCCGCTGCTGTCGACCGGCACCGGGCGGCCCGGCCCCAACGGGTCCTCGAACAGGAAGAACTCCACCTCGGGATGGGTGTAGAAGGTGAAACCCAGATCGCCGGCCCGCTTCATCGCCCGCTTCAGCACGAACCGCGGGTCGGCATACGACGGTGACCCATCAGGCATGGCGATGTCGCAGAACATCCTCGCCGTCGCCGGCTTCTGGTTGCGCCAGGGCAGCACCTGGAACGTCGACGGGTCCGGCCGGGCGACCATGTCGGCCTCGTACACCCGGGCGAAGCCCTCGATCGCCGACCCGTCGAAGCCGATGCCCTCCTCGAAGGCGCCCTCCAACTCCGCCGGCGCGATCGCCACTGATTTGAGGAACCCCAGGACGTCTGCGAACCAGAGACGGACGAACCGGACGTCCCGCTCCTCGACAGCCCGCAGTACGAACTCCGTCTGCTTGTCCATGGTGCTGAGTCTGCCCGGTCCGGGTTACGGTCCGGTGACCGGCTCACCGCAAGCGCGCGGCTGACCGGTCCGCGGCGGCGTGGTCACCTGGCGGTCAGGGCATCTTGTGTTCACGCCAGGTGCGTTCGAACGGCAGCCGCCACGCGTGCGGAGCGATCAGCTGGTGGATCGCGTTCGGCCCCCACGAGCCCTGCGGATACGGCTTGACCGGGGGCGCCATCCGCAGCAGGTACTCCGACCGCTCCCACAGCGCCTCGATGCCCTCGGCGGTGGTGAACAGGGTGTGATCGCCACGCATCGCGTCCAGCAGCAGCCGCTCGTAGGCCTCCAGCACATCGGCGGCACGATCGGTCTCGTCGGTGGAGAACTGCATGCTGAGCTTGTCCAGCCGCATGCCCGGGCCCGGGCGCTTGCCGTAGAACGACAGCGACACCTTCGACTCGTCGGCCAGATCGAAGGTCAGATGATCCGGACCCTGCGCACCGACTCCGGAGCCGCCGGGGAACATCGACTTCGGCGCCTCCTTGAAGGCGATCGAGATGATCCGCTGCCCCTCGGCCATCCGCTTGCCGGTCCGCAGGTAGAACGGCACCCCGGCCCAGCGCCAGTTGTCGATGCCCACCTTCAGCGCGACGAAGGTCTCGGTCTCGGAGTCGCGGGCCACCCCGTCCTCCTGCCGGTAGCCCATGTACTGGCCGCGGACCACGCAGGCCGGGTCGATCGGCTCCATGCAGCGGAAGACCTTGTTCTTCTCCTCGCTGATCGCCCGCGGTTCCAGCGAGGTCGGTGTTTCCATCGCGACGAAGGCCAGCACCTGGAACAGGTGGGTGACCACCATGTCCTTGTACGCGCCGGTCGCCTCGTAGAAGTTCGCCCGCCGGTCCAGGCCGAGGGTCTCGGGGATGTCGATCTGCACGTGGTCGATGAAGTTGCGGTTCCAGATCGGCTCGAACAGGCCGTTGGCGAAGCGGAACGCGAGGATGTTGAGCGCCGCCTCCTTGCCCAGGAAATGGTCGATCCGGAAGATCTGGCCCTCGTCGAACGTCTCGTGCACCTGGTTGTTCAGCGTGATCGCGCTGGCCAGGTCGGTGCCGAACGGCTTCTCCATGATCACCCGGGACCGCTCCACCAGGTCGGCCTCGCGCAGGGTGGCGATCACCTTCGGGGCGGCCACCGGCGGCACGCTCAGGTAGTGGATCCGCCGGGCGTCACCGCCCAGCCGTTCCTCGGCGGCCTTCACCGCGGCCGCCAGTCCCTCGGCACCGGCCGAGCTGGGCACGTAGGTCAGCTTCTCGGCGAACCGGAACCACTGCTCGCGTTCGAGCTGACGGTGACTGAACTCGCGGATCGCCTGGGAGGCGAACTTGCGGAACCCGTCGTCGTCCATCTCCTCCAGCGAGGTGCCGACGACCTCCAGATCGGGGACGAGCTCGGACAGGGACAGGTGGGCCAGCCCGGGCAACAGCTTGCGTCGGGCCAGATCACCGGTGGCGCCGAACAGCACGATGACGTGCGGGGCGACCGGCCGGTCCTCGTGCACCGACGGATGGGCACCCGGCGCCGGGTACGCGACGGTCTGGGGCGGCGATGAGATGCCTTGGCTCACGACCTCGATGCTGCCACCTCAGCGGACCCGTGTCTGTAGTGGGGCCGCACCTGTTCCGGCTCCTACTGTGGTCCCATGATCATCGCCTTCAGCATCGCCCCCGCCACCGCCGACGAGAACGGTTCGGTGTCCGACGCCGTCGCCGAGGTGGTCCGGATCGTCCGCGACTCCGGCCTGCCGAACGAGACGAATGCGATGTTCACCAACATCGAGGGCGAGTGGGACGAGGTGATGGCCGTCGTCAAACGGGCGGTGGACGCGGTGGCTGCCCGGTCACCGCGGGTCAGCCTGGTGCTGAAGGCCGACATCCGGCCCGGATTCAGCGGTCAGCTGAGCGCGAAGGTGCAGCGGGTCGAGCAACGCCTGGCCTGAGCCGTTCGAGCCGTCCGGATGACTCCGCGCTCCTCTAGGGTGACCGCGTTCATCCGTCCTGACCCGAGGAGCGTCCGGCGTGGCTGTGCACGGCTGGTATCCCGCGGCATGGACTGGGCCCACGACACCGCCGGAGTCAGCCAGACCACCGAACCCGGCTGGGCCGCGATGCTGGCGGTCGGCTCCCTGCACGGCGAGGACGGCTTCCACCGGCCCCGGCAGGCGGCCGACGCCATGATGCAGTGCATCGCCTCCTCCGGCTACTACCTGGACTTCACCGGCCGCAGCGACCTCAGCTTCCGGGCGGTCAGGGTCGACGGCCGGCCCGGTCGGGCGTTGCGGAGCGAGATCAGGGTCGACAAGCCAGGACTGAGCGTGGCGGGCGACGTCGCGGAGGTCATCGTCGTCGACACCGGCGACGCCGGCCGGTTGTCCTTCTTCGCCGGCTTCGTCCCGATCGGCGACCAGGCCCGAACCACGACCCTGGACCGCACCATCGCCGACCTGCGGGTGGACTGAACCCGACCGGGACGTCCGCGCCGGCACAGAATCGGGCGGCCGGTCGGGGTTGAGCCGACGACTACTCTCGGCCCCGACGACGGCGGACGGGTCGAAGGATCTGCATGGCGATGACCGGGTGGTATCCGGACCCGGGCGGGATGCCCGGGAGATACCGGTACTGGGACGGCAGTTCCTGGTCCGCGGCGACCACCACCGACCCTGCCGATCCGGCGCCGACCCAGAATCCGCGCCGAGCCCGCCGCAGCCGCCGGCACGCCGGCGTGACCGCACTGGGGGTCGGCACGCTGGTGCTGGTCGTCGTCGCGGTCGCCTCCGTGCTGATCATCCGGCGCGCCGTGGAGGCTGATGCCGAGGGTGCCGGCGCGGCCCCGACCCGGGTGACCGAGCGGGATGATCGCGGCTCGACCGCCGGCACCGCGGCCGCCGGCACCGCATCGCAGCGCTGCACCCAGGGACATCCCGACGAGCTGGCGCCCCACTCCCAGGACGGCCGGGTGCACGGCGGCCGGCTGTCGATGACCATGGTGGCGGGATATTCTGCGCCGGCACCGGAGTACATGCTGAGCTGGCTGGACGACACCCAGAGCGTCAGCCAGACAACCGAGCCCGGCTGGCAGTCGCTGTTCGCGGTCGGCGAGGTCGTCCGAGGCGCCGGTTTCACCAGCACCCGGCAGACCGTGCACACGTCGATGACCTGCGCGATGGCCAACGGCTGGTACCTGCATCCCAGCAGCCGTACCGACATCCGCGACCAGGCGATCGACGTCGACGGCCGTTCCGGCTGGATCCTCACCGCCGAGATCCGTGACCAGAATCCTCGGATCAGCGTGCCCGGCGACCAGTTGACCTTCGTCGCGGTCGCCGACGGCCGCACCGGCACGTACTCCGTCTGGTGCGGCATGGTGCCGCTGGGCGACCAGCAGCGGATCGCCCGGGACCAGCAGGTGTTGGCCGGACTGCGGATCGACCGCTGACCCGCAGCCGGGGTGTCCTGGTGGGCGGCCGCGACGACCTGAACTACGGTGGCCGTCATGGCCGAGCCCGGGTGGTATCCGGATCCCGAAGGCGCCCCCGGCCGTTACCGCTACTGGGACGGCCGCCGGTGGGGAGCCGATTCCGTCGACGGACCGCCGGACCATCTGCTGCCCGCCGGCGCGGACACCGGATCGGGACCTCGACACGGGGGCCGGACCGCGGGCCTGGTCGTCGCCATCCTGTTGCTGGTCGCGCTGATCGTGGCCGGCATCGTCTTCTTCGTCCGCACCGGCACCAATGCGGTCGACCCGAACCCGCCGGGGCCGTCGATCAGCGGCTGGGACGACTCCAGTCCGAGGCTGTCGCCCGGGCCCAGTCCGAGTCCCACCCCCGGCCGGACCCCGAGTCCGACGCCCACCCCGTCGCCCGGCCCGTCCTCCGCCGCGCCGACACCGCAGCCCACGGCCACGGTCGCCCTGCCGGTGGCGCACTGCCCCGCCGGTGAGCCCGGACAGAGCATCCAGCACCCGGCCGACGGCCGGGTGTACGGCGGTGCACTGTCCTTCCCGCGGATCTCCGGCGGCGGGTTCGCCGTGCCGTCGCCCGACCACACCTACGGCTGGTGGTACGACGAGCACAGTCAGGTCACCTCCGGTGATCCGGCCGTCACAGCGCGGGTCGCGGTGGGCTCGGTCGCGATCCGGTCGGGCTTCCAGACCCCGGCCCAGGCAGCCCGTTCGTCGCTGCTGTGCGCCATCCGGGCCGGCGGCCCCGGCGGCTACACCGGGTATCGGATCGTCAGCCAGAACCGCACCACCGTGGACGGCCAGCAAGCCGCCCGCATCGTCGCTGACGTCAACCGGTCCGGCCGCGGGGCCGGCGACCGCATCACGGTGATCGTGGTCAACGCCGGGCCGCCCGGGTCGTACTCGATCTTCCTGGCTACCGCACCGACCGGCGATGATGCGGGGGCGCGGGTGATCGCCGCGGCGATCAAGGGTCTGCGGGTCAGCGGCTGAGTCGCCCGCCGAGGTGCGTCAACGTCGGGACCGCGTCTCCAGCAGGGCTTTCAGGGTGTGCAGGTCGGCGAGCACAGCGGCCGCATCGCGGTCGTACTCCTCCTCGGTCGACCCGCGACGCCGGACGGTGAAGACGACCTCGCAGCCGGTCCCGTCGGCGACGACCCGCATCGGATTGGACATCACCGTCCCGTCGGCGGTGATCACATCGTGGTCGAGCACACCGAACCGGTTCTCGGGCGCCATGCGGATCTCGATCGGACCCATCGGGGATTCGGCGTACCAGTGACCGTCCTCGGCACGTACGCCGGAGGCCAGCCCGGCCGCCCAGAGCGGGAGGTTGGCCGGATCGGCGGCATACCGGTAGACATCGGCGGCAGGTCGTTCGATCCGGACGCCGAGGTGGCGGGTGTCGTTGTCCATATCGGTGATGATCGTCCCCGCAGGGTCCGTCCACACGTGGATGACCCGAAGTGCGCCGAACCGGCTCGGTGGACCGCCCACACCCGTCGACTCAGGACGCGAGAGGTCGAACCGCGACCTCGCCCACCGGGAGCCCGGGACCGCGTGTTTGAGCTCGTCGACGTGGGCATCCCGGCGGCAGTCGGGAAGCCGCCGGGCGCGTGCCGTTGCCGGCCGACCTCGGGTGCCGGTACGCCGACCAGGATCTCGCGTCGGTCAACGGGACCCGTCGTCCCACTCGGCGTCCTCGCGCTCCCATTCCTCGTTGCGCTCGGCGACCTTCTGCAGGGCGTGCTCGGCCTCCTCGCGGCTGGCGTACGGGCCGAACCGGTTGATCGACCGGCACCCGTCCGCCGGCTCGACCGTCTTGTGGTCCAGGCAGTAGTACCACTGGGTGTCGTCCGACACGGGGCCTCCTCGATCATGAATGGTCCGGCGGCATGGGTTCGTCACGCGGCCGGCGCCGATGCGGTTCGGCGCCGATCGGGGCGACCACGGCGTCTCACCTAGTATCGTCGGGTGACCGCGCTCAAGCCGTACCCCATCTCGCCGCGGCGCACCGTCCCCGCCGACATTCCGCGTCCGGAGTACGTCGGCAACGAGGCCCCGGCCCGCTATGACGGGCCGGATGTGCAGTCGGCGGAGACGATCGAGAAGATGCGGGTCGCCGGGCGCATCGCGGCCCGGGCGATGCGGGCGGCAGCCGCCGCGATCGCCCCGGGGGCGACCACGGACGAGATCGACCGGGTCGGGCACGAGTACCTGATGGACCACCACGCCTATCCGTCCACTCTCGGCTACCGCGGCTTCCCCAAGTCGCTGTGCACCTCGGTGAACGAGGTCATCTGCCACGGCATCCCCGACGGCCGGCCGCTCGAGGACGGCGACATCGTCAAGATCGATCTGACCGCCTACATCGACGGCGTGCACGGCGACAACTGTGCGACCTACTTCTGCGGTGAGGTGGACGAGCAGAGCCGGACCCTGACCGAGGTGACCCATGAGGCGATGATGCGCGGCATCAGGGCGGTCAAGCCGGGTCGCCAGGTGAACGTCATCGGCCGGGTGATCGAGAAGTACGCCCGCCGGTTCGGGTTCAGCTCGGTCCGCGACTACACCGGCCACGGGGTG
This sequence comes from uncultured Actinomycetota bacterium, assembly GCA_963758075.1. Classification (GTDB taxonomy): domain Bacteria; phylum Actinomycetota; class Actinomycetes; order Propionibacteriales; family Propionibacteriaceae; genus Microlunatus. The sequence continues at coordinate 59,285 of CAVWTT010000003.1, read as the reverse complement.
CACACCACCTTCCACTCCGGCCTGGTCATCCCCCACTACGACGAGCCGCACTACGACACCGTGATCGAACCGGGGATGACCTTCACGGTGGAACCGATGATCACCACCGGCGGCGACGCCTGGTACCAGTGGGAGGACGGCTGGACCGTGTTGACCACCGACGGCTCCCGTTGCGCCCAGTTCGAACACACCATCGTCGTCACCGGCACCGGCGCCGAGATCCTCACCCTGCCCGAGTGAGCGGGCAGCGGCGCGGCCGACGGTGACGCGAGCCTTCGTCCCGGTGTCGGCTGACGGCCGCTGTCGCGACCTTCTCCGCCGACGGTGGGCCGCCGGCGCACCGGTCGGGCCGGGGATGGCGGGTGAGCCGGCCGGTAAGCCGGATTCTGTCTCCGCCGAGGCGGAGGGCGATCATCCATCTGCGGCCGCCGTTGCCGACGGCCTGGTGCGATCTACCCGGAGACCTCGGGCGAGCAACCCTCGAACGTCTCCGCGGGAACGCGTCGCATCCCCTTCTTGATCTTGCTCCGGGTGGGGTTTACCGAGCCGCCCCAGTCACCTGGGACGCTGGTGGTCTCTTACACCACCGTTTCACCCTTACCCGACGGCCTGCGGCCACCGGGCGGTCTGCTTTCTGTGGCACTGTCCCGCGGGTCACCCCGGGTGGGTGTTACCCACCACCCTGCTCTGTGGAGTCCGGACTTTCCTCGGCCGACCGGTCTCCCGGTCCGCCGCGATCGCCTGGCCGACTCACCCAGGCGATCATTCTAGCCGGCCGGCGCGGGCGTCCGGTACGTTCAGAGGCCGGAGTTGACGGTGCGGACCAGGATCCGGCCGCACTCCTCACAGCGCAGCACCTCGTCCTCGGCCGCGGCAGCGAAGGTCCGCAGTTCGGCGGCGTTGACCTCCAGCTGGCAGCCGGTGCATCGGCGGTTGCGCAGCTCGGCGGCGCCGACGCCACCATGACCGGCGCGCAACTTGTCATAGGCCGCGAGCAGCGGAGCCGGGATGTCGACGGCGACGGAGTCGCGGCGGGCGTTCTGGTCGGCGATGTCGGCGTCGATACCGGCGACCAGCTCGTCGCGGCGGCCGACCACCTCGGCGATCTTCGCCGCGAGATCGGCGTTGCGTACCGCCAGCTTGTCCCGGGTCGCGGTCGCGGTCTCCAGTTGCTCCATCACCTCGAGTTCGGCGTCCTCGAGCGTGCTGATGCGCCGCTCCAGGTGCTCGATCTCCGCCACCATGCCGCGCAGCGCCTTCGGGTCCGGGACCGAGCCGTCGTCCACCCGCTGCTGGTTGCGTCGACGCCGTTCCCGGACCGGTTCGAGATCCTGTTCGGCCTGCCGCTGGGCCAGTTCCAGATCCGACACCTGCGTCTCGGCTGCGACCAGGTCGGAGTCGGCCGCCGACTGTTCGGCCTGCAACCGGGCCAGTTGGGCGTGCTCGGGGAGGTTGGCCCGTCGATGCCGCAGTCGGGCGATGGCGGTGTCCACCTCCTGCAGGTCCAGCAACCGCAGCTGGACCGTGTGATCGGCCTTGATGAGTCGGCCCTCCCCTCACTGGTGTGTCTGGTCTCGGGTCCTGACCGGCGTGTCTGCCGCGGGCCCGTCAGGCGTCCACCCTAGGCGGGCTGTCGGCGTTCGGTGGCGCGGGACACCGCGCGTGCGTTCGACGCCGCAGCCCGGGATAGGGCATGATCGTCCCATCGGCCCGGAAACATCCGGGACTGCAGCCGACCGGCAGCGGGTTTCTGCTCGGCAACGGCCGTCCGCCACCGGCGCCGGTTCTCCCCGTCCCATCTCCCTCGAGCCACGACGATGTGGCCTGTCCGGCCCTGCCCAGGGCCCGACTTCCCGCTGCCTGCTCGTTGCCCGAAGGACCACCATGACCAGCGCTGCTGCGCCAGCCCAGACCCGTGCGCCCGGAGACCGGTTCGTCGGTCGCAGATACGTCCAACTCGTCCTGCTGCTGGGCGCGCTGGCGGCCATCGGCCCGCTGACCGTGGACACCTACCTGCCGGCGCTGCCGGCGCTGTCGGCCGACCTGCATGCGACGGATGCGAGCGCCCAGCTCACCATGACCGGCCTGCTCGCCGGCCTCGGGCTGGGCCAGCTGGTCATCGGCCCGCTGTCGGACTCGTTCGGCCGGCGCCGGCCGCTGATCTTCGGCCTGATCGGCCACACCGTCATGTCCTTGCTCTGCGCGATGGCGCCGAGCATCACCATGTTGATCATCGCCCGGACCGTGCAGGGCCTCTGCGGTGCCGCCGTCGCCGTGGTGGCGATGGCAATCGTCCGCGACCTCTTCAGCGGCATCAAGGCCGCCCAGCTGCTGTCCCGACTGGTCCTGGTCACCGGCGTCTCACCGATCCTGGCGCCGACCATCGGCAGCGCTCTGCTGCGGCTGACCGAATGGCGCGGCGTCTTCGTCGCCCTCGCCCTGGCCGCGGTCGGCAGCATGATCATCGCCGCGGTCGCCCTGCCGGAGACGCTGCCGCCGGTGCGTAGGACGACCCCGGAGCCGTTCCGCTGGCTGCAGGCCTACGCGCTGCTCTTCCGGGACCGGCTCTACCTGACCATGGTCGCCGTCGCGGCCCTGATGTTCGCCGCCCTGTTCGCCTACGTCGGCGGTTCGCCGTTCGTGCTGCACGAGGTCTTCGGTCTCGGCCCGGGCACCTTCGGCCTGGTGTTCGCGGTGAACGCCGTCGGCCTGGTGCTGATGACGCAGCTGAATCCGAGCCTGGTCCGCCGGTTCGGGCCGGAGCGGGTGCTCAGCGCGGCCGTGGTCATCGGTCTGATCGCCGCGGTCGCCATGGCGGTGACGTCGGTGCTGAGCCTGGGTCTGGCCGGATTCATCGTCCCGGTCTGGGTGCTGATGGCGGCCTGTGGCGTGGCCGCCCCGAACGCCGCCGCGATCGCGCTGTCCCGGCACGGTGAGGCGGCCGGCACCGCATCGGCTCTGCTCGGCTCGACGCAGTTCGTCATCGGCGGCCTGGTGTCACCCCTGGTCGGTGCGCTGAACAACGGCACCGCGGTGCCGATGGCGGCGATCATCGCCTTCGCCACCGCCCTGGCGGCCGCCCTGTTGGTGCCGGCCCGGCGGCATCACCGCCGGCTGCTGGCGTTGGAGTCGGTCGTCGACTGATCCGGCCATCGGCTGAGCCGGCCATCGACTGATCCGGCCATCGACTGATCCGGCCATCGGCGCCGGACGGGGTCGGATCGGCAGCCCGGCAGCTCAGTCCACCGGCGCGTTCCAGCGCTGCAGTGCCGGCTCGCCCTTCTCCCAGCCGAGCACCGAGACCGTCGCGGTGTGCAACGGGAACTGTTCCCCCCGGGCCAGCCCCAGGTCCAGCCAGACCAGGGTCAGTCCGCGCAGCGCGTGGCCGTGGCCGAAGACGATCGCCCGCTCGGCCGCCGACTCGCGGATCCGCCGGACCGCCCGGCCCAACCGGTCGGCGACCTGGGCCGGAGACTCCCCGTTCGGACAGCCGTCGCGCCAGAGCAGCCAGTCGGGGTCGGACTCACGGATCTCGGCGCTGGTGAGGCCCTCGTAGTCCCCGTAGGCCCACTCGACCAGGTCGTCGTCGACGACCGGTTCGGCCCCACCGGTGAAACCGGCCAGCCGGGCGGTCTGCCGCGCCCGCTCCCGCGGGCTGCTGAGCACCAGCTGGAAGTCGGTCGGGTCCAGCCGCCCGAGCAGCGCCTGCGCCTGCCGACGTCCTTCCTCGGTCAGCGGCAGATCGGTGACCGAGGTGTGTTGCCCGCTGCGGCTCCACTCGGTCTCCCCGTGGCGGACCAGGACGAGCTCGGTCACCCAGCCTCCTCAGCGGTCCACGGCGCCGGTTCGCGCGGCAGCGCCCTCATCGCCGACCGGTTCGAACCGGTCCTGTTCGACGACGCCCTCACAGAGGTACCAGTGGCCGCCGGTCTTCAGCCGGTCCACGATGGCCCGCTCCAGCGTGGTCCGCTGCGGCAGCGTGGCCGGGTCGACGTCGCCGCGCCGGCGGAAGACGAAGAAGATCGCATCCCCGTCACCCGTGCGGCGATCCCCGCGCAACTGCCACAGCTGCTGGAACCGGGCCATGTTGGAGTCGGCGGGCAGGACCTCGGTGAGCTGGGGATCCAGCAGCCAGGAACTGCAGTGGAACAGCCGGGTCGGATAGTCCGGGAAATGCCGGGCGAAGAACGCCCGGGCCCGGCCGAACGAGTCGGCCACCCGGTCCGGTGTCAACGGGCCGGATTCCGGGATGTGGGTGGAGATCACCCAGTCGCCCTGGTAGCGGGTCAGGTTGAACTGCAGCCGGCCGAGCCAGTACAGGGCCCCGGACCAGGCCACCCGCATCCAGCCGTAGGTGTGCAGGCCGAACGTGTCGTAGGTCCGGCGATGCACCCAGGCCTGCTGGCCCAGGTCGGACAGGCTGGCCCGCGACACCTTCGGGTCGATGTCGCGGCCGGCGTGGAAGGCGGCGACATCGTCGGCGGTGGCGACCAGCGCCAGCATCGCCAGCACGCCGACGCCCCAGTCGGCGTCCCAGGCCTCGTGATCGGCGTCGGGCAACTGGAACGGGTCCTGGTCCCAGTCCTCCTCGAACCGCCCGATGCGGGCACGCAGCGCATCGGCGACCCGGTCGACCTCGGCCAGCCGGTCCGGCTGCGCGAGCACCCGACGGATGGCCTGCAACAGATCCTGACGGTCGTCGGCGCGGAAGCCGAGATCACTCAGCCGGGCGTCGTCGGCTGCGGCCAGGCGGTCTGACGTGATGGTGGGCACAGCCCAAACCTTAGGGCCGGCGTCCACGGCGGTCTGCGCGGGCCGCCGGCCGGCGGTGCAAGAATTGCCGCATGAGCGAGAAGCAGCCGGCCCTGCCGAACCGCCAGTCCCCGTTCTCGGAGGCGTTCCGCGCCTTCATCGGCACCGGCTGGGAGCCCGGCAGCAGCGAGCTGGTTGACCCGTTGCCCGCCACCGGCTACGCCCCGGCGCGCCGGGAGAAGGTCGGTCAGGCCTTCCCGGGTGAACGGATCGTCGTCCCCGCCGGCGGGTACGTGGTCCGCTCCAACGACACCGACTACCGCTACCGGCCGCACACGGCCTTCGCCCACCTGACCGGGCTCGGCACCGACAAGGAGCCCGATGCGGTACTGGTGCTGGAGCCGACCGACAGCGGGCACGACGCCACCCTGTACTTCAAACCGCGGGCGCCCCGCGACTCCGAGGAGTTCTACGCCGATCCCCGCTACGGCGAGATGTGGGTGGGTCGACGAGAGACGCTGGAGGAGATGGCGGCAGTGTCGGCCCTGCACTGCGCCCCGATCGACGAACTCGCCGAGGCGCTGGCCAAGAACGTCGACCAGACCGCGGTCCGGGTGCTGCGCTCGGCGGACCCGGCGATCACCACCCTGGTCGACCGGCTGCGGGCCGAGCACGGGATCGACGCCGACCGGGCCGGAGACGCCGACCGGGATCTGGAGGTCTTCTGCTCCGAACTGCGGCTGGTCAAGGACGAGTTCGAACGTGACCAGATGCGGACGGCCTGCGCGCGGACCGCGGAGGCGTTCGCCGAGATGGTCAAGGACTTCCCGGAGGCGGTCCGCCGGGGCCGCGGTGAGCGCTGGGTCGAGGGGGTGTTCGGTCTGCACGCCCGCCATGTCGGCAACGCCGTCGGCTACGACACCATCGCCGCCGCCGGTGACCATGCCTGCACCCTGCACTGGATCCGCAACGACGGCGACGTCCGCGACGGCGACCTCATCCTGATCGACGCGGGCATCGAACTGGACACGCTCTACACCGCCGACGTGACCCGCACACTGCCGATCAACGGACGGTTCACCGAGCCGCAGCGACGGGTCTACCAGGCCGTGCTGGCCGCACAGGAGGCGGGCATTGCTGCGGCCCGTCCGGGCACCACCTTCGCCGACGTGCACAAGGCTGCCATCGCGGTGATCGCCCGCTACCTGGAGGAGTGGGGCATCCTGCCGGTCAGTGCCGAGGAGTCGCTCGGCGAGGACGGCGGGCAGCATCGCCGCTGGATGGTGCACGGCACCTCCCACCATCTCGGCATCGACGTGCACGACTGCGCCCAGGCCCGCAAGGAGAACTACCGCGAGGCCACGCTGGCGCCGGGCATGGTGATCACCGTCGAACCCGGGCTGTACTTCAAGTCCGGGGACCTGCTGGTGCCCGACGAGTTGCGCGGCATCGGGGTGCGGATCGAGGACGACATCCTGATCACCGAGGACGGCAACGAGAACCTCTCGGCGGCGCTGCCGCGGACAGCCGACGACGTCGAGGCCTGGATGGCTCGGCTGCTGCAGGGCTGACGGTGGCCTCGCCCGCCGACCGCCGGACCACCGGAGCGGCGCCCGTCGCGGCCACCGCCGCCGCCCCGGCCAGCTCGGTGATCGACTGGGGCTGGTACGTCGACGGCGTCCGGCAACCGGTGGCCGACGTCGGCACCGCCGCGCATCGGGCCGTCGCCGAACGGCAGGGCTTCGTCTGGCTGGGTCTGAAGGATCCTTCCGACGCCGACCTGCACGCGCTGCCGCGGCAGTTCGACCTGCACCCGTTGACCGTCGAGGACGCGGTCGAGGGGCACACCCGGTCCAAGCTGGAGATCTTCGGCGACGACCTGTTCATGGTGATCTCCACCGTCGCCTATGTGGAGCACGGTGAGGTCACCGACAGCAGTGAGATCGTCTCCACCGGCGAGGTGATGATCTTCCTCAACGAGCATTTCGTGATCACCGTACGCAAGGGTGAGCAGGCGCCGCTGGGTGACATCCGGCGGCGGCTCGAGGCCGATCCGCAGCGGCTGGCGCGGGGGCCGTGGACGGTGCTCCACGCAATCGCGGACAAGATCATCGATGATTACCTGGAGGTCGTCGGCGAGTTCGAGATCGACGTGGACGAGGTCGAGGCCGCGGTGTTCGGCGTCGACGGCGAGCGCCGGGTGAACAGCGTCTACCAGGTGAAGCGGGAACTGATCGAGTTCAAGCGCTCGGTGATCCCACTGGCTCAGCCACTGCAGCGGCTGGCCACCCGCGACTACCCGATGGTCCCGGCCGAGGCCAGGGCCTACTTCCGTGACCTGTACGACCACCACGTCGCCGCGGCCGAGTCGGTCGCGTCCTACGACGAGGTGCTGTCCTCGATCATGCAGGCCGCCCTGGCCAGGCTGTCGGTCAGCGACAACCAGGACATGCGCAAGCTCGCGGCCTGGGCGGCGATGATCGCCGCGCCGACCGCGCTGGCCGGCGTCTACGGCATGAACTTCCGACACATCCCCGGATCTGCGGGACGGTGGGATTTCGAGATCTTCTGCCTGCTGATCCTCGCCGTCATGGTGGCGGTCTGGATCGGCTTCAAACGCAACAAGTGGCTCTGATCACTGGAAGTAGGCGGCCCGGGCGCCGGGCATGTGCTGCAGCATCTCCCGTGCCTTCGCGGCGAGCTTGTGCTCGCAGAGCACCTCGTACTTGGTCGCCACCGTCTGGCTGATCGAGGTGAAGTCGCGCCGGCCCCGGCTCATCGCATAGCCGAGGGCCTGGAAACCGACACCGAGGATGATGCCGATGCCCAGGGCGACCAGCAGCAGGGCGAACACACTGGTCGGCCGGGCGAACAGCAACATGACGATGCCCACCAACAGCCCGGTGGTGACACCCGACTGCACGCCCTGGGCGAAAACCGTGCCCCAGTTGCGCCGTCCGAGCACGCGCTCCACCTGCTTGAGCTCGGTCCCGACGATGGCCAGGTTCTGCACCTCGAACTTGTTGTCGGCCAGGTAGTCCACCGCCTTCTGCGCCTCGTCGTAGCTGTTGTAGAGCCCGACGGACTGCGGGAACTCCAGTTCGAACAATGAACTGGTACCCGGCCGGGCGAAGTTCGCATTCGAGAAGGACATCTCCAGGTCACCTCCGCTCCGTGAGCCGGTGCCGCGCACCGCTGTGATGCGGCCAGCCTATCCGCCTGGCTGAGCGGGTCGCAGTCAAGTCGTTGACGGTGCCGCCACCGGCGCCGATCCACCACCTCCGGCTGAGCCCGCTGTTTCACCGTCACCGGTTCGGGAACCTGATTGATCTGGATGGTCCGTTCGGCCGGTGACCCGGCCCGTACGGCGTCCGGACCACCCCAGCGGACGGTCCGGCACAGCAACCCTGGCTTCGCGCCGGGCAGCACAGGAGGTAGGCGATGAAGACCCGGACGATCAACAACGGCCCGCAGCAGTGTCCGGTTCCGACGGTGTTCGTGCTGTTCGGCGCCACCGGTGATCTGGCCCGGCGGATGGTCCTGCCGGCGTTCTGGGAGTTGTTCAGCCGCGGCCTGACACCGCAGGACTGGGTGCTGGTCGGCAACGGTCGGGGCGATGTCGCCCACGAGGATTTCCGCAGCCGGGTCCGCCAGTCGCTGGAGGAGTTCGGGCCCGGTGCCGACAAGATCGACGACCGGCAGTGGCAGGAGTTCGCCGGCCGGTTGCGGTTCGCCGGCGGTGGTTTCGACGAGACGAACCCGGGCAGCCTGCTGGACGTGCTGGGCGAGGCCGCCGACGGACTCGGCCCCGACCGGCAGTACGTGCACTACCTGGCGGTGCCGCCGTTCGCGTTCTCCACCATCACCACGGGGCTGTCCAACCATCGTTTGCTGGACAACGCCAAGGTGGTCTATGAGAAGCCGTACGGGGAGTCGTTGCCGAGCTTCCGCGAACTCGACGGTCTGGTGCACTCGGTCATGGACGAGGACCAGGTGTTCCGGATCGACCACTTCCTGGGCAAGGAGGCAACCCAGAACCTGCACGTGATGCGGTTCGCCAACACGATGATCCAGCAGATCTGGTCGCGGCACGCCGTCGCCCAGGTGCAGATCGACGCACCGGAGACCTTGGACGTGGCCCAGCGGGCGAAGTTCTACGACGCCACCGGCGCGTTCCGCGACATGATCGCCACCCATCTGTTCCAGGTCGCCGCGGAGGTGGCGATGGAGCCGCCGGCCAGCCTCGACCCCAAGGACCTGCAGTCGGCGCGGGAGTCGGTGCTGGCCTCGTTCCGGCCACTCGACACGACCGAGGTGGTGCTCGGCCAGTACGAGGGCTACCGGGAGTTGGACGACGTCGCCGACGACTCGCGCACCGACACGCTGGCGGCCGTGCGGCTCTGGGTGGACACCGACCGGTGGCGTGACGTCCCGTTCCTGCTGCGCAGCGGAAAACAGATGGCCGACAGCCAGCAGCTGGTGACGCTGATCATGAGGGAGACCGACGGTCCGCTGGGGGAGCTGCCCGACGCCGGCGCCCGGTTGGAGATCTCGTTGTCGGGCTCGGGCAGGATCGGCGCGGCGCTGATCCTGAAACGGCCGGGAGCCGATCTCAGCCTCACCGAGCAGCGGATCGACCTCGGCCTGGCCGAGGTGCCCGATTCGAGCCCGTTGCCGCCCTACGTCGCGCTGCTGCACGACGTGATGACCGGTGACCGATCGCTGTTCACCAGTTCCGACGGGCTGTCCCACGCCTGGCGGGTCGCCGACCCGGTCCTGCAGGATCCGCCGAAGCCGATCCCCTACCCGACCGGCAGCTGGGGCCCGCAGCAGGCCTCCGACCTCACCGATGGGTTGGGCTGGGTGACCGAGCGGGAGTGACGGTCACCGCATCCGTCGTCGGTCCGCGTCGGCGCGGTAGTCTCACCGCGTGAACGGGTCCACCAACTCCGTCTTCATCTCCAGGATCCGTGGCCTGCCGATCCTCGATGATGCCGGCGACACCATCGGCAAGCTCCGTGACGTGGTGATCTCGGAGCGGACCCTGAGCCGGCCACCGCGGGTGAAGGGCGTGGTGGTGGAACTGTTCGCCCGGCACCGGATCTTCATTCCGATGGCCCGGGTGCGCAGTATCGACGCGGTGCAGATCGTCACCACCGGCGTGGTCAACACCCGGCGGTTCGCCCGCCGCGAGTCCGAGACGCTGGTGGTGGAGGACCTGTTCGACCAGCAGGTCACCCAGCCCTCCACGCCCGGGCCGTGGGTGATCTTCGACGTCGCCATGCACCAGCTGCGCAACCAGGACTGGGAGATCTCCGAGGTCGCGGTCCGCGAAGTCACCCGGTCGCACCGGTTCGGCCGGCCGTTCGCCCGGCGCGGTCAGGTCTCGGTCGTCGACTGGTCCGACATCGCCGCCCTGCTCGGGTCCTACGGCCAGGCCAACGAGCAGCTGCTGGCCGAGATGGAGGACATGAAGCCGGCCGACGTCGCTCGGGAGCTGCACGACCTGTCCCCTGAACGCCGGTCCGAGGTGGCCTCCGCGCTGGACGACCAGAAGCTGGCCGACGCCCTGGAGGAACTGCCGGAGGACGAGCAGGTGCAGCTGATCCAGGCGCTGGAGGTCGAACGGGCCGCGGCCGTGCTGGAGGAGATGGACGCCGACGACGCCGCCGACCTGATCCATGAGTTGCCGTCCGACATGGCCGAGTTGCTGCTGGGCGAGATGGAGCCGGACGAGGCCAAGGACCTGCGCCGGCTGCTGACCTACGAGGAGTTCACCGCCGGCGGCATGATGAACCCCGAGCCGGTGATCGTCCCGCCCGATGCAACCGTTGCGGAGGCGTTGGCGCTGGTCCGCCAGGAGGATCTGAGCCCGGCGCTGGCGGCGATGATCTTCGTCTGCCGGCCGCCGCTGGAGACGCCGACCGGCCGGTTCATCGGCGCCGTGCACTTCCAGCGGCTGCTGCGCGAACCGCCGTCCACGCTGGTCTCGGGCCTCATCGACTCCGACCTGGAACCGCTCAGCGACAAGGCCGATCTGCACGCGGTCAGCCGCTACTTCGCCACCTACAACCTGGTCAACGCCCCGGTGGTGGACAGGTCCGGCCGGCTGATCGGCGCGATCACCGTCGATGACGTTCTCGATCATGTCCTGCCGACCGACTGGCGAGGTGATCAGCTCGACGCCATGAGCGACGCCGAGGAGGCGCGCTGATGGCCCGCGCCCACCGCCGCGAGCCGGAACGGCTGAACGCTCCCGGCGGGCTGCGGCGGCCGATGCTGCCCCGGTTCCGGGTCTCGGGTGACTCCTTCGGCAACTTCGCGGAGACGTTCGCCCGGTTCATGGGCACGGCCCGGTTCATCGCCTACATGACCGGCTTCGTGGTGGTCTGGGTGGTGTTCAACGTCGTCGGCCTGTTCGGGCTGCGTTGGGACCCGTATCCGTTCATCCTGCTGAACCTGTTCTTCTCCACCCAGGCCAGTTACGCCGCCCCGCTGATCCTGCTGGCGCAGAACCGGCAGGAGGCCCGGGACCGCGTCGCGCTGGACCGGGACCGGCAGCAGGCCGCGCAGACCCGCGCCGACATGGACTTCCTGGCCCGTGAGATCGCCTCGCTGCGGATGTCGGTCGGTGACCTGGCCACCCGCGACTACCTGCGGGCCGAGTTGCGCACCGAGCTGCGGGCGATCCTGACCGAGCTGGACGAACACGACGACGGGACCGCCGGTGACGGCCGCAGCCACCTCGGGCACGGCCGTCATTCGGTCTGACCCCAACCCGACCGTCCGGACCGGTGACCCGGGCCGACTAGGCTGACCGGCATGCCGGACGTGCAGACGAGGACCCCTGACCACCCGCTGGTGACCCGGATCACCAAGGCGTTGGACGGTGTGAACGACCCCGAGATCCGGCGGCCGATCACCGAACTCGGCATGGTCAAACGGGTCGACGTCTCCGACGACGGCCACGCCGTGATCGAGGTGCTGCTCACCGTCTCCGGCTGCCCGATGAAGGACACCCTGCGCCGCGACGTGACCGCGGCTGCCGGGGCCGTCCCCGGGGTGGAGCAGGTCGAGGTCACCCTCGGGGTGATGTCGGACGAGCAGCGGACCGCGCTGCGGGACAACCTCAAGGGCGGCCGCGCCGACCGCGAGATCCCCTTCGCCAAACCGGACTCGCTGACCACCGTGCTGGCGGTCGCCTCCGGCAAGGGAGGTGTCGGCAAGTCCTCGGTGACGGTCAATCTGGCCATGGCGCTGGCGGCCCGCGGCCATACGGTCGGGGTGCTGGACGCCGACATCTACGGCCATTCGGTGCCGGCCATGCTCGGTGTCGCCGACGCGCGGCCGACCTCGGTGGAGGACATGATCCTGCCGGTGCCGAGCAACGGACTGAAGGTGATGAGCATCGGCATGCTCAAGCCGCGCCGGGACCAGGTGGTGGCCTGGCGGGGGCCGATCCTGGACCGTGCGCTGCACCAGATGCTGGCCGACGTGTACTGGGGCGACCTGGACTTCCTGCTGCTGGACCTGCCGCCGGGCACCGGTGATGTGGCGATCTCCATCGGTCAGAAGCTGCCCAATGCCGAGGTCATCGTGGTGACCACCCCGCAGCAGGCGGCCGCCGAGGTGGCCGAGCGGGCCGGCACGATGGCCTCGATGGTCAACCAGCGGGTGATCGGCGTGGTGGAGAACATGTCCTACCTGCAGGTCAGTTGCCCCGACTGCGGCAAGGAGCACCGCTACGACGTGTTCGGCTCCGGCGGTGGCGAGGAGGTCGCCCGGACCCTGTCGAGCCGACTGGGATACGAGGTGCCGATGTTGGCGCAGGTGCCGCTGGATCCGCAGCTGCGGGCCGGCGGTGACGCCGGCAGCCCGCTGGTGGCCTCCGATCCGGACCAGCCGGCCGCGGCGGCGCTGTCAGGGTTGGCCGACCGGCTGGCGGACCGCGGCCGCCGACTGGCCGGCCGGAGGCTGAACCTGCAGCCCGTCGCCCACTGACGGCTCAGGTGGCGTCGGGGTCGTACGGGGTGTGGATCCGGGCCACCTCGGCGACAGGTACCACGGTCGCGGTCAGGTTCCGGCCGGTGCTGATCTCGGTCCGGACACCGGACTTGGCCTCGTCGATGGCCGCGGTGGCCTCGGCGACCGTGCCCTTGCCGAGGGAGGTGATGCCGGCAAGCTCGTCCTTCACCTCGTTCACCAACGGGTCGACGTCGGCCAGCAGGTGCTTCTGCACGAACGCCTTCGGGTTCAGATCGCGGAAGTCCAGGTCGTCGTAGTCGGGACCGAGCTCGGTACGGATCTGGGTCTGCGCGTTGCCGGCCATCTGCCGGACGTAGCGCACCGCCTTGCCCGCCTTGCGCGCCATCAACGGCAGCTTGTCCGGGCCGAAGAAGATCACCGCGAGGATCGCCAGCACCAGGATCTCCGGTGCGCCCATGTCGAACATGCAGTCCTACCCCTCCGCGTCCGATCCGCGTCGTCGTCGACGCCGCGACGCTGCCGGAGCCAAGATTAGTCGCGCCGCGAAGCCCGCATCACCTCGGCCGGACTTCGATGCCGTCGGTCAGCCGTCGCCGAGGCCGGTCAGCAGCCGGCCCCAGCCGGCCCGGATCCGCGCCATGGTCGACCTTGTCGACGGCGCCCGGTGCGGCAGCGCGGCGACCACGGCGTCACGGGCCGCCGTCGGCCCGTCGGTGGCCACCGTGAACACCACCCCGCCCGACTGCCAGGTCGCCGTGTTCAACATGGCGTCGGTGCGGTAGGCGGCCAGGGTCGGATCCCACTGGGAGCCGGTCGGCGGCCCGGCCAGCGCCCCGCGGCGTTCGAAGACGCTCACCGTGGACAGTCCGTCGGTGTAGACCATGTGCACCACCTCCGGTTCGGCCGGCGCGTCGGCGCGGAGCCGGGTCAGCGCCAGCCCGGCGAGTTCGGCATGGCAGAACCAACCCTGCCGGGCCAGCCGGCCGGCGGTCGACGGGGTGAAGGCCGCGGTGGTGACCGGCGCGGTCAGCGGCCGGCCGGCGGTCGCCCCGACGGCGGCCGTCGCCGTGGCCGGCTCGGCGCCGAAGCGGATGCGGGTGAAGCCGGCAGCCAGCACCAGCCGGCCGGTCGGATCGTAGGTCTGCTGGCGCAGCACCAGCCCGGTGCCGTCGTCGATCCACCAGCGGGCCGCCGGGGCGTCAGCCGGGGTGGTCCCGGGGCGGCGGGCCTGCACCATCGTCACCGACCGGCCCAGCAGGGTGCCGCCGTCGACAGCCGACAGCCGGTAGGCCGAGGTCAGGGTCTGCCGCAGCGCGGTCGCGGTCACTGCCGTGCTCGCCGGCGCCGGCACCGAGCCGCGGGCGACGACGGCACCCGTCAGGTTGCGGATCTCGACGCCGGCACCGGTCCCGGGCCGCATCGCGATCGCCACATCGGCCGCCGTGCCACCGACATCACGGGGTGCGACGACACGTTCGAGCCCGGTATAGGCGACCGCATCGGTGGCCCGGTCGGCCCTGCGCATCAGGGCGGCCGTCCGGGCCGGGTCCAGCCGCGTCCCGGTCATGGTCGGATCGGCCGACAGCCGGCTCCGGTCGGTCCGCAGCCGCGACGGGTCGACCAGCAGGGCGGCGGCGACCGCTGCGCCGGTCAGCGGCAGCTGGGCCAGTATCGTCGCCGTGTCGGCCCGGACCGCGGTCGACGGGTCCGCGATCCGGTCCCGCCGCGGCGGCGCGACCAGGTAGCCCACGGCCGCCAGCAGACAGCAGACCACGACCCCGGCGGCGGGACCGAGCCAGATCGGACGGCGAGCGGCCGGATCGGCACCGGCCTCGGCGATCGCGGTGAGCCGGGCCGCCAGAGCGGCCGGTACCTCGGCGGAACCTGGCCGGCCGGCCGGGCTGAGCAGACTGCGGAGCCGGCGAAGGTCAGCGAGATCCTGCCGGCAGGCGGCGCAGTCGGACAGGTGCCGGAGCAGAGCCTGCCGCTCGGCCTCGCTGAGGTGACCGTCCACGTACGCCGAGCGTGTCTCGGCGAGGTCCCGGCACGACCGTGGTTTCACGCCGTTCCCAGCACCTCCGCGCGGGCGACGACCCGGTCACCGGCCGACGTGCCCGCCTCGGCGTCCACCCCGAAGTAGCGCTGATGCACCGCCGACGGGCTGCGGTGGGCCAGCGCGCTGCGCAGTTGGGCGCGGCCGCGGTGGATCCGGCTGCGCACGGTGCCGAGCTTGACGCCGAGGACCTCGGCGATCTCCTCATACGACAGTCCCTCGATGTCGCACAGCACCACGGCGGCCCGGAACTCCGGGGCCAGCGCGGCCAGCGCGGCAGCGATGTCGTGGTCGAGGCCGGCGTCGGCCAGTTGGTCCCCCGGTGCCGGCGTGCCGCTGGGCAGCCGCTCGTCCGACCCCTCGGCCAGTCCGTCGAAGCGGATCTTCTGCCGCCGGCGGGCGGAGTCCAGGAACAGGTTGGTGGTGATGCGGTGCAGCCAGCCCTCGAAGGTGCCGGGACGGAAGGTGTGCAGGGATCGGAACACGCGGACGAACACGTCCTGGGTGAGATCCTCGGCGTCGTGCGGGTTGCCGGTCAGCCGGTAGGCCAGCCGGTAGACGCGGGCGCTGTGGTCGCGGACGATGTCGTCCCAGGCAGGCTGGGTCCATTCCCCCGTCGGTTCGTCGGAGCCGACGGCCGGGTCCCCGGGGCGGCGCGGGTTGGCGGCATCGGTCGGTGCGGCGTCGGCCGGTGGGCGCCGGTCCGCGGGATCGGGCGCGCCCCATCGGGTGGGGCCGCTGGCCGGCAGCTTGCGCTGGATCCTCCGGACGACGTTCGCCATCGGTTCACCTCTCGTCACCGTGGCACCCGGCCCGAGGATCCGGAACGAGCGCAGGACCGACTGCCCTGGCCGCTCATTCTGGTCAGCCTTTCTGGTAAACCGCTGTGAGAACACTGACGAACGCCCCAACTCTGCGACGGGTTCTTTCAGCCGCTGCTCATGGCCTTCCTGGGTCGTCCAACGGACGCCAGCCCGGGCGACGTTCCCGATCCGCGGGCTGGGACGCGATCGGGTCTGACGGGCGCGGATCTACCGGCCGGGTCTCACAGACCGGCCGCGGTGAGCGCCTGCTGCAGCGCCTCGCGCTGCGCGGGGGTGGCGTCGACCAGCGGCGACCGCATCCCGCCGACGCCACGGCCCTGCAGGTCGAGACCGGCCTTGACCAGGATCGCGCCCTGGGTGGCGAAGATGCCGGTGTAGATCGGGAGCAGCTGCCGATGCAGCCGGACCGCCTCGTCGACCTTGCCGTCGAGGTAGGCCTCCACCAGTTGTTTGGTGCCGACGGCGCTGAAGTGGGTCGAGGTGCCCACGACGCCGACCGCGCCCAGTGCGAGCAGCGGCAGTGTCATCGCGTCATCGCCGGAGTAGTAGAGCAGATCGGTCGCGGCCATCACCCGCGCCGAGGCGGTCAGGTCGCCCTTGGCGTCCTTGACCGCGACGATCCGCCGATGCCCGGCCAGTTCGATCATGGTTTCGGTGGCGATCGGCGTCGCCGTCCGGCCCGGGATGTCGTACAGCATCAACGGGATGGCGGCGGCCTCGGCGACGGTGGTGAAGTGTCGCAGCAGACCGGTCTGCGGCGGCTTGGAGTAGTACGGGGTCACCACCAGGGCACCGTCGGCGCCGGCCTCCTGGGCGACCGACAACAGCTCCACGGTGTGCCGGGTGTCGAAGGTGCCCACTCCGGCGATCACCGCGGCGCGGTTGCCGACCGCGCCGATCACCGTGGTCAGCAGTTCGGCCTTCTCCTCATCGCTGGTGGTCGGCGACTCACCGGTGGTGCCGCTGACGACCAGCCCGTCGTTGCCGAGATCATCGACGAGATGGCGGGCCAGCTCGGCGGCAGCCTCCAGGTCGACCGACTCGTCCGCGGCGAACGGCGTCACCATCGCGGTCAGCACCCGGCCGAACAGCGGTCCTTCGCTGTAGATCATCGTCGGCTCACTTCCTCTGCATACCCGTCCGGTCAGGCTTCGTCGATGACGACCAGCGGGTCACCTTCGGTCACCACGTCGCCGGGGCCGGCGACGATCTCCGACACCCGGCCGGTGACCTCGGCCAGCACCGGGATCTCCATCTTCATCGATTCCAGCACCACGACCGGGTCGGTCGGGCCGACCCGGTCGCCCACCTGCACCTCGACCTTCAACACATTGGCCACCAGTTCGGCGGTGACGGTGTGGCTCATCCGCGGCTGGATCCGGATCGGGCGTTGCACATCATCTGCTCATCCTAGGGCGGGTCGGTTGTGGTGACCGGGACCCGGTGGACGCGGGCTGCGGGCACCGGCCCGTCGTTTCGCTAGGCTGACGGCGTGACCACCTCGGATCCTGCGAACGCTTCGGGCGTCGACCTGCCCGCCGTCGGCGCCGACCACCCGTCGGCCCGGACGTGGGCCTATGCCGAACTCTTCACCGAGGAGAACCCGGCCGCCGCCGAAGCGCGGCAGGCGGCCCGCTCCTTCGGCGCCACCCCGGTCAGCCGGGGCACCGCCCGCACCCTGACCGTGCTGGCCAAGACGATCAACGCCCGTGCCGTGGTCGAGATCGGCAGCGGCGCCGGCGTCTCCGGACTGGCGCTGTTCGCCGGCATGCAGCCCGACGGGGTACTGACCTCGGTCGACATCGAGGCCGAACACCAGAACGCCGCCCGGCAGGCCTTCCGCGCCGTCGGCATCCCGACCCAGCGTTTCCGGCTGATCGCCGGCGCGGCGCTGAGCGTGCTGCCGAAGCTCAGTGACGGCGCCTACGACCTGGTCCTGGTCGACGCCGACAAGCTCGAGTACCCCGAGTACGTCGAACAGGGCCGCCGGCTGCTGCGCCACGGCGGTCTGCTGGTGATCGACAACGCGCTGTGGCACAACAAGACGGCCGACGCCACCAACAGCGACGACGAGACCGAGGCCATCCGTCGCACCCTGGAAACGGTCCGGGACAGCGAGGACCTGCTCAGCACGCTGCTGCCCTGCGGTGACGGACTGCTGGTCGCCGTCAGGCTCTGACCCGGTGCGGCGTCACCGCGCCGGAACCCATCCGGTCGGGCATCCTCCGTGCGGATGGTCACTTGACCCGGACACCCTTTCCCACCACGGTGATGCCGCCTTCGGAGACGGTGAAGCCGCGCGCCCGGTCGGCCTCGTGGTCCACGCCCACCTGGGCCCCCGGGGCCACCACGACGTGCTTGTCCAGGATCGCGTTGTCGACCATCGCGCCCGCGCCGATCCGGACCCCCGACAGCAGCACCGACCGGTTGATCGCCGACCGTTCCTGCAGCCGGACGTCGGGTGACAGCACCGAACTCTCCACCTGGCCGCCGGAGATGATGCAGCCGGGGCTGACGATGGAGTCCTCAGCGGTGCCCTCCAGCACGAACTTGGCGCCGGGCATCTGCACGGTGTAGGTCCAGATCGGCCACTCCTCGTTGTAGAGGTTGAACACCGGATCCACCGAGACCAGGTCCATGTGGGCCTCGTGGTAGGCGTCGATGGTGCCGACGTCGCGCCAGTAGTTCTTGTCCCGGGCGGTGGCGCCGGGCACGGTGTTCTCGGTGAAGTCGTAGACCTGGGCGTCGCCCCTGCTGACGAAGCCGGGGATGATGTCGCCGCCCATGTCGTGGCGGGAGCCGGGGTCGGCGGCATCGGTCTCCAGCGCCTCGATCAGTGCGCTGCGGGTGAAGATGTAGTTCCCCATCGAGGCGAACGAGGACTCGGGGTCGTCGGTGAGTCCGGGCGGGTCGGCCGGCTTCTCCAGGAACGAGTTGATCTTGTTGTCGGCGGCGGCGTCGATGACCCCGAACGCGCTGGCCTGGCTGCGCGGCACCCGGATCCCGGCCACGCTGCAGCCGAGCCCGCTGCCGATGTGGGCGTCGACCATCTGGGAGACGTCCATCCGGTAGATGTTGTCGGCACCGAAGACGACGATGTAGTCGGGGTCCTCGTCGCTGATCAGGTTCATCGACTGGAAGATCGCGTCCGCACTGCCCTGGTACCAGCGCGGACCCAGGCGCTGCTGCGCCGGCACCGGGGTGACGTAGTTGCCGAGCATCGTCGACATCCGCCAGGTCAGCGAGATGTGCCGGTCCAGGGAGTGCGACTTGTACTGGGTGAGGACGCAGATCCGCCGCAGCTCGGCGTTGGCCAGGTTGGACAGCACGAAGTCGATCAGTCGGTAGGTGCCGCCGAACGGGACCGCGGGCTTGGCCCGGTCCAGGGTCAGCGGCATCAGCCGCTTGCCCTCGCCTCCGGCCAGGACGATGGACAGGATCTTGCGACGTGCTGCCATGCAGTGAACCTAGCGCCCGCCCCGACCGGCCGCCAGCAATGACGTGCATCACACCGACGTCGAACGGATCGCCCGACGATCGGTGCGGGCGGACCCGTTCCGGGTCGGGCCGGTCCGTGCAACGATGCCGCCATGGATGCCGATGCGAACGGAATGCCGCGGTGAACGCCGATCCGGAGCCCACCGATGACCCGCTGACCGTCGCGGTGCTGACCCGGGAGTACCCGCCGACGATCTATGGCGGAGCCGGAGTGCACGTGGCGCAGTTGGTGCCCCAACTCGAGGCGATGGCCCGAGTGGAGGTGCACTGCATGGGTGCACCGCGGGCGGGCGCGATGGCCCATCCGGAGGACCATCCGGCCGGGGCGAACGCGGCGCTGCGGGTGTTCGGGGCCGACCTGTCCATGGTGGCAGCGATCGGTGCCACCACCGGCGGCCACGTCGACCTGGTGCACAGCCACACCTGGTATGCCAACCTGGCCGGCCACCTGGCCCGGCTCTACCACGACGTCGCGCATGTGGTCACCGCGCACTCGCTGGAACCGCATCGGCCGTGGAAGGCCGAACAGCTCGGCGGTGGCTACCGGCTGTCGTCGTGGGCGGAGCGGACGGCGTTCGAGGCGGCCGAGGCGGTGATCGCGGTCAGCGCCGGCATGCGTCGCGACGTCCTGGACTCCTATCGCGACCTGGATCCGGAGAAGGTGCACGTGGTCCGCAACGGCATCGACACCGAGGAGTTCCGGCCGGATCCGGACCGGACCGCATTGCAGACCTACGGCATCGACCCGGACCGGCCGGCGGTGGTCTTCGTCGGCCGGATCACCCGGCAGAAGGGGCTGATCCATCTGGTGCGGGCGGCCCGCCGGCTGGATGCCGACACCCAGCTGGTGCTCCTGGCCGGTGCCCCCGACACCCCGGAGATCGCCGCCCAGATCTCGGCTGAGTTCGCCGAACTGCAGCGCACCCGCGGCAACGTCGTCTGGGTGGAGAAGATGCTGCCGAGGGCCGAGGTGCGCCAGGTGCTCTCCCATGCCGCCGTGTTCTGCTGCCCGTCGGTGTACGAGCCGCTGGGCATCGTCAACCTGGAGGCGATGGCCTGCGGGACCGCGGTGGTGGCCAGCGCGGTCGGTGGCATCCCCGAGGTCGTGGTCGACGGCGGCACCGGTTACCTGGTGCCCTACGACCCGGCCCGGGCCGACGACCCCGAGGCAGTCGCGGCCTTCGAGGCGGGGCTGGCGGACCGGATCAACGAGCTGACCCGCGACCGGGACCGGGCCGACACCTTCGGACGGGCCGGCCGGCAGCGGTGCATCGACGAGTTCTCCTGGTCCCGGATCGCCGCCGAGACGCTGGCGGTCTACCGGCGGGCCATCGAGGTGCACGCCGGCCGCTGACCCCCGCGCAGCGACCCGACGGCGACCAGCCGGGCGGCTGCGGGCAGCGGAACGGCCCGGCGCCGCTGGGCGTCCGGGCCGTCCGATGAGGCCGTCGGTTCAGGTCCGACACGTCGACCTGTCGGTCGGGACCGACCGTGATGGCCGCCGATCGGTTCAGCCGACGACCTGCTTGAGTGCGCCGGCGAGTTCGGCCGCTTCCTGGGCGTTCAGCTCGACGACCAGCCGGCCGCCTCCCTCCAAGGGGACCCGCATGACGATCTCCCGGCCTTCCTTGGTGACCTCCATCGGGCCGTCACCGGTCCGCGGCTTCATCGCAGCCATTGCATCCTCATCTCTGTCGTCCACCTGAAGAGTCCCAGCAGGGATAGCCGCCATTATCCCGTATCCGGCCGTCAGGGCCGAGTCGGGCAGCGCGGTCTCACCCTGCCGCGGAGCGGGGCGGGACCCAGCATCCGGCCAGGTGATCGTCGACCAGGCCGACGGCCTGCATGGTGGCATAGGCGGTGGTCGGGCCGACGAACCGCAGGCCACGCTGCTTCAACGCCCGGGACAGGGCGACCGAGGCGGGTGTCGAGGCGGGCACCTCGGAACTGTCCGCCGGCCGCGGCCGGCCCGGTTCGGCGAAGGAGCCGATCAGGTCGGCGAAGCCCTGGCCCCAGTCGGCGACGACCCGGGCGTTGTGGACGGCGGCTTCGATCTTGGCGCGGTTGCGGACGATGCCGGCATCGGCCAGCAACCGGTCGATGTCGCCATCGTCGAACGCCGCCACCCGCGCCGGGTCGAACCCGGCGAAGGCGCGGCGGAAGGCGTCCCGCTTGCGCAGGATGGTGATCCAGGCCAGCCCGGACTGGAACGCCTCCAGCGTGACCCGTTCGTACAGGCCGTCGACCGAGGTGACGGGCCGACCCCATTCCTGGTCGTGGTAGGCGAGGTAGAGCGGGTCGCCGACCGCCCAGGGACACCGCGGTCGGCGGTCCGGACCGGCGACCGCGGTCACGAGCGGACCTCGCGCCGTTCCTCCCGGCTCCGTCGTCGCTCCTGCCGGCGGATGCTGCGGCGCTGCCGCTTGGCCACCTCGTCGGCGAACACCGTTGCCCGGGTGTGCCGGGGCTGGAAGCGGTGGGCGGGGTCGAGAAGCCGGTCCGGCGCGGAGGTGCGGGATGCGACGATCCGGGCGAAGCGGTGCAGGCTCGCGGTGAGTTGGTGTTGCAGCACCGGACGGACCGCCAGCACGGCCAGTTCGGCGAGAGGGCCGCCGGGCAGGTGCACCCGTTCCCGCAGGGACAACCAGCTGCGCCGGCCGCGGGCCTCGACGGTGAACACGCCGACCCCGGTGAACGTGGGACCCAGATGGGTCATCTCCAGTTCGTACGGCGGTTCCCAGCCGGTCACGACCATCTCGTCGGCGATTCCCAGCCGGCGCGAGCCGATTCGCAATCCGTGCTCGGCCCGGATCCGCGTACCGAGTCCGGTGCCGCGGTCGTTCAGCACCCGCATGGTGGTCAGCGGGAACCAGCGTTCCTGCCCGATCCAGTCGACCAGGCACGGCCAGACGTCGTCGGGCGCAGCCGTGACCGTGGCCGATCCGTGGAAGTGCAGGGTCACCGGATCACCGGGCCGTCGGCTGCGCGCTCGACGTCCCAAACTCCCGCGGTCGAACCTGCGTGCCCGGAGCCCCCGCCATCGCAGCTCCGCAGGTCGCAGCGGGAGGCCTCGGCCAGCGCGGCGATCCGGGCGTCCCGCTCGGCGATCTCATGGCTGAGGCGGGCCAGCACGTCGTCGACCTGGTCCATGGCGTAACCGCGCAGCTGGACGCCGAACCGGACCTGCTGGACGTCGCGGGCGGTGAGCGGATGGTCGGGCAGGTCCTGCCGATAGGTGTCGCGTACCGGTTCCCTGCTCATCTGTCCCAGGCTTCCCGCCGCGATCGCTGCGGCCGCACCCAGCACGACGATCGCCGAGATCGCGATGCCCCACTCCATGACACCGCACCCTACCCGCGGCGCGGACCAGGCCCGGCGCGGATGCGGCTGCCACCAGGGGTCCATCCTAGAGTTGTCCCATGCCCGGAACCGACGACCGAACCGACCCGTCCGACCGCGCCCGCCCCGCCTGGGGTTGGGGTCTGGCGACCGTCCACGCCTCCGGCCAGGTCCTGGACACCTACTACCCCGCTCCGATGCTCGGGGCGCCGGATTCGGCCACCGCGCCCGAGGAGCTGGCCATCGCCGCCGCCGGTGCCAGCAGCGCCGATCCCATCCGGCAGGTGCACACCGACCTGGTGCGGACCGTGATCGACCTGGATGCGGCGCCGCGCAGCGCTGCCGACGTCTATCTGCGGCTGCACCTGCTCAGCCACCGACTGGTGCCGCCGCGCGGGGTGAACCTGAACGGTTGGGCCGGGCTGCTGGCCACCGTGGTCTGGACCTCGATCGGGCCCTGCGCAGTGGACGGCTTCGAACAGATCCGGACCCGGCTGCGCGCCGACCGGCGGCAGCTGACCGTGCACGGCGTGGACAAGTTCCCGCAGCTGCTCGACTACGTGATCCCCGACGGCGTCCGGATCGCCGATGCGTCCCGGGTCCGGCTCGGCGCCCACCTGGCCCCGGGAACCGTGGTGATGCACGAGGGCTTCGTCAACTTCAACGCCGGCACGCTGGGCCCGGCGATGATCGAGGGCCGGGTCAGCCAGGGGGTCATCGTCGGCAAGGACTCCGACGTCGGCGGCGGCGCCTCCATCATGGGCACCATGTCCGGTGGCGGCACCCACATGGTGTCGGTCGGCGAGCGGTGCCTGATCGGCGCGAACGCCGGCATCGGCATCTCGCTGGGTGACGACTCCGTGGTCGAGGCCGGGCTGTACGTCACCGCGGGCACCAAGGTGGGGCTGCCGGACGGACGGGTGGCCAAGGCCATCGAGTTGTCCGGCCGGCCGAACCTGTTGTTCATCCGCAACTCCATCACCGGCGCGGTGCAGGTGCGTGAGCGGGCCGGCCGGAAGGTTGAGCTGAACGCCGCCCTGCACGCGATCTGAGCCTGCCGGCGACGCGGAGCGCACCGAATGGCCCGATCTCGCAGACGGACCGGTCGGCTGACCTGGGCGGTGGTCGGAATCGTCGTCGCCGTGGTGGCGGTCGGTGTGGTGATCGTCGCCCGGATGCCGAACCATCAGCCGCTTCCCGGCGAACAGCGGTGCGTGGCCACCGCCTCGGGCCGATCCGTGGCGGTGGACACCGAGCAGGCGCACTACGCCGCCCTGATCGCCGGCATCTCGGTACGCCGTGGGCTGGCGCCGCGGGCGGCCTCGATCGCGCTGGCGACGGCGTACCAGGAGAGCAATCTGCGCAACCTCGACCACGGGGACCGCGACTCGGTCGGTCTGTTCCAGCAGCGGCCGTCCCAGGGCTGGGGCACCCGGCGGCAACTGCTGGACCCGTACCACGCGACCGGGCAGTTCTACGACGCCCTGACCCGGATCCGCGGATGGCAGTCCGGCGACATCACCCGGATCGCCCAGAAGATCCAGATCAGTGGTTTCCCCGACGCCTACCGCGAGCACGAGTCCGATGCCCGGATCCTCGCCTCGGTGCTGACCGGGCAGAGCCCGGCAGCGCTGCAGTGTCTGATCCGCGACCAGCACCCCGGTGACGCCGGCGGGCTGGCCGCCGCCCTGCACAAGACCTTCCTGGTCCGGGCGCCGCATTCCGGTGCGGTGATCACCGTGCGCGCGTCCAGCACCCACCGCGCCTGGGCCTATGCCCAGTATGCCCTGGCCAACGCCCGCGGCTACGGCGTCACCTCGATCCGGGTCGGCGCCGAACGTTGGCAGGTCGACCGCCACCGCCTGACCGGCTGGCGGTCGGTGGGCTCCGGGCCGCCCCGTACCGTCACGATCACCGTCCGCCCGGGCTGATCACCCTCCCGGTCGCCGGTCGTCAGCCTCCACGTCGCCGGCTCGTCCACGCATGCGCGCTCCCCCGACGCATGCCCGAGCTCGTCGACATCCACCTCTCCAGGCCTGGCTTCCGGCTCTTGTCCTTCTCGACGGACACGTTTCACAGACATCGGGGACCCCCTGCGCAGGCGCTGTTCTGTCAGTGCCGGCCGTTAGCGTGATGGTCATGTCGGAGGCGTTGGAGCTGTGGGACAGCCATCAGGTGGCTGCCGCCGCAGCCGCCTGTGTGCGGGCCGAACGGGCCGCCGGCTGCCGCCTCCTCGAACTCGCCGCGCTGTGGGCCGACCATCATCCGGCCGACGGGATCCTGCACCGCTACACCGACCTGGCGATCGCCGGGGAAGAGACAGCCAGGTTCGGTGGCGACGGCACCCCGGAGGTGGCCGAGTTCGCCCCCGCCGAGTTGGGGGTGGAGATCGGGCTGAGTCCCGGCCAGGCCCGGATGCTGATCGCCGACGCGCTGGATCTGCGGCATCGGCTGCCGCGGCTGTGGGGGCGGGTGCAGGCCGGGCAGGTGCCGGCCAGGGATGCCCGCCGGGTCGCCGCCCGCACCCGACTCCTCACCCTGGACCAGGCGATGGTGGTGGATCGTCGGGTGGCCCGGGTGGTGGGACAGCTGTCCTGGACCCGGCTGGAACACCTGCTGGCTGCCGAGATCCTGCGGGTCGACCGGGTCCGGGTGGAGCAGGAGACCGAGAACGCGAAGCGGTTCCGCTACATCCGCACCGGGCAGGGCAGCGAGTACGGGCTGACCGAGGTGTCGATGCTGGTCGACACCCCCGACGCCATCCTGCTGAAGGCAGCAACCAAGCGACTCGCCGACATCCTGATGGGCCGGGCCGACGATCTGCCGGCCGGCGTGCCGGATCGGGGTGCCCGGTCCAAGGCTGAGTGGCAGGCGGTCGCGGCCGGGATCCTGGCCCAACCCGCGCTGGCCCTGCAGGTCCTGGCGCAGGTGGATCAGCCGGACCTGTTCACCGACCTCGAAGCCCACCTCCAGGTGGCGGCCCACCAGCCGATGCCCGACCAGCCGATGGCGGTCCCGTCGATGCCCGGCCAGCCGATGCGCGACCGGCAGATTCCGGCCGGGCCGATGCCCGATCTACCGATGCGCGACCTGCCGGATCCAGGTCCGGGGTCGGAGCCTTCGGACTCCGACCTTGCCGACTTCGAGCCGGCACTACCTGTAGAGCCGCCCGCCTCGGACCTTGCCGACTTCGACCCGGGACCACCCACAGACCTCCCCGCCTCGGACCTACCCGGCCCCGACCTGCCGATGCCCGCCGAGCCCGGATCCGAGGATCCCCGCCCAGGGCTGGACCCGCAACCGGAGGCCGAGCCGAGCGAGGCGGAGCGGCGGGAGGCGGTGATGAAGGACCTGGCCCGACGGATCGACCCGGACAAGCTCACCCCCAGAGTGGTCCTGCACGTCCACATCAGCGCCGACGCCCTGCCGGCGTTCAACCGCGGGCGAGGATCCGGGTGTGGCCCGGGTCGAGGGCATCGGCCCGGTCCTGTTGGCGTCGGTGCGGGAATGGCTCGGCTCGGGCTGCCGGGTCCGGGTCCTGCCGGTGCTCGACCCGGCCCGGATCCCACCTGCCGACGGCTACGAGATCCCCGACCGGATGGTCGAGGCCGTACTGGCCCGATCCCCGGCCAGCGTGTTCCCCTGGTCCGGCACCACCAGCCGCCACCGGCTCGACCTGGACCACACCGTGCCCTACACCAGACCACCCGGCGCACCACCCGGCGCACCACCCGGCGCATCACCGGGCGGACCGCCCAATGGTCCACCGGACGGGCCACCCGGGCAGACCCGGCCGGACAACCTGGGCCCGTTGACGCGGGGTGAACACCGGTACAAGACGTTCGGCCCGATCAACGTGACACAACCGGTCGCGGGCACCTTCCTGTGGCGGACCAGATTCGGGCGGGTGATCGTCACCAACCCCGCCGGCACCCACGACCTCGGCACCGGAACCTTCGCCGACACCGTCTGGCACACCTCGGCCCACCGCGCGCCATCCCCGGCGGCGTGACTCCCCACGCCGACACCACGGCCAATGGGCTCGCGCGCCCCCTCCGACAAGCTCAGGACAGGCTTCGACGAGGTCAGGTTCGGTCGGCCAGGGCGTCGGCGAGGGCGTCGGCGAGGGCGTCGCCGACGATCACCCGGGCCGGGTTGACCGAACCGCGGTCCCGGCTGGGATGCACCCGGTTGGTCAACAGGATGACGTAGGCCCGGTGGTGCAGGTCGATCACCAGCGAGGTACCGGTGTAGCCGGTGTGCCCGATGGTGGTCGGGCCGGCGGCCCGGCCCATGTACCAGGCCTGGTTGATCTCGAAGCCGAGCCCGTGATCATGCTCGGGGAAATCCGGGGTCTGGTTGGCGATCATGGCGGTGAAGGTCTCGTCACCGAGCAGCCGGCCACCCGGGTGGCGTCCACGGTCGATGATCACCTCGGCCAGCCGAGAAAGGTCGGCGGCGGTGGAGAACACGCCGGCGTGGCCGGCCACCCCGCCCAGGGACCAGGCGTTCTCGTCGTGCACCTCGCCGTGCACCAGCCCGCGGGCCGGCTCGTGCTCGTCCTCGGTGGCCGCGATCCGGGGTCGCCGATCACTCGGCGGGTTGTATCCCGTATCGGTCAGCTGTAGTGGTCCGGTGATCAACTCCGCGACGAGGTCGTCCAAACCCTGTCCGGTGACCCGATGCGCCAACTCGCCGAGCGTGATCAGATTCAGATCGCTGTAGCAGTAGGCGGTGCCCGGTTCGGCGACCAACTCGGCGATCAGCACACCGTGCACTCGCGCCGCCGGGTCGGGATACATCTGCCACAGCGGCAGCAGCGCCGGGAAGCCGGAGGTGTGCACCAGCAGGTGCCGGACGGTGACCGTCTCCTTGCCCCCGGCGGCGAACTCCGGCAGGTAGGCCACCACCGGCCGGTCCAGTTCCAGCCGGCGCTGCTCCACCAGTCGGAGCACGACGATCGAGCAGAACAGTTTCGAGATCGAGGCCAGGTCGAAGATCGTGTCCGGCCGCACCGGCAGCCGGTCGGTGGCCGGCAGCCGACCCAGCTCGCGGTCGGCATAGCAGCGGGCCCACCCACCGACCCGCAGGTACTTCTGTTCTCCCGGCCCGCCGACGTCGACCGCGGCGGCCAACACCGCGCCGGGGAACAACGGCCGGCCGTCGTCCGCGCGCAACGCGGTGATCTCTTGCCAGCCGACATCCATCCGCTCGGTCAATCCGGCCATGATCCTCGTCTTTCAGCTGCTCGCAGTCTCAGTTCGTGCCGGCCCCGAACGGGAACAGCGGATGGTCGGGATTCTCGCCGACCGCGACCGGCAGCCGGCCGGTCGGTCGCTGCCGGCCGAGCAGCACGTCGGCCACGGCTTCCAGTGCCACCGGCGTCGCCGAGTAGGTCAACAGCATGGTGCCGCCGCCGACGACCAGCCCTGCGTCGTACGGCTCGGCGATCGCGACCAGGCTGACCCGTTCGGCGACGGCGCGGACCGCGCGGACCAGGGCGCGTTGACCGCGGCTGCGGTAGCCGCCGCTGGTCACGATCACGGTCTGACCGTTCCGGTAGGCCAGGTGCCGGGCCCTGTCGATCATGTCCCGGTCCGGCTGCAGCCCGGTGACCAGGCTGGAGACCTGCAGTCCGGTGGCGGCGAACCGGGACTCCAGCCGGGCCGTCGGGTCAGCATCCGCGCCGAGCAGACAGACCGGTCGGCGGATCAGCGGCACCAGTTGCTCGTCATCGCGGATCAGGGTGATCGAGGCCGCGGTGATCTCCCGGGCCCGGTCCAGGTGGCGACGGCAGCCGACGACCCGGTCGATGGTCTGCGGATCGGTCGGTGCGGCCTCGAACAGGCCACGGCGCTGCTTCAGTTCGAGGATGCGAGCCACACTCTCCTCGATCCGCTGCCAGCTCAGCCGGCCGTCGTCGAGGGCCGTCCGGATCGCCGCGACAGCCCGGTCCGGGTCGGCCGGCTCCAGCAGCACATCGACGCCGGCCTGCAGCGCGCGGACGGCGATCTCACCGTCGTCGTACAGTTCGCGCACGGCCTGCATCCGCAGCGAATCGGTGATGATCACTCCGCGGTAGCCGAGATGATCACGCAGCAGCCCGGTCAGGATCGGCCGGCTCAGCGTGGCCGGGTCGCCGCTCGGGTCGAGTTCGGGGAAGGCCAGATGGCCGGTCATGATCATGTCGGCGGCGGCACGGACAGCGTCCCGGAACGGGACCGCGTCGACCGTCTCCCAGTCCAGCAGCGAGTGGGTGATCACCGGCAGCGCATGGTGGCTGTCGGTTCCGGTGTCGCCGTGGCCCGGGAAATGCTTGGCGGCCGCGCAGAGGCCGCCGTCCAGCTGCAGGCCGGCGATCGCGGCGCGGACATGATCACCGACGACGTCCGGCTCGCTGCCGAAGGACCGGATACCGATCACCGGATTGGCCGGGCGGGAGTTGACGTCGGCGACCGGGGCGAAGTCGGCGGTGATCCCCACCGCTCGCAGTTCCCGGCCGATGACGGCGTAGGCCTCGCGGGTCAGTTCGGGCGCATGCGCGGCGCCGAGCGCCATCGCCCCGGGGAACTGGGTGGCCGGCGGTCCCATCCGGGCCACCCGGCCGCCTTCCTGGTCGGTGCCGACGATCAACGGGATTCCGGCGGCCGCCTGCAGACCGTTGCTGAGCCGGCCGATCTGCTGCGGGTTCTCGGTGTTACCAGCCCAGGCGAAGTAGATCACCCCGCCCAACCGGTATTTGGCCACCACCTCCGCCGGCGTGGCCACGCCGAACAATGCGGTGTTGCGGTCGTCGGCCTGGTCGGCGGAGGCGCCGTAGACCAGATGGAAGATCAGCTGGCCGATCTTCTCCTCCGGGCTCATCCGGGCGAGCAGGTCCGCGACCCGGGCGGACGTCGGGGAGGTCACCGGAGCAGGCATCACGGCCGCACATTACCGGCCGACGGTCAGTGTCCGTCGAGCCGCTCCGCAGCGGCCTGGATGCGTTCGTCGGTGGCGGTGAGCGCGATCCGGACGTGGTCGCTGCCCCTGCTGCCGTAGAAGGCGCCAGGGCCGACCAGGATGCCGGCATCTGCCAGCCGGTCCACCGCCTTCCAGCAGTCGGTGCCCTGGGTGGCCCACAGGTACAGCGAGCCCTCGGAGTGATCGATCCGCCAGCCGGCTCGTTCCAGCGCCCCCCGCAACACGTCACGGCGCCGGCGGTAGCGCTCCCGCTGCTGCTCGACATGGTCGTCGGTACCGAGCAGCGCGGTCATCGCCTGCTGCACCGGCCGGGAGACCATCATCCCGGCGTGCCGGCGGATGGAGGTCAGGTCGACGATCAGTTCGGGGTCGCCCGCGACGAACGCCGCCCGGTAGCCGGCCAGGTTGGCGATCTTGGACAACGAGTGCACCGCCAGCAGGCCGGTGTGGTCGCCGCCGCTGACCGCCGGATCCAGGATCGACAGCGCGGGCCGATCCCAGGCGAAGTCCAGGTAGCACTCGTCGGAGGCCAGCACCGCGCCGCGTTCCCGGGCGAACGCGACCCAGGCCCGGAGCCGGTCGACGTCGAGGATGCGGCCGGTCGGATTGGACGGCGAGTTGAGCCAGATCAATCCCGGTCGCAGATCACCGAGAGCTGTCGGATCGTCGGCGGCCACCGCCCGGCAGCCGGCGATGGTGGCGCCGACGGCATAGGTGGGATAGGCGGCTTCGGGGAAGACGACCACATCGTCAGCCTCGAGCGCCAGCTGGGTCGGCAGCCAGGCGATGAACTCCTTGCTGCCGATGGTCGGCAGGCAGGCCGCCGGTTCCACCGCCGCACCCCGGCGGGTCAGGAACGCCGCGATCGCCTCCCGTAACGCCGGCGTGCCGGCGACCGTCGGATAGCCCGGACTGTTTCCGGCGGCCGCCAGCGCCTGCACGGCGAGCTCCGGCGTCGAATCCACCGGCGTACCGATGGACAGGTCGACGATCCCCCCGGGATGCTCGGCCGCGCGCTGCTTGGCGGGCGCGAGCGCATCCCAGGGGTAGCCGGCCAGGGCCGCGGCCAGCCGATTCCTCACCGGCCGGCCGTCACTCGTCGTGTTCCTGCGGCGGCAGCGCGGCCACCAGCTCGTGATCCTTGTCGATCGGCCCGGTCTTGGCGGCGCCGCCGGGTGAACCCAGATCGTCGAAGAAGTTCACGTTCGCGTCGTAGTAGCTCTTCCACTCCTCGGGCACGTCGTCCTCGTAGAAGATGGCCTCCACCGGGCAGACGGGCTCGCAGGCCCCACAGTCGACGCACTCGTCGGGATGGATGTAGAGCATCCGCTTGCCCTCGTAGATGCAGTCCACCGGACATTCCTCGACGCACGCCAGGTCCTTCAGGTCGACACACGGCTGCGCGATGACGTACGTCACAACGTCCTCCTCGTTCTCGTCATATCGGTCCCACCCCGACCACGCTGTGCTGCGGTGGACCCGGATGGTGCTCCTGCAAGGACGCCGTCCGGCGCCCCATCGGGATGCACGCCTAGTATCGCGCCTCGACACCCGGAGCTGAAGGAAGCCTCGCCTGATGGACATCCCACGCCGGCCACCGGCCGACCCGCTGGCGGCGATCCGGCCTCCGGTCACCCCTGACGACCGGCTCACCGTGCGCTACCGGCTGCCCGACGGGTCGGCCACCGATGTGCTCGGCTGGGTGGTGCGCCTCGATGATCGCACCGTCCGGGTCTGGTCGCGACCGGATGTCGAGACCGTCGTGGACCGGGCGGCCATCATCCTGGCCAGGCGGGTCCCACCGGCGATGGGCGGCCGCCCCCCGCACCGGTACAGCGCCGCCGAGCTCGCGCGGGCCGCGCTGCCGGGGTGGGTCGCTGACAGCGAGCCGTTGGGAGCCTGGGTGCTGCGGGCCGGCGGCGGTTTCACCGGCCGCGCCAACTCCTGCCTGGCGGTCGGCGATCCCGGTCTGCCGTACGCCGAGGCCGCCGCCGCGACCATCGACTTCTACCGCCGCCACCACCTGCCGCCGCGGGCCCAGCTGGTGGCCGGCTCCGACGAGGAGCAGGACCTGCGCCGACTCGGCTGGCTGGACGACTACGTCCCGACCACGGTGCTGGTTCAGCCGCTGGCCGCGCTGCTCACCGGTCGCCCCCGGGACCGGCGGGTACGGGTGGACACCGAGCTGAGCGAGCAGTGGTGGCAGGCCTATCAGCGTTTCCGTTCGGTGGGGGCGGCAGCCGATTCAGCCCGGCGGATCCTCACCGGTCCGGCCCCGGTGGGGTTGGCGTCGCTGACCGGACCCGACGGCATGATCATCGCCGTCGGTCGGGGCCAGGTCAGCGCCGAATGGCTCGGCCTGTCAGCGCTGTGGACCGACCCCGGTGAGCGCCGTCGGGGCCGGGCGACGACGATCATGACCGAGCTCGGCCACTGGGCCGCCCGGCACGGCGCCCGCAACGTCTACCTGCAGGTGGCCCGAGAGAACGCTGCCGCACTCGCGGCCTACACCCGGCTCGGGTTCGTCCGCCATCACGACTATCTCTACCTGGTCGCCCCGCAGCCCTGGGCCGGAGCCGCGACTCCGCGGCCACCGGCACCCGGCGCCGGACAGGCTCAGAGCCCGGCGAACAGGTCGACGGCCCAACCGTCGGAGTCCGGGAACGGCTCACCGGCGGCGAAACGGTAGTGCTCGATCGCCCAGAAGTCGTCGATCGTGTCGGCGGCGGTGAAGAACCAGCTCTCCGCCGCCACCTGGGTCGGGTACGCGTGCAGGGCCGCCATCTTGCGATCGACGTACTCGGGTGCTCGGATCTCGGCCGCGACGGCGTCGTCGGGAACCGTCATCGGCAGCGAGCCGGCCACGTCGGGGTCGACCCCTTCCCAGGTGGTGGTGTCCCCGGCGGCGCGCAGCGCCCGGATGCCCTCCCGCATCCGGGACTCGCTGTTGGCCGTCCACAGCACCCGCCGCACGGCCCACGGCGCGCCCAGATCGGTCCGGTACGACGGCACCCCGGCCAGCAGATAGGCATACATCGCCACCCGGTGGGCCTGGATGTGGTCGGGGTGGCCGTAGGCACCCACCTCGTCATAGCTGATCAGCACCTGCGGCCGGCGATCACGGATCAGGGCCACCAGCTCGTTGGCGGAGTCCAACAGGTCGGTGGTCCAGAAGATGCCCTCGCGGAGCACGTCGCGGGGCACTGCGACATGGCCGTCCCACTTCATGCCGGAATCGCGGAACCGGTGGTCACCGCCGAGCCGGACGTAGTCGGTGACGCCGAGAGCCGCCATCGCGTCGTGCAGTTCGTTGATCCGGTGGTGGCCGAGTCGGTCCTCCCGCTCGGCGGCCAGGTGTTCCAGGTCGGGCACCAGCACCTCTCCCTCCTCACCGAGGGTGCAGGTGACGAGAGTGACGGCGGCACCCTCCGCGACGTACTTGGCCATGGTCACGCCGGTGCCGATCGACTCGTCGTCGGGATGAGCGTGCACGAGCATCAACCGGCGGTCGCGGTCCCCGCCGGCCGGCGTGGCGGGCGGACTGTCGGGCGAGAGGTCGGAGGCAGAAGTCACGGGCCCAGACTACGGAATGCCGCAGGCCGGTCGACGGCGATCCGAGTCATCTGGGTGTCCCGGTCTCGGCGCCGGACCGGGCCCCGAACCGCCGCAGCACGGTGACGGCGCGGCGGAGCGGGTCGATCTCCTCAGCGAGCACCCGGCGGATCACCGGCGGAGTGTCTGCAGCGGCGCGCAGGGCCTCCGCCCGGTCCAGCACCTCCGGCTCGGCGACCGCCAGCGGGAAGGCCAGCGACGGCACTCGGCCGAGCACCCAGCCGGACCGGAACTGCGCGGTGGCGGCGATGTCGTCGAAGAACCGCAGCGCGTACGGCCGGGTCAGCGCCACCTGCTCAGCCGACCAGCCGAACATCGCCTCGGCGGTGGCGTACAGCTCGTAGGCCGACAGCTCCGACGGCTCGATCAGCAGCCGGTACGCCGCCGCCTTGGCCTCTGCGGTCGGCAGGGCGGCCCGAGCCCGGGCCGCATGCACCCGGGCCGCCGCGGATCGGTCCTGCTGCAGCGTCTGCTGGATCACCTCGGGTCGGTCGGCCAGCGAGCAGATCCGGGTGACGATCGCCCAGCTCAGGTCGGCGTCCAGGTGGATACCGGTCGGCAGCCGGTCGCCGCGACGCCAGTGGTCCAACAGCTCGGCATCGCCGCCACCGCTGATCATGGTGCGGAACGCCACCAGGCGTCGGTCCGAGTCGGGCTCGGCGGCCTCCAGCACCGTCCGGGCCAGGTCGTACACCCGGGTCAGTCGACCGGCCCGCTCGTCGAGAGGGGCGTACGCCCCGGCCAATGCGTGTCGGGCGAACTGCAACAGATGGTTGATCACCACGTCGTCGGTCTCGGCGGGCAGCTGGCCGATGATCATGTCCAGAGCAGCGCGGGGATCGAGTTCGGCGTCGCGGACCTGGTCACGCAGGCTGTTCCAGATCACCACGCGGCTGTCGGCCGACGAGATCCGGCCGGCATGGCCGGCGATCCAGTCCCAGTCCCGGGCGGTGAACCTGATCTTGGCCCAGGTCTCGTCGGCCGCGTCCGGGACGACGGCGACGACACCGGCCGGCCGCTGCACCGGCACGGTCTGGTCACCGATCACCACCGGGGCCGTGGTCACCGGCCGGCCGTCGGACCCGAGCGCCGCCACGTGGATGGCATGGCGGCGATCGGCGGGATGCTGTTGGGGTGCCGTCCGGGTCAACTCCTGACCGCCGTCGGACCGGTCGCGCACCGCCAGGGTGTCCACTCCGGCGGTCAGCAGCCAGTCCTTGGTCCACCGGTCCAGGTCGACGCCGCCGGCCGCCCGCGCCCAGCATGCCAGCAGTTCGGCGAACTCGGCGTTGCCGAACCGGTGCTGGTCGAAGTACTGCCGCAGCCCGGACAGGAACACCTCGTCACCGAGGTAGCTGGCCAGTTGACGCAGCACCGCCGCACCCTTGGCGTAGGAGATCCCGTCGAAGTTGGCCAGCGCCGTGGCGGCGTCGGCGGCACCGTTGCCGGCCACCGGATGAGTGGCGTCGGACTGGTCGACGGCGTAGCCCCAGGCTTTGCGGACGATGCCGAACTCGGTCCACAACGGGTAGTCGGTCGCCTCTGAGCAGCAGCGGTGCGCCATGTACTCGGCGAACGACTCGTTCAGCCACAGGTCGTCCCACCAGCGCATGGTGACCAGGTCCCCGAACCACTGGTGGGCCATCTCGTGGGCGATCACCCCGGCCCGGGTGCCGCGTTCGGCGCGGGTGGCCCGCGACCGGTAGATGAACGAGTCCCGGAAGGTCACACAACCCGGGTTCTCCATCGCTCCGGCGTTGAAGTCGGGCACGAAGGCCTGGTGGTACTCACCGAACGGGTAGCGGACACCGAAGATGCGGTGGTAGTGGTCGAAGGCCTGTCCGGTGACGGTGATGATGTCGTCGGCCTCGCGGTGCAGCGCCTGGGCCAGGTCGGCCCGGACGTGCAGGCCGAGGCGGATGCCGTCGTGGTCGGCGTAGACCGAGGCGTACGGTCCGGCCACCAGGGTGACGAAGTAGGTGGACAGCGGCTGCGGCGGGATGATCCGCCAGTGCCCCGGACCGGTCTTCTCGCTCGGCCCGTTGCCGTGCACGGTCCAGTCGTCGGGGGCGTCGATCTCGAACCGGTACGGCGCCTTCAGGTCAGGCTGGTCGAAACAGGCGAACCAGCGGGGCCCGGCATCCAGAAAACTCATCGCGTACAGGTAGCTGTTGCCGTCGGCCGGATCCAGGTGTCGGTGCAAACCCTCGCCGTCGGCCGAGTAGGCCATCACACCGTCGACCACGACCGTGTTGTGCGGCTGCAGGTCGTCCAACCGGATGCGATCGTCAGACCAGCGCGCCGGATCGAGCGGCTCCCCGTTCAGCAGCAGGGATTCCAGCCGAACGCCCTTGAAGTCCAGGAAGGTGGCGCTGCCCGGTTCGGCGTCGAATTCGATGCTCGTCACCGAGCCGAACTCGGCGTCGGTGCGGGCGTTCAGGTCGAGTGCGACCTCCACCTGCCGGACCGTGATCAGCCGACGTTCGCGGGCTTCTTCCTGGGTCAGGCTCGGCATGCCGACGACGCTACCGCATGATGGTGATCATGAATTTCGAGATCCGTGTGCCCCGCGAGGGGGACGAGGCCGAGCAGTGCCGCCGGCTCGGCCACGAGGCGTTCGGCATGCCCCGGGTGCCCCCGACCGAACCGGCCCGGCTGGACACCCCGGGCGCCACCCACGTCGTGGCCGTCGATGGCTCCACCGTGGCGGCGCAGATGGTGGATCGGGACTACGACTCCTGGTTCGGCGGCCGGCTGGTGCCGACCAGCGGCATCGGCGGCGTCACGGTGGCGATGGAGTACCGAGGCCGACGGTTGGTGCACCCGCTGTTCACCCACTTGTACCGCATCGCCCGGGGCCGCGGCGCGGTCATCTCCACCCTGTATCCGTCGTCGGCCGGCATCTACCGGCGGCTGGGCTATGAGGTCATCACCACTGCGGAACGGACCAAGGTGCCGACGGCAGCGTTGGCCAGGCTGCGGCGTCCCGACGGCGTCACCACCCGTCGGGCGGTGGAGGCCGACGTGCCTGCGGTCAGGAGCGTCTACGACGCGTGGGCCGCGGGCCAGAACGGCCCGCTGAGCCGGCGCGGCGCCTCCTTCCCAGCCGGTGACGCCGATCTGGTGGCGGCGTTCACCGGGCTGACGGTCGCCGAACGTGACGGCAGGATGATCGGCTACGTCAGCTGGGACCGGGGCTCGGACTTCGGCCAGCCGGCGTCGTTGACGGTGCACGACCTGTTGGCTACCGAGGCCGACGGCTACCGGGCCCTGTTGGCGGCACTCGGGTCGTTCACCAGCATCGCCGGCCAGGTCACCCTGGACAGCTCCGGCCTGGACCTGGTCCAGCACCTGCTGCCCACCTCGGACTGGCAGGTGGTCGAGACCGCCCTGTACATGTTGAAGATCATCGACGTCGTCGGCGCCTTCGAGGCCCGGGGATACCCGACCGGGCTGACTACCGAGATCGAATTCGGCGTGGTCGGGGATCCGATCACCGGCACCGACGGCCGGTACCGGCTGCAGGTCAGCGACGGCCGCGGCGCATGCGTCCGGCTCGGCGATGCCGATGCCGCCGACACCGATCATCCCGTCCTGACCCCGAACGGCCTGGCCATCGCCTACGCCGGATCCCAGTCCTGGCAGGGGATCCGCGCAGTCGGCGGCCTGTCCGGCCCCGATGATCACGACGCCCTCGGCGCCGCGCTGCTCGGCGGTCGCCCGGTCCGCATCCATGATCATTTCTGAGCCGCCGTTGGTGGCCGACCGGGCCGCGGCCTGAAACTCCGCGCGGCCTGATACTCCGCGCGGCCTGATACTCCGCGCGGCCTGATACTCCGCGCGGCCTGATACTCCGCGCGGCCTGAAACTCGGCGGCCTGAAACTCGGCGCGGCCTGAGCCGGTCGAAGGACCGCGGAACAGCGAGCGGGGCGAAGCGAGCAGGAGGATCAGCCGCGGGAGCAGGAGGATCAGCCGCGGGAGCAGGAGGATCAGCCGCGGGAGCAGGAGGATCAGCCGCGGGAGCAGGAGGATCAGCCGCGGGAGACGACCACGACCGATTTCATGCTGAGCGGGTCGCTGTCGCTGGTCAGCGCGGCCTCGGCGTCCTCGAGGTCGTACTCGGCGGTCACCATCGCGTCGAGATCGACCCCGGGCTGCTGGGCGTAGGCACGCACCTTGGGCCAGGTGTCGACGTAACGGAAGACGCCGGTCAGGGTGAGTTCGTTGTTCATGATGTGCTGCACCGGCAGATTCATCTCCTCGGCGCCGAGGCCCACCATCACCGCCGCACCGGCCGGTCGGAGCGCGTACAGCCCGGCCAGCAGGGCCGGGGTGGCGCCGGAGCACTCGATGAACGCATCCGCCTGCAGATCCCGGGGCACGAACTGAGGCGCGGTCGGGTCCAGGGCCAGGGTGGCACCGAAGCCCAGGATCCGCTCCCGCCGGGACTCGACCGGGTCGGTGACGATCACCTCGGTGGCGCCGTACCCGCGGGCGGCCTGGCAGGCCATCGCCCCGATCGGCCCGGCCCCGCTGACCAGCACCCGGGCGCCCGGGAAGATGTTGGCCTTGCCGCAGGCCCACAGTCCGACCGAGAACGGCTCCAGCAGGGCGGCCGCGTTGTCGCTCATCGAGTCCGGCACCGGGTAGGTGAAGTCGGCCGGCGCGGTGACGTAGTCGCAGAACGCGCCGTCGACCGGCGGGGTGGCATAGAACTGCATCCGGCGGCACAGGTTGAGGTGCCCGGTCTTGCAGTAGCGGCAGTGCCGGCACGGTCGTTGCGGGTCGATCGCGACCCGCTCCCCCACCCGGCTCTCGGCCACCCCGGCACCGACACCGGCGACCACTCCGGACACCTCGTGACCGAGGACCAGCGGCCCGTCCACCACCAGTTCGCCGATCCTGCCCTCGTAGTAGTAGTGCACGTCGGATCCGCAGACGCCGACTGCCCGCACCCGGATCAGCACCTCCCCGGGGCCCGGCTGCGGCACCGGGCGTTCCTGCATCTCGATGGTCCGCGGCGCGACCAGCACACTGGCCCGCATCGTCGTCGGGATCGTCGTCTCTTCGCCCACAGTGAGCTCCTCCCAGGTTCTGCCAGCGTCCCGCTCATCCTGCTCGGTCGCCACCCGGTCCGCCACCCCACCCGGTCATACTTCCGGCCGCGAGGTGTCGCCGGCGCCCAACCCGGCCCATTGACCCGATGTCCCCGGGGTCGTCGCCGGTCCGAGACCGGCGAACTCACCCGCATCAGACCATTGACGCCGTCATTCATCCGATGATTTGCTGGAGACGTCACGTCCATCCGCTACCTCGTGAGGTCACTGCTGACATGAAGCCCGAGCACGCCTGGTTCACTCATGACCGGTTCGGCATGTTCGTCCACTGGGGCCTGTACGCCCTGCCCGCCCGCCACGAGTGGGTGATGAGCCGCGAACAGATCCCCACCGCCGACTACGAGAAGTACTTCGACTACTTCGAGGCCGACCTCTACGACCCCCGCGCCTGGGCGGCCGCAGCGAAGGCGGCCGGCATGAAGTACGTGGTGCTCACCACCAAGCACCACGAGGGCTTCTGCCTGTGGGACACCGCACTGACCGACTACAAGGTGACCAAGACCCCGCACGGCCACGACGTGGTGGCCGCCTACGTGGAGGCGGTACGGGAGGCCGGGCTGAAGGTCGGCTTCTACCACTCCCTGATCGACTGGCACCATCCCGACTACACCATCGACCCGGTGCACCCCCGCCGCGAGGACGCCGATGCCGCGGAGCAGAACGCCGGCCGGGACATGAACCGCTACCGGGAGTACCTGCACGGCCAGGTTCGCGAACTGCTCAGCAACTACGGCACCATCGACTACCTCTTCTTCGACTTCTCCTTCCCCGGCCGGCACACCGAGACCGGCCTGGAGGGCAAGGGTCGCGACGACTGGAACTCCCCGGACCTGATGGCGCTGGTCCGTGAACTGCAGCCGAACATCGTCGTCAACGACCGGCTGGACATCCCTGGCGACCTGGTCACCCCGGAGCAGTACCAGCCGTCCGGGCCGATGCTCCGTGACGGCGAACCGGTGATCTGGGAGGCCTGCCAGACCCTCAACGGCAGCTGGGGCTACGACCGGGACAACCACGACTACAAGTCGACCGAACTGCTGATCCGGATGCTGGTGGACGGCGTCAGCAAGGACGGCAACCTGCTGCTCAACGTCGGCCCGACCGGCCGCGGCAACTTCGACCCCCGGGCGGTGCAGAGTCTGGCCAGCATCGGCGACTGGATGGCCCTGCACAGCCGTTCCGTCTACGGCGCCGGCGCCTCCGAGTTCACCGCCCCCGCGGACGCGCGCTACACCCAGAACGGCGACCGGCTCTACCTGCACCTGTTCGCCTGGCCGATGAAGCATGTGCACCTGACCGGGCTGGCCGGCAAGGTGGCCTACGCCCAGCTGCTGAACGACGCCTCGGAGGTCAAGTTCACCGAGACCGACCCGAGCCAGTCCGCGCAGAACACCACCCCAGGCGGCCAGCCGGCCGGCACCGTGACACTGAACCTGCCCATCCAACCGCCGGACGTCGCCGTCCCGGTGGTGGAGATCTTCCTCAAGTAGGTCCTTTCCTGCCGCTGCAGCGGATCGGCCGGTCACATCTCCCGGGGTGGCCGGCCGATCTGCGCCCGGTGCCCGGATCAAACGATTGGCCGGGTCACGGGCGTTGATGGTTGACTCCGTTGCCATGTCCGACCTTGCCGCTGTCCCGACCGATCTGACCCCGCCGCACCGCGCCGAGTTGAAGCTGCACACCGTCGACTCCGAAGCAGAGCTGGATTCCTACGCCCGGGCGGTGGCCCGCGGCTTCCATGCCGACTACCGCGTCGAGGACTTCGCGATCCAACGGCCGCTCCTGCGGCTGGACCGCTGTTTCGGCTTCCGCTCCGGCGACCGTTGGGTCGCCACCGCCCTGTCGATGCCGCGCCGGATGACGGTGCCGGGTGGCACCGTCCCGGTCGGAGCGGTCAGTGAGGTGACGGTGGCCCCAGGATTTCGCCGGCGGGGCCTGCTGACGCAGATGATGCGCCATCAGCTCACCCGGATGGCGGCCGAACGCCGCGAGCCGGTGGCACTGCTGTGGGCCAGCGAGTCTCCGATCTACGGCCGGTTCGGCTACGGCCAGGCCACCCAGCGGCTGGAGTTGTCCGGACCGACGCGGCGGACCGCATTCCTGCCCGAGGTCGATCTCGGTGCCGGCTCGGTGGACGAGGTCGACCGCGACGACTTCCTCCGGATCGCGTCCCCGTTGCGGCAGGCGCTGCTGGCCGAGCGGCCCGGCCATCTGGACCGCAGCCAGGCCGGGTGGGACATGGCCCTGTACGACCCCGAACACCACCGCAGCGGCGCCGGGCCGCTGCGCTATGCCGTGCACTTCGCCGCCGACGGCACTCCGGACGGCTTCGCCACCTTCCGGATCAAGCGGGCCGATGACGGGCATGAACTGCGGATCGGGGACCTGGACGCGGCCACGCCCGCCGGGTACGCGGCACTGTGGCGGTGGCTGCTCGACCTGGACCTGGTTCGCGGCTTCCACCGGGAGGTGTCGCCGGTGGACGAGCCGCTGCTGCACTGGCTGGCCGACCCTCGCCAGGTCACCAGCAACCTGTCCGATGCCAGCTATGCCCGCATCGTCGACGTGGCGGCCGCCCTGGCCGCCCGCCGATATTCCGCCGACCTCCAGGTGGTGGTGGAGGTGGTCGACGACTTCCTGCCCGACCTGGGCGGCCGGTTCCGGATCGCCGCCGGGCCCGAGGGCGCCGACGTCGACCGCACCGACCGCAGCCCCGACCTGACCCTCACCGCCCGCCAACTGGCCGGGATCTACCTCGGCGGCACCAGTGTCGCCGGGCTGTCCCGGGCCGGATCGGTCAGCGAACACACCCCGGGCAGCGTGCGCGCGGTCAGCGCCGCGTTCAGCTGGGACCGTGCCCCGTACTGCCCCGACTTCTTCTGAGTTCCGGCCCGGCCGGCCGGTCGCCGGCCCGTTCCGCGACACTGGGTAGGACGCGGGATGCGCGGGGCCGCCCACGGTCTCCTCACCAACCTCGCCCGCCGGCAGAAGGAGAAGTGAAGCGATGGCACGCAAGGCGAAAGTCGACCGCGACCAGGTCCTGAGCAGCGCACAGGCGGACCTGCTCGACGCGTACTGGCGGGCGGCCAACTACCTGTCGGTGGGCCAGATCTACCTTCTCGACAACCCGCTGCTGCGGGAGCCGCTGGTGCCCGACCACATCAAGCCGCGGCTGCTCGGCCATTGGGGCACGACGCCCGGCCTGAACCTGATCTATGCCCACCTGAACCGGCTGATCGTGGAACGGGATCTGAACGCGATCTATGTCACCGGTCCCGGCCACGGCGGTCCCGGGGTGGTGGCCAATGCCTACCTGGAGGGAACCTACTCCGAGGTCTATCCGCACATCGGGCGCAACATCGACGGCCTGCAGCGGCTGTTCCGCCAGTTCTCCTTCCCCGGCGGCATCCCCAGCCATGCCGCACCGGAGACGCCGGGATCGATCAACGAGGGCGGCGAACTCGGCTATTCGCTGATGCACGCCTACGGTGCCGCGTTCGACAATCCCGATCTGCTGGTCGCCTGCGTGATCGGCGACGGTGAGGCCGAAACCGGACCGTTGGCGACGAGTTGGCACTCCAACAAGTTCCTCAACCCGGTCCGCGACGGCGCGGTGCTGCCGATCCTGCACCTCAACGGCTACAAGATCGCCAACCCGACCGTGCTGGCCCGGATCGGCGATGACGAACTGCTCAGCCTGATGCGCGGCTACGGGCACCGGCCCTACCTGGTCAGCGGGAACGAGCCCGCGGTGGTGCATCAGGAGCTGGCGGCCGCAGTGGAGTCGGCCGCCGACGACATCGCCGCGATCCAGTCCGCGGCCCGCGACGACGGCATCCGCACCCGGCAGCCGTGGCCGATGATCATCCTGCGCACCCCGAAGGGCTGGACCGGGCCGCGGATCGTGGACGGCAAGCAGGTGGAGGGTACCTTCCGCGCCCACCAGGTGCCGCTGGCCGAGACCCGGACCGATCCCGAGCATCTGGCCCAGCTGGAGGACTGGCTGCGCAGCTATCGCCCGGAGGAGTTGTTCACCGCCGACGGTGCGCTGCAGCCTCGACTGCAGGACCTGGCGCCGACGGGCGAGCGCCGGATGAGCGCGAATCCGCACACCAACGGCGGCCTGCTGCTGCGGGACCTGGAACTGCCCGATTTCGGCGACTATGCCGTCGAGGTGGCCGAGCCGGCCACCACGACCAGCGAGTCGACCCGCGTACTCGGCGCCTTCCTGCGGGACGTGATCAGGAACAATCCTCAGACCTTCCGGCTGTTCGGCCCGGACGAGACGGCCTCCAACCGGCTCAGCGCCGTCTTCGAGGCCGTCGACCGGACCTGGGAGGCCGAGATCATCCCCGGCGACGACCACCTCTCCCCCGACGGCACGGTGATGGAGGTGCTGTCCGAACATCTCTGCCAGGGCTGGTTGGAGGGCTACCTGTTGACCGGGCGGCACGGACTCTTCAACTGCTACGAGGCGTTCATCCACATCGTCGACTCGATGGTGAACCAGCACGCGAAATGGCTGAAGACGACGGCCGAGATCCCGTGGCGGCGACCGATCGCCTCGCTGAACTACCTGCTGTCCAGCCACGTTTGGCGCCAGGACCACAACGGCTTCTCCCACCAGGATCCCGGC
This sequence comes from uncultured Actinomycetota bacterium, assembly GCA_963758075.1. Classification (GTDB taxonomy): domain Bacteria; phylum Actinomycetota; class Actinomycetes; order Propionibacteriales; family Propionibacteriaceae; genus Microlunatus. The sequence continues at coordinate 16,504 of CAVWTT010000003.1, read as the reverse complement.
TTCATCGATCACGTCGTGAACAAGAAGGCCGAGATCGTCCGGGTCTATCTGCCGCCGGACGCCAACACGCTGCTGTCGGTGGCCGATCACTGCCTGCGCAGCCGGGACTACATCAACGTGATCGTTGCCGGCAAGCAGCCGGAACTGACGTACCTGCCGATGGATCAGGCGATCGCCCACTGCACCCGCGGGCTGGGCATCTGGGACTGGGCCGGGACGACCAGCGGCGAACCCGACGTCGTGCTCGGCTGCGCCGGGGACGTACCGACGATGGAGGTGCTGGCCGCCGCCGACCTGCTCCGCCGGCACCTGCCGGAACTGAAGGTCCGGGTGGTCAACGTCGTGGACCTGATGCGGTTGCAGCCGGCCGAGGAACACCCGCACGGCCTCAACGGCCGGGAGTTCGACGCCCTGTTCACCCCGGACAAGCCGGTCATCTTCGCCTACCACGGCTATCCCACCCTGATCCACCGGCTCACCTACCGGCGGACCAACCATGCCAACATCCACGTCCGCGGCTACAAGGAGGAGGGCACCACCACGACGCCGTTCGACATGGTGATGCTCAATGACCTCGACCGCTTCCACCTGGTGATGGACGTGATCGACCGGGTGCCCGGGCTGGGCAGCCGGGCTGCGCTGCTGCGCCAGCAGATGGCCGATGCGCGGCTGGCGGCCCGGACCTACACCCGCGAGCACGGTGAGGATGATCCCGACATCACCGGCTGGACGTGGCCGTCGGGTCAGTCGACCGACCCGGAGGGCTGACATGCGGGTGCTGACGGTCAACGCCGGGTCGTCGAGCCTGAAACTGCGGCTGCTCGAGGACGACCTGAGCCTGAGCCGGTCGGCGGATCTGTCGGTGCCGTCGACCGGGTTGGACGCCGACACCGTGGACGAGGCCATCAGCGGCTGGCCCCGACCCGATGTGGTCGGTCATCGAGTGGTGCACGGCGGCACCGAGTTCTCCTCCGCGGTGCTCATCGACCCGCAGGTGGAGCACCGCCTCGCGGAACTGACCGACCTGGCACCGCTGCACCAGCCGAAGTCGCTGGCCGGGCTCCGAGCGGTGTCGCAACGTCTGCCCGACGTGCCCGCGGTGGCCTGCTTCGACACCGCCTTCCACGCCACACTGCCCGACGGGGCGGCCCTGTACGCGGTCCCGGACGCCTGGCGTCGGCGCGGGGTCCGCAGGTACGGCTTCCACGGCCTGTCGCATGCCTACAGCAGCCGTCGGGCCTGCGAACTCACCGCTACACCGCGTCAGCATTCCCGGGTGCTGACCTGTCATCTCGGTGCCGGGGCATCCCTGTGTGCTGTCCGGGACGGCCGGTCCGTGGACACCACCATGGGCTTCACGCCGCTGGAGGGCCTGGTGATGGCGACCCGGTCCGGCACGGTGGATCCGGGCCTGGTGCTGTGGCTGGAGCAGCACGAGCAGCTCACCGCCGAGCAGATGACGACCGTGTTGGAGAAGGAGTCCGGGTTGCTGGCGCTGGCCGGCACCGCCGATCTCCGCGAGGTGGTGGAGGCTGCCGATCGCGGCCGGCGCCGGGCCCAGGTCGCGCTGGAGGTCTACCTGCACCGGCTGGTGACGGGGATCGGTTCGATGGTGGCCGCGCTGGGCGGCCTCGACGTCCTGGTGTTCACCGGCGGTGTCGGTGAACGTTCCGAGATCATCCGGCGGCGGACCGCCGAGCGCCTGGACTGGCTGGGCGTGAGCCTCGACGCCGTCGATAACGCCGATGCCCGCGCCGACCAGGAGATCAGCGGTCCGGGCGCGGCTGTGCGGACGGTCGTGGTGGCGGCCCGGGAGGACCTGGAGATGGCCCGGGAGATCGCCGAGCTCGGCCTCGGCCGGTGAGGCGTGGCGGTCGTCGTCGGGAACGGGCGGCGGTCAGTCCCGGGTGCGGATCCAGTGGTCGGCGAGGAACTCGTCGAGGGCGTTGACCACGATGCCGCTCAGGTCGCAGCGCTCAGCCTGGGACCCCGGGTGCACGGACTGCAAACCCGCCGATCCGGAAAACGTGCGTGTCGGGGACGGTCCCGACCGGCCGTGGCCTCGCATGGGGCAGAGATCGGTGGGTACCCCATGGCTGAGCCCCAGCCCGGAACCGCCCCGCACGGGTCGCGATCCATCCGGACCGAGATCGCAGAAGGAGACCACGACCATGAGCACCGCTCAGGAAAGCGTCGACGTGAACGTCCCGATCGACGTGGCCTACAACCAGTGGACCCAGTTCGAGACCTTCCCCGAATTCATGGCAGGTGTGGACGAGGTCCGCCAGCTCGACGACCGGAACCTGCACTGGAAGGTCAGTGTCGGCGGCGTCTCGCGCGAGTACGACGCCGCGATCACCGAGCAGACGCCCGACCAGGTCGTCTCCTGGCGTGCCGCCGGGGACACCGACAACGCCGGCCGGGTGACGTTCGAGAAGCTGGCCCCCGGCAGCACCCGGGTCAACGTCGAGCTCAGCTACGACACCGACGGCATCGTCGAGAAGGCCGGTGACGTGATCAACGCCCCGGACCGGCGGTTGACGAAGGATCTGGAACGGTTCAAGGAGTTCATCGAGGCCCGCGGTGCCGAGACCGGCGGCTGGCGCGGCGAGGTGCACTGAGGTACTGACGCTGGGACCGGCTGACTCCAGCCGACGACGGACCCCCTGACCCTCGGGCCGGGGGGTCCGTCGTCGGCCTGACCGGGTGGGCGGTGGCGGCCACGTCGCCGGGCCGAGCCCTGCGAGGCGGCATCAGCAGACGCGACCATCAGCAGACGCGAAGGGGCCGGACCCCCGCAGGTGGGGGCCCGGCCCCGTCACTGATGCCGGCGTCAGCCGCTGGTCAGGAGCGCCTGGAGCGTTCGTTGGCCCGTTCTATCGCCTTCACCAGCTCGTCCTTGGTCATCTTGGACCGGCCGCGGATATCCAGCCGCCGAGCCGTGTCCATCAGGTGACTCTTGGACGCGTTCGCATTCACCCCGCCGGCAGTCGGCTTCTTGCTGCCGCGGCCTTCGGCGGCGTGCTCGTCCGACGGGCCCTTCTCGTCCTTCGGCTCCCAGTGGTCGCCGACCTTCTCGTAGCTGTGCTTCAGCGCCGAATACGCGGTCTGGTGAGCACGCCGTCCCTCGCCGTACTCCTCGGCGGCGGCGTCATGCGCCTTGGCGAAGGTGCGCTGGGCATGCTCGTCGGACTTCGCAATGGTGCTGGGCAGCTCACTCTTCTTCGCCGAGCCGCTCTTGGTCGTCTTGGGCATGGTGTCCTCCTGTCCGGGTCGAGACCCTCGACCGTCGGGCCCTCAGCGACGCACAGGACGCGGCCTGGAGGAAGTCGTCCCGGACTGGACGGTCACACCGTCGGATCCGGACTCCCCGTGCCTGGCCTTGAGTTCCTGACGCAGGATCTTGGTGATCTTCGTCAGTCGCCGTGACACCGACATCTGCGAGATACCCAGTTCGGCGGCGATCACCGATTGCGTGCAGTTCTCGCCGAACCGCATCTGCAGGATCCGCCGATCCTCCTCCGACAACTGGGCGCAGGCCGACTGCACCTCCTGCATGAGTTGGGTGCGCTCCAGCTCGTCCTCCACCCCGTCGAAGCCGGGATCGGGCGTGCCGAGCCGGTCCTTGGCGGCGTTGGACGTGCCATCGGTCGCATCCAGGGAGGCAGAGTTGAACGTGCTGTTCGCCATCGCCTCGAGGACGTCCTCGCGGTTCATGCCGAGCCAGTCCGCGATCTCGGCCGAGGTCGGCGTGTGCGCCCGTTCCTGGGCCAGTTGGGACCAGGCCGCCGTCACCTCGCTGTGCAACTCCTGGATCCGGCGGGGCGGCCGGACGGTCCAGCAATGATCCCGGAAATGCCGCTTGATCTCACCGGTGATCGTCGGCACCGCGAAGGACAGGAACTCGCCACTCTCCGGGCTGAACCGCGACGCGGCCTGCACCAGTCCCAGCCGCGCGACCTGGATCAGGTCATCGAGGTCCTCACCGCGGGACCGGTACCGACGAGCCAACGAATCGGCGATCGGCAGGTTCAACTGGACGGCGAGGTCGATGTAATGCTGCCGCTCAGCCTCGGACAGCGTCTCGTCCTTGCTGTGACCGAGGAGCTCGGCCGTGCGGCGGTTACGTCGCTCCGCCTCCGATTCGGTCCGGCGGCCCACCGTGGGTTCGATGCGGCTGGTCGGTGTGGACGGAGTTGAGGCGGTACGGGACGACACCCGGGCATCGGCGGATACGGACACTGCAGTTGCTTCCATTGTTCTCTGATCCTCACGGCGAGAACGAAGGTGGCAGGCTGTTCAACCACTGCACGAACCACCAAAGCACCAAACCACCCCGGATTGCAACCCTGGGGACCGGCACCCGCCCGACCGCACCCCTCGCCGGGGGCCGTCAGCGCGCCGATCAGGAACGGTCCCGGCCGCCCTTCGGATCCGGTCCGCCGTCCGTGCGCAGACTGAGATCGACAGCCTCCTCGGCGGCCCGCCCCAGCCGCCGGACGGTGTCCACGGTTCGGCCGATGACGTGGCGGCCCGGGTCGCTGGGGGCGAGTTCCTGGACGAACGGGTCGAGCGCGGACAGGGCCCGGTCGAACCGGTCGCCAAGCGGCTCACAGTGACCGTCGCGCAGCGCGGACAGGATGAGATCCAGGGCCTCGGCGAGTGCGGCGTTGATCTCGCCCCGCCGCGGCAGCCGATCATCGGCCTGCAGATCCTTGATCGCACTCACCAGATCGATCATCCGGGCGGTGCACCGTTCGACCGCCTCGGCCCGCCGGCGGCGATCCCCGACGCGGTAGCGACGGCTGAAGGCGTTCAACCGGGCCCCTTCGTGCCCGGTCCGGAGGTTGTCCCGGAGCCGCATCCGGGCGGTCTCCAGTTCGTCCTCGCCGATGACGCCGATGACCTCCAGCGAGCACAGATCGTCGCGAAGTCGTCGCAGCTGACCGGTGATCGTCAGCCGCGCCCGATGGACCGCGTCCTCCATCGGGGTGAGCATCAGTTGCGGGACCAGCACCACCACCCCGGCGCCGACCGCTGCTCCCAGCGCCGTCAGCCCGGTATAGGCCGAGACGTAGGTGACCGGTTGGTTGCGGCCCAGGATCATGGTGAACAGGGCGACCGTCGGCACCCAGGTCGATGCCGAGGAGAGCCGTCGCCAGCCGGCGATCAGGACACCGACGGCCACCACCACGGCCACGCTGAAGACGTTCGGTGTCAGCACCGAGACCGCAGCCAGCCCGAGGGCCGCCCCGATCGCCAGTGCGAGCACCGACCGGCCCAACTCCCTGGCGGTGCCGAGGACAGTGGTGGAGGTGACGATCACCGCGCCCAGCGGAGCGAAGTAGGCGTAGCGGCCGGCGGCCTGCTCGGGCAGCGCCTCGGCCACCAGCCAGGCCAGCCCGGCGGCGATGCCGGTCCGCACCGCCAGCCCGATCCGTGGATGCATCCGCCACCAGTACCGGACAGGGCCGACCCGGCCGACGCCGATGCTGGCGTCGGCCGAGAACCGGCCCTGCCGAGCGCGTCCTGCCCTCCCGGGTCCACCGTCGATCGTCGACACCCACCACCGCTACCCAGCCGGCGCCGGCGGTACGCGGCCGGCGTGGGAAGCTGGGCCGTTGATTACCCTGCTGACTTCCCGGGTATCCAGCGATCGCCCGGCCGGGTAGGCACCGTCGAGAGGAGAACGGAGATGTCGGCAATCGCCTGGCAGTGCAGCCGGGAGAACGCTTCCGTGGCGGTCCGTCGGCGGTCCGTGCGACGACTCGATCCGCAGCGCCGAGGTGGTGTCCGCCGGCCGACGGAACGGCACCGATGAGCGCCCGGTGGGCCACGATGCGGCGCCGCGAGGCGCTGGCGGGCTACCTGTTCATCTCGCCCTGGATCATCGGCTTCTGCGTCTTCACCCTCGGCGCGATGATCTACAGCCTGGTGGTGTCCTTCAGTGACTACGACCTGGCCACGAACTCGTTCTTCCCGGCCGGATTCGACAACTACGCGGAGCTCGTCAGGGATCCCGAGGTCGCCAAGTCGCTGGGCAATACGTTGTTCTACGCGGTTCTGGCGGTGCCGTTGGAGATCGTCTTCGCGCTGCTGCTGGCGTTGTTGCTGGCCTGGCTGAACCGCGGTGCCGGCTTCTTCCGGACGCTGTTCTACCTGCCCAAGATGACCCCGCCGGTGGCGACCGCGTCCATCTTCCTGCTGCTGCTCAACGGCAACACCGGGGCCATCAACAAGCTGCTGGGCTTCTTCGGCATCCCGGGACCTCAGTGGCTGGTGGATCCGAACTGGGTCAAGCCGTCGATCGTGTTGATGACGCTGTGGGGGGTCAGCGGGACCATGGTGATCTTCCTGGCCGCGCTCAAGAACGTCGACCGCGAGTTGTACGAGGCGGCCGCACTGGACGGCGCCGGCTCGGTCCAGCGGTTCTTCCGGATCACCATCCCGATGATCTCGCCGGCCATCTTCTTCAGCGTCATCGTGCTGACCATCGCCGCCCTGCAGGTGTTCGACCAGGCCTACCTGCTGTTCTGGCGCGACAACACCAACGCCTCGACCGACGCCTCACTGTTCTACGGCATCTACCTCTTCCAGCAGGCCTTCCGTCAGTTCAACTTCGGCTTCGCGGCGGCAATGGCCTGGCTGCTCTTCCTGATCATCCTGATCATCACCCTGGTCCAGGTGCGGATGAGCAACCGACTGGTCTACTACGAGAGCGGGGACTGATGGCATCGGTCAGTCAGCAGCAGGTCGTGGCACGGTCCGCGGCCCCGGTCCGCGCGAGCGTGGACGAGTCGTCGGCCGGCGGGCCCTCCGACCGCGGCCACGTCGTCCGGCGGCGGCTCACCCGGATCGTGCTGACGATCGTCCTGATCGGGTTCGGCTGTCTGTTCCTCTACCCCTTCGCGTGGCTGCTCGCGGCGAGCTTCAAGCCGCGCGGCGAAGTGTTCGACAACCGGCTCTGGCCGAAGACGTTCACGCCGCAGAACTTCGCCACCGTGTGGGACAAGCTGCCGCTGGCACACTGGGTGCTGAACAGCGTGGTCATCGCGCTGCTCGCCGCCGGCCTGGTGGCGATCAGCAGTTCGATGGTGGCGTTCGGATTCGCCTACTTCCGGTTCCCCGGGAGGTCGGTGCTGTTCGGTCTGGTGTTGGCCACGATGATGCTGCCGGGCGCGGTGACGTTGGTGCCGCAGTACCTGATCTGGAAGGACCTGGGGCTCGTCGGCACCTGGATCCCGCTGTTCGGGATGAACCTGTTCGGGTCGGCCTTCTACATCTTTCTGCAGCGGCAGTTCTATCTCGGTCTGCCCCGCGACACGTTCGAAGCCGCCCGGGTCGACGGCGCCAGCTACTGGCAGATGTTCACCCGGATCGCCATGCCGCTGTCCATCCCGTCCTTCGTGATCATCCTGCTCTTCGAGTTCCAGGCCAGCTGGAACAACCTGCAGGCCGCGCTCATCTACCTCAACGGCGGCAGCGTGAACCACTTCACCGTGCCGTTGGGCATCTCGTACGCCATGACCATGTTCAGCCCCACCAACGGCGGCCACGGCGACTACCAGTACGTCATGGTGGCCAGCCTCATCGTCACCCTGCCGATGCTGGTGCTGTTCGCCTTCGGCCAGCGGTACTTCATCGAGGGCGTCGCCACCCAGGGCCGCAAGGGCTGACTGACCGCGGTCAGGCCCGGTGCAGCACCCGTCAGCAGAGCACCGCGGACCGAACAACGACAAGGGCGGTACCTCCGCAACTTCGGAGGGACCGCCCTTGTCGTGTCGCTGCTAGCGAACCCGGTCGGTGCCGATCTGCCTCACCGGGTCGCCTTGTTGTAGGCCCGCATCGCGGCGTCCTGTGCCTGGGTCAAGGCAGCCATCGGCTGTTTGCGGCCCAGCAGGACATCGGTCACCACGGTGGTCAGCTGGGACTTGATCTCCTCGCCCGCCGGTGAGGCGCCGATGGACTTGCCGGAGGCCACGATCGAGTAGTAGGTGTCGATCGTCTGGTCGAACCCGGCATTGCCACTCTTCTTCACATACTTCTGCCGGATGACCTTGTCGGCCTCCGGCGAGCCGGTGAACAGCCCGGTGTTGATCGCGCCGGGGGTCTTCTCCACCGTCTGCTGTCGGGCGGCACCGGCGGCCTCCCAGGCCGGCAGGCTGACCAGGTCGAGCGCCCAGGCGCACGCAGCATCCTTGTTCTTGGCACTGCTCGGGATCACGAACGCCGTGCCGCTGGCCTCGGTGAACGGCTTGCCGTCCTGGCCGTAGAACGGCACCGCACCGATGTCGACCTTCTTGACGTAGGGCGTCAACACGTTGACATACCACTGGGCGTTGACCTGCGCACCGACCTGGTCCTTGACGAACTGGTTGTTGTCGCCGAAGACGTCGAAGGAGTCGCTGAAGCTCTTCACCTTGGCGAAGCCGCCCTGGGCGTCGGTGATCCGTTTGAGCACCTGCAGGCCCTTGACGTTACGCGGATCGTTCATCGTCGGCCTGCCGGAGTTGTCGATCAACTGGCCGCCGTAGCCGAGGATCCACAGGGCCGGCTGACCGGTGGCGACCGGGTCGAACCCGAGCCGGGTGGGATTGCCACCGCTGGCCTTGTACATCTTCTTCGCCGCCGCGATCAGCTGGTCCGGCTTGGAGGTGTTGATCTGGTCGGCGGTGACACCGGCCTGCTTCATCACCCGCTTGTTCAAGATGATGGCCGGCGGCTGGTAGAACTGCGGCACCGCCCAGATCTTGTTCTGATAGGTGATGTCATTGGTCACCGATGGATAGAACTTCTGTTCCGGGACCACCTTGTGCGCCGCGTAGCACTGGTCCAACGGCACGATCAGGTTGCGGGCGGCGTACGTCGCGACCAGGCTGGCATCCATCTGGACGACGTCGGGGACCGATCCGCCGGCCACCTTCGCGGAGAACTTCTGGGCGTCGAACGGTGTCTTGTCCAACGTGACCTTGACTCCGCTGAGCTGCTTGTTGGCGTAGTCCAGCCGCGAACTGCCGACCTCGTCGGTGTTGTCGAAGCCCCAGGCCTTCATGGTGCCCGAAACCTTCGTGCTGAACGCCGGACCCTTGCCGGTGCTGCTGCCGGAGCCCTTCGTGTTCCCGGCTCCGCCGCCGCCACAGCCCGCTGCCAGCACCGCCGCTGCGGACAGGGCGACCGCGCCGAGCAGCCGCCCCCTCCCGGTGCCCATTCAGTCCCGCACCTTCGAGATCGCGTCCTTGGCCCGGTCGATCAGCGAGGCGAACGGACCGACCGTCCACTGCTTCGCCGGTGAGCCGGCCGTACTGGGATGGGGACGGGTCGGCGCGACCTTCTCCACAGCCTCCATCCGGCGCCCCATGGAGCGGCGCTGGTCCAGATCGCAGGACTCCAGTACGGCCGGGAACTCCTCGTTCTCCTCGCTCTCGGCGTGGTCGTCGACGGACTGCTTGAACTCGGCGAACTGGCGGTCGAAGTCGGGGCTGTCCAGGTCGAGGCCCTCGAGCTTCTTCAGGACCTCGTTGGCCTCCTGCTCCTCGGCATTGCGCGCATCGGCAACGCCGTCGGCGGCGATCTTCTCGGTGACCGGCCGGAGCACCATCTCCTCGGCGGTCTCGTGCATCGCCAGCTTCGCCCGTAGCTCCTCGAACGCCTGCTGCCGCTGCTCTCCGCGTGAGGACTGCACCTCGTCGAAGAGGTCATGGACCTGCGCATGCTGGTTCAACAGGAACCGGATGACGTCGCCTTCGGGAAGCTGCGCCGCCTTCTGGCGGTCTTCGGCTGCACTGCCCATCGGGATTCTCCTCCTACCTTTGGATGCTGATCAGCTGCAGGCTCGACTCGCTGCCGAGGTCCTGCCGATCAGGAATCGATTGACATCGCTGCGCCTGGTTCGACAGCGGTTGCGGCGCCGGGCCGTGGCCCCCGCCGGATCTGACCTGCTGGTCATGGAGCTCTCAGCGACCGACCAGCTTGAAGAACGTGCTGTCGCTGCCGTCGGCCTTGTGCTCCTGATAGAGGAAGGCGAGCCTGCTCTCCTCGAACTTGTCGAACCATTCGTCCCAGCCGATGTGGTGAAGTTCGCTCTCGCCGGCGCCGCCGGGAAAGTCGATCCGCAGCACGCCGGGATCGCCCTTCGACTCGGTGTCGGACACGCCGGCCGGGACGCCGCCGTGCTCCTCCACCCATCGACGGATCTCGTCGTGATCGGTGGTGGTGCGGCTCTCACTGCTCATGCTCACCCCTCCCGTCGGGCGGTTGCCTGGTTCGTCCTGCTGTTGATGCCCCGCGCGGGGCGCGGTCAAACGGCTCGCAGCGGTGAATGCAGGCGCCGGCGGGTCGGCGGCGTAGGCTCCGGCGGATGCGTACCGCTCCCGCGGATCTGGACGCCGACGGGATCGCCGCGGCAGTGCCGGCCCACTGGCCGATCATCTTGCCGACCTGTGCAGCTACGGCAGCTGGTTCACCGGCTCCCACCGGCCCACGGCCGACACCGAACTGGGCTGGCAGGGCTGCCGGGTGGTCTGCACCCCGGCTGGCCGAGCAGTTCGGCTGACGCCGCCCGAGGACGCAAATCCGGCCGCGTGAACTGTCGGCGTCGCCGGGTACCGTCCGGGCCATGACCAGCCGAACCCGAGCACACCGAGCAGAACGCCGCCCAGGACCAGACACGGACGCAGACCGGCCAGGAGACGCTGGGAGCCAACGGCTCTCCGGATCCGGCGCTGCAGAAGGATCCCGAGGACTGGGTCAGCGGGGACGATCCGATGACCGAGTCCCAGCGCAGCTATCTGGACACGCTGGCACGGCAGGCCGGTGAAGAGTTGCCGGCCGATCTGAACAAGGCCCAGGCCTCCGAACACATCGACCGGCTCCGGTCACAGCTGGGCCGCGACAGCTGAGCCGGCCGTCAGGCGTCCTGCGGCCAGTGCGGCAGCGGCAGTCCCGCGGGCACCTCGGCGGCGGACTGCGGGTGGTGCGCCATCCGCTCCACCGCGTCGGCGAAGTAGTGCTGCAGCGAGGTCCGCAGGTCGACCGGGATGCCTGCGTCGGCAAGTGCGAGGCCGAACAGTTCCATGCAGCGCTGGTCGAGGTCGGGATGGTCGCCGTTGCCGGCATGCATGCGCTGCACCCGGCTCTCATCGCCCATGGTCGCGGTGTACGCCGCCGGGCCGCCCCAGGCCTCGGCCCAGTAGGCGGCCAGCCGCTCGATGTGCTGTGGATGCAGGTCGGGGTGGCTGAACGGATGGCTGGCCAGCGGGTCGGCCAGGCAGCGTCGATGCCAGGCCAGCGCCAGCGCGGTGACCGCGTCGTGCCCGCCGACGGCGTCGTACAGCGACTGCTTCACATCGGCTGATGCTCGACGCTGGGCACGGCATTGTCAAGGCCCCGGTGGGCCGGAAGTACCTGGTCGGCGCTGTCACCCTCGAGGCCCGGGCCACCGGCCCTGCTGGACTGCGGCTGCCTGGGTGACGTCGCTCGCGGTTGATCCGCCGGGCCCAGCTCGGCACGATGGTGGTGTCGGCTGGAGAGGAGCCTGCTCGTGGACGAGCTCAGCGGTCGAACGACGCGGGAGGTGCTCGATGATCACCTCACGATCGCCAACAACTGGGTGGGTCAGCCCTTCGAACGCATCCTCGACGAGGATCTGAGGCGAAACGTCGCCGAGGACATTGTCATCCTGATCAACCGCGGCGTCTTCCGCGGTCACGAGGGCGTAGGGCAACTTGCGCGGATGCTCGCCGAGGAACTGCCCGAGCATCGAGAATTCGACTACACCCACGTTGCTGCCGAGGAACGGATCGCCCTGCTGGAGTGGACCTACGAGGACGCCCACGTCCGGGTCCGGGACGGGGTCGACTCCTACCTCGTCGAGAACGGGAAGATCGTCGCGCAGACGATCCACTACACGGTCCAGACCAAGTAGCCGCGGCGCTGTCGGGCTACCAGAGGCTGCGGGGTAGATCAGCGACCAGCGGCTCCAGGTCGCTTTGGGTGAGCGCGGCGTAGGCGGCCGTCACACGCTCCTCGAACTCCGCCATCGTGATCCGCCCCTCGGCGACCGCGCGTTCGAGCCTCTCCACCACTGCCTCGCGCTCGGCATTCGACGCGCGGAGGTTTCTCTGCATCACCACCACCCGGCTTCCGATCGTGCGTCAATCAGCATAATCCGCGGCGTGGCGCCTCCCGACCGCTCGGTGGTGGGAACCCGAGCGGTCGGGGCCCGGACAACGAAGGTCGACAACCGGAAACGCGACGTAGAGTGGACGGTCTCGGGGATACTTCGCATCCGGGCAACCGAGCCCTCGTCGTTCCCGGGATCGAACGTCCCGCATCGCGGGGCTGGGACGCGTCATGACCACTGCGCTTGTCACCATAATCATCGTTCTCATCTTCGGCCTGGTTCTGTTGGGCTCGAGCGTCCGGCTCGTGCAGCAGTATGAACGCGGGGTCGTGCTTCGCTTCGGCCGCCTTCTGCCCGCGATCCGCCAACCCGGGCTGCGCCTGATGATCCCGTTCGCCGACCACATGCGGAAGGTTTCCATGCAGACCGTGGTGATGGGCATCCCGCCGCAGGGGGCCATCACCAGGGACAATGTCACTCTGACGGTCGACGCTGTCGTGTACTACCGGGTGGTCGACCCGGTCAAGGCGGTGATCAACGTGCAGCAGTACCACATGGCCGTCTCCCAGGTCGCCCAGACCTCGTTGCGATCGGTGATCGGGCGTGCCGACCTGGACACGCTGCTCTCCGACCGTGACCAGATCAACGCCGAGTTGCAGGCCGTCATCGACGCCCCCACCGAAGGGCCCTGGGGGCTGCACATCGAACGCGTCGAGGTCAAGGACGTTGCCCTTCCTGACGGGATGAAGCGATCCATGTCGAGGCAGGCCGAGGCCGAGCGGGAACGGCGGGCCAGGGTCATCGCAGCCGACGGGGAGTACCAGGCGTCCACCAAGCTGGCCATGGCCGCCAACGCCATGGCGGACACCCCGGGGGCACTGCAGCTGCGCCTTCTGCAGACCGTTGTCGATGTCGCCGCCGAGAAGAACAGCACGCTGGTGATGCCTTTCCCGGTGGAGCTGCTGCGCTTCTTCGAAGCCGCCGCAGCGGCGGCGAAGACACCCGCCGCCACGGCGGAACCGGAACAGGCGACCAATGGGCATCAGGCCGCCGCGACGCTGGACGCCGGGTCCCTGGCGGCCGTTGGCGACCTCGCCCACCCCGACCCGGCATGACCGTTGCGGCTGAGCCGGAGCACGGACCGCCGTCGCCTTGGCCGGGCACTGCGGCTGTAGCGTCACGTCAGCACCGAGGAGTGCGGGCCGGCCGAGCAGTTCCTGGTGCCGAGGTCCAACGGTCATGCGAAGGCGTTGGGCGAGATGACGCGCGGCGCTGATAACGCTGGGCGTTGATGCGGAACGATCACCGGGGCAGTCGGTGGTTGTTGATTATCGCCGGTTGAAGCCGGAGAACCAGGTCTGACCTCGGCAAACGCGCTCTCCAGACCGGTGGACGTCGTCGGTGATCATCGGTCTCGGCCGGACATCTCGCGGACTATCTGCGGACGCTGGGTCACGGCGATAGCCCTCTGGCGAGGGCGGCGTCGAACAGTGTCCGGGCGACCTGCTCGGCCTTCTGGGTCGCCGCGGCGCCCTGCTGGACGCGGGTGAGCGGAGTCAGCGCCACGGCAGCTCCCCGAGCTCAGATGAGCGGAGTGACAATCGCCTGAGCCGCCCACACATTGAGCGCGCAGCAATTGCGACGCTGGGGTCTACGGCGGGTCGCGCGCCTCCTCCGGCGCCGGCAGCAGCACGTGGTAGAACATCCGCCGGCGGCGCTCCTTGGTGGCCTTGTTGGCGAGCCGGGCAAGAAGCACCCCTTTGAGGTCACGCATGAAGTCGGCGTACTCGGCATCGGTCAGCCACATCGCGTTCACGCGATAATCGGCGCCATCCCGACCTGGCGCCGGATCGTGGGTGAGGTAGCGGTCGAAGTCGCTCAGCAGCCCGGCGACGTAGGCCATGAACGCCTCGGCGTGGTCTTCGATCGACATGGCCTCGACCTCGTCGGGCTGCATGTGCGCGGCCAACATACGCAGCGTGTACGTCTTCTCGACCGTGCCCCGTACCCGCCGCTCGCTGACCACCTGCAAGACACCGGCCCTGGTGAGGGTGGCGATGTGGCGGTAAAGGCTGCCAGTCGGCACGTCGGCGAGTTCGGCGGCGATCTCGGCGGTCGTCAGCGACCGGTCACCGAGGAACGTCTTGACGATGCGCAGCCGCACCGGGTGCAGAAGGAGGTCCGCGCTGCTCACCGGCTCATCCTACGCTATTTCTCTCGATTCTGATAACATTCCTGTTCATGAGAACCTTACGGATCGTTGTTGCGATCCTGCTGGTCGTCGCGATCGTCACTGTCGGGCTGAACCTCTGGGCGCGTCGTGCCGGCTACTCAATCCCCGGTCGCAGCCCGGTGCGGTGCAGCAAGGGACACCTGTTCCTCACCTCCTGGGTCATGGGCGGTTCGCTGACCAAGGTGCGGCTAGGCCCGCTGACCCGGTGGGGGCGCTGCCCGGTCGGTCGCCACTGGGCCACGATGCGCCCCGTCAAGGACGACGAGCTCACCGACGAGGAACGCACCACGCTCTACGGCGAGGCCCAGCAGTGACGACCTCGGCCGAGGTGGCCTGGCAGCTCGAGCAGATCACCATGCGCGGCACCCTCACCCGGCCCGACGGCGAGGGTCCGTACCCAGCTGTGGTGCTCGTCGCCGGTAGCGGCCCGACCGACCGGGACTGGTGCTCCCCACTGCTGCCCGGCACCAACGGCAGTGCTCGCCTGCTCGCCGATGCGCTGGCGGAGGCGGGAATCGCATCGCTCCGCTACGACAAGCGCGCCTCCGGCCCATACGCCGCCGAGAACGTTCCGAGAATGATCGGCCACCTCAGCATGGCCTCCCACCTCGACGAGCTGGTCGCCGCAGTCGCCGTACTCGCGGGCCAGGAGTACGTCGATGCCGCCCGGATCGTCGGCCTGGGCAACAGCGAGGGCGCCCTCCACGTGCTCCACTACGCCACCGGCACTCAGGACGTCCCCTTTGCCGGCATCGTTCTCGCGGCCCCGCCTGGGCGACCGATCAGGGATCTCCTCCTCACCCAACTGGCCCTGCAAGCAACCCGGGTGGGCGATGGCGCCGAACTCATGGACGCCGTGCGCGCCGCAACCGAACGCTACGAGTCGGGCCAGCCCATGGACCCCGACCCGCAGCTACCCGAGGACGTGAGGCTGGTGCTCGCCAGCTTCGAGACCCCCGCCAACCTTCCTCTTGCCCGGGAGCTGTGGGCCGAGGACGCCACCCGCAACCTGCCCGAGGTCAGGATCCCGACACTCGTGCTGATCGGTGGCCACGACCTGCAAGTCGACGTCCAGGCCGACGGTGATCCGCTGCAGGCGGCCGCAGCCGGAATGCCGAACGTCACCTTCGCCTTCCCTCCTACCGCCAACCATGTCCTGAAGGAGGAGACCCGAACTGCAGGTGAGGTGATCGCGACCCCAGGCAACGGCTACAACGCTGATGGGAAGCGCCTGGACCCCGAGGCCCTCGACACCATCCTGACCTGGCTGCACCAGGTCGTCACGCCCGACACTGGCAGCGCGAATCCATGATGCAGATCGAGCACCTCACCAAGAGAGGTGGTCCACTCGCCGCAGTCGACAACCTGAGGGTCACCGTCGAGCCGGGCCGCGTCACCGGGCTGCTGGGTCCGAGCGTCACGGCGCTGTACCCCTTCGGCCAAGAATCCTAGAACGAGCACTCGATACCCGAGAACCTGAGCGCCGGAGCCCACTCCTGCCGGTCATCGCATGTCGAGCAGCTGCGTATCGGTCATGATGTCGCAGCCGCGATGTAGCACCTCGTCACGCCCGCCATCACCTGCGTCTAGTAGCCCAGATTGGGCTACCGCCGAGAGTCGACCAATTCACTCACATGCCGATGGGCGAGCACGGGCGATCTGTGTCGCGTGCACGTGCGCCCGTGGCCTCGGATGTCCCGGGTGAGGATCGCGAGGTTCGGTATTCACTGTTGCTATCTACCCGTACTCAGTGTTACCGTCTACTACTAGTCAGCGTTACAGACTAGGCCGTGGAGGGGATCCGGTGGGAAACCAGATGACGGAGATGCTCAAGGGCACTCTGGAAGGCATCGTCCTGGCGATCCTGGCTGTACAACCGGCGTACGGCTACGAGATCACGGCGCGGTTGCGGGAACAGGGCTTCTCGGACCTCGTCGAGGGCACCGTCTATGCGCTGCTCGTGCGGATCGAACAGCGGGGCTTCGTGGATGTGGAGAAGGTTCCCTCCGAGAAGGGGCCGCCGCGCAAGGTCTATTCACTCAACCCGCGAGGCCGGGAGCAGCTCGACGAGTTCGGGCGGTCATGGGCCTTTCTCTCGGCCCGGATTGAGCCCCTTTTTCAAGACATCGACAGCACCGGGACGAAGGGCA